>NZ_FTMI01000005.1:0-369684 GCF_900155925.1 Cellulosimicrobium funkei
GACGACCCCGCCGCACGACACCCGGTCGGCGAGCACGACCCCGCTCCCCCACCACAACGAGGTTGGTCCCGCTATCCGGTGGATAGCGGGACCAACCTCGTTGTCGGCGGCCGCCCAGGGCCACCCCGGTCAGTCCGCGGTCGCCAATAGGTGCCGCGTCATGGCGTCGGCCCCGGGGGGCGTCGCCGGCAGCGTCTCCGGCCGTCACGACGTTCCGGCGCGCTCCGTCGCCTGCCCCACACCGCCCCTCACACTGCCCCGCACCGCGACCACGCACCGTCCCGCGCTGGACCACTGGACGAAGACGCCACAGCCGTTCAGCGAGCGAGCCGGGGCGCGTCCGGGTCGCCGTCGTCGTGACGGCTTCCCCGCTCGACGTGAGGCCGCCCTACGAACCTGCGGCCCTGCCCTGCCGTGTCCGCTCCCGTCCGCGCGTGTGTGCTCCCGCCCGCGCAAGGGCGCTCCCGTCCGCGCGTGTGCGCTCCCGCCCGAACGGGGGCGCTCCCGCCCAGGCGTTGGCGCCCCATTCCGGCCTGGGACGCTAGAACGCCGTCAGAGCGCCACAGAGAGCGGCTCCGGCACTCGGACGTGTCCCCGCAGCAACGAACGCCCTACGCCCCCGCGCAGACAGCAGGACGGCCCGACCCCCGTGAGGGGATCGGGCCGTCCGGAAGCGGTGCGTCAGTGCGCGTGCTGGCCGCGGGAGAACTCGAAGACCCAGCCGACGAGGGCGATCGCGCTGAGCGCGATACCCACGTAGACAAGCCACCAGCCGACCGCGAGGCCGAGGAAGACGATCGCCGCCGAGCCTGCGATCGCGAGCGGCCACCAGCTCCACGGGGCGTACACGCCCTGGTCGCCAGCACCCTGCTCGATGAGGCCGTCCGGGTCGTCCTCGGGCCGCGCGTCGATCCGCTTGGCGGTGAGCGCCAGGTACGCCCCGATCATGCCCGACAGACCTGCGGTCAGGAGGAGCGCGGCGCTGCCGACGGGCTCCCAGCCGCTCCAGAACCCGTACACCACGCCGATGAGCGCGAAGAAGGGCGTCAGGAAGATGAACAGCTTGTACTCGACCTTCACTTGCCGGCCTCCTCGTCCGTGTCACCCGTGCGCGGCTCGTCGATGATGATCGTCGACGTCGAGTCGCTGCCTGCCTGCTTGTCGCCGAGGCGGTCGAGCGCGACGCTCTTCTCACCGCGGCGGTCGGCCTCCCCGTAGACCTTCTCCAGGACGTTGGGGTTCGGCTCCGCGTGGTCCATCGCGGCGACCTCGGGGTGGTGCAGGTCGAACGCGGGCGACTCGGAGCGGATGCGCGGCAGCGACGTGAAGTTGTGCCGCGGCGGCGGGCAGGACGTGGCCCACTCGAGCGAGCGGCCGTAGCCCCACGGGTCGTCGACCTGGACCTTGGGCGCGTTGCGCCAGGTCGTGTAGACGTTCCAGAGGAACGGCAGCGTCGACGCGGCGAGGATGAACGCCCCGACCGTCGAGACCTGGTTCTCCCACGTGAAGCCGTCGGACGGCGCGTAGTCCGCGTAGCGGCGCGGCATGCCCTCGACGCCCAGCCAGTGCTGGATGAGGAACGTCATGTGGAAGCCGATGAAGAGCAGCCAGAAGTGGACCTTGCCGAGGCGCTCGTTGAGCATGCGCCCGGTGAACTTGGGCCACCAGAAGTAGAAGCCGGCGAACATCGCGAACACCACGGTGCCGAACACGACGTAGTGGAAGTGCGCCACCACGAAGTACGAGTCGGACAGGTGGAAGTCGAGCGCCGGGCTGGACAGGATGACGCCCGTGAGACCGCCGAAGAGGAAGGTCACGAGGAACCCGATCGACCACAGCATCGGTGTCTCGAACGTCAGCTTCCCTCGCCAGAGGGTCCCGATCCAGTTGAAGAACTTCACGCCGGTCGGCACGGCGATGAGCATCGTCATGAAGGCGAAGAACGGCAGGAGGACCGCGCCGGTCACGTACATGTGGTGGGCCCACACGGTGACGGACAACGCAGCGATCGCGATCGTCGCGTAGACGAGGCCCTTGTAGCCGAAGATCGGCTTGCGGGCGAACACCGGGAAGATCTCGGACACGATGCCGAAGAACGGCAGCGCGATGATGTAGACCTCAGGGTGCCCGAAGAACCAGAACAGGTGCTGCCACAGGATGGCGCCCCCGTTCTCGGGGTTGAAGATCTGGGCACCGAGGCGCCGGTCGGCGCCGAGCGCGAAGAGCGCGGCGGCCAGGGGCGGGAACGCCATGAGCACGAGGAGGCTCGTGATGAGCGTGTTCCACGTGAAGATCGGCATGCGGAACATCGTCATGCCGGGCGCGCGCATCGTGATGATCGTCGTGATGAAGTTGACCGCACCGAGGATCGTGCCGAAGCCGGCGAGCGCGAGCCCGAACACCCAGAGGTCTCCCCCGAGCCCTGGACTGAACGTCGTGTTCGACAACGGCGCGTACGCGAACCACCCGAACGAGGCGGCGCCCTGCGGCGTGAAGAAGCCGGCCGAGGCGATGAGACCACCGAAGAGGTAGAGCCAGTACGCGAACATGTTCAGTCGCGGGAACGCGACGTCCGGCGCACCGATCTGCAGCGGCATGATCACGTTCGCGAACCCGGCGAAGAGCGGGGTCGCGAACAGCAGCAGCATGATCGTGCCGTGCATCGTGAAGAGCTGGTTGTACTGCTCCTTGCTCTGCACGATCTGGATGCCGGGCTCGAAGAGCTCCGCACGGATCACGAGGGCCATGAGGCCGCCGATGCAGAAGAAGATGAACGACGTGATCAGGTACATGTACCCGATCGTCTTGTGGTCGGTGGACGTGACCCACTTGATCACGGTCCGCCCGAGGGTCTGACGCCGCGGCGCGAGACCGGGGATGACTTCGGCCTGCGCGACCATCAGTTCTCACCCTCCGTGGTAGCGGTGACAGGGTTCGGGTCCTGGAGACGGCTGAAGCCCTCCACCGGGATCTGACCCTCCTGGCCCTTCTCGCGGAGCGCCTCCATCTGCGCGTCGTACTCCGCGCGGTCGACGACCTCGACGTTGAACAGCATGCCGGAGTGGTGCTCGCCGCAGAGCTCGGCGCACTTGCCGGCGTAGACGCCCTCGCGCTCCGGGGTGACCACGAACTCGTTCGTCCGGTGCGGGATCATGTCGAGCTTGTAGAGGAACGCGGGGATCCAGAAGGAGTGGATGACGTCGCGCGACTGCAGCTCGAACCGCACCGACTCACCGACGGGCAGGTAGAGCGTCGGCAGCGCCGCCGCCGTGCCCGGGGCACCGTCGATCGTCGCGTCGTCGGTCATGGTGTCGCCGACGTCCGCCAGGTGCTGGCCCGTCTCGTAGACGTCGTCGTCCACGTAGTTGAAGTCCCAGCTCCACTGCTTGCCGATGACCTGGACCGTGAGGTCGGACTCGACGTCCTTGTCCACGATCGCGCTCATGTCGCGGTCCGTGTAGAAGAAGAGGACGAGGACCATGAGGATCGGCACGGCCGTGTACATGATCTCGAGCGGCAGGTGGTAGCGCGTCTGCACGGGGAGCTGGTGGTCGTCCTTGCGCTTGCGGTACGCGGCGACGCACCACAGCATCAGGCCCCACGTGATCACGCCGACGATGAGGGCCGCGATCCAGGAGCCGGTCCACAGCGACGTGATCCGGGCGGTCTGGTTGGTCACCTCCCCGTCCTCGTAACCGGGCAGGAACCCGCGCTGGACGGTGTCGGTGGCGCAGCCGGACGCCACCGCGGCGACGGCGACGGCGAGGGCCGTCGCCCGCAGGATGGTGCGCCGTGTGCGGCTAGGGGGTTGCGAGTGCAAGGGGGGCCTTTCACGTCACGTCCTGCCCGTGCCCGTCTTTACGAGCCCAGCACAGGACCTTCGTCCTCGACACACGAAGCCTAGCGCGGGATTCCGCCCTTCGTGGCCCGGAACGCGCTGCGGACGGGCGAGATGCGGCACACGTCGTGGCCGGTCAGGGGTGGGTTCGGCACACCCGTCCCGAGTCTGTCAGATCCTTGCCACACCGTCGGCCCACCGGGCAGCACGGTAGCGTGCCGGTGGGACCTTCGGACTCCCGGAGGCACCTCGTCGCGGGGCGCGCGAGCGCAACGATCCGACGCCGTGCGCCGGACCTCGACCGGCGCCCTGCGCCCGCTCGGGCCGTCTCAGCCCGGCCGTCCCCCGCTCCGCGACGGCCCCGCCCGCGCCCTGGAGGCCATGTGACACACACCACCCCCGATCGCCGGGTCCTTCTCGACAACGGGGGGCGCGCCCCCTGGCACCCGCTCGCGCGCGAGGCCTTCGACCGCGCGCTCGACGACGGCTGGGCCGACCCCCGACGCCTCCACGCCGAGGGCAGGCGTGCCGCGGCCCTGCTCGACGGCGCCCGCGAAGCCGTCGCCGCCGCGCTGGGCGCGCGCACGGAGGAGGTCGTCTTCACCGCGAACCACACCGCGTCCCTCCACACGGCCGTCGCCGCGCTCGCCGGTGCGCGTCACCGCGCGGGGCGACGGGTCGTCGTCGGCGCCGTCGAGCGTGCCGCCGTCCTGCACGCCGCCGAGCACGGTGGCCTGGAGCGGGAGGTCGTCGGGGTGGACAGGTCCGGCCGCGTCGACGCCGCGGAGATGACCGACGCCGTCGGCCGCCCGGGCGTGGCGCTCGCCGCGCTCCAGGCCGCCAACGGCGAGGTGGGGACGCGGCAGCCGGTCGCGGCCGTGCACGAGGCGGCGCGGGGGGCGGGGGTCCCGCTGCTCGTGGACGCGGGGGCCACGCTCGGGCACGACGTCGTCCCCGAGACCTGGGACGCGCTCGCCGCCGACCCGGCGGACTGGGGCGGCGGTCCGGGCATCGGTGTCCTCGCGGTGCGTTCCCGCGTCCGACGGCGCAGCCCGTTCCCGGAGGACGCGGACCCGTGGGCACCCGGCGGGGTGTCCGTCCCGGCGGCGTTCGCCGCGGCCGTGTCGCTGCAGGCGGTGCTGGCCGACCGGGACGCGCAGGACGCGCGGCGTCGGGCGCTCGTCGACCGCGTGCGGGCACGGGTCGCGCAGATCCCCGACGTCGAGGTGGTCGGCGACCCGGTCGACCGGCTCCCCCACGTCGCGACCTTCTCCTTCCTCTACGTGGACGGCGAGGCGCTGCTCACCGACCTGGACCGCGAGGGCATCGCCGTCGGCTCCGGGTCGGCGTGCACGTCGAGCTCGCTCGAGCCCTCGCACGTCCTCGCGGCGATGGGCGTGCTCACGCACGGCAACGTGCGCGTCGCCCTGGACCGCTCGACGACGGAGGACGACGTCGAACGGCTGCTCGCCGCCCTGCCGGACGCCGTCGCCCGCGTGCGCGCGGCGCTGGGGGTGCAGGGCCTGTGACCGGCGCTCCCCCGCCCTTGCCGGCGTCCGGCGCGTCCGGCGACGCGGGCGACGTGGTCGACGCGCGCGGGCTGCGCTGCCCGCTCCCCGTGATCCGGCTCGCGGCGGCAGCGCGCGACCTCGCGCCGGGCGCCCGGCTCACCGTGTGGTCGACCGACCCGGCCGCCCGCCTCGACGTCCCCGCGTGGGCGCGGATGCGCGGGCACGCGGTCGTGGGCGAGGAACGGCTCCCCGGTCAGGGAGAGGCCGAGGCCTGGGCGATCACCGTCGAGATCGGCGGCTGACCCCGCCGCGAGCGCGGCAGGGCGGCACGACCCGCGGACGACGCGAGCCCGGCCACCCGCGGACGGGTGACCGGGCTCGTGCGGTCCGGTGGCGTGCGCGCGGCACGCCGGACGGCTCAGCTGAAGGAGCCGCCGCAGGCGCAGGCGCTGCCCGCGTTGGGGTTGTCGATCGTGAAGCCCTGCTTCTCGATCGTGTCGGCGAAGTCGATCGTCGCGCCCTCGAGGTAGGGGACGCTCATCTTGTCGACCACGACCTCGACGCCGTCGTAGTCGCGCAGCGCGTCGCCGTCGAGCACGCGCTCGTCGAAGTAGAGCTGGTAGATCAGGCCGGAGCAGCCGCCGGGCTGCACCGCGACGCGCAGGCGCAGGTCGTCGCGACCCTCCTGCTCGAGGAGCGTGCGGACCTTGTCCGCGGCCTCGTCGGTCAGGTTGACGCCGTGCGTGGCAATGTCGGTGGTCTCGCTCATCTCGTCTCCGCGCTGTCGGGGGCAGTGCTGCCCCGGTGGTGGCCGGCTTCTCGGATCTCTCGAGAGAGATCCCGTCAGGTCCTCAACACCACACGTGCCGGTGGTGTTCCCGAGTCTACGACCCCGCGCGGCAGGAAGGTCGAACGGGCCTCGCCGCACGGGGTGCAAGGACGACGACGGAGGAGCCGCACGGGTGGCGCCGTCGACCTCGGCCGACGCGCGCCTCAGCCGCGCGACCACGTGCGCGCGACGCGCTCCACGAGGTCGCGCGGGTCGCCGTCGCCCCACGCGTACGCACCGCTGAGCCCCGCGGCCGCCTGCTCGCGACGGCCCGCGACGACCGCGCGCGCGACGACGACCACCGGGAGCGCGTGCCGCGCCGCCCGGCCGGCCACCTCGCGGACGGTCCCCTCGCCGAGCTCGTGCGCGCCGAGCTCGTCGGCGAGCACCACGACGACGTCCGCGTCCGCGAGCCGCGCGTCGAGCCCGACGTCGTCCGCCACGACCCGGAGCGCGGGCACGAGCCTGCCGCCCAGCGCCGCGACGGCGAAGCCCAGCCCTCCCCCGCTGCCCGCCCCCGGCAGCGCGGCGAGGCGGCGGCCCGCCGTCGCGCCCGCGAGCAGGTCGCGCCCGACGATCCCGTGCTCCCCCGGCCCGGCCGCGTCCGCGCGGTCGGCGGCGGCGGCGACGTCGTGCGCGACCGCGCCGAGCGCGCGCTCGAGGTGCTGGGCCACCAGCGGGTCGACACCGCGCGCGTCGAGGGTCGCGCTCGCGCCGTGCAGACCGAGGAGCGGGACGTCGGACGCGACGGCCGCCACGAGGTGCGTGCCGCCCAGCGCGGCGCGCGCGGCGCGCACGACGTCCGCCAGCCGGGCGGGCGCCACCTCGGACGCCGACGGCTCGCCCGCGAGCGCGAGGAGCGCCCCGAAGCCCGCGTCGTGGCTCGTGCTGCCCCCGGTCGCGAGGACGACCCGGCCGGGATCCGACCCCGCCCGAGCGGCGTCGACCGCGAGCGCGAGCAGGTGCCCGACGGCGGTCGACGAGCGGGCGGGCACCGTCGTCGGCGTCCCGTCGGCATCGACGACGACGGCCTCCCCGGTGGCCGGGACCTGGGACGCGTCGACGACGACGGTCCGGGCCTGCACACCCTCGTGCGGCGAGGACGCGCGCCGTCGGACGGCGACCGGGACCTCCGCGCCGCCCGGGCCCGGCACGACGCCCGCGAGGACCTCGGGCGCGACGGGAGCGAGGGCGTCGAGGAACGCGGGCCCCGAGGCCGCGAGGGGCACGGTGTCCACGGCGCCGTGCGCGGACCACCACGAGGCGACGTCGGCGAGGCTCGGTCCGGCGGCAGCTGGCACGACGTCGCGGCCCGGCCACGCGCCGTCGGGCGGGGGCGGGACGGCGGACCCGGTGAGCAGCACGCGCATGCCCGGATTGTGCCAGCCCGGGCGCGGCCCGGCGGGTCGTGCCCGGGCGCGCCGATCCGCGGTGAGAGGACCCTCTCCGTCTCCGCGGCGCTGTGCGACGATGGTCCCGTGAGCACCGGGAACACCTTGTTGTCGTCCGTGGGCGGTCCGAGCACCGCACGCCCGGGCGGTTTCGTCGAGCCCAACCCGTCCGCCCTGCTCCTGCTGGGGCAGGGCCGGGACCTCGCGTCCGAGCGCGGCGTCGAGTGCGTGGGCGACCTGCCCGCGCCGAGCGACCCCGACCTCGTCGAGCGCGCCCGGGTCGCGCGCGCCGCGCTGGGCGAGCGGGCGTTCGTCCTGGGCCACCACTACCAGCGCGACGAGGTCATCGACTTCGCCGACGTCACGGGCGACTCCTTCAAGCTCGCGCGCGAGGCGGCCGCCCGCCCCGAGGCGGAGTTCATCCTCTTCTGCGGCGTGCACTTCATGGCCGAGAGCGCGGACATCCTCACGTCCGACGCGCAGCAGGTCGTGCTGCCGGACCTCGCAGCGGGTTGCTCGATGGCGGACATGGCCGCCATCGACCAGGTCGAGGACGCGTGGGACGTGCTGCAGGAGGTCGGCATCGCCGACTCGACGATCCCCGTGACCTACATGAACTCCTCGGCCGCGATCAAGGCCTTCACGGGGCGCCACGGCGGCACGGTGTGCACGTCGTCGAACGCGGAGGTCGCGCTGCGCTGGGCGTTCGACCAGGTGGGCGGCGTGGACGGCACGGGCAAGGTCCTGTTCCTCCCCGACCAGCACCTGGGCCGCAACACCGCGGTGCTGAAGCTCGCGATGTCGCTCGACGACTGCGTCGTGTTCGACCCGCGCAAGCCGAACGGCGGTCTCACCGACGCCGAGCTGCGCGACGCGCGCATGATCCTGTGGCGCGGGCACTGCTCGGTCCACGGGCGGTTCTCGGCGAAGAACGTCGAGGACGTCCGTGCGGCCGTCCCGGACGTCAACGTGCTGGTGCACCCCGAGTGCAAGCACGAGGTCGTCACGGCGGCGGACTTCGTCGGGTCGACGGAGTACATCATCAAGATGCTCGACGCCGCCGAGCCGGGCTCGGCGTGGGCGATCGGGACCGAGCTCAACCTCGTGCGCCGCGTCGCGCGGGCGCACCCGGACAAGCAGGTGCACTACCTCGACTCGACGGTGTGCTTCTGCTCGACGATGAACCGGATCGACCTGCCGCACCTCGTGTGGGCGATGGAGTCGCTCGTCGCCGGTCGCGTGGTGAACCGGATCGTCGTGGACGCCGACGACGCGCACTGGGCGCGCGTCGCGCTCGACCAGATGCTCGCCCTGCCCGGCCTCTAGGCGCGCGGGCAGGAGCGGTCGAGGCCCTCGGGACGCGAGGGCGCGCGGAGGTGGCCATGGGAACGGGCAACGGGACGAACGTCGGCATCTTCGTCTTCGACGAGGCCGAGGAGCTCGACGTCGCCGGGCCGTTCGAGGTGCTGTCGGCCTGGGCCGAGCACTCGGTGCTCAAGCCCCAGGTGTCGACGTTCTCGTGGGACGGCGGCGGCGTGCGGCTCGCGAAGGGCCTCCGCCTGCTCCCCGACCGCTCGGCGGACGACGTCGGCCCCCTCCACCTGCTCGTGTACCCCGGCGGTCGCGGGACGCGCCCGCTGCTCGGCGACCGCGTGCACCTCGAGTGGCTGCGCGCGATGCGGGCGCGCACCCCGGTGATCGCGAGCGTCTGCACGGGCTCGCTCGTCCTCGCCGCGGCGGGGCTGCTCGGGGGCCGGCCCGCGACGACGCACTGGGCGCACTACGACGAGCTCGCGCGGATCGACCCGAGCGTCGTGGTCGACACGGAGGCGCGCTACGTCGACGACGGCGACGTGGTCACCTCCGCCGGGGTGTCCGCGGGGATCGACATGGCGCTGCACCTCGTCGCGCGCCTGGAGAGCGCCGACGTCGCACGCGCCGTGCGGCGCGGGATCCAGTACGACCCCGACCCGCCGGTCTGATCGGGCCGAGCGGTCGGCGGGCCTGGGGTCAGCCGACCCGAGCGGTCAGCGGCGCGCGTAGCGGCCGGTGCGGTGCGCCCACACGTCGAAGAGGACGGTGCAGAACGGCGGGACGGTCGCGGCGAGCGCGAGGAAGGTCGTCCAGAGCGACCAGCGGACGCGCACGGCGACGAGCACGGCGAGCGCGACGTACACGAGCACGAGCCCGCCGTGGACGGGCCCGAAGATCTCCACGCCGCGCTCGGTCGTCCCGGCGACCCACTTGAGGTACATGCCGACGAGCAGGCCGGCCCAGGAGAACGCCTCGGCGATCGCGACCGCACGGAACGCGCGGACCTGCCACGGGTGCGGGGCGGGCGACCCGGTGTCGGCGGTGGCGGTGGGGCGAGGGGCGGGGCTCGTCGTCGTCACGGCGCGCATCCTCGCACACCGACCTGGAGGGGGATCGCCCGCCGTCGACGACAGATACCCGATACCGCTGGTGCGGGGTAGTAGCCTGCCCCGGTGACCCGCCAGATCCAGCTCCTCGTCGCCAGCACGATGCCGCGCAAGGCCGTGCCGGGCCGCGGCGTCCTCGAGCCGTCCGTCACGCGCATGCGCGTGCGTCCGGGCGACCTCGACTTCTACCTGCACGTGAACAACGGCGTGTACCTGCAGATGATGGACGTCGCGCGCAGCAACTTCATCGCCGACCTCGGCGGGTTCCCCCTGCTCAAGGACAAGGGCTGGTACCCCGTCGTCGCGGCGTCGACCATGAAGTACCGCCGCTCCCTGCAGCTCGGGGACCGCTTCGAGATCACGACGCGCGTGCTCGGGTGGGACGAGCGCGTCGTGTACCTCGAGCAGGTGTTCACACGCCGCGGTGACCTCTGCGCGCGCGGGCTCGTCGCCGGGCGCTTCCTCGCGCGCGGGTCCGGCGACCGGATCGCCGCGCCCGACGTCGTCGGGCTCCTGGGCGGCGACGTCACCTCCCCCGAGCTCCCGGACGACGTCGCGCGGTGGGCCCGGGCGGTCGACGTCGCGCACCGTGCCTGACGCCTGACGCCGCACGGCGGCGCTCCCCGGCCGACCGGGGAGCGCCGCCGCGTGCGGACCGGGCGGTCGCGGGTCAGGCGACCGCGCCGCCGAGCCGGGCGAGCAGGAGCGCCTCGGCGAGCACGACCTTCTCCAGCTCGCCGAGGTGGACCGACTCGTTCGCGCCGTGCGCGCGCGAGTCCGGGTCCTCGACGCCCGTGACGAGGATCGCCGCGTCGGGGAAGACCTCGAGCAGGTCGGCGATGAACGGGATCGACCCGCCGATGCCGATGTCGACGGGGTCCGTGCCCCACGACGTCGCGAACGCCCACCGCGCGGCCCGCATCGCCTCGGAGTCCGCCGGGGCGAGGAACGGCTTGCCCTGCTCGCCGTCGCGCACGGTCACGCGCGCGCCGAACGGCGCGTGCGACTCGAGGTGCGTGCGCAGCGCCGCCAACGCGGCCGCCGGGTCCTGGCCGGGCGCGAGCCGCACCGAGAGCTTCGCGGTCGCGCGGGGCGTGAGGGTGTTCGACGCGTGCGCGACGCTCGGCGCGTCGAGCCCGATCACGGCGATCGCCGGCTTGGTCCACAGCCGCCCGGCGATGCTGCCCTCCCCCGCGAGGACGGTGCCGTCGAGGAGCGAGGAGTCGGCGCGGAAGTCGGCCTCGGCGTAGTCCACGGTCGGCTCGTCCGCGGTGGCGAGCCCGGGCACCGCGACGTTGCCCGCTTCGTCGTGCAGGGTCGTGATCAGCCGCGCGAGCAGCGTCACGGCGTCGAGCACGGGGCCGCCGAACATGCCCGAGTGCACCGCGTGGTCGAGCACCGCGACCTCGACCTCGCAGTCCACGAGCCCGCGCAGCGACGTCGTGAGCGCGGGGACGCCGATCTTCCAGTTCGAGGAGTCGGCGACGACGATGACGTCGGCCGCGAGCAGGTCGCGGTGCTGCGTGAGGAACGGCAGGAACGTCGGCGAGCCGATCTCCTCCTCGCCCTCGACGAACACCGTCACCCCGACGGGGAGTTCGCCGATCTCCAGGAGGGCACGCAGCGCACCGAGGTGGGCCACGACGCCCGCCTTGTCGTCGGCCGCGCCGCGGCCGTAGAGGCGGCCGTCGCTCTCGGTCGGCTCGAACGGGTCGGTCTCCCACGTGCCGGCGTCGCCCGGGGGCTGGACGTCGTGGTGCGCGTACAGCAGGACGGTCGGGGCGCCGTCGGGCGCCGGGCGGCGCGCGACGACGGCGGGCGCGCCCTCGGTGCCGTCCTCGGCCCGGGCGCGCAGCACCTGGACCTCGGGCAGGCCGGCGTCGCGCAGGAGCGCGGCCACGGCGTCGGCGCTGGCGGCGACGTGCGCCTGGTCGAACGCGGCGTTCGAGACGCTCGGCACGCGCACGAGCGACTCCAGGTCGGCGCGCAGCGCCGGGAAGAGCCGGGCGACGGTCTCGCGGAGCGTGGTCGCGAGGGCGGTGCCGGGCGCGGGGGCGGTGGGTTCGGGTGAGTTCGTCACGACCAGCACGGTACGACACCGCGCGGCCCCGGACCCGCGTCCAGGCACCCCGTCGGCTCGACTACCCTGGAGGGGTGTTCTCCCGCAACAAGGCCGCCGCGACCCCCGCCGCCCCCGACCCCGTCGAGGAGGCGGCCGAGATCGAGCGCGCCGGCAAGGGCCGCCCGACCCCTAAGCGCAAGGTCGCCGAGGCCGCGAACAAGCGTCCCCTCGTGCCGAACGACCGCCGCGCCGCCGCGAAGTCCGCGCGGGAGAAGCAGCGCGAGATGCGTGACCGTCAGTACCAGGCCATGCAGACCGGCGACGAGCGCTACCTGCCGCCGCGCGACAAGGGCCCGGTCAAGCGCTACGTGCGCGAGTACGTCGACGCCCGCTGGAACCTCGGTGAGTTCTTCCTGCCCGTCGCCCTCGTCTTCATCGTGTTCTCGTTCCTCACGGCGCGGAACCAGGAGCTCGCGTTCCTCACGGTCATGACGCTGTACGTCATCGTCCTGCTCACCGTCGTCGACGGCTTCATCATGTGGCGGCGCCTGCGCAAGCGCCTCCTCGCGAAGTTCGGCGACATCCCCAAGGGCACGGTCATGTACGCGGTCATGCGGGCGTTCCAGCTCCGCCGCGCGCGGCTGCCCAAGCCGACGCACAAGAAGCACGGCGTCTACCCCGAGTGACGACGGCGCCCGGCCCCGCGAGCGGCCGGGCCCGCGGCTAGGTTGGGTCCATGCCCACCTACCGCTACCTCGGCAACTCTGGTCTCAAGATCTCCGAGATCACCTACGGCAACTGGCTCACCCACGGCTCCCAGGTCGAGAACGACGTCGCGACGGCGTGCGTGCACGCAGCCCTCGACGCCGGCATCTCGACGTTCGACACCGCGGACGTCTACGCCAACACGAAGGCCGAGCAGGTGCTCGGCGACGCCCTCAAGGGCCAGCGACGCGAGTCGCTCGAGATCTTCACGAAGGTCTACTGGCCGACCGGCCCCGGCGGCCCCAACGACACCGGCCTGTCGCGCAAGCACGTCATGGAGTCGATCAACGGCTCCCTCAAGCGGCTCGGCACCGACTACGTCGACCTCTACCAGGCGCACCGGTACGACACCGAGACGCCGCTCGAGGAGACGATGCAGGCGTTCGCCGACATCGTGCGCCAGGGCAAGGCCCTGTACATCGGCGTCTCCGAGTGGACGGCGGACCAGATCCGCGCGGGCCACGCGCTCGCGCAGGACCTCGGGTTCCAGCTCATCTCCTCCCAGCCGCAGTACTCCATGCTCTGGCGCGTCATCGAGGACGAGGTCGTGCCGACGTCGCGCGAGCTCGGGCTCTCGCAGATCGTCTGGTCGCCCATGGCGCAGGGCGTGCTGTCCGGCAAGTACCTCCCCGGCAAGCCGCTGCCGGCAGGGTCGCGCGCGACCGACGACAAGGGCGGCGCGCGCATGATCCAGCGCTTTCTCACCGACGACGTGCTCACGCGCGTGCAGAACCTCCGGCCCGTCGCCGACGAGCTGGGCCTGAGCATGGCGCAGCTCGCGATCGCGTGGGTGCTGCAGAACGACAACGTCGCCGCGGCGCTCGTCGGGGCGTCGCGCCCCGAGCAGGTCGCGGAGAACGTCAAGGCGTCAGGCGTGACGATCCCGGCCGAGCTCATGGCCCGGATCGACGAGATCCTCGGGGGCGCCGTCGAGCGCGACCCGGGCAAGACGGCGGAGAACGCCCCGCAGGGCCGCGTCGCCTGACGCACGCCACCGCACGCGACGACGGCCCCGGCAGCACGCCGGGGCCGTCGTCGTCTCCTCACCGGCCGGACGCGGGCATGCCTCCCTCGTCCGGCCGGGGGCCTGCGGTCGCGGGGACGGGCTCCCGCGACGCGGTCTCGACGTCCGACGCGGGCTCGCCGTCCGACGCCGCCACGATGTCCGTCGCCGCCTCGGAGGCCGCGGCGGCGACGAGCCCGCGCGGCGCGAACCAGCGCGCCGTGAGCTGGACGATCGGCCCGACGGCGAGCGCGTAGGCGACCGTCGCCCAGCCGAGCGTGCCGCCGAGCGCCCAGCCCAGCGTCACAACGACGACCTCGAGGAGGGTCCTCACGAGCCGGACCGACCAGCCGGTGCGCGCCACCAGGCCGGTCATGAGTCCGTCGCGGGGTCCCGGGCCGAGCCGCACGCCCAGGTAGGCCGCCGTCGCGAGGCCGTTGAGCACGATGCCCCCGACGGCCAGGGCCACGCTCGCGGCGACGCCCGGGTCGGGCACGAGGCGCGTGACGAGCGCAATGGCCGGGTCGATCGTCAGCGTGATGACGACGACGTTCGCGACCGTGCCGATCCCGGGCCGCTGCCGGAGCGGGATCCAGGCCAGCAGGGCCAGCACGCTCAGCGACCCGACGACGACGCCGAACGGGAGCCCCGTGCGGCGGACGACGCCCTGGTGCAGCACGTCCCACGGCATCCCGCCCTGGCCCGCGTGGATCAGCAGCGCCATGGACAGCGCGTAGCCGAGCAGGCCGAGGAGGAGCTGGACGGTGCGGCGGGTGGGGCTCATGGGTGTCATCCTGACCGCCGAGTGGCATCGACATCCATAGCCAATCGCGAGAGAGTGGCCCCATGAGCCTTGCCCCGGCCGGGACGGTCGACGTCCACCGCCACCTGTCCCCCGCTGCTGCCGCGCGGCTGCTCGGCCGGTGGCACGCGGGCGGCCCCGCGTACACCGCCCTCGCCGACGCGCTGCGGGCCGCCGTCCTCGCGGGAACCCTCGCGCCGCACACGCGCCTGCCGTCCGAGCGCGACCTCGCCGTCGCTCTCGGCGTCTCGCGCACCACGACCGCCGCCGCGTACGGGCGCCTGCGCGAGCTCGGGTTCGCGCGCTCGCGCACCGGCTCGGGCACCGTCGTCGTGCTCCCCCGCCCGAGCGCGCGCCGGCCCGCGGACCGCGCGGCCGGCGGCGACGCCCCGCCCGGGCCCGCGCCGCGCACCGCGCCGATCGACCTCGCCGACCTGTCGCAGGCGACCTCCGCCGCGCCGAGCGGCCTGCACGCCGCCTACTCGCGCGCGCTGGAGCGGCTGCCCGAGTACCTGTCCGGCGGCGGCTACGAGCCGTACGGCCTCGGCGTCCTCCGCGAGGCCCTCGCCGACCACCACACACGCCGCGGCACGCCCACCACGCCCGACGAGGTGCTCGTCACCACGGGCGCCCAGCACGCCATCACCACGCTCGCCGACACCCTCCTCGGGGCAGGTGACCGCGCCGTCGTGCAGTCGCCCACGTACTACCACGCGATGGAGTCGCTGCGACGGGCGGGCGCGCGGCTGGTGCCCGTCCCCGTAGGCCGGGGAGGCCACGGGGCGCGGGGCAGCGACGACCACGACGCGCCGGGGTTCGACGTCGACCTGTTCGACTCCACGCTGCGCCAGGTCGCGCCGCGGCTCGTCTACCTCGTGCCCGACTTCCACAACCCGACCGCCTACACCCTCACGCCCGAGGAGCGGGCGGGCGTGCGCGACGCCGCGGCCCGCCACCGCGTGACCGTGGTCGGCGACGAGACGCTCACCGACCTCGACCTCGACGGCGACCCGGACGCCACCGGTCCGGTCGTGGAGCCGCTCGCGGGCGACGGCACCTCGCCGTACGTCGTCACGGTCGGCTCGGCGTCCAAGTCGTTCTGGGGCGGGCTGCGGGTCGGCTGGGTCCGCGCCCACCCGGACCTCGTCGCGCGCCTCGCGCGCACGCGGCAGTCGGCGGACATCGCCACCGCGGTGCTGGAGCAGCTCACCGTCGTCGAGCTGCTCGACGACGCCCCCGCGGTCCTCGCCGAGCGCCGTCGGACGCTCCGCGCGCAGCGCGACCTCCTGTGCGGCCTGCTCGCCCGGGCGCTGCCGCAGTGGCGCGTGGACGCGCCCGAGGGCGGTCTCTCGCTGTGGGTCGACCTGGGCGCGCCGGTCGCGCAGGCGCTCGCCGCCGCCGCGGCGGCCGAGGGCGTCCTCGTCAATGCCGGCCCGACCTTCACGCCCGACGGCAGCGCGGCCGACCGGCTGCGCCTGACGTTCTCCCGACCGCCCGAGCAGCTCGAGCACGCCGTGGCGCGGCTCGCCGCCGCGTGGGCCCGGGTCGCGGGCTGACGGTCCTCCGGGGCGACGGCGCGCGACGGGCTCGCGCGCCCGCGTTGCCTGCGTCGCCCGGGCCGGACCAGCCGGCCATGCGTCCAGGTCAGGAGGCGGGCGACCCGGTCAGGGGACGCGCAGCTCCACCGTCGCGGTCGCCTGGCTGCCGTCGTGCAGGAGCCGGGCGGCGGCAGCGCCCTCCGCGGCGAGGCTCCGCCAGGTCTCGCCGAGCCACTGCTCGGCGTCGTACTGCGTCGTGAAGACGGGGCTCACCGGCGAGGCGAGCGCGCGCCCCTCGGCGTCGTCGAGCTCCCAGACCCACTGCGGCCGGATCATCGTGCCTCCTTCGCGTCGGCGCCCCGCACGTGCGCGCCGGGCTCGGGGTGCCGCGCGAGCGAGCGGTTGATCCGCGCCGCCCACAGCGGGCCCTGGTAGAGGAACCCGGTGTACCCCTGCACGAGGTCCGCGCCCGCGTGCAGGTAGTCGCGCGCGTCGTGCGCGGTGGTGATCCCCCCGACGCCGATGATCGCGCGCTGCGGCCCGAGCCGCTCGCGCAGGCGCGCGACGACGGCCAGGCCACGCGCGCGGACGGGCGGGCCCGAGAGGCCGCCGGGCCCGCGGTCGTGCCCGATCGTCGTGTTCACGGCGACGACGCCGTCGAGGTCGAGCTCGTCCACGAGGTCGGCGACGGCGTCGACGTCCTCGTCCGCGAGGTCCGGGGCGATCTTGACGAGCAGCGGCACCCGGCCGACGCCCGCGTCCGCCGTGGCCGCGTCGGCCGCCTCGCGCACGGCCACGAGGATCGGCCGCAGCGACTCGACCTCCTGGAGGTCGCGCAGGCCCGGGGTGTTCGGGGACGACACGTTCACCACGAGGTAGTCCGCGTACGGCGCGAGCAGGCCCGCGCTCGTCGCGTAGTCCGCGGCCGCCTCCTCGGCGGGCGTGACCTTCGTCTTGCCGATGTTCGCCCCGACGAGCACGGCACGCCCGCCCCGCGTCGAGCGCAGGGCCGCGAGCCGGCGCGCGGCCGCCGCGGCGCCCTCGTTGTTGAACCCCATGCGGTTGCGCACGCCCTGGACGTCGAGCTCGCGCCACAGGCGCGGCCGCTCGTTGCCGGGCTGGGCGTGCGCCGTCACGGTGCCGATCTCGACGAACGCGAAGCCGAGCATCGTCAGCCCGCGCACCGCCCGGGCGTCCTTGTCGAAGCCGCCCGCGAGCCCGAACGGCGCCGGGAAGACCTTGCCGAGCACCTCGACGCTCCCCCGGCCCCCCGCCGCGCGGCCCAGGTAGGGCGCGAGCGCCCCCTGGACGACGTCGCGCAGCACGGGCACGCGCCCGGCGAACCCGATGAGGTCGAACGCCACGTGGTGCGCCCGCTCGGGGTCCATCCGGCGGAACACGGTGTCGAAGAGGAGGCCGTAGAGGAGCGGTCGGCGGCGGGTCATACGGCGTCCTCCGGGGCGTCGGTGACGGGGGTGGTGGGGGCGGCGGGGGGCGGGGTGGTCACGCCGGGCGCGGCGGGCCGGGTGCGCCAGAGCCACCAGAGCCCGACGAACGGCAGCACGAGCGGGACGTAGCCGTAGCCCTGGCCGAAGCCCGACCAGACGGTCGCGCGCGGGAAGGCCTCGGGGTCGGCGAGCGAGAACGCGCCGACGGTCAGGACGCCGACGAGCTCGACGCCCACGGCGAGCCACGCCACGCGGCGCGCGACGCGGCCGCCCCGCGCGAGGGCGATCGTCGCGACGACGTAGACCGCCGCCGCGAGCGCCGACAGCGCGTAGGCGAGCGGCGCCTCGTGCCAGTCGCGCAGGAGCTGGACCCCGGCGCGGGCCGTCGCGGCGAGCGCGAAGATCCCGTAGACGGCGACGAGCACCCGGCCGAAGCCGCCGTTGGTGCGGCGCTGCCCCGAACGGGGGTCCGGGCGACCGCCCGCTGCGGGCGTCGCCGCCGGGTCCGCCCCGTCGGGGGCGGCAGGTGCGCTCATGGCGAGGGCCTCCAGGTCAGGCGTTCCAGATCTGCCACAGCCGCCACTCGAGGAACGCGACCGTGAGCGCGGCGACCGCGAGCACGACGGAGCTCCAGCGCGAGCGCTCCGCGAACGCCCACAGCGCGGCGACGGGCAGGATGACGAGTGCGGTCACGAGGTAGCCCCACAGCAGCACCGGGTCGGTGGGCGCCGTCCCGGTCGCGCCGAGCACCCCGAGCACGACCGCCTGCACGAGGATCAGCCCCTCGATCACCGCGGCGCCCCACAGCTGGCGCAGGATCACCGCGCGGTCGCGCGCGACGAACACGACCGCCCAGGCGGCGAGCGCGACGCACGCCGCGACCACGAGGAGCAGGAGGGGGAGGACCACGCCGCCGAGCGTACCGGGGGCGGTGGGCGCCGCGGGAATCGTCCACAGGCCCGGCGGACCCCGCGGGCGGCCGGGGATAGCATCGCGGGGTGGCTGAACTGACCGTCTCCAGCAAGAATCCCGCCGGTGCCAAGGTCGACGCGCTCGTCGTCGGCACCCACACGACGTCCGACGGCGTCGCGATCGTCGGGGGCGACCTGCCCCGTCCGGTGGTCGCCGCCCTCGAGGACCTCGCACCCGCGCTCGGCATCACGGGCGCCGCCGACGAGGTCCGCAAGGTCCCCGCCGGTCCCGACCTCAAGGCGGGCGTGCTCGTGCTCGTGGGCCTCGGCGCCCGCCGGGCCGACGGCACGTTCGGCGCCGAGGCGCTGCGCCGTGCGGCGGGGGCCGCGCTGCGCGCGCTCGCCGGCACCGCGTCGGTCGCCGTCGCGCTGCCCGTCGAGGACGACGCGCAGCTCGCCGCCGTCGCCGAGGGCGCGCTCCTGGGCACCTACACGTTCGCGCGCTACCGCACGGGCGAGGCCGCGACGTCGGCCGGGAGCCGTCCGCCCGCGACCGTCGAGATCCTCGCGGCGAACGCGCGCAGCGCCGCCGCGAAGGCCGCCGTCGAGCGCGCGACGGTCGTCGCCGCCGCGGTCAACGCGACGCGCGACCTCGTGAACGCGGCGCCGAACGACCTGTACCCGGCCGCGTTCGCCGACGTCGCGAAGCAGGCCGTCAAGGAGTCCGGCGCCAAGGGCCTCAAGGTCACCGTGCTCGACGACAAGGCGCTCGCCGCGGGCGGGTACGGCGGTCTGGTCGGCGTGGGCCAGGGCTCGGCGCGCGGGCCGCGCCTGGTCAAGGTCGCCTACACGCCGTCGCGCCCTGCGGCGAAGGTCGCGCTCGTCGGCAAGGGCATCACGTTCGACTCGGGCGGCATCTCCATCAAGCCCGCGAAGGGCATGGAGGCGATGAAGTCCGACATGGCCGGCGCCGCCGCGGTGCTCCAGACCGTCGTCGCCGCCGCGCGCCTGGGCCTGCCCGTGGCGGTCACGGGCTGGCTGTGCCTGGCGGAGAACATGCCGTCCGGCACCGCGCAGCGCCCGTCCGACGTCATCACGATCCGGGGCGGCAAGACGGTCGAGGTGCTCAACACCGACGCCGAGGGCCGCCTCGTCATGGCCGACGGCCTCGTCGCCGCGGTCGAGGAGAAGCCCGACGTCGTGCTCGACGTCGCGACGCTCACCGGCGCCCAGATGGTCGCGCTCGGCAACCGCGTCTCGGCGGTCATGGGCGCCGACGACGTGCGCGCGGAGGTCGTCGCGGCGGCCGACGCCGCGGGCGAGCAGTTCTGGCCGATGCCGCTGCCCGAGGAGCTGGGCGCGTCGCTGAAGTCGAAGGTCGCGGACCTCGCCAACATCGGCGACCGGTTCGGCGGGATGCTCGTCGCCGGGCTGTTCCTCCAGGAGTTCGTCGGCGAGACGCCGTGGGCCCACCTCGACATCGCCGGCCCCGCGTTCAACGAGGGCTCCGCGCACGGGTACACGCCGGTCGGCGGCACGGGCGTCGCCGTCCGCACCCTGCTGGGCCTGGTCGAAGGCCGCGCCCGCCGCTGACCCGACCCCGCCGAGCAGGTGGTCCTGGTCCGTCCGGTCGCCCCGACGGACCAGGACCGCCTGCTCGCCCGGCGGGCGGCCCGGTCAGGAGCTCCGGCGTTGCCGCTGGCTGGAGTTCCAGTCGCGCATGCGCTGCGGGTAGCCGGTGAAGCGGACGTTGTAGACGGGCACGCCCAGCGAGCCGGCGACGTCGAACGCCGTCTTCTCGTCAGGCACGCGGCGCCGCGTCCACTCCCCCGTCGTCGCGATGAGCAGGAGCGTCGCGCCCGTGTCCGGCGTGGGCGGCTCGACGTACGCCTCGACGCCGACGCGCGTGCGCACGAACTCCTGCAGGTGTGCGAGCGTCGCGCGGCGGGCGTCCGACGGCGCGGCCGCGGCGCCGCCCGGCGACGAGGTGGTCGCGGGACGGCGGGAGAACAGGCTGGACAGCTTGGGCAGCCGGGGCACAGCGGCAGGGTACAGCGTGACCCTGGTCATACGGTGGGCGCGCTGTCTCCAGCGTCACAGCCGTACGGCCCAGGTTTCGATTGGGGAGCCCGTCCCCGAGGTGCCAAGATGGCTCCCGGAGAACGTTCACGCACCGTGGGTCAGCGGTTCCCGTCCGGCCCGCCGTCGTGCCGTGGACGCCCGCTCTCGCTCTCCCCTCGCTGAAGGAGTCGCACGTGGCCGAACCCGGCACACCATTCGACGTCGTCGTCCTGGGCGGAGGCAGCGCCGGCTACGCCACCGCGCTGCGTGCCGCCCAGCTCGGTCTCGACGTCGCGCTCGTCGAGTCGGGCCGGCTCGGCGGTACCTGCCTGCACAACGGGTGCATCCCCACCAAGGCGCTGCTCCACGCGGCCGAGCTCGCCGACGGCGCCCGCGAGGGCGCGAAGTTCGGCGTGCGCAGCACGCTCGAGGGCATCGACATGGCGGGGGTCAACGCGTACAAGGACGGCGTCGTCGCCGGTCTGTACAAGGGTCTCCAGGGACTCGTCTCCTCGCGCGGCATCACGTACGTCGAGGGCCACGGTCGCCTCGTGTCGCAGGACACGGTCGAGGTCGACGGCACCCGCTACACCGGCCGCCACGTCGTGCTCGCCACCGGCTCGTACGCCCGGTCGCTGCCCGGTCTCGAGATCGGGGGCCGGGTCGTCACGTCCGACCAGGCGCTGCGGCTCGACCGCGTGCCGAAGTCGGTCGTCGTGCTCGGCGGCGGCGTCATCGGCGTCGAGTTCGCGAGCGTGTGGAAGTCGTTCGGCGCCGACGTCCAGATCGTCGAGGCGCTGCCCCACCTCGTGCCGAACGAGGACGTGGCCCTGTCGAAGGCGCTCGAGCGCGCGTTCCGCAAGCGGGGCATCGCGTTCTCGCTCGGCGACCGGTTCGCCGGCGTCAAGGAGACCGACTCCGGGGTCACCGTGACCCTCGAGTCCGGGAAGACGTTCGAGGCCGAGCTGCTGCTCGTCGCCGTCGGGCGCGGCCCGCGCACCGCGGACCTCGGGTTCGAGGAGCAGGGCCTCACGCTCGACCGCGGCTTCGTGATCGTCGACGAGCGCCTGCACACGGGCGTCGGCAACATCTGGGCCGCGGGCGACATCGTCCCCGGCCTCCAGCTCGCCCACCGCGGCTTCGCGCAGGGCATCTTCCTCGCGGAGCAGATCGCGGGCCTCGACCCGACGCCGATCGTCGAGTCGTCCATCCCCCGGGTCACGTACTGCGAGCCCGAGGTCGCGTCCGTCGGCGTCACCGAGGCCGACGCCGCCGAGACGTGGGGGGCCGACCAGGTCGAGTCCCTCGAGTACAACCTCGCCGGCAACGGCAAGAGCAAGATCCTCGGGACGAGCGGCTTCGTCAAGCTCGTGCGCCGCAAGGACGGTCCCGTCGTCGGCGTGCACATGATCGGCGCCCGCGTCGGCGAGCTCGTCGGCGAGGGCCAGCTGATCGTGGGCTGGGAGGCGTACCCCGAGGACGTCGCCGCCCTGGTCCACGCCCACCCCACCCAGAACGAGGCACTCGGAGAGGCGCACCTGGCCCTGGCCGGCAAGCCTCTGCACGCCCACAACTGACCCCAACGATCGAAGGAGACCAGGCAGGTCATGTCTGAGAACGTGCAGATGCCGGCCCTCGGCGAGTCCGTCACCGAAGGCACCGTCACCCGTTGGCTCAAGTCGGTCGGCGACACCGTCGCCGTCGACGAGCCGCTGCTCGAGGTCTCGACCGACAAGGTCGACACCGAGATCCCGTCGCCCGTCGCGGGCACGCTCGAGCAGATCCTCGTCCAGGAGGACGAGACCGTCGAGGTCGGCGCGAACCTCGCCGTGATCGGCGACGGCTCGGGCGGTGGCGGCTCCGCGCCGGCCCCCGCCGAGGCCGAGACCGAGGCTCCGGCCCCGCAGGCCGCGCCGGAGCCGGAGCAGCCGGCCGCCCAGGAGGCGCCCGCCGCCCCCGCGCCCGCCGAGCAGCCCGCGCCGTCCGGCGACTCCGCCGGTGGCGGCGAGGAGATCAAGCTCCCGGCGCTCGGCGAGTCCGTCACCGAGGGCACCGTCACGCGGTGGCTCAAGTCGGTCGGCGACACCGTCGAGGTCGACGAGCCGCTGCTCGAGGTCTCGACCGACAAGGTCGACACCGAGGTCCCCTCGCCCGTCGCGGGCACCGTCCAGCAGATCCTCGTCCAGGAGGACGAGACGGTCGAGGTCGGCGCCGTGCTCGCGATCGTCGGCTCCGGTGCCGCCCCGGCCGCGGCCCCCGCCGCTCCGGCCGAGCAGCCCGCGCAGGAGGCCCCGAAGCAGGAGGAGGCGCCGACCGAGGCGCGCACCCCGGCGAGCGAGGCGGACGTGCCCGCGCAGGCCGCGCAGGAGGAGACGCCCGCCCCCGCGACGAGCGCCCCCGCTCCCGCCGCGGAGAAGCCGGCCGCGCCGTCGGCTCCTGGCGCGACCCCGGCCCCCGCCGCCAAGGCCGGTGGCACGTACCTCACGCCGCTCGTGCGCAAGCTCGCCGCGGACAAGGGCGTCGACCTCTCGTCCCTCACGGGCACGGGCGTCGGCGGCCGCATCCGCAAGGAGGACGTGC
Organism: Cellulosimicrobium funkei; assembly: GCF_900155925.1. Lineage (NCBI taxonomy): Bacteria > Bacillati > Actinomycetota > Actinomycetes > Micrococcales > Promicromonosporaceae > Cellulosimicrobium > Cellulosimicrobium funkei. The sequence continues at coordinate 23,160 of NZ_FTMI01000005.1, forward strand.
TCGAGGCAGCCCGCAAGGCCGAGGAGGCCAAGGCGGCGCCCGCCGCTGCCGCACCGGCCGCCCCCGCGGCCGGTGGCGCCCCGAAGAAGGCGTCGGTCCCGGCGGTCTCCCCCCTGCGCGGCACGACCGAGAAGACGAGCCGCCTGCGCAAGCTGGTCGCCAGCCGCATGGTCGAGGCGCTGAGCACGCAGGCCCAGCTCACGACGGCGGTCGAGGTCGACGTCACGCGCGTCGCCGCCCTGCGCAACCGCGCCAAGGCGGACTTCAAGGCACGCGAGGGCGCGAACCTCACGTTCCTGCCGTTCTTCACGCTCGCCGCGGTCGAGGCGCTCAAGGCCTACCCGAAGATCAACGCGACCTTCGCCGAGGACGAGATCACCTACCACGGCCAGGAGAACGTGGGCATCGCGGTCGACACCGAGCGCGGCCTCGTGGTCCCCGTCATCAAGGACGCGGGCGACCTCAACCTCGCCGGCATCGCGCGCAAGATCGCCGACCTCGGCGCGCGCACGCGTGCCAACAAGGTCGGTCCGGACGAGCTCGCGGGCGCCACGTTCACGATCACGAACACCGGCTCGGGCGGCGCCGTCTTCGACACGCCGATCGTCCCGGTCGGCCAGGTCGCGATCCTCGGCACGGGCACGATCACGAAGCGCCCCGTCGTGGTGACGGACGTGGACGGGAACGACACGATCGGCATCCGCTCGACGTGCTTCATCTTCCTGTCCTACGACCACCGCCTGGTCGACGGTGCGGACGCCGCGCGCTTCCTCACCACCATCAAGAACCGCATCGAGGAGGGCGCGTTCGAGGCCGAGGTCGGCCTCTGACGGACCCGCTCCGCGGCACCCGCCGCGGACCGCGCCGGCCTGCTCCGGCGCGACGCTGACGAGGGCCCCGACCGCACGCCGGTCGGGGCCCTCGCTCGTCCCTCCCTCCCGGCCGCGGATGCGTCCCGCGGACCGTGCCGAGTCCGCCGCAGACCCGTAGCGTGTCCCCATGGACATCGTCGTGGCGGGCTCGCACGGGCTCATCGGCACCGAGCTGCTCGAACGTCTGCGCGCGGACGGTCATCACGTGCGCCGCCTCGTGCGCCGCGCACCGCAGACCTCGGACGAGCACGAGTGGGACCCCGACTCCGGCCGGCTGGACCCGGGCGTGCTCGCGGGGGCAGACGCCGTCGTCAACCTCGCCGGAGCGGGCATCGGCGACCACCGCTGGACGACGGCGTACAAGCGGACGCTCGTCACGTCCCGCACGCGCACCACCGGGCTGCTCGCCCGCACGATCGCCGGCCTCGACTCGCCGCCGCCGGTCTGGCTCCAGGGCTCCGCCATCGGGTACTACGGCGACCGGGGCTCCCAGGTGCTCACGGAGACGTCCGCGTCGGGAGACGGCTTCCTCGCGCGGCTGGTCCGCGAGTGGGAGGCCGCGACCGCTCCCGCGGAGCAGGCGGGGGTCCGCGTCGTGCACGGCCGCACCGGCATCGTCCTCTCCCCCGACGGCGGCGCGCTCGGCCGGCTGCTGCCCCTCCTTCGGCTCGGCGTGGGCGGGCGCCTCGGCCCCGGGACGCAGTACTGGAGCTGGATCACGCTGCGCGACGAGGTCGCCGCGCTGCAGCACCTCCTCACCGCGCCCGTGCACGGCCCCGTCAACCTGTCCGCCCCGCACCCGGCGACCAACGCCGAGATCACCCGGGCGCTCGCGCGGGCGCTGCACCGTCCTGCCGTGCTCGCGGTGCCGTCGTTCGCCTTGCACGTCGCGCTCGGCGAGCTCGCGTCCGACATCCTCGGCTCCCAGCGCGCCCTGCCCACCGTCCTCGAGGCGAGCGGGTTCACGTGGTCCGACCCCGTCCTGGAGGACGCCGCGCGCGAGGTCGTCGAGAGCCGCTGACCGGCGGTCCTCACAGCCGGGCCTCCCCGCGGACGGGCCCCGTCGCGCTCGTCGACGGCTCGCTCACCCTGCGGCGCGAGCGAGGTCACCGCGCCTCGGCGACGCGCCACCCCGCGTCCGTCCACCGCAGCACCAGCACGACCGTGGTCCGCGGCGTGGCGGGCACCTCCACCTCGCCCGCGGCCGTGCGCTGGTGGTGGGCCGACACCGCGTAGTCCACGGCCACCGTCGCAGCCTCGGCCCCGTGCCCCTCGTCGACATCCGGCGGCCGGGGCTCGGCGTGCCGGGCGTCGAAGACCTCGGCCCGTGCCCCGACGACGTCGACGCCGTCGAGCGCGGCGAGCAGCTCGGCGTCGCGCGCCTCGGCGGCCGAACCGTCGACCACCACCGCGGACAGGTCCCCCGCACCGTCCGCGAGGAGCTCCAGCCGCCGCGCGGTGAGGGTGCGCGCCGCACCGAGCGGGTCGGCCCGGTCGAGCGTGGGGTCGGTCGCCGGATCCGCGGCCGACGCCGTGCGGGTGGTCGCGGGGCCGTCGTCGCGCAGGGGCGAGGGCCACGGCGAGCCGAGCGCGAGCGCGACGACCACCGCGACGACGAGCCCCGCGCACGTGAAGAGGGCCGTCGTCGTGCGGCCGGGCCACCGGAGGCGCCGCCGGTCCGGCCGGCGGGCGTGCGCACCGGCCGTCGTCCCGCGCGCAAGGCCGGACGTTCGCGCCGACCGCCCTGGGACCCCGCGCGGTCTACGCACCCCACGGCGGCCGGGCGCCGCGGCCACGTCGTCGCGGGCCGCTCGCCGCCCCGGCACCGCTGGGCGGGTAGCCCGCTGACCCGCCAGGGCGCCGGCGACGAGGCGCGCGGGGTCCGGCATGACGATCGGCTGCGGCTCGACGGCGTCGTAGCAGCGCGCGGCGAACGTCCCGACGGCGGGACGGGCGGCCGGCTCGTCACGGAGCGCGACGGCGAGCTCCGCGTGCAGCGCAGCGAGGGCCCGCGCCTCGTCGGGGTCGGGCGGCGCCGCGTGCGCGGGGTGGCTCGACGCGGGCGGAGGGACGAGACCGAGGACCGTGCGGGCGAGGTCGCGGACGTCGTCGGCGCTCGACGCCGTCGTGGGCGCCAGCGGCGGGCGCAGCACCGTCCGGCCGTCCGGGGCGACGACGACCGACGCGGCGTCCAGGGCGCCGTGGCTGCGACCCTCGCGGTGGAGCGCCGTCAGCGCCTGGGCGACCGGGACGAGGACCGTCACCGCCTCCCCGGCGCGGAGCGGCTCGCGCGCGGCGGCGAGCTCGTCGAGGCGCAGCCCGCCGACGTGGTCGACGAGGACGGCGAGCGACGACCCGTCCGCCGCCACGACGCCGCGCACCGCCGCGAGGTGCTCGTGCTCCCCGCCGAGCCCGCGCAGGTGCTCGACGAGCGCGGCCCGCGCCCTCGGGTCCGCGGGCGCCGTGAGCAGCGCGACCTCGCACACCGTGCCGGCGGCGTCGCGCGCGACCACCCCGCCGACCGCACCCGGCTCCCGCCGCAGCGACCAACCCGCCGCCGCGAGCGCCGGCGCGAGGTCGGCGACGGACGGCCCGGGCGGGCGCGGGCGGCGGGACGACGACGGCATGCCCCCATCCCACCGCACGACACGCCCGCGCGAGCCGTCGTCCACAGGACGAGTCTGCCCCGGGCCGGGTCCGGGCCGGGCACCCCGTCACACGTCGAGCAGGCGACCCTCCCGCGCGCTGCGGCGCGCGGCGTCGAGCACCTCGGCCGTGCGGACGGCGTCGCGCGGGTCGACCGGCACGGGGCCGTCGTCGAGCAACCACGCGGCGACCGCGCGGTAGAAGTCCGCGTGCCCGCCGGGGGCCTGCGGCACGGGCTCGCGCTCGCGACCGCGCGTGACCCAGCCGAGGGTGCCCGCGGGCGCGGCGTCGTCGAACACCTCGAAGGGCGACGCGTCGTTCTCGAACGTCGTGACGACGTACGCCCCGCCCGTGCCGAGGACGCGCGTGCGCGGGCCGGGCGCGCCGACGACGGACCCCGCCCAGAGGCGGCTCACGACGGCGTTCCCGTCGGCGTCCGGGGCGTGGTGGAGCACGAGGAACACGTCGTCCTCGGTGGGGGTCGTGTGCGAGCGGAGCTCGGCCCACACGCCGGTGACGGGACCGAAGAGCTGCGTGGCGGAGTCGACGAGGTGCGGCCCGAGGTCGAGGAGCAGGCCGCCCCCGACGAGGTCGTTCTCCTTCCAGCGCTGCTGCGGCACGGGACGCCAGCGCTCCCAGCGGCGCTCGAACGTGTGGACCCGGCCGAGGTCGCCGCGGTCGAGCACGGACCGCAGCGTGAGCTGCTCCGGGTCCCACCGGCGGTTCTGGAAGACGGTGAGCGGCGTCCCCGCCTCCTCGGCGGCGTCGACGACGGCGCGCGAGGCCGTGGCGCCCAGGGCGAGCGGCTTGTCCACCACGACGGGGACGCCTGCGCGCACGAGCGCCGTCGCGTGGTCCGCGTGGAGCGCGGACGGGCTGGCCACGACCACGACGTCGTAGGCCGCGCGGTCGGCGAGGAGCGCCTCGACGTCGTCGTGCAGGTGCACGCCGGGCCAGTCCTCGGCGGCGGCGGCGCGTCGCTCCGGCGAGCGCACGACGACGGCCGTGACGGTGTGCCCGGCCTCGCGCACGAGACGTGCGTGGATGCCGCGGCCGGCCCCTCCGTACCCGACGATCCCGACCCTGAGCGTGCGTGCGGCGGTGTCCATGCCGACCAATCTAGCCGCGTCGCGGCCGGGCGCCGGGGGTGCGCGGGGCACGTCGGGCGCGGCCCGGAGCACTCCGGGCGACCTGGCAGAATGTGCGCGTTGGTCCGATATGGAGCGCTGCGTACCGTCTCGCGGGGGTCGGGCCGAGAATCGGTTTCGGGAAGGTCGACCCTTGAGCACCACGAGCCGCCAGGTCCCTCGTCGGAGCGTCCTGCGCTACGTCCTCATCGCCCTGGCGATCGCGATCGTCGTCGCGAACGTCATCAACCAGCGGTCCGTCGCGGCGGACACCGACCCGGAGCCGGTCGCCGGGAGCGCGCTCGAGGCCCTCGCCGGCCTCGAGGTCAAGGGCCCCGGCCCGGACACCGGCTACGAGCGCGCGCTGTTCGGTCCGGCGTGGGCCGACGTCGACGGCAACGGGTGCGACACCCGCAACGACATCCTCGCGCGCGACCTCACGGACCTGACCTTCTCGACCCGCGGCGACGTCTGCGAGGTCCGGACCGGGACCTTCCACGACCCGTACACGGGCGAGACGATCGACTTCCGCCGCGGCAACACCACGAGCGCGGCGGTCCAGATCGACCACGTCGTGCCGCTTCTCGACGCGTGGCGCAAGGGCGCTCGCGCCTGGGACGACGAGACGCGCCGGCAGTTCGCGAACGACCCCCTCAACCTGCTCGCGTCCGACGGCCCGGCGAACCAGTCGAAGGGCGCGCGCGACGCGTCGGCGTGGCTGCCCCCGAACCACGCGTTCCGGTGCCCGTACGTCGCCCGGCAGATCGCCGTGAAGGCGGCCTACGAGCTCTCGGTCACGCCGTCGGAGTCCGAGGCGATGGCGCGCGTGCTGGCGGACTGCCCGGCCGAGCCGCTGCCGGCGGGCTGAGCCGGTTCCGCCGGTCCGCGGTCCAGGCGCCCGAGGGCGCTCGGCCACCAGGCGCGACGCCCGACGTCGTGCACGAGGGCAGGCACGAGGAGCGACCGCACCACGAGGGTGTCGACGAGGACGCCGAACGCGACGATGAACGCGAGCTGGGCGAGGAAGAGCAGCGGGATGATCCCGAGCGCGGCGAACGTGGCCGCGAGCACGACGCCCGCGGACGTGATGACCGACCCCGTGACCGCGAGGCCGCGCAGCACGCCGCGCCGCGTCCCGACGCGCAGGCTCTCCTCGCGCACCCGGGTCATGAGGAAGATCGAGTAGTCCACGCCCAGCGCGACGAGGAAGCAGAACGCGTAGAGCGGGACGGCCGGGTCTGCGCCGGGGAAGTCGAGCACGTGGTTGAAGACGATCGCGGCGACGCCGAGGGCGGCCCCGAACGAGAGCACGTTCGCGAGCATGAGCAGCACGGGCGCGAGCACGGACCGCAGCAGCAGGATGAGGATCAGCAGGATCACGACCAGCACGACGGGCACGATGACCCGCAGGTCGCGCTGCCCCGCGAGCTGGGTGTCCAGGCGCTCGGCCGCGGCACCGCCGACGACGGCCTCGGGCGAGACCTCGTGCACGGCCTCGCGCAGCGCCGAGACCGTCTCCACGGCCTCCTGGCTGTCGGACGGCGCCTCGGTCGTGACGTCGACGCGCACCTGCCCGTCGACGACGAGCGGGTCGCCCTGCGCGGGCGCCCCGGGGGCGACGGCGGGCTGGTCGGTGACGGGGGTCGCCGCGGCGACGCCGTCCGTGCTCTCGGCCGCCGTGACGACGGCGTCGAGGTCCGCCTCGGGCGCGATGACGGTCGCCGGCTGCGCGGACACGCCCTCGAAGTGCGCCGTGAGCGCCTCCTCGCCCGCGACGGAGTCGACGTCCGCGAGGAAGACCTCCGAGTCGCCGGTCCCCTCGGCGTCGAGCGTCGGCACGAACGCCGCGCACGCGGCCAGCACGAGCGCCGTGACGATCCACACGCGCCGGTCGTGGCGCCCGACGAAGCTCGCGACGCGCGACCACACGCCGTGCCCGTCGATGCTCACGCTGTTCTCGTTCTCGGGCGACGCCTGGGCGACGGCGGCCTCGTGGGCCGCGTGGTCGGCGTCGTACCGCGGCATGCGCGGCCAGAACAGCGCGCGGGACCGCTGCCCCGCGACGAGCAGGAGCGCCGGCAGGAGCGTGAGCGCGGCGACGAACGCCGCGGCGATGCCGATCGCCGCGACGGGGCCGAGGCTGCGGTTGGACGACAGGTCGGACAGGAGCAGGCAGAGCAGACCCGCGATGACGGTGCCGGCGCTCGCCGCGATCGGCTCGACCGAGGCCCGCACGGCACGACGCAGCGCCGTCGCCGTCGACCGGACGAGGCGCAGCTCTTCGCGGTAGCGGGCCACCACGAGCAACGAGTAGTCGACCGCGGCCCCGACGACGAGGATCGAGAGGATGCCCTGGGACTGCCCGTTGAGCGTCAGGACGTCCGCCGCCGCGAGCTCGTAGACGACGAGACCGGCGAGCGTCAGCGCGAGCACGGCCGTGAGGATGACGATGAACGGCAGGATCGGCGAGCGGTAGACGACCGCGAGGATGACGAGCACCGCACCGAGCGCGACGAGCAGCAGCACGGTGTCGATCCCGCCGAAGGCCGTGACGAGGTCGGCGACGAACCCGGCGGGGCCGGTGACCCACACGTCGAGCGACGTGCCGGCGAGGCCGCCGTCGGCCGCGTCCGCGGCGGCGAGGTCGCGCAGCGCGCCGACGGCGAGCTCGCTCACGCTGCTCTCGTCCGCCCCGATACGGTCCGACGCGACGGACGCGTCGAGCGAGACGACGACGAGCGCGGCCTCCCCGTCCTCGGACGGCACGAGGACCGGGTCGGCGATCGAGACGTCGCCCACGGTCGCGGGCTCGTCGCCCGAGGTCCCCTCGAGCGGCGCGGCGGGGACGGCTTGCGCGTAGGCGTCGAGCGCCGTGAGGTCGTCGGGAGTGAGCGCGCTCCCATCGCCAGTCGTCGCGACGACGAGCGCGGGCAGCGTCTCGGAGTCGGTGAACTCCTGCGCGACCTCGGCGGCGCGCGTCGACTCGGCGCTCGCCGGCAGGAACGCCGCGGCGTCGTTGGTCTGCACGCTGCTCAGACGACCCTGCGCCTGACCACCCAGTGCGCCGATGGCCATCCAGAGACCGATGACTGCGACAATGATCAGTCCGCGGAGGAACCCGCCCGTCCGATTGCTCAGCATGCTGAGGAATGGTGCCATGGTGGAGGGAGGAATGCACGTTGGAGCTTGCACCGAGGGACCGCACCGGGCCGCACGTCGACCCGGACGTCGGCGACCCCACCCCCGGCGACCCCCAGGAGTGGGCCACCGGCCGGCTGCTCTTCGCCGTCGCGCGCCGGATCGAACGGGAGTGGAACGCCCACCTCGGGCAGTGGGACCTCAACCACGCCGGCTTCCCCGTGCTCATGCACCTGCTGTCCGGGCCTCGGTCCCAGCGCGTCCTCGCGGACGAGTCGGGCGTCACCGAGCAGACCATGAGCCGGATCGTGGCGCGGCTCGAGCGGGCCGGCTACGTGACGCGCACCGACGACCCGGCCGACCGCCGCCGTCGGGCCGTGGCCATCACCGACGCCGGCCGCGCGGCCGGGCTCGCGGCGGCGCGCCGCCGCCCCGCGGAGGACCTCGCGACCCGCGGCCTCGACGACGAGCAAATCGCCGCCCTGCGCGCGGCGCTCCTCACGCTCCTCGAGACCCTCCCCCGCACACCGGGCGACGAGCGTTAGCCTGGCCCGATGGACCTGCTCGCGCTGCCGGGGATCACGGACTACCACGAGGCCTGGGACCTGCAGCGCGCGGTGCACGACGACGTCGTCGCGGGCACGCGGCCGGACACCCTCGTCCTCGTCGAGCACCCCGACGTCTACACGGCCGGGCGCCGCACGAACCGCTCCGACCGGCCCGACGACGGCACGCCCGTCGTGGACGTCGACCGCGGCGGGAAGATCACCTGGCACGGTCCCGGCCAGCAGGTCGTCTACCCGATCGTCCGGCTCGCCGAGCCCGTGGACGTCGTCGCGTACGTCCGGGCGCTCGAGGAGGCCGTCATGGCGGTCTGCACCCGCCTCGGGCTCGCGACGATGCGCGTCGAGGGCCGCAGCGGGGTCTGGGTCGCGGCCGACGCGTCCCGCCGCGAGCGCAAGGTCTGCGCGATCGGCGTGCGGGTCGCGCGCGGCGTGACGATGCACGGCCTCGCGCTGAACTGCGTGCCCGACCTGTCGCGGTTCGAGCGGATCGTCCCGTGCGGCATCGAGGACGCCGACGTGACGTCGCTCACGGCGGAGCTCGGCCGCGAGGTCACGCTCGCCGAGGTCGCACCGCTCCTCGTCGACGCGCTCGGGACGGCGCTCGGCCCGCTGCTCGCGGCCGGCGCTCCGGACGCCCCGCCGGCCGCGCTCGCGGGATAGGCTGGAGGCTCCAGGGAATCCTCGCGCGCCGGAGTACGGGTGGGTCGGCGCGCGGCAGGACGTACCCCGAGGACCTGGACCGCATGACCACCACCCCCGCGCGCGCGACGTCGCGCACCCGCACCCCCGCACCTCCCCCGCCCGGCGACGCTCCCGTCCGCACGGGCTACGCCCGGCTCCCCCAGCTCGCGGGCCGCGCGTTCCTCCCCGTCGCCTTCCTCGCGCGCCTGCCGTTCTCCATGCTGACCATCGGGACGCTGCTGCTCGTGTCGTCGACGACGTCGTCGGTCGCGCTCGGCGGCCTCGCCTCCGCGGCGACGGCGCTCGGGACGGCGCTCGGCGGCCCGACCCAGGGCGCGCTCGCCGACCGCGTCGGTCAGCGCCGGGTCCTGCTCGTGTGCGTGCCGGTCGCGACGGTCGCCGTGCTGGCGCTCGTCCTCTCGGCGTCCGCGCCGGGTGCCACTGCCGCGGTGCTGCTCGCCGCGGCGGCGACCGGCGCGAGCGCTCCCCAGGTCGGTCCGCTGGCCCGCGTGCGCTGGCTGCGTCTCGCGGCCGACGAGCCCCGCACCGTCGAGGCGGCGATGAGCTACGAGAGCACGGCCGACGAGGTGAGCTTCGTGCTGGGGCCAGCCCTCGTGGGCGTCCTCGCGTCCGCGGGCTCGCCCCAGGTGGCGGTGCTCGCCGCAGCCGGCGGCATCGCCGTGTTCGGCGCCGCGTTCGCGCTCCACCCCACGGCGCGCGCGACCACGCCGCACGGCCACGGCCCGCACGCCGCGACGGCCGGTGCGGCGGACGGCGGGACGGCCGCGCTCGTGCGTCGCGAGGCGGTCGTCCTCGTCGGGATGCTCGCCATGGGGCTGCTGTTCGGCGGGACCCAGGCGGCGCTCACCGCCCTCACGCGCGACGCGGGCGTGCCCGGCAGCGCGGGGCTCGTGTACGCCGTCATGGGCGTCGGCTCCGCGATCACCGCGCTCTCCGTGGTCGCCCTCCCCCGCCGCTGGGGGCTGCGCAGCCGCTGGATCACGTTCGCGGCCGGGCTCCTGGTCGGCACGGCCGGTCTCGTGCTCGCGGCCGCGGGCGGCTCGCTGACCGCCGTCGTCGTCGCCGTCGCAGCGACCGGCCTGTTCGTCGGGCCCGTCATGGTCACGGTGTTCACCGTCGCGGGCGAGCGCGCGCCGGCCGGGCGGACGGCGTCGGCCATGACACTCGTGGCCAGCGCGAACGTCGTCGGCGTCGCGATCGGTGCGTCCGGGGGCGGCGCGCTCGCCGACACCGTCTCGACGACGAGCGCGTTCGCGCTGCCGGTCGTCGCGGCGGTCCTGCTCGTGGTGACCGGGGTGTCGTTGACGTCACGTCCACAGGGTGAGCGACGCGCGGGAGACGACGAGCGCGAGCGCGTAGTCTGACCGGAGTCCGGCGTCGTACCAGGGCGCGCACCCGAACGGTGCGCCGCCCGCCCGTTTGCTCGGCGCGACGTCGGCGCTCACTCGCCACGACGACCGGGAGACACCCGTGACGATCGCACCTGAAGGACGGCGCATGCTGCGGGTCGAGGCCCGCAACGCCGCGACGCCGATCGAGAAGAAGCCCGAGTGGATCAAGACCCGCGCGACCATGGGCCCGGAGTACTCCGAGCTCAAGGGGCTCGTGAAGCGCGAGGGTCTGCACACGGTCTGCGAGGAGGCGGGCTGTCCCAACATCTTCGAGTGCTGGGAGGACCGCGAGGCGACCTTCCTCATCGGCGGTGACCAGTGCACGCGCCGGTGCGACTTCTGCCAGATCGACACGGGCAAGCCGGCCGACTTCGACGCGGACGAGCCGCGCCGCGTCGCGGAGTCCGTCCAGGCGATGGGCCTGCGCTACTCGACCATCACGGGCGTCGCGCGCGACGACCTGCCCGACGGCGGTGCCTGGCTCTACGCGGAGACCGTCCGCCAGATCCACGCGCTCAACCCCGGCACGGGCGTCGAGCTGCTCATCCCGGACTTCAACGCGATCCCCGAGCTGCTCGACGAGGTGAACGACTCGCGGCCGGAGGTGCTCGCGCACAACCTCGAGACGGTCCCGCGCATCTTCAAGCAGATCCGTCCCGGCTTCCGGTACGAGCGCTCGCTCTCCGTGCTCACGCGGGCGCGCGAGGCGGGGCTCGTCACCAAGTCGAACATCATCCTCGGCATGGGCGAGACGATCGACGAGGCGAGGGAGGCGCTGCAGGACCTGCACGACGCCGGCTGCGACCTCGTGACGATCACGCAGTACCTGCGCCCGTCGCTGCGGCACCACCCCGTGGACCGCTGGGTCAAGCCGGAGGAGTTCGTCGAGCTGTCGGACGCCGCGGAGGAGATCGGCTTCCTCGGCGTCATGTCCGGCCCGCTCGTGCGGTCGTCGTACCGCGCCGGGCGGCTCTGGGGCCAGGCCATGACGCGCCGCGGCATGGAGATCCCCGCCGCGCTCGCGCACCTCGCCGAGCCGACGACGTCCCGCCAGGAGGCCGCGAGCCTGCTGGCCCGCGCACCCCACTAGACTGACCGGCATGGCCCGCAAGAACTCGGACAGCACCGGCGCGCCCGCCGCCGGCGAGCAGGTCGCGAAGCAGAAGAAGCCCAAGAAGCAGCGCTGGTACCACCAGGTGTGGGCCGCCTACCAGATGACCCGCAAGCAGGACCCGGCGGTCACGTGGGTCATGCTCGGCGTGTTCGTCGGCATCCTCGCCGTCGCGCTGGGCATCGGCCTGTGGTGGGGCCAGTGGGTCTACACGCTCATCGTCGGCATCCCGTTCGCGGCGCTGGGCGCGATGTTCGTCCTCACGCGTCGCGCCGAGCGCGCCGCCTACCAGCAGATCGAGGGTCAGCCCGGCGCCGCGCGCGCCGCGCTCGGCACGATCCGCCGCGGGTGGACGTTCGACGAGGAGCCCGTCGCGATCGACCCCCGCACGCAGGACCTCGTGTTCCGCGGCGTCGGGCGCGCGGGCGTGGTGCTCGTGAGCGAGGGCCCGCCGCACCGCGCCAAGCGTCTGCTCGACGCCGAGCGCAAGCGCGTCGCGCGGGTGCTGCCGAACGTGCCGGTCACCACGATCCAGGTCGGCGACGGCGAGGACCAGGTGGCGCTGCCCAAGCTCCCCCGCGCCGTCCAGAAGCTCAAGCCGACCCTCACGAAGCCCGAGACGGCGGAGGTCTCCAAGCGCCTGCGCGCGCTCGGCGTCTCGCGCCTGCCGATCCCCAAGGGGATCGACCCGACCCGGGCCCGCCCGGACCGCAAGGGCCTCAAGGGGCGCTGACGCACCCCCTGCACCACGACCGACGCCCGGTCGGTGAGGATCTTCCCTCTGCCGGCCGGGCGTCGTCGTGCGAAGGGGTGGGGATCCGGCCGCCCGCGATCAGGAGCGGACGAGCACCGTGCCCGCGGCGCGGTCGTGCAGGCCGCGACCGTCGGCGTCCCACACGACCGCCGGGATGACGAGGCAGAGCAGGACCGTGCGCAGCACGCCACGACCGAGACCCACCATGCGGGCCGGCTCGGCGAGTCGCCGGACCCGGATCCCCATGACGCGGTGGCCGACGGTGAACCCGAGCGTGCTCACGAGCAGCACGTTCTCGATCGCGAAGACCAGCGGCTGCGACCAGACCGGCAGCGCCGAGATGCCCTCGAAGAACCCCGGCGCGGCGGGCCGGAAGAAGAGGAACGCGACCAGGGTCGCGAGGACCCAGTCGATGACCAGCGCGACGACGCGCCGACCGAGCGTCGCGAGGGAGCCGGGGCCGTCCGGCGGGAGTCCCAGCCGCGCACCGCGACCGCTGTTCTGGCCGCCCGGGGCGCCCTCGAGCCACGAACCCATGTCCTCGCGTGAAACCACGGGACCAGCGTACGTGCCACGCGGTGGACGGGACCGCCCGCCGGCGGTCGGACGGCGGTATCGTGCCGAACGGCACACCGACCCCACGTCGGCTGCCGCGTGCCCTCGTGTCGCACGATCGTCACACGGGGACGCGGGACGTAACACGACCGAAACAAGGGGTACACCGCAGGGAAACCGCCCCGGCCTAGGTTCGTGGGCGCCACGTCAGCGGCTCGTCCGCCGCGCAGCCCGACGGCACCACCCGATCAAGGAGCAACGGATGTTCAACAACGCGGAGGAGGCAATCGCCTTCACGCGGAACGAAGGCGTCGAGTTCGTCGACGTCCGGTTCTGCGACCTGCCCGGCATCATGCAGCACTTCAACATCCCCGTCTCGCAGTTCGACGAGTCGGCGTTCGAGGACGGCCTGATGTTCGACGGGTCGTCGATCCGCGGCTTCCAGGCGATCCACGAGTCGGACATGAAGCTCGTGCCGGACGTCAAGACCGCGTTCGTGGACCCGTACCGCAAGCGCAAGACGCTCGTCGTGAACTTCTCCATCGTCGACCCGTTCACGGGCGAGCCGTACTCGCGCGACCCCCGCAACATCGCGGCCAAGGCCGAGGCGTACCTGCGCTCCACCGGCATCGCCGACACGGCGTTCTTCGCGCCCGAGGCCGAGTTCTACCTCTTCGACGAGGCGCGCTTCGCGACGAACCAGCACTCGAGCTTCTACTACCTCGACTCCGTCGAGGCGGCGTGGAACACGGGCCGCGAGGAGGAGGGTGGCAACCTCGCGTACAAGACGCGCTACAAGGGCGGCTACTTCCCCGTCTCCCCGTCCGACCGCTTCGCGGACCTGCGCGACGAGATGTGCGCGACGCTGGAGAAGGTCGGCCTCGAGGTCGAGCGCGCGCACCACGAGGTGGGCACCGCCGGCCAGCAGGAGATCAACTACCGCTTCAACACGCTGCTGCACGCGGCCGACGACCTGATGAAGTTCAAGTACGTCATCCGCAACGAGGCGTTCGAGGCCGGCAAGTCCGTCACGTTCATGCCGAAGCCGATCTTCGGCGACAACGGCTCGGGCATGCACTCGCACCAGTCCCTGTGGAAGGACGGCAAGCCGCTGTTCTTCGACGAGAAGGGCTACGGCGGTCTCTCCGACCTCGCGCGCTGGTACATCGGCGGCCTGCTCAAGCACGCGCCGTCGCTGCTCGCGTTCACCAACCCGTCGGTGAACTCCTACCACCGCCTGGTCCCGGGCTACGAGGCCCCGGTCAACCTGGTCTACTCGGCCCGCAACCGCTCCGCGTGCATCCGCATCCCGGTGACCGGCTCGTCCGCCGCCGCGAAGCGCGTCGAGTTCCGCGTGCCGGACCCGTCGGCCAACCCGTACCTCGCGTTCGCCGCGCAGCTCCTCGCCGGCATCGACGGCATCAAGAACCGCATCGAGCCGCCGGAGCCGATCGACAAGGACCTGTACGAGCTGCCGCCCGAGGAGCACGCGCAGATCCAGCAGGTCCCCGGCTCGCTCGCCGAGGCGCTGGACAACCTCGAGGCCGACCACGAGTTCCTCACGCAGGGCGACGTGTTCACGCCGGACCTCATCCAGACGTGGATCGACTACAAGCGCACCCACGAGATCGACCCGATCCGCCTGCGCCCGCACCCGCACGAGTTCGAGCTCTACTACGACATCTGATCGGAGGGCCTCACGGCCCTGCCCAGGATGACAGCGAACGGCGTCCGTCCCGCACCTCTCCGGTGCAGGCCGGGCGCCGTTCCGCGTGGTGCGACGAGCATGCCCTTGTCGCCGGAGCACCCCTCGCGCTAGGTTTGCGAGCGGCGGTAACGATGCCGCCCGCAACAGCAGGGGGATTCATGAGCACTCGCTTCCGGCGCGCCCTCACCACCGTCGTCTCCGTCCTCACCTCGGCGGTCCTCGCCGTGTCCGTCACGGCCCCGGCGGGCGCGGGAACGGGCCTCTCCCCCGCGAGCGCCGACCAGCCCGCGAGCGCCGCCGCGTGCGCCGCGACGTGGTCGCCGACGACCGCGTACTCGGGCGGGAAGACGGCGTCGCACCACGGGCGGAACTGGACGGCGCGGTGGTGGACCCAGCGCGAGACGCCGGGGTCGACGAGCGTCTGGGTGGACGCGGGCCGGTGCACGGGCGGCGGGGACGACTTCGTGGTGAGCCGCGCGGAGTTCGACGCGATCTTCCCGAAGCGGCACCCGTTCTACACGTACGACGGGTTCGTCGACGCGCTCGGTGCGTACCCGGCGTTCGCCAGCACGGGGACGCCGGAGACCCGGACGCGCGAGGCCGCGGCGTTCCTCACGCACGCGGACTTCGAGTCGGTCGGGCTCCGGTACGTGAAGGAGATCAACGAGGCGAACTACTGGATCAAGTGTGACTACTCCCAGCCGTTCGGCTGCCCGGCGGGCCAGACGGCCTACTACGGGCGCGGGCCGATCATGTTCAGCTGGAACTTCAACTACAAGGCTGCCGGCGACGCCCTGGGCCTCGACCTGCTCAACGACCCGTGGCTCGTCGAGGAGGACCCGTCCGTCGCGTGGCAGACCGCGCTCTGGTACTGGAACACCCAGAACGGACCCGGCGTGATGACGTCGCACCAGGCGATGGTGTCCGGCGCGGGCTTCGGCCAGACGATCAACTCGCTCAACGGGGCGCTCGAGTGCGGCGGTGGCAACCCGGCGTCGGTGCAGTCCCGCGTGGACCGCTACGTGCGGATCACCGAGGTGCTGGGCGTCGCCCCGGGCTCGGGACTGACCTGCTGAGCGGTCCGGACCGCGGCGTGGGCGGCCGGTCGGCCGCAGCACGTCCGGCGGCGTGAGCGGCGGGTGCGGTGCACGCAGGGGGCGCACCGCACCCCGCCGGTCAGCCGCCGAGCCCGCCGGTCAGCCGCCGACCCCGGCGGCCACCGGCGCCTCCTGGGTCCCGGATGCCGAGCCGGCGTCGGGCGCAGTCTCCGGGTCATCCTCAGGCCGCACGACGTGGGAGGACGGCAGCCCCGTGCCGGGGCGGAACCCGGCGTAGTGCTCGGCCGCGGCGCGGGCGCACTCGTCCTGGTAGACGTGCCCACCTCCGAGATACACGGCGATCTCCTCGCGCTTGCCCGGCACGTTGCCGCCGACGAACCAGGCGCCCGCCTTCTTGCCCTCCTCGTACATGACGGTCGCGCGGGCCGCGCGCTCCGTCTCGGCGCGCCACCACTCCTCCGCCTCGGGCGTGGCCTCGAGCCGGTCGATGCCGTGCTCGCGCGCGTACGCGAGCGCGCGCTGGAGCCACTGCGCGCCGCGCTGGACGGGCACCGTGAGGTTGGACAGCGGCGTCTGCGGCCCGAGCGACATGAAGAAGTTCGGGAAGCCGCGCACGGAGATGCCGAGGTAGGTACGCAGACCGTCGCGCTCCCAGCGCTCGCGCAGGGTGACGCCGTCCCGCCCGACGACGTCGAACGCCGTGAGCGCCCCGGTCATGGCGTCGAAGCCGGTGGCGAGCACGAGCACGTCGAGCTCGTGCTCGACCTCCCCCACGACGATCCCGCGCGGCGTCACGCGCGTGACCGGCGTGGTCAGCACGTCGACGAGCTCGACGTTCTCGCGGTTGTACGCCGCGTAGTAGCCGTGGCCCGTCGGGGGCCGCTTGCCCATGAAGCGGTACGTCGTCGGGGTGAGCAGGCGGGCCGTCCGCGGGTCCTCGACGACCTCGCGGATCTTGCCGCGCAGGAACTCGGACGCGAGCTCGCTCGCCTCGGGGCTGGACACGAGGTCCGTGAAGCACTCGTTGGCGAACCGGAAGCCGCCCGCCTCCCAGCGGGACTCGAAGACGCGGCGGCGCTCCTCGGCGTCGACCTCGAGCGCGGACCGCGTGGGGATCTCCATGGGGACACCGAAGGGGTGGCGCGCGGCGCGCTCGAAGACCTCGTCGTAGCGGGCGCGAAGGGCGGCGAGCTCGTCGGCCGTCACGGCGGGGCTCGTCGTCTCCAGCACATAGTTGGGGGTGCGCTGGAAGACGGTGACGTGCTCCGCCACGGCCGCGAGCTCGGGCAGCATCTGGATCCCCGAGGCACCGACCCCGAGCAGGCCCACGCGCTTGCCCGCCAGGTCGACGCCGTCGTGCGGCCAGCGGGCCGAGTGGTGGACCGGCCCCGCGAACGTGTCGAGCCCGGGCAGGTCCGGGTACAGGGGCCGGGAGAGCAGGCCGGTCGCGGAGACGACGTACGTCGCACGCAGCCGGGAGCCGTCCGCGAGGGTGAGGGTCCAGAGGTTCGTCGCGTCGGAGTGCTCGGCCCGCTCGACGGCGACGCCGAGCCGGATGTCCCGGCGCAGGTCGAGCCGGTCGGCGACGAACTCGAGGTAGGCGCGGATCTCCTCGCCGCGCGGGTAGCGCTCGGACCAGTCCCACTCGTCGCGCACCTCGCGCGAGAACGAGTACGCGTACGCGAGGTACTCGGAGTCGGTCCGCACGCCCGGGTAGCGGTTGGCCCACCAGGTGCCGCCGATCCCGTCCGCGGCGTCGACGACGAGCACGGACAGACCGATCTCGCGCAGATGGTGCAGCATCGCCAGGCCCGAGTAGCCCGCCCCGATGACGACCGCGTCGTAGGACGTGCCGTTCGTGGTCTCCGCCATGGACGACTCCCCCGTGTCAGGTACGTCGGCACGGGCCCGGTGCCCGCGCGACGCGGTATACCGTGCCACGACCTGTGACGTCGTGCCACGGTGACCGCAGGACGGTCACGGGCTCGCGGCTCAGAACGGCCAGACGAGCGGCACGTAGAGGACCGCTGCCGCGAGGAAGACGAGGGCGAGCGGCAGGCCGAGGCGCCAGTAGTCGCCGAACCGGTACCCGCCGGGCTGCAGGACCATGAGGTTGACGGGGGTGGCGATCGGGGTGAGGAACGCGGCCGCGCCCACGACCGTGAGCGCCATCATGAACGGCAGCACGCTCACGTCGAGCGTCTGCGCGAACGACACCGCGACGGGAGCCATGACGAGCACCGTCGCGACGTTCGAGATGAACTGCCCGAGCACGAGCGTGAGCACGCACACCACGAGCAGCGCGAGGCGCGGCGACCCGTCGCCCGTGAGCCGGAGCACGAGCCCGGCGATCGCCTCCGCCGCCCCGGACGAGACGAACGCCGCGGACAGCGGGATGAGCGCCGCGATGAGCACGACGGTGTCCCACGAGATCGCACGGAACGCCTGCGGCACGGTGACCACCCCGCCGACCACCAGGGCACCCGCGGCGAGCAGACCGGCGATGACGGGCGGCACGACGCCGGTCGCGAGCAGCACGACGGTCACGACGAGCACGGCGAGGCAGCGGCGCCAGCCGCGGCTCAGCGGGACGCCGCGCTGCAGGCTGCGCGCCGAGTCGACCGCGAGCACGTCGGGCGACTGCGTGTACCGGTGGAGCGCGTCCCACGGGCCGCGCACGAGCACGGCGTCGCCCGGCTGGAGGGTCAGCGTCCCGGAGGCCCGCTCGGCGTCGGACGCCGACGCGTGCGCCTCGCCCCGCCGGAGGGCGACCACGACGAGCCCTTCGTCGCGCGTCGTCATGCCCGGGCTGACGGTGCGCCCGACGAGGGTCGATCGGGGTGCGATGACCACCTCCACGACCCCGGTGCCGCCGGTGAACAGGCGGCCCGTGTCGAGGTCGGGCGTGTAGCTCTCGCGCCACGAGCGCACGCGCTCGCGCGGGTCGGTCGCGGTGTCGGCGAGGTGCTCGGGGACGCGCTCGGGCAGCAGCCGGTCGCCGAGGGTCACGACGAGCACCGCGGTGGCGAGGACGAGCGGGACGCCGACGAGCGCGAACTCGAAGTAGCCGAACTCGCGGCCGCCGGCCTCGGCCGCCGCCTCGGAGACGATGATGTTCACGGGCGTGCCCGTGAGGGTGAGCAGCGACCCCGCGCCGGCGGCGAACGCGAGCGGGACGAGCATGCGCGACGGCACGATCCCGGCGCGCGCCGCCGCGACCACCGCGACGGGGAGCAGCGCCGCGACGGCGCCGTTGATGCTGATGACCGCCGCGAGCAGCGCCGCGACGCCCACCATGAGCGTGAGTAGGCCCGCGCGCCCGAGCGACGCGCGCCGCTCGAGCCACTGCCCGATCCACGCCGTGACGCCGGTGGAGTCCAGCGCGTCACTGAGCACGAAGAGCGACGCGATGAAGAGGACGATCGGGTCGCTGAAGCCTCCCAGCGCCTCGTCGAGCGGGAGCACGCCCGTCGCCCACAGCGCGACGGGCACGAAGAGCGCGACGACGACGAGCGGCAGGCGGTTCGTCATGAAGCCCACGACGGCGAGGGCCAGGATCGCGAACGTGGCGACCAGCGGATCGATCATGGGGCCCCCTCTCGGACGTCAGGATGCCACAGCGGCCCGGACGGCGAGCCGTGCGGAATAGTGACGCCGCAGGTGCGTTGTCGATGACCATGACGACTCTCGGCATCATCGGCGCAGGCAACATCGGTTCCCAGGTGGCGCGGGCCGCCGTCGGGCAGGGGTACGACGTGGTCATCGCGAACTCGCGCGACCCCCGCACGCTCGACGACCTCGTCGCCGAGCTCGGTCCGCGGGCGCGCGCGGCGACCGCGAAGGAGGCGGCGCGGGCCGCCGACGTCGCCGTCGTGGCGGTGCCTTTCCACGCGTACCGCGAGATCCCGGTCGAGCCGCTCGCGGGGAAGATCGTGCTCGACACGAACAACTACTACTGGGAGCGCGACGGCCACGTCGACGCGCTCGACCGCGGCGAGGCGACGTCGTCGGGCCTGCTCCAGGAGCACCTGCCGTCGTCCAAGGTCGCGAAGGCGTTCAACCACATCCAGTCGGCGCACATCACGACCGACGGCACGCCCGCCGGGACGCCGGGGCGCCGCGCGCTGGCGACGTCGAGCGACTTCCCCGAGGCCGCCGCGTGGGTCGAGCGGTTCTACGACGAGCTCGGCTTCGACACCGTCGACACGAGCCCGCTCGCGGAGTCGTGGCGCGTCGAGCGCGACCGCCCGGCGTACGTCGCGCGCCAGGACGCCGACGAGCTGCGGGCCAACCTCGCACGCGCCCCGCGCACGATCTGACCGCCCCGCGCGGCCCGCGGTCAGTCCTCGCCGTAGAAGACGCGCTCCATGACGGTGCGGGCCCGGCGGGCCGTGCGGAGGTAGTGCTCCTCCAGCTCGGCGCCGGTGTCCACGCCCGGAAGGTCGAGCACGCGCGCGAGGCCGTTGAGCGCGAAGCGGTCGTGCGGCAGCACGTCCACCGTCGTGCCGGTCGTGCGCCCGGACCACAGCACGAGCGCGCTGCGCAGGCGCGACGCGAGGTGCCACGCCTCGCCGAGGGTCGCGGCGTCGTCGGGGTCGACGAGCCCGACGTCGACCGCGGCGTCGAGCGCGTCCACCGTGGACGTGGTCCGCAGCGCGGGGACCTCGTGGGCGTGCTGGAGCTGCAGGAGCTGGACGGTCCACTCGACGTCGGACACTCCCCCGCGCCCGAGCTTGAGGTGCCGCGACGCCTCGACCCCGCGCGGGAGCCGCTCCGCCTCGACCCGGGCCTTGATGCGCCGGACCTCGCGCACGTGGGCGAGGTCGAGGCCCCCGGCCGGGTAGCGCCGGGCGTCCACGACGCGCGTGAACGCCTCGCCGAGCCCGGCGACGTCGCCCGCGACGGGCCGCGCGCGGAGCAGCGCCTGCGCCTCCCACACGCTGGACCAGCGCTCGTAGTACTCGGTGTAGGACGCGAGCGAGCGCACGAGCGGGCCGTTGCGCCCCTCGGGCCGCAGGTCGGCGTCCACGGGCAGCGCAGGCTCCGACCCGACGGCGGACAGCAGCTGCCGCAGCCGCGTCGCCGCGGCGAGCGCGTACGCCTGGGCGGCGTCGCCGGCCGCACCGGGCGCGGGGTCGTGCACGAACATGACGTCGGCGTCCGAGCCGTAGCCCATCTCGCGGCCGCCCAGGCGCCCCATCGCGACGACGAGCAGGCGCGCCGGCGCGGACGACGGGTCCGGCGCGTCGTACCCGAGCTCGTCGCGCGCCACGAACTCCGCGACCCGGAGCGCGCCCGCGAGCACGACGTCCGCCGCGTCGGAGATGCTGCGCGCGGCGTCGACCGGGTCGACGACCCCGAGCAGCTCGGCGGCGCCCGTGCGGGCCAGCTCGCGCCGCCGCACGGCGCGCAGGCTCACCGTGGCCGGCTCGACCTCGTCGGCGCGCGTGAGGATCGCGTCGGTCTCCGCCGCGAGGCGCTCGATGCCGCGCGGGACGAGGTCCGCGTCGCCCGCGAGCCAGCGCACGGACTCGGGCGACCGGCCGAGCGCGTCGGCCATGTAGCGCGAGTTCGCCAGGAGGTGCGCGAGCCGCTGGGCCGCGGACCCGGAGTCGCGCAGGAGCTGGAGGTACCAGTGCGTCGTGCCGAGCGTCTCGGAGAGCGTGCGGAACGCGAGCAGCCCGGCGTCCGGGTCCGCGCCCTCGGCGAACCAGCCGAGCATCACGGGCAGGAGCTGACGCTGGATGGCGGCGCGACGGCTCACGCCCTCGATGAGCGCGGTGACGTGCCGCATGGCGCCCGCCGGGTCGCGGTAGCCGATGGCGGCGAAGCGCGCCTTCGCGGCCTCCGGCGCCAGGCTCACCTCGTCCGGCGAGAGCTGCGCGACGACCGGCAGGAGCGGCCGGTAGAAGATCTCCTCGTGCAGGCCGCGCACCTCGCGCCGCGTCGCGCGCCACCGCTCGGTGAGGCCCGCCGCGCCCTCGGTCCGCATGCCGAGCGACCGGGCGAGACGGCGCAGCTCGTCGTCGGCCGTCGGGAGCAGGTGCGTGCGCCGGAGCCGGAAGAGCTGGATGCGGTGCTCGAGCGAGCGCAGAAAGCGGTAGCAGACGCCGAGCCGGGCCGCGTGCTCGCGCCCCACGTACCCGGCGGCGGCGAGCTCGGCGAGCGCGGTGAGGGTGCTGCGGCTGCGGATCGAGTCGTCGGACCGCCCGTGCACGAGCTGGAGCAGCTGCACGGTGAACTCGACGTCGCGCAGGCCGCCCTTGCCGAGCTTGAGCTGGCGGTCGGCCTCCGCCGCGGGCACGTGCGCCTCGACGCGGCGGCGCATCGCCTGCGAGTCCTCGACGAAGTTCTCGCGACCCGCGGCCGACCACACGAACGGGGCGATCGCCTCCTCGTACGCGCGCCCGAGCTCGCGGTCGCCCGCGACGGTGCGCGCCTTGAGCAGCGCCTGGAACTCCCACGTCTTGGCCCAGCGCTCGTAGTACGCGACGTGGCTCGCGAGCGTGCGCACGAGCGGCCCCTGCTTGCCCTCGGGGCGCAGCGCGGCGTCGACCTGCCACAGGGCGGGCTCGCCGGACGTGCCGGAGCACACGCGCGCGAGGCTCGTCGCGAGGCGCGCCCCCACGGTCGTGGCGTGCTCCTCGTCGTAGCCGTCGGCGGGCTCGACGACGTAGATCACGTCGACGTCGGAGACGTAGTTGAGCTCGCGCGCCCCGCACTTGCCCATGCCGATGACCGCGAGTCGCACCCCCGCGCCGTGGTCGTCGAGCTCCGCGCGCGCGACGGCGAGCGCGCCCTCGAGCGCGGCGGCGGCGAGGTCGGCCAGCGCAGCACCGACCGCGGGCATGCGTGTCAGGGGGTCGGTCACGGTGAGGTCGGTCGCGGCGATGCGCAGGATCCGCTCGCGGTAGGCCCGGCGCAGCGCGTCGACCCGCTCGGGCCCCGGCTCGGCCGCGACCGGGACCTCGGCGTCCGGGTCGGCGCCCACGGCGCGCAGCAGCTCCGCCCGCACGTCGCCCGCGGCCACCCCGGTGCCCGGCGCCGGGTCCGCGACGACCTCCAGCAGCGCGGGGCGCCGCACCACGTCGTCGCCGAGCGCGACCGACGCCCCGAGCACCGCGAGGAGGCGGTCGCGGGCCGGGCCCGGCCGCAGGGTGCCGCGCGCGAGGTCCGCGAGCGCACCGCGCGCCTCGACGTCGGGGCGCAGCGCGCCCGCGAGCCGCACGACCTGCAGGAGCGCGAGGTCCGGGTCGGCGGCCTGGCCGAACGCGGCGAGCAGCTCGTCGTCGACGACGCCCGCCGGGTCGGCGGCGCCGGCCTCGGGACCGTCGACGGACCGGGCACCCGGGTCGAGCAGCAGCGCCAGGTCAGGGTCCGCGAGCAAACCGGCCGAGCGCGTGATGTCGGCGAAGCCGAACCGCGCGAGCCGACCCGTGAGCGTGGGCCGGCGGGACCCGCCGGACCGACCGGACGTCGTCGTGGACCCGCTCACAGGACCTGGAGGAACCGCTTCAGCTCGAACGGCGTGACCTGCGCGCGGTACGCGTCCCACTCCTGGCGCTTGTTGCGCAGCACGAAGTCGAACACGTGCTCGCCCAGGGTCTCGGCGACGAGCTCGGAGCCCTCCATGATGCGGATCGCCTCGTCGAGCGACTGCGGGAGCGGCTTGATGCCGAGCGCACGACGCTCCGCGTCGGTGAGCTCCCAGACGTCGTCCTCGGTCTCCTCGGGGAGCTCGTAGCCCTCCTCGATGCCCTTGAGCCCGGCGGCCAGCATGACGGCGAACGCCAGGTACGGGTTGGTGGCCGAGTCCAGCGCGCGGTACTCCACGCGGCTCGAGTTGCCCTTGCCCGGCTTGTACATGGGCACGCGCACGAGCGCGGAGCGGTTGTTGTGGCCCCAGCACACGTAGCTGGGGGCCTCGGCCCCGCCCCACAGGCGCTTGTACGAGTTCACGTACTGGTTCGTGATCGCGGTGATCTCCGCCGCGTGGACGAGCAGGCCCGCGATGAACTGGCGCGCCGTCTTGGACAGCTCGAACTGGGCGCCCGGCTCGTGGAACGCGTTGCGGTCGCCCTCGAAGAGCGACAGGTGCGTGTGCATGCCCGAGCCGGGGTGGTCGGCCATCGGCTTGGGCATGAACGACGCGAACACGCCCTGCTCGAGCGCGACCTCCTTGACGACCGTGCGGAACGTCATGAGGTTGTCGGCCGTCGTCAGCGCGTCGGCGTAGCGCAGGTCGATCTCGTTCTGCCCCGGCCCGGCCTCGTGGTGGGAGAACTCGACCGAGATGCCCATGGACTCGAGCATCGTGATCGCGGCGCGCCGGAAGTCGTGCGTGCTCCCGCGCGCGAGGTGGTCGAAGTACCCGCCCTGGTCGACGGGGACGAGCGGCGACCCGGCGTCCGCCGGCTGGTTGAACAGGTAGAACTCGACCTCGGGGTGCGTGTAGAACGTGAACCCCTTGTCGCTCGCCCGGGCGAGCGCACGCTTGAGGACGTTGCGGCTGTCCGCGAGGGACGGCTCGCCGTCGGGCGTGAGGATGTCGCAGAACATGCGGGCGGTACCGTGCCGCTCGCCGCGCCACGGCAGCACCTGGAACGTGGTCGGGTCCGGCTTGGCGATCATGTCGGCCTCGTACACGCGCGTGAGGCCCTCGATCGAGCTGCCGTCGAACCCGATCCCCTCGGCGAACGCCGACTCGAGCTCCGCCGGCGCGATCGCCACCGACTTGAGCATGCCGAGCACGTCGGTGAACCAGAGCCGGATGAAGCGGATGTCGCGCTCCTCGACCGTGCGGAGCACGAACTCCTGCTGCCTGTCCATGCGGTACATCCTGCCTGATCCGTGTGACGAACGGGTGACACGGTCGTGTCCTGGACGTCGTGCCGCGCGGCGGGCCCCCGGACGAGCCGTCCGCCCTGCTCGTCTAGGGTGGACGCATGGCTGATCTGCGCGTCGCGCTGGCACAGGTCGACACGTGCGTGGGGGACCTCGACGGCAACGCCGCCCTGGTCCTCGAGCGCACCCGGGAGGCCGCGGCCGCGGGCGCGCAGCTCGTCGCCTTCCCGGAGATGACCCTCACCGGCTACCCGATCGAGGACCTCGCGCTGCGGGCGTCGTTCCGGCGCGCGGCGTGGGACGCCGCCGCGGACATCGCGGCGCGGCTCGACGCCGAGGGACTGGGCGCGGTCACCGTCGTGCTCGGCACCGTGGGCACCTCGGGCGCGCCGCGCGGTGCGGGCGCCGCGGAGCGCGAGGCCTCGGGCTCCCCCGCCGACCTGCCGACCAACCGCGCGGTCGTGCTGCGCGACGGCGCCGTGCAGGCCGCGTACGACAAGCACCACCTGCCCAACTACGGCGTGTTCGACGAGTTCCGCATCTTTGCGCCCGGCGAGACGACGACGGTCGTCGAGGTCGAGGGGCGCCGCGTCGGCATCGCGATCTGCGAGGACATCTGGCAGGACGGCGGCCCCGTCGCGGAGATGGCGACGCTCGACGAGGCGGGCAACGGGCTCGACCTGCTGCTCGTGCTCAACGGGTCGCCGTACGAGGAGGGCAAGGGGCACGTTCGCACCGACCTCGCCGCGCGCCGCGCGCGCGAGGTGAGCGCCCCGGTCGCGTACGTGAACCTCGTGGGCGGCCAGGACGACCTCGTGTTCGACGGCGGCTCGTTCGTCACCGACGCCGCGGGCACGGTGGTCGCCTCGTCGCCGCAGTTCGTGGAGGACCTGCTCGTCTGGGAGCTCCCCGCCGACGGCGCCCCGCGCGGGCCGCGCGCCCCCGAGCTGCACCCGGACGAGGAGGTGTACCGGGCGTGCGTGACGGGCCTCGCGGGCTACGTGCGCAAGAACGGCTTCCGCTCGGTCGTCCTCGGCGTCTCGGGCGGCATCGACTCGGCGCTCACCGCCGCCGTCGCCGCGGACGCGATCGGGGGCGAGAACGTCGTCGGCGTCTCGATGCCGTCGCGGTACTCGTCGGACCACAGCAAGGACGACGCGGCCGACCTCGCGAAGCGGCTCGGCGCGGACTACCGCGTCCAGCCGATCGCGCCCATGGTCGAGGCGTTCCAGGGCGAGCTCGCACTGGAGGGCGTCGCGGAGGAGAACCTCCAGGCGCGCGTGCGCGGCGTGATCCTCATGGCGATCTCCAACCGCGAGGGCCACCTCGTCATCGCGCCCGGCAACAAGTCCGAGCTCGCGACCGGGTACGCCACGATCTACGACGCCGGCAGCATCGGCGGGTTCGCGCCGCTCAAGGACGTCGACAAGTCGCGCGTGTGGCAGCTCGCGCGCTGGCGCAACAACGCCGCGCTCGACCGCGGCGAGATCCCGCCCATCCCGGAGTCGTCGATCACCAAGCCCCCGTCGGCGGAGCTGCGCCCCGGCCAGACCGACCAGGACTCGCTGCCGCCCTACGACCTGCTCGACGAGGTCCTCGACGCCTACATCGAGCACGCCGAGGGACGCGCCGAGCTCCTCGCCCGCGGGTTCGACCCCGAGGTCGTCGACAAGGTCGTGACGCTCGTCGACCGCGCCGAGTGGAAGCGCCGCCAGTACCCGCCGGGCCCCAAGGTCACCGCGCTCGCGTTCGGCCGCGACCGCCGTCTGCCGATCACGAACCGCTGGCGCGAGCCGCTCGCCTGACGACGCCGGCACCCCGCGCGTCGTCCGCCCCCTCCCGCACCCAGGAAAGGCCGTCATGTCTGCTCACACCGCCCCCGAGCCCGCCGCGACCGGCGGCACGGGACCGCGCCGCGTCCGCGTGCACCACCTCGCCGAGGCCAAGGCGCGCGGCGAGAAGATCACCATGCTCACCGCCTACGACGCGGTGACCGCGCGCATCTTCGACGACGCGGGGATCGACATGCTGCTCGTCGGCGACTCGATCGGCAACACGATGCACGGGCACGCGTCGACCCTGCCCGTCACGGTCGACGACCTGATCCCCCCGGCCCGCGCCGTCGCGCGCGCCGCGCGCCGCGCGTTCACCGTCGTGGACCTGCCGTTCGGCTCGTACGAGGCGGGCCCGGAGCAGGCGCTCGCCACCGGCGTCCGGTTCCTCAAGGAGACGGGCGTGAGCGCGGTCAAGCTCGAGGGCGGCCGCCGCGTCGCGGCGCAGATCCAGGCGCTCACGGACGCGGGCATCCCCGTCGTCGGGCACCTCGGCTTCACGCCGCAGTCCGAGAACCTGCTCGGCGGCCCGCGCGTCCAGGGGCGGGGCGACGACGCCGCGGAGCGCCTCAGCGAGGACGCGCTCGCCGTGGCCGAGGCGGGCGCCGTCGCGGTCGTGCTCGAGATGGTGCCGGTCGAGGTGGCCGCGCGCGTCACCGAGATCCTGCGCATCCCCACCATCGGCATCGGCGCGGGCGCCGCGTGCGACGGCCAGGTGCTCGTCTGGACCGACATGGCCGGGATGACGGACTGGTCGCCCCGGTTCGCCAAGCGCTACGCCGAGATCGGCGCCGCGCTCGGTCAGGCGGCGGCCGACTACGCCGCCGACGTGCGCGGCGGGACCTTCCCCGACGACGCGCACAGCTTCGCCCGCTGAGCACCCGGTGCGGGCGCCGGGTCACCCCGCGCCCGCACCGCCGTCGGTCACCCACGCGGCGACGCCGCTCGCGACGGCGTCCGCGTAGCGCTGGCGCCCCTCCTCCGACTCCATGACCGCGGCCTCGTCGGGGTTGCGCATCTCCCCCAGCTCGAGCATCACGGCCGGCCGCTCGGCGTGGTTGAGCGTCGCCAGGTCGGCGCGCCGCTGGACGGGACCGTCGTCGGCCGCGACCGCCGACGACGGCGCGAACCCGGCCGCCGTCAGCGCGGCCACGAGCTCGTGCGCGAGCGCGACGCTCGGCTCCCCCTGGGCCTCGTCCACGGGCGGGTCGGACACGATCGCGAAGAACCCGTGCGCGCGGCGGTCCTCCGTGCCGTTGGCGTGGAGCGAGACGAGCACGTCCGCGTCGTTCTCCTGCGGGAACCGGCCGCGCGCGTCGACGCACGGGCCCACGCCCGCGTCGTCGGGGCGCGTGAGCACGACGACGGCGCCCAGCTCGGTCAGGCGTCCCGCGAGCCGTCCCGCCACGTCCCACGTGAACGCGTGCTCCGGGTAGCCGGAGTCCGTGGACGTCCCCACGGTGTTGCAGGCCTTGGTGTCGCCACGGCCATCGGGGACGGGCGCGTTCACGACGAGCGGGTTCGCCCCGTTCCCGCCGTTGTGCCCCGGGTCGACGGCGACCGTCACGCCCGCGAGCGGGGGCGCCGGCCCGGTCTCCGTGGCGGTCGGGTCGGGCGACGCCGTCGACGGCGCGGGCTCGGGCGCGGCGGGCACGGCCCCGCCCGAGGGGGTGACCGTCGTCGGGCCGGCCCCCGACACGGCGCGGACCTGCAGCGCGACGAGGAACGTCAGCGCGCCCACCGCCAGGCCCGCGAGGAGGAGGCCGAGACGACCCGACCACACCCGGCGCGGGCCGGGCGGCGGGGCGTGGGTCACTCCTCGCGCTCGCGGCGGTCTTCCTCGTCCCAGGCGTCGGTGCGCTCGCGCGCCGTCTCCAGGGCCTTCTCGGCGGCCTCGCGCGTCGGGTACGGGCCCATGCGGTGCGACCACGACGCGCTCGGGCCGCGGTGCACCTCGCCGGTGCGCGTGTCGTAGTAGTACCCGTCCGCGGCCGCGGGCTCGCCGTCGTCGCTGAAGCGTGATCCGGTGCTCATGCCTCGATCCTCCCCCATCCCGGCCCGGCCGGCCGCCCACGGCGCCCGCGCGTTCGTAGACTGGCGGCCATGAGCACCGCCCCCGTCCCGCCCGACGCCGCCGCTCTCCCACGCCCCGGGCGCCGTGGCCCCCTGACGCCGGGTGTCGTGGGACCCCAGCGGCAGGTCCCGACGACGATCGAGCGCCCCGAGTACGTGGGCCGGCCGGGACCGCGGCCCTTCGAGGGGAGCGAGGTCAACGACCCCGCGACCGTCGAGCGCATCCGGACGGCCTCGCGCGTCGCGGCGCAGGCGCTCGTCGAGGTCGGGCGCCACGTCGCCCCCGGCGTCACGACGGACGAGCTCGACCGCGTGGGCCACGATTTCCTCCTCGACCACGGCGCCTACCCGTCGACGCTCGGCTACCGCGGGTTCCCCAAGTCGCTGTGCACCTCGCTCAACGAGGTCGTGTGTCACGGCATCCCGGACTCCACCGAGCTCGTCGAGGGCGACATCGTCAACGTCGACATCACCGCCTACGTGGGCGGCGTGCACGGCGACACGAACGCCACCTTCACCGTCGGCGAGGTGGACCCGGAGTCGGCGCTGCTCGTCGAGCGCACGCGCGAGGCGCTCGCCCGCGGCATCAAGGCCGTCGCGCCCGGCCGCCAGATCAACGTCGTCGGTCGCGTCATCGAGCGCTACGCCGCCCGCTTCGGGTACGGGGTCGTGCGCGAGTACACGGGCCACGGCGTGGGGCGCGCGTTCCACTCGGGGCTCGTCGTGCCGCACTACGACGCGGCGCCCGACCACGCGACCGTGATCGAGCCCGGGATGGTCTTCACCATCGAGCCCATGCTCACGCTCGGCACGTCCGAGTGGCGGATGTGGGACGACGGGTGGACGGTAGTCACCGCGGACGCCTCGCGGACCGCGCAGTTCGAGCACACGCTGCTGGTGACCGACGACGGAGCGGAGATCCTCACACTGCCATGAACGCCCACCAGGACTCGCACGCCGCACCCCCCGCGGACCGCCCGCGCCCCCGCACCGCCTTCGGCATCGACGTCGGCGGCAGCGGCATCAAGGGCGCCCCGGTCGACCTCGCCACCGGCGAGTTCGCGCAGGAGCGGCACCGCATCCCCACCCCCCAGCCGTCGACGCCGCAGGCCGTCGCGGAGGTCATCGCCGAGCTCGTAGGCGCCTACGACCTCCCGCAGGACGTGCCGATCGGGGTCGCGTTCCCCGCCCCGCTCCAGCACGGCGTCGTGCGGTTCATCGCGAACCTCGACAAGTCGTGGACGGGCGTCGACCTCCCGGCGCTCGTCGCGCGCGAGACGGGACGGCACGTCGTCGCCGTCAACGACGCCGACGCCGCGGGCGTGGGCGAGGTGCGCTACGGCGCCGCGCGCGACGCGGACGGCGTCGTGCTCGTCGCGACGCTCGGCACCGGCATCGGCAGCGCGATCCTCGTCGAGGGCCACCTGCTCCCCAACACGGAGCTCGGCCACCTGGAGATCGACGGGTACGACGCCGAGACGCGGGCCTCCGACGCCGCGCGCGACCGCGAGGACCTCGACTGGGCGCAGTGGGCCGAGCGGCTCCAGCGCTACTTCGGGGTCGTCGAGGACCTGTTCTCGCCCGACCTCATCGTCGTGGGCGGCGGCGTGAGCAAGAAGCACGAGCACTTCCTGCCGCTGCTGCACCTGCGGGCGCCGATCGTGCCCGCCCAGCTGCGCAACGCAGCGGGCATCGTGGGCGCCGCGTCGCTCGCGGCCGACGCCGTCTGACGATCGTGCCCGGGGTCCGAGCCCGGTCCCGAGGGGCCGGGCTCGCCGGGGCCCTCAGGCCGGGCTGACCTCGTGGTGCTCGGTGCCGAAGATCTCGATGACGCCGAGCATCTCCAGGACGTCGGTGACGACCGTCGGCGGGTTGCGCAGCGTCGCGGACAGCCCCTCCTCGGAGCCGATCGTGTAGAACTGCACGAGGAACGCGATGCCCGTCGAGTCCATGAACGTCACCTTGGACGTGTCGATGACCACGGGTACGTCGCGTTCGAGAGCGTTGGCGAGCGCGGCGCTCGCCTCGCTGCGCAGGGCGACGTCGATCTCGCCCCACATGTCCACGACGCTCGCGTCGCGTTCTTCGAGCAGCCGGATGCCGCCCGTCCCTGCCCCGGTGTCGCTGCGTTCGAGCTCCTGTACCAACACTGCCCCGCCCTTCGTCCCGCCTTGCCTCGCCCACCCCGACGAGTGCCGCGCCTCCTGCCCGACGCCCCGACCTGTCGGCCCCTGCTCTCGTACGTCGTCGGGCGACAGCAGGACTCCGGCGTGG
Organism: Cellulosimicrobium funkei; assembly: GCF_900155925.1. Lineage (NCBI taxonomy): Bacteria > Bacillati > Actinomycetota > Actinomycetes > Micrococcales > Promicromonosporaceae > Cellulosimicrobium > Cellulosimicrobium funkei. The sequence continues at coordinate 53,811 of NZ_FTMI01000005.1, forward strand.
TCGGTCGTCGCCAGAGTACCCCACGGATAGCGGCGGCTGGTAGGCCTCTGGCGAAGACTTTACCCAGAACCCCGTGAGCGGCCGTTCACCCGGGCGATGGTTGAGGATTCATTCAACAACTGGACGGCTGTCCAGACGACGACGGCCGCCACGGACCCGGTCGCGGGTCGACGTGACGGCCGTCGTGGCGGGCGCCGGACCTCAGCCGGTGTTTTGCAGGCCGGCCGCGACCCCGTTGACGGTGAGCAGCAGCAGGTGCTGGAGCTCGTCCTTGACAGGGCCCTCCGCGCCGGAGCGCAGGCCGCGCAGCGCGCGGACCTGGAGCAGCGAGAGCGCGTCGACGTACGGGCTGCGGAGCTGGACCGCACGGCCCAGCACGCGCCGGCCGGCGAGCGGCCACGCGTTCTCCGTCACCGCGAGGACCTGCTCGCGCGTGAGGCGCAGCTCGTCGAGGATCGCCTGCGCGAGGTCGTCGCGGTCCCCGAGCGCGAGGTACCGCTCGGCGATGCGCTCGTCCGTCTTGGCGAGCGACATCTCGACGTTGTCCAGCAGCGTCGCGAAGAGCGGCCACTCGCGGTGCGCCTCGCGCAGCAGCTCGAGGTCGCCGAAGTCGCGCAGCGCCGTGCCGAGCCCGTACCAGCCCGCGAGGTTGATGCGCGCCTGCGACCAGGAGAACACCCACGGGATCGCGCGCAGGTCGTCGAGGGACGAGACCGACAGGCCGCGACGTGCCGGGCGGGAGCCGATCGGCAGGAGACCGACCTCCTCGAGCGGGGTCACCTGCGAGAACCACTGCGGGAACCCGTCCGCGCGCACGAGCTCGTGGAACCGGCGGCGCGACGACTCGTCGAGCGCGGCTGCGAGGTCGCGGTAGCGCTCGGTCGCCTCGGCGTTGCGCTTCTCCGTCGACGGCGCCGACGCGAGCAGCGTCGCCGCGGCGACCTGCTCGATGTGGCGCGACGCGATCGTCGGGTCGCCGTAGCGCGCGAGGATGACCTCGCCCTGCTCGGTGAGCTTGAAGCGGCCGTCGACCGAGCCCGGGGGCTGGGCGAGCACGGCACGGTTCGCCGGGCCGCCGCCGCGGCCGAGGGCGCCGCCGCGGCCGTGGAACAGCGTGAGCGTGATGTCGTGGCGCTCGGCCCACTGCGCGATGCGGCTCTGCGCGTCGTGCAGGGCGAGGGTCGCGGACACCGGGCCGACGTCCTTCGACGAGTCCGAGTAGCCGAGCATGACCTCGACGCGGCGCCCGTTCTCGGCGAGCCGACGCTGCACCTGCGGCAGCGTGAGCATGGACTCGAGGATGTCGACGCTCGCCCGGAGGTCGGCGAAGGTCTCGAACAGCGGGATCGCGTCGACCACGGGCGCCTCGTCGGAGCCCTCGAACGCGAGCTCCGCGAGCTCGTACACCGCCGCCAGGTGCTCCGGCTTCTGCGTGAACGACACGATGTAGCGGCGTGCGGCCCGGATGCCGTAGCGCTGCTGGACCGCGCCGAGCGCGCGGAACGTGTCGAGCACCTCGCGCGTGCGGTCGGAGAGGTCGCCGTGCAGGCCCTTCTCCGCGATCTCGGCGAGCGCCCCCTCGTGGACCTGGGAGTGCTGACGCACCTCGAGCTCCGCGAGGTGGAACCCGAACGTCTCGACCTGCCACACGAGCTGCTGCAGGTCCCCGTACGCCGCACGGGGCGCGCCCGCCGCCACGAGCGACTCCTGGACGACCCGCAGGTCGGACTCGAGCTGCTCGGCGTTCGGGTAGGCGAGGTCGGCGTTGCGGGCCCGCGTCGCGGCGATGCGGTCCGCGACGACGAGCAGGACCGCGCGGTGCGGCTCGCGCGGCGACGCCTCCGACGCGGCGACGGTGACCGCCTCCGAGAGCCGGCGCTGGCGCTCCCACAGGGCGCGCAGGCCGTCCGACGGCGGCGTGCCGTCCTGGTCGAGCGTGAGCTTGCGCCCGACGGCGCGCGCCTGCTGCTCAAGCGCCGCGAGCGCGTGGTCGGCGGCGATCGCCGCGGCCTGGCGCGTCACGTCGGCCGTGACGTTCGGGTTGCCGTCGCGGTCGCCGCCGATCCACGTGCCCAGGCTGACGAACGGCCGCACGAGCGGCTCCTCGCGCCCCGCCTCGTCGCCCAGCAGCCAGTCGTCCAGGCGGCGGTAGACGGTGGGGAACGTGTCGAACATCGTGGCGTCGAACACGCCGAGCGCCGTCTTCACCTCGTCGAGGACCGACGGCTTGTGCTCGCGGATGGGGGCGGTGCGCCACATCGTGTCGATCTCGGCGAGGAGGCGACGCTCGTTCTCCGCGAGCGACGTTCCGCCGAGGCGCTGCGCGTCCCGCTCGTCGAGCAGCGTCGCGATGCGCCGCACCGCGCCGGAGACCGCACGGCGGCGGGCCTCGGTCGGGTGCGCCGTGAGCACCGGGCGGAACTCGAGCCCGCGGAGACGACGCAGCGCCTCCTCGCGGCCCACCTCGCCGACGAGCTGCTCGAACGCCTCCGGGAGGGAGTCGTCGGGCGTCGTGGCGCGGGTCGCGAACTCGGCCTCGCGCTCGCGCAGGACGCGCACGCGGTGGTACTCCTCCGCGAGGTTCGCGAGGTGGAAGTAGCACGTGAAGGCACGGGCGACCTGCTCGGCGCGAGCCATGGAGAGGCCCTCGACGAGCGTCTCCGCCTCGGCCAGCACGGCACCGGACGGGTCGTCGTACGCGCGGATCGAGAGCTCGCGGAGCCGCTCGACGTCGTCGAGCAGGTCCTGGCCGCCCGTCTCGCGCAGCACGGTGCCGAGCAGACCGCCGAGCAGGCGGACGTCGTCGCGCAGCGGGCCCGGGACGTCGTGGCGCGCGAGGCCGCGCCCGGCGTGACCGGTGTCGTCGGGGAGGTCGGAGACGTCGGCGGAGACCCGGTCGGGGCCGTCGGCAGCACCCGGGGACGGGGTCAGTTCCGAAGGGGGGAGGTCATTCACGGTGACGAGAGTATTCCTTGACCGTCAGGGGACGTCGAGACGTCCGAGGGGTGATCGCTGGTCGAGCACGGGTCGGCCCGGGGTCGCGTGCGCGACCCCAGCGAACCGCAGGAGGTCAGCGGCGCGCGCCGACCCGTACCGCGTCGAACGGCGCGTTCGAGGCCACGCGGTCCTCGATGGAGGCGGTGACGACGTCCTTGGCGACGCGCGCGGCGTCGAGCACGGAGGTGCCCTTCGCGAGCTCCGCCGTGATCGCGGCGGCGAACGTGCAGCCTGCCCCGCTCACGCGCTCCTCGCCGATCTTCGGGGTGCGCAGCACGTGCACCTCGTCGCCGTCGACCAGGACGTCGACCGCGTCGGGGCCGGGCAGCTCGACGCCGCCCTTCGCGACGACGGCGCGCGGGCCGAGCGCCTGGACCTTGCGCGCCGCGTCGACGAGCTCCTCGACCGTCTCGATCGACTCGACGCCCGCGAGCGTGCGCGTCTCGAAGAGGTTGGGCGTGACGACGGTCGCGAGCGGGAGGACCTGCGCGCGCAGCGCCGTGTCGGTGTCGAGGGCGGCACCGGGCTCCTGGCCCTTGCAGATGAGGACCGGGTCGAGCACGACGTGCTCCCACGTGCGCGAGCGCAGCGACTCGGCGACGACGTCGATCGTCGCGGGCGTGCCGAGCATGCCGATCTTCACGACCGAGGGCTCGTGCGTGACCGTCGCCGCCTCGAACTGGTCGGCGATCACCTGCGGGTCCACGGGGACGAAGCGGTGGCCCCAGTCGTTCTTCGGGTCGAACGAGACGATGCACGTGAGCGTGCCGACGCCGTAGGCGCCGAGCTCCTGGAACGTCTTCAGGTCGGCCTGGATGCCGGCGCCGCCGGTGGCCTCGGAACCGGCGATGACGTAGGCGAGCGGAGGCGTGTGCGAGTCGTGGTGCGACATGGTGCTCCTCGGCACGAGTAGGACGGGGCCCGTCCTCCCGGTGGTGCCGGGAGAGGCGGGCGGACGCGCCGGCGGACCGGCGTCTCCGCGGCGGGTGCGGCACGACAGCCTAACTCCGCACCGCGTCTCTCACGCCGTCCCGCCGCCCCGCGGGCGCCGCGGCCCGGCGCCCCCGCGACGGACTGACCGCCGCACACATTTTCGTGTACGTCATTCCTGTGAGCGAGGAGCAGCGCACCATCCACGGCAAGCCGGTCCCCGACGAGCAGACCCTGACCGCGCTCCGGGAGCGCGCCGAGCGAGAGGGTCTGGCGAACGAGTCGGAGGCGATCCGCGCCGCCGTCCGCGCCTGGGCCCACGTCGCGTGAAGCTTCACGAGCCCGTACGGAACCGCGACACGCGGGACCGACCCGCCGAAGTAGACCCCCAGCCGTCTCGTGGTCCTCGTGCAGACCGAGGAGAGCCCTCCTGCGACGCCCCAGGTCGGGTGGTGAGATGCGGACGAGCCGGTCTGTACGCCGGGTTCTGTTCCCGCGCGAGGTCACCCTCGCGCGGGCGACGGTCATCCATCTAGGCCCTGCGTCGCCGCAGGGCTCGAGCGGTCTACCCGACTGTGCTTCTCCGTGGAGAATCGGGCGGGCAGCCCTCAGACACAGTCTGTCTGACCTTGCTCCAGGTGGGGTTTACCGAGCCGGACCGGTCACCCGGTCCGCTGGTGGTCTCTTACACCACCGTTTCACCCTTACCGCACCGGTCGGGGCCGGAGCCCTTCCCGACGCGGCGGTCTGTTCTCTGTGGCACTGTCCCGCGGGTCACCCCGGGTGGGCGTTACCCACCACCTTGCCCTTCGGAGCCCGGACGTTCCTCGGCGGGAGGCACGAGGCCTCCCGACGCGACCGTCCGACCGACTCGTCCGCGCCAGCAAGGCTACCGCTCCCGGGCGGCTCGGCGGACCAGCGACCGGCCCGCCGGCGGGTCATGGCCCGTAAGATGGCCCGCCCCCCTCGAAGCCTGCTCCCGGAGGTCTGTCGTGCCCGCCACCGCCGAACCGTCCGCCCCCGACGCCCCGAGCGCGGCACCCGCCACCGACACGTCGGCCGAGCTCGCCCGGGAGCAGGAGTTCCTCGCCGACGCCCGCAGGCAGCTCGCCCGCATGCGCGAGCGGGCGGGGTCGCTCGACGCGCTCGCGGGAGACCGGGTCAGCGCCGAGTACCTCGAGGCGGCGCTCGCCCGTCGGCTCGCCCAGCTCGCCGACGACCCCGAGGTCCCGCTCTTCTTCGGACGCATCGACCTCGACGGCACCGGCCACGAGCCCGCCGAGGTCTTCCACATCGGCCGCCGCCATGTCTCCGACCCCGAGGGCGACCCGCTCGTCGTCGACTGGCGCGCCCCGGTGAGCACGCCCTTCTACCGCGCAACCCGCACGGAGCCGATGGGGGTCGCCGTCCGCCGTCGCTACGGCTTCCAGCGTGGTGCCCTCACCGGCTTCGAGGACGAGACGCTCACCGCCCCGGGTCCCGGTGCGGAGCCCTCCGCGATCCTCGAGGCCGAGATCGAGCGGCCCCGCACCGGGCCGATGCGCGACATCGTCGCCACCATCCAGCCCGAGCAGGACGTCATCGTGCGCAGCGGGCTCGACCGGACCGTCGTCGTGCAGGGCGCACCCGGCACCGGCAAGACCGCCGTCGGGCTGCACCGCGCCGCGTACCTGCTGTACTCCCACCGCGAGCGGGTGAGCCGCGCCGGGATGACCGTCGTCGGGCCCAACGCGAGCTTCCTGCGGTACATCCGCGACGTGCTGCCCGCGCTCGGCGAGGTCGACGCGACCCAGACCACCGTCGAGGAGATCGTCACGGCGCACGGCCGCCTGCGCGGCACGGAGCCCGCGGAGGTCGCCCGGCTCAAGGGCGACGGGCGCCTGGCCGAGGTGCTCCGACGCGCCGTGTGGTCGCACCTCGTCGATCCGTCCGAGGCGCTCGTGCTGCCGCGCGGTGCGCGCCGCTGGCGCGTCGCCGCGTACGAGGCACGCGAGTGCGTGGCGCAGGTGGTCGGCCGGGGGCCGCGCTTCGACGCCGGTCGCGACCACCTGCGGCACGCGCTCGCGCACCGGATCCTCGTGCAGATCGAGGAGTCGGGCGAGGCGCTCGACGAGCGGGCGTGGGACGCGCTCGCGCGCACGCGCCCGGTCCGGGACTACACCGCCGCGGTGTGGCCGAAGGTCACGCCGACGGCGCTGCTGCACCGGCTCCTCGTCGACCCCGCGTTCCTCGCCGCGAGCGCCGACGGCGTCCTCACCCCGGCCGAGCAGGAGCTGCTGCGCCCGGCCCGACCGTCCCGCACGCCGGGCACGGCTCGCTGGACGCTGGCCGACCTCGTCCTGCTCGACGAGATCGCGGACCTGCTGGCCCGCGGGGCGTCGGTCGCGCACGTCGTGGTGGACGAGGCGCAGGACCTCTCGCCGATGATGCTGCGCGCTCTCGGGCGCCGGGCGCGCACCGGCTCGCTGACGGTGCTGGGCGACCTGGCCCAGGCGACGACGCCGTGGGGGGTCTCCTCGTGGACCGACGCGCTGACGCACCTCGGCAAGCCCGACGGCCACGTGGAGCAGCTCACCGCGGGCTTCCGCGTCCCCGGCGACGTCATCGAGTACGCGGCCCGCCTGCTGCCCTCGATCGCGCCGGACCTCGACCCGCCGGTCGCCGTACGCCGGGCGCGGGGCGAGCTCATCCTCACCACGAGGCCGGTCGTGGACCTGGTCCGCACGGCGCTCGCCCGGGAGGGGTCGGTCGGGCTGATCGTGCCCGACGCCGGCACGGACGCCGCGCGCGCCGCGCTCGCCGCGGCGGGCCTCGCCTTCGCGGTCGTCGGCGAGGCGTCGGACGACGACGGCGCGGTCGAGTTCGACGCGCGCCTCGACCTCGTGCCCGCGTCGCTCGCGAAGGGCTTGGAGTTCGACCACGTCGTGCTGGACGACCCGGAGGGCGTCGTCCGGGGCGAGCCGGACCGGGTCACGGGGCTGCGACGGCTGTACGTCTGCCTGACCCGCGCGGTGACGTCCCTCGCCGTCCGCCACCGGGACGACCTGCCCGCCGAGCTCCGCCGCCCGTGACGGGCGCCCCGGTGGTGGCGCGGACGCGCCGGGACCGGCGTGTCGGAACTCCTCGGTAGGGTGCCCGGGTGGCCACAGCGACTGCGACCGACCCCGCGCTCGACGTGCTCCGGCGAGTCTTCGGGTACGACGCGTTCCGGGGTGAGCAGGCGGCCGTCATCGACACCGTCGTCAACGGCGGCGACGCCCTGGTGCTCATGCCGACCGGCGGGGGCAAGTCGCTGTGCTACCAGATCCCCGCCCTGGTCCGTCCGGGGACCGGCGTCGTGGTCTCCCCGCTCATCGCCCTCATGCAGGACCAGGTGGACGCCCTCGCGGCGCTCGGCGTCCGCGCCGCGTTCCTCAACTCCACGCTGTCCTCGGAGGACCGCCGCGCCGTGGAGCGCGCGCTCGTGGCGGGTGAGCTCGACCTGCTCTACGTGGCGCCGGAGGGGCTCCGCAGCCGCGCCACCCTCGACCTGCTCGACAGGACGCCGATCGCGCTCTTCGCGATCGACGAGGCGCACTGCGTGTCCCAGTGGGGCCACGACTTCCGGCCGGACTACCTCGAGCTGTCGGTGCTGCACCAGCGCTGGCCGTCCGTCCCGCGCATCGCCCTGACGGCGACGGCGACGGCCGCGACGCGGGCCGAGATCGCCCAGCGCCTCGACCTGGAAGGCGCGCGGCACTTCGTCTCCAGCTTCGACCGCCCCAACATCACCTACCGGATCGTGCCCAAGGACCGGCCCGAGAAGCAGCTGCTCGACCTGCTGCGCACCGAGCACGCCGGGGAGGCGGGGATCGTCTACTGCCTCTCGCGCGCGTCGGTCGAGAGGACCGCCGCGACGCTCGTCGAGAACGGGATCCAGGCGCTGCCCTACCACGCGGGGCTCCCCGCGTCGGTGCGCGCCGCGAACCAGTCCCGGTTCCTGCGCGAGGACGGTCTGGTCATGGTCGCGACGATCGCCTTCGGCATGGGCATCGACAAGCCCGACGTCCGGTTCGTCGCCCACCTCGACCTGCCCAAGTCCGTCGAGGGGTACTACCAGGAGACGGGGCGTGCCGGGCGCGACGGGCTGCCCTCCACCGCCTGGCTGGCCTACGGCCTCGCCGACGTCGTGCAGCAGCGCAAGCTCATCGAGACGTCCGACGGCGACGCCGCGCACCGGCGCAACCTGGGCCGGCACCTGGACGCGATGCTCGCCCTCTGCGAGACCGTGGAGTGCCGCCGCGCCCAGCTGCTCGCCTACTTCGGCCAGGAGCACGCGGGGGCCTGCGGGTCGTGCGACACGTGCCTCGCCCCGCCCGAGGCCTGGGACGGGACGGTCGCCGCGCAGAAGGTGCTCTCGACGGTGTTCCGCCTGGACCGCGAGCGCGGGCAGCGCTTCGGCGTCGGGCAGGTCGTCGACATCCTCCTCGGCCGGGACACGGAGAAGGTCCGACGGTTCCGGCACCAGGAGCTGTCGGTGTTCGGGGTCGGGGACGACCTGTCCGAGAACGAGTGGCGGGCCGTGGTGCGCCAGCTCCTCGCCCAGGGGCTGCTCACCGTCGAGGGCGCGCACGGGACGCTCGTGCTCACCGCGGCGAGCGGGGAGGTCCTGGCCCGGCGCCGCGAGGTCCGGATGCGGCACGAGCCGGCGCGTCCGGCACACGCGGCGAAGGGACGGAAGGCGGCCGCCGCCGCCGAGCTGGCCGAGGCCGACGTCCCCCTGTTCGAGGCGCTGCGCGCCTGGCGGGCGGGCGAGGCGAAGACCCAGGGCGTGCCCGCGTACATCGTGTTCGGGGACGCGACGCTCCGCGGGATCGCGACCGCCCGGCCCGGCTCGCTCGAGCGGCTCGCGCTGGTGAGCGGCGTCGGCGAGAACAAGCTCGCCCGGTACGGCGACGCGGTGCTGGCCGTCGTCGCCGAGGCAGGCTGAGCGGCCGCACACGGGCTCGGACCGCCCCCCCCCCCGCCCGAGGCAGGAGACGCGCGAGTCAGACGTCGACGCGGTACGACAGCGCGAGCTCGTCGCCGCTGACCCCGCGGATGCCCCAGTTCTCGCGCGGGCTCTCGAGGATCACGAGCTCCACGTCGTCCGCCGTCAGGCCGAGGACGGGCACGACGTCGTCGTACAGCGCCGCGACCAGCGCGCGCTTGGCCTCGCGCGTGCGGCCCGTGAAGCAGACGACCTCGACGACGAGGTACGCGTCCGAGCGCGGGGCGACCAGGTCGTCGTCGTCCAGGAGCAGGAAGCGGTGGAACCGCTTGTCCGGCGGGAGCTGCCACGCGCGCACGAGCGCCTCGTGCAGCGCGTCGGACACCTCCCTCCGCCGCGCGCCCCACACGCTGCGCCGTCCGTAGATCTTCACCTGGGCCATCGGGCGAGCGTAGCCGTGACGCACCCCACGCCGTCGGCCCCGGTCACCCGCGGCGGCGACGTCGCGCGCGCTCGTAGAGTGACCCGGTGCTCGTGCTGCTCCCCCCGTCCGAGGGCAAGACCCCCGCGCCCGACGGCGCCCCGCCCGTCGACCTCGACACCCTGACCTCCCCCGCGCTCACCGCGCACCGCGTGACGGTCCTCGACGCGCTCGCCGCCGCGAGCGCCCGGCCGGACGCCCACGAGGTCCTGGGCACGACGCCGGGGCTCGCCGAGGAGGTGCGACGCAACACCGTGCTGCGCTCGGCCCCGGCCGGTCCGGCGGCCGACGTGTACACGGGCGTGCTGTACGGCGCCGCGGACCTCGCGGGGGCGCTCGCCGCGGGCGGGGAGCCCGCGCGTCGGGCCCGCGAGGACGTGCGCGTCGTGTCGGGGCTGTGGGGCACCCTCTCCCCTGCCGACCGGGTCCCGGCGTACCGGCTCTCCATGGCGGTGGACCTACCGGGCGTCGGGAAGCTCGCCACGGCGTGGCGACCTCACCTCGCCCCCGTGCTCGACGAGCGGGCCGCGGGCGACGTCGTCGTCGACTGCCGGTCCGCGACGTACGTGGGCGCGTGGAAGCCGCGGACGTCCGGCCCGCTGGCGGCCGAGTGGGTCGCGGTACGAGTCGTGCGCGAGCACGCCGGGAAGCGGACCGTCGTCTCGCACAACGCCAAGCACACGCGCGGCGTGCTCGCCGGGCACCTCGTGCGCCGGGAGGCGGCGGCGCCGTCGTCCGCGGCCGGGCTGCAGGACGCCGCGCGCGAGCTCGTCGGCACGGTGATCGGGACCGAGGTCGGCTCGGGCCTCACCTACCGGCTGATCGAGGCGACCCTGCACGACGCCACGACGCGCAGCGGCCCGCGGACGCTCGAGCTCGTCATCGCCTGAGCGGTCCAGGCGAGCGATCCGGGCGAGCGGTCCGGCGCGGTTGTCGGCGCGGACCGGTGCCGCGTGCCACTGCGCCGGGACGGGCAGGGGTCCACAGTGGACCCATGGCCGTCAGCCAGGACCTCGCCGACCGCGTCCGCGCGGTGCTGGCGCCCCGCGCCCCGTTCGAGGAGCGGACGATGTTCGGCGGGCTCGCGTTCCTCGTCGACGGGCGCATGGCGGTCGCGATCACCGGCGACGCCCTCATGGTGCGGGTCGGGACGGGCGGACGCACCGCCGCCCTGGAGCGCGGCGCCCGGCCGATGACGATGGGCACCCGCACGATGGCGGGGTGGGTCGTCGTCGACGGTCCGCGCCTGGCGGACACGCGCGAGCTCGACGCCTGGGTGGAGACCGGTCTCCAGGTCGCCCGCACCGCGCGTCCGAGGCCGCCGAGGTAGAGGCCTGGTCACGACCATGCCTCTACCTCGCGCTACCAGGCCTCTACCTCGGCCGGGTCAGAGGTCGCTCGGGACGCCCTGGGCCGTGAGCTCGCTCGTGCCGTCGGCCCACAGCCGCAGGATGCTCACCGACGCCGGAGGGACGCGGATCCGCGACCACTGCTCGGGCGGCGCGTCCACGGCCGTCCCGATCGCGGCCCGCACCTGGACGGCGTGGCCCACGACGACGACGGTGCGGCCCGCGGGCCCGGCACCAGGCAGCACGGTGTCGACGAGGTCGCACAGCCCCTGCCGGACGCGCACGCCGACGTCGGCGGCGGACTCGCCGCCCGGGGCCGGCGTCGTCCCGGTCGTGTACCAGGCGGGCAGGAGGCCGGGCCACCCGGCGTCCACCTCCGCGGCCGTGAGCCCCTCCCACGCGCCGAAGTCCACCTCGGCGAACCGGTCGTCCGTCGTCACGGGCACCCCGAGGCGGCGGCCGACGGCGCGCGCGGTCTCCTGGGCCCGGACCATGGGCGAGGAGACGACGGCCGACGGGCGCGGCAGGTCGGGCCACGCCTGACGACCGATCCGGAACACCAGGTCCGCGGCCTGCGCGGCCTGGGTCCGGCCGCGCGCGGTGAGCGACGGCCCCGGGACCGACGAGCCGCTGAACGCGCCCGCGACGGTGAGCGGCGTCTGGCCGTGGCGCACGAGCACGACCGTGAGCGCGGGCGCGTCGTCGAACCGGACGGTGGCGCCCGACGGCCGAGCGGGCGTGTCGAGCGCCGCGCCCTCGGGGACGGCGGGGAGGGTCGCCCCGTCCACGGGGACGGGCGCGGTCTCGGCCGCGGGGTCGGCTGCTGCACCCGAGGACGGGTCCGCGGGGTCGTGGTCGCGCACGACGGTCCCGCGGGTGTCCATCGCCTCGTTGGCCAGGGCGTCGGCCGCCGCGTTCTGCGCGCGCGGCACCCACTCGTAGGTGACCTGCGCGGCGGGGAGCACCGCCGCGGCCTCGGCCGCCAGGCGGCGCATGTCGTCGTGCTTGATCTGCCAGCGCCCCGACATCTGCTCGACGACGAGCCGCGAGTCCATCCGGACCGTCACGCGCGCGTCCGGGTCGATCTCCGCGGCGGCGCGCAGCCCGGCGACGAGGCCCGAGTACTCGGCGACGTTGTTCGTCGTCGTCCCGAGGTACGCGGCCCGCTCGGCGAGCACCTGGCCGGTCGCGGCGTCGCGCACGAGCGCCCCGAAACCCGCGGGCCCCGGGTTGCCGCGCGAGCCGCCGTCGGCCTCGACGACGAGCTGCCGACCGCTGGTGCCGCTCACGCGCCGGCGCCCTCCGGCCGCACCACGATGTGGCCGTAGTCCTCGAGCCGCACCACCTGGTCGGGCGCGGCCGACGTGATCGCCGCGAGCTCGGCCGGGCTCAGCGAGACGTTGAGCCCGTCGACGTGCTGGCCGCGCAGCGCGACGACGCCGCGGCCGCCGTTCTGGTCGCGCACGCGCTCGTAGAGCGCGAGCAGGCCCGCGTCGAGACCGGCGACGGCGTCCGTGCGCCGCCCCGCGACCTGCGCGGCCTCGGCGTCGAGCTCGGCGTACCGGGCGTCGCGCGCGGCCACGACCTCGGCCTTGGCGGACTCGAGCTCGGCGTGCGCCGACTCGAGCTTCGCGAGGGCCTCCTCGTGCGCCTCGAGCCGCTCCATGACGTCGAGCTCGACCTCCTCGAGGACGCCCTGCCTGCGCGCGAGCGACTCGAGCTCGGCGACGAGCGCCTGAGCGTCCTTCGCCCCGACCTGGCCGGAGTCCAGGCGGGACTGGTCACGCGCGGCGCGCGTCCGCACCTGCTCGACGTCGCCCTCGGCCTTGGTCAGCTCGCGCCGGAGGTCGCTCACCGCGGTCCGCGACTCCACGAGCTTGCCGCGCAGGTCCTCGAGCTGGGCGTCGAGCTCGGCGATGCGCGCGTGCTCCGGCAGGTTCTTGCGCTGGTGCGCGAGCTGCTGGGCACGCGTGTCGAGCTCCTGGACGTCGAGCAGGCGGAGCTGGTCGGCGGGCGGTGCAGTGGCCACGGGTGGTTCCTTTCGTGGGCCCGATGAGGGCCGGCGTGCGGGTCGGTGGGGACGGGTGGGGGTCGACGCGCGCCGGGGGTCAGCCCTGCGCGGTGTCGCGGGGCGGTCCGGCGTCGGCTGCGGGGTCGGCAGGTGCGGACGGGAACCGCGCCGTCCACGGGTCGGTGACGAGCGTGCTGACCCGCGTCTCCACGGCCGCGCCGGAGCGCGCGAGGACGCGCACGAGGTCCTCGGCAGCGTAGCGGAGCCACGGCCACTCGGAGGCGTAGTGCGGCACGTCGACGAGGAACGGCGTCCCGGCCTCGCCGCCGTCGAGCCGCGCGCGCTCGCGCAGCTCAGACACGGGGTGGTGGCGCAGGTCGGACGTGAGGTAGACGTCGGCCCCGCTCGCGCGCACGGCGTCGAACAGCGAGTCGCCGGACCCGCCCACCACCGCGACCGACTCCACGCGCGCGTCGAGGTCGCCCGCCACGCGGACGCCCTGCACCGTCGGAGGCAGCACCTGCGCGACGCGCTGCGCGAACGCGCGCAACGTCGTCGGCTCCGCGAGCCGGCCCATGCGGCCGGTGCCGGTGCGGGCCGCCTCGTGCGGCGACGGCGCGGGGTGCGGCACGAGGGGGACGCGGTGCAGGAGGTCGAGCGCGTCGGCGAGGGCGTCCGCGACCCCGCGCTGCGCGGCGTCGGCGTTGGTGTGCGCGACGTACAGCGCGCAGCCGCCCCGGATGAGGCGGTGCACGAGCGAGCCCTTGAAGGTCGTCGCGGCGACGGAGTGCACGGGCCGCAGGAACAGGGGGTGGTGCGTCACGAGGACGTCGGCACCCCAGGCCAGCGCCTCGTCCGCGACCTCCTCGACGGGGTCGACGGCGAGCAGCACCTTGCGCACGGGCGCGTCCGGGTCCCCGGCGACCAGGCCGACGGCGTCCCAGTCCTCCGCCGTCGACGGCGGGTACAGCTCGTCCAGCGTCCGCACGACGCGGCCGAGCGTCGGGTGCCCCGCGCCCTCGGCCGCCGGGTCCGCAGGAGGCGTGTCGGTGCTCGGGTCGGGCGCGGCGGTCATGGCGGCAGGCTATCCCGGGCGGGCCGCCGGACGCCGCTCGCCATGGTTTGATGGATTGCGCAAGCCATCATCCCGTAGCCCGGAGGACCCGTGCCCCGCCCACCCCGACCCGACGACGGCGCCCCCGGCACCGACGAGACCGCCCCCCTCTACCGCATCAAGGCCGAGCTCTTCCGGTGCCTCGCGCACCCCACGCGGATCCAGGTGCTCGAGGTCCTCGCCGCCGACGCCGACCACACCGCGCCCGTCTCCGTGCTGCTCGACGTCACCGGGTGCGAGGCGTCCCAGCTCTCCCAGCACCTCGCGGTGCTGCGCCGGGCAGGCGTCGTCACCTCGACGCGCAGCGGGAACGCCGTCGAGTACCGCCTCGCCGAGCCGCTCGTCGCCGAGCTGCTCGTCGTCGCGCGGGCGTTCCTCCTGTCGAACCTCGCCGGCGCGTCCGACCAGCTCGAGGCCGCGCGGCGGCTCCCGGCCCTGCCCGGCGCGACCGCGCGCGCGGTGCTCGACGCGACCACGGCGTCGTCCCCCTCGGCATGAACCGCCTCTCCGCCGTCCGCGACCTGCTGCCCCGCCGCTCCGACTACGACCTGCGCCCCCGGACCCTGCGCGCCGACCTCCTCGCCGGCGTCACCGTGGGCGTCGTCGCGCTCCCGCTCGCGCTCGCGTTCGGCGTCAGCTCCGGCGTCGGGGCCGCCGCCGGGCTCGTCACCGCCGTCGTCGCCGGCGTCGTCGCGGCGGTCCTCGGCGGGTCGAACCACCAGGTGTCCGGACCGACCGGGGCGATGGCGGTCGTGCTCGCGCCGGTCGTCGTCGCGCACGGTCCGGGCTCCGTCGCGCTCGTCACCGTCCTCGCCGGGCTCGTGGTCCTCGTCGCCGGGCTCGCCCGGCTCGGGCGCGTCGTCACGTACATCCCGTGGCCGGTCGTCGAGGGGTTCACGCTCGGGATCGCGTGCATCATCTTCCTCCAGCAGGTCCCGGCCGCGGTCGGCGTCGAGGTCGCGCCCGGCCATAACACCCTCGTGTCTGCCGTGGAGGCCGTGCGCGCCGCCGTCACCGACGTCCCCGCCGCCCCGGTGCTGTGGACGCTCGGCTGCGTCGCGCTCGTCGCCGCGACCATGGTGCTGCTCCCCCGGCTCCACGCGGGGATCCCCGCGTCGCTCGTCGCGGTCGTGCTCGCCACCGTCCTCGTCGAGGTGCTCGGCGCGCCCGTCCCGCGCATCGGTGCGCTGCCGTCGTCGCTGCCCGCGCCCGTCCTGCCGTCGGTCACGCCCGGCGCGCTGCGCGACCTCGGCGGCGCCGCGCTCGCCATCGCCGCGCTCGCCGCGATCGAGTCCCTGCTGTCCGCGCGCGTCGCGGCGACCATGGTGCAGTCCGGGCCGGGCGGCGGTTCCGTCTACCAGCCCGACCGGGAGCTCGTCGGCCAGGGCGTCGCCTCGGTCGCCAGCGGCCTCTTCGGCGGCATGCCCGCGACGGGGGCCATCGCCCGCACCGCGGTCAACGTGCGCTCCGGCGCCCGGACGCGGCTCTCCGCCGTCGTGCACGCGGTCGTGATCCTCGCGGTCATGTACCTCGCCACCGGCCCGGTCTCGCGGATCCCGCTCGCCGCGCTCGCCGGCGTCCTCATGGTGACGAGCTTCCGGATGATCGGCGGGCGCACCATCCGCTCCGTCGTGGGCGCCGGGCGCTCCAGCGCGGCGACCTTCGCCGTGACCGCCGTCGTCACCGTCGCGTTCGACCTCGTGCAGGCCATCGAGATCGGCATCCTCGTCGCCGCGTTCTTCGCGCTGCGGACCGTCGCCCGCGCCTCCGGGGTCCACCGCGAGCCGCTGCCCGGACGCGCCGAGCCGGGCGACGAGCACGTCGCGCTCTTCCGGCTCGAGGGGTCCATGTTCTTCGGCGCCGCCGACCGCGTGCTCGCCGAGGTGACCGACGCCTCGGCACACGAGGACGTCGCGGTCGTCGTCCTGAGGCTCTCCCAGCTCCGCATGGTCGACGCGACCGGGGCGAAGGCGCTCGGCGGGCTCATCGAGGGCCTCGAGGCGCGCGGCGTGACCGTCCTCGTCAAGGGCGTCCAGGACCGGCACCGCGCGCTGCTCACGAACGTCGGCGCGCTCGCCGAGCTCCGGCACGAGAACCACCTGTTCGACACGCTCGACGCCGCCGTCGAGCACGCGCGCTCCCACGTGCGCCGCGCGGCGAGCGGCACCGACGTCCCGCAGGTGCGCGGTCTGCGGCCCGCGACGTGAGTGCCTAGCCTGGAGCCGTGCACGAGTACGTGCGAGCCCTGCCGCCGGCGCTGCCGCCCGGCGTCGTGTCGATGGTCGGCTACCGCCTGCGGACCGCGACGACGGACGGCACGCCGTCCGTCCACCGCGGACTGCCGTCGCCGTGGCTCACGCTCGTCGTGAGCACCGCGGGCGCCGTGCCGACGGCGGTCGGGCCGGACGATGCCCCGGTGGGCTACGCCTCGCTCGTCGGCGGTCTGCACACGCGGCCCGCCTACATCCACCAGCCGCCCGAGCAGGCGGGCGTGCAGCTCGCCCTCGACCCCCTCGCGTGCCGGGAGCTGCTCGGCGTCCGGGCCGGCGACCTCGGGCTCGTCGAGGACGCGGACGCGGTGCTCGGGCCCGTCGCCGAGCGGTTGCGCGAGCAGGTGGCCGAGGCGGGCTCGTGGCCCGCGGCGTTCGACGTCGTGCGGGCGGTGCTCACGCAGCCCGGGGGCGTCGCGCCGGGTGGCTCCGTCGCCCGGCGCGACGGCGTGCGCCCCGAGGTCGCGGAGGCGTGGCGGGTGCTCGTGCGCACGCACGGGCGCGCCCGGGTCCGGGACGTGGCCCGCCACGTGGCGCTGGGCGAGCGCCGCCTGGAGACGCTGTTCCGGACGGAGCTCGGGGTCTCGCCGCGCGCGGCGCGCGGGCTCGCGCGGTTCGACGCCGCCCGTCGCGCGGTGCAGCGCCTCGCCCTCGGCCGCGGACCCCGCACGCTCGCGGACGTCGCCGCGAGCGCCGGGTACGCCGACCACTCCCACCTCGTGCGCGACTTCCGGCGGTTCGCCGGTACGACCCCGACCGGGTGGGTCCGGGAGGAGGTCGGGAACATCCAAGCCGGGGGCCACACCGACGGCCCAGCCTGGGACCATGAGCATCCACGAGAGCACCCGGGACACCACTGACCACGCACCCGCCGCCGACGCGGCCGGGACGCCGACCGGGACGCCGAGCCCCCAGGTCTGGCCCACCCTCCAGGCGCGCGACGCCCGCGCGCTCGTCGCGTTCCTCACCGACGTCGTCGGGTTCGTCGCGACGGCCGTCATGGCGGGCGACGACCGCGACGTCGCGCACGCCCAGCTCGACTGGCCGCACGGCGGCGGGATCATGCTCGGCAGCCACTCCCCCGAGCGGGAGTGGTCGCGCGAGCCGGGAACGTGCGGCACGTACGCCGTCGTGCCCGACGACGCCGCGATCGAGGCGCTCGACGCCCGGCTGCGCGAGCGCGTGCCGGGTACCGGCGGTCGCGTCGTCGTGCCGCTGCGGGACACGGACTACGGGAGCCGCGAGCTCGTGCTCCGGGACCCCGAGGGGAACCTCTGGTCCTTCGGCACGTACCGCGGGGAGCCGCGGCGGTGACGACGCCGGGCGTCCTGCCCGCCGCGTCTCACTTCGCCTCGGCGTAGTGGTCGACGACCGCGACCGTGAGCGGGAAGTCGACCGGGAAGTCGCCGAACAGGAGGCGCCCCGCCTCGGCCGCCGCGGCGCGGACCTCGTGCGCGACCGTCTCGGCGAGCTCGGCCGGCGCGTGCACGACGACCTCGTCGTGCAGGAAGAAGACGAGGTGCGCCCGGTCGGCGAACGGGGCGGGCGCCGCCCCGGGGGTCGCGGCGAGGGGCAGGTCCCACAGCCGCCGCCGGATCGACGCGAGCCAGCACAGCGCCCACTCGGCGGCGGTGCCCTGCACGACGAAGTTGCGCGTGAACCGGCCCCAGGCCCGCGTGTACGACCGGGCCCGCGCCTGCGCGTCGGCCCCGGACGCGGCGTCCTCCGTGGCACCGACCTCCTCGACCGCGTACGCCCCGTCCTGCGCGGCGTGCCACGACTCGCCGGGGCGCGGGGAGCTGCGGCCGAGGAGCGTCGAGACGATCTCCCCGCGCTCACCCGCCTGGGCGGCGCGCTCCACGAGGCCGATGGCGTCGGGGAACGCCTTCGCGAGCCGCGGGAGCACGAGCGCGCTGTCGCCGGTCGTGCCGCCGTACATCGCGCCGAGCATCCCCACCTTCGCGTGGTCGCGGGTCGCGACGGCGCCCGACGCGACGATCCCCGCGTACATGTCGCCGCCGCGACCCGCGGCGGCCATGCGCTCGTCGTGCGCGAGCCCGGCGAGCACGCGCGGCTCGAGCTGCGCGGCGTCGGCCACGACGAGCCGCCAGCCCGGGTCCGCGACGACGGCGCGCCGCACCTGCTTCGGGAGCTGCAGCGCTCCCCCGCCGCTCGACGCCCACCGGCCCGTGACGACCCCGCCCACGACGTACTCGGTACGGAACCGGCCGTCGTGCACCCAGGTGTCGAGCCACGCCCAGCCGTTCGCCGTGAGGAGCCGCGCGAGCTTCTTGTACTCCAGCAGCGGCTCGACGACGGGGTGGTCCGTGCGCTCGAGCTCTCCCTTGCGCAGGGACCGCACGCCGACGCCCGCGTACTGCAGCGCCTTGAGCAGGTCGGGGTGGGAGTCGGGGTTGAGCGTGGGCGGCGCGTCGAGCGCCGTACGGATGCGCGCGACGAGCTCCTCCATGCGCGCGGGCCGCTCGCCCGGCCGCGGCCGCGGCCCGAGGTCGCCGCTGAGGATCGCGTCGTGCACGTCGGCGCGCCACGGCACGCCCGCGTGGTGCATCTCGGCGGCGACGAGCGCGCCCGCGGACTCGCCGGCGAGCAGGAGCCGCAGCCTCCCTGTGGCGTCCGGCCCGTCCGCGGCGGCGACGGTCGCGAGCTGGTCGCGGAGCTCCGCGACCGGGTCGAGCCGCACGCTCGGGCCGTCCTGCGCACCGAGCTCGAACAGCCCGACGGGCTGCGGCGGCACGGACGGGTCGCGCCCGGCCGGCACCGCGGCGAGCGCGTCCCACGGCCCGGGGTCGCGCCGCGCGAACGGCGTGCCCGCGACGAGCCGCGAGCGTCGCAGCAGCACGTGGGACAGGCGCAGGTCGTGCGACCGCTCCACGCGCCGCCCGGCCGCGAGCAGGGGCGGGTACCACCGGTTCGTGTCGTCCCAGGTCTCGCGGACCGGGTCCGGCGGACCGTCCGCGACGTGCTCGACCCGGGCCCGTCCGGGCGAGCCGACGTGGACGGCGTAGGTGCTCACGCGCTCGCCTCCCGTGCTCGGGGCCCGGGGTCGGGTGCGGCGGCCACGGCGCGCGCGAGCGTCCGACCCCGGGACGCGACGAAGCCGGCCCGCAGGAGCCGGGCCGCGTCGGGCTCGTGCGCGACGAGGCCGACCGTGGCGGCGAGCGTCGTCGCCCCGAGGTCGTCGGCGGTGCGCGCGGCGCGCGCGAGCGCGCTCGCCTGGTGGGGCGTGAGGTGCCGGCGCCCCGTGGCGGCGAGCGCCACGACCGTGTCGAGCAGCGTGTCGCACACCTCCTCGACGGGCGTGGGCACGACCACCTCCCGCGCGTGCGTGCCGGCGCGCCCGCGCAGCGACCGGACCCGGGCGCGGAGCCGGGTCCACGGGGTCGACCACGCCCGGTGGTCGTACGCCGGCGTCAGCGTCGGGACGACGACGTCGAGGCCCTCGCCCGGGCGGTCGACGAACAGCCCGACGGCCTCGTCGCTCCGCGACGCGAGGTCGCGCTCGACGGCGACGGCGACCACACGCCGGTTCCCCGCCGCGACCCCGAGCAGGGTGTCGCACGCCGCCTCGTCCGCGGCGTCGACGCGCACGACCGTCTCCGTGCCGTCCGCCGCGACCAGCGTCCACGTGAGCTCCTGCGCGACCTCGTCGAGGGCGATCGCCCCCACCTCGCGCACCATGACGACCCGCACGGCGGCGGGCGCCCGGCCGAACCCGGCCTCGGCCCGCGGCGGGGTCGTCGCGGTGCGGGCCGCGACGTCGCGGAGCTCGTCGGCGTCGAGCGCCCCGAGCGGCTCGACGGCGGGCCCCTCGCCCGCGCGCAGCCCGGTATCCGCACGCTCGGTCGCGCCCCGCAGCGCGAACGGGCCGCGGCACAGCGCCTCGACCGAGCGGCCCCAGACGAGCGGGAGGTCCCACGAGCGCCGGAAGGTCGGGTCGGCGCCCGGCGGGCGGCCGGTGGTGACCGACCGCACGCGCCCGGCGTCCGCGTCCCACAGGTGCACGGTCACACCCCGCGCGCCCGACGCCGCGACCCACCACCGTGCACCGAGCGACACGACCCGCCCGAGGTCGGTCGGGCGCTCGTCGGGCGTGCCGGCGTCGGGCGGGGGCTCCGCCTGCACGTACGCCCACAGCTCGGCCAGGGCCAGCAGGCAGTCCGTCTCGTCGACCGCGTCGCGGCGGTCCGCGAGCGCCTCGAGCCGCCCGACCGCGGACGTGACGAGACGCTGGACCGCGGGCCGCCGGCCGAGCCGCGCCACCACGCCCGCACCGCGCAGCTCCTCCAGGTCGTCGCGGCCGACGTGCGAGAGCCCGACGTCGAGCAGCCGCTCGACCGCGCGCACGACCTCGTCGGCCACCGCCCGGGCGTCGGGGACGCCCGTGGCACGCGGCGTCGCGGCGGCCCGCTCAGGCCAGGGCCACGGCCGGCCGTGCGCACGCCACACGTGCACGAGCGCCTCCAGCCGCCACCGGCGCTCGTCGGCGTCGCTCCACGCCGCCCCCTCGGGGGCCACGAGCATCCCCGGGAACCCCGCCCCCGCGACGTACGTGACGCGCGGCGCGCCGGGCCACGAGACCTCCGCGCGCGGGCCGTCGACCGCCACCTCCACCGGCGGCCCACCGACCGCCCCCTCCCCGGGTTCAGCAGGCACGGTCTCGGCGACCGCCCGCACGACGGCGGCGCCCGCGGCACGGTGCACGACGCGCGGGTCGAGCGCGAGGATCTCCGCCACCGGGTCCGGGGCGGGAGCGGAAGGCGTCGCGCCGTCACGTGCCGCGGCGGGAGCCGCCGCGGGTGCGGCACCCGTCCCCCGCGCCCACAGGCTCGCGGCCACGACGTGCTGGCACGCGCCCGGCGTCGGGCACGCGCACCGCGCCCCGGCGGGACCGCGGGCGTCGAGCTCGACCCGCACCCCGCCCACGGACACCACGACGCCGTCGGGGCGCGCCTCGACCGGCTCGACCCGCCCGGCCGCGACGTCCTTGCGGGCGCGCCGGACGAGGCCCGGGCTCGCGAGCGTGGCGAGGGCGTCGTCGTCGTACCCCGCGTACACCGCGGCCCACGTACCGAGCCCGGCGCCGGCCCCGCTCACGGGAGCACCTCGCCGAGCCACTCGGCGAACCGCTCCGGCGTGAGCGCCGCGATCTCCATGCCCTGCTCGGCGAGCCGGCGCGCGACGCCGCGGTCGTACGCAGGGTTCGCCTGCCCGTCGAGGGCCGCGAGCCCGAGCAGCCGGACGCCCGACGCGTGCAGGCGCCCCACGGCGGACACGAGCTGGGACACCGAGCCGCCCTCCTCGAAGTCGCTGACGAGCGCGACGACCGTGCGCCGCGGGTCCCGCACGTGCTGCTCCGCGTACCGCACGGCCCGCGCGATGTCGGTCCCGCCGCCGAGCTGCGCGGTGAGCAGCACCGTCACCGGGTCGTGCGCGAGGTGCGACATGTCGACGACCGCCGTGTCGAACAGGACGAGGCGGACCGTGATCCCCGGCAGCCCCGCGAGGATGCCCGCGCTCACCGCGCTGTAGAGCACCGAGGCCGCCATGGACCCCGACTGGTCGACGAGCAGCACGACGTCGTACGACAGCGCCCGACGCCGCCGCGCCGAGAAGCGCAGGTCCGTGACGACCAGGCGCCCGCGCTCCGGGTCCCAGCGGCCGAGGTTCGCGCGGACCGTCGCGGCGGCGTCGAACGTGCGGCTCGACCGCACGAACGAGCGGCGGGACCGGTCCCGGCGCCCGTCGACGGCCGTCACGAAGCGGGGGCGCAGGCGGCGCACCACGTCCTCGACGACGCGCGCGACGATCCGTCGCAGCCCGTCCTGGACCTGCGGCCCGAGCCTGCCCCGCACGCGCAGGAGCGCCGACACCAGCTCCGTGCTCGGCTCGACGGCCTCGACCGCCTGCGGGTCCGCGAGCAGCTCGGTCATGCCGTACCGGCCGACCGCCTCGACCTGCATGCGCTCGAACGTCTCGCGCGGGAACAGCTCGCGCGCCGACCCCAGCCAGTCGAGCCCCTCGACGACCGACCCTCCGCGGCCACCTCCGCGGCCCCGGCCCTCGCCGGGGTCTCCCCCGGTGCCGTGCCGGTGGCCGCGCGCGGTGTACTCGCGGTCGTAGAGGTGCCCGAGCGTGCGGTCCAGCGCCTGGTCCGGTGGCGCCACGGGCAGCGTGTCGCCCGCGTACCGGCCCAGCACGAGCCGCCAGCGCCGCGCGGCCTCCTGGTCGTCCGCCCGCCCGGCCACGCCGAGACCGCCGCCCGCCGTCACGAGGCGCTCCCGCGAGCCCACGCGCCCAGCCCGTCCCGCTCGAGCACGGCGACGAGCTCGCGCTCCACCACCAGCGCGGCCCGCAGGTCGTCCTCCGAGACGTGCACGCGCCGGTCCAGCGCGTCCGCGCGCGTCCCGGTGCGGGCGGCGACGCGCTCGGCGAGCCGATGCGTCTCGGTCGGCCGCAACCACGTGAACGCGCGCCGCAGGTCCGGCAGGACCGCGCGGAACGCGTCCTCGTCGAGACCACGCAAGCCCTCGTCGACGGCGTCGAACATCTCCGGCGTGTGGAGCAGCAGGTCCGGGGCGGCGCGCAGGACCCCGCCGAGGAACGCCGTCGCCGCCACGGGGTCCGCGCCGGGTGCGAGCTGGGCGCGCACCCGCTCGACGAGCCCGTGGTCGCCGGGCTCGTCGTCGAGCTCGTCGTCGACGGCGGCGAACGCGGTGAGCGCCCCGCGCACCGCCGGGGACGCGTCGGCGTCCTCGCGGACGCGCGCGAGCGCCTGCCCCACCGTCGCGGCCGCCGAGCCCGGTCCGTCCCGGCCTGCGCCGCGCACGTCGCGCACGAGGGACCGCAGCGCGACGAGGCTCGCCAGGGCGTCGTCCTGCGTCGTCGCGTCGGCCGCCGCGAGGTCCGGGACCAGGTACGCGGCCGTGGCCAGCCCCTGCTCCGCGAGGTCGAGCAGGGCCTGCGCGTGGTCGCCCAGCTCCAGCTCGACGCGCGCCCGCCACAGCGCGACGAGCCGTCGCATGCCCGCGACGACGGACGCGAGCGACGGGTCCACGTCGAGCGTCGTGCGCACGAGGGCGACGAGCGGGGGCAGCCGCTCCGGGAGCCCGACGACGACGCACTGCGCGACGAGGCGCGCGACGGCATCGCTCGAGCGCTCCTCACGCGCCCGCTCGCGCGCGTCGTCGAGCAGCGCGACCGCGACCGCCTCGAGCGTCGCGCCGCGGTGGGAGAGCTCGACGAGGCGCGCCTCGACGAGCGGGGTCCACGCGTACGTCCACTCCTCCAGCACGAGCCCCAGCCCGCGGCCCGCGACGTGGTCGGGGCCGGAGACCCGGCGAGCGAAGCCCAGCTCGAGGAACGCGCACAGCGCGAGGAACCGGCGCCGGTCGCGGTGCGTGGCACGACGGCGGGCGTCGAGCCGCACGGTGCGCGGCACGGCGTCGGACACGTCGAGGCGCAGCGCTCGGGCGCGGGCCCGTGCCTCCTCGACGAGCGGCGGGGCCGCACCGCCCGGGGCGACGTCGCCGAGCGCGCGCCCGGCGAAGACCTCGGCGACCGCGAGACCGAGCGGTCGGTCGCCCGCGGCGTCCAGGTCGTCCGAGTCCTTCACGTAGCACGAGGTGATCGCGTCGAGCAGGTCGGTGCGGCACGGCCAGGGCCGTTCCCGCAGGGCCGCGAGCCGGTGCGCGTGCTCGACGGCGGCCTGGGACTGCGCCACGCTCACGAGTGCCCCGCGCTCCGACGCCCCGCGCCCGACGTCGACCAGCACCCCGGCCGCGGCGGCAGCGGGCCCGGCCGGGTCGTGGTGCGCGGCCCAGAGCCGGTCGTAGTAGCCCGGCGCGGGCATGCCCGCGCCGTACCCCCGCAGGGCGTCGAGCCGCTCGTCGTCGTAGCGGACGAGCCACGCGGGGGCGTCGGCGAGGTCGCCGTACCCGTCCGCGGGGCGCCGCGCCACGACCGCCGTGCCGTACTCGCTCCCGACGAGCGCCTCGACGAGCGCGAGGGTGTGGAACGCCCCCGTCACGACGACGACCGGCCCGTCCGCACGCGCGGCGTGCTCCGCGACGCGCGCGGACATGCGCGCCTCGCGGTCGAGCGAGCCGTCGGCGGCGAGCGCCTCGTCCTCGTAGTCGAGCCGCGCGAGCGCGGCCCACGCGAACACGTCGTCGACGAGCTCGCGCCAGTCGCGCAGGCGCGCCGTCTCGCGCGCCTCGAAGAGGTGGTCCCACAGCTCGTCGTGGTCGCGGCACCCGAGCCGCTCCGCGAGCCGGGCGACCGTGCGCGAGTGCGCGAGGTGGCGCTCCGCGAGGACGGTCCGCGCGGCGGCTCCCCGCTCGTCGTCCTCCTCTCCTGCCCGCTCCCCCCACGGGGAGTCGACGAACGCGAGCTCCGCGCCCGCCGCGTGCCCCGCGCGCACGGCGACCCACTCGGGCGAGTACCGCGCGAGCGGGTAGAAGCCCGCGGCGCGCACGCCGCCTCCCGCGGCGTCCGCGAGGTCGCCGGCGAGGCTGAGGACCGCGACGGGCGGGACCGTCCGCTCGTCGAGCAGCGCGGGCAGGAGACGCGTGTACTCCTCGGGCCCCTCGACGAGCACGACGGACGGCCGGATCTCGGCGACCAGCGCGGCCACCGCGACCGCGCAGGCGGGACTGTGGTGGCGCACCCCGACGAGGTGCACGCCGTCGCGCTCGCGCAGCAGCGCGAGGTCGTGGGCCGCCTGTCGCAGCCGCGGCGGCGCGGCGTCCCACGCGGCGCGCCGGGCTACCGCCACAGGTCGCCCGCCGCCGTGAGGAAGTCCTTCCAGCGTGCGTCGGACCGCGCGCGCTCCCGCACGACGTTGTCCACGTAGTGCCGCAGCCGCCGCGCGTCCTCCTCGTCGCCCTTGAGCGCGACGCCGCCCACCTGGCGCGCGACCTGCCCCGCCGTGACCGTGCCGTCACCGAGGTAGCGCGCCTCGAGCGACGCCGCGATCGCGACGTTCACCGCCTCCGCCGTCGACATCACGGTCTCGGGGCGCTTGACCGGTGCGCCGCTCGCCGTCGTGCCGGTGCGCAGGTCCTGGAACACGGTGACGAGCACCTCGAGCACGTCACGGTCGAGCACCGGTCGGTCCTCGACGGGCCCGAGCTCGGCGGTGAGGCGCGTCTCGACGAGCTCGATCTCGAACGCGCGGTCGCGGATCGGCGCGACCGTCTCGAAGTTGAAGCGCCGCTTGAGCGCGGCCGACATCTCGTGGACCCCGCGGTCGCGCAGGTTCGCCGTGGCGAGCACGTTGAACCCGGGCCGCGCCGCGACGCGGGCGTCGGCGCCGAGCTCGGGGACCATGAGCTGCTTCTCGGACAGCACGGAGACGAGCGTGTCCTGGATCTCCGGGGCGCAGCGCGTGATCTCCTCGAACCGCGCGACGCGCCCGCTCTCCATCGCGCGGTAGACGGGCGACGGGACGAGCGAGCGCTCGCTCGGCCCCTCCGCGATGAGGAGCGCGTAGTTCCACGAGTACCGCACGTGGTCCTCGCTCGTGCCCGCGGTGCCCTGCACCGTGAGGGTCGACGTGCCGCTCGCGGCCGCCGCGAGCAGCTCGGACAGCAGGGACTTGGCCGTACCGGGCTCACCGACGAGCATGAGGCCCTGCCGGCCGAGCAACGACACGACCGCGCGGTCGACGAGCGGGTCGTCGCCGAAGAACTTGCGGCTCACGCCCAGCTCCCGGTCGCCCACGACGAACGCCCGCACCGCGCGCGGGCTCAGGCGCCAGCCCGGCGGGACGTCGGCCCCGCGCCGGGCGTCGGCCTGCGCGAGCACCGCGAGCTCGTCGGCGTACCGGACCTCCGCCGGCGGTCGCAGCTCGGCGAGCGCCGGGGGCGCCTGCTCGTCACCGGTCGTCGTGCTCGTCACCCGGGCTCCTCCTCGGTCCGGTCGCGGGCACCGTGCCCGTGGTCCTGCAGGTCAGCGTAGGAGCCGCGTCCCACACGGCCGGCGCCGGTGCCGCGGGAGCGGTCGTCGACGGGTTCGGCGGGCGTACCCGTCACGGGGGCGCTCCCCCCACCGGTCCAGGCTGCGCCCGTGGCGCGTCCCGCCGGGACCACGCGGTGCGGGTCGGCCTCCGCGTTCACGACGCCGCCCACGAGCACGACGATGCTCGTGAGCCAGCCCCAGAGGACCCCGGCGAGGACGAGGCCGAGCATCTGCCCGGCCGCCTGGACGACCGCCGTCGTCCCCGCCTCGGAGCCCGGCGCCGCCGGTCCCGCGAGCCGGACGTAGAGACCGAACCCCCAGGACACGACGAGGACGCCGCCGGTACCGACGGCCGCGCCCGGCAGGCACCGCCGCCACGTCGTGTCGACGTTCGGTGCGTAGCGGTAGAGCAGCGTGAGGTACGCGCCGCAGACGAGCACGACGGTCGGCCAGCGCAGCACGTCCCACGTCTGCCGGAAGGCCGCGTCGAGACCGAGCCGCTCGGCCAGGTCGGCGCCGTCACCCAGGAGCGGGCCGACGACGACGAGCGCGACGACGGACACCGCCGTGACGATCGCGCCGAGGGCGAGCGCGACCCCCAGGACGTACTGCGCCACGACCCCGCGGCGCCGCTCGACGCCGTACGCGTCGTCCAGGGCGCGGACCGCCGCGCGGAAGACGCGGCTCGCGAGCCAGAGCGCGACGAGGAACGACCCGACGGCGAACCCGGTGCGCTGCTCGTCGAGGAGGCTGTCGACGAGCGGCGCGACGACCGAGGTCGACACGTGCTCGGCGAACACCGTGGTGAGCCCGCCGACGATCGACGAGCGGATCGAGTCGACGGTGTCGTCGCCGAGGAGCGGGCGCAGGAAGCCGAGGCTCGACCCGATCGCGGTCGTCAGCGGGATGAGCGAGATGAGGCCGTAGTACGACATCTCGGCGGCGAGGCCCGTGACGCGGACCCCGGCGACGCGGAACGCCGAGCGGGCGGCGACGTCGGCGACGCGCACGCCCCGCACGCGCGGCCCGGTGCGCGCCGCGGCGGCGAGCACGCGGTCCTGCCACGGGACCCGGCCCGCAGCACGCTCGCGCCGCCGCACCGTCCAGGGGCGGACCACCGCTCGCGCGCACCACGTACCCGCCGCGACCGCGCCGGCCGCGGCGGGCACGCTCGCGAGCGCGCCGAGCGCCCGGGTCCCGCCGTCGTCCGCGGCGACGGCCACGACGACGACCGCCCCGACCCCCGCGAGGGCGAGCAGCGTCGACGTCGCCGTGCTCACGGCGGACCGGACCGCCGGCGACCGGCGCGCGAGCACGGCGACGAGCAGCCAGGCGAGCGTCGCGACGACGATCACGGGGCGGCGCCGCCGCTCACGGGAGCGTCCGCCGGGTCACCACTGGCTCTTCCGCTCCCAGCCAGGGTCGAACGACCCCGCCTCGGCCACCGCCACGTAGTCGCGGTACGCCTCCGCGACGAGAACGGGCGGCAGGTCCGCGATCCGCGCGGTCCCCCGTCCGGAGCCGCGGCCCGTCCGCTCGAACGTCAGCGCCGTCACCGCGGCCGGGATGTTCTCCTCCGGGACGAACGACCCCGTGAACTCGATCTGCACGACGATCCCCGCGCTCGTGAACGCCTTGGTGTACGCGCTGAACCACCCGGCGTCCTCGGCCTGCGAGCGGGAGTAGCCCCGCTTCGTGGCGCGCCCGCGGATCGAGAAGCTGTCGGAGAACCAGCCCTTGTGGTCGTCGATCGCGGTCGCACCCGCGGGGACGTCGGGCGTCGTGACGTCGAGCTGCGCGAAGAGCGGGGCGACCTCGTAGTCCGCCAGGTGCGCCGTCCAGGCCGCCGTCGCCTCCGGGCCGAGCAGGACGGCGTGCGCGAGCCCGACCGTGGACTCTGCCCCGAGCTCCACGTCCTCGTCGTCGGCGTCGACGAGCGCGCCGCCGTCGGGCCGGAACGGGCGGGCACCCTCCGTCCCGGGGTTCTCGACCCAGACGAGCCGCTCGACGAGCCGCGACATCACGGGGTGCCCGAGGAGGTACTCCTGCCACTCCGACGCCGTCCACGTGCGGCCCACGCACATCGCCTCGTAGAGCCGCTGGGTCTGCAGGGCGACGACGGCCTTGAGCTCCTTGCGACTCGCGGTGAGCTGCTTCTTGGCGGCCGCGACGAGCTCGGGGTCGTCCTGCGCCCGGGGCGCCGGGAGTGCCTTGACCACCTTCCCGGCGTCGCTCGTGAGCTCGAGCGTGAAGGCGGGGGTGATGCGCCCGACGTACTCCCGGGAGCCGAGGTCGAGGTGGAGCAGCCCGTCGTCCTCGAACCCCGCGGTCTGGACGGTGCGGTCGGCGAGCTGGTCCGCCGTCCAGCCGCGCCGCTCCGCGAGCTCGCCCGCGAGCCGCTGCGCGGTCTCCTGGACCGTCGCCTGGCGGAACCGCCGCGAGACGGCGAGGAGCTCCTGGATCGCAGCCGGCTGCCCGTTCGCCGCGAGCGCGTGCACGAGCGCCTCGGTCTGCGAGCGACGCCCGACGTGCGCCTTCGCGTAGCGCTGGAACGTCGCGGCGAGCTCGGCGCCCGGCATCGCGACGGTCAGCGCGAGCAGACCCTTGTCCTTGACCGCCGAGCCGACGTACGTGGCCTGGTGCTCGCGGTACAGGTCGCGGTGGTGGTCCTCGAGCGACTTGGACGCCTCGACCGAGTAGTGCTCGGGCGAGCGCTTGGCCCACGCCTGGTACTGGTCGTACCGCAGCTGGGCACCGGCCGTCGCATACGCGTCGCTCTCCTGCGGCGAGGGGTTGCGCGTGTCCTGCGCGACCCACGCCGCGAGCACGTGGCTGCCGAGCCGTGCGCGGTCCTCTTCCTGCAGCAGCGACAGGTACCGCTCCAGCAGCCCGGCACCGCTCGGGTCCTTGAGCTTGACCGCGAGCACGACCCACCAGCGCAGGACCGTCGGGTCCACCGGCGAGCCGTCCGCCGCCCAGCGGGCCGCGGGCAGCGCGTCGAGGTCGAACCACGCCATGCTGACCGGCTTCTTCGCGCGCAGGCCCTTGGTCGCCTCCGCGAGCAGCGCCTCGGGCGCGAGGTCGGCCGAGATGTCCTCGCCCAGCGCCTCGAGCGCCGTGAGGAGCGCGGCGCGCACGACCTCGCTGCGCTCCTTGTCCAGCGCGGCGCGCAGCGCAGGCACCGCGTCGACGTCGCCGAGCCGGGCGAGCCACTCCGCCGCGCTGCGGCGCACCTCGGACCGGCCGCTGCCCAGGCCCTGCTCGGCCAGCCCGCGCACCCCGGGGTGCGTGCTCAGGGCCGCCTGGGCCGTCGCACGATAGGTGCGGCCCTCACCCAGTGCGAGCTCGGTCAGGCGCGGCAGGAACCGGCGCGGGACCTGCGGCAGCTGGGCGAGCACCGCGAGCGCCCGGGCCGGCTTGGCGCTGCCGTACGTGCGCTCGCGGTCGTCGAGCGCAGCGGCGAGCCGGTCGAGGTGCCCTGCGTAGTACGGCCACGCGTGCTCGGGCGTCACTGTGTCGGTCGCCCACCAGGTCGAGAAGTACAGCTCGTCGACCAGCGCCCCGGCGTCGTCGCGTCCGACGCGCTGCAGCGCCTCGTCGAGGACGCGCAGGTCGACGTCGAGCAGGTCGCCCTCGTGGAGCCGGTACCAGCCGAACCGCTCGCTGCGCCCGCGTCCCTCGTTCCCCTGCAGCCGCAGCCGGTGCAGGAGCGTGATGCCGGGGAGGCGCGAGAAGACGCCCGGCGCGGACAGCCGGCGCATGACGACGCCGCCGGGGCGCCGGGTGCTCGTCCCGGACAGGAACGCCGCGAAGACCCGGAGGTCGTCGTCGGTGATGCCCGGCAGTTCCTTGAGGTCCTGCTCGACGGTCAGACGGCGCCACCGCGGCCACCCGTCGTCGTCCTTCTTCCCTGCGTGCGCCGCCTGGTCGGCGCGGGCGCGCTCGAGGGCGGTGTCGATCGCGGCCCGCGCGGCGCGCACGAACTCGTCGCCGAGCACCGTCTCCGGCAGCGGCTCGAAGGGCGGCACGTCGAGCTCGGGCTCGTCCTCCTGCGCGGCCTCGAGCACACGCGCTCGCTCGACGGTGTCGCGCAGCAGCGTCGCCCGGGCGCCCGTCGACCGCTCGGCCGCCTCCTCCAGGGCGGCCAGACCGCCGTCGACCTGGGCGAGCCGCGTCACCACGGCGCCGAGGCGCGAGGCCGGGAGCGACGTGAGCAGAGGGGCGAGGAGCTCGCGCTGCCGCGCCGGGGGGAGCGGGACGAGCGCGGCGACCGCCGCCTCGCGCACCGCCTTGCTCGTGTCCGCGGCGAGCACGGCGAGCAGCGGGGCGAACGTCTCGGTCGCCGCCGGGTCCGCCGCGACGAGCGCCACGAGCTCACCACGCCCCGCGGCGCTCACCCCCGGCAGCACCCGCGTCGCGATGTCCAGGTGCGCGACGACGAACTCCCGCGCCGGGTCGCCGAGCAGCGCCGGGCCCAGGTGCCGCGACGCCCAGCCGGCCGACGCCGGCCGCTCGAACAGCTCGCGCAGCACCACCGCCGGCGCGTCCGCCTCCGGCACGCCGCCCTCCACCGCGAGGGCCACGAGCAGGTCCGGCGTCCAGCGGTCGGGCGCGCCCTTGCCCTTCTGGCCGTGCCGGCGTTCGTTCGCGCGCCGCGACATGTCGTTGACGAGCGTGGTGAGCCAGCGCGGGTCCGACGCCCGCTCGCGGTCCACCTCGGACGAGACCGCGCTGAGGACGCGGCCGAGGCGCACGAGCTCCGGGACGGTGACGGAGTCCGAGAGCGTGTAGAGGTTGGAGCGCGCCGTGACCGCCTTCGCCGACGTCCACCCCGGCACGGCGGCCTTCAACCGGTCGTCCTGGGCAGGGGTCGTCCACGAGTAGACCCCGGACTGGCCGGGACGACCGAGGAGCGCCTCGACGTCGCCGCCCCGCAGCGCCTCCAGCTCGAGCAGCACCTCCGGACCCTCGCCCCGGTGCACGTACGCGACCGCACGCTCCGCGAGCTCCGGCGACGCGACCGCGAGCACCTTCAGGGCATCGACGAGCCGAGCGCTCGGGCGGTCGCCTCCCGTCTGCCCCTCGTCACGCCGGAACAGACCCTTGACCTTCTCGAGCACCCTCTACCTCACCGTCACGTCGTCGCTGCTGGTGGGCCCGATGCTAGGGGCGGCCGCCGACACGGCGCGCTGCGCTCGCACGGGCGACGGGCGCCACGTCGCAGCACGGCACGACCGGGACCGGCGGGAAGGGAGTGGTGGGTGGGCCCGGAGGGACTCGAACCCCCGACATCCACGGTGTAAGCGTGGCGCTCTAACCAGCTGAGCTACAGGCCCTGGAACGGCGGAGCACAGCCTACCGGGTCGGCACCCCGCCACCTGCCACGACCGCCCGGCTCCCAGGGCTCAGAGCTGTTCCAGCGCCCGTCGGTAACCGTCGAGGTCACGACGCTGCCCGCGCGGGTTCACGACCGACCACCGCACGATCCCGTCGGCGTCGAGCAGGAACGACCCGCGCAGCGCGAGGCCGTTGTCCTCGTCGAGAACGCCGTAGGCCCGCGCGACGTCCCCGTGCGGCCAGAAGTCGGAGAGCAGGTCGAACTCGAAGCCCTCCTGCGCGGTCCACGCCTTCTGCGCGAACACCGAGTCGCACGAGATACCGAGCAGCGTGACGCCGGCCGCCTCGAACTCCTCGAGGTTGTCGCGCAGCTCGCACAGCTCGCCCGTGCAGATCCCCGAGAACGCGAAGGGGTAGAACACGAGGAGCACCGGTCCACCCCGCAGGTCCGCGAGGTGGACGGGCGTGCCGTGGGTGTCCGGGAGCGTGAAGTCGGGCGCCGGGTCGCCCGGACCGGGCGGCGCGGTGCGCCCGGTCGCCGCGGCGTCGTCAGCGACCGCGGCCACGGGTCCCGAGCTTCGTCGCGGACCAGTCGGGCGCGATGGCGAACGTGCTCGTCGCGTGCAGCCCGGCCGTGTTCGCGGCCTCCTGGATGTCGTTGTGACCCACGTGGCCCGGCCGACCGGGCTTCGGGGTGAGCACCCAGATGAGGCCGCCGTCGTCGAGCACGGTCTGGACGTCCACGAGCAGGTCGGTGAGGTCGCCGTCGTCCTGGCGGAACCACACGACCACGCCGTCCGTGACGTCGTCGTAGTCCTCGTCGACGAGCTCGCCGCCGACGAGCTCCTCGAGCTCCCCGCGCAGGTCGTCGTCGACGTCGTCCGCCCAGCCGAACTCCTGGACCACGTTGCCGGGCGCGAACCCCAGTCGGTCCGCCCCGCTGGGCCCTACGGTGTCGGTCACTGTCGTGTCGTTCCTTTCCTCGTCCTGTCCGTGCGGTGGGCCGTCGCGCGCGCCCGGGCGGGCGCCCGCGCGCACGACGACCTGCCGTGTCTGGCAAAGGTAGCCCACCGCAGGGTGCGGTGCTTGGCAAGGCACCGCCCACGGACGGCCGTCCCGCGGGTCGTCGGCCGTGGTCGTGCACCGCCGGGCGGCCGCACGACGGCGGCGCGCACGCCGTCCGGCCCGTGTCGCCGAAATCACGCCCTCTTGACCACCCGATGGTGTGACTTACGCGCGCGTTGTGAACACAATGGGTAGACCACCCTGGTCTCGTGAAGAGGCGCGGTCGCCACCAGCGGCCGCGGCCGCGTGCCCGGAGTGGGCCCGAGACGGGTGTCGGCCGTGTACCGCGCGGCCGAGCGCCCGGCATCCGACGAGATATGAGGTTGCTGGTGGCTTCGTACGACGAGACCGGACCGCTGATCAACGGTCTGCTCAGCCAGGTTCCGGACTTCGACCCCGCCGAGACCGGCGAGTGGGTCGAGGCCCTCGACGGCCTGATCGACGACCGCGGGGGCCCGCGCGCCCGCTACGTCCTGCTGAACCTGCTCAAGAGGGCCCGGGAGCGCAACGTCGCCGTCCCGACCTCCCTGACCACCCCCTACGTGAACACCATCGGTGTGCACGAGGAGCCCTACTTCCCCGGCGACGAGGCGCTGGAGCGCCGCTACCGCTCGTGGATCCGCTGGAACGCCGCCGTCATGGTGACGCGGGCGCAGCGGCCCGGCATCGGCGTCGGCGGCCACATCTCCTCCTACGCGTCGGTGGCGACGCTGTACGAGGTGGGCCTGAACCACTTCTTCCGCGGCAAGGACCACCCGGGCGGCGGCGACCAGGTCTACTTCCAGGGCCACGCCTCCCCCGGCGTGTACGCGCGCGCCTTCCTCGAGGGCCGGCTCTCCGCGGACCAGCTCGACGGGTTCCGCCAGGAGAAGTCGCACCCGGGCGGCGGCCTGCCGTCGTACCCGCACCCGCGGCTCATGCCCGACTTCTGGGAGTACCCGACCGTCTCCATGGGTCTCGGCCCGGCGAGCGCGATCTACCAGGCGTGGACGGACAAGTACCTGCACAACCGCGGCATCCGTGACACGGAGCAGCAGGACGTGTGGGCGTTCCTCGGCGACGGCGAGATGGACGAGCCCGAGTCGCGCGGCATGCTCCAGCTCGCGGCGCAGCAGCAGCTCGACAACCTGACCTTCGTCGTGAACTGCAACCTGCAGCGCCTCGACGGCCCGGTGCGCGGCAACGGCAAGATCATCCAGGAGCTCGAGGCGCAGTTCCGCGGTGCGGGCTGGAACGTCATCAAGGTCATCTGGGGCCGCGAGTGGGACGTCCTGCTCAACGCGGACAAGGACCGCGCCCTGGTCAACCTCATGAACGTCACGCCCGACGGCGACTACCAGACGTACCGTGCGGAGTCCGGCGCGTTCATCCGCGAGCACTTCTTCGGCCGCGACCCGCGCACGAAGGCGCTCGTCGAGAACATGACCGACGACGACATCTGGAACCTCAAGCGCGGCGGCCACGACTACCGCAAGATCTACGCGGCCTATGCGGCGGCGCGCGCCCACACGGGCCAGCCGACCGTGATCCTCGCGCACACGGTCAAGGGCTACGCGCTCGGGCCGTCGTTCGCGGGCCGCAACGCGACGCACCAGATGAAGAAGGTCGGCCTGGCCGACCTCAAGGCACTGCGCGACTCCCTGCGGATCCCGATCACGGACGAGGAGCTCGACGCCAACCCGTACGAGCCCCCGTACTACCACCCGGGCCCCGACGCGCCGGAGATCCAGTACCTGCTGAACCGTCGCCAGCAGCTCGGCGGGTTCGTGCCCGAGCGCCGCTCGTCGCCGAAGCCGATCACCCTGCCCGGCGACAAGTCCTACGAGATCCTCAAGAAGGGCTCGGGCCAGCAGGAGATCGCCACGACGATGGCGTTCGTCCGGCTGCTCAAGGACCTCATCAAGGACAAGGAGTTCGGCAAGCGCGTCGTGCCGATCATTCCCGACGAGGCCCGCACGTTCGGCCTGGACTCGATCTTCCCGTCGGCGAAGATCTTCAACACCCAGGGCCAGCACTACCTCGCCGTGGACCGTGAGCTCATGCTGAGCTACAAGGAGTCCGAGGCCGGGCAGATCATGCACACCGGCATCAACGAGGCGGGCTCCGCGGCCGCCTTCCAGTCGGTCGGCACGTCCTACGCCACGCAGGGCGAGATCATGGTGCCGTTCTACATCTTCTACTCGATGTTCGGCTTCCAGCGCACCGGCGACCAGTTCTGGGCGGCGGGCGACCAGCTCACGCGCGGCTTCATCATCGGCGCGACCGCGGGCCGCACCACGCTCACGGGCGAGGGCCTGCAGCACGCCGACGGCCACTCGCCGCTCCTCGCGGGCACGAACACCGCGATCGTCCAGTACGACCCGGCGTTCGGCTACGAGATCCGGCACATCGTGCGCGACGGCATCGAGCGCATGTTCGGTCCCGGCGAGCACGGCGTGGGCGCGGACGGCCGCGACCAGAACGTCATGTACTACCTCACGGTGTACAACGAGCCGATGGTCCAGCCGGCCGAGCCGGAGGACGTGGACGTCGAGGGCATCCTCAAGGGCATCCACCGCATCTCCGTGGGCGAGGGCGACGGGCCGCGCGCCCAGATCCTCGCGTCGGGCGTCGGCGTGCCGTGGGCGCTCGAGGCGCAGCAGCTCCTGCGGGAGGACTGGGGCGTCGCGGCGGACGTGTGGAGCGTGACGAGCTGGAACGAGCTGCGGCGCGACGCGCTCGCCGCCGACCAGGCCGCGTTCCTCGACCCGGCCGCCCCGGCGCGCGTCCCGTTCGTCACGGAGAAGCTCTCCGGCGCCGAGGGGCCGTTCGTCGCGACGAGCGACTACGACCACCTGGTCCCCGACCAGATCCGCAAGTGGGTCCCGGGCGACTACGAGGTGCTCGGCGCCGACGGCTTCGGGTTCTCGGACACGCGCGCGGCGGCCCGCCGGCACTTCAAGATCGACGGCCCGTCCGTCGTCGTGCGCACGCTCCAGGCGCTCGCCAAGCAGGGCAAGGTCCCCGCGGACGCGTCGGCCCGCGCGATCGAGAAGTACCGCCTGATGGACGTCACCGCCGGCACGTCCGGCAACGCGGGCGGCGAGGCCTGACGGCCACCGCCTGAGACGACGACGGCCGGTCACCCCGCGGGGTGGCCGGCCGTCGTCGTCTCCGGAAGGTGCCGGACGCCGTGGGTCAGGTCCCGGCGCGATGCTGCTCGGCCTGCGCGACGGCGCGCTCGAGGTCCGCGCGCAGCGGAGCGACGCCCCGGGGGTCGCCGTACTCGACGAGCGACTCGAGGTGGTGGCGGGCGTCGAGGGGACGGTCGGCCTCGATGGCGGCGAGGACGAGCTGGCGCCCGACCTCGGCCTCGTGCTCGCGGGCGCGCCAGTGGCCGACGCCGAGGCCCAGCGCCTCGACCGGCAGGCCCGCTGTGCGCAGGACCTCCATCGACTGCGCGAGCGCGTGCCCCGAGGGGTCGCGCTCCGCGGCCGTCGCGAAACGGCGCAGGGCCGCCTCCGGGTCGTCGTCGAGGGAGAGACGGCCGAGCTCCACGAGCGGGTACCACCCGCGGGGATGCCCGGCGAGCTCCTCGGCGAGCGCCCAGACCGCGAGGTCGGCGGCACGCTGCTTCTCCGTCTCGTCCGCCGGGGCGGCGAGCGGGTCGTCCGTGGTCGGTCCCTCCGCGGCGCGACGGCGGACCAGCTCCGCGAGCGCGCGGAAAGCCCTCTCGTCGTTCGGGTCGTCGACGAGCATCGCCCGCAGCGCGTCCTCGTGGACCGTGTCGCCACGCTTCTCCCCGGACCGTGGGCGGCGCGTGCCGACGGTCGACGCGGACGTCGGCCGACGCATGAGCTGTCGAAGTCGGGGCATGAGTGCCATTCCCCGACCCTAGCGGGTCGTCCGGGTGCTCACCCAGCGACCCGGTCCCCCGGCGACCCGGGGCCCACCGTGGCACGCGCTTTGTGGACTGTCCACAACCCCGGCCGTATGCTCGGCGCGTGACGGCCACCCCCAGGACCCCGGCGACCGCGCCGGCCCCGACCGGCCCGGCCGGCAACGCGGACAACCTCCAGCGCCTGCGCGACGGCAGCGGCCTGCTCATGTCCGCCGCGCTGCGCCGGCTCGACGACGAGATCCGCTGGTACCGCGAGCTCCCGGCCGAGGACCGCTCCTACGTGGGTCTCGTCGCGCAGTCCGGTATCACGGCGTTCGTCACGTGGTACGCGGACCCGCAGGCCCCGCCGCACGGCGTGAGCGACATCTTCGCCGCGGCCCCGCCCGAGCTCACGCGCTCGATCTCGCTCCAGAACACTCTCCAGCTCGTCCGCATCGTCGTCGAGGTCGTCGAGGCGTACTCGGACCAGCTCGCGGCGCCGGGCGGCGAGCGCGACCTGCGCGAGGCCGTGCTGCGCTACTCCCGGGAGGTGGCGTTCTCCGCGGCGGAGGTCTACGCGCGCGCCGCGGAGGTACGCGGCGCGTGGGACGCGCGCCTGGAGGCCCTCGTCGTGGACGCGCTCATCCGCGGCGACGGCGACGACTCCCTGCGGTCGCGCGTCTCGGCGCTCGGCTGGGGCGGCCACGGCTCGACCCTCGTCATGGCGGGCACGATCGCCGCGACGCTCGACGAGGTCCGGACGGCGGAGCTGCGCCGCGCGACGCGCCGCGCGGCGGGCGACGCGCTCGTGGGCATCCACGGCGACCGGCTCGTCCTCGTGCTCGGCGGCGAGGGCGACCTCCAGGCCGCCGCGGCGTCGCTCCTGCCCCGCTTCGGCCCCGGCCCGGTCGTCATCGGGCCGACGGTCCCCGGGCTGGAGGAGGCCGCGCGCTCGGCGCAGGCCGCGCTCGCGGGGCTGCGGGCCGCGCCCGCCTGGCCGCAGGCCCCGCGCCCGGTGCTCGCCGACGACCTGCTCCCGGAGCGCGTCCTCACCGGCGACACCACGGCGCGACGCACGCTCGTCGCCCAGGCGTACCGGCCGCTCGCCGAGGCGACGGGCTCGGTGCTCGAGACGCTGTCCGCCTACCTCGGCACGGGCCGGTCGCTCGAGGCGGCGGCCCGGTCCCTGTACGTCCACCCCAACACCGTGCGCTACCGCCTGCGCAAGGTCTCGGAGATCACCGGGTGGGACCCGCTCGACGCCCGCGAGTCGTTCGTGCTGCAGGTCGCGCTCGCGCTCGGGCAGCTCTCGACGGTCCGCTGAGGAGCCGGGCGCGCCCGACGTCCCGCGGGCTCCCCGCCCGCGGCGCCTTGTAGGTTCAGCACAACCACCCTCCGCAAGGTTGGTGCGCGTCGTGACGTGGCGCACGGCCCTCGCGTTGGCACAGTTGACGGGTGCTCGCCGTCTTGTGCCCTGGACAGGGCTCCCAGTCCCCCGGAATGCTCGCCCCCTGGCTCGAGCTGCCCGGCGTCGCCGACCAGGTCTCCGCGTTCGGCGAGGCCGCGGGCCTCGACCTGCGCGCGCACGGGACGGAGTCGGACGCCGACACGATCCGTGACACGGCCGTCGCGCAGCCGCTCATCGTCGCGTCGTCGCTCGTCGCGCTCCGCGTGATCCTCGACGGGCGCGACACCGCCGACGTCGTCGACGTGACCGCCGGGCACTCGGTCGGCGAGCTCGCCGCCGCGGCCGTCGCGGGGGCGCTGACGGACACCGGCGCCGTCGGGCTCGTCGCGCACCGCGCGCGCGCCATGGCCGCGGCCGCCGCCGCGACCCCCACCGGCATGAGCGCCGTCGTCGGGGGCGACCCGGAGGAGGTCCTCGCCGCGATCGAGGCGGCCCACCTGTGGCCCGCGAACGTCAACGGCGGCGGGCAGGTCGTCGCCGCCGGCGCCCTCGACCACCTCGCCGCCCTCGCGGAGAACCCGCCCGCGAAGGCGCGCGTCATCCCGCTCCAGGTCGCGGGTGCCTTCCACACGCCCTTCATGCAGCCGGCGCTCGAGGAGTTCGAGCCGGTCGCCGCGTCGTGGGACGTCGCCGACCCGCGCCTGCCGCTCCTGTCCAACGCCGACGGCGAGTCCTACGGGACCATCGACATCGAGGGCAGCACGTACGGCAAGGCGCGGGACGTCGTCCGCCGCCTCACCGCGCAGATCGCGGCGCCCGTGCGCTGGGACCTGTGCCAGGAGACCCTCGCGGAGCTCGGCGTCACCGCGCTGCTCGAGCTCGCGCCCGGAGGCGTCCTCACGGGTCTCGCCCGCCGCTCGCTGAAGGGCGTCGAGGCCGTGGCCGTGAAGTCGCCCGACGACGTCGAGGCCGCGCGCGACCTCGTCGCCCGGCACTCGGCGGCGGCCGGCGCGGCCTCGGGCGTCGACGCGTGAGCGGCACGACCCTGCGCCAGGCCACGGGCCCGGCGCACTCGCGCATCCTCGCGATCGGCGGGGTGCGCGGCGAGAACGTCGTCACGAACGACGACATCGCCGGGCCCATCGACTCCTCCGACGAGTGGATCCGGCAGCGCACCGGGATCGTCACGCGGCGTCGTGCCGGCGCCGACGTCGACGTCCTGGACCTGTCCGAGGCCGCGGCGCGCGACGCCCTCGCCCGGGCGGGCCTCCAGGGCGCCGACGTCGACGCGGTGATCGTCTCCACGGTCACGTACTTCCACCAGACCCCCGCCGCCGCGGCGGTGCTCGCCGAGCGCCTCGGCGCGACGCCCGCCGCCGCGTTCGACGTCTCCGCCGCGTGCGCGGGCTACGCCTACGCCATCGCGCAGGCCGACGCCCTCGTGCGCGCCGGCATCGCGACGCACGTGCTCGTGGTCGGCGCGGAGAAGATGAGCGACTTCATCGACCCGACCGACCGCTCGATCTCGTTCCTCCTGGGCGACGGCGCCGGCGCCGCGATCGTCGGGCCGTCCGACACCCCGGGTATCGGCCCGACGGTGTGGGGCTCCGACGGCGGCAAGGCGCAGGCGATCCGCCAGACGCACGCATGGTCGGACCTGCGCGAGGACCCCTCGCTCGGGTGGCCCACGCTGCGCCAGGACGGTCAGAGCGTGTTCAAGTGGGCCGCGTTCCAGATGGCCCCCGTCGCCGCCAAGGCGATGGCCGAGGCCGGGGTCGCCCCGGCCGACATCGGCGCGTTCGTGCCGCACCAGGCGAACATGCGGATCATCGACCAGATGATCAAGCAGCTCGAGCTCCCCGCGTCCGTCGCGGTCGCCCGGGACATCGCGGAGACCGGCAACACGTCGGCCGCCTCGATCCCCCTCGCGACCCGGCGCCTGCTCGACGAGGGGCAGGTCCGCTCCGGCGACCTCGCCCTCCAGATCGGGTTCGGCGCCGGGCTCGTCTACGCGGCGCAGGTGGTCGTGCTGCCGTAGGGGAGAATCACCCTGGACGGACGGCCGCCCTCCCCGCGGGGAGGACCCACGCCGTCGGCGGACCCGTCCGTCGCGCGCACCGTCTGACGAAGTACCGCCCGGCACACCCACCGGGCACCGCCACCGGGACCGGTCGCCGCCGGCCCCACGACAAGGAGAAACCATGGCCTACACCGAGCAGGAAGTCCTCGCCGGCCTCGCGGAGATCGTCGCCGAGGAGACGGGTCTGCCGACCGACGCCGTCGCGCTCGAGAAGTCCTTCACCGACGACCTCGACATCGACTCGCTGTCGATGATGACGATCGTCACCCACGCCGAGGACAAGTTCGGGGTCCGCATCCCGGACGACGAGGTCAAGAACCTCACGACGGTCGGCGACGCCGTGTCCTTCATCACGGGCGCCCAGGCCTGAGCACGCCCCGCCTGCCTCGCAGGCCTGCGGGCGGGCCGGCGTCACCCACGCCGGCCCGCCCGTCCTCCCGCCCCCGCCGCAACCCCCGAGGAGCACCATGTCTGCCGCTACTGAAGTCGTCGTCACCGGCCTCGGCGCCACCACGCCGCTCGGCGGCGACGTGCCCTCCACCTGGGCCGCGGCACTGGCCGGCGAGTCCGGCGCGCGCACGCTCGAGAACGACTGGGCGGAGCGCTACGAGATCCCGGTGACGTTCGCCGCGACGATCAAGGTCGACCCGGCCGAGGTCCTCGCGCGCCCCGAGATCAAGCGCATGGACCCCTCCACGCAGTACGCGATCATCGCCGCGCGCGAGGCGTGGGCGGACGCGGGCAGCCCCGCGGTCGACGGCGACCGGCTCGGCACGGTCGTGTCGTCCGGCATCGGCGGCATCTGGACCACGCTCGACGGCTGGGACACGCTGCGGGAGCGCGGCGCGCGCCGCATGCTGCCCATGACCGTGCCCATGCTCATGCCGAACTCCCCCACCGCGTACGTCTCGCTCGAGCTCGGCGCCCGGGCGGGCGCCCACGCTCTCGTCTCCGCGTGTGCGTCCGGCGCCGAGGCGATCGGCTACGGCGTCGACATGATCCGCGCGGGCCGCGCGGACGTCGTCGTCGCCGGCGGCACCGAGGCCACGATCCACCCCATGCCGATGGCGGCCTTCGCCGCCTCGCGCACGCTCTCGCTGCGCAACGACGACCCCCAGGGCGCGTCGCGCCCGTACGACGTCGACCGCGACGGCTTCGTCATCGGCGAGGGCTCGGGCGTCGTCGTCCTCGAGAGCGCCGAGCACGCCGCGGCCCGCGGTGCCCGCGTCTACGCGCGGCTCGCCGGCGTCGGGCT
Organism: Cellulosimicrobium funkei; assembly: GCF_900155925.1. Taxonomy (NCBI): domain Bacteria; kingdom Bacillati; phylum Actinomycetota; class Actinomycetes; order Micrococcales; family Promicromonosporaceae; genus Cellulosimicrobium; species Cellulosimicrobium funkei. The sequence continues at coordinate 94,914 of NZ_FTMI01000005.1, forward strand.
GTCCTCCGACGCCTACCACATCACCTCTCCCGACCCGGAGGGTCGGGGCCAGGTCGCGGCGATGCGCCGTGCGCTCGAGGAGGCCGGTGTCACCGGGCGGGACGTCGTGCACGTCAACGCGCACGCGACCTCGACCAAGGTCGGCGACCTCACCGAGACCCGCTCCATCCGCTCGCTCCTGGGCGACGACGCCGACCACGTGCTGCTCTCGGCCACCAAGTCGATGACCGGACACCTCCTCGGCGGTGCCGGCGCGCTCGAGTCGATCTTCACGATCAAGGCCGTCGCGGAGCGCCTCGCTCCCCCGACGATCAACGTCGCGAACCCCGACCCGGAGCTCCAGGTGCCGCTCGTGCGCGACACGCCCGCACCGCTGCCGAGCGGCGACGTCGTCGCGATCAACAACTCGTTCGGCTTCGGGGGCCACAACGTCGCCCTCGCCGTGGCCAGCGTCTGACCACACACCACGACGACGCGAAGGGCGCCTCCCCGACCTCGGGGAGGCGCCCTTCGTCGTCCCTACGGACGAGCGTGCGTGGACAGTCTCTGCAGTGCGGCGTGCGGGGGCGTCAGCCGACGCGGTGCAGCCAGCGCACCGGAGCGCCCGCTCCGGCGTAGCGGAACGGCTCGAGCTCGTCGTCCCAGGCCTTGCCGAGCGCGAGGTGGAGGGCGTCGCGCATCGCCCAGGGCTCGCTCACCTGCTCGAGCGCGGCCCGGATCCGGTCCTCGGGCACGACGATGTTCCCGTGCACGTCCGTCTGGGCGTAGAAGATGCCGAGGTCGGGCGTGTGGGACCAGCGACCGCCGTCGACCCCGTGGCTGGGCTCCTCGGTCACCTCGTACCGCAGGTGGGACCATCCGCGCAGCGCGGAGGCCAGCCTGGCGCCCGTCCCCTGCGGCCCCTGCCACGAGTACTCGGCCCGGTAGAGGCCGCGCGCGGCGGGCTGCTCGGTCCAGTCGAGCGACACGCGCACGCCGAGGACGTTGCCCGCGGCCCACTCCATGTGCGGGCACAGAGCACGCGGTGCTGAGTGCACGTAAAGAACACCGCGGGTGATGGCACCGGCCATGTCTGCCTCCCTAGGTCGAGGTTTCGTCTTCCCCAACGTCCTCACCCAGGGCGGGTCCACAGCGCTCGCACCGATGTCGCGGCGTGTCTCGTGCTCATCTTGCACGACATCCCGCGTGCGCGCGAGAGATCGGGCGGGCGTGCCCGGGACCGACCGGGCACACCCGTGTCAGAGGTGCTCGCGCAGCTCGCGCATCGCCTTCTTGCGCACGGAGCGGTCGAGCCGGTCCAGGTAGAGCATGCCGTCGAGGTGGTCGCACTCGTGCTGGAGGCACCGGGCCATGAGCTCGGTCCCCTCGACCACGACCTCGTTGCCGTCGAGGTCGGTGCCGACCACGCGCGCGTACCAGGCGCGGCGCGTCGGGTACCAGAGGTCGGGGACGGAGAGGCAGCCCTCGTCGCCGTCCTGGTAGTCGTCGGACAGCTCGACGATGCGCGGGTTGAGCACGTACCCGATCTCGTCGTCGATGTTCCACGAGAACGCCCGGAGGTTGACGCCGATCTGGTTGGCGGCAAGCCCCGCGCGCCCCTCGTGGTCGACCGTCTCGACGAGGTCGGCGACGAGAGAGCGCACCCGGTCGTCGATGGTGGTGATCTCGTCGCAGGGGGTGCGGAGCACGGGGTCCGGGATGGTCCGGATCTCTCTCATCGCCATGGTCACCATTCTTCCATGCGCACGACGGCGTCCGGCCGTCGTGCCCAGCCCCGCACCAGGGCGCACGTCACATCCGCGCGTACCGCGCCCGCGCGAACGAGTAGAGCCCGTAGGCCGCGAAGCCCAGCCCGACGGCGAGGAGGAGCGCGACCCCGAACGGCTGCGCCGCGAGCGTGGCGAACGCGCTGTCGAGGCCGCCCGCCTGCTGCGGGTCGTGCTGGACGGCGGCCACGACGAACAGCACGCCCAGCACGCCGAGCGCGACGCCCTTGGCGATATACCCCACCCGCCCGAGCGTCACCACGGCGCGGCCCAGGTGCCCGCTGGTCCCGCCCTGGAGGTCCTCGAGGAACTTCTTCCGCCACCCCTTGACGACGTGGTAGACCCCACCGGCGACGATGCCCACCCCGACCGCGCCGACCAGCAGCACGCCGCCGGGCTTCTCCATGAGGGTCGCGGTCATGCTCTCCTCCTGGCCGGAGCCGCCGGCGGACCCGGTCACGACCTGGAGGGCGATCACCCCGAGCGCCAGGTAGAGGACGGCCTTGCCCGCGGCCTTGAGCCGGTCGGACGTCTCGGCCGCGCCGCTCAGCGCGACGGTGACCTGCCACAGGGCGAGCGCCGCGAACGCCACGACGGCGAACCACAGCAGCGCGGTGCCGCCCGGCGTCTGCGCGATGGCCGTGAGCGCACCGGTCTGGTCGGCCTGCTCGCTCGAGGCCGAGCCCGTCGCCACCTGCACGGCGAGGACGCCGACGACGAGGTGGAGCAGGCCGCTCACCGCGTAGCCCCCGCGGGCCAGGAGCTCCAGGGTCTTGCTGCCGCGTGCGCCGCGTGATGCCGCCTTGCCGGTCGAGCTCAAGCTCGGTGCCACAGGACCTCCTCGGTCGTCGGGACGCCGCCCCCACCGCGTCGCCGGGTTCTCCGGCCCGCACACGGTGCCAGAACTGCGCACTCCGCGCACGCCGGACGGCGTTGCCAGGCGGCGTTGGTCACGATTCGGTAACGTGCCGCGGATGCCCCCGCAGAACCCTCGCCTCGCCGTGCTCGACGGACTCCGGTTCGCGGCAGCAGCTGCGGTGCTCGTCTACCACTTCGTCGCCGTCAACCACCACGCGTGGGGCGCGCGCACGAGCGCCTCGCTCCCCGGCGCCCAGGCGGTCACCGCCTACGGGTCCTTCGGGGTCCAGCTCTTCTTCGTCGTCAGCGGCTTCGTCATCCTCATGACGGCGTGGGGCCGCGACGTGCGCGGCTTCGTCGCGTCGCGCGCCGGGCGGCTCTTCCCCGCGTACTGGGCCTCGGTGCTGCTCACGGTCCTGCTGGTGCTCGTCGTCCCCGGCCGGCGCGACGTCGACCTGCCGCAGGCGGCGGCCAACCTCACCATGGTCCAGCGCGCGTTCGGGATCCCCGACCTCGAGGCCGTCTACTGGACGCTCTGGTCCGAGCTGCGGTTCTACGTCCTCGTCGGCGTGCTCGTCGCCGTCGGCCTCACCCGGGCGCGGGTCCTCGCGTTCGTCGTGCTGTGGCCCGTCGCCGGCGCGATCGCGACCCAGACCGGCTCCGAGCTGGCCGCGACGGTGCTCGTCGCCCCCGACGCCCCGCTCTTCGCGGGCGGCATGGTGCTCTATCTGCTGACCCGCGAGCGCCGCTCCCCCGTCCTCTGGCTCGCGCTCGCGCTGAACGTGCTCCTCGGGGCGGCGCTCTCCGGGCAGATCCAGTCCGGCCGCATCGAGAACAGCACCGACGTCGTCGTCTCCCCCACCGCGTGGTGGGTCGCGATCGTCGTGTGCTTCGCGCTCGTCGCCGTCGCGAATCTCACCCCGCTCGCTCGCGTCTCCTGGGGCTGGCTCACCGCTCTCGGCGCCCTCACGTACCCGCTCTACCTCGTGCACTCGTCCTGGGGGCGATGGGTCATCGAGTCCGTGCACCCGTACCTCTCGCGCGCCGCGACCCTCGCGGTGGCAGTCGCGGTGTGCCTCGCCCTCGCCTGGGTGATCCACCGCGCCGTCGAACGGCCGCTCGGGCCCCGGCTGCGCCACGCCCTCGACCGCGACCTGCGACGCGACCTCGACCGCCCGACCCGGGCCGCCGCGTCCCGGGGCGCTCAGGACGAGGCGCTCGCCGCGAGGTAGTCGCGCAGCACCACCGCCTGGTTGTGCTGCTCGTCCCTCGCCCCGTACACCAGCGTCACCACGGGGTGCTGCCCGACGACGTCCTGCAGCTCCGCGACCGCGTCGCCCTGGGCGTCGAGCTCGGCGCGGTACCGCTCGGCGAACTCGTCGAACAACCGCTCCTCGTGGTGGAACCAGCGCCGCAGGTCCGTCGACGGCGCGACGTCCCGGAGCCACAGGTCGACGTGCGCCGCCTCCTTGCTCACGCCGCGCGGCCACAGGCGGTCGACGAGCACGCGGAACCCGTCCTGCTCCGCGGCCGGCTCGTACACGCGCTTGGTCCGCACCGTCATGAGGCCATGACACCGCGCGGACGCTCGCGCCGCACGCGCGACGCGGAAGGGTGCCCCGTGCAGGACTTGAACCCGCGACCGAGAGATTATGAGTCTCCTGCTCTGACCGGCTGAGCTAACGGGGCGCGCGGGCGAGCATACCGCCCGTGCGGCAGGCGGTCGGAGAGCCGCTACGGTGGGGACGTGTCCTGGTTCCGCCGTCCCGCGCTGCCCGACCCTGTCCGTCGTGCGCTCGACCTCCCGGCCACCGATCGTGTCCTCGCGTCGGCGGAGCTCGCCGACGGGTCGTGGGCCGTCGCGACGCGGGCCGGGCTCCTCACGAGCGACGCCAGCGGGACGACCGTCGTCCGGCACCTCTGGTCGGACGTCGACCGGGCGGGGTACGACCCGGAGAGCGCGACGATCACCGTCTCGTGGGTCGACGGCGCTCCTCCCCTGGCCCTGCGCCTCGCCGACCCGCGCCGTACGTCGCTCGCGCAGACGCTGCGCGAGCGCGTGCAGTCGTCGGTCGTGCTCTCGGAGACCGTGACGTTCGCCGCAGGGCTCACCGCGCGCGTCGCCGTGCGGCGGGACGCAGACGGCGAGCTCTTCTCGCAGGTCGTCGCCGACCCCGGGCTGGACCTGACGGACCCGGAGGTCGAGGCACGGGTCGACGCGGCCGAGGGTCGGGTCCGGTCGGCGTCCGGACTACCCCTCTGAGCCTGCTAGAGTTTTCCCCGGTCGCTGCGGTGCAAACCCCGACGGCCATGGTCGATCCCGCGTAGCTCAGCTGGCAGAGCATCCGACTGTTAATCGGACGGTCGTAGGTTCAAGTCCTACCGCGGGAGCCCTCAGGTTCGGCCCCGGATCGTACAGCGATCCGGGGCCGAGCTTTTTGCGTCCCCGGGACGGACCTCCGACCAGCGCGTGAGCGTCCGACCTCTCCGAGCGCCCGTGGACTCGTCCGTGCCGCTCGCGCGGGCCGGTCGTCTGCGGACACACCTCCGTCGGCGCAGGACGCCCCGGACCGACCGAGGCCGCCGGGGTCAGGCGATCTCGCCCTCGCGCAGCGTGCGGCGCTCGGCCTCGACGGCGAGGAGGGCGGCGAACGCCTCCTGGTACGCGGCGAGGTCGACCGACGGGTCGAGCCGTTGGAGCCGGCTCTTCGCGTCGGCGACGCGGCGCGTGAGGCCCAGGTCGACGAGGCCGCGCACGACGCCTGCGACGTAGCCGCCGACGACGTTCTCCCGGTCCTCGGGCAGGGGCGCGACGGCGAGCTCGGTCACGAGGCCGCGCACGGGCTCGGCTGCCTGCTCGACGACCGCCTCGACCCAGTGCCCGGCGCCGAGCGAACTGCCCTCGCGCACGCCGCCCGCGGCGCGGATCGCGGCGTGGACGGCGCGCCACGCGGGGACGGCGAACGCGTCCTCGCCGAGGTCGTCGAACATCGGCGGCACGTGCTGGGGGTACTGGAGGACGGCGGCGAGCGCGAGACGCTCCCGGCGCGCGACGGGGTCGCGCGGGTCGGGCGGGGGCAGCGCGGGGACCTCGGGCTCGGGCGGCCGGGCCTCGGCACCGGGGCGGGCGTCGTCGGGCCGGGAGGTCCGCACGGGCCCGGGCGCGCTGCCACGCTTGGCGGCCGCGGCGACCTCGCGCCGGACGCGCTCCGCGTCGGTGCCGATCCAGCCGGCGAGCATGCGCGCGTACTCGGGCCGCAGCGCGGTGTCGCGGATGCCGGCGACGACGGGAGCGGCCGCGCGCAGGGCGCCGACGCGCCCCTCGGCCGTGTCGAGGTCGAACGAGGCGAGCGTCGTGCGGATGACGAACTCGAAGAGCGGCTGGCGGCCGTCGACGAGCGCACGCACCGCGTCCGGCCCGCGCGCCATGCGCAGCTCGCAGGGGTCCATGCCGCTGGGCTCGACGGCCACGAACGTCTGGGCGTAGAAGCGTTGGTCCTCGCCGAACGCCCGCACGGCGGCCTTCTGGCCCGCGGCGTCGCCGTCGAACGTGAAGACGACCTCTCCCCCGACGGACGCGCCCGACGCGAGCTGCATGCCGCCGCCCGCGGTCGTGTCGCCGAGGAGGCGCCGCACGATGCGCGCGTGGTCCGAGCCGAACGCGGTGCCGCACGTCGCGACGGCGGTCGTCACGCCGGACAGGTGCGCGGCCATGACGTCCGTGTACCCCTCGACGACGACGACGCGCTTCTGCTTCGCGATCTCGCGCTTGGCGAGGTCGATGCCGTAGAGCACGTGCGACTTCTTGTAGAGCGTGGTCTCGGGCGTGTTGAGGTACTTGGGGCCCTGGTCCTCGTCGTAGAGGCGGCGCGCGCCGAACCCGATGATCTCGCCCGTCACGTCGCGGATCGGCCACATGAGCCGGCCGCGGAACCGGTCGTAGATGCCGCGCTGCCCCTGGCTCATGAGGCCGGAGGCGACCAGCTCCGCCTGCGTGAAGCCGCGGCCCTGGAGGTGGCGCTGGAGGTTGTCCCAGCCGGTCGGCGCGTACCCGACGCCGAAGTGCTCGGCGTCGGCCCGCTCGAAGCTGCGCTCGGCGAGGAACGCGCGCGCGGCCTGGGCGCCCGGGGCGAAGAGCTGCTCGGAGAAGTACTGGGCGGCGACACGGTGCGCCTCGAGCAGCCGCTGGCGACGGCCGGGCTCCTCGCGGGGGCGCTGCGGGCCGCCGGAGTCCTCATAGCGGAGCTGGATGCCGATGCGGTCCGCGAGGTACTCGACGGCCTCGACGAAGGTCAGACCGTCGATCTTCTGCACGAACGAGATGACGTCGCCGCCCTCGCCGCAGCCGAAGCAGTGCCAGCGCCCGACGCCGGGGCGCACGTGGAACGACGGCGAGCGCTCGTCATGGAACGGGCACAGGCCCTTGAGCGAGCCGACGCCTGCGGTCTTGAGCGTGACGTGCGCGGAGACGATCTCGTCGATCCGCGCGCGGTCGCGGACGGCTTCCACGTCCTCGCGTCGAATCAGGCCTGCCACGAGGCGAGTCTATGCGCCCCGGGCCGGCCCGGCGGGTGCCCCGGTGGCGGCGTCCGTCACCCCGGCGCCGGTCCCCGCCGCCGCCCCCACGAGGGCCGCGCGCGACGCCGCGCAGCGGCGCGCGTACGCACCCGGGGTGACGCCCGTCGCGCGCGCGAAGTCCGCCCCGAGGTGGGCCTGGTCGTAGTAGCCGACGGCGGTCGCGAGCGCCGCGAGGTCCTGGCCCGGGTCCGCCGCCAGGAGGTCCGCGGCGAGGTGCACGCGGTGCCGCTGGAGCACCCACTTGGGGCTCACGCCGACGGACGCGGCGAACAGCCGCTGCAGCGAGCGCGCGGACGTGCCGACGACGTCCGCGAGGTCCCCCACGCCCGCCCCCGGCCCGAGCTCGCCGCCGACGAGCGCCGCGAACGCCTGCGCGACCCGGTCGAGGTCACGCGTCGCGCGTGCGGTGCGGACCCGCTCGGCCCGGGCGCGCAGCAGGGGCTCGACCGTCCGCGCGGCCTCCTCGTCGCGGCCCGTGACCGCCAGGGCGAGAGCGGCGGCGCCGGTGCGCTCCGCCGTCGGTCCGAGCGCCGCGGCCGGGACCTGCACGCCCGGACGCACGGCGTCCGGGTGGCCGAGCAGCACCCGGAAGGCGCCCGGCCGGAGCTTGGTGCCGACGACGGCGCCCGACCCGGTCAGGGTGCGCTCGAACAGCCCCGGCGGGATCCCGTGCGCGACGTACCCCGACTCCTCGGCCACGACGTTCGCCACCGGGTGGGGCACGAGGACCTGGGTGAACTCCGTGCCGGGCGACAGGTCCCACCGCACGACCCAGTGCCGCTCCACCAGGTCCGCGAGGTCGGGGGCGGGCTCGACGCGCACGAGCTCGAAGCCGCGCCGCGCGGCCGCGGGGTCGACGAGGCCGCGGACGGACGTCGTCGGGCGCCGGGGCTCCGCAGAGGCGCCGGCGCCGGCGGGTTCGAACACCTGTCGCATTCCTCCAAGACTGGCACGGCCCGCCGACACGAGCATGAGGGGACGGCCCGCCCCGGGTGGGCGGGGAACCACGAGGAGGAGGACACCATGGAGATGTCGGCACTGCACCCCAACGTCACGGTGAGCGGCGCGCGCGAGGCCATCGCGTTCTACGAGGCCGCGCTCGGCGCCGAGGTGGTCGACACGATCACGGCGGGCGACGCCGTCATCCACTCCGACCTGCGGCTCGTCTCCCCGGCGGGGACCAGCACGTTCACCGTCGCGGAGGCGTTCCCGCCGGACTCGGTCGCGCCGGAGCCCGGCGCCCCGACGCACGCGTCGTTCACCGTCCCGGTCGAGGACACCGACGCCGCGTACGCGCGGGCGCTCGCGGCCGGCGCGTCGAGCCTCGCGGAGCCGTCGGACTGGTTCGAGGGGTTCCGCCAGGCGGCGGTGCGCGACCCGTTCGGGCACCGCTGGTACTTCGCGACCGTCGCGGAGTCGGTGACGGCCGAGGACGTGCAGCGCGCGAGCGACGCGTGGGTCGCCGAGCGCGGCTGACCCGGCCCGTGCGCCCGCCGGTCAGGCGGGCGGGCGCACGAGCCGCGCGTGGAGCTGCATCGCGGAGACGTCGGTGAGCGACGCGACCTGGTCGATCACCACGCGCAGGCGGGCCGCGTCGTCGGGCGCCGCCTCCCAGTCCGCCGCGAACGACGGCTCGAGCGCGACGGGCGCGCGGTCGCCCAGGACGTGCACCAGGTCGGCGATCACCTCGCGCTGGCGCTGGTAGAGCGGCTCCTGCTCGCGCGGCGCCATGACGTACGCGACCGCGACCCCCTTGAGCACGAGGATCTCGGCGACCGTCTCGTCCGGCACGACGAGCCGCGCCGCGTACCGCGTGAGCGGGCCGTCCCCGAACAGCGCGCGCGTCGCGTCCTGGGCCGCGCCCGTGAACCGGCCGATGAGCTGGCTCGTGGCGTCCTTGAGCGCGGCGAGCGCGCGGCGCGACCCGTCGAACCCGGTGACCAGGTGCCCGGTGCCCTGGAGCCGGGTGATCGCCGCGTCGAGCGCCGCCTCGTCGTACGCGGTGCCGTACCAGGAGTGGACGGCACGCACGACGCGCGCGCGCTCGTCGGGGTCGTCGAGCACGGCGAGCTCGATGCGTCCGCCGACGACGGCGTCCTCGACGTCGTGCACGGAGTACGACACGTCGTCCGCCAGGTCCATGACCTGCGCCTCGAGGCACTTCACCTGCGCGGGCGCCCCGGCGCGCAGCCAGTCGAACACCGGGCGGTCGTCCTCGTAGACGCCGAACTTGTGGGTGGGCCGACCGTCCGCGCGCAGCGGCGCCTCGCCCGCGCCCCACGGGTACTTGACGCTCGCGTCGAGGCTCGCGCGCGTGAGGTTGAGCCCGTACGACCGGCCGTCCTCCACGACCTTGGGCTCGAGCCGCGTGAGGAGGCGCAGCGTCTGCGCGTTGCCCTCGAACCCGCCGACGTCGACCGCGAGGTCCGCAAGCGCCCGCTCGCCGTTGTGCCCGAACGGCGGGTGCCCGAGGTCGTGCGCGAGGCACGCGGTGTCGACGATGTCCGGGTCGCAGCCGAGCGCCTTGCCGATCTCGCGGCCCACCTGCGCGACCTCGAGCGTGTGCGTGAGGCGGGTGCGGACGAAGTCGTCGCTGCCCGGCCCGAGCACCTGCGTCTTGGCGCCGAGGCGGCGCAGGGCGGAGGAGTGCACGATGCGCGCGCGGTCGCGCTCGAACGGCGTGCGGGCCCGGGACTTCGCGGACTCGACGAACCACCGCTCGGTATCGGCGTCGGAGTACGACGCCGTGCCCTCCTCGCCGCGCGCCGGGCGCGGGCCGGTCCCCACGACCGCGGGGTCGAACGCCTGCTGCTCGAACGTCTGCACGGGCCCCAGCGTAACGACGCCGGTCGGCACCCGGCGGACGGCGGGCGGGCCGCCGCGGGCGTACCCTCCGGCGTATGGGTGCAGCGCGTGCGCTCGAGCTGCGGGCCGTCACCGTCGACGGCCTGGTCGAGGTCGTCCCGTACGTGGACGGCCGGTCGCTCGTGGACGTCGTCGGACGGTTCGAGTCGGCGCGCGGGTACTCCCCCGCGGGCGCGTACGGCGGGCTGGTCCCCGCGTTCTTCCGCTACGGCGACGCCGCGCACCAGTGGTACGGGCGGGGTCGCGTGCCCGCGGGCGGCCGCGCGTGGGTGCTCGCGTGCGACTGCCACGAGGCGGGGTGCTGGCCGTTCGAGGTGGCGGTCGACGCCGACACGACGACCGTCACGTGGCGTGACCTCACGCAGCCGTTCCGTCCCGAGTGGGACTACTCCGCGCTCGGGCCGTTCACGTTCGACCGCGCGCAGTACGACGACGCGGTGCGCGCGGTCGCGCACCTGTTCGGCTAGGTGTGATGTCTAGGGCAGGCGCCACACCCCGACGGCCGGGCCGTCGCCCGCGAGCCGGGCTCCGCCGTCGTGCGTCGTCAGGGCCAGCGCGCCGTGCAGCCGCTCGGGCTCCCCGCGCCCCACGAGCGCGGGGTGCAGCGTGACGCCGCCCCACGGTGCGCGGGAGAGCGCCACGAGGACACGCTCCTCGGGCGTCTCCCGGAGGTAGACGAGCGCGTCGTCGGCGACGTGCACCCAGCGCAGGCCGCCGCGGCGCAGCGCGTCCGAGCCGCGGCGCACCGCGATCAGCGCCCGGTACAGGTCGAACGTCGCGCCGTCCCAGCGCCCGTGGCCCGAGTCCGCGTCGTCCCACGGCATGGTCGCGCGCGCGTGCTCCCCGTTGAGGCCCGTGAGCCCCACCTCGTCCCCCGCGAAGACGACGGGCGTCCCCGGGTAGGTGAGCAGGAGCGTCGCCGCGACCTCGACCATCTCGCGCGAGCCGACGATCGAGCGCAGCCGCGGGGTGTCGTGCGAGCCGAGCATGTTCCACTGCGACGCGGTCACGCGCCACGGCAGGACGGCGTCGAACTCGCGCATCGTCTCCACGACGGCCGGCCCGGCCCGTCGCGGCGTGCGCACGGGCAGCCCGAGGTAGGGCACGGGCGAGTGCGCGGGAGACAGCCAGGTCCACGCCGGGCGCGTGAACGCCGAGTAGTTCATGTTCGCGTGCCAGCCGTCGCCCGCGAGGTCACCGGAGGCGTCGTGGAAGTGCTCGGCGACGAGGGCGGCCTCCGGGTTCACGCCCCGCATCGTCGTGCGCAGGCGCCGCGCGACGTCGAGCGTGCGATCCTCGGCGCCGAAGCGCCCCGTCATGTTGGCGACGTCGATGCGCCACCCGTCGAGACCGAACGGCTCGCGCAGGTAGCGCCCGACGACGGACCCGGGCCCGTCGATCATGCGCGCCCCGAGCTCGGCCGAGCCGTACGACAGCTTCGGCAGCGACGCGTGCTCGAGCCAGCCCACGTACCCGGGCTCGCCGTCGGTCCAGTAGTAGAAGTCGCGCTCCGGCGCGCCGGGGTCGGCGAGCGCCCGCGCGAACCACTCGTGCCCGGCGCCCGTGTGGTTCGTCGTGAGGTCGCCCATGACGCGCAGCCCGCGCGCGTGCGCGGCGCGGATCAGCGACGCGTACGCCGCGTCGCCGCCGAGCAGCGGGTCGATGTGGTCGAACGTGCTCGCGTCGTAGCGGTGGTTGGAGCGCCCCGGGAAGACGGGCGTCGTGTAGAGCGTCGTGACGCCGAGCGCCACGAGGTGGTCGAGCCGCTCCTCGACCCCGGCGAGGTCGCCCCCGTAGTACTGCGTGCCGACGTCGGGGCCCGCGCCGTGCGGCTCGTCGTCCCAGGCCGCGGGGACGGCCCACTCCGGGAGCGGACGCCCGTCGGCCCCGGCCGAGCGCGCGAACCGGTCCGGGAAGACCTGGTACACGACGCCGTCGCGCATCCACGCGGGCGCGCCCTCGTGGACGGTGAGGCGGAAGTCCGCGGCGTCGGGCACGTCGCGGTCCCACACCCCCCGGCCGTTGAGCCAGCGGTAGCCGCGCTCGCCCTCGTCGAGGAAGAACCGGTAGCCGGTCACCGGGTTGTGCACGAGGACCTCGGCGACGTACCAGTCCTCGTGCTCGTCCGAGCGGTCGAGGCGCGCCGGGGCGAGGCGCGGCTCGCCGTCGCGCACGGTGCGCAGCCACACGTCGCGCACGCCGGCCGACCGGGGCACGCGCACGCGGACGGGGACCGTGTCCCCGAGGGCGGGGACGCCCTCGGGGACGTACAGCGCCGAGCCGTCGTGGTGCGGGACGGGGGTGGCGACGTCGTGCACGCGGTCAGCCCTTCACGGAGCCGGCCGTGAGGCCGCCCACGATGTACTTCTGCAGGTAGAGGAACAGGGCGAGCACGGGCAGCGCCGAGATGACGGCACCGGCCGTGAAGAGGCCCCAGTTGGCCTCCTTGAGCGACGACACCCACCCGTACAGCCCGACCGCGAGGGTCCAGTTGCTCTCGGACGACAGCACGATGCGCGCGATGATGAACTCGCCGAACGTGCTGATGAACGACAGCAGCGCGACCACGGCGAGGATCGGCGCGACGAGGCGCAGGATGATCGTCCAGTAGATCTGCGTGTGGGTCGCGCCGTCGATCTTCGCGGCCTCGTCGAGCTCGCGCGGCACGGTGTTGAAGAACCCGTACATGAGGAACGTGTTCACGCCCAGGGCGCCGCCGAGGTACACCGCGACGAGCGCGATCTTGCTGTTGAGGCCGAGGACCGGCACGACGTTCCCGAGCCCGATGAGCAGCAGGAAGATCGCGACGAACGCGAGCATCTGCGGGAACATCTGGATGATCAGCAGGGACGTGAGGCCGGCGCGTCGGCCGCTGAAGCGGAACCGGGAGAACGCGTACGCCGCCGCAGCGCCCATGAGCACGGTGCCGACCGACGTCGCGACCGCGATGACGAGCGTGTTGCCCATCCACGTCCAGAACATCGTGGTGCCGAGCTGGGCGTAGTTCGCGGTGCTCACGTCGGAGAACAGCGAGTTGGAGCCGGTGAGCGTCCCGTTCTCCGACAGCGACGCCGACAGGACGTACACGAGCGGGAACGCGGCGTAGACGACGGCGATCACGCCGACGACGTGCCGCCAGCCCAGCTCGGAGAACCAGCGCCCCGGGCGCATGCGGTTCCGGGACGCCGGGACGGCGGTGCCGCCGACGACGGGGGGTGCCTGGGTGGTCGCCATGTCAGCTGATCTCCTCGAACTTGCGCGTGCTGCGGAAGGCGATGGCCGAGATCGTCCCCACGATGACGAAGATGACGATCGACAGGGCGCTCGCGAGCCCGAAGTCCTTCTGCGCCGAGCCGTCGACGCCGGAGATCGAGTACACCATCGAGATGAGGATGTCCGTGTGGCCGAGCGGCACGGACGCGTCGGCGAAGCGTGGCCCGCCCCCGGTGAGCATGTAGATCAGGGTGAAGTTGTTGAAGTTGAAGGCGAACGACGAGATGAGCAGCGGCGCGGTCGAGATGAGCAGGAGCGGCAGCGTGATCGCGCGCCACGTGGTCCAGCGGCCCGCGCCGTCGATCTTCGCGGCCTCCATGACGTCGGACGGCAGGGACTGCAGGGCGCCCGTGCAGATGAGGAACATGTAGGGGAAGCCCAGCCACAGGTTCACGCCGAGCACGGACAGCTTCGCCAGCCAGGGGTCGGTGAGCCACGGGATGTGCGCGCCGCCCAGGATCACCTCGTTGATGAACCCGAACCGCGTGTTGAGCAGCCCGGACCACAGCAGCGCCGCGAGGAAGCCCGGGATCGCGTACGGCAGGATCATGAGCGTCCGGTAGACCTTGCGACCGCGCATCCGGGTGTCGTTGAAGACGATCGCGAGGAACAGGCCGAGCAGGAACGTCGTGGCGACCGAGCCGATCGCGAACACGAACGTCCACACCAGGATCTTGACGAACGGCTGCGCGTAGCGGGCGTCCGAGAACGCGGTGACGAAGTTGTCGAACCCGACCGGGACGCGCCACCCGACCGCGAGGGTCGAGCCGTCGGGCGCCTGGAACTGGCCCTCGTCGTTCGGTGTGTAGACCGTGCCCGTCGTGGTGTCGGTCATCGTGTCCGCCGCCGCGTCCCACTCGAGGGCGGACGTGTACACGTAGCCGGTACGGGCGTCGGTGGTGCGGATCGAGCCGTCCTCGGGGTCGTCCGAGACCGGGACGCGCAACTCGGTCACCTCGGCCTGGCGCTGCAGCACCTGGTCGCGCGGCACGACCGTGTACCCGGGAACCTCGGTCGCGCGGCCGTCCTCGACGGTCGCGCCGTCGACGACGGACAGCGGCCGGTCGGCCGTGCCGGCCTCGACCTCGCCGTCGTCGGTGACGACCGCGAACCCGAGCGCGTCGCCGTCCTCCACGACGGTCAGCGCGGACGACGCCGAGCCCTCGACCCGGCGCTCGTTCTGGATGAGCAGCGCGGAGACCGCCTGCTCCTTCGTCGAGTTGTGGCCCGTCCCGTAGTTGGTGAACGCCACGTAGCCCGTGTACCCGACGACGAAGATCTGGTAGACGAGCAGGAAGATCAGGCCGGGCAGGATGTACTTCAGCGGCAGGGACCGCTTCGAGAAGTACACCCAGTTCGCCGCGACGAGCAGCGCGAGCGTCGCGGCGAGGATGCCGTACGAGCCGGCCGTCCACGCCGACCAGACCACGTACACGCCGAGCGCGTCCACGACCGCCATGAGGGCGAGCTTGACGAAGAACCCGGGCCCGTAGTCGCGCGCGTGCGAGGCGTCGCGCGGCCGCAGGCGGCGCTCGCCGCGCGGCGGCGGGCCGTCGGCTCCGGAGGTGCCGACGCGCTCGTCGCCGGCCGTGGTCTGAGGGGCGGACATCGTGGTGCCTCCGAGGTCGTCGGACGCGCGGGGTGCTGCGTCTTCTGGAGTGTCGTCGTGCTGCGTCGCGGCCCGTTCCGGGGCCGGAGGTCGGGACGCGCCGTCGCGGTGCGCAGGAGCCCTGCGCACCGCGACGGCGGGCTGCACCCGGATCAGGAGTCGATCGCGCCCTGGATGTCGGCGATCATCTTGTCCCAGCTCGAGACCGGGTCGGCACCGGCGACGATCGCCGCCTCGGTGACGCCCCAGAAGCTCCACACGGAAGCCATCTCGGGGATCGACGGCATCGGCACGGCCTCCGCGCCCACGGCGCGGAAGCCCGCGACGATCGGGTCGTCCGCGGCGGCGGTGTCGGCGGCGGCGGTCAGCGCCGGCGGACGGTTGCCCGCCTCGTACAGCGCGAGCTGCGCGTCCTCGGTGGACAGGAAGTTCACGAGGAAGTCGTTCGCGACGATCGCGTTGTCGCTCTCCGCGCTCAGGTAGAAGCCCTGGACGCCGACGAACGGCTGCGCGGGCTGGCCGCCCGCGGTGGGGATCGGGTCGATCGACAGGTCGAGGCCCTCGAACGAGTCGATCATCCACGGACCGCCGACGATGAACGGCGACTGGCCGTTCTTGAACGCCTCGACGGCGATGTCGTAGGTCGTGTCCTGGCTGAGCACGCCGGCCGCACCCTGGGCGCCGAGCCACTGCGCGAACGCCTGGCCCTCGGGGCCGCCCATCGCGAGCTCGGACGAGTAGCTGCCGTCCTCGTTCTGCGCGAAGACGGGGGCGCCGAACGACGTCTGGAACGGGTAGTGGGTGTACGGGTCACCCTTGTCGCCGTCCGACTGGACCAGGATCGGGAACTGCGTCCCGGCGGCCTGGCCAGCGGCCACGGCCTCGTCCCACGTGGCGGGGGCGGTCGGCGCGAGCGCCGTGTTGCGGATGAGGGCGATGTTCTCGATCGCGTAGGGCAGGCCGTAGACCTGGCCGTCCTGCGTGAACGCCTCGATGGAGACGTCCTCGAACTCGGCCGCCTTGTCGCCCAGCTCGAGCGGCGCCACGACGCCGTTCGTGGTGAGCTCGCCCAGCCAGTCGTGGGCGCCGACGGTGATGTCGGGGCCCTCGCCCGTCGGGACCTGGGCGAGGAAGTCCGCCCGGATGTCCTCGAAGTTCTTGAGCACGACGTCGACCGTCGTGCCCGTCTCGGTCTCGAACGACTCGGCCGCCGCGGTCACGGCGTCCTGACGGGTCTCGTCGACCCAGACGGTCAGCGAGCCACCGGCGGACGAACCCTCGGCGCTCGGCTCGTCGGTGGTCTCGTCGCCCGAGCCGCCGGACGAGCAGGCGGTCAGCGCCAGCGTCGTGGTCAGCGCGGCGGCAAGAAGGATGCTCCGTCGCATCAGTGGTCACTCCAAGCGTGTCGTGATGGGCGGCCCGCTCCGGCGTTGGCACCGGCGCCGGACCCTGATGGGCACGACGGTAGAGCGGGAGGTGGCACAGGTGCAAGTCGTTGCGGTAACTTTCATGCAACGCTTTGCAGGGCGTCGACCGGCGCCCACCCGCCTCCTCCGGCCGACGGGTCCGCGCGCCTCCGCACAGGGGATCGCGGCTCGCCGACCGGACGACCAGGACGAGGAGGTCCGGTGTCCCCTACGCTGCCCCATGTGCGTACCCGTCTCAGTGATCTCGCCGCCCAGGCAGGCGTCTCCACGGCGACGGTCTCGCGCGTCCTCAACGGCAAGCCCGGCGTCGCGAGCGAGACCCGCCAGGCGGTGCTCGCCGCGCTCGACGTGCTGGGCTACGAGCGACCGTCGACGCTGCGCACCCGCTCCGCCGGCCTCGTCGGCCTCGTCGTCCCGGAGCTGACGAACCCCGTCTTCCCCGCGTTCGCCCAGACGATCGAGTCGCTCCTGTCCGAGCACGGGTACACGCCGCTGCTGTGCACGCAGTCGCCGGGCGGGACCACGGAGGACGACTACGTCGACATGCTCATGGACCACGCGGTCGACGGCATCGTCTTCGTCTCCGGCCTGCACGCGGACACCCAGGCGAGCCACGAGCGCTACGAGCGGCTGCGCAGCAGGGGGATCCCGATCGTCCTGGTCAACGGCTTCGCCGAGGGCATCGACGCCCCGTTCGTCTCGCCCGACGACGTCGCGAGCGTCGAGCTCTCGGTGCGGCACCTCGTCTCGCTCGGGCACCGCAGCGTCGGCCTCGCGATCGGCCCCGACCGCTTCGTCCCCGCGCAGCGCAAGCTCGCGAGCTTCGCCGAGTCGCTCGTGCGGCACGGTCTCGTCGCCGACGAGGCGGAGGCGGCCCGGCACGTCGTCGTGACGCTCTACACCGTCGAGGGCGGCCAGGCCGCGGGCGGCGAGCTCATCGACTCGGGCCACACCGCGATCGTCTGCGGCTCCGACCTCATGGCGCTCGGCGCCATCCGCGCGGCGCGCTCGCGCGGGCTGCGCGTGCCGCAGGACGTCTCGGTGCTCGGCTACGACGACTCGCCCCTCATCGCCTTCACCGACCCGCCGCTCACCACGGTGCGCCAGCCCGTGAGCGCCATGGCGCACGCCGCCGTGAGCGCGCTCCTCACGGAGATCGCGGGCGAGCGGGCACCGCGGACCGAGCTCCTCTTCCAGCCGGAGCTCATCGTCCGCGACTCGACCGGGGCCGCCCCGGCCTCGCCGACCGCCTGAGACCGGCGCCCGGAAGTCCACGCACCTCGCTGCGGGCGTCCGCCGACCCCTCGTCGGCACCGCACCGCAAGCGCTTACACTCGACGGAGGGTCGGCGACACCCCGCTCCGCCAGCCGAGTGACCACCACCGGAAGATCCCCTGAAAACCCCAGCACCACGTACGTGAGGACCGACAGCTCGATGACTCGTATCGATTCGACGCCGACCGCCGCCGCGACCAGCACCGGGCTGGCCACCGCCCCGGCGCCCTTCAGCACGGGGGCGCTCGTGCACACCGGGCCGGGCGAGGCCCCCGAGTGGTGGCGCGACGCCGTCATCTACCAGGTGTACCCGCGCTCCTTCGCGGACGGCGACGGCGACGGCGTCGGCGACCTGCCCGGCATCACCTCGAAGCTCGACCACCTCGCCGAGCTCGGGGTCGACGCCGTCTGGCTGAGCCCGTTCTACCGCTCGCCCCAGAAGGACGCGGGCTACGACGTCGCGGACTACCGCGACGTGGACCCGCTGTTCGGCACGCTCGCGGACTTCGACGAGCTCCTCGCCCAGGCGCACGCGCGCGGCATCCGGATCGTCGTCGACCTCGTCCCGAACCACACGTCGGACCAGCACGCCTGGTTCCAGGCGGCGCTCGCGTCGCCCGAGGGCTCGCCGGAGCGCGCGCGGTACATCTTCCGCGAGGGCGAGGGCGAGCACGGCGAGCTGCCCCCGAACAACTGGCAGTCCATCTTCGGCGGCCCCGCGTGGACCCGCGTCACGGCCGGCGCGAACGCCCGCCCCGTGACCGGCACCGAGGGCGAGACGCCCGGGCAGTGGTACCTGCACCTCTTCGACTCGACCCAGCCCGACCTCGCGTGGGACAACCCGGAGGTCCGCGAGGAGTTCGAGCAGGTCCTGCGCTTCTGGCTCGACAAGGGCGTGGACGGGTTCCGCGTCGACGTCGCGCACGGCATGATCAAGGCCGACGGCCTGCCCGACTGGGACGGCACCGTCTCGATGGTCGAGGGCACCGAGGCCGGCGAGGAGGGCACCGACCCGGGGGCCCCCGAGGACGGCTCGACGGGCGCCGGGAACTCCGGCCCGATGTTCGACCAGGACGGCGTCCACGAGATCTACCGTGCGTGGCACCGCGTCCTCGCCGAGTACGACGGCGACCGTGCGCTCGTCGCCGAGGCGTGGGTCGAGCCGCTCTCGCGCCTCGCGCGCTACGTGCGCCCGGACGAGATGCACCAGGCGTTCAACTTCTCGTTCCTCACCACCGGCTGGTCGGCCGCGCCGCTGCGCACCGTGATCGCGGCGTCGCTGCACGCGAACGACGAGGTCGGCGCGCCCACGACGTGGGTCCTGTCGAACCACGACGTCGTGCGCCACGCGTCGCGCCTCGGCCTGGCCGACCCGGGCCTGCGCCCCAACGGCATCTTCGCCCACGACCCGCAGCCCGACGAGGAGCTCGGCCTGCGCCGCGCGCGCGCCGCGTCGCTGCTCATGCTCGGCCTGCCCGGGTCGTCGTACCTCTACCAGGGCGAGGAGCTCGGCCTCCCCGAGCACACCGCCCTGCCCGACGACGTCCGTGAGGACCCGGCGTTCTTCCGCACCCAGGGCGCCGAGGCGGGCCGCGACGGCTGCCGCATCCCCCTCCCGTGGCGCGCCGACGCCGAGGGCTTCGGGTTCGGGCCGTCCGGCAAGACCTGGCTCCCCCAGCCGGAGTCGTACGGCCGCTACGCCGCGGACGTCCAGCGCGGCGTCGAGGGCTCGACCTACGAGACGTACCGCACGGCCCTCGCCACGCGTCGCGCGGAGCGCCTGGGCGCGGGCACGCTCGCGTGGGTCGAGGAGTTCGCCGGCTCGGCGGACGTCGTCGCCTTCCGCAACCGCGACGTCGTCGTGCTCGCCAACCTGGGCGCCGAGCCCGTCGTGCTGCCGCACGGCACGGAGGTCCTCGTGGCCTCCGGCCCGGTCGTGACCGACCGCTCCGCGGACCCGCAGGTCCGCGTCCCGTCGGACACGACCGTCTGGCTGCGCGCGCACTGACCGACGCCGCTGCATGTGCACGACGGCCGGGACCCCGCGGGGGTCCCGGCCGTCGTTCTTTGCGTCCCGCCGGTGCAGGGCCGCGCTCGGGCGGCCGGCGAGGAGGCGGCGGAGGAGGCGGCGCTCAGCCGCCGGAGACGCTCAGCTCGGCCTCGCGCAGGCGCTCCTCGTGCTCGGCGTCGAGCTCGCGCGAGTCGAGCCAGCCGTACGGCAGGTGCGGCGTCTTGGGCGACCCGGCCCGGCCGCGCTGCCCCTCGGAGGCCTCGCCGGGGTAGGGCGCGTCCTGGTCGAGGTCGTCGAGCAGCGCGCGCAGCTCGACGAGCGTCGAGACCATCGCGAGCGCGCGGCGCGCGTCGCCGCCCACCGCGTAGCCCTTGAGGTACCAGGCCATGTGCTTGCGCAGGTCGCGCATGCCCTTGCCCTCGTCGCCGTCGAAGTACTCGATCATGAGCTCGCCGTGGCGGTAGATCGTGCCCGCCACCTCGCGGAGCCCGGGGCGCACGCGCTCCGGGCGGCCCGCGAACGCCGCGGCGAGGTCGGCGAACAGCCACGGCCGGCCCTGGCAGCCGCGCCCGACGACGACGCCGTCGCACCCGGTCTCGCGCACCATGCGCACGGCGTCCTCGGCCGACCAGATGTCGCCGTTGCCGAGCACCGGCACGCTCGTGACGGCCTCCTTGAGACGCGCGATCGCGGACCAGTCAGCCGTGCCGGAGTAGTGCTCGGCGGCGGTGCGCGCGTGCAGCGCGACGGCGGCGACGCCCAGGCCCTCCGCGATGCGGCCGGCTTCGAGGTAGGTGAGGTGGTCGTCGTCGATGCCCTTGCGCATCTTCACGGTGACGGGGACCCCGTACGGGCGGGCGGCCTCGACCGCGCCCTGCACGATCGCGGTGAACAGGTCGCGCTTCCAGGGCAGCGCCGCTCCCCCGCCCTTGCGCGTGACCTTGGGCACCGGGCAGCCGAAGTTCAGGTCGACGTGGTCGGCGCGGTCCTCGGCGACGATGATGCGCACCGCCTCGCGGACGGTCGCGGGGTCCACGCCGTACACCTGCGCGGACCGCGGCGTCTCGTCCGCGCCGAACGTCACGATGCGCAGCGCCTCGGGGTTGCGCTCGACGAGCGCGCGGCTCGTGACCATCTCGGCGACGTAGAGGCCGGGGTCGTCGCCGCCGGACGCGCCGGCCTCGCGGCACAGCGTGCGGAACGCGCGGTTCGTGACGCCCGCCATCGGGGCGAGGACCACCGGCGTCCGGACGACGATCGGGCCGATCCGCAGCGGCGCCACGAGCGGACCGGTCCCCGGGTCGGGGCGGTCGGTCGTCGTGCTGAGGGCAGGAGCGGGTGCAGTCACGCGCTCCATTGTCCCACCCGGCTCCCGCTGCACGACGAGCCCCGTTTCGACGAGCGAGCAGCGTACGGTCGTGGCAGTGTTGAGGAGGTCCGGCAATCCAGGCCGGACACGGACGAAAGGGACGACATGCCTCTCTGGCTCATCCTGGTCATCGTCGGCGCCGTGCTCCTCATCCTCGGCGTCGCCATCGAGGCCGCGAAGATCCTCATCTGGATCGGCATCATCGTGCTCGTCGTGAGCCTGGTGATCGGCCTGCTCAACAGGGCTAAGGGGGCGGCCCGCTAGCGCGAGGCCGCTGGGGGGCGACGCGTCCCGACGAGACGCGACAGGAGGGGCGGGACCGCACGGTCCCGCCCCTCCTGCATGCCCGGCGCCGGTGCGCCGGGCCGGTGACGCGTCAGGCGCCGAGCAGGTGCCCGGCGAGGTACTCGGTGACCTTGTCGAGCGCGACGCGCTCCTGGCTCATCGAGTCGCGGTGGCGGATCGTCACGGCCTGGTCGTCGAGCGTGTCGAAGTCGACCGTGATGCAGAACGGCGTGCCGATCTCGTCCTGGCGGCGGTACCGGCGGCCGATGGCGCCGGCGTCGTCGAAGTCGACGTTCCAGTACTTGCGGAGCTCCGTCGCGAGGTCCTTCGCCTTGGGCGAGAGCTGCTCGTTGCGGCTCAGCGGGAGCACGGCGGCCTTGACCGGCGCGAGGCGGTGGTCAAGGCGCAGGACCGTGCGCGTGTCCACGCCGCCCTTCGCGTTCGGCGCCTCGTCCTCGGTGTACGCCTCGACGAGGAACGCCATGAGCGAGCGCGTGAGACCCGCGGCCGGCTCGATGACGTAGGGCACCCAGCGCTCGTTCTTCGTCTGGTCGAAGTACGACAGATCCTTGCCGGAGTGCTCGGCGTGCGTCTTGAGGTCGAAGTCGGTGCGGTTCGCGATGCCCTCGAGCTCGCCCCACTCCGAGCCGGAGAAGCCGAAGCGGTACTCGATGTCGACCGTGCGGGTCGAGTAGTGCGAGAGCTTCTCCTGCGGGTGCTCGTACAGGCGCAGGTTGTCGCGCTGGATGCCGAGGTCCACGTACCAGTCGGTGCGCGTGTCGATCCAGTACTGGTGCCACTCGGCGTCCGTGCCGGGCTCGACGAAGAACTCCATCTCCATCTGCTCGAACTCGCGCGTGCGGAAGATGAAGTTGCCGGGCGTGATCTCGTTGCGGAACGACTTGCCGATCTGGCCGATGCCGAACGGTGGCTTCTTGCGGCTCGCCCCCATGACGTTGGCGAAGTTCACGAAGATGCCCTGCGCCGTCTCGGGGCGCAGGTAGTGCAGGCCCGACTCGTCCTCGACGGGGCCGAGGTACGTCTTGAGCATCATGTTGAAGTCGCGCGGCTCGGTCCACTGCCCGCGCGTGCCGCAGTTCGGGCAGACGATCTCGGCGAGGCCGCCCTCGGGCGCGCGGCCCTTCTTCTCCTCGAACTCCTCGATCATCTGGTCCTCGCGGAACCGCTTGTGGCAGTGCAGGCACTCCGTCAGCGGGTCGGTGAAGACGCCCACGTGGCCCGACGCGACCCACACCTGGCGCGGCAGGATCACGGACGAGTCGAGGCCCACGACGTCGTCGCGGCTCGTGACCATCGCGCGCCACCACTGCTTCTTGATGTTCTCCTTGAGCTCGGTGCCCAGGGGCCCGTAGTCCCACGCGGAGCGGGTGCCGCCGTAGATCTCGCCCGAGGGGAAGACGAACCCGCGCCGCTTGGCGAGGGAGACGACGGCGTCGAGACGGGCGGTGGGCGAGGGCGCTGCGGCCACGGACATCACTCCTGGTGCTCACGGCCCCGCACGTGGCTCGTGGGGGCTGGACGGGTGGGCGACGCCCGCACGGGCGCCGACCGACCAGCGTACCCGGCCGTGACCCGGCTCACCGGGAACGGTTTTGACATTCATTCTCAAGAAGGCGGAGACTGGGGGTCATGCACCGCTCCCCCTCCCGGCGCCGTCGCGCCCTCGCCACCACCGCCGCCCTCGCCACGGCCGCGCTCGTCGCGGCGTGCTCCCCCGGGGACGGCGGCTCGGGAGGAGGCGGCGGCGACGACGGCCGGCTCCAGGTGCTCGCGTCGTTCTACCCGCTCCAGTACGTCGTCGAGCAGGTCGGCGGGGAGCACGTCGACGTCGCGAACCTCACGCCGCCCGCGGCCGAGCCGCACGACCTCGAGCTCGCGCCCGCGCAGGTCCGCTCGATCGGCGACGCCGACCTCGTCGTCTACCTCTCGGGGTTCCAGCCCGCGGTCGACGAGGGGATCGAGCAGCGCGCCCCCGAGCACGTGGTCGACGCCGCGGCGTCGGCCGGGCTCGAGGAGCACCCCGGCGGCGAGGGCGAGCACGCCGACGAGACCGCGGAGGAGCACGCCGAGCACGCGGACGAGTCCGGCGACGGTCACGACCACGGCCCCACGGACCCGCACTTCTGGCTCGACCCGACACGCCTGGCCGCCGTGGGCGACGCCGTCGCCGACGAGCTCTCCGCGATCGACCCCGACCACGCCGACGACTACGCGGCCGGTGCCGCCGCCCTCACCGCGGACCTCGACGACCTGGACGCCGAGTTCGCCGAGGCGCTCGCCCCGTGCGCGGGCGCGACGCTCGTCACCTCGCACGAGGCCTTCGGCTACCTCGCCGAGCGCTACGACCTGCACCAGGTCGGGATCTCCGGGATCGACCCCGAGGCGGAGCCCTCGCCTGCTCGCCTGCGCGAGGTCGGCGAGGTCGTCCGGGAGAACGGCGTGACCACGCTCTTCTTCGAGACGCTCGTCAGCCCGAAGGTGACCCAGACGCTCGCCGACGACCTCGGCGTCCGGACCGCTCTGCTCGACCCGCTCGAGAGCCTCGCGGAGGGCGCGACGGACTACCGTGAGGTCATGGAGTCCAACCTCGAGGCGCTCACGTCCGGCCTCGCGTGCGCATGACGGACGCACCGGAGCTGATCGCCGCGCGCGACGTCCACGTGACCCTCGGCGGGAGCGAGATCCTGCGCGGCATCGACCTCTCGGTCCGCGCGGGCGAGGTCGTCTCGCTCCTCGGCGCGAACGGCTCGGGGAAGTCGACGCTGGTCCGCGCGCTCGTCGGGATCGTGCCGCTCTCCCGCGGCTCCGTCGACCTGTTCGGCGCGCCGCTCGGCCCGCGGCTGCCGTGGCGGCGGCTCGGCTACGTGCCGCAACGCGTGAGCGCGCCCTCGGGCATGCCGTCCACCGCGTCGGAGGTCGTCGCGTCCGGGCTCCTCGGCGGCGGCCGCCTCCGGCTCCCGCGCGGGTGGCGCGACCGCACGGTCGAGGCGCTCGAGCTCGTGGGCCTCGCAGACCGCGCCGACGACTCGACGGCCGAGCTCTCGGGCGGGCAGCAGCAGCGCGTGCTCATCGCGCGCGCCCTCGTACGCCGGCCCGACCTGCTCGTGCTCGACGAGCCCGTCGCGGGCGTCGACAAGCCGAGCCAGGAGGCGTTCGCCGCGACGATGACGCGCCTCGTGGGCGACGGCCTCACGGTCCTCGTGGTGCTCCACGAGCTCGGGGCGCTCGCCCCGCTCGTCGAGCGCGCGGTCGTCCTGCGCCACGGGCGCGTCGTGCACGACGGCGCACCGCCCCGCGCGTCGTCCACGCACGCGGGCGCGACGCACCAGCACCTGCACCCGCACGAGCCCGTCGACGGCGACAACCGTCCCGCGGGCCCGGAGACGGGCCTCACTGACACCCTGAACCCCGACCTCTCCGCAGGCCACGCACCCAGGACGGCCTCATGACCACCCTGTTCTCCGAGATCTCCCTGCTGCTCACCGACCCGCTCATGCAGCGCGCCCTCCTCGCGGCGCTGCTCGTCGGCGTCAGCGCCCCCGTCGTCGGCACGTACCTCGTGCAGCGCAAGCTCTCGCTGCTCGGCGACGGCATCGGGCACGTCGCGCTCACGGGCGTCGCGCTCGGGTGGCTCGTCGGCGCCGCGATGGGCGTCGTGCCGAACGACGCGCTCGCGATCCCCGGCGCGGTCGTCGCGGCGGTGCTCGGCGCGGTCGCGATCGAGCTCGTGCGCGAGCGGGGCCGCACGAGCGGTGACCTCGCGCTCGCGCTCCTGTTCTACGGCGGCATCGCGGGCGGCGTCCTGCTCATCGGCCTCGCGGGCGGCTCGTCGGGCAGCCTCATGCAGTACCTGTTCGGCTCGATCTCGACGGTGACGTCGTCGGACCTCGTCCTCACGGTCGTCCTCAGCGCGGTGATCCTGCTCGTCGGTGTCGGCCTGCGGGCCGCGCTGTTCTCGGTGAGCCACGACGAGGAGTTCGCGCGCGCGTCCGGCCTGCCCGTGCGCACGCTGAACATCGCCGTCGCCGTCGTCGCCGCGCTCACGGTGACCGTGTCCATGCGGGTCGTCGGCCTGCTCCTCGTCAGCGCCCTCATGATCGTGCCCGTCGCGGTCGCCCAGCTCGTCACGCGCTCGTTCCGCCGCACGATGCTCGTCGCGTCGGTCGTCGGGGTGGTCGTGTGCGTCGTCGGGCTGTCCTTCACGTACTGGAACAACGTCTCGCCGGGTGCGACGATCGTCGTCCTCGCGATCGCGACGTACCTCGTCGTCGCCGCGCTGCGACCCCTGTGGGTCCGACGGCGGCCGCGCGTCGCGCGGGACCCGCACCCGGACATCCCCGACGACGTCGAGCTCGACCTCGTACCCTCGGGGTCGACCCACCGCACCACCGGAGGTGACCCGTGCAGCGCATGACCCGCCAGCGCGCCGCCGTCTCGGACGCGCTGGAGGACCTGGAGGACTTCCGCAGCGCCCAGCAGCTCCACGAGATCCTGCGCACGCGCGGCGACAACGTGGGGCTCGCCACCGTCTACCGCACGCTGCAGAGCCTCGCGGACGGCGGCGACGTGGACGTGCTGCGCACCGAGGAGGGCGAGAACCTCTACCGCCGGTGCGAGCGCCGCGAGCACCACCACCACCTCGTGTGCCGGGCGTGCGGGCGGACCGTCGAGATCGACGGCCCGACGGTCGAGGCCTGGGCCAACCAGGTCGGCACCTCGCACGGGTTCGTCGACATCCAGCACACCATCGAGCTGTTCGGCACGTGCGCGGGCTGCGCGCGGGCCACCGCCGTCCAGGACTGAGCGGTGCCCGACGCGCTGGACGGCGCCCCGTTCGCCGCGCTCTTCGCCTTCTTCTTCGCGATCGCGTTCGTGCGGACGCAGGCGACCTACTGGATCGCGCGCCTCGTCACGACGTGGACGCTCGACCGCACACGCCCCGTCAAGCCGTGGGTCGCGCGCGTCCACGCCTGGCTGTCCGGACGGTCGGCCGCACGCGGGATCGAGACCGTGCGGCGGTGGGGCGTGCTCGCGGTGCCCGCGTCGTTCCTCGCGACCGGGACGAAGACCGTGATCAACGCCGCCGCGGGCGTCGTGCGCATGCCGTTCGGGCGCTACCTCGCGGCCATGATCCTCGGGTGCGCGGTGCACGCGACGATCTACGCGACCGTCGGGTGGGCGGTGTGGACCGCCGCGTTCGCCGCCGCGACGGGCTCGCCGACGGGCGTCGCGGTGCTCGTCGCGATCGTCGTCGTGGTCGTCGTGGCGGTGGTCCTCATGGCCCGCCGCCGGGCCGCCCGGGCGGGCGCCGACGCCGCGGTCGTGCCGACCGGCGCGCCCGCCGGGGACGTCCCCGCGCTGGACGGGCAGGCGACGCTCCCTCGCGACGAGGACGCGCCGCACACCGACCGATGAGATGACGCGTCCCGGACCGTCCGAACCTCCATGACGACGTTCCTCCTGCTTCCCGGCGCCGGCGGCGACCCCGCGTACTGGGACCTGCTCGTCCCGGAGCTCGACCGGCTCGGCCACCGGCCGGTCGCCGTCGACCTCCCCCAGCACGACGAGGGCCACGACTGGGCGGACCTCACCGACGTCGCGGTGACGACGCTGCGCCGGGCGACGGCCCCCGCCGAGCGGGACGACCTCGTGGTGGTCGCCCAGTCCATGGGCGCGTACGTCGGGCCGCTCGTGTGCGAGCGCGAGGCGGTCCGCCTGCTCGTGCTGCTCAACCCGATGATCCCGCGACCGGGCGAGAGCGGGGGCGACTGGTGGCGGGCGACGGACCATGCCGCGCGTCGTGCCGCCACGGGCCTGGGCCCGTTCGACCCCGTGGACGACTTCTTCCACGACGTGCCGGACCCGGTCGCGGTCGTCGTGCAGCGCAGCGACCGGCAGCCGTCCGAGCGGTCCTTCGCCGAGCCGTGGCCCGCCCGCGCCTGGCCGGCCGTGCCCACGGTCGTGCTGCAGGGCGACGACGACCGCCTCTTCCCGCCGCCGTTCCAACGCGCCG
This sequence comes from Cellulosimicrobium funkei, assembly GCF_900155925.1. NCBI lineage: Bacteria > Bacillati > Actinomycetota > Actinomycetes > Micrococcales > Promicromonosporaceae > Cellulosimicrobium > Cellulosimicrobium funkei. The sequence continues at coordinate 122,264 of NZ_FTMI01000005.1, forward strand.
TCGCGCGCGAGCGGCTCGGTGCCGAGGTCGAGACGATGCCGGGCGGCCACCTCGTGGCGCTCAGCCGCCCGGCCGAGCTCGCCGCCCGGCTCGACGCGCTGGCTCGCTGACGGGCCGACCCGACGGGACGCCCGACGGGACGACCGCGCGCCTCAACCGACGCTCGTCGGCTCCTCGGGCGCGCCGACGCAGAACTGGTTGCCCTGCGGGTCGGCCAGCACCGCCCAGCGGTACCCGGGGATGGTGTGCTCCCCGACGAGCGTCGCGCCGTCCGCCACGAGCGCCGCGACGTCCGCCTCGCGGTCGGACGTGCCGAGGTCGAGGTGCAGCCGGTTCTTGCCGGGCGTCGGGTCCTCGACGCGCTGGAACCCGAGGACCGGAGCCGTCACCCCCTCGGCGGGCACGACCTCGAGGAACCACCCGTCCGCCTCGTCGACGAGCCGCCCGCCGAGGCGGCGCGCCCACCACTGGGCGAGCGGCCGCGGGTCGGTGGAGTCGACGGTCACCATGCCGATGCTCAGAGTCATGCCGCGCACGCTACCGGCCGCCTCCCACGGCGTCCCGGCGACAAGGCACGCGCTGCTCCGCGCGCGACGTCAGGCCGGGCCGCCCGCCGTCCCGCCCACCGCGTCGACCGCACCGCCGTAGCGGCGGTCGCGGCGCGCGTACTCCTCGACGGCGCGCCACAGCGAGCGGCGGTCCACGTCGGGCCAGGGCTCCGGGAGGAACACGAGCTCCGCGTACGCGGCCTGCCACAGCATGAAGTTCGACGTGCGCTGCTCGCCCGAGCTGCGCAGGAACAGGTCCACGTCCGGCAGGTCGGGCTCGTCGAGGTGCTGCTGGACGGTCCGCTCCGTGACCTTGCGCGGGTCGATCCGCCCGGCGGCGACCTCGCGCGCGATGGCGGCCGCGGCGTCGGCGATCTCGGCGCGCCCCCCGTAGTTGACGCACATCGTGAGCGTGCAGACGTCGTTCTGCTTCGTCTGCTCCTCCGCGACCTCGAGCTCCTTGATCACGGACGCCCAGAGCCGCGGACGACGCCCCGCCCACCGCACGCGCACGCCCCACGAGTCCATCTCGTCGCGGCGACGCCGGATCACGTCGCGGTTGAAGCCCATGAGGAAGCGGACCTCGTCGGGCGAGCGCTTCCAGTTCTCGGTCGAGAACGCGTACGCCGACACGTGCTTGACGCCGATCTCGATGGCGCCCGCGACGACGTCGAGCAGCGCCGCCTCGCCGGCCTCGTGGCCCGCGGTGCGCGGCAGCCCGCGCGCGTTGGCCCAGCGGCCGTTGCCGTCCATGACGACCGCGACGTGGTTCGGCACGAACTGCGCCGGGATCGCCGGGGGCCGCGCACCGCTGGGGTGCGGGAACGGCGGCTGGTACGTGCGCCGCGCCATCAGGCGTCCGCCCCGGCACCGGCGCGCGGGTCCGCGGAGGCGGCGGCCTCGTCGGCGTGCGGGACGGCGGGGACGTGCGGGGCGGGAGCGTCCCGCTCCACCATGCGCAGTGATCGCAACGTTCTCTCCAGGTGGTATTGGCTGTACGCGGCCACGAGGCCGCTCGCTTCCTTGCGGTGCCGGGCGTCCGACGCGTCGGCCGCGTCCCACTCCCCCGCGAGCAGCGCGGCGAGCAGGGCGAAGGTCTGGGGCGCGGGCGCCGTCGATCCCGGCGGGCGGCAGCGCGAGCACACGGCCCCGCCCTGCGCGACGGCGAACGCGTGGTGCGGGCCCGGCTCGCCGCACCGCGCGCAGTCGACGAACGACGGCGCCCAGCCCGCGACGGCGAGCGCGCGCAGGAGGTAGGAGTCGAGCACGAGCCCCGGCGCGTGCGCGTGCTCCGAGAGCGCCCGCAGCGCGCCCGCGAGCAGCCAGTACTGCTGCACGGCGGGCTCGCGCTCGTCGGCGACGAGGCGCTCCGCGGTCTCGAGCATCGCGGCGCCCGCCGTGTACAGGCCGTAGTCCTCGCAGATCCGGCGCGCGTACGGGCCGATCGTCTCCGCCTGCGTCACCGTGTCCAGCGACCGGCCCGCGTAGAGCTGGACGTCCACGAGCATGAACGGCTCGAGCCGCGCGCCGAACCGGGACGACGTGCGGCGCACGCCCTTGCCGACGGCGCGCACCTTCCCGTGCTCGCGCGTCAGGAGGGTGACGATGCGGTCCGCCTCGCCCAGCTTCTGGGCGCGCAGCACGATCGCGTCGTCTCGGTACAGCACCACGCCCCTATTGTCCGTCACGCCGCCGACACGGCGCGCACCACCCGCCGACGGCGGTCACGCGGGCGCGAGGCACCCGAGGACCGCGCGGACCCGGGCGAGCGTCGTGCCCGCGTCCTCGCCGGACTCGACCTGGCGGGCCGCGGCGAGCACCACGGCATTGACGAGCTCCGCGGAGCGCGCGGCGTCCGGGACGCCGAGCTGCTCCAGGGCCTCGACGAGCGGCACGAGGATCGTCGCGTGCATCGCGGCGCTCTGCTGGGCGAGCGCCTCGCGGCCCGCCTCGGCGCGCAGCGCGGCGACGACGGCGTGCTCGCCCTCGGCCACGAGGAGCAGGTTCTCGCGCGCGTAGGCGACGATCGCGTCCTCCGGGGACGCCGCGGTGGCCACCGCGGCGGTGATGCGCGCGGACCACCGCGGCACGACGTCGGCGACGACCGCGTCGAGCAGCTCCTCCCGCGACCGGAAGTACTGGTAGACGCTCGACCGGGCGAGCCCGGCCCGCGCCGCGACCGCCGCGAGCGTGAGCCCGCTGCCGTCCTCGCGGATGAGGTCGCGCGCGGCGTCGAGCAGGGTCCGGAGCTGCGCCGCGCGGTGCTCGGCCACCGTCGGGGCGGCGATCTTGGGCACGAGGGTCCTCCTTCCCGGAGCGTCTGCGGAGCGCTCCCCCGGGAGCGCGACGGCCCCCGGCCGGACCATCATGCCCGACCGGGGGCGGTCGGGCGGCCCTCCGGGGCCGCCCGCCGACGTCAGCCGGCCACCGCGGGCAGCCCGAGCCGCCCGTCGACCATCTCGACGACCCGGTGGCAGTGCTCGAGCACGTCGTGGTCGTGCGTGACCATGAGCGCCGCGGCGCCGTAGGCCTCGACCTCGCGGGCCAGCAGGCTCACGACCTCGTGGCTGCGGGCCCGGTCGAGCGCCGCCGTCGGCTCGTCGACGAGGAGCAGCGCGGGGCTCGCGACGAGCGCGCGGGCGATCCCCACGCGCTGCCGCTCGCCGCCCGAGAGCTGGTCCGGGCGCCGGTCGGCACGGTGGCTCATGGACACCGAGCCCAGCAGCTCGCGGGGGTCGCGGGCACGGGGGTCGCGCTCGTCGATCCCGGCGACCCGCAGCGCGAGCCGGAGCTGGTCGACGCTCGTGAGCGCCGGGAGGAGGTTGCCGGACTGGAAGACGAAGCCGATGCGCTCGCGCCGCAGCCGGGCCCGCTCGCGGTCGCTCGTCGCGCCGAGGTCGACCCCTTCGAGACGGACGGTCCCGGAGTCCGGCGCCGTGAGCGCACCGGCGACGGCGAGCAGGCTCGACTTGCCGGAGCCCGAGGGCCCGACGACACCGACGAGCTCGCCCGCGGCGACGCTCAGGCTGACCTCGTCGAGCGCGACGACCGTGGTGTCGCCGTCGCCGTGGCGGACGGTGACCCGGTCGATCTCGAGCACGGGCGTGGCGGGGGTGGTGGTGCTCATCGCTGCCCTCCCAGGGCGGTCAGGGGGTCGACGGAGGTGACGCGCGCGACGGCGACGGCCGCTCCGGCCATGCCGAGGACGAAGAGCAGGACGCCGGCCAGCACGAGGTCGGGGGCCTGGAGCGCGAACGGCATCGGCGACGCGCCGAGGCCCGCGCCCGCCGCGACACCGAGGGCGAAGCCCACGCCGATCGAGGCGAGCAGGAGCACGGCGGCCTGGCCGAGGGAGTCGGCGAGCAGGAAGCGGCGCCGTGCCCCCATGGCGCGCATCACGGCGATCTCGTGCCGGCGCTGGATGACCCACACGGTGAAGAACGCCCCGACCACGAGCGCCGAGATGGCGTAGAGGAACACCTGGATGAGCAGGAGGGTCGCGGTCTCGGCCGCGTACCCGGGCGAGGCGTCGAAGGACTCGGTGAGCGTGCGCGTCACCGTGCCCGACGCCGCGTCGGCGGCCTCGCGGTCGAACGACCCGGGATCGGTGCGCAGCGCGACGGCGGTCGCGACGTCCGGCACGTCGGCTCCCGGCTGCTCGGCCCCGGCGAGGAGCTCCTGCCACGTGCCGAGCGGGAGGTAGGCGATGTCGACGTGGCCGAACGTGTGCTGGTCCTCGAGGACGCCCACGACCGTGAGCGTGCGCTCCGGGCGCGCGAGGGCAACGGTGTCGCCGATGGCGAGGCCGTCCTCGGCGGCGGTCGCCGAGACGACGATGCCGTCCGCCGCCCCGACGGCGTCGCCCTCCGCCATCGCGGCCGGGGCCACGAACGATCCGGGCTCGACGCCCACGAGGGTGAGGTCGACGGGCGAGCCGTCCTCCTGGTGCGCGTTCGCCAGGAGCAGGCCGTACGGGGCGGCCTCGAGCACGCCCGGCTGCTCGGCCATGGTGCCGACCTGGTCCGTCTCGATGACGGAGCGCGTGAACGCGGCGTCCGTCCCGGTGCCCTCGGCGAAGGCGAAGTCGGTGACGGGCGTGCGCTTGAGGCCGGAGACGCCGTCGTTGACGAGGCCGGCGGACAGCCCGGAGAGGAGGACGACGAGGACCGCGACCAGCGCGACGACACCGCCCATGAGCAGGAAGCGGGTGCGCGCGAAGACGAGCTCGCGCAACGCGAGGAACATGAGAAGCCTTCCAATTTTGTCGACAGTGCGTCGGCATCTTACCAACATGGTGTCGACAAAACGCCGACGGCCCGGACGACGAGGTCGTCCGGGCCGTCGGCGAGATCGGCGGGAGGGCGGTCAGCCCTGGGCACGCTCCGCACGGTTCACGGCGGACACGATGGCCTTGAGCGAGGCGGTCGTGATCGACGGGTCGATCCCCACGCCCCACAGGACGTCGTCGCCCACCTGGCACTCCACGTACGCCGCGGCCGTGGCGTCCCCGCCCTCCGAGAGCGCGTGCTCCGCGTAGTCCAGGACGCGGACGTCGACCCCCACCTGCGCGATCGCGTCGACGAACGCCGCGACCGGGCCGTTGCCCGTGCCCTCGAGCGTCAGCTCCTCGCCGCGGTCGAGGACGTCGACGCTCAGGGTGTCGGGGCCGTCCTCGCTCGACGACGCGCGCGTGGAGCGCAGCTTGAGCCGGCCCCACGGCTCCAGGCCGGAACCGGGCTCGACGGGCAGGTACTCGTCCGAGAAGAGGCGCCAGATGTCCTCGCCCGTGACCTCCGTGCCGTGCGCGTCGGTGTGCTGCTGCACCGACTGCGAGAACTCGATCTGCAGACGGCGCGGCAGGTCGAGGTGGCGCTCCGACTTCAGCAGGTAGGAGATGCCGCCCTTGCCGGACTGCGAGTTGACGCGGATCACGGCCTCGTACGAGCGGCCGACGTCCTTGGGGTCGATCGGCAGGTACGGGACGGCCCACGTGATGTCGTCCACCGTGGCACCCTCCGCCTCCGCACGGACGGCCATCGCGTCGAAGCCCTTCTTGATGGCGTCCTGGTGCGAGCCGGAGAACGCCGTGAAGACCAGGTCGCCCGCGTAGGGGTGCCGCTCGGGGACGCCGAGCTGGTTGCAGTACTCCACCGTGCGGCGGACGTGGTCGATGTCGGAGAAGTCGATCTGCGGGTCCACGCCCTGGCTGAACAGGTTCATGCCCAGCGTGACGAGGCAGACGTTGCCGGTGCGCTCGCCGTTGCCGAACAGGCAGCCCTCGATGCGGTCCGCGCCCGCCTGGTAGCCGAGCTCGGCGGCCGCGACCGCCGTGCCGCGGTCGTTGTGCGGGTGCAGCGACAGCACGACGTTCTCGCGGTGGTGCAGGTGCCGGTTCATCCACTCGATCGAGTCGGCGTAGACGTTCGGCGTCGCCATCTCGACCGTGGCGGGCAGGTTGATGATCACCTTGCGGTCGGGGCGAGGCTCGAAGACCTCGAGCACCTCGTTGCAGATGCGGGCCGCGAACTCGAGCTCCGTGCCGGTGTACGACTCGGGCGAGTACTCGTAGTAGACCGTCGTCTCCGGGACGGTCTCCTCGAACTTCTTGCACAGCCGCGCGCCGTCGACGGCGATCGCGATGATGCCGTCCTCGTCCGAGCGGAACACGACCTCGCGCTGCAGGACGGACGTCGAGTTGTAGAGGTGCACGATCGCCTGCTTCGCGCCCTTGATCGCCTCGTACGTGCGGGCGATGAGGTGCTCGCGGGACTGCGTGAGGACCTGGATGACGACGTCGTCCGGGATGCGGTCCTCCTCGATGAGCATCCGCACGAAGTCGAAGTCGGTCTGCGAGGCCGAGGGGAAGCCGACCTCGATCTCCTTGTAGCCCATCGCGACGAGCAGCTCGAACATGCGCAGCTTGCGCTCCGCGTTCATGGGCTCGATGAGGGCCTGGTTCCCGTCGCGCAGGTCGACGGCGCACCAGCGGGGCGCGGTCTCGATGCGCTTGTCCGGCCACGTGCGGTCAGGCAGGGAGACGTCGATCTGCCGGTGGAACGGCAGGTACTTGTGGATCGGCATGCCCGACGGCTGCTGCGGGTTCGGGTCCGCGGCGGTGGGCGTCGAGGTGGGGGCGGAGGCGTTCATCGTCGGTCCTTCGGGGTCGTCCTGATCGGTGTCAGCCGGCACACCAACCACCGCGACGAGGAACCGGCTACAGGGCCTCGCCGCGGCAACGAAGGAGGAGCTGCCGCATCAGGTGCACGACGCCACTGTACTCCTCCGCCGTCCGCGCGCCCGGGACGTCCGCTCCTCGGGCACGGCGTGGGTGCGCCCGGCCGGCCCTCGCGCGGAGGGCCGACCGGGCGCCGGGGTGCGTCAGCCGCGTCGCGAGCGCAGCGCCGCGTCGACCGCAGGGTCACCGAGGTTGCCGAGCCACTCGAGCAGCGCCGGGTACGTCGACGGGTTCGCCGCGACCTGGGGCCGCAGGTGCGGCGCGTCCTGGACGATCTGCGCCAGGACCTCGAGCGGCGTGCCCGGGTCGAGCGCCTGGGCCGCGGTGAAGCCCGCCGGCTGGGCCGGCGGGGCGTACGACGGCTGCTGCGCCGCGGGCTGCTGGGCGTACCCCTGCTGGCCGTAGCCCTGCGGGTCGTACCCCTGCGGCGCGTAGCCCTGCTGCGCCGGCCCGGAGGACGCGTAGCCCTGCTGCTGGCCGTATCCCTGCTGGGGGTACCCCTGGCCGGGCTGCTGGGCGGTCGGCTGCGGGCCGGTGCCCGGCTGCTCCTCCTGGTAGGCGGGCAGGACCGCCGTCGACGGGCCCTCGTCGGGCGTGAGGCCGGGACGCGCGGCGTACCCGCTGCGCTCCGGCTCCGCCGGCTGGACCGGGAGCACCTCGGTCGCGTCGGACCCGGCGGCGAACCGCCGGTCCGGCGCCTGCTGCGTCGGGACGGGGCCGGTGTGTCCGGCCGGCGGGTAGGCGCCCGTCGGTCCGGTGGCCGGGTAGGCGCCCGTCGGTCCCGTGGCCGGGTAGGCGCCCGTGCCCGGGTAGGCACCCGAGTGCTCGGTCGTCGGGTGCGCGCCGGTCGGCGGGCCCGCCGGGGCGGGCGCGGGCCGGGCCGGCTTGGGCTGCTTCGGCGCGGGCGGCTGCCACACGTACGCGCGTGCCGCCTCCGCCCCGGTGGCCGCGGGCACGGGGCGGTGCTCGGCGAAGTAGGCGCGCACCTCGCGCGGCACGGTGAGCGCCCCGACGACGAGCAGCGGGAGGCCGAAGGCGAGCAGCACGTGCTCCACCCCGCCGCCGAGCACGACGCGGTTCGAGGTCACGACGAGCAGCACGATGCCGAGCAGCGCCACGACCCCGGCGCCGCCGAGCGCGAGCGGGCGCCCGGTGGCGGCGTCGCGAGCGAGCGAGCGGCGCGCGACGAACGCGACGGCGGCCGCGAGGACACCGACGATCACCGCGAGGACGACCGGGACGCCGCGTGCGCCGTCGGCCAGGGTGAGCACGGCGCTCACGGCGACGTAGCCCGCGACGACGAGCACGAGGTCGAGGGCGTTGACGGCCACGCGCACCCAGGTGGTCACCGGGTCCGCGGCGGCCATCGCGCGGTGCACGGCGGGCGCCGCGGCGACGGCCGCGAGCGCCGGGACGAGCACGAGCCCGAACCGGCCGCCGTGCGTGCTCTCGATCGTCACGAGCCCGTTGTTGCCCGAGCCGAGGACGAACCCGACGGCGAGCATGACGCCCAGCCCGACGAGCGTGAGGCGCGCGGCCTCGGACCGGCGCCACGTGCCGTACGTCGGCAGCCCGGCGAGCGCGAGGACGAACACCGCGGCCACGATCACCAGCAGCACGAACAGGGCGCCGCCGAGGCGCGTGCCGGTGGCGGTGAGGATCACCGTGAGCAGCACGGTGAGGGCGAGGAGCGCCGCGAGCGCGAGGAGCGCCTGGAGCCACCGGTCGGTGACCGCGCGGTCCTGGTCCTGCGGCCCGAGCTCGCTCTCGCGCGGCTGCGCCGCGAGGAGCGCGCCCGCGAGGCCGAGCGCGGCGGCGGAGCCGACCCCGCCCCACCCGTCGGCGAGGTCGCCGCCGCCCACGACGTCGACCACGAGGTAGACGAGCACGAGCAGCACGTACGGCGCGTTGGCCAGCAGACGGACCGTGCGCGTGGTGTGCACGGTCCAGGTCGTCGGGAGCACGCCCGTGCGCGCGAGGTACGGCAGCGCGAGCGTCAGCAGCGAGAGGATCGTCAGCAGGACGACCTCGATCTTGTCCGACGCGCGGCTCGACACGTCCCACGGCAGCGCGAGGGAGACGAGGAGCAGCAGCGCGGCGACGCCGTCGCGCACGTAGTCGCTCACCGGGATCCCGGCGAAGGGCGACGCGGTGGCGGTCGCCGTCGAGGCCCCGCCGGTCTCGCGCGCGGAGCCCGTGTCCTTCTCCGTGCCCGTGTCCGCGGCTCCCGCCGCGTCCGGGTCCGACCCTGCCGAGCCCGTCGCACCGTCCGGTGCGCGCTCGGCCGTGGAGTCCCCGTCACCCGCCGTGACGCCCTGGGGCGCCCGGGTCGGCCCGGTGCCCGCAGCACCGGGCTGCGGGTCCTCGGCCGGCTCTGTCTGGTTGGTCATCGTGCACTCCCTACGCTGTCGCGCGGTGCCGGTCGCACGCACGCCGGGCCGAGGGGCCCCGACCGTTTCTACCGGTTCATCACGTGCGGCTCAAGCGCCCACGCGCGGCGCCGTGCTCCCGGGGCGGATCAGGCCGCCCGCCGAGGAAAGGCCACGAGCGCGGCCGAGCCGACGTCCCAATATGTGAGCACCCCTGCGAAACGCGGTCCGCGGGCGCCAGCATGAGGACTCCATGGCCGCCGACGAGGGCGACCACATCCCCGGGGGGCAGACATGGTGCTGCAGAAGAGTCTGAGGAAGTCGTGGGCGAGCGTCGGGGCCGCAGGCGTCCTGGTGCTGGGGGGCCTGGTGGCCCTCCCTCCGACGGCGACTGCGGCGACCGGCACGATCACCGTGCGGGCGAGCACGGCGACGTGCCAGTACAAGGCGCTGAAGCCGAGCGGTGGCGCGACCGCGCAGAACAGCAGCTGCTACCGCGTCTCCGCCCGGGTGCAGTACCGGTCCGCCGGCGGCACCGCGTACTGGACGAACCGACAGGTCTCGACGAGCAACGTGACCGTGTACGCACCGAGCGGCACCACGTACGCCTCCGGCAGGACGGGCGGGTCCATCATGTCCGGGAGCGCGGAGCTCGGCTTCTACGAGCAGACGGTGTAGAGCAGTGCGCACGTCGATGCTCCGGCGCCCAGGAACGACCGTCCGGACCGGTCGGCAGGCTGCGAGGACGCTCGAAGGTCCACGGACCAGGCAGCACCTCGGTGTCGCCGTAGCGGGCCTCGCGCTGGCACTGGCGGGGTGCTCCTCCGGCGCGGACCCGGCGCCGGACGTGGCCGACCGGTGGCGCACGGAGATCGACGCGCTCCTCGCCGACGACGTCAGCGCGCTGGAGCGGCAGGTGCTCGCCGACTACGAGATCACCGACGCAGAGCTCACCGAGGCGCGGGACGCCTACGCGCGCTGCATGTCTGACCGCGGCCTGGAGGCGGACTTCGGCGACGGCGACGGGTTCTCCTACGGCGCGACGCAGGAGTCCCAGGACGCCTTCCGTAGCGCCTCGGCAGACCCCGAGGCCGCGCTGGACCAGATTCCTACGATCGCCGACGCGTGCGCGGACGGGACGATCTGGGACATCGGCCTGTACTACCACGAGATGCGGAGCAACCCCGAGGGCAGGTCCTTGCTGGAGCTGTGGCGCGAGTGCCTGGAGTCGGCCGGGGTCGACGAGATCCATGACCTCACGGACCAGGAGCTGCAGGAGCTCGTCGACGACGAGTCCTACGTCCCTCCGCCTGAGGTCGGGACGTGCGTGTCATAGCCGTCGAGGAGCGCGAACAGGAGACGAGGGTGCCGTGAAGCGAGCCGCTCTCGCTCCCCCGCGCAGGACCGCGTGGGCCACGTCCACCCTGACGGCGCTGGTGCTCGTCACGGGCGGGGCGATCGCCGGGGTCCTCGTCGTCCCCGAGCGCACCCCCGCCTCGCTGCGGGGCCCTGCCACGGCTGAAGCGTCCGTCGCCGTCGTGACGCAGGAGTTCGACGACGCCCGTCAGGTCCCGGTCACCCCGCAGCTCACCCCGAGCACGACGCTGACGCTCGGCGACTCAGGGCGGCTGCGACGCAGCGCGTGCGCGCCGGGCGCGACGATCGCGTCAGGCAGCTCGCCTGCGACGATCGACGACCGCCCCGTCCTCGCGCTGGCCACCGACGTCCCGCTGTGGCGGGACCTCGCGCCGGACTCGAAGGGCGACGACGTGGCGAGCCTCCAGCGCGAGCTGGCCCGGCTCGGCTTCGACGTCGAGCCGGACGGCGAGTACGGCGCGGCGACGAAGGCCTCCGTGTCCGCGCTGCAGAGAGACGTGCTCGGTCTTGCGCGGCCGCCCGGAGCGCTCGCGGTCGCCTCCGTCCTGTGGCTGCCGGCGCCCTCGGTGACCGTCACGACGTGCGAGGCACAGGTCGGCCAGCCGTTCGCCGGCACCGGGCTGGCGACCGTCGCGGGCGTCCTCGAGTCCGTGCGCATCGACGCCGTGCCGCAGGACGCGACGCCGGGCGACCGCGTCGTGCGGCTCGCCGGGTCCCAGACCACGGCCGCGGTCGGAGACGACGGCGTGGTCCGGGACAGGTCGTTCCTCGACGCCGTCCACGACGACGCGGCGTTCCGCTTCTCGCAGAGCGAGGGAGCCACGGAGCCGATGACCCTCGACTACGTGCTGGCGCAGCCGCTCCAGGTCTCCACGGTGGCGCCCGGGGCCCTGTACGGCCTCTCGGGCGGCACGGCCTGCGTCGTGGCCGACGGGAGACCGCGCCCGGTGACCGTCGTGGCCTCTTCGCTCGGCCAGACCTTCGTCACGTTCGACGACGGGAGCACCCCTGCCCGCGTCGCGCTCACGCCGCCGACCGGCAGCCGGGACTGCCGGTGACCCGAGCAGTCCGTGCGCGGGGTCTCGCCCACGCGTTCGCCGGTACCGGCGACCTGTTCTCCGGCCTGGACCTGGACCTGGACCCGGGCGAGGTGGTCGCGCTGGTCGGGCCGTCGGGCTCGGGCAAGTCGACCCTGCTCAGCATCCTGGCCGGCTGGGTGACGCCGTCCGCGGGCACGGTGGAGCGGGAGGGGATAGAACACGTCGGGTGGGTCTTCCAGAACCCCCACGGCGTGCCGCGGCGCTCCGCCCTGGACCACGTCGTCCTGCCCCTTCTCGCACGGGGGCTGCGGCGCCGCGAGGCCGAGCTGCGAGCGAGCGCCATCCTCGATCGTTTCGGGCTTTCTGCCACCGCGGACCGTCCGTTCCGCGCGTTGTCAGGCGGAGAGGCACAACGGCTGATGCTCGCGCGCGCGGTCGCGCTCGCCCCGGACCTGCTGCTCGTCGACGAGCCCACGGCCCAGCTCGACCTGCGCACCGCCGGCACGGTGAACGCCGTCCTCGCCGGGGTGGCGCAGCAGCACTCGATCGTCGTGGTCGCCACCCACGACCCTCGAACGCGCGACGCGTGCACCCGCGTCGTCGACCTCACCCGGGCCCGAGCGACGAGGACCTCGTGATGCGGCCCCGGTCGGTCGCGTCCGAGGCCGCACGCAACCTCCGCTCGGGCACCACCCGCGCCCTCCTGCTTGCCGTGGCGTTCGTCCTCCTGGTGGGGACCCTCGCTGCGCTCGACACCCGTGCCGTCGTCGACGTGCTGCGCGGTGCCGCCGACTTCCGGGCGTCGGGGGCAGCGATCGCGACGCTCGCTGCGCCGGGACGCGTGGACGGTGGTCGGTGCGAGGCCTTCGGCGACGTCCCCGGCATCACCGCCGGGGCCTACCGCGCCGGCGAGCCTCTGCGGGCGCTCAGCCTGCCCTCCTCGCGGCTCAGCGTCTTCGACGTGACTCCGGGTCTGCTCGACGTGCTCACCGGGACGACGACGCCCGCGCGCACGAGCGGCGTCTGGCTGTCCGCAGAGCTCGCTGAGACCCTCGGCGTGGTGGCGGGAGACCGGCTCGCCACGTTTTCGGGCGACGCGACGGTGGCCGGCATCTATGCCTACCCCGACGACGGGCGCGATCGCGCGCTCGCCTACGCCGTGCTGACGCCGGTCCCCCCGGCAGGGACGTTCGACGTCTGCTGGGCCGAGGCCTGGCCCGTCGACGCCGGGTCGAGCGCGCTGCTCCCGACGGCCCTCCTCCCGGGGACGGACCCCACCGAGGCCACGCTGGGCCAGCTGAACACCCGGCTGGGCGCGGAGCACGACGCGCTCGACCTGCTGGCGCACCGGCTGACACGTCACGCGCCGGTCGCAGCGCTGCTCACAGGGTTCGTGCTCGGAGCGGCCTCGGTCCGCGCGCGGCGGCTCGAGCTGGCGGCCGCGCTGCACGCGCGGGTCCCCCGGCCCGCGCTCGCCTGGCAGGTGCTCCTGGAGGTCCTCGCCTGGACGCTCGCCGGTGCGCTGATCGCCGGCGCATGCCTGCTCTGGATCTCCCGGTGGGGCAACCCCGACCCCGGAGCGGAGGCGTGGTGGACGGGGTTGCGCGTGGTCGCCGTGGGCACGGGAGGCGCGCTCCTCGGCGCGCTGCTCGGCGTCCTCGGAACCCGCGAGCGCTCGCTGTTCCGCTACTTCAAGGATCGCTGAGACGCCGCTCAGGACACGGCCGTCAGCCCGCCGGTCCCGAGGAGGAAGAGCCGGCCCTCGACCGCGAGCACGTCGTAGGTGCCCTCGGGCAGCGTCCAGCGCCACTCGACCGCCCCGTCGTCGAGCGCGATCGACACGAGCCCTGGCTGGCGGCGCTGCCGCTCCGTGACGAACAGCGACCGGCCGTCGGTGAGCACCGGCCCGGGGCCGCCGTCCTCGAGCGTGACGGCCCACGCCTCCTCGCCCGTGCGGGCGTCGACGCTGCGGTAGGCCGAGTCCGTCTGGACGACGACGCGGCCGTCGACCCGCGCGACGGCGCGCATGCCCGTGCCCGGCAACGACCACAGCTCCGAGCCGGTCGCGGCGTCCACGCCCACGATGCTGCCGAACGTGTTCGTGACGATGACGCCCGGCGCGGACCCGTCCGACAGGGGCGCCTCGAGCACGCGGCCGGAGATCCGGAACGCGGGCTCGCCCGCGGCGGTGAACACCGTGGCGGTGCCGCGGCCGTACTCGTTGCCGACGTAGCGCCCGTCCTGGAGCCGGACGATGGTCCACACGTCGTCCTCGACGAGCGACAGGCCGTCCTCCGTGAGCGCCGCCGCGACGCCCGGCGCGAGGACGTCGACGACGCCGCGGCGCACGTCGAGCACGACGTCGCCGCCGCTCCCGAGGCCGTCGTGCGCGAGCGTGCGCTCCCACCGCACCTCCCCGGTCGCGGCGTCCTCGCGCACCACCGCGACCTCGTCGCCGCGCCACCACGCCCGCACGACGTCCGTCGCGCCGACCGGCACGACGGACAGCCGCCCCGCCGTCGCGGCCGTGCGCTCCCCCACGACCTCCCCGGTCGTCGCGCGCACGGTGGTGAGCCGGGCCGCCTGCTCGCGCCACCCCGTCGGCACCGCGCACACCACCACCTCGCGCGCGGGCTCGCCCGAGGCCGGCAGGCACGTGGCACGGTCGCCGAGACGCTCGGACCGCCAGAGGACCGAGCCGTCCGCGACGGAGTACGCCGTGAGCGACCCGTCGACGGTCACGACGGCACCGACCGCGGGGACCACCTCGGTGCCGGGCTCGACGGGGACCGACCAGCGCGGCTCGGGCGGGTCCTCGAGCGGCCGCAGCCCCCCGGCGAGCGCGGTGACGTCGACGGGCCGCGCGTCCTCCATCGACGCGGTGAAGGCGACGGAGCCGGCGAACGCGACGGCGACCGCGAGCGCCACCCACGGGACGGGGTGCAGGAACCAGCGGCGCCCGGGCGCACGCACCTGCGGGGACTCGCCGCCCCCGGCGGTCCCGGACGGCCGGGGCGCGCCGGACCGCGCGGGGCCGGGCATGTCGGGGGCCGTGGGCGGGCGCTCGTCCTGCGGGCGCGACAGGGGCAGCACGTCGCGGGCCGCTCGGTCGTGGTGCCCGCTCCGCGTGGCGGGCGGACCGTCCTCGTCCCGGGGTCGCGGCCCGTCGGGCGGACGGCGGACGGGCGCCTCGGCAGGACCCGCGAGCGCGGCGTCGAGGGCGGCGTCGAACCGGTCGTCGGACCGCAGCTCGGGCGGCAGCAGCTCGAGGCCGCCGACCGCCGTCCCGGCACCGTCCGTCGTCGGCTCGTGGGTGACGTGCCCGGCACGAGCCGCCCGGTCCTGCGCGAGCCGACGGCGCCTCACCCGTCCACGATACGCACGCCCGTCGGGCCGCGCCGGGCGAGCGGCGGGACCGTCGCGCCCGGACGACGGCGCACCGGCACGGTCAGATGCCGAGCTGGTAGACGCCCCAGTACGCGAGGATGACGAGCAGGACGGTGGACCCCGCGACCACGCACCACAGCATGACGCGGGGGGTCACGCCCCGCGCGACCTGCAGCACGCTCCCGCCCTCGTCCGCGGCGACCACCTCGTCGGTGCCCCGGCGCTCGTCGTGCGCACGGCGCGCGGAGCGGACCTCGGCGGCCCGGTTGACCAGCAGGGCGCCCGCGACGAGCGTCGCGAGCCCGACGAGCCGCACCCCGATCCAGCCGCCCTGCACGACCCACGCGTCCTTCTCGTAGTCGAGCGCGAGCCGCGCGGTGGCCACGAGGTAGACGACGAGCGCGACCGTCGTCGCGAACGCGCCGACCCCGAGCCCCACCAGCGGCACGCGGAAGCCGGGCGCGAGACCGGCGGGCGCTCCGGGCCGGCCAGCGACCCGTCGCAGCCGGCGCACGAGGCCCCCGACGAGGCCGACGAGCGGGCCGAGCACGAGCAGCCCGACGGCGGCGAGGACGAGGGCGACGAACAGGTCGCCGTTGCCCAGCCAGCGCGGCGACGGGACCGGCCCGGCGAGGTACTGCTGCGTGGGCTCGGCGCCCGCGACCTGCGGCAGCGCGGTCGCGCTCGCGGGCAGGGACGTCACCCACGCGCTCACGTCGCGCGGGAAGTCGGGCACGAGCACGTCGTCGATCTTGATCCCGTGGTTCGCGTCCGCGTAGTAGCGCACGGTGACGTCGGCCCCGCCCGGCACCTGCGACGACGGGCCCGTGGCGTCGAGGATCTGCCGCGCCCCCTGCTCGACGGGCATCGACGGGTCCGCGGTGCCGTACACGACGAGCACCGGCTGGGTGAGCCGCTCGAGGAACGGCTCCACGTCGAAGTCCGCGTACTCGAAGCCGCCGCCGGGGATCGCCATCCCGACGGCGCGCGGGATCGCCCGGAACACCCCGTGGGGCACGTCGGTGTTGCGCAGGTAGCTGTCGACCGCGAACGCGGCCTGCTGGCGCGGCGGCACGACGGGCGCGGACACGAGGACGGTGAACGCGATGGTCGGGTCGTCGGCCGCCATCACGGGCACGATCCACGTGCCCTCGGACTCTCCGTACAGCCCCACGCGCTCCGGGTCGACGCCGGGACGCGCCCGCAGGAGGTCCACGGAGTGCGCGTAGTCGCGCGCCATCGCCTCGTAGTCGCGGTGGCGCGTGGTGTAGGTGTCCAGGCGCTTGTCCGGGACGAGGGTCACGACGCCCGCGCTCGCGAGGTCGGTCGCGACGTCCACGAACGCCTCCGACGCCAGGCCGGTCCCTGCCCCGTGCACGAACACCATGCCCGGGAGGTCGTCGCCCGCGTCGACGGGCTCGCGCAGCACGCCCCCGACGGTCGCGCCGTCGAGCCGGACCGTCACGTCGGTCTCGCGCACGTCGTAGGTGCCGACCGGGGCGGCCCCGCCCGGCGGCTGCCCGCCGACGGTCGTGTCGGGCGTCTCGGGGACGAGGTGCTCGGTCACGGGCACCGGGTCCCACTGCGGCCCGGTGACCGCTCCGACGATCGCGAGGACGATCGCGAGGGCTGCCGTCGTCGCGGCGGTCCGGAAGATCACCGAGGAATCGTACGTCGCGGGCCGCCGGCCGGTCCCTGGTGCCGTCCCGACGACGGCACGGGGGACGTCCCCCCGGGTCAGAAGCCGAGCCGGTGGAGCTGCTTGGGGTCGCGCTGCCAGTCCTTGGCGACCTTCACGTGCAGGTCGAGGTAGACCCTCGCCCCGAGCAGCGCCTCGATGCCGTGCCGCGCGCGCGTCCCGACCTCGCGCAGCCGTGAGCCGCCGCGGCCGATGACGATCGCCTTCTGCGAGTCGCGCTCGACGAAGAGGTTGACGCGCACGTCGAGCAGCGGCGGCCGGCCCGTGGCCTCGTCGCCGCTGCCCTCGCGGGGCACGATCTCCTCGACCTGGACCGCGAGCGAGTGCGGGAGCTCGTCGCGCACGCCCTCGAGCGCCGCCTCGCGCACGAGCTCGGCGACCATGACGGCCTCCGGCTCGTCCGTGAGCTCGCCGCCCGGGTACAGCTCGGGGCCCTCGGGCAGGTGGGAGACGAGGACGTCGGTGAGCACGTCGACCTGGTAGCCGTCCTGGGCCGAGACGGGCACGATGTCGGCCCAGCCGCCCGCCGTCTCCCCCAGCCGGTCGACCGCGAGCAGGTGCGCGGCGAGGGTGCCGCGGTCCACGAGGTCGGCCTTCGTGACGACCGCGACCACGGGCGTGCCGCGGCGCCCGCGCATGAGCTCCGCGAGCTCGTTCGCGATGAAGCGGTCGCCCGGGCCGATCTTCTGGTCGGCGGGCAGGCAGAACGCGATGACGTCGACCTCGGTGAGCGTCTCGCGCACGAGGTCGTTGAGACGCTCGCCGAGCAGCGTGCGGGGGCGGTGCAGCCCCGGGGTGTCGACGAGGACGAGCTGCGCGTCGGGGCGGTGCACGATCCCGCGGATCGTGTGGCGCGTCGTCTGGGGGCGCCCGGAGGTGATCGCCACCTTCTGGCCGACCAGCGCGTTCGTCAGGGTCGACTTGCCCGCGTTGGGCCGCCCGACGAGGCAGGCGAAGCCGGAGCGGTGCTCGGGGGTGGTCGTGCTCACGGGGTGTCCTTCACGGTGGGGAGGGGCTGACGGGTGTCGGCCGCGGGGTCGGGCTCGTCCGGCGCGGGGACCGGAGCGTCGGGCGAGGTCGCCGTGGAGACGAGGACGGTCGCGAGCTGCTTGCGGCGGCCCTGGACGCGGTCGGCCTCGAGGCGCAGCCCGTGGACCTCGGCCACGGAGCCGGGCAGCGGGACCTTGCCGAGCGCCTTGGCGAGCAGGCCGCCCACGGTGTCCACGTCGTCGTCGTCCAGGCCGAGGCCGAAGAGTTCGCCGAGCTCGTCGACGCCGAGGCGGGCGGGCACGCGCAGGACGCCGTCGCCCAGGTCCTCGACCTCGGGCTCCGGCCGGTCGTGCTCGTCCGTGAGCTCGCCCACGATCTCCTCGAGCGCGTCCTCGATCGTCACCAGTCCCGCGACGCCGCCGTACTCGTCGACGACCATGGCGATGTGCGAGGACGACGCCTGCATCTCGCGCAGCAGGTCGTCCACGGGCTTGGACTCGGGTACGAAGATCGCGGGGCGCGCGACCTCGCTCACGGGCCGCGCGTCGGTCCCGGGACCGCCCTGAAGGACGCGCACGACGTCCTTGAAGTAGGCGACGCCCACGAGGTCGTCCGCGGACGTGCCCGTGACCGGGATGCGGGAGAAGCCGGAGCGCAGGAAGAGCGAGAGGGTCTTGCGCAGGGGCGTGTCGCGCGCCGTCGTCACCATGTCGGTGCGGGGCACCATGACCTCGCGCGTGAGGGTGCTGCCGAGCTCGAAGACGGAGCGGATGAGCTCGCGCTCCTCCTCCTCGATGACCTCGGACTCGTTGACGCGGTCCACCATGTCCTGGAGCTCGCGCTGGTGGGCTCCCTCGTCGGGCGCCGGGGCGAGCCGCGTGAGCCAGCGCGTGGCCCCGACGACGACCGTGAGCAGGCGCGACAGGCTCAGCAGGACGCGCACCGCGTGGCGGCGGCCGAGGGACCGCGGGCTCACGCGCACCACGAGGAGCCCGACGACGACGCTCACCGCGAGCGCGACGAGCAGGACCTGCCACCACGGCTCCAGCCACGCCGCGACGAGCAGCGTGAGGCACGTGACCGCCGCGACCTCCGCGACGACGCGCACGAAGCCGACGGAGCGCACGGTCGCCGCCGGGTCCGCGAGCAGCGCCAGCGCCCGACGCCCCTCCGGGCGGGCGGGCACGGCCGGGTCGTCGCCCAGGGCGGCCTCCGTGACGGCCGCCCGCGTCACGCGCAGCACCGCCGCCTCGCCCGCGCTCAGCGCGGCCGCGAGCACGACCGTCAGGACGGTCAGGGCCGCCAGGAGCGCGACGGGTTCGCCGCTCACCGGCCCGCGAGGAAGGTCAGGAGCAGCTTGCGCTGCAGCGCGAACATCTCCTTCTCCTCCTCCGGCTCGGCGTGGTCGTAGCCGAGCAGGTGCAGGATGCCGTGCGTCGTGAGCAGCAGCATCTCCTCCGCCGTCGAGTGGCCCGCCGTCACCGCCTGCCGGGCGGCGACCTCCGGGCACAGCACGACGTCGCCGAGCTGGCCGGGGCCGGCGACCTCGCCGTCGCGCCCGGGCCGCAGCTCGTCCATGGGGAACGACAGCACGTCCGTCGGGCCGGGCTCGTCCATCCAGCGCACGTGCAGCTCGCTCATCACGTCCGTGTCGACGAAGAGGATCGACAGCTCGCTCTGCGGGTGCACGCGCATCGCGTCGAGCACGTACCGTGCCAGCGCCGCGAACTCGGCCTCGTCGACCTCGGCCTCGGTCTCGTTGTTGACCTCGATGCTCACGCGTCGTCCCTCGTCCGTCGTTCTCGTGCCGCGGGGCGCCCGCGGCGGTCGTCGTCGCGGCGGCGCGACCCGGAGCTCGCCGAGCCCCCGCCGCTCGCCAGGTCCCACCGCGCGTACGCGTCGATGATGTCGCTCACCAGCCGGTGCCGCACCACGTCGGACGACGTGAGCCGGCAGAACTCGACGTCGTCCACGCCGGTGAGGACGTCCTCGATGACACGCAGGCCGGACTGGGTGCCGCCCGGCAGGTCGACCTGCGTCGCGTCGCCCGTGATGACCATGCGCGACCCGAAGCCGAGGCGCGTGAGGAACATCTT
Organism: Cellulosimicrobium funkei; assembly: GCF_900155925.1. Taxonomy (NCBI): domain Bacteria; kingdom Bacillati; phylum Actinomycetota; class Actinomycetes; order Micrococcales; family Promicromonosporaceae; genus Cellulosimicrobium; species Cellulosimicrobium funkei. The sequence continues at coordinate 142,005 of NZ_FTMI01000005.1, forward strand.
CATCTGCTCGGTGGTCGTGTTCTGCGCCTCGTCGAGGATGATGAACGAGTCGTTGAGGCTGCGCCCGCGCATGAACGCGAGCGGGGCGACCTCGATCGTCCCGGCCTCGATGAGCTTGGGGATCGAGTCCGGGTCGATCATGTCGTGCAGCGCGTCGTACAGCGGGCGCAGGTACGGGTCGATCTTCTCCGTCAACGAGCCGGGCAGGAACCCGAGCCGCTCCCCCGCCTCGACGGCCGGGCGCGTGAGGATGATGCGGTTGACCTGCTTCGACTGCAGCGCCTGCACGGCCTTCGCCATCGCGAGGTACGTCTTGCCGGTGCCGGCGGGACCGATCCCGAACGTGATGGTGTTCGCGTCGATCGCCTCGACGTAGCGCTTCTGCCCCACGGTCTTGGGCCGGATCGTGCGGCCGCGGCTCGACAGGATGTTGAGCGTCAGCACCTCGGCCGGGCGCGACGCCGTCGCGGCGGTGAGCATCGCGATGGACCGCGTGACGACGTCGGCCGTGAGCTGGGTGCCGGCCTCGACGACCTCGACGAGCTCGTCGAGCAGGCGCGCGGCGAGCGCGACCTCCCCCGGAGGGCCGGCGACCGCGATCTCGTTGCCCCGCACGTGCACGTCGACGGCGGGGAACCCCTCCTCGACGGCCCGGAGCACGGAGTCGCGGCTACCGAGGAGCGCCACCATCGGCACGTGGTTCGGGATGACGATGCGGTGCTCGACCCGGTGCGACGAGGGGTCGGGTTCTCGGGACAGAGAGGTCATGAGCCGGCTTGCGCCGCTGCGCTCCTTCGGTCGGGCAGTGGGTCCGGGACGGCCACCGCCCCGCAGATCGCTTCCATCGTACCGAGCGCGGCCGGGCGTCACACGCGCTTTCGCGCAGGGCTCAGGCGGGCGACCAACCGAGCTCGGCGCCCGCGATGACGTGGCCGTGCACGTGGAACACGCTCTGGCCGGCGCGCGGCCCCGAGTTGAAGATGAGCCGGAACTGGCCGTCGGCCAGGTCGCCCGCCACCTCGTCCGCCAGCGCGACGACGTCGCCCAGCAGCTCCGGGTCCGCCGCCGCGAGCTGGGCGATGTCGCCGTGGTGGTCGCGCGGCACCACGAGCACGTGCACGGGCGCCTGCGGGTCGATGTCGCGGAACGCGATCGAGCGCTCGCTGGTCGCCACGACGTCGGCCGGCACCTCCCCCGCGACGATGCGGCAGAAGAGGCAGTCCGGGTCGGTGCGCAGGTCGGTGCTCGTCATGACCCCGAGGCTAGACCACGCGTCCCGGCCACGCCCCAGCGGCCGAGCCGCTCCGCGAGCAGCGCCACGGCCACCGGGCCGGCGGTCGACGTGCGCAGCACGTGGGGCCCGAGCCGCGCCGCGACCGCGCCGGCCGCCGTGAGGTCGGCGAGCTCCCGGTCGGAGATCCCGCCCTCCGGGCCGACGACGACGAGCACCTCGGGCGCCGCCGCGCCGTCCATGGCCGGACCGGCGGGCAGCCCGACGTCGGCGAGCGGCGTCGTCGCCTCCTCGTGCAGGACGATCGCCCGACCGCCCGCCGCGACGACGTCGACGACGCGCGCCGCGAGGCCGCGCGAGTCGAGCGCGACCTCGACGCGGGGCAGTCGCGCCCGCCGGGCCTGCTTGGTCGCCGTGCGGACGGTCGCGAGCCACCGCGCGCGGGACTTCGCCGCGCGCTCGCCGCGCCACACGACGACGGAGCGCTCCGCCTGCCACGGCACGACCACGTCGACGCCGATCTCCGTCGCCGCCTCGATCGCCATCTCGTCGCGGTCACCCTTGGCGAGCGCCTGGACGAGCGTCACGACGACGTCCGGTGCCGGCTCGCGGTCCACCTCCTGCACGAGGAGCGTCACGCGGCCCGACTCGGCGTGCTCGACGACGCACCGCAGCCGGAGCCCGTCGCCGTCGACGACGTCGACGCGCTCCCCTGCGCCGCGCCGCTGCACGACGCCCGCGTGCCGGCCCTCCGCGCCGTCGAGCACGTAGCGGTCGCCGGGCGCGACGCCGTCGGTCCCCGTCTCGGCGAGGAACACCGGAGCACTCATGCCCGCGCCCCGCTCAGCGGCCGGAGAGCTTGTCGCGCAGGCGCGAGAACACGCCCGGGTGCGCGGCGGCGAGCCGGGGCTCGGGCCGCTCCTCGCCGCGCAGCGCGGCGAGCGAGCGCAGGAGCTGCTCCTGCTCGGGGTCGAGGGCCGTCGGCACCTGGACCTCGATGTGCACGTTGAGGTCGCCGCGACCGCTGCCGTGCAGGTGCCCGACGCCGAGGTTCTTCAGCGTGACGATCTGGTTCGGCTGCGTGCCGGGGCGCAGGTCGATCTCCTGGAGCCCGTCGAGCGTCTCCAGCTCGAGCACGGTGCCGAGGGCGGCCGCCGTCATGGGCACCTGGAGGGTGCAGTGCAGGTCGTCGCCGCGGCGCACGAACGTGTCGTGGTTGCGCTCGCGGATCTCGACGTACAGGTCGCCCGCGGGGCCGCCGGCCGGGCCGACCTCGCCCTGCGCGGTGAGCTTGATGCGCGTGCCCGTGTCGACGCCCGCCGGGACGTTGACCGTGATGCTGCGGCGGCTGCGCACGCGGCCCTCGCCCGAGCACTCCGCGCACGGCTCGGGGATGACCGTGCCGAAGCCCTGGCACGCGGCGCACGGCGCGCTCGTCATGACCTGGCCGAGGAACGAGCGCGCGACGCGCTGGACCGTGCCGCGGCCGTGGCACACCTCGCACGTGCGGGGCGAGGTGCCCGGACGGCAGCAGGTGCCGCCGCACGTGCCGCACACGACCGCCGTGTCGACCTGGAGCTCGCGCTGCGCGCCGAACGTCGCCTCGGAGAGGTCGATGTCGAGCCGCACGAGCGCGTCCTGGCCGCGGCGGGCACGCGGGATCGGCCCCTGCTGCGCCTGGGCGCCGCCGAAGAACGTCTCGAAGATGTCCTGGAAGCCGAACCCGCCGCCCATGGGGCCGCCGCCCCCGCCGCCGGGGGCGCTGGGGTCGACGCCGAGGTCGTACTGCTGGCGCTTCTCCGGGTTGGACAGCACCTCGTAGGCGCGCGCGACGTCCTTGAAGCGGTCGCCCGCCTCCTCGCCCGCGACGTCCGGGTGCAGCTCGCGCGCGAGCTTGCGGTACGCCTTCTTGATCTGGTCCTGGCTGGCGTCACGGGCCACGCCGAGGATCTCGTAGTAGTCGCTCACACGTCACTCTCTGCTGGTGCGGGTCGTGAGGCCGGCGCGCGGCCGGTCGGGAGGGGTCGGGGGTGGTCGTCGAGCGGGCCCGCCGCGGGCGGGGAGACCGCGGGGCTCACGTGCCGAGCACCCGTGACAGGTAGCGCGCGACCGCGCGCACCGCCGCGATGGTGCCGGGGTAGTCCATGCGGGTCGGCCCGATCGAGCCGACGAGCGCGACCGTGTCACCGTCGTTACCGTAACCGGTCGTCACGACGGAGGTCTCCGCGAGGCCCTCGAGCTGGGTCTCGCGACCGATCCGGACGCTCACGCCCGACTCGGCGGCCATCTCGGTGAGCAGCCCGAGCAGGACGACCTGCTCCTCGAGCGCCTCGAGGACGGGGCGCAGCGCGTGCTCGAACCGCATGCCCGCGCGCGCGAGGTTGGCCGTGCCCGCGAGGACGAGGCGCTCCTCGCTCTCCTCCGCGAGCGTCTGGGCGACGAGGTCGCCCACCGCGCGGACGAGCGGGGCGTCGTCGGGGTGGAAGCTCTCGGTCACGGCGGCGAGACCGGGCGCGAGGTCCGTGAGGCGCTTGCCCGCGGCCGCGGCGTTGAGCCGTGCGCGCACCTCGACGAGGGTCCCCTCGTCCGGCAGGCTCGCGACCTCGAGCGTGCGCTGCTCGACGCGGCCCGTGTCCGTGATGATGACGACCAGGAGGCGCGACTCGCCGACGGGCACGAGCTCGAGGTGGCGCAGGCCCGACCGGCTCAGCGACGGGTACTGCACGACGGCGACCTGGCCGGTGAGCTGGGCGAGAAGGCGCCCGGCGCGCGCGATGACGTCGTCGAGGTCCACGCCCTCGGACAGGAAGGTCTCGATGGCGCGCTTCTCCGGCGCGGACAGCGGCTTGACGCCCGAGAGGCGGTCCACGAAGAGCCGGTAGCCCTTGTCCGTCGGGATCCGGCCCGCGGACGTGTGCGGCTGCGCGATGTACCCGGCGTCTTCGAGAGCCGCCATGTCGTTGCGGATCGTGGCGGGCGAGACGCCGAGGCTGTGGCGCTCGGTGAGCACGCGCGAACCCACGGGCTCGCGCGTGAGGACATAGTCCTCGACGATGGCCCGCAGCACCTCGAGCCGGCGCTCCTCGCTCACGTCCACCTCCCGCGTGCCGCACCGTCGCCGCCCGGGCGGGCGTGCGGGCGTCGGCACTCTCGACCTCCGAGTGCCAATCCTACGCGTCCGCGCGGCCCGTCCGGCGGTCCTCCGCTCGTCGCGAACGCAGGTCGAGGAGGCCGACGACGAGCGCGACCGCGACGAGGCCGATCGTCACCAGGAGCGCGCGCCCGGTCGCGTCCGCGGCCGAGTCGCCGCTCGCGAGCCCGCCGTAGTAGACGGACAGGACCACGGAGATCCCGACGGCCGACCCGATGCGCTGACCGAGCTGCAGCATGCTGCCCGCCACCCCGGCCCGGCTCACCGGGACCTCGGACAGCGTGAGCGTCTGGTTCGGCGCGATGACCGTGCCGCTGCCCGCGCCCGCGACGAGCAGCGCGACCGCGAGCGCCGGGCCGACGGCGCCCGGGTCGTCCCCGAGCGTGCGCACGACGACCTCCGCCGCGACCACCCCCACGAGCACGAGCACGACGCCGCCGACGACGAGCTCGCGGCCCCAGCGCGCGACCCAGCGGCCCGAGAACCACGCCGACACGCCCGACGCGACCGCGAACGGCGTGCCGACGAGCCCCGCCTGGAGCGGCGTGTACCCCAGCTCGTCCTGGAGGTAGAGCGTGACGACGAGGAAGATGCCCGTGAACCCGGCGAAGTACGCGAGGCCGAGCAGCGCGCCGTTGCGGAAGGACCCGAGCCCCACGACCTGGGGGTCGAGGACGGCCTCGCCCGTGCGCCGCTGGTAGCGCCGCTCCCACCCGACGGCGGCCACCACGGCGGCCGCGGCCGGCACGAGCCACCACCAGCGCGACGCGTCGTCGCCGCGGCCCGTCGTCGTGACGAACGGCATCATCACGCCGAGGGTCGCGGCGCCGAGCAGGCCCAGCCCGACCAGGTCCAGCCGGCGCGGCCCGCGCGCCGCGCCCGAGCCGGTGCGCGGTGGCCCGGGCACGAGGCGCCACGCGAAGGGCAGGAGCACGGCGACGACGGGGATGTTCACGAGGAACACCCACCGCCACCCCGTCTCCGGGCCCGCCGCGGCGATGATGAGCCCGCCCAGCAGGGGCCCGAGCGCCGTCGAGACGCCGATGGTCGCGCCGAACATGCCGAACGCGCGCCCGCGCTCGTACCCGCGGAACTGCTGCTGGATGAGACCGACGACCTGCGGGTTGAGGACGCCCGCACTCACGCCCTGGAGCAGCCGCGCGACGCCGAGCCACGTGTCGGTCGGCGCGAGCCCGGACGCGAGGCTCATGAGCGCGAAGCCCAGGAGGCCCGCGATGAAGAGCGGTCGTCGTGCGCCCGCGTCGCCCAGGCGCCCGGCGGGCACCAGCGCGAGACCGAACGCGAGCGTGTAGCCGGCGACGACGAGCTGGAGCTGGGTCGGGCCCGCGTCGAGCGACGACTCGATCGACGGCAGGGCCACGTTGACGATCGACACGTCGAGAGTCGTGATGAAGCCCACCGCGAGGCAGACCGGCAGCACGCGCCAGCGGTTCGGGTCCGGCTCCGCGCGCTGCTGGCTCATCGGTCCGTGGTACCACCCCGCCCCGGGGGCGCGCGCGCCGGGAGCCGCCGTGCGCGGCCGGGCCGGGCGCCCGGGACCTCCCCGCGGGAGGCCGATCCCGCGACGCACGGGGCGATCTCGGCGGCGCACGGCGGACGCTGGCCTAGGGTGACGCCGTGTCCTTCGACCGCTACGGCTCCGACGTCCTCGGCGGCACGCCCGCCCCCACCCACCACCGCGCGCGGCCCGTGTCGCGCCCGCAGCCCGCGGAGCGCGGCCTCGTCGTCGAGGAGGTGCAGACCGGGTGGGTCGGGGCCGTCGTCCGGGTCGAGAAGTCGGGCGGGATGCACGTCGTCGTGCTCGAGGACCGCGCGGGCCGGACCCGCACGTTCCCGCTCGGGCCGGGGTTCTGGGTCGACGGCGCGCCCGTCGAGCTCACCCCGCCCGTCACCTCCCGCGCCCCCGCCGCGCCGACGCGCACGGCCTCGGGCTCGCGGGCCGTCGTCGGGCAGCGGGCGCGCGTCGCGCGCGGGAGCCGCATCTGGGTCGAGGGCAAGCACGACGCCGAGCTCGTCGAGAAGGTGTGGGGCGACGACCTGCGCGTGGAGGGGGTCGTCGTCGAGCCGCTGCACGGCGTCGACGACCTCGCGGCGGCGCTCGCGGACTTCGGCCCGACGCCGCAGCGGCGCGTGGGCGTGCTCGTGGACCACCTCGTGCCCGGCAGCAAGGAGCGGCGGATCGCCGACGAGGCGCTGCGGCGCTCGCCCGCGGGCACGGTGCTCGTGCTCGGGCACCCGTACGTCGACGTCTGGCAGGCGGTGAAGCCGGCCCGGATCGGCCTCGAGCGGTGGCCCGTGATCGAGCGCGGCACCGAGTGGAAGCGCGGGATCCTGCGCGAGCTCGGCTGGCCGGCGGAGAGCGCGGAGGACGTCGGCCGCGCGTGGCAGCGCATCCTCGGCACGGTGCGCACGTACGCCGACCTGGAGCCGTCGCTGCTCGGGCGCGTCGAGGAGCTCATCGACTTCGTCACCGCGCCCTGACCGGTCGCGGGCGCGCGGGACGCACCCCGCGCGTGAGGTACCGCGCTCGAGACGCACCGCGCCCCGGTACCGACGGGCCGTACCGGGGCGCGGCGACAGCGTCGGCCGGGTCTCAGGCGGCCGGCACGCCGCCCGTGAGACGGCGGTAGGCGTAGCCGACGGCGACGTAGCTCAGCGGGATCGTCACGAAGAGCCCGAGACCGCACGGGATCGCGCCGAGGATGTTGATCCCGACGAGGGCGAGCAGGAGCAGGAACACCTGCCCGAAGTTCTTCGCGACGAGCGAGAAGCTCGTGCGGATCGCCGTGATCGCGTCGACGCCCTGGTCGAGCGCGACGTAGTACACGAACGCCGAGAACAGCAGCACCGCGAGGCCGGGCAGGACGCACAGGAACAGCCCGATGTACGACAGGACGCCGACGATCAGAGCAGCGAGGAGCACGTTGACGACGTTGCCGATGCGGAAGAACGCCGCGACGTCCGGCCGGCGCCCGTCCGCCTCGTCGAGCGCGCCGCGCGTGAAGAACGCGGTGATGAGGTAGCCGATGACGGTGCCGACGAGTCCCAGCACGACACTGGTGAACGTGATTCCGCTCAGCGCGGCGAAGTTCGTGTCGGAGTAGTCGAACTGGTCCTGGAACTGGTCGAACCCGCCCGTGATCCAGCTCCACGCGATGTTGACGGCGAGGAAGATCAGCGCGACGAGGATCCACGGCCCCAGGTTCGACGTGACGCGGCGCCACCCGTAGGAGATCGCGTCGCCGACGCCGAACGCCGGGCCCGAGTAGCCGGGCTGGCCCCCGTACCCTCCGGCGGCGCCCGGGTACGACCCGGGCGGCGGCGGGTACCCCCCGGCGGGGGGCGGGTATCCGCCGGCGGGCGGCGGGTACGCACCGGACGGGGGCGGGTACGCGCCCGGCGGGGGCGTCGCCGGTCCCCCGGCCGCGCCGTCCGGCGCACCGGTCGGCGCGCCGTAGGCACCCGGTGCCCCGTACGCGGGCGGGCCCGACGGCGGTGCGGCCGGGTCGTGCGGCGCTCCCCCGCCCGGGCCGTACGGCGAGGCGGGCGGGACGTCGCCGCCGGACGGGGCGGCGTCGGGCCGGTCGGGTCCGGGACCGGACGGTGGCGTGGCGTCCGGTCGCGGGCCGCCCGCGCCGTCGGCGGGGGTGTGCTCGTCGTCGCGGGGCGGCTCGCCGCCCGGGTTCGTGGGGTCGGTCATCGTGCACCTCGTTCCTCGTCGTCACGTGCTGCGGGCTGCACGCTCCGTCGACGTGCTGGGTCCACCTTGGCGGTTCCCGGCCCGGACCGCGCGGCGAGCACCGCGGCCGTCGCACGGCGGCGGGCAGGATGGTGCCGCCGAGGGGCCTCGTCCCCGCGGGGCGCGCCCGGGTCGCGGTGGACCCGGGCCGACGTCACTCGTCCGTGATCGTCCGGACGACCGTGTCCGCGAGCAGCCGCCCCCGCAGGGTGAGCACGGCACGACCGGCGACCGCTGCGCGGCCGTCGAGCAGCCCGTTCGCGACGAGCCCGGCGACGGCGTGGCGTCCCGCCGGGGAGAGGACCGCGAGGTCGAGACCCTCGCGCAGCCGGACGCCGAGCATCGCCTGCTCGAGCCGGCCCTCCGTGCGCGTGAGGAGCTCGCGTCCCGCCGCGGGGCTCGTGCCCGCCTCGAGCAGCGCCGCGTACCGGCGCGGGTGCTTGACGTTCCACCACCGCACGCCGACGCGGGCGTCCTCGGGCGACGCCCCTGCAGGCGCGGCGCCGGTCGCCGCGACGTAGGAGTGCGCACCGGGCCCGATCCCCCACCAGTCGTCGCCGCGCCAGTACGCGAGGTTGTGGCGGCAGCGGTCGGCGTCGGTACGGGCCCAGTTGCTCACCTCGTACCAGGTGAGGCCGGCCGCCGTGAGCAGCTCGTCGGCGAGCTCGTACTTCGTGGCCTGGTCGTCCTCGCTCGGGAGCGCGACCTCCCCGCGCCGCACCTGGGCGGCCATCTTCGTCCCCGCCTCCACGACGAGCGCGTACGCGGACACGTGGTCGACGCCGGTCGCGAGCGCAGCCTCGAGGCTCGCTCGCCAGTCGTCGAGGCTCTCCCCCGGCGTGCCGTAGATGAGGTCGAGCGAGACCTGGAGGCCGGCGTCGCGCGCCCAGCGCACGACGTCCGGGATGCGGCGCGGGTCGTGCGTGCGCTCGAGCGTCGCGAGCACGTGCGGCACGGCGGACTGCATGCCGAACGACACGCGCGTGAACCCGGCGGTCGCGAGCTCGGCGAGCGACTCGGGCGTCACCGAGTCCGGGTTCGCCTCCGTCGTCACCTCGGCGTCGGGGGCGAGCCCCCACGCGTCGCGCACGCCACCGAGCAGGCGGACGAGGTCCCCGGCAGGCAGGAGCGTGGGCGTGCCGCCGCCGACGAAGACGGTCGACACGGGCCGCTCGGGCAGCCCGGCGTCGTGCAGCACGCGCGCGGCGAGGTCGATCTCGCGCAGCGCCGTGCTCGCGTACGAGGCCTGGCTCGCGCCCCCGCCGAGCTCGGACGCCGTGTACGTGTTGAAGTCGCAGTACCCGCACCGCACCGAGCAGAACGGGACGTGCAGGTAGACCCCGAACCCGCGGGTCGCGGGCACGGTGCCGCCCGCGCCGCTCGCGCCGCTCGCGACCCAGGAGGGCAGCGAGCCGTCGGGCGGGACCGGCTCGCCCTCGGGCAGCGCCGGGCTCACTTCTTCGACTTGTCCTTGGCGTCCTTGCCGCCCGCGGCGTCGGAGGAGAGCGCGGCGATGAAGGCGTCCTTCGGGACCTCGACCGACCCGATGTTCTTCATGCGCTTCTTGCCCTCCTTCTGCTTCTCGAGCAGCTTGCGCTTGCGGCTGATGTCACCGCCGTAGCACTTCGCGAGGACGTCCTTGCGCATCGCGCGCACCGTCTCGCGCGCGATGACGCGCGCACCGACGGCCGCCTGGATCGGCACCTCGAACTGCTGGCGCGGGATGATCTCCTTGAGCTTCGCCGTCATCATGACGCCGTAGTCGTACGCCTTGTCCTTGTGCACGATCGCGCTGAACGCGTCCACCTGCTCGCCCTGGAGCAGGATGTCGACCTTGACGAGGTCGGCGACCTGGTCCCCCGACGGCTCGTAGTCGAGCGAGGCGTAGCCGCGCGTGCGGGACTTGAGCTGGTCGAAGAAGTCGAACACGATCTCGGCGAGCGGGAGCGTGAAGCGCAGCTCGACGCGGTCCTCGGACAGGTAGTCCATGCCGAGCATCTGGCCGCGGCGGTCGTTGCACAGCCCCATCACGGTGCCCACGAACTCGCTCGGCGCGAGGATCGTCGCGCGCACGACCGGCTCGCTGACCTGCTTGATCTTGCCGCCCGGGAACTCCGACGGGTTCGTCACGTTGACGAGCGTCCCGTCCTCGAGCGTCACGTCGTAGACGACGTTCGGCGCGGTCGAGATGAGGTCGAGGTCGAACTCGCGCTCGAGGCGCTCGCGCACGATCTCCAGGTGCAGCAGGCCGAGGAACCCGACGCGGAAGCCGAATCCGAGCGCGACCGACGTCTCCGGCTCGTAGTTGAGCGCGGCGTCGTTGAGCTTGAGCTTGTCGAGCGCGTCGCGCAGGACCGGGTAGTCGGTCCCGTCGATCGGGTACAGGCCCGAGAAGACCATGGGCTTCGGGTCCGAGTAGCCGCCGAGCGCGTCCGCGGCGGGCTTGGCCGCGTTCGTCACCGTGTCGCCGACCTTCGACTGGCGCACGTCCTTCACGCCCGTGATGAGGTAGCCGACCTCGCCGACGCCGAGGCCCTTCGTGACGATCGGCTCCGGCGAGATGACGCCGATCTCGAGCAGCTCGTGCGTCGCGCGCGTCGACATCATGACGATGCGCTCGCGCGGGTTGAGGTTGCCGTCGACGACGCGCACGTACGTCACGACGCCGCGGTAGGTGTCGTAGACCGAGTCGAAGATCATGGCGCGCGCGGGGGCGTCGGCGTCGCCGACCGGCGCGGGCACGCGCTCGACGATGCGGTCGAGCAGCGCCTCGACGCCGGCGCCCGTCTTGCCGGAGACCTTGAGCACGTCGTCCGGGTCGCCGCCCACGAGGTTCGCGAGCTCCTCCGCGTACTTCTCGGGCTGGGCCGCCGGGAGGTCGATCTTGTTGAGCACGGGGATGATCTCGAGCTCGTTCTCCATCGCGAGGTACAGGTTCGCGAGGGTCTGCGCCTCGATGCCCTGCGCCGCGTCGACGAGCAGCACCGCCCCCTCGCACGCCGCGAGCGACCGCGAGACCTCGTACGTGAAGTCGACGTGCCCCGGGGTGTCGATCATGTTGAGCGCGTGCGGCGTCTCCACGCCGTCCGCCACGACGGCCCACGGCATGCGGACCGCCTGCGACTTGATCGTGATGCCGCGCTCGCGCTCGATGTCCATGCGGTCGAGGTACTGCGCACGCATGGCGCGCGGCTCGACGACACCGGTGAGCTGCAGCATGCGGTCGGCCAGGGTCGACTTGCCGTGGTCGATGTGCGCGATGATGCAGAAGTTCCGGATCAGCTCGGGCGGCGTGGCCGCGGGCTGGATGCGGGTGCTCAGCTGGGCACTGGGGATCGGGGACAACGCGGGTGCGCTCCTGGGAGTGGCGTGCGGGTCGGGGCCGCGCGCTCGGGGGCGGCGCGCCGACGGTCGCTCTCGGGCGGGCGGGAACGACCATTGTCCCACGTCCGGCGTCGGGCACCCGCCCGCCCTGCGGGGCACCGCGAGCCGACCTAGCGTGGAGGACCGGCCGGCCGCACCGGGCCGACCGGCGACGAGAGGAACGCTCATGGCCCAGGACACCGAGCACCGCACCTCCGACCGCACCGGCGGTCGCCGCGTGCTCGCGATCGTGACCAACTACGGCGTCGAGCAGGACGAGCTCGTGGTCCCGCTCGAGCACCTGCGCGGCGAGGGGGTGGAGGTCGACGTCGCGGCCACGTCCGCCGACGACGTGCAGACCCTCGTGGGTGACAAGGACCCCGGCCGCACCGTGACCCCGAACCTCACGCTCGCCGACGCCGACCCCGCCGGGTACGACCTGCTGCTCGTGCCGGGCGGGACGATCAACGCCGACGCGCTGCGCCTCCAGGACGACGCCGTGAGCCTCGTGCGCGCGTTCACCGCCGCCGGAAAGCCGGTCGCGGCGATCTGCCACGGCCCGTGGGCGCTCGTCGAGGCGGCCGCCGTCGAGGGCAAGACCCTCACGAGCTACGCGTCGCTCGAGACGGACGTGCTCAACGCGGGCGGCGCCTGGGTCGACCGGTCCGTCGTGCGCGACGACGAGGGGTACACGCTCGTCACGTCGCGCGACCCCGGCGACCTCGACGACTTCCTGCGCGAGGTAGACGCCGTCCTGGCCGGGTGACGTGCACCGTTCTGGCAGCCGGGCGGACGCGCGTCCGCCCGGTAGGGTGCGCGCGTGGCACGCAACCGATGGCTGGGACTTCTGACCGACGCGGCGCGCGCCGTCGTCTCCGGGCTCACGCGCTCGCAGGGCGCGGGGCAGGGCGGCGCGCGCCAGGGCACCGCGGCGACGCGGGCCCCGGGGCGCGAGCGGACGCCGTCGGGCCGCGGCTCCGCCGACCGCACGCCGTCGCCGCGGCCCGGCCCGCGTCCCGGTGCTGCACCCGGTCCTCGACCCCGCCCCGCGGCGGGCGGGCGACCGGTCCCGGCCGGGACGACGGGCGGTCGGGGCGCCGCCGCCGGGGCGTACCCGGGCGACTTCGAAGGGGCGGTGCGTGCGCAGTACGCGCCGCGGCCCGACGGCGACCCGGACCCCGGCGAGATCGTCTGGACGTGGGTCCCGTTCGAGGAGGACCACTCGCAGGGCAAGGACCGGCCCGTGCTGCTCGTCGGGTCGGACGGCGCGTGGCTCCTCGGCGTGATGCTCACGAGCAAGGACCACTCGCGCGACGCCCGGGACGAGGCGCGCTGGGGGCGGTACTGGCTCGACATCGGGTCGGGCCCGTGGGACGCGAAGGGACGCGACAGCGAGGTCCGGCTGGACCGCGTGGTGCGCGTCGACCCGGCCGCGGTGCGCCGCCAGGGTGCCGTCGTCGGACGCGACGTCTTCGACCGCGTGGTCGAGGGGATCTCGCGGCACCGCTGAGGCGGTGGTCCCGGCTCCTCGCGCCGGCCTCGACGCCTCGGGCGAGGTCGCACTCCGGCCGCGCGCGACGATTAGGGTCACGACCGGACCGCTGGTAGTCTTGATGGCTGCGTGTCCGCCCAGGTCGGCGGGCACAGCTCCAGCACCTCTCCACGGGTTCCCCACCCCAGTCCCGGAGCTGGAGTCGCCCTCTACGACCTATCCGCTCGCTCCGGCGAACAGAACCAGAAAGTCCACACGTGGCCAACATCAAGTCCCAGATCAAGCGCATCCGCACGAACGAGAAGGCTCGTCTGCGCAACAAGGCAGTCAAGTCCGAGCTCAAGACGTACGTGCGCCGCGTGCGCGAGGCCGTCGCCGCGGGCGACAAGGAGGCGGCGACCACCGCGCTCCAGGCGGCGTCGCGCAAGCTCGACAAGGCCGTCTCGAAGGGCGTCATCCACGCGAACCAGGCCGCGAACCGCAAGTCGGCCATCGCGAAGTCCGTCAACGCTCTCTGAGCGCACGGTTCGCCCGCGGTGTCGTGACACGCTGATCGTCGCGACGCTCGCACAGGTTTCCCACGAGGGGCGCCAACCCGCACGGGTCGGCGCCCCTCGTGCGTCCGGTGTCGCGCGCCTCGTCCTGGCCGTCGACACCGCGCGGGACCGGGCCCCGGTCGGAGCCCGCGGCCGACGCCACCGTGCGGAGCCGGGGACCCGAGCCCGGAGCCGGGCGGGCTCGCTGCTCGGTCAGCGGCCGTGGGCCCGCGCGATCGTCAGCACGGCCCGCTCGACGGCGAACACCGGGTCACGCCCCGCGCCCTTGACCTCGGCGTCGGCCTGCGCGACGGCGCTGATCGCGGTCGCGAGCCCCTCCGGGGTCCAGCCCGCGAGCTCGCGGCGCGCGCGGTCGACCTGCCAGGGCGCGAGCCCCAGGTCCTTGGCCGCCACCCCGCCACGGCCACGCATCGCGCCGACCTTCGCGAGGGCGCGGAGCTTCATCGCCAGGGCCGCGACGAGCGGCACCGGGTCTGCGCCCGTCGCGAGCGCGTGCCGCAGGAGCGCCACGGCCTCCCCCGCGTTCCCGGCGACCGCGGCGTCCGCGACCCGGAACCCGGTCGCCTCGACCCGGCCGCCGTAGTACCGGTCCACCACGGCCTCGCTCACGGTGCCGTCGGTGTCCGTGACGAGCTGGCTGCAGGCGGCCGCCAGCTCCCGCAGGTCGTTGCCGAGTGCCTCGACGAGAGCCCGCACGCCCGACGCGTCGATGCGTCGACGCGCCCTGCGGAACTCGGCGTTGACGAACGCCACCTTGTCGGAGTCCTTCTTGATCGCCTCGACCGCGACGACCGGGGCGCCGCTGCCCTTGATCGCGTCGAGCATGCGCTTGCCGCGCACGCCGCCCCCGTGCACGACGACGACCGTCGTCGCCGGGTCGGCGACCGGCACGTAGTCCACGACGTCGGCGACGAGCGCGTCCGTCGCGGACTCGGCGCCCTCGACGACGACCACCTTCGCCTCGCCGAACAGCGACGGGCTCGCCGCCACCGTGAGCATCCCGGCCTGGTACGTCGCGGCCTCGATCGTCACCTTCTCGACCTCGGGGTCGCGCTCGCGCGCCAGGTCGACGATCGCGTCGACGGCACGCTCCGCGAGGAGCGACTCGGGCCCCTGGACGAGCACCACGGGCGCGAGCCGGACGTCGTCCCACGCGAGGGACGGGCCGGCGGACGGACGGGCGGTGCGGGTCGGCGCGGGCATGGCCCAAGCCTGCCACGAGCCGCCCACCGGCGGTGCCGGCCGACGCGCCCCGAGGCTGCGGTCCGCGACTCTCGCAGGAGTTCCGGCGACGCCGCACCGACGACACCCGGGCGTCAGGGGCGCCCTGCCACCGGGGCACCGAGGCACCGGGGCACCGGGTGCTCGGCCGCTCGGGTGCCCGGGTGCCCGTGCGGGGGCGCGCTCGGGCGCGGTCACCCGCATCCCGCGGCGGAGAGGACGTCGTCGCGCACGACGAGCGCCACGGTGCCACACGCGTCGGTCCGGAGCACCGTCGCGCCCACCCCGCGGTAGAGGTCGAGCGCCCGGTCGGTGGGGTGGCCGTAGGTGTTCTCGCCCGAGCTGACGAGCGCCACCGTCGGTGCCAGGACCTGCGCGAGCCGGTCGGACTGGGTGGCCGAGCCGCGGTGCGCGACCTTGACGACGTCGACCGGTCCCGTGCCCCGCTCGCCCAGGGTCCGCGCGAGCGCCGCCTGCCCTGCGTCCTCCAGGTCGCCCAGCGCGACGACGTCCAGTCCCGCCACCCGGACGAGGAGCGCCACGCTCGCGTCGTTCGCGTCACCCGGTCCGGCCTGCAGCACCTCCCACGAGGCGCCGTCGCCGACACTCTCGCCGGATCCCCCGGCACCCGCAACGCCCGCGGTGCCCCCAGCGCCCGCAGCGCCGACTGAGCCCGCCGCGCCTGTCTCCCCGGGCCGCGCGACCTGTACCGGGACGCCCGCGTCCGCGAGGTCCCCGAGCACGCGCTCGGCCTGC
Source organism: Cellulosimicrobium funkei (assembly GCF_900155925.1). Lineage (NCBI taxonomy): Bacteria > Bacillati > Actinomycetota > Actinomycetes > Micrococcales > Promicromonosporaceae > Cellulosimicrobium > Cellulosimicrobium funkei. The sequence goes on from NZ_FTMI01000005.1 coordinate 157,536, forward strand.
GCCGCGGGCTCCGCCGTCGGGCTCACGAGCGCGCGCTCGACCTCCCGGCCGCGGAGCACCGCCTCCAGGCCGCCGACGTGGTCCGCGTGGAAGTGGCTGAGGACGAGCAGGTCGACCCGCTCGACCCCGAGGTCGTCGAGGCACGACCCCGCCGCGGGGCCCGCGGGGCCGACGTCGACGACCACCGCGGCGCGCGGGCCCGAGCGCACGACGAGCGCGTCGCCCTGCCCGACGTCGCACGCCACGACCGCCCAGTCCGCGGGGACCGGCCCCGCGGTCACACCGAGCGGCCGGAGCACCACGACGAGCAGGACGGGCACCGCCAGGACCACGACGACCACGGCCGCGAGGCGCGCACGGGACCGGGCTCTCGCCCGCGGAGCGGGGGCGGCGTGCGCGCCGTCGGCCCGTCCGAACGGCCCGGCGCCGAGGCGTGACGACCGGGTGGCGCGACGCCACTCCCCGGCGAGGCGCACCCGCAGGGACGGCGACGTCGCGCGACGCAGCATGCGGCGCTCCCCCGCGTCCTGCAGGGCGCGCGAGCGGAGGACCACGGCGAGCCCGAGGGCAGTCAGCGCGGCGAGCAGCGCGGCTCCTCCGAACCCTCCCGGCCAAGGCACCCGCGCGCCGGGCGCGGCCGCGAAGACCTGGGCGACGCCCGCGATCCAGCCCGTGAAGAGCCCCGCCGTCCAGGCGAGCGCGGTCGCGGCGCCGGGCCACCACGGCGCGACGAGCGTCGCGAGGACGCCGAGCACCGTCGCCGGACCGAGCGCCGGTGCGGCCAGGAGGTTCGCCGGGACGGACCACGTGCTCACGCTCGGGTCGAGCAGGACGACGATCGGGGCGCACGCCGCCTGCGCTGCCACCGGGACGGCGAGGACGTGCGCAGCGGTCCGTCCGCACCACGGTGCCAGCCGGCGGGCGATCGGCGCCGTGAGCAGGGCCAGCCCGGCCGTCGCGGCGACGGAGAGGACGAAGCCGTACGACCGCGCCAGCCACGGGTCGACGACCAGGAGCACGACCACCGCGGCCCCGAGCGCCGCCACCGCGCGGGACGGTCGCCCGAGCGCGATGCCGAGCACGCCGACCACCCCCATCGCCGCCGCCCGCAGCACGCTCGGCTCCGGGTGGACCAGCGCGACGAACCCGACCATCGCCGCGCCCGTGACGACGACGCGGACGGCTCGCGGCGCGCGCAGCACGACGCACAGCGCCGCGACGCACGCGACGACGATGACGAAGTGGCCGCCGGACACGGCCGTGACGTGCGTCAGCGACGTGGTGCGCATCGCCTCGTCGAGCTCGGGGTCCAGCCGCGAGGTGTCTCCCACGGCCACCCCCGGCACGAGCCCGCGAGCCTGCGGGCTGAGCCGGTCCGTCACGTCGAGCAGGCTCTGCCGCATGGCGTGCACGCCCCGGAGGAACCGCCCGGGGTCGTCGACGACGCGTGGCGCGCCGTCCGTGCGCAGGAAGGTCCGGTCCCCCTGCACGTCGAGCCGGCCGGTGACCACGACGGCCGCCCCGTACGCAAGGTCGGTCCACCCGTCACCGCTTCCCGACACGACGACGGGCCCCGCCGCCGGGACGGTCGCGCCGCGTGCGGTGAGCCGGTCGACCGTCACGCGCACCTCGTGCCGGTCGGCCGACCCCGACCACGGGTCGGTCCGCGGCTCGACGGCGGAGCGCACCGTCCCGGTGAGGGCCGCCGTCGCGCGCTCGTCGGCCAGCGCGTCGAGCGGAGCCCGCGCGGCGAGCTGGACCCCGCCCGAGAGGAGGACGGCGGCCACGCACGCGAGGACGAGCGCCACCTGCCCGAGCACACGCACGCCGACCGACGACCCGGCCCGCGGCCCGACCGTCCGACCGGCCCGTGGCCGGACGGGTGCGCCGAGTCGCGGCCCGCCCGACCGACAGGGGCCCGCTCCGGTCGCCGGGCCGGAGGGCACGGTCACGACGCCCCCGCCGAGGCCCGCGTCGGGGACCCCGGGGAAGGTCGCCCCGCGACGCAGGGCGACGAGGCCGGCGACGAGCACGCAGCACAGCGCGACGGCCGTGGCACGCGCCGCGTGCAGCGTGTCCACTGCCGACGCACCGACGGCGACGAACGCGGTGGCCCACGCCGCGAGCGCCGCGGGGACGAGCCGGAGGTCGGTCACACGCGCACGAGGTCGCGCACGTCCTCGAGCACGGCAGGGCCGATGCCGCTGACCTCGCCGAGCTCGTCGACCGCGGTGAACGGCCCGTTCTCGTCGCGCCACGCGACGATGCGCTCGGCGAGCACGGGGCCGATGCCGGGCAGCGTGTCGAGGGCGGCGGCGTCGGCGGCGTTGAGGTCGACGACCGCCCCACCCGCGCTCCCGCCACCGGTGGCGGCTGTTCCCGGGGAGGCGGGCGGTAGTGCGGCGACCGCCTCCCCGGGGCGGGGGACGTGGATCTGCTCGCCGTCGGTCACGGTGCGCGCGAGGTTGAGCGCGGCGAGGTCGGCGTCGGGGGTCGCTCCCCCGGCCGCGTCGAGCGCGTCGGCGACGCGGGCGTCCGTCGCGACGGTGACGAGGCCCGGCGCCGCCACCTGCCCGACGACGTGCACGACGACCCCGTCCGGCGTCCCCGCCGCTGCTGCGCCAGGACCGGGAGCGGCCTCCGCCTCGCCGTCGGCGGCGGCACCACCCGCCGCGGCGGGCGACGCGTCCGAACCGGCCGGGGCGCCGTCACCGGCCGCCGCGGCCGCGGCGGGGGCGTCCACGCGCGCCACGGGCTCGACGCCCCCGGCCGGCGCCCGCAGCACGGCGACGCCGACCGCGACGAACAGCACCACGACGAGCGCGGTGACCGCGGTCCGCGGCCGCAGCGCCCACCGCCTGCCGCCCTCCTCGGCGAGGTCGCCGAACCCGGAGTGGGCCGTCGCGTGCCCGTGCGCTGCCGTGTAAGCGCTCGCCGCCGTCTGCGCCGCGCGCCGCCGCAGGCCATCCACCTCTCCGTCCGCCTCTCCGTCCACGGTGGCGGCGGGCGCCTCGTCGTCGGACCGCGCCGTCTCCCGGGGGGCGGCGGGACCGACGACCTCGCCAGCCTCCGGCACCCCGGACGGCGGGGACGGCAGAGACGGCACGGACGGCACGGACGGCACGGACGGCGCACGCTCCTCCGGCTCCGGCCGCGACGGCAGCCAGCCGTCGGCGCCGGACGACCCGGGGTCGCCCGGCGCTCCAGGACGCCGGTGCCAGGACGGGACGACGTCCGGCGCAGGGATGTCCGGCGCAGGGGCGTCCACCGCCTCGCGCGGCTCCCACGACCACCGCTCGCCTCGCACCGGGCTCGTCTCCGGCGGGTCGACCCGGGGCAGCGCGGCGGTCGCCGGGTGCCAGGCGAGGGAAGGCCGCCCGGAGCCGGCGACCGCCCGCAGGCGTTGCCGGACGACGGCGCCGTCCCTCCCGGGGTCGCGGCCGGGGCGCGCGTGCTGACGGGGCTCGTGCCGAGGTGTGCTCACGCCGTGGACGCTAGGGCGCGGCCGGCGCGCCCTGCCGACGCCGCTGCCCGGCCTGTGGAGGACACGACGAGGTGCGCGGCTGTGCACGGCCACGCATCGGAGGCCCCCGGCGTCGGGACCTCAGATCGTCGCCGAGAGGTCTCCCACCCCGGAGCCGCGGTCGGCGAGGTCCGCGACCACGACGGCGAGCACGCCCGGGCCGACGTGCGCCCCGAGCACCGCGCTCACCGGCGTCACGACGACGTCCAGGCCGGTGCGCTCGGTGAGCGCCACCGCGAGCCGGTCGGCGCCGTCGTCGTCCCCGACGTGGTGGACCGCGAGCGCGGGCCCCGCGCGGCGACCCGCGGACTCCACGGCGACCGTCGTGAGCCGCTCGACGGCGGCGGACCGGGTCCGGACCTTCTGCACGACGTCGATCCTGCCGTCACGCACCGCCAGCAGCGGGCGGACACCGAGCACCGTCCCGAGCGCGGCCGAGGCCGCGCTGAGACGGCCGCCGCGGCGCAGGTGGTCGAGCGAGTCGACGAGGAAGACGGCACGGCTCGCGTCGGCGACCTCGATCGCCCGCCGCGCGACGACGTCCGACCCCGCCCCGGCCGCTGCGGCCGCCGCCGCCTCGCGCGCGGCGAAGCCGAGCCCCATCGCGACGGTCCGCGAGTCCACGACCCGCACGGGGACGGGGGCGTCTGCGGCTGCGAGCGCCGCCGCGTGCACCGTGCCCGACAGCTGCCCCGAGAGGTGGACGGAGACGATCTCGCGTGCGCCGGCCGCGGCCGCCGCGGCATACGCCTCGCCGAACGCGCGCGGCGTCGGCTGCGAGGTGGTCACCCGGTGGCCCGCCTGGAGGTGCGCCGCGACGTCCTCGGCGGTGAGGCCGACGCCCTCCAGGTGCGACTCGTCGTCGACGATCACGTGCAGGGGGACGGTGCGCAGCCGCTCGTCGGGCCCGGGGGGCAGGGAGGCCGTGGAGTCGGTGACGACGTGCACGCGGTGGTCGGTCATGGCCGCGCCACCTTACGGCGTGCTCGGCGCCCTGCGCATCCCGGCCCGGCTGCGCCCCCGCGGGCCCGACCCTACGATCCGAGCATGGCCGACGACGCCCCACCGTCCCCGTCCGAGCTCGCCGCCCTGCGCGCCGCCGCCGCGCAGGCCGCCGCGGAGGCGGCCGAGGCGCGCGCCGCGGCGGCCCGGGCGGCGCTCGAAGCCGCCGAGGCGGCCGCCGGGGCTCCCTCGGGCGAGGCCTCCCCGGCCGGCACGGCGGCGACGGACGCACCGCCCCTGCCGGAGCCGACCGACCCCGCCCCGGACGCGGCGCCCCCCGCGGGCGGGTACGCCGCGCAGGTCGCGGCGGGCTACGCGTACGCCGGCGGCACGCTCCCGCTCGGCGCGCTGCTGGAGGGCGCGGAGGGCGGCGACCCGGCGCCCCGCGCGGACGTCCAGGTGGGGTTCGCGCTCTCGATGCTCAACCGGCACGGGCTCGTCGCGGGCGCGACGGGCACCGGCAAGACGAAGACGCTCCAGGGCATGGCGGAGGGCCTGTCGGCGGCGGGCGTCCCCGTGTTCCTCGCCGACGTCAAGGGCGACCTGTCGGGGCTCGCCGTGCCGGGCACGTCGTCCGCGAAGATCGTGGAGCGCGCGGCGTCGATCGGCCAGGAGTGGAGCCCGACGGCGTACCCCGTCGAGGTGTACTCGCTCGGCGGCCTCGGCACCGGGGTGCCGATCCGGACGACGGTCGCGGACTTCGGCCCGCTCCTGCTCGCCAAGGTGCTCGGCCTCAACGAGACGCAGGAGTCGAGCCTCGGGCTCATCTTCCACTGGGCCGACGCGCAGGGCCTCGCGCTGCTGGACCTCAAGGACCTCCGGGCCACCATCGCGTACCTGACGTCCGACGAGGGCAAGGCCGAGCTCCGGGGCATCGGCGGCGTGTCGGGCGCGACGGCCGGCGTGATCCTGCGCGAGATCGTCGCGCTCCAGGCGCAGGGCGCGGACGTGTTCTTCGGCGAGCCGGCGTTCGCGACGTCGGAGCTGCTGCGCACGACGCCCGACGGGCGGGGCGTCGTCTCGGCGCTCGAGCTCCCCGCGGTGCAGGACCGTCCGGCGCTGTTCTCGACCTTCCTCATGTGGCTGCTCGCCGACCTCTTCCAGGAGCTGCCCGAGGTGGGCGACGTCGAGAAGCCGCGGCTCGTGTTCTTCTTCGACGAGGCGCACCTGCTGTTCACGGGCGCGTCGAAGGAGTTCCTCCAGCAGGTCGTGCAGACGGTGCGCCTCGTGCGGTCCAAGGGCGTCGGCGTGTTCTTCGTGACGCAGAGCCCGAAGGACGTCCCCGCCGACGTGCTCGCGCAGCTCGGGAACCGCGTCCAGCACGCGTTGCGCGCTTTCACGCCGGACGACGCCGCGGCCCTGCGGGCCGCGGTGCGCACCTACCCCACGTCGCCGTACGACCTCGAACGGCTGCTGCAGTCGCTCGGGACGGGCGAGGCCGTCGTCACGGTGCTCACCGAGAAGGGCGCGCCCGCCCCGGTGGCGTGGACACGGGTCCGTGCGCCGCAGTCGTCGATGGACCCCGCCCCGGCGTCCGTGCTCGACGGCATCGTGGCGGCCTCGCCCGCGACGGCCCGGTACGGCACCGCCGTCGACGCCGAGTCCGCGTTCGAGCTCCTCCAGGTGCGCGTCCAGGAGCAGGCGGCGGCACGCGCCGCCGCCGACGCGGCCGAGGCCGAGGCGGCCGCGCAGGAGAAGGCGGCGAAGCAGGCCGCCCAGGAGGCCGAGCGTGCGGCGAAGAAGGAGCAGGCCGAGCTGGAGAAGATGCGGGCGAAGCTCGAGCGCGAGGCCGCGAAGGGACGCTCGCGCTCGTCCGGGTCCTCCCGGTCGCGGTCGTCGAGCCCGCTCGACTCGTTCCTCCGCTCGGCGGGCACCCAGCTCGGGCGCGAGCTCACCCGCACCATCTTCGGCACCCGCCGCCGCTGAACCCCCCACCCCTCCCGCTGAGTGCATGAAACAGTCGCGCCGCAACCGGTTCAGCGCGACTGTTTCATGCACTCACGGCGGGGCTGTCCACAGCCTCGCGCGCGCCGGTTTCCTCTCCGCGGCGGCGCGGGCATGCTCGGTGCGCATGGTGACCGTCTCCAGCCCGTCCGGCCCCTTCCGCACGCGCACGGCGCAGACGTTCGGCATGACACCGGCGTCGCTGCGCAGCCCTTCGTTCGAGGCTCCGTTCGCCGGGGTGCGCGTCCCGCGCGGAAGCCTCAGGTCCGTCGTCGACCTCTGCACCGCCGCGGCCCGCGTCCTCCCGGCAGGCACCGCGTTCAGCCACGTCACCGCGCTGCGTCTGCTCGGTGTCGAGGTTCCCTGGCGCCTGACCGACGACGACCGCGTCCACGTCGTCGCGCCGCAGCGACGGCAGCGCCCCCAGCGGTCGAACGTCGTCGCGCACTACTGCGGTCAGTCCGCCCTGACCCTGACCACCGCCCACGGGCTCCTCGTCACGTCCGCGGCCCAGACCTGGCTCCACCTCGCGCACACCCTGCCGCCGGACGACGTCGTCGTGCTCGCGGACGCGATGACGCGGCGGGACGCCCCGGCGACGACCGTCCGAGAGCTCCGGAGACTGACGGACGCGACGTTCAAGATGCGCGGCATCGCGCGGTGCCGTGAGGCGATCGACCTCGTCCGGCCGGGGACGGACTCCAGCATGGAGACGCGCACCCGGCTCCTCCTGGTCCAGGCCGGTCTGCCGTGCCCGCACGTGAACGTCCCGGCACGCGACGACGCCGGCCGCTTCCTCGCTCTCCCCGACCTCTCCTACCCGCGGCTGCGCATCGCGATCGAGTACGACGGCGACGTGCACCGGACCGACCCCGCGACGTGGCGACGGGACGTCGAGCGGCGCCAGCGGCTCGAGGACGCCGGCTGGATCATCGTCACGGCGACGGCCGACGACGTGCTCCGCTTCCCCGAGCGCCTGGTGCGCCGGGTCCGCGAGGCGCGACGACGCCGTCTGGCACCGGGCTACCCGTGAGTGCATGAAATCGTCGCGTCCGAGCGCCCGGCACGCGACGATTTCATGCACTCAGCGAGTCGGGTCGTCAGACGACGATGTTGACCAGCTTCGGGGCGCGGACGATCACCTTGCGGACCTCGGCGCCGTCGATCGCGCGCACGACGTTCGGCTCGGCGAGCGCGGCGGCCGTGAGGTCCTCCTCCGAGATCGACGGCGGCACCTCGAGCCGGCCGCGGACCTTGCCCTTGACCTGCACGATGCACGTCACGGTGTCCTCGACGAGGTAGCGCTCGTCCGCCGTCGGGAAGGGCTCGTGCGCGAGCGAGCGCTCGTGGCCCAGGCGCTCCCACAGCTCCTCCGCGATGTGCGGCGCGACGGGCGCGGTCATGAGCACGAGCGGCTCGACGGCCTCGCGCGGCACGCGGTCGAGCGACGTGAGGTGGTTGTTCAGCGTGATGAGCTTCGCGATGGCCGTGTTGGGGCGCATGTGCTCCATCTCGACGCGGACGTCGGCGATCGCCCGGTGCACGGCGCGCAGCGTCTCGGGCGACGCCGGCTCGTCGACGACCGTCACCTCGCCCGTCTCCTCGGAGACGACGTTGCGCCACAGGCGCTGCAGGAACCGCTGCGACCCGACGACGGCGCGCGTCTCCCACGGGCGCGACAGGTCCAGCGGGCCCATCGACATCTCGTACACGCGGAACGTGTCGGCGCCGTACTCGGCGTACATCTCGTCGGGCGTGACGACGTTCTTGAGCGACTTGCCCATCTTCCCGTACTCGCGCTGCACGACCTCGCCGTTCCAGCGGTACACGACCTCGCCCGAGCCGTCGGGCGCGGGCTCCTCCGTGACCTCGGTGGCGGGGACGTACTGGCCGCGCGCGTCGGTGAAGGCGTACGCCTGGACGTAGCCCTGGTTGAACAGCTTGTGGAACGGCTCGACGCTCGACACGTGGCCCAGGTCGTAGAGGACCTTGTGCCAGAACCGCGCGTAGAGCAGGTGCAGCACGGCGTGCTCGACACCGCCGACGTACAGGTCCACGCCCCCGGCGCGGCCCGCGCTCGGGTTGTGCTCCGGGCCCATCCAGTAGCGCTCGAGCTCGGGGTCGACGACCGTGTCCTGGGCACCGCCGTCCCACTGCGGGTCGAGGTAGCGCAGGTAGTACCAGCACGACCCGGCCCAGTTGGGCATCGTGTTCGTGTCGCGGCGGTACTGCTTCGGCCCGTCGCCGAGGTCGAGCGTGACGTTGACCCACTCGTCGTTGCGGCCCAGCGGCGCCTCGGGCGACGAGTCGGCGTCGTCCGCGTCGAACGTGCGGGGCGCGTAGTCGGGGACGTCCGGCAGGTCGACGGGCAGCAGAGCGTCGGGGATCGCGACGGGCTGGTCGTTCTCGTCCCAGACGATGGGGAACGGCTCGCCCCAGTAGCGCTGGCGGCTGAACAGCCAGTCGCGCAGGCGGTACGTCGTCGTGCCCTCGCCGATGCCCTTGCCCACGAGCCACTCGGTGATGCGGCGCTTCGCCTCGGGCACGTCGAGCCCGTCGAGCGAGATCTCGTCGTTCGCCGAGCCGACGACCACGCCGTCGCCCGTGTACGGGCCCGTGAAGTCCTCCGGCAGCCCGTCCGCGGGCTCGACCGTGCGCACGACCGGCAGCCCGAACGCCTCGGCGAACGCGAAGTCACGCTCGTCGCCGCCGGGGACGGCCATGATCGCGCCCGTGCCGTAGCCCATGAGCACGTAGTCGGCGGTGAAGACCGGGATCGCCTGGCCGTTCACGGGGTTCACCGCGAGGTGCCCCGTGAACACGCCCGTCTTCTTGCCGGCGTCGGCCTGGCGCTCGACAGCGGTCTTCGCGGCGGCCTCGCGGCGGTACGCCGCGACGGCCTCGACCGGCGAGCGGTGCCCGCCCGTCCACGCGCTCGACGTGCCGTCCGGCCAGTGCGCCGGGACCTCGTCGAGCAGCGGGTGCTCGGGCGAGACGACCATGAACGTCGCGCCGAACAGCGTGTCCGGGCGCGTCGTGAAGACCTCGACCTCCGCGCCGGACTCCGCCGCAGCGTCGTTCGCCCCGTCGGGCGTGCCGAGCACGGCGAACCGCACGAGCGCGCCCTCGCTGCGACCGATCCAGTTGCGCTGCATCGCCGTGACCTTCTCGGGCCAGTCGATGAGGTCCAGGTCGTCCGCGAGGCGGTCGGCGTACGCGGTGATGCGCATCTTCCACTGGCGCAGGCTGCGCTGGAACACGGGGAAGTTCCCGCGCTCCGAGCGGCCGTCGGCGGTGACCTCCTCGTTCGCGAGGACCGTGCCCAGGCCGGGGGCCCAGTTCACGGGCGACTCGTCCACGTACGCGAGGCGCTGCGAGTCGACGACGGCGCGGCGCTGCTGGGGCGTGAGGGTCGCCCAGCCGGCCCCCTCCTCGACGCCCTCGACGCCGCCCGGCACCGGCCGGGCACCGGACGCGAGCTCGGCCTCGAGCTCGGCGATGCGGCGCGCGCGGCCACGACCACCGTCGGGGCGCAGGGCCTCGGGGTCGTACCAGGAGTCGAAGATCTGCAGGAAGATCCACTGCGTCCAGCGCACGTACTCGGGGTCGATCGTCGCGAACGTGCGGCGCGAGTCGTGCGCGAGCCCGAGGCGTCGCAGCTGCCGACGCATGTTGGCGATGTTCGCCTCGGTGGTCACGCGCGGGTGCTGCCCCGTCTGCACCGCGTACTGCTCGGCGGGCAGGCCGAACGCGTCGTAGCCGAGGGCGTGCAGCACGTTCTCGCCGCGCATGCGCCGGAACCGGCCCACGACGTCCGTCGCGATGTACCCGAGGGGGTGCCCCACGTGCAGGCCCGCGCCCGACGGGTACGGGAACATGTCCATGATGAAGTACGGGCTCGCGCCCCGGGGGCCGTCGCCCTCGCCGTCCGTCAGGTCGCCCGTGGGGTTCGCGGCCCAGAACGTGCCGCGCTGCTCCCAGAGCTCCTGCCACTTGAGCTCGATCTGCTCCGCGAGCGCCGGCGTGTAGCGGTGGGCGGGGCCGCCCGCGGCGGGGGCGTCCGGGGCGTGCGGGATCGAGGTCGTGTCAGGCGTGGTCACCCGGCCGAGTTTACCGGCCGTCGCACGGCCCGACGGCGGCCGTCCGCCCCGTGCGAGGATGTGCGGCGTGATCATCGTGACGACCAACGACGTGCCCGGCTACCGCATCGACGCGGTGCTCGGCGAGGTCATGGGCATGACCGTGCGCAGCGCCAACCTCGGGGCGAACTTCGTCGCGTCCTTCCGCTCGATCGGGGGCGGGGAGGTCAAGGAGTACACGCAGCTCGTCTACGAGTCGCGCCAGGAGGTCATGCACCGCATGGTGCAGGAGGCGCAGCGCCGCGGGGCCAACGCCGTCGTCGGGATGCGCTTCGACACCGGCGAGATCGCCGCGTCGTTCTCGGAGGTGTGCGCGTACGGCACGGCCGTCGTCGTCAGCCCGCTCGCCGCGGGCCAGCCCGGCGCGACGGCGCAGTCCGCCCACCAGGCCCAGGGTGGGCCGTCCGCTCCCCCGCAGCCGGGCGGCCACGGCTACCCGCAGGACGCCGCGCCGGACCAGCCGGCCTGGCGCTGACGCGACACGGCACCACCGGCGCGGCGGCGCCGGTCAGAACAGCGAGACGATGATCGGGCCCTTGACCAGCACGATCCACGCGACGAGCGCGACGTAGGCGATCGCCAGGAACAGGTTCCGGTTGCGGACGAGGGTGCGGCGCACGCCCTCGCCCGCGGGCAGGTAGCCCTCCTGCACGGCGTGGACCACCTGGTACCAGAACAGCGGGATCATGGCGAACCACACGACCATGCAGTAGGGGCACATCGCGGAGATCGCGTACATCGTCGTCCACATGAGGAAGACGATCAGGCCCATGCCGAGCGTCGTCCCGCCGAGGAGTGCGAGCCAGTACCAGCGCGGCAGGCGGGCGCCCGCCAGCAGGACCACGCCCGTGGTGATCACCACGGGGAACGCCGCGATCCCGAGCAATGGGTTGGGGAAGCCCAGGAGCGCGCCCTGCCACGAGTCCATCGCGTCGCCGCAGTCGAGCAGGGCGTTGACGCTGCACGAGGCGACGTGACCCGGGTCGGCGAGCTTGAGGTACTTCTCGATCGCGAGCGCCGCCGAGCCGGCGAGGCCGATCGCGCCCAGCACGACGAGCAGCCAGCCCATCGTGCGCGGCCTGATCGGGCGGGGGCCGGACGCGGGCAGCAGCTCGTCGTCGGGCCCGGCGGACACGTTCGCACCGGCGGTGGCGCTCTTGCTCACGGGGACGCTCCTCGTGGGTCACCGGCTCCCGCCGGACGTGACGGCGCGCACGGCGGTGCGCGCACGGCACAACCTACCGCGCCCCGCTGGGACCTGGCTGGGAGACACCGGACCACCGCACGGGCGCCACCTCGGTCGGTCGACGGGCTACCGCGGCGGCGCGACGGCCGCCGACGGCGCGTGCGCGTCGTCGGGCAGCGTGGCGACCACGACGCCCGCGGGGCGGCGACCGGCGACGAGGATGATGGTGAGGCCGGCCACGGTGAGCACGACGCCCGTCCAGGCGGGCGCGAGGTAGCCCCAGCCGGCGGCGATGACGAGCCCGCCGAGGAACGCCCCGTTGGCGTTGCCGACGTTGAGCGCGGAGTGGCACAGCGCCGCACCGAGCGACGGCGCCGACGGCGACAGGTCCATGAGCCGCGTCTGGAGCGACAGGCCGAGGATCTGCGACGTGACGCCGAGGAGGAACAGCGACAGCACGGCCGGGACGGGGTGCTGCCCGGTGAGCGCGAAGAGGGCGAGCATCGCCCCGGTCGACACGAACCCGAGGTACACGGTGCGCATCACCGAGCGGTCGGCGAGCCGGCCGCCGAGCACCGTCCCGACCGTCATGCCGACGCCGAAGATCGCGAGCACGAGCGGCACCGCGCCGGACGCGAGCCCGGTGACGCGCGTGACGGTCGGCTCGACGTAGGAGTACACGGCGAACATGCCGCCGAACCCGATCGCGGCGCCGACGAACCCCGTCCACAGCGGGCCGTTGCGCAGGGCGCCGAGCTCGCGCCGCACGCTCGTGTCCTCGTCGCCCGCCCCGGCGGGGATCAGCCGCCACAGCGCCAGGAGCGTCACGAGCCCGAGCGCCCCGACCACGACGAACGCGGCCCGCCAGCCGAGCTGCTGCCCGGCGAACGTGGAGAGAGGGACACCGACGACGTTCGCGATCGTCAGGCCCGCCATCATCGTCGCGACGGCGCGGCCCCGGCGGCCAGGACCCGCGACGGCCGCGCCCACCGCCGCCCCGACGCCGAAGAACGCGCCGTGCGGCAGCCCGGCGAGGAAGCGCCCGGCGACGAGGGTCTCGATGCTCCCTGCCGTGGCGGAGAAGAGGTTCCCGAGCGTGTAGAACGCCATGAGCGCGAGGAGGAGCGTCTTGCGCGGCACGCGTGCCGCGGCGACGGTGAGCAGCGGCGCACCGACGACGACCCCGACGGCGTAGGCCGTGATCGCGTGGCCGGCGGTCGGGATGGACGTGCCGAGGTCGGTCGCGATGTCGGACAGGAGCCCCATGGTCGCGAACTCGGTCGTCCCGATGGTGAAGCCGCCCATCGCGAGCGCGAGCAGCGCGGGCCCGGCGCCGCGCAGGCGGCCGGCGTCGCGCGGCTCAGGGGCGTCCGACGGCGGTGCGGACGGGGTGGCGTCGGTCATGAGTGTCCTCGTGCGTCGGTCGGGATGGTCGGGCGAGCGGCTCGGAGCGGAGTTGTCGAATCGATTCGAGTCCGGTCGGCGACATCGGCGACGAGAAGAAGGGCAGGCGGCCAGTCTAGGCGGAGACGGGCTCGGCGCGCACGACCCACACGTGGTCCGCCGCGCGCAGACCGAGCTGGGCGGGCGCCGCCGGGCGGCCTTCCGGCACCGGCTCGACGCCCTCCGCCGGCGGCGACCAGACGACCGAGAGGATGCCCGCGTACTCGCGGCGCTCGCGGACCTCGACGCCCGTGTCGAGGCCGACGCCGATCTCGGCGAGGTAGCGCAGCACGTCGGGGTCGGCGTCGGAGATCCGCACCACCGTGCCGCGGTCGCCGACGCCGAGCTCCGCGAGCGGGACCGCGGGCGGGCGGACGACGGTCCCGTCGGCGCCGGGGATCGGGTCGCCGTGCGGGTCGCGCGTGGGGTGCCCGAGGCGCGCGTCGATGCGCTCGATGAGCAGGTCGGAGACCGCGTGCTCGAGCACCTCCGCCTCGTCGTGGACCTCGTCCCACCCGTAGCCGAGCTCGGACACGAGGTACGTCTCGAGGAGCCGGTGGCGGCGCACCATCGCGAGCGCGAGGCTGCGGCCGCGCTCGGTGAGCGTGATCGCGCCGTACGGCGCGTGCTCGAGCAGACCCTGGGCGCTGAGCCGCCGGACCGTCTCGGAGACGGTCGAGGCCCCGACGCCGATGCGCTCGGCGAGGAGCTTCGTCGTCACGCGCTCGTCCGCCCACTCCTGAGCGGCCCAGACGACCTTGAGGTAGTCCTGGGCGACGGGCGTCAGGTCGGTCGGGTGGTCCACCCGACCACCCTAGGTCACGGCGTCCGGCGGGAGCTCAGGGGGTCGCGGACCGGACGAGCTCGAGCCGCACCTCGACCGTCCCCTCGTCGCGCACCTGCACGGGCGCGTCGGGCGGCACCGCGATGCCGAAGTCGGAGAAGCGCACGCCGATCGCCCCGGTCGCGAGCACCCCCTGGCCCGACCGCTGCACGTCGAGCGCGACCGTCACGGCCTGGGTCTCGTCGCGGATCGTCAGCGCCCCCGCGGCCTGGAGCCGGACCGTCTCGTCGGTGGCCGCGAGCTCGCTCACGTCGAGCGGCGAGGTGAGCGAGAAGAGCGTGGTCGGGTACAGGTCCGTCTCGAGCGCCTGCTGGAGCTGGCGGTCCGCGACGGACGACCCGGTGCGGAGCGCGGTCGTCGCGACGGTCACCGTCGCGGTCTGCAGCTCCCCGTCCGCGACGCGCAGCGTGCCGGTGACGTCCGGCGTGGTGCCGAGGAGCACCGCCTCGTCCGCCGGGACGTCGAGGACGTCCGCGCGGAAGCCCGCCTCGGAGCCCGGCGCGACGACCCACTCGCCGTCCACGTCGAAGGGCCCGGGCGCGGCCGGGGCCGCGGACGCCGTCTCCTCCCCCGGCGACTGCAGACCCAGCGGGGGCGGGGTGCGGCCCTCCTGCACCTCCGAGTACACGAACGGGGCGAGGAGCACCACGACGAGCGCGAGGACCACCGACACGACGATCCAGCGCGTCGACCTGCTCATACGCCCCATCCTGCCGTGCCGCGCAGCGCGCGGCGAGCACCGACGCGCAGCGGCTCAGCCCTCGCCCGCGGGTTCACCCCCGGCCGGGGCGTCGGCGGGCGCGTCGCCGTCGGGCACGTCGCTCTCGGTGCCGACCTCGGTGCCGTCCTCGTCGGGCTCCTCGACGACCGGCTCGCCGGACGGCGTGGGCCACGCGATCCGCGGCCAGACCTTCGCGGACTCGTCCGTCCCGATCTGCACGAGCTGCCAGTCGACGATGCGCCGCCGCTCGGGGTCGAAGCGCAGCACCGTCATCTCGGCGGTGCCCTTGAGCGGTCCGATGCGGAGCTGGTCCTTGACCGCGCCCGCGGTGCTCCCGCTCACGTACCGGACGCCCCCGCCTGTCCGCTCCGGACCGGACCGGGTGTGCATGTGCCCGGAGACCTGGTTCGGGACGCAGCCGGAGTCGAGCGCCTCGTTCCCGATGCGGGGCGTGTGGATGAGGAGGAGGTCGATCGGGTCCCCGTCCGCCTGCTCGGCGCACGCGACCTCGGTCAGCCGGGCCGCGTACTCCTCCGGCGTCTCCTCGCGGGGTGGCTGGCTGCCGAGCCCGAGCCGCGTCTCGAGCGGGTCGCGGTCGCCGAGGATGCGGATCCCCTCGACCTCGACGACCTTGCCGTCCAGGACGGTCTGGCCGTTCGCGCGCTCCTGCGCCGAGGTCTCGACGCTGTCGTGGTTGCCGTCGGCGACGACCATCGTCACGCCCTTCGGCACCGCGGAGGCGAACGAGTCGACGCAGAACGACTCGACGGCCGTGCCGTTCATCGTGGTGTCGCCGGCGTTGAGGACGACCGACGCCCCCGACCGCTCCACCGCGGTCCGGATGAGCGGGGCCATGCCGGTGTTGCAGTGCAGGTCGCTCACCACGAGGAGCGTGACGAGGTCCTCCTCCGCCGCGGGGGCGGGCTGCGGCGTCGGCTCGTCGCCCGACTCGGTGTCGGTCTCGCTGTCGGAGCCGTCGTCGGGCGCGACGGGCTCGTCGGCTCCCGCGTCGGTCCCGTCGTCCGTGCCCGACGTCGTCCCCTCCGTCGCGTCCGGGGCGTCGCCCGTCGCGTCGGAGGACGCGCCGTCGGACGGCGCGTCGGAGGCTCGGTCGTCGGACGTGCCCGCCGCGGCGGGACGCGGCGCGGTGAGGCGCTGGATCCGGTCGCGCCGGTCCCAGGCCGCGACGAGGTGGGCGTCCGCGCGCGCGTAGAAGTCCTCGTTCTCGCGGTAGAGGTCGATGAGCATCGCGCCGTAGGTGTCGACGACGCCCGCGAGCCGGCCGGTGATGCGCGCGCCCTCGAGGGGGGTCCCGTCGAACACGGCGGACGCGCGCTGGGACGGCCCGGCCGTCGTGCCCGGGTCGCTCGCGACGAGCGACGCCCCGACGAGCGAGACGAGCACGACGCCCGCCGTGATCTCGTACGTGCGCGGCGCGACCCGCTCGCTGAGCTCGCGCCGGCGCGGCGGGCCGAGCAGGAGGTAGAGACCCGCACCGACGGCCGCCACGACGAGGATCGCGAACCCCGTGCGGCGCAGCGCGTCGACGACGAGGGCGCGCGCGACGGAGCCGATCGTCTCCTGCGGGCCGCCGAAGAAGCGGAGATAGTCCTCGAGGTCCTGGGACAGGCCCTCCAGCGTGTCCGCCTGCCCGACGGCCGTGAGGTCGGCAGGGATCTCCTCGACCGTGACGTCGGCGCCCAGGCCGAGCGGCAGCGGCGAGTCGATCTGGATCGTCCCGAGCGGGCCGAGGTCGACGGTGACGAGGCCGTTCGTCGTGACCTCGTACAGCGCCTCGTGCGGGCCGAGGCTGCGCTCGGCCGTCGCCGTCGTGACCCCCCACACGACGCACGGCACGAGGGCGAGCAGGATGCCGAGGGTCCAGCGGACCCAGCGGGGCGGGGTGCGGTGCGGACGGCTCATCACCGCCCAGCCTCCCGGATCGCGGCTCTCGTCGCCAACCGCGAGCGCCGCGCGCCCCGCCGCGAGGGTGCGGCGGGGCGCGCGAGGCGGCGCGCCGTCAGGACTTCGCGCCCCGCAGCGTGACGAGCGCCACGCCCGCGGCGACGAGCATGAGCACCACGCCGATGAGCGACGTCGTGCCGACGCCGCTGCCGAACGCGGCGTGCGCGGAGTCGAGCAGCGCCCGCGCCTGCCCGGCGGGCAGGGTCGAGGCGACCTGGGTCGCGCCGCCGAGCGTCTCGGCCGCGGCGACGGCGTCGGCCGCGGGGACTCCCTGCGGGACGACGACGTTCGCGTGGTACGACGCCGTGAGGATGCTCCCCAGGACCGCCGTGCCGAGCACGGCGCCCACCTCGTACGCGGTCTCGGAGATCGCGGACGCGGCACCCGCCTTCGCGGCGGGGACGGACGACACGATGAGGTCGTTCGACACGGTCTCGGCCGCGCCCACGCCGAGCGAGAGCACGACGAACGCGACCATGAGCAGCGCGAGCGTGCTCTGCCCGGCGCCCGCGGCGACGATCGCGTAGCCCGTCGCGGAGAACAGCAGCGCGACGGCGACGACGTGCGCCGGGCGCACGCGCCGCACCACCCGGACGACGCCGAGCCCGGCGACGATCATGACGACCAGCCCCGGCAGGAGCGCGACGCCGGCCTGCATCGGGCCGAGCCCGAGCACGAGCTGGACGTCCTGCGACACGAAGAACAGGAAGCCGACGAGCGAGAACACGGACAGCAGGTTGACGAGCACCGCGCCGCTGAAGGCGCCGCGCGTGAAGAGGCGCACGTCGATCATGGGGTTGGACCGGTGGAGCTGACGGCGCACGAACAGCACGCCCGCGGCGAGCCCGACGGCGACGCTCGCGAGCGCGACCACGCTCGGGCCGGACTTCGCGAAGGTCTTGATGCCGTAGACGACCGGGGTCATGGTCGCCATGACGAGCACGATCGACAGGACGTCGATCCGGCCCGGCGCGGGGTCGCGCGACTCGGGCACGAAGAACGGCGCGAGCGCGAGCAGCAGCACGAGCACCGGGACGGCGAGGAGGAAGACCGAGCCCCACCAGAAGTGCTCGAGGAGGAAGCCGCCGACGATCGGCCCGAGCGCGGACCCGGCCGCGAACCCGGCGGCCCAGACGGCGATGGCGAGCCGGCGCTCCTCGCGGTCGGTGAAGACGTTGCGCAGGATCGAGAGCGTCGACGGCATGAGCATGGCGCCGAAGAAGCCGAGCGCGGCGCGCGACGCGACGAGCGCTCCGGCGCTGGGCGCGTAGGCCGCGACCACGGAGACGGCGGCGAAGCCCACCGCACCGGTGAGGAGCAGCCGACGGCGGCCGACGCGGTCGGCGAACGAGCCCATCGGCACGAGCAGACCGGCGAGCACGAGCGGGTAGATGTCGATGATCCACAGCAGCTGCGTCCCGGTGGGGCGCAGCGACTCGGAGATCTGGGGCAGCGCGAAGCTGAGCACGGTGTTGTCGACCGACACGAGCAGCACCGGGAGCATGAGCACGGCGAGCGCGAACCAGCGGCCGGCGGCGCCGCGCGCGGGTCCACGCGTCGCGGGCTCGTGCTGGGCGGTGGTCCCGGTCGGGGTCGTCGTCACGGGGGTCGTCACGGCGAGGGGTCCTTCCACGTCTTCCGGGCGGCCGGGGCGACGCGGTGGCGCCGAACTTCCAGACCGTCCAGACGGTATAGTAACGACGGGACAGGCCACCGTCATCCCGCCCTCGACTGTGACGCTGCGCACCGCGCCGCCTCCCCCGACCGGCGCCCCCGTACCGGCCGCGGGCTCGCGGTTCACCGGCCTGCGGGTCCGCACGGGCCGACTACCCTCGGTGCCATGCCGCCGCCCCCCGCTGCTCGCGCCAAGGTCCTGCGGGCGTTCGCGTCCCTGCTCGTCGAGCAGGGCGAGCGCGCCGCCACGCTCGAGGCGGTCGCCGAGCGCGCCGGGGTGTCCAAGGGCGGGCTGCTCTACCACTTCGGCTCCAAGGACGCGCTCGCCGACGGCCTCACCGAGCACCTCCGGGAGCTCACCGCCGCCGACGTGGAGGCCATGCGCGCCGCCCCCGCGGGGGCCGTCGACTACCTCATCCGCACCTCGACGCTCGTCGACACGGAGTTCGAGCTCGTCTACCTCGCCGTGTCCCGGCTCGCGCAGGGGTCGTACCCGCGCGCCCGTGCTGCGCTCGACGGCGCACACGACGCGTGGACCCGCGCCGTGCTCGACGAGGTCGGCGACCCCGTCGTCGCCCACGCGATCGTCCTGCTCAGCGACGGCCTCTACGCGCACGCCGCGCTGAGCAGCGACGTGCTCGGCCGCGTCACGGGCGGCGACGAGGGGGACGACGGCGACGGTAACGCGGACGAGGACCTCGCCTTCCGCGGTCCCCGCCCCGGCGACGACGTGGACGACCTCCTCGGCCTCATCGGCGAGCTCGTCGCGCTGCGACGCCCGGGCGGGGCGGCGCAACGCCAGAGATCCTGACCGTGCCGACGAGCACCTCGGAGCCCCGACGCCCAAACCCTCGAGCACGAGGACGACGTCGCCGAGGCCGAGCATCGCCGGGCGGTGGCGGCGCTCACGACGGTCTCGGAGCACTACGCGGCGGCCGACTACCTCGACGACGTCCGGGCGGGCTGGGACGAGCGATCGTCGCCGACGCGAACGTCGTGATCGCTGCGTCCAACCCTTCCGGCGTGCACCACACCGAGGCGACGTCGCTCGTCCTCGAGCACGGACAGCACGGGATCGTCCGTCACTTCCTCGCCCTCGCCGAGATGCTCGTCGGTCCCGCGCGAGCAGGCGCTCGGGTACAGGCACGTCACCGCCTGGACCTGGCGGGTTCGGCCTCTCCGCGCCGGCTCAGCCCTCGTAGGCGGCGCGCAACGGCACCAGGTCGAGCTTGGACTGCGTCATCATCACGTCCACGACGCGCTGCACGCGCGCCGGGTCGGGGTCCTGCAGCATCGCGAGGAACTCGAGCGGCACGACCTGCCACGACAGCCCGAACCGGTCCTTGAGCCAGCCGCACTGCGACTCCTGGCCACCGTCGGTGAGCGCCGCCCAGTACTCGTCGACCTCGTCCTGGGACTCGCACTCGACGACGAACGACACCGCCTCGGTGAAGGGGAACTGCGGACCGCCGTTGATGGCGTCGAACCGCTGGCCGGCGAGCTCGAAGTCCGCCGACACGGCGGTGCCGTCGGGCTGGCGGAACACGTCGCCCACCTTCGCGTCGGGGAAGACGCTCGAGTAGAACGTGATGGCCTCCTCGAGGTTGCCGTCGAACCACAGGCTCGGCACGATCGCACGCATCGTCGTCTCCTTCGCAGGGCCTCGCGGGCGGCCGGTCGACCGCCCACCCGTTCCGACGGGCGCCGAGCGCGGAACTCATCGCACCCGCCCGGGATCGCGCGGTGCGCGCCCGCCGCCCGGTGCTAGGCGGACGCCTTCTTCCGGGTCGTCTTCGAGGTGGTCGACTTCTCCTTCGTGGAGGCGGCGCGGCTCGTGCTCTTCTTCGCGGCCGGCTTCGACGCCGCCTTCTCCTTCGTGCCCGAGCTCTTGCTCGCGCTCGTCGACCGGGAACCGCTCGACCCCTTGCCCGACGACGAGCTCGCGCGGCCGGAGCCGGACTTCCCGGTCGACCCGGAGCCCGACCCGGACCGTGAACCTGAGCCTGAACCCGAGGCCTTCCCCCCGCTCGCGCGCGAGCTCTTGGACGACGCGACCGACTTGCGCAGCGCCTCCATGAGGTCGATGACCTCCGCGCCCTCGCTCTCCTCCGGCTGCTCGCCGAAGGTCTCGGCGGTGTCGAGCGCGTCGCCCTGCTCGAGCTTGGCCTCGATGAGCTGGCGGAGCTGCGCCTGGTAGTCGTCCTCGTAATCCTCCGGCGTGAAGTCCGCCTCGAAGCTCGCGACGAGCTGCGCCGACATGGCGAGCTCCTTGTCGGTCACCCTCGCCTCGTCGTCGAGCGAGGGGAACGCGGCCTCGCGCACCTCGTCGGCCCACAGCAGCGTCTGGAGCACGAGCACGTCGTCCCGCACGCGCAGCGCCGCGAGCCGCGTGCGCTGGCGGAGCGCGAACTTCACGATCGCCGTCCGGTCGGTCTCCTCGAGCGTGCGCCGCATGAGCACGTACGCCTTGTTGGACTTCGAGTCGGGCTCCAGGTAGTAGCTGCGGTCGAGCAGGAGCGGGTCGATCTGCTCGCTCGGCACGAACTCCACGACCTCGATCTCGCGGCTGCGCTCGGCGGGGAGCGCGGCGAAGTCCTCACTCGTCAGCACGACGGTGCGCTCGCCGTCGTCGTACGCCTTGTCGATGTGCTCGTACGGCACGACCTCGCCGTCGATCTCGCACACGCGCCGGTAGCGGATGCGGCCGCCGTCCTTGTCGTGGACCTGGTGCAGCGGCACGTCGTGGTCCTCCGTCGCGGAGTACACCTTGACCGGCACGTTGACGAGGCCGAACGTGATGGCGCCCTTCCAGATGGCCCTCATCCGTCCATGGTGGCGTCACCGGCGCCCGCCCGCGAGGGATACGGCGCGACGTCGGCACCCGCGTGTGGGTGGCCCGCGGCACCATGGACGGGTGGCGGGGACGAGGTTCGAGTTCGAGGCCGAGCTGTGGCGGTGGGAGGCGCGCACCGACAGCTGGGTGTTCGCCGCGCTCCCGGAGGACGTGAGCGACGAGATCGCGGAGCTGCCGCTGCCGCCCGCGGGGTTCGGCTCGGTCAAGGTCGAGGTGACGCTCGGTGCGCAGCGCTGGTCCACGTCGGTGTTCCCCGACGCGCAGCGCAAGACGTTCGTCGTGCCGATCAAGGCCGCGGTCCGCCGCGCCGAGGGCGTCGACGTCGGCGACCGGGTGCGGATCGGCGTCGAGACGCTGGTCTGAGCGGCCCGACGTCGTCGCGCGGCCCGCGCGGGAGCGTCGCCTCAGCCGTCGTGGCGGCGTTCGTGGAACGCCTCGTCGGCGACCTGCGCCGTCCGCATGAAGCTCTCCATCACCTCGCGCGGCGTGGCGAGCTCGTCGGTGTTCTCGACCGGCTCCGGCACGCCGTCGAGGCTGCGGACCTCGTCGTGGATGCGCTCCATCGTCGTGTCGAGGGTCGCGGCGACGTCCGCCGCGAGCTTGAGCGCGTCCGTCAGGTGCTGAGGCACGTCCCGCTGGTACTTGTAGTAGATCTTGTGCTCCAGGCTCGCCCAGAAGTCCATGGCGATCGTGCGGAGCTGGATCTCGACGACGACGTCCTCGACGCGGTCGGAGAGGAACACCGGCACCTGGACGATGAGGTGCAGGCTCTTGTAGCCGTTGCCCTTCGGGTGCGCGATGTAGTCGCGCTCCTCCAGGACCGTGAGGTCGCGCTGGCCCACGAGCAGGTCGCGCACGCGGTAGATGTCGGAGACGAACGCGCACGTGACCCGGACGCCCGCGACGTCGAACATGTTCTCCCGCACGCCCTCCGGGGTGAGCGGGATCCCCTTGCGCCGCGCCTTCGCGACGATCGACTCGAGCGACTTCAGGCGCGAGCCCAGGTGCTCGATCGGGTTGTCGTCGTGCACGTGCCGGAACTCGTCGCGGAGCACGGTGATCTTCGTCATCACCTCGTCGATGCCGAACTTGTAGTTCATCATCAGGCGACGGAACTCGCGGACGCGGGGACCGATCTCCGCGGGGAGCGGTACGTCGTCGGTCGTCAGGTGCGTCACGGTGATCCTCTCGGTCCGGCATCGACCCCGGGCGGGCTCCCCGGCCGGTCGGACAGCCCCACCCAGTGTCCACGGTCGAGGGCGCCGAGAAGTTCCCGCCACGGCGGGCGACGCCGTCGGGCCCGCGCCACGATGGGCCCATGGCCACCACATCCAGCCGGGCGGGCGAGACGGTGAACGTCGGTGGTCACCGCCTGCGGCTCACCAACCTGGACAAGGTCCTCTACCCCGCCACCGGCACGACGAAGGCCGACGTCCTCGCGTACCTCGCGGCCGTCGCCGACGTCATGCTCCCCCACTGCGCCAACCGGCCCGCGACGCGCAAGCGGTGGCCCGACGGCGTCGACGGCCAGGTGTTCTTCCAGAAGAACGCGGGCCAGGGCGTCCCGTCCTGGGTGCGCACGCGGCGCATCCAGCACAAGAGCAGCGCCAACGACTACGTGCTGGTGAACGACCTCGCGACCCTCACGTGGCTCGGCCAGACGGCTTCGCTCGAGCTCCACGTGCCGCAGTGGCAGTTCGGCCGCACCGGGGCGCACCTCGACCCCGACCGCCTCGTCCTCGACCTCGACCCCGGCCCGGGGGCCGGGCTGGCCGAGTGCGCGGAGGTCGCACGCCAGGCGCGGCAGATCCTCCAGGGCATGGGCCTCGAACCCCTGCCCGTGACGAGCGGGTCCAAGGGCATCCACCTGTACGCCGCGCTCGACGGCAAGCAGGACGCGGCGGCCGTCTCCGCCGTCGCGCACGAGCTCGCCCGCTACCTGGAGGCCGAGCACCCCGACCTCGTCGTGAGCGACATGAAGAAGTCGCTGCGCGGCGGCAAGGTGCTCGTGGACTGGAGCCAGAACAACGGCAACAAGACGACGATCGCGCCCTACTCGCTGCGCGGGCGAGAGCACCCCACCGTCGCCGCGCCCCGCACCTGGGAGGAGCTCGACGACCCGGACCTGCGCCACCTGGACCTCGACGAGGTCGTCGAGCGCGTGCGCACCCTGGGCGACCCGCTCGCCGCGCTCACGCAGGGACACCTCTCCGCGCTCGAGCCCACGCCCGCGCGCATGGCGACGTTCGAGCGCAAGGGGGGTGCGGCGTCGGGCAGCGGGACCGCGGACGGCGGGACGGACGACGAGCGGCCCGACCGCCTGCACCGGTACCGCTCCATGCGCGACGCCGGGCGCACGCCCGAGCCCGTCCCGGACGAGGCGCCGCCGCCGAGCGCGGGCAACAGCTTCGTCATCCAGGAGCACCACGCCCGCCGCCTGCACTGGGACTTCCGGCTGGAGCACGACGGCGTCCTCGTGAGCTGGGCGCTCCCGCGCGGCGAGCCGACCGACCCGAAGAAGAACCACCTCGCCGTCCAGACCGAGGACCACCCGCTCGCCTACGGCTCGTTCGAGGGCACGATCCCGAAGGGCGAGTACGGCGCCGGCGAGGTGACCATCTGGGACGCTGGCACGTACGAGCTCGAGAAGTGGCGCGACGGCGAGGAGGTCATCGTCACGCTCCACGGCGAGCAGCACGGCACGCGCCGCCTCGCGCTCATCCACACGGGCGGCCGCGACGGCCGCGACGAGGACAACTGGCTGATCCACCTCATGGCGCCGAGGCCGAGCCGTCCGGGCGAGAGCGCGCGGGGTCGGGGCGCCGGGGGTGGGGAGGAGGCGCCGGGTCTACCATCCGCGGCTCGTCCCTCGCCGCTCCCGCCAGACCCGCCACGACCCGGCACCTCCTCCCCACCCCCGGCTTCGCGGTCGGCTCGGGGCGCGTCCTCGCCCGACCACGACGACACGCCGGAGCCGCGGCCGGCTCGGACGGACTGGCGGCCGATGCTCGCGTCGCCCGCGTCGGCGGGCGACCTGCACGACGGCGACGCGTGGGCGTTCGAGATGAAGTGGGACGGGTTCCGGACGCTCGCGCACGTGTCCGAGGGTCGCGTGCGGCTCGTGAGCCGCTCGGGCAAGGACATGTCGGTGACGTACCCGGAGCTGCAGGCGCTCGCGGAGCAGGTCCCGGCCGAGGCGCTGCCGGTGGTCCTGGACGGGGAGATCGTCGCGCTCGACGCGCGGGGGCGGCCGAGCTTCCGGCGTCTCCAGCAGCGCGCGAACATCGCCAAGCCGGGGGACGTCGCCGCGGCGAGACGGCGGGTCACGGTCGACCTCATGGTGTTCGACGTCCTGGAGACCGGCGGGCGGTCGCTCGCGAAGCGCCCGTACGACGAGCGGCGCGAGGTGCTGGAGGACGTGCTGCGCGACGCCGTCGCCCCGGTGCACGTGCCGCCCGTGTTCGACGGGGACCTGGAGGCCGCGATGGAGACGTCGAGGCGGCTGGGGCTCGAGGGCGTGGTCGCGAAGCGGCGCGACGGGACGTACTCGTCGGGCCGCCGCTCGGCGCTGTGGCTGAAGCTCAAGCACGCGCAGTCGCAGGAGGTCGTCGTGGTCGGGTGGCGGCCGGGCCACGGCGAGCGGACGCACCTCGTCGGGTCCCTGCTGCTCGCCGTGCCCGACGACGGCCGCCTCGTCTACGTGGGCCGGGTCGGGTCGGGCTTCACGGACGCCGAGCGGCGTGACCTGGTCGCCGAGCTCGACCGGATCGGTCGCACGACGCCGCCCGCGGTGGGCGTGCCGCGCGAGGACGCGCGCGACGCGCACTGGGTGTCGCCGCGGCGGGTCGCGGAGGTCGTCTACGCCGAGTGGACGGGCGCCGGGGAGGGCGACGGGGACGACGTCCCGTTCGGCAAGCTGCGCCACCCCGTGTGGAAGGGATGGCGCCGGGACAAGTCGCCGGACGACGTCGTGCTGGAGGCGCCCGCGACGTTCGAGGGCTGACTCGGCCGGGGCCCTCGGTCGGTCGCCGCATCGCGCTCGCGGAGCGCTCGCCGCGATTGGTATACCATTTGGCCATGGCTGCCCCTCCCGTCCCGCGCCGCACCGACCGGCCCGGGAACCGTCGGCCGCGCCACGTGGTGGCGTGGGCCGCGGCGCTCGGCGTCGCCGTCCTCGCCGCGTGCACGCCCGGCGGGGCGGGCGACGACGCCGCGCCCGCTGCACCGCCGAGCCCGGCCGCCTCGCCGCAGACTCCTGCGACGACGCCCGCGGACGGCCCGACGACCCCCGCGCCCGACGCCGTCCCCGCCGTCGAGACCCCGCGGTTCCTGCTCGCGACCGAGGCGGAGTCCGACGGCCTCGCGGTCGTCGACCCGACGATCCGGGAGGGCAGCGCCGTCGTCGACCGCATCGAGGTGGGGGCCGCGCCGTGGGGCGTCGCGGTGCACGCCCCGACGATGCGCGCCTACGTCTCGACGGCCCAGGGCGTCGCCGTCGTGAACCTCGCGACGCGCGAGCGGGTCGACCTCCTCCCCTACCGGGACGCGCCCGCGCGCGTCGCGTTCGGCGAGTACCGCCGCGGCGGCATGGGCATCGCCGTCTCGCCCGACGGCGCCCGCGTCCACGTCGCCGTCCACCGCGGCGACTCGTCGACGCTCGAGACGATCGACGTCGCGTCGCGCGAGGTCGTCGCGAGCACCCCCGTGGGGCTGCGACCGTTCGACGTGCTCGTCGCCGCCGACGGCGGCGAGGTCTACACCGTCGACCACGACACGTTCTCCGTGCACGTCGTCGACACCACGACGTTCGAGGCCCGGCGGATCGAGGTCGCGCCGTTCGGCACGGACGGCGGGCTCGCGTCGTTCGAGAAGCCGCACTACGCGGTGCTCGACGACGACGGCTCGCTCCTGCTCCCCTACCAGGGCCGCGTGCTGGTCCGCCTCGACCCGGCCACCGGCACGACGACGACCGTCGCCTCGGCGGCGGACAGCCACCAGCACGGCGTCGCCCGCGCGCCCGACGGCCGCGTCGTCGTCGTGGGCAACGGCCCGTTCGGCAACGCCACGGGCGGGCCGAACGTGACGGTGCTCGACCCGGCGACCGGCGCGGAGCAGGTCACCTCGCTCACGCGCCGCCACGAGACCGTGACGACGTGGACCGACCCCGCGACGGGGCGCCCGAGCGCCGTGCTCGCCGGCGGGTACACGCAGGCCGAGGCGTGGGACGGCGCGACCGTCGTCGACCTCGGCACGCTCGACACGTACGAGATCCAGATCCCCGGACGGCCCCAGGTCGTCGTCCCGCTGCCGGAAGGACCCGCCGCATGACCACCGCCCGCACCCCCGAGACCGTCACCGTCCTGCGCGACGTCCGCCCCTGGGGCGGCGAGCCGGTCGACCTGCACGTCGCGGACGGCCGCATCGCCGCGGTGACGCCGCACGACCCGGCGGTGGGCACGGCGCCGGAGGCCGGCGTGGTCGACGGCCGCGGCCTGCTCGCGCTCCCGGGCCTCGTCAACGCCCACGCGCACGTCGACAAGAGCTGGTGGGGCCGGCCCTGGGTGAGCTACGGCGGCGAGGCGACGACGCAGGGCCGCATCGCGCACGAGCGCGCGCACCGCGACGAGCTCGGCATCCCGGGCGTCGACGTGACGCTCACGGTGCTGCGCGAGTTCGTGCGGCACGGCACGACGGCGATCCGCACCCACGTCGACGTCGACCTCGGCCTGGGGCTGCGCGGCATCGAGGTCGTGCGCGAGGCGCTCGCCGCGCTGGACGGCGCCGTGCACGCCGAGATCGTCGCGTTCCCGCAGGACGGCGTGCTGCGCCGGCCCGGGGTGCTCGACCTGCTCGACGCGGCCGCCGCCGCGGGCGCCGAGCACGTCGGCGGCCTCGACCCGGCGTCGATCGACCGCGACCCCGTCGGCCAGCTCGACGGGCTGTTCGCGATCGCCGAGCGCCGCGGCGTCGGGATCGACGTGCACCTCCACGACGGCGGGGACCTCGGCGCGTTCCAGGTCGAGCTCATGATCGACCGCACCCTGCGCGCCGGCCTCCAGGGCAAGGTCAACGTGGCGCACGGCTTCGCGGTCGGCGACGTCCCGGCGTCGCGCCAGGCGGAGCTCGTCGCCGCGATGGGCGAGGCCGGCATCACCATGACCACGGTCGCGCCGATCGGCGCCGCTCCCCTGCCCGTGCACGCGCTGCGCGCGGCGGGCGTCGCCGTCGGGCTCGGCACGGACGGCATCCGCGACCTGTGGTCCCCGTACGGGACGGGCGACCTCCTCGCGCTGACGACCCAGCTCGCCCGCCTCTCGCGCTTCCGGTACGACGAGGAGCTCGTCACCGCGGCGCGCGTCGCGACGTCCGACGCCGCGCGCTTCGTCGGCCGCGACGTCCACGACCTCGTCGTCGGCGCGCCCGCGGACGTGGTGCTCGTCGACGCGGAGAACGTGCCCGACGCCGTCGTGCGCACCCCGCGCCGCGCGCTCGTCGTCGCGGGCGGCCGGGTCGTGGCCCGCGACGGCGACGTGCTCGTCTGACGTCGCGGGCCCCGAGCCGTCAGGCGCGCGGCGCCCTCGCGTGCGCCAGGGCCCAGTCGAGCGCGTGGTCCGCGACCGCCTCCCACCCTGGTGCCCCGCACGTCCAGTGGTCGCGGCCCGCGAACTCGTAGTACTCCGTGAGCGCGGGCGAGGCCTCCCAGTGCTTGGCGTTCGAACGGTTCACGGCCGGCGGCATGATGTGGTCCTGCTCCCCCGCGACGAAGAGCAGGGGCGCCCGGTCCGCCGAGTAGTCGACCCACGTGTCCTGGTGCCCGGGCTTGAAGTTGGCGACGAGGCCGTACTCCCACACCCAGTGGCCGGGGGCGGGGATCGCGTACCGCTCCCACACCTCGCGCGACGCCTCCTCGCTGAGCGTGTTCGTGAACGCGTAGTGGAACTCCTCGGGCGTGAAGCCGACGGCGCGGTGCCGGTTCGCGGGGTTGCGCAGCGCCGGGAAGAGGGAGCGCGCCTGGGACACCGGGCTGACGCGCACGCCCTCGGTGGGCGCCGAGTCGATCACGACGCCCGCGGCACCGAGACCCCGCGCGAGCAGGAGCTGGGTGAGCGTGCCCCCGAACGAGTGGCCCATGATGATCGGCTGCGCGTCGAGCGCCTCGATGACGGAGGCCAGGTGGTCCAGGGTCTCCGGGACGGTGAGGTCGGCGATGAGCTGCGGGTTCTCCCGGAGCCCCTCGACCTCGATCTCGAAACCGGGGTAGCCGGGCGCCAGGACGGTGAGTCCCTGCTGCTCGTAGTGCGTGACCCACCCCTCCCAGCTCCGGGGGGTCATCCAGAGGCCGTGCACGAGCACGACGGTGTCGGGGCGCCGGGCAGGAGGCGCGGCGGCAGACGCCTCGGCGAGGTTCTCGGCAGGGTGCTCGGTGCGGTCGGTGTCGGTCATGGCGGGTTCCTCTCGGGCTCGGTGGCGGTGGAGAAGAGCGGGGACGCCACGTCGCGTCCCCCCGGCCGGCACCCCGCCGACCTGTCCTTCGAGAACTGTGCGCGGAGCCCTCCGTCGGACGCTACCGTTCCCGGGCGCCGGGCGACAGACCCTCTGGCCTCCCCGTCGATGAGTTTCCGGGCTCGGGTGCGTCTATCCCGCGACACCCCTCGGGCCAGGCGCCCGCGACACCGGAGGACCACATGAGCACCCAGATCTTCGTCAACCTGCCCGTCCAGGACCTCGACGCCGCCAAGGCGTTCTACACCGCGCTGGGGTACACGGTGAACGAGCAGTTCACGGACGAGAACGCGTCCTCGATCGTGCTCAGCGACACGATCTACGTGATGCTCCTCACCGCGGAGTTCGCGCAGCGGTTCACCAACAAGGCGATCGCCGACGCGACCGCCACGACCGAGGTCATCAACGCCCTGAGCGTCGGCTCCCGCGCCGAGGTCGACCGGCTCGCCGACGCCGCGTTCGCCGCCGGTGCGACGGCGGTCAAGGACCCCCAGGAGGAGGGCGGCTTCATGTACTCGCGGAGCTTCGCCGACCTCGACGGGCACCAGTGGGAGGTCCTTCACATGGACCCCACCGCGTTCGAGGGCTGACCGCATCGCGGGAATCCGTCGGGCGCCCGCGGGGTTGCCGCCCGTATGCGAGCCATCACCTACTCCCGCTACGGCGGCCCCGACGTCCTCGAGACGACCGACCTCCCGACCCCCAAGGTCGGCCCCGACTCCGTCCTCGTGCGCGTGCGCGCCGCGAGCGTGAACCCGGTGGACTGGAAGGTCCGCGAGGGGTACCTCGACCAGATCATGGATGTCGCGTTCCCTGTCGTCCCGGGCTGGGACGTCGCGGGCGTGGTCGAGCGCGTGGGCCTGGACACCCCCGAGCTCCAGGTCGGCGACGAGGTGTACGGGTACGTGCGCAAGGACGTCGTGGGCGGCGAGGTCTCGGGCGGCACGTTCGCCGAGCTCGTCGCGGCGCCCGTCCGGACGCTCGCGCGCAAGCCGGCGGCGTGGTCGTTCGAGGAGGCGGCGGCGGTGCCCCTCGCGGGGCTGACGGCGTACCAGACCATCCGACGCACCGGGCTCGCCGCGGGCCAGACTGTGCTCGTGCACGCCGCCGCCGGCGGCGTCGGGTCGTTCGCCGTCCAGATCGCGAAGGCGCTCGGGGCGCGCGTCCTCGGGACGGCGTCGGAGCGCAACCACGACTTCCTGCGCTCGCTCGGCGCGGAGCCGGTGACGTACGGCGACGGGCTCGCGGAGCGGGTCCGCGCGCTCGCGCCCGAGGGCGTGGACGTCGTCCTCGACTACGTGGGCGGCGACGCGCTCGACTCGGTCCCGCAGGTGCTGCGCGACGGCGGCACGGTCGCCTCGATCACGGACGCGCGGGCACGCGACGAGCTGGGCGGGCACTACGTGTGGGTGCGCCCTGACGCGGCCGACCTCGCCGAGCTCGCTCGGCTCGGCGACGAGGGCCTGCTGCGCCCGGAGGTCGCGGAGGTCTTCGACCTCGCCGACGCCGCCGACGCGCACCGCGCGAGCCAGTCCGGGCACGTGCGCGGCAAGGTCGTCGTGCGGGTCTGACCCTCCGAGACCGGCCCCGGCGGCGCCCGATCGACCCGCCGCGGGCCGGTCCGGCACGTCCGGGCCGGTCGGGCGGGCCGTCAGGCGGTGGGCGGTTCGCCCGGCAGCTCCCGCAGCGGCGACGTGAGGTCGCCGCCCGCGTCGCCCGTGTTGACCGTCCCCTGCCGCTCGACGAGCACCGCGGAGGTCTCGACGGCGGCACGCGGCCGGTGCTCGACGCCCCGCGGCACCACGAACAGGTCGTGCGGGCCCAGCACGACCGCGCGCTCGACGCCGCCGTCGCGCAGGTCGATCGTCAGCTCGCCGTCGAGCACGAGGAACAGCTCGTCGGTCTCGGGGTGCGTGTGCCAGACGAACTCGCCCAGCACCTTCACCACCTTGACGTCGGCGTCGTTGAGGCTCGCCACGCGGTGCGGCTGCCAGTGCCCGTCGAACGTGTCGAGGGCCGCGAGGAGGTTGCGCACGTCGGTCATGCGAGCAGCCTGCCACTCCCGGACCCGAGCCGGACCGCCCAACCCGCGACGACCGGGACGGACCCGGCCGCCCGAGCGGACCCGCGGAGGACCGACGTCGGGCCGCTCGGGTCGAGCTCGGCGTCGAGCGGTGCCACGCTGGGCTCATG
This sequence comes from Cellulosimicrobium funkei, assembly GCF_900155925.1. Classification (NCBI taxonomy): domain Bacteria; kingdom Bacillati; phylum Actinomycetota; class Actinomycetes; order Micrococcales; family Promicromonosporaceae; genus Cellulosimicrobium; species Cellulosimicrobium funkei. The sequence goes on from NZ_FTMI01000005.1 coordinate 188,527, forward strand.
TCCAGCACCGATGCCGCACGTCCGGGGGCCGCGTTCGGTCCCGAGGTCTACGCCGTGCGTCGCGAGCGCGCCGCCGCGCACGCGCGCGAGGCCGGTCTCACGGGGCTGCTCGTCTCGCCCGGCCCCGACCTCGCGTACTTCACCGGGTACGCGCCACCGGAGACGGAGCGGCTGACGCTGCTCACGATCCCCGCCGAGGGGACCGGGACGACCGGCGGCGCGTCCGTCGTCGTGCCGCTGCTGGAGCGGGGCGACCTGGCCTCCGCCCCCGGGGCGGACGGCCTGGACGTCGTGACGTGGCGCGACGGCGACGACGAGCACGACGCCGCGACGCGACTCCTCGCCGCGGACGGCACCTACGCCGTCTCGGACGCCACGTGGGCGCTGCACGTGCTCGGGCTCCAGCGCGCGCTTCCCGGCGTCCGCCTCACCGCGTTCTCCGACGCCGTCCCGACGCTGCGGGCCGTCAAGGACGCCGCGGAGGTGGAGCGCCTCGCCGCGGCGGGTGCGGCCGCCGACGCCGCGTTCGCGGACGTCCTGGGCGTCGCGTTCGCGGGCCGGCGCGAGCGGGACGTCGCGGCCGACCTCGACCGGTTCCTGCGCGAGCACGGGCACGAGCAGGTCGACTTCACGCTCGTGTGCTCCGGCCCGAACGGCGCCGACCCGCACCACGACGCGGGCGACCGCGTCATCGAGCCCGGCGACCTCGTCGTGCTCGACTTCGGCGGGCTGCGCGACGGGTACGGGTCGGACACCTCGCGGACGGTGCTCGTCGCGGGCGGAACGGACGACGCCCTCGCGGACCAGCAGCGCGAGGTCTACGACGTCGTCCGGCGCGCGCAGCAGGCCGGGGTCGACGCGGTGCGCCCGGGCGCGACGTGCCAGGACGTCGACCGCGCCGCGCGCGCCGTCATCGTCGACGCGGGCTACGGCGAGCAGTTCGTGCACCGCACCGGCCACGGCATCGGCACGACGACGCACGAGCCGCCGTACATGGTGGAGGGCGAGGACCGCCCGATCGAGGCCGGCATGTGCTTCTCCGTCGAGCCGGGCGTGTACCTGCCCGGCCGCTTCGGCGTCCGGATCGAGGACATCGTCGTCGCGTTCCCGCCGGACGTGCCCGACGGCGCACGCCGCCTCAACACCTCGACCCACGACCTGCAGACGGTGCGCTAGCCGTCGGCACGGCGGGCGCGGGACCTCGAGCCGGCGCTCCGCCTCAGCCGCTCTGGGCCCCTCCGGCGCCGGTGGCGCGCACACGGTCGTTGCGGATGCCGACCCAGCTGAGCACGCCGCCGAGGACGAGCAGGCCCGCCGTGACGAGGAGCGAGCGGTGGAAGCCGTCGAGGTCGAGCACGCCGCCGACGATCACCCCCGCGAACGCGATGACGACGAGCCCCGCGACGCGCGACACCGCGTTGTTCACCGCGGAGCCGATGCCGGCGTCGGCCGCCGGGATCGAGCCGAGGATCGCCGACGTCAGCGGCGCGACCGTCATCGCGAGGCCCAGGCCGAAGAGCACGAGGCCCGGCAGGACCTGGGTGACGTACACGGCGTCGTCGGTCGTCGTGAGCAGGAGCAGGTAGCCGGCCCCACCGACGATCGGGCCGAGCGTCATGAAAAGGCGCGGGCCGTAGCGGCCCGCGAGCGCCCCGAACCGCGTCGACAGGGCGAGGAGCACGAGCGTGACGGGGAGCTGGGCGAGCCCGGCGGCGGTCGCGCTGTACCCGCCGACCTGCTGGAGGAAGAGCGTGACGACGAACCCGCCGAAGTACAGCGCGCCGTAGATCGCCGCGGTCGCGAGGTTGCCCCACGCGAAGTTGCGCACCCGGAACAGGCGCGGCGGCAGCATCGGGTCCGGGGCGCGGCGCTCCCACCCCACGAACGCGGCGAGGCACACGACCCCCACGGCGAACGGTCCCCACACCACGGGGCTCGCCCACCCGAAGCGGCCCTGCTCGATGAGCGCGAACACCGTCCCCGCGAGCCCGACGGCGGCGAGCGTCGCCCCGAGCGTGTCGATGCGCCGTCGTCCGCCCGGGCCCGCCGCGGCGTCCGGCTCCTCCGCCGCGGACCGGGGGACGCCGCGCAGCAGCCACAGCGTGACGGCGACGGGGAGCACGTTGATCCAGAAGACCCAGCGCCACGAGATCGCGTCGATGAGGACGCCGCCGAGCAGCGGCCCGACGAGCGACGCGGTGCTGGTCCACGCGGTCCAGGAGCCGATCGCGCGGGCCTGCCGCTCGCCGTCGAACGTGGAGATGATCATGGCGAGCGAGCTGGGCACGAGCAGGGCGCCCGCGACGCCCTGGAGGCCGCGCGCGACGACGAGGACGAGGCCGTCGGGCGCGAGCGCGCACGCGACCGACGTCACGGCGAACCCGACGAGCCCGATCGCCATGATGCGGCGGCGCCCGTGGACGTCCGACAGCGACCCCGCCAGGAGGATGAGCGCGCCGAGCGTGATCATGTAGGCGTCGACGACCCACTGCTGCAGCGCGAGACCCGTGACGGGCCCGGTGGTGAGCTCGGCGGAGATCGCGGGCAGCGCGACGTTGACCACCGAGCCGTCCAGGAACGACACGAACGACGCGAGGACCGCGACCACCAGCACCCGCTGCTGCACCCTCACGCCCTCACGCTACGACGGTCGCGGCGATCAGGCGTTGGGAGCGACGTCCGTCCCCGCCCCGCGGCGGCGCGGAACGACGCGCGACGACGCCGTCCGCCCGGCGGGTCCGGGCACCTCCTCGACCTCGAGGCCGGCATCGGCGATCATCGCGAGGTCCGCGGCGGCGTCCTGCCCCTCCGCCGTGAGGTAGTCGCCGAGGAAGAGCGAGCTGGCCACGTGCAGGGCGAGCGGCTGGAGTGCTCGCAGATGGAGCTCCCGCCCGGCGCCCAGGCGCAGCTCGGCCCGGGGCAGCGCGAACCGCGCGGCGGCGAGGATCCGCAGGCACCGTTGCGGCGTGAGCTCGTGCCGGCCCGCGAGCGGGGTCCCCTCGAAGGGCACGAGGAAGTTGACCGGGACGGAGTCCGGTTCGAGCGCCCGCAGCTCCAGGAGCACGTCGACGAGCTGCTCGGGGGTCTCCCCCGCCCCCGCGATGAGCCCCGAGCAGGCCGACAGCCCGGCGCCCTGGACGCGCTGGACGGTCGCGACGCGGTCCGTGTGGCCGTGGGTCGTGCAGATCTCGGGGTAGGCGTCCTCCGACGCGTTGAGGTTGTGGTTGTAGGCGTAGGCACCTGCGTCGCGCAGGCGCTCGGCCTGGCCGTCGGACAGCAGCCCGAGGCACGCGCAGACCTCGACGCCGGGGTGCTCCTCGACGATCCGGGCCACGACCCCGCAGACGCGGGTCACGTCGCGCTCCGTGGGGCCGCGCCCGCTCGCCACGAGGCACACGCGCGACGCCCCGGCGTCGATCCCCGCGCGCGCCGCTCCGAGCGCCTCGGGCGCACGGAGCCACGTGTACCGCAGGATCTCCGCCGCGGACCCGAGGCGCTGGGAGCAGTAGGTGCAGTCCTCGGGGCACAGCCCGGACGTGAGGTTGACGAGGTAGGCGAGCTTCACGCGCCGGCCGAACCACCGGCGTCGGACCCGGGCCGCCGCGGCGACGACGTCCAGAAGGTCGTCGTCGTCGGTCGCGAGGACGGCGAGGAGGCTGTCCGCGGAGGGCGCCTCCTCGCGCGTCGTGGCGGAGACGAGGTCGTCGAGCAGCGCGGCGAGGTCGTGGTCCATGGGTCGATCGTGGCGACGCGCGCCGCGCGCGCCCGTGCACGGTCTCTCCAGCGTCGCGTTCCGCCGACCGGGGAGCCCGACGACGCGTTGGTGACGGTCCACAAGACCGGTGGGGCGAGACCGTCGCTCTCCCCCAGGCGCAGGTCGCACCCCGTCGGTCCCGAGACTCGTCCGCGACATACCTAGCGGTAGGTATGGTCGCCCGTTAGGCTCGGACCATGCCGTCCGACACGCGACCCGAGCCACGCGCGGAGGCGCCCGGCTCGAACCGGGACCGCCTCGTCGCCGCCGCGCAGGAGCTGTTCTGGGCGCAGGGCGTCGGCGCGACGAGCCCGCGCCAGGTCCTCGCCGCGAGCGGCGTCGGGCAGGGCAGCCTCTACCACCACTTCCCCACGAAGCACGACCTCGCCGCCGCGGCCGTGCACGCCACGACGACCGCGGGCCTCGACGCCGCGCGCCGCGACCTGGGCGCGCAGGGCTCCGCCGTCGAGCGCCTCGTCCGCTATCTCGAACGCCCGCGGCCCGCGCTGGCCGGCTGCAAGGTCGGGCGCCTCGTGAGCGACCAGGCCGTCATGGACGACGCCGCGCTCGCCGCTGAGGTGCGCGCCTACTTCCGCGGGCTCGTCGACCTGGCCGCCGCCGTCCTCGTCGAGGGCGGGCTGCCCGACGACGCGGCGCGCGACCGCGCGCACGCCGCCGTCGCCGTCGTGCAGGGCGGGTACGTCCTCGCGCGCGCCCTCGACGACCCGGACGCGATGTCCGCCGCCGCGCGGGGCTTCGTCGCCCTGCTCGACCCGCTCCCGACCACCTCGGAGGACGCATGACCGACGCCGACCGCCCGACCCTGCGCGAGCGCCTGCGCGCCCTGCCCGTCTTCGGCCCCGACCTCCCCGGTCTCGACGTCGACGCCGCACCCGACGACCCGGGCACGCTCTTCGTCCGCTGGCTCGACGACGCGATCGACGCCGGGCTGCCCGCACCGCACGCCGCCACCCTCTCGACCGCCGACGCCAGCGGCCGCGTGGACGCCCGGACCCTCATCCTCAAGGACGTCGACGGCGACGGGTGGGTCTTCGCGACACGCGCCGACTCCCCCAAGGGCGTCGCGCTCGCGCAGAACCCGAACGCCGCCCTGACGTTCTTCTGGCGCGAGCACGGTCGGCAAGTCCGCGTGCGCGGGCCCGTCGTGCCGCTGGACGCCGAGACGTCCGCCGCCGACTTCCTGGACCGGTCCGACTTCTCCCGCGCGACCGCCCTCGCCGGGTCGCAGAGCGCCCCGCTCGCGTCCCGCGCCGCCTACCGCGAGGCATGGGACGCCGCCCTCGACCGCGTGCGGGCGGAGCCCGGGCTCGTCCTCGACGCCTGGACCGCGTACGCGCTCGAGCCGACGAGCGTGGAGTTCTGGGCGTCGTCGGGCGCGGGCCAGACCCGCCTGCGGTACACCGCGGCGTCCGGCGCGCCGACCACCTGGACGAAGGAGCTGCTGTGGCCCTGACCGACGCCCCCGCCCTCACCCCGCCCGACGTCGAGGAGGTCCGGCGCGACGCGCGCGCCGCCCTCGACGCGGTGACCGACGCGGCGCGCGGGCTCGACGCCGCCGGGCTCGACGCGCCGTCGGCCCTGCCCGGGTGGTCGCGCAGCCACGTGCTCGCGCACGTCACCGCCATCGGCGAGGCCATGGCACGGCAGGCCGAGCGCGCCGCGCGCGGCGAGCTCGTCGAGGTGTACGACGGCGGCGCGGCCGGGCGCGAGGACGGCATCCGGACGGGCGCGCTGCGCTCCGTCGCGCAGCACGTCGCGGCACTCGATGCGCTGGCCGACCGCCTCGACGCCGCGTGGCCCGCCGCCGGGTCCCCCGGGTGGTCCGCGCCGGTGACGTACCGCGACGGCACGGTTGCGGACGCGCTCGTGGCCTGGTGGCGCGAGGTGCGGATCCACGCGGTCGACCTCGACGCGGGCGTCGGTCTCGACTCCTGGCCTCCCGCGCTCGGGCTGCACCTCCTCGACTTCCTCGGGGTCCGGCTCGCGGACGACGTCGTGGTCGCGCTCGACGGGGAACCCGGAGACCTCGTCGTGGGCGCCGGCGGCTTCCACGTCGGACCGGGCGCTCTCCGCATCGGACCGGGCGCCCTTCGCGTCGGACCGGGCGGCCTCCGCGTGGATGCCGGACCTGAGCCCGCGTCCGAAGCCGAGCCCACCTCCGGGGCCGCGGCCTCGCCTGCGCCCGCGTCCGCGCCCGGCCGGGGCGCCGTCGTCGTCCACGGCCGCCTCACCGACGTCGCCGCCTGGCTCGCGGGCCGCACCCCCGGCGCCGAGCCCACCGCCCGCCTCGCGGGCGAGCCCGTGAGCCTCCCCGAGATCGGCCCCTGGCCGTCCCCGTACTCCCCGCCGCAGGAGAACCCCACCCCCGCGAGGTAGAGCCCCGGTCGGCCGAGGTAGAGCCCTGGTCCGCCAGGTAGAGGCGTGGTCGGCTGGCGCACGCGGACCACGGCTCTACCTCGCGAGACCACGGCTCTACCTCGCGGGAAGACGGCTCGGACCCGGCCGGATCGCGCGGTACGCGACGTCCGACCTGCCCGGCTCGGGACCGAGGTCCCGCGAAAGTGTGACGCACGCCCGTGACGCACCGCACAGTTAGTGCACTCTTTCACAAGCGTAGGATCGACATGTGTCGAGTCGAGCGAGCAACCCCGCAAGCAGCGCAGACCAGATCGACGTAGCCCTCATCGGCGGTGGCATCATGAGCGCCACGCTCGGGGCACTCCTGAAGGTCTTGGAGCCCACCTGGAAGGTGCGCATCTACGAGCGCCTGGACGCCGTGGCGCAGGAGTCGTCGAACCCGTGGAACAACGCCGGGACGGGTCACGCCGCCCTGTGCGAGCTGAACTACACGCCGGAGAAGCCGGACGGCTCGATCGACATCACCAAGGCGGTGAAGATCAACGAGCAGTTCGAGGTGTCGCGCGAGTTCTGGCACCACCTGCTCACGACGGGCGCGCTGCCGCAGCCCGCGAGCTTCATCTCCCGCACCCCCCACATGACCTTCGTGCGCGGCGCGGAGAACGTCGACTACCTGCGTCGCCGCTTCGAGACGCTGCGCCGCCACCCGCTGTTCAGCGAGCTCGAGTTCACGGACGACCCGGCGGTCATCGCCGAATGGGCCCCGCTCCTGGTCGCCGAGCGCGACGGCGACGAGCCGGTCGCGGCGACGCGCGCGACGAGCGGGACGGACGTCGACTTCGGCGCCCTCACCGAGCAGCTCGTCGACTACCTCGTCTCGGAGGGCACGCAGCTCTACCTCGAGCACGAGGTGAAGAACCTCAGGAAGACGAAGGACGGCCGCTGGCGCCTGACGGTCAAGGACCGCTCGTGGAACGCCCCGAAGCGCCGCTCGACCGTCGAGGCCCGGTTCGTGTTCGTCGGCGCCGGCGGCGGCGCGCTGCCGCTGCTGCAGGCGGCCGGCATCCCCGAGGCGAAGGGCTACGGCGGCTTCCCGATCAGCGGCGAGTTCCTCCGCACGGACGACCCGGAGCTCGTCGCCCAGCACCAGGCGAAGGTCTACGGCAAGGCCGACGTCGGCTCGCCGCCCATGTCGGTCCCGCACCTGGACACGCGCGTCGTCGACGGCAAGACGTACCTGATGTTCGGCCCCTACGCCGGGTTCAGCCCCAAGTACCTCAAGAAGGGCAAGTACCTCGGGCTGTTCACGTCGCTGCGCCTGCACAACCTCGGCTCGATGGTCGGCGCGGGCCTGAAGAACCTCGACCTCACCCAGTACCTGGTGGGCCAGCTCCTCGCGAGCCCGGAGACCAAGTTCACCGCGCTCCAGGGCTTCATGCCCACCGCGCACCCCAAGCACTGGGAGACCATCACCGCGGGCCAGCGCGTCCAGGTGATCAAGAAGGACAAGGACGGCAAGGGCGTCCTCGAGTTCGGCACCGAGGTCATCGCGGCGTCCGACGGCTCGATCGCCGGCCTGCTCGGCGCCTCGCCGGGTGCCTCGACGGCCGTCCCCGCGATGATCGACCTGCTCGAGCGCTGCTTCCCCGCCCGCTTCACCAAGTGGCGCCCGGAGCTCGCGACGATGATCCCGAGCCTCGGCCACGCCCCGTGGGAGGCGCACGAGCTCGAGGGCCTCGACCAGCTCACGGGCGACGCGGACGTCGACGCGGTCGGCTCGCGCGCCTGACCCGAGCGACACCGCTCCCCCGCGAACGGCCCGGACCTCCACGAGGTCCGGGCCGTTCGTGCGTCCGGAGACGCCGCACGCGGTCGAGCGGCGCGGCCGGGCGGCTCCGCACGCGAGGGCTCAGCGCGCGAGCGGCGTGCCCCGGGTCCCCGGCCGCCGCGGCGCGGCGGGCGCGTTCGCCCCGGGGCGCCCGCCCGGCACGGCAGGAGCGGCGCGCGCGCCGTCGCGCACGGCCGGGTTCGGCACGACGCGCCGCAGCACGAGCTCGGCCGCGACCTCGTGCGGGTCGACGACGGCGGCCGGCTCAGCCGGTCGCGACGCCGCGGCGCGCAGGTCGGCGTCCAGCCGCTGCGCGTCGCGGTCCCAGCGCTCGCCGTGCACCGACCGGTCCCCGCGCGCGTCCCACGCGGCGCCGTCGGGCCACGCGCCGTCGGACCCGGCGGGGAACCACGGACGGGCCGGGTCCTCGCGGCGGACCGCGAGGGCCGCGACCGTCGGGCCGACGACGAGGAGAAGAGCCACCACACCCCAGAAGATGTCCATGGCTCCACCCTCGCGGCGCACGACCCGCGCCACGAGTGGCAGCACTGACACCTCTCGACAAGATCCTGCCAGCGGCGTAGCGTGCCGAGCATGGTGCGATCCGTCGCGGCCGTCGTGTGCGACGGCCTGGCCCCGTTCGAGTTCGGCGTCGTGTGCGAGGTCTTCGGCCTCGACCGCAGCGACGACGGCGTCCCGTCGTTCGACTTCCGCGTGTGCGGCCCGGTCGCGGGCCGTGCCGTCCGCACGTCGGTGGGCGCGCACGTCGTGCCCGACCACGACCTCTCCGCGACGGACGACGCGGACCTGGTCGTCGTGCCGGCGATCCGCATCGGGACCGACTACCCGCCCGCGGTGCTCGACGCCGTCCGCCGCGCGTCCGACCGCGGCGCCCTGCTGCTCAGCGTGTGCTCGGGCGTGTTCGTGCTCGCGGCCGCGGGCGTCATCGAGGGACGGCGGGTGACGACGCACTGGATGCACGCCGACGAGCTGCGCCGTCGTTACCCGAGCCTCGACATCGACCCCGACGTGCTCTTCGTCGACGACGGCAACCTCATCACGAGCGCCGGAACGGCGGCGGGCATCGACGCGTGCCTGCACCTCGTGCGCCGCGAGCTCGGGGCCCGGGTGGCGAACACCATCGCCCGGCGCATGGTCGTGCCGCCCCAGCGCGACGGCGGGCAGCGCCAGTTCATCGAGCGCCCGGTGCCCGAGTGCGAGGAGGACTCGTTCGGGGAGCTGCTGGAGTGGATGACCGACCACCTCGACGAGCCGCTCACCGTGCGCGACCTCGCCCGCCGGGCCCACACCTCCGAGCGCACCTTCGCGCGCGCGTTCGTCGCGCAGACCGGCACGACCCCGCTCGCGTGGCTGACGTCGCAACGCGTCGCGCACGCGCAGTCGTTGCTCGAGGAGTCCTCGCTGGACCTGGAGGAGGTCGCGCGCCGCAGCGGTTTCGGGTCGGCCGCGCTCCTGCGCCACCACTTCCGGCGGGCGGTCGGGATCACGCCGACGGAGTACCGCCAGACCTTCCGGTTCGCCGCCTGACCCCTCCGGAGGAGGTGTCGCTCCTTCGCGACTCCTTCACCCGGCCCCCTCGCGCGCGCAACCTACGGTCCCGTAGGGTGGGGTCATCTGCACGACGAGCACCTGCTCACCTCCGCGGCTGGGAAGTCGACACCGACACCCCTGCGAGGACACATGACCTCTGCCGCAGTGCGCCCGGGCTTCCGGGCCACCCGCCCTCGGACCGACGAGCCCGGTGCCGTCACCAGCACCTACAGCGCACTGTCGCGCACGGTGCGCGACGCGGGCCTGCTCCACCGCACGCACGCCTACTACCTGTGGACCCTCGGGGTTCTCACGCTCGCGCTCGGCGGCGCTGTCGCCGGGTTCGTCCTCCTGGGCGACTCGTGGTTCCAGCTCCTCGTCGCCGGGGCGCTCGGCCTGATCCTCACCCAGTTCGCGTTCGTCGCGCACGAGGCGTCGCACCGCCAGGTCTTCGCGTCCGGCCCGGCGAACGACCGCCTCGGGAAGGTGCTGGCCAACGGCGTCGTCGGCATCAGCCACTCGTGGTGGATGAACAAGCACACGCGCCACCACGCGAACCCGAACCGCCGCGGCAAGGACCCGGACATCGCGCCCGACGTCGTCGTGTTCCTCGAGGAGGACGCGGAGGTCGCGAAGGGCTTCCGGGCGGTCATCAACCGCTACCAGGGCTGGCTGTTCTTCCCGCTCCTCACGCTCGAGGGCGTGAACCTGCACGTGCAGGCGTTCCGCTCGCTCCTCGCCGGCGGCCGCGCGCGCGGCGACGTCCGCACGCGCGTCATCGAGATCGTCACCATCACGCTGCGCCTGTCGCTCTACGTCGGGGCGGTCGTCTGGTTCCTGCCGCTCGGCCTCGCAGCCGCCTTCCTGGGCGTCCAGCTCGCCGTCTTCGGCGTCTACATGGGGGCGTCGTTCGCCCCCAACCACAAGGGCATGGCGATCATCCCCGCCGACAGCAAGATCGACTTCCTGTCCAAGCAGGTCCTCACCTCGCGGAACATCCGCGGCGGGTGGTGGATGAACATCCTCATGGGCGGGCTCAACTTCCAGATCGAGCACCACCTGTTCCCGAGCATGCCGCGCCCGCACCTCGCGCGGGCCCGCGAGATCGTGCGCGAGCACTGCGCGCACCTCGGCCTGCCGTACACGGAGACGAGCCTCGTGCAGTCCTACGCGATCGTCGTCCGGTACCTCAACCGCGTGGGGCTCTCGGCGCGCGACCCGTTCGACTGCCCGATGTTCCGCCAGCTCCGCCGGGTCTGACCGACCCTCCCCTGCTGCACGACGACCCGCTGCACGACGCCCCGCGCCCGACGACGCGCGCGGGGCGCGTCAGGCGGACGCCGCGTGCCCGTGGCGCCAGTACCCGACGAAGTCGACGTGCGCCTTCGGCATGCCCCGGTCGTTGACCAGGTGGCGGCGCACGCCCGTGGCGAGCGCCGACTCCCCGACCGCGTACGCGTAGCCGGGACCGGCGGGCAGGTCGGCCGACCGTACGGCGTCGAGCGCGAGACGACCCGGCAGCAGGTCGTGGTCGCCGCCGCCCGCGGGCCGTGCGCCGTCGCGCGCCAGCCAGCGCAGCTCGACGCCCGCGGGCACGCGGAACTCCTGGGCGTCCGCCGCCTCGGGGACCTCGACCACCGCGAGGCCGCGCGCGTCGTCGGGCAGGGACTCGCAGATCCCCGCGACCGCGGGCAGCCCGGTCTCGTCGGCGACGAGGAGCGTCCAGTCGTGCGGGACGCGCGGGTGGTAGCCGATCCCCTGGTCGAGCAGGCCCACGCGGTCCCCCGGCTCGGCGGACAGCGCGAACGAGGACGCGGGCCCCGCGTCGCCGTGCACGACGAAGTCCACGTCCAGCTCGCGCAGGCCCGGGCGCACGGCGCGCACGGTGTAGTTCCGCACCCACGGGCGGCGCGCCTTCGGCGTGGCGAGGTACTGGACGTACCAGAGGCCCGACGCGCGGGTCGGCAGCCGCAGCGCGTCCTGGTCCTCGCGCGGGAGGAAGAGCCGGAACCACTGGTCGAACCCCAGCGGGGTGAAGAGGTCCAGCTCGTCTCCCCCGAGCGTGACCCGCACGACGTTCGGACTGACCCGCTCGCGCCCGACGACGCTCAGCGTGACGACGTGCGCGTCCTGGGGCTTGACGGTCTTGACGGACACCGGCGGCTCCTCTGCGGCGCCCGGCTCCCCGGGCGGAACGGCGGCCCCGCGAGCGCGTCGACCACGAGAGAGGTTAGCCTCACCTCACGCCTGCGTCGATGTGCTGGATCCCACACGCTGCCCGCGGCCGCCCCGGCCGAGGCACCCGACGCCTCCTGGCATGCTCGGGACGTGGAGATCCCCGTCGTCTGGTCCGTGGTCCTGCTCGTCACGGCCGCCTGGAACCTGCTCATCTGGCCGCGCTTCCTCCAGCGCATCGCCAAGGACCCCCGCTCGCGCGACGCCGACGGCCGCGCGACGCGCTTCCTCACCGTGCACGTCGTGCTCATCGCCGTCTCGCTCGCGCTCGCCCTCGCCGTCGGGGTGCTGGGCGTCCTCACGCTCGTCTGAGCCGGGCCGTCGCGCGGCCCGGCCCGGGGCCCCACCGCGCCCGAGGGCGGCCCGGACTAGCGACGTCGGACGAGGTTCGCGAGCGGCGAGTGGCGCGGTACCCACCGTGCGAGCGCGGCCGCGGAGCCGGCGCCGAGCGCCGCCGTCGCCCAGACGCCCGCGGCGAGCGACCCCAGCGCCGCACCGGCCGACAGCACGAGCGGGCCGAGGGCGTCACCGGTGTCCTGGAACAGGCGCCACACGCTGAGGAAGGTCGGGCGCACGTCCGCGGGCGCGACGTCGGCGCCGAGCGTCATGACGATGCCCGAGCCCATGCCGTTCCCGACCCCGAGCACGGCCGCGACGACCGCGAGCGCGGGGGCGGTGTGCGCGAGCGGCAGCACCGCGAGACCGACGGCCATCGTGAGCATGGACGGCACGGCGACCCACAGGCGCCCGAACCGGTCCATGACCTTGCCCGCCGGGTAGAAGAGCAGCATGTCGAGCGCACCGGAGACGCCGAAGATCAGCGACGTCACCTCGGCGTCGAGCCCCAGGTGCTCGCCCCACAGGGGGATGACGGTCTGCCGGGCCCCACGGACCGCGCTGACCAGGAGGATCGCCACGCCGAGCGTCGCGAACAGGTGGCGGTGGTCGCGCGCCACGCGGGCGATGCCGACCCGCGGCACGGCCCGCGCGCCGCGCAGTCGAGCACGCCCGGCCTCCGCGGGGTCCGGCCGCACGACGGCGAGCACCACCACCGCGGTGAGGGCGGCGCCCGTCCCGAGCCAGTAGGCGCCGCGCACGTCCGTCGCGGCGATGACCGCCGCGCCCGCGAACGGGCCGAGGAACAGCCCGATCCGGTGCACGCCCGCGAGCGTCGACAGGACGCGGGCCCGGCGCAGCGGGGGCGTGATCTCGGTGAGGTACGCCTGGCGGGCGAGGTTGAAGACGGCGGTCGACGCACCGAGCGCGAGGACCCCCGCCGCGAGGCCCCACAGACTGGGGGTGAGCGCGATCGTCGCGAAGGCGACCGCCGCGACGCCCCCGGCGAGCAGCATGGCCGCACGGTCGCCGAGGCGCTGGGCGAGCGCCCCGGCGGGCAGGTCGAAGAGGATCTTGCCGATCGGCACGAGCGCGGCCACGAGCCCCGCGACCGTGAGGCTCGCGCCCCGGCCCGTGGCCGTGACGGCGACGACCGGCAGCATGGCCCCCACGCCGATCTCGAGGACGAGCGTGGGCAGGAACGCGCCGAGGACGACGCTGCGCAGCGGGAAGAGCGGTGCGTCGGTGCCCGCGCGGGCGGTCACCGGGCCTCCGCCACGGCCTCGACGGCAGGGCTCGGCACCTCGACGGCAGGGCTCGGCGCTTCGACGCCCGCGCGCAGCGCAGCCGCGTCGGGCCGGGAGACGTCGACGCCGCGGCACGCGGGGGCGTCCGCGAGGAGCTCCAGGAGCTGCGGCGCGGCCGAGGCGCCGCGGTCCCAGCGCCCCGTGACGACGGAGACGACCCAGCTCGGCGCACCGCCCTCCGGCAGCGCGAGCGTGACGAGGCGCTCGGCCTCCGGCTTGCCCGCGACGTGGCGCGGCACGAGCGCGATGCCGAGCCCCCGGTCGACGAGCTCGAGGAGCGTGTGCACGTCGTTGACCGAGCACCGCACGCGCCGGTGGACGCCGTGCGCGGCGCACGTCGCGTCGTTGACCGGCCGCGCGCCCCACGAGGGGTCGAAGTCGACGAACTCCTGGCCCGAGAGGTCGGACCACTCGACCCGGCCCCTCCCGGCGAGCGGGTGCTCGGGCGCGCACACGAGCACGAGCGGCTCGCTGCCCAGGACCGTCTGGGACAGCGGCCCCAGGTGCTCGGTGGTCGCGACGAACGCGACGTCGAGGTCGCCCTCGCGGACGCGCGCGAGGAGGTCGTGCGAGCCCGCCTGCGCGAAGTGGATCTCCACCTGCGGGTAGCGGCGGTGGAAGCGCTCGAGCAGGGCGGTCACGTCGAGGACGCCGAGGCACTGCTCCGAGCCGACGCGCAGCGAGCCGGACAGCGCGCGCGTGGCCCGGACGACCGCGTCGCGGGCGGCGGCAGCCTGCGCGAGCATGGAGCGTGCGTACGGGAGCAGCGCGAGACCGGCTTCGGTGGGCTCGACGCGCCGCGTCGTGCGCGTGAACAGGCTCGCGCCGAGCTCCTCCTCCAGGCTGCGGACCGCGGCGGAGAGCCCCGACTGCGAGACTCCGACGAGCTGGGCGGCGCGGGTGAACTGGCGTTCGTCCGCGAGCGCGACGAGGTACTCCATCTGACGAAGATCCATTGACCACTCACAGTTCTCTATTTGACAAACACTAGTTGTTGGACTTCTAGGTTATCGCTTCCTAGGCTCGAGCCGTCGCGGCCGACCGGCCTCGCTCGGGTCGTCCGGCACCCCGCCCGCGGGCGGACGACGCCCTTCCTACCCCCGACCCGTGGGAACGACCCCTCTGCAGCGGCGCACTCTCGGATCCCGGACACCGAGGTCGTGCACCCGACCCGCCCATCCCACGAAGGAGCTCCACCGATGAAGACCTTCACCCTGACCGGCACCGACATCGTCGTCCCGAACGTCGTGCTCGGCCTCATGCGCATCCAGGACAAGACCGACGACGAGGTCCGCACCCTCGTGCGCACCGCACGGGACGCCGGCATCACGTTCCTCGACCACGCCGACGTGTACGGCTCCGAGCTCCACGGCTGCGAGCGTCGCTTCGCCGAGGCGCTCGACCTCTCCCCCGCCGAGCGTGCGGAGTGGGTCATCCAGTCCAAGGCCGGCATCGTGCCCGAGGGCCCGTACTTCGACTTCTCGTACGAGCACCTCGTCGCGTCCGTCGAGGGCTCGCTCGAGGCCCTGCGCACCGACTACCTCGACATCCTGCTGCTGCACCGCCCCGACGCCCTCGTCGAGCCCGAGGAGGTCGCGCGCGCGTTCTCCGACCTGCACGCCGCGGGCAAGGTGCGGGCGTTCGGGGTCTCGAACCACACACCGGGCCAGATCGAGCTGCTGCGCCGTTACGTCGAGCAGCCGATCGTCGCGAACCAGCTCCAGCTCTCCGTCACGCACGCCCCGCTCGTCGCGCAGGGCGTCGCGGCGAACATGCAGGCCCTCGACCAGTCCGTCAGCCGTGACAGCGGGACCCTCGACTACTGCCGCCTGCACGACATCGCCGTCCAGGCGTGGTCCCCGTTCCAGGCGGGGTTCTTCACGGGCGTGTTCCTGGGATCCGAGAAGTACCCCGAGCTCAACGCCGTGATCGACCGCCTCGCCGCCCGGTACGACGTGCCGCCCATCGCGATCGCGACCGCGTGGATCACGCGCCACCCGGCGCGGATGCAGGTCGTGCTCGGCACGACGAGCCCCGACCGGGTCGCCGGCGCCGCGCTCGGTTCGGAGGTCCCGCTCACGCGCGCCGAGTGGTACGAGATGTTCCGCGCCGCGGGGTACACCGTGCCCTGATCCCCGGGTGCCGAGGGCCCGGCGCGAGCGCGTGCGGAAGGTCACGCGCTCGTCGTCCGAGGGGTCCCGCGGGGCGGTCTAGGCTCGTGCCGTGGCAACCTTCTCGGCAGTGACCCGGCAGCACATCCTCCAGGCCCTCGCGGACTGGGACGACCGGGGCCGGGACGCGTTCCTCGGGGTCTACGGGTTCACCGCGTCCCCCGGCACCCCGCTCGTCCACGAAGACCGCGTCTACGACGCGCAGGCGATCCTCGGCGTCGCGCACCGGTACGCGACCGGCCGCGTCGCGACGGCCGAGGAGTTCCGCAGCAGCCCCGTCGGCGTCGCGGACCTGCTGCGCAAGCGCGGTTTCGACGTGCCCGGTGCCGCCCCCGCGGCGGCCCCCGCACCCGCGCGTCGGGCCACGGCGAAGGCCGCGCCCGCGACACGCACGCCGCGCCGCACGACAGCCCGCTCCGCGGAGCCCGAGAAGCCGCCGGCCGTGTGCCCCACGTGCTTCACGGTCCTGCCCGCGACGGGCATCTGTGACGAGTGCGGCTGACCCGCTTCTCCACCAGCGCACGACGAGGGGCGCCGTCCGGTCGGACGGCGCCCCTCGTCGTGCGTGCTGCCTCGCGCGAGGCCGCGGGCGACCGGGTCAGTTGACCTCGGACGGGTGGGCGCTCACGCGGCCCGAGCCGTCACCCGTGTCGAGGGCGTCGATCGCGGCGACCTCGTCGGCGGTGAGCTCGAACCCGAAGAGGTCGAAGTTCTCCACCATGCGCTCCTTGCGCGACGACTTCGGGAAGACGATGAAGCCGCGCTGCAGGTGCCAGCGCAGCACCGCCTGGGCGGGCGTCACGCCGTGGGCGGCCGCGGCGTCGACGACGGCCTGCTTCTCGAAGAGCGGGTACTTGCCCTGGCCGAGCGGACCCCAGGCCTCGATCTTCGTGCCGTTCGCGTCGGCCCAGGCGAGCACGTCGCGCTGCTGGTAGGCCGGGTGCAGCTCGATCTGGTCGACGGCGGGCACGACGCCCGTGGCGGCGACGATCCGGTCGAGGTGCTCGGGCAGGTGGTTGGAGACGCCGATCGAGCGCGCGAGGCCCGCGTCGCGGATCTCGACGAGCTTCGCCCACGCGTTCGTGTACTGGTCCTGCTCGGGCGCGGGCCAGTGCGTGAGGTACAGGTCGACGTGGTCGAGGCCGAGCTTGTCGAGGCTCTCGCGGATCGCGTCGTGCGGCTGCTCGCCCGACTGGCGGTCGTTCCAGAGCTTCGTGGTGACGAAGAGCTCGTCGCGGGGGATGCCGCTCTTCGCGATGGCGGCGCCGACGCCCTCCTCGTTGCGATAGATCGCCGCGGTGTCGATGTGGCGGTAGCCGACCTCGAGGGCCTCGCTCACGGCCTTCTCGGCCTCGTCCGGCGGCACGAGGAAGACGCCGAAGCCGAGCTGCGGGATGGTGTGACCGGAGTTGAGCGTCACGGTCGGTACAGAGGGAACGGTCATGCTTCCAGCGTAGGAACCCGCCTTCCACCCGTCCAACGACTGCGGCGCATACGACTCAGCGCTGCCGCTCATGAGTCGAACGGGAGCGCTGCGCGGAATGTCCGACTGGACTTCTCAGATCACGGTTTGGTTACATTGGCGCGTCCTACCCACGAAGAACCGGAGCGCACCATGTCCCGAGGCCGCCACAGCGCAGCCCCCGCCACCGCGCGCTCCTTCCGGCTCCCGGCCCTGCCGACGCTGCCGGTCCGGTCGCTCAAGCTCCCCGCGCTGGCGCTCGTCACGCTGCTCGGCGCGGGTGCCGTGGGCGCGGGCCCCCAGCCTGCGGAGGGCAACCCCGACCTCGCTCCGCTGAGCGTCGAGCCCACCGCCGGCGCGAGCGTGGAGCGCGGCACGGGAGCCGCCAGCCGCTCGTCCGAGCGCGTCGCGCCGCCCACGGCGCCGCAGGAGCCCCCGGTCGTCGAGACCGCGGCGGAGATCGCCGTCGTGCCGGCCGCCCAGGCCGCCCCGACGCCCCCGCCCCTGCCGCCCGTCACCGGCCAGCTCTGGACCACCGAGGCCGTCAACGTGCGCTCCGCGCCGTCTCCGGACGCCGAGCGCGTCGCGACCACCGAGTTCGGCGCCGCCGTCGACGTCACGGGCGTCACCGAGGGCGACTGGAGCCAGATCGTCTGGGACGGCGCGGCCGCGTGGATCAAGTCGAGCTTCCTCGCGCAGTCGCAGCCCGAGGCGCCCCAGGTCGCCGCCGCCGCGGCCGGGGGGTCGAGCGTCGGCGGCGTCTCGGACGCCGCGTGCTCGGTCAGCACCGGGATCGAGTCGTCGCTGCGCGCCAACGCGCGCGCCGTCTACCGCTCCGTGTGCGCGAACTTCCCCCAGGTCACCACGTTCGGCGGCATCCGCCCCGGCGACGACGGCGACCACGGCACGGGCCGCGCCGTCGACATCATGATCAGCGGCGAGACCGGCTGGGACATCGCGCGCTACCTGCAGGCCAACGCGGGCTCGCTCGGCATCACGTACCTCATCTACCAGCAGAAGATCTGGATGGCCGGCGACCCGGCGAGCGCGTGGTCCGGCATGGAGGACCGCGGCGGCGCGACCGCGAACCACTACGACCACGTGCACGTCAGCACGTCGTAGTCCCGCTCCCCCTCGCACGCACGCCCGGCCGGCACCTGCCGCGCCGGGCGTCGTCGTCCCGGCTCACGGCACGGCCGTCACGGGCCGGTACCGAACCGCGACGGCGCCCGAGCGCAGCTCCTGCCGGTCCACCAGCTTGAGCGTGATGCGCTCGCGCAACCCCGACAGCAGCGTCGGCCCGTGCCCCGCCAGGACCGGCTGCACGAGGAACGCGTACTCGTCGATCAGCCCGAGGTCCGCGAGCGCGAGCGGCAGCGTCACGCCGCCGACGAACAGCGGCCCGCCCGGCTGCTCCTTGAGCCGCCGCACCGCGTCCCCCAGGTCGCCCTCGACGAGCTCGGCGTTCCAGTCGACCTCGCGCAGCGTGCTCGACACCACGTGCTTCCTCGCCCCGTCGATCGCCTCGGCGAACGGGACGTCGCGCTCCCCCATCCAGTCCGGCCACGCGCCCGACGCCGGACGGCGCCACGCCGCCTCCATCATCTGGTAGGTGACCCGCCCGAACAGCAGCGCGTCCGCGCGCTCCGTCTCCTCGGTCCAGAACCGCATCGACTCCTCGTCGGGCGGCAGGCCCGCCTCGTGGTGGCAGCAGCCGTCGAGCGTGACGTTGATCGCGTAGCGCAGTGGCCTCATCGCGTGCCCTCCCCCGGGTACCCGCGCGACGGGCGGAGCGCCGTCGCACCGCACCAGCGTGGCAGGCGCGGGAGGCCGCGCCAAGACCCGCGCCCCGGCGCACGAGCAACGTGGATCACGAAGTCCGCGCCAGGACGATCCCCACCGGTCGGCCGACGGCGTCCGGGCCATGCCTCGCCGCTACCCTCCATCGGCCGACGAGCGGCCCTCACCCGGCGCCGCAGTCCTCCTCCAGGTTCTTCCTGAAGAAGACGGCCGAGTCCTCGTAGCCGAGCGCACGGTAGAAGGACCCCGCACGACGACTGGCGAGCGCGAGGTAGGCGGCACCCTGCGCCTGGGCCCAGTCCTCGGCGCAGCCCATCAGCTCTCGGCCGACACCGGACCGGCGGTGAGTCTCGTGGACCATCACCTCCTCGACCCAGGCGACCGGACCGTTGGCCAGGAAGGTGAGGTGACAGCTGGCCAAGAGGTAGCCCACGACCCTGCTACCCGCCTCGGCGACGGCGACCAGCGTGCCGGGCGTCTCGGCGAGGCTCTGCCACGTCCGGTCGAACGCCGCGCGTTCCGGGGCGAACGACGTCGCGAAGTCGCGCGCCAGCGGCCAGACCTGATCGGCGTCCCCCGGCTGGGCGGGTCGGACGAGCAAACGCTGGCTCTCAGGCATCGCCGCATTCTTCCCAGGTCTCACGCGTGCCGCAACGCTCTGGCAGCACACCGTGGCGTGGGAGGTCGGGGTGACGGAGGCGCAGAGACACGCTCGCGGCTCTGACTGTCGCCAGAACGCCGAAAGGCCACCTCTGACGCCCTTCGAGAAAGACTCCGAGATGGCCGACGACCTGGTGTTTCGGTGGAGCTGAGGGGACTCGAACCCCTGACCCCCTGCATGCCATGCAGGTGCGCTACCAGCTGCGCCACAGCCCCGTGGATCCGTGAAGATCCAGGTCATGCACTCCTCCGGCCGGTTTCCCGTCCTGCGGAGCGTCGCTAGTCTACGCAGAAACTGGCTCCAGATTCCAATCCGGTCCCGCGTTCCACTCGTCGAGCGGGAACCCGGCCCCGACGTTGTGCGCCACCAGGCGCCACGCGGGCGTCGCGGCGGGCGCCGAGCGGTGCAGGTGGGACCAGTGGACGTTGTGCAGCCCGGAGATCCCGCGCCAGCCCTCCGGGTCCAGGCCGAGCAGCGCGGTGACCGCGAGCGTGATCGCGGCGCCGTGCGAGACGACGACGAGCGTGTCGTCCCGCTCCAGGGACTCCACGTGCTCGGTCACGGACGCGACGAGGCGCGCCGCGACGTCGGCCTTGGACTCCGCGCCCGCGCGCACGGGCTCCTCGCCCTGGCGCCACGCCGCGTACTCCTCGGGCCAGCGCTCGGCGATCTCCGGGCCCGTGAGGCCCTCCCACTCCCCGAAGCCACGCTCGCGCAGCCGGGGGTCGTACGCGACGTCCGCGCCGATCGCCGCCGCGTACGCGCGCGCGGTGTCGGCGGCGCGCACGAGGTCGGACGCGACGACGCGCGTCGCGCGGTGCGCGCTCGCGAGGGCCTTCGCGCCCTGCTCCGCCTGCCACCGCCCGACGGCGTCGAGCGGGATGTCGACCTGCCCCTGCAGGCGCATCGACGCGTTGTACGCGGTGCGACCGTGGCGCAGGAGGACGAGCGTGCCGGCGGTCACGCCAGGGGCTCCCCCGAGAGGCGGATCGCGCCGTCGCCGCGCGTGGTGTCGTCGGTGTCGTCGGCCGTGCCGTCGCCGCCGCGCGCGTCCTCCGGCAGCTCGACCACCGGGCAGTCCTTCCACAGCCGCTCCAGCGCGTAGTACACGCGGTCCTCGGCGTGCTGCACGTGCACGACGACGTCCCCGAAGTCGAGCAGGACCCAGCGGGCCTCCTGCTTGCCCTCGCGGCGGATCGGCTTGGACCCGGCCTTGTGCATGGCCTCCTCGACGGCGTCGACGATCGCCGAGACCTGGCGCTCGCTCGACCCCGAGGCGATGAGGAACACGTCGGTCAGGACGAGCTGCTCGCTCACGTCGAGCGCGATGATCTCCTCGGCCTTGCGGTCGGACGCCGCCCGGGCGGCGATGACGGCGAGCTCGAGGGCTCGGTCGGTGGCGGTCACGTGTCTCCGTTCGTGGTGCGGCCGCTCAGCGGCCGGTGTCGAGGGTGCCGGGGTCGTCCCACGTCCGCACGGCGGCGGCCGAGGCGCTCGCGTCCTCCACGGCCAGGCCCGGGTCGTCGCGGGACACGAGCGTCCAGACGAGCAGGCCGAGGACGAAGGCGACGGCGACGAGGATCAGGTAGTGCAGCCACGTGTACGACGGGCCGCGCCGCTCGTCTGCGAGGTCGTCGTCGTCCGGCTCCTCGGGCTCGGCGGCACGACCGCGCACGCGGGGGAAGAGCTCGTCCGAGCCGCCGGCGGGAGCGGGTGCGGACTCCCGCACGCCGCCGAAGGGCGACGACTGCTCGCGGTCCGCGCTCGCAGGCTCGGGCGCGGAGCCTGCCGTGATCGCGGACCACGGCAGGGCCGCGCCGCCCGCCTCGGTGGGCGGCGCCGGGGCGGGCGCGCGCTCGGGAGCGGGCGCGCGCGTCCCCGCCCAGGGGGAGGTCGCCGGTGCCGGCGCGGGCGTGCCGGGCGGGGCAGTGCTGGTGGGCGGGGCCGCGAACGCCGAGAGGCGCGGAGGCTGCGTCGCCTCGGGACGCGCGGGGCCCGAGCCGGCGGCGAGACCGCCGACCGGAGCCGACGGCGTCGCGGGGCGCACGGGGCCGGACGCGCCGGGCACCGGGGGGCGCGGGGCCGCGGCGGGCGGACGCGAGGACGTGCGCGTGGGCACGACGGGCGTCGGGGCCGGGGGGCGGATCGCGACGCGCTCGGCCGTCTCCTGGACCGGCGTGAGGCGCCCGGTCTCGTCCAGGCCGCGCATGCCGCCCGAGGCGGCCGGGGGTCGCACGACCGACGGCTGTGCCGGGTGCTCTGCCGGGCCGGTCGTCTCGCGCAGGGTGCGGCGCGACGGCGGCGGGCCGGACGGCGCGGCCGGGCGCGCCGGCTGCTGCCAGCCGCCCGCACCCGGTGCCGGGGCAGGCGGGGGCGCAGCGCTCTGCGCGGACCGCTCGGCGGCGGCCGCCTGCTCGCGCTCGCGCATCTCGCGCCGGGTGAGCGGGCGGACGGGCTGCATGTTGCTGCCGTTGTCACTCATCGTGCTGACCTCGATACAAACCGTGCTTGGCGATGTACTGGACCACGCCGTCCGGAACCAGGTACCACACCGGCTGCCCGGCCTCCGCGCGCCGACGGCAGTCCGTCGACGAGATCGCGAGGGCGGGGACCTCGAGCGTCGTGACCACGCCCGGAGGCAGGCCCTCGACGCTCAGCTGGTGACCCGGGCGGGAGACAGCCACGAAGTGTGCCATCTTCCAGAGCTCGTCGGCATCCTTCCAGGTGAGGATCTGCTCGACGGCGTCCGCACCCGTGATGAAGAACAGCTCGGCGTCCGGTCGCGCGGCCCGCAGGTCGCGCAGCGTGTCGACCGTGTAGGTCAGCCCGGGCCGGTCCACGTCCACACGGCTCACCGTGAACCGCGGGTTCGACGCGGTCGCGATGACGGTCATGAGGTAGCGGTGCTCGGCCGGGCTGACGGTCTGGTGCTGCTTGAACGACGGCTTGCCCGTGGGGACGAAGACGACCTCGTCGAGGTCGAACCGCGCCGCGGCCTCGCTCGCGGCGACCAGGTGGCCGTGGTGGATGGGGTCGAACGTGCCACCCATCACCCCCAGGCGGGGCCGGCGCGGGCTCATCGACGCGTCATCGGTCGCGGGCGCTTCCGTCGTCCGGGGCGGGTCAGTGCCGCGTGCCGACGCTGCGGAACGCGTAGGTCACGAGCAGCAGGGCCACGAGCCCGCCGAACCCGAGCAGCCCGTACGCGAGCGGCGGGATGGGCAGGTGCGACGCGGCCTCGGCGCCTTCCTCGGCGGCCAGCACGACGGCAGAGATCACGACGTCCTCCTCGAAGGTCGTCCCCGGGCCGGGCGGGCACGTGCCGCGGGCCGGGGTGGTGCGATGGAACGGTACGCCCGCCGGGACCGGCCCGACGGCGGACCGGACGGGCGCCGGTCGCCGACCAGTCTCTCACGACCGTCCGGGGACCTCGTCCGGCGGGTATCAGGTACCCGCCGGGGGCCGTGCGTCAGGGGCGGACGTGGCCGTCCCCGTGCACGACCCACTTCGTCGTCGTGAGCTCCGCGAGGCCCATGGGGCCGCGCGCGTGGAGCTTCTGGGTCGAGATGCCGATCTCCGCCCCGAGGCCGAACTGGCCGCCGTCGGTGAAGCGGGTCGAGGCGTTGACCATGATGGCGGCGGAGTCGAGCTCGGCGACGAAGCGCTCGGACGCCGCGAGGTCGCGCGTGACGATGGCCTCGGTGTGGCCCGACGTCCAGGTCCGCACGTGCTCGATGGCGGCGTCGAGGTCGTCGACGACGCGCACGGCGATCTCGGGCGCGAGGTACTCGGTCGCCCAGTCCTCGTCGGTCGCGGGGAGCACCTCGGTGCCCGCGGGCGCGAGGCGGGCCGTGCGGTCGTCGCCGTGCACGACGACGCCCGCCTCGGTGAGCGCGGCGAGCGCGGCGGGGAGGAACTCGGGTGCGGCGTCCGCGTGGACGACGAGCGTCTCCGCGGCGTTGCAGACGCCCACGCGCTGCGTCTTGGCGTTGAGGAGGATCTCGAGCGCCATGGCCCGGTCCGCGCTCGCGTCGACGTACACGTGGACGTTGCCGACCCCGGTCTCGATGACGGGGACGGTCGACTCGCGCACGACGGTGCGGATGAGGTCGGCCCCGCCGCGCGGGACGAGCACGTCGACGAGACCCCGCGCGTGCATGAGCGCGACGGCGCCCGGGCGCCCGTACCGGTCGATCGACTGCACGAGGTCGCCGGGCAGCCCCTGCGCCTCGAGCGCACGGGCCAGCACGCCGACGATCACCTCGTTGGAGCTCGCCGCCGCGGACCCGCCGCGCAGGATCACCGCGTTGCCGCTCTTGAGCGCGAGGCCTGCGGCGTCGACCGTCACGTTGGGGCGCGCCTCGTAGATCATGCCGACGACGCCCATGGGCACGCGCATCTGGCGCAGGCGCAGGCCGTTCGGCAGGGTCGAGCCGCGCACGACCTCCCCCACCGGGTCCGGCAGGCCCGCGAGCGCGCGCAGCGCGTCGGCGATCGCGGCGACGCGCGGCGCGTCGAGCGCGAGCCGGTCGAGCAGCCCCTCGCTCATGCCGTTCGCGCGCTCACGCTCCAGGTCGACGGCGTTCGCGGCCACGATCTCGTCGGTCGCCGCGACGAGCGCGTCGGCGAGCGCGAGGAGCGCGGCGTCCTTCGTGGCGCGGGTCGCGGTCGCGAGGGTGCGCGACGCGACCTTGGCGCGGCGCGCGACGCTCTCGACGGCCGCCGCGACGTCGGTCGGAGCGTCGGTCGCGGCTGCGGCGGGACCGGCGGTCCCGGGCTCGGCGGCGCCCGCGACGA
Organism: Cellulosimicrobium funkei; assembly: GCF_900155925.1. Classification (NCBI taxonomy): domain Bacteria; kingdom Bacillati; phylum Actinomycetota; class Actinomycetes; order Micrococcales; family Promicromonosporaceae; genus Cellulosimicrobium; species Cellulosimicrobium funkei. The sequence goes on from NZ_FTMI01000005.1 coordinate 212,808, forward strand.
CGGGCGCGTCCTCGGTGGTGGTCATGGTCCGAGCCTACGTCGGCGGCCGTCGCGCCGGGAGCGCCGTCCGGCCCGCGGTCAGCGCGCGCGCCGCCGCACGAGGACGAGGTCGTCGCGGTGCACGACCTCGCGGTCGTAGCCCTCGCCGAGCTCGGCCCGCAGCTCCGTGGTCGACCGGCCGAGGAGGTCCGGGATGTCGCGTGACTCGAACGCGACCAGACCCCGGGCGACCACGCGCCCGTCGGACGCCACGAGCTCGACCGGGTCGCCGGCGTCGAACTCGCCCTCGACCGCGGTGACCCCGGCGGGCAGCAGCGAGGCGCGCCCGCCCTGCACGGCCCGCACCGCGCCGTCGTCGAGCACGAGGCGGCCGCGCGTGCGGGCGGCGTGCGCGAGCCAGAGCCGACGGCGCGTCGTCCGCCTGCCCGTCGCGGCGAACCAGGTCCCGACCGGCTCGCCGGCGAGCGCCGCGGCGGCGTGCTGCGCCTTGGTGAGCACCACGGGGATGCCCGTGCCGGTCGCGATGGAGACCGACTCGAGCTTGGTGAGCATGCCGCCCGTGCCGACCGTGCTCCCCCGTCCCGTCACCTCGACGCCCTCGATGTCGGCCGGCGAGCGCACCTCGGCGATCCTCCGCGTGCCCGGGCGCGACGGCGGGCCGTCGTACAGGCCGTCCACGTCCGTGAGCAGGACCATGGCGTCGGCCCGCACGAGGTGGGAGACGAGCGCGGCGAGCCGGTCGTTGTCGCCGAAGCGGATCTCGTCGGTCGCGACGGCGTCGTTCTCGTTGACGACGGGCACGACGCCGAGGTCGAGCAGGCGCTCGAGCGAGCGCTGGGCGTTGCGGTAGTGCCCGCGACGCACCGTGTCCTCCGCGGTGAGGAGCACCTGCCCGACGCGCAGCCCGTGCGCCGCGAACGCCTCGGCGTACCGGGCGACGAGCATGCCCTGCCCGACCGACGCCGCGGCCTGCGCCGTCGCGAGGTCGCGCGGTCGGCTCGCGAGGCCGAGGGGGCCGATCCCGGCGGCGATGGCGCCGGACGTGACCAGCACGACCTGGCCGCCGTCCGCGCGTCGGGCCGCGAGGACGTCGACGAGCGCCCGCAGGGCCGCGAGGTCGAGGTGGCCGTCGGCGCCCGTGAGCGACGACGAGCCGATCTTCACGACCACGCGGCGGGCGGAGGCGATCTCGGAGCGGGAGGACAGCGCGTTCACGCGCCCATCATCGCCGCCGGAGGGCCGCCGCCGCGCACGATTTCACGGACCAGGACGCCTGCGCCCGGGACCGACCCGCTCCCGGGCCGCGCCGAGGACGACCCGGGCACGGCCGAGGGCCCGGTCCCCCACGGGGAACCGGGCCCTCGTCGGCGCGGACGACTCCGGGTCGGTCGGACTCCAGGTCAGTCGGACTCGGGGTCCGTCCAGGTGCCGGCCTGGCGCTCGGTCCACAGCTCGCGCCGCGCCTCCGCCTTGGCGTCCATGCGCTCGTGGTGCTCGCGCCGCTTCTCCGAGCGGGTCGGGCGCAGGCTCTCGTCGAGGCGGTTGTCGGAGCCGCGCGGGCCGCCGAGCAGCTCGGAGCCCGACATGAGCGTCGGCTCCCAGTCGAAGACGACCGCGTTGACGTCGGTGCCGATGCGCACCTCGTCGCCCGCGACGGCGCCCGCCTCGAACAGCTTGTCCTCGACGCCCAGACGCGCGAGGCGGTCCGCGAGGTAGCCCACGGCCTCGTCGTTGGAGAAGTCCGTCTGGCGGACCCAGCGCTCCGGCTTGGCGCCGCGCACCTCGAACCAGTAGTCGGTCGCCCCGCCCTTGCGCTTGACCGTGAACCCGGCCTCGTCGACCGCGCGCGGCCGCAGCACGACGCGCGTCGGCTCGGGGGCGGGCGCCTCGGCGCGCGCCTTCTCCACGAGCTCGGCGAGCGCGTACGTCAGCGGGCGCAGGCCCTCGTGGCTCGCGGTCGAGATCTCGAACACCCGCAGGCCGCGAGCCTCGAGGTCGGGCTTGACGAGCTCGGCCAGGTCGCGAGCCTCAGGGACGTCGATCTTGTTGAGGACGACGAGGCGCGGACGCTCGGTGAGCGGCACCCGCCCGCCCTCGATCTCGAGGTCCTGCGCGTAGGCCGCGAGCTCGGCCTCGATGACGGCGAGGTCGCTGATCGGGTCCCGGCCGGGCTCGAGCGTCGCGCAGTCGAGCACGTGCACGATCACCGCGGTGCGCTCGATGTGGCGCAGGAACTCCAGGCCGAGGCCCTTGCCCTCGCTCGCGCCCGGGATGAGGCCAGGGACGTCCGCGACGGTGAAGCGCGCCGACCCGGCCTGCACGACGCCCAGGTTGGGCACGAGCGTCGTGAACGGGTAGTCGGCGATCTTGGGCCGCGCCGCGGAGATGGCGGCGACGAGCGACGACTTGCCCGCGCTCGGGTACCCGACGAGCGCGACGTCCGCGATGGTCTTCAGCTCGAGGACGACGTCCCGCTCCTCGCCCGGCTCGCCGAGCAGGGCGAAGCCCGGCGCCTTGCGGCGCGGGGACGAGAGCGCCGCGTTGCCGAGACCGCCCCGGCCGCCCTCGGCCACGACGTACTCGGCGCCCTCGCCGACGAGGTCGGCGAGCACCGTGCCGTCGGGCGACTTGACGACCGTGCCGTCCGGGACGCGCAGGACGAGGTCCTCGCCGTTGGCGCCGTCGCGGTCGTCGCCCATGCCCTGGGTGCCCGACGTCGCGTGGCGGTGCGGCGAGTGGTGGTACTCGAGGAGCGTCGTGGTCTGGGAGTCGACGACGAGGCGGACGGTGCCGCCGTCACCGCCGTTGCCGCCGTCGGGGCCGGCGAGCGGCTTGAACTTCTCGCGCCGGACCGAGGCGCACCCGTTCCCCCCGTCGCCGCCGGAGACGTGCAGGACGACACGGTCGACGAAGCTGGCCATGGAGGGATCCTCTCAGAGGTGGGTCGTGCGGTGCCGCGGTCGCGGCGGGTGGTGCGGCCCGTGGGGACGGGCGCCGGAAACGGCAGGAGGGGCGCACCGCGTCGGTGCGCCCCTCCTGCTCGAAGCCTCTGTGGCTGTCGCTCAGCCCTCGGCGGAGACGATGTCGACGACCTTGCGGCCGCGACGGGTGCCGAACTGGACCGCGCCGGCGGCCAGGGCGAACAGCGTGTCGTCCTTGCCGCGGCCGACGTTCTCACCGGGGTGGAAGTGGGTGCCGCGCTGGCGGACGATGATCTCGCCCGACTTGACGACCTGCCCGCCGAAGCGCTTCACGCCGAGGCGCTGGGCGTTGGAGTCGCGACCGTTGCGCGAGGAGCTCGCGCCCTTCTTGTGTGCCATGACGAACCTGCTTTCGTGCTGGTCTGCTGAGGGAGGGTGCCGGCGGCGCGGCGCGGCGCGGGGCCGCTAGCTCGCGCCGGGCGAGATCACTTGATGCCGGTGACCTTGAGGCGGGTCAGCTGCTGACGGTGACCCTGGCGACGGCGGTAACCGGTCTTGTTCTTGTACCGCAGGATCGTGATCTTCGGACCCTTCTCGTCCCGCACGACCTCGGCGGTGACCTTGACCTTCGCGAGCTTCGCCGCGTCGGTGGTCACCTTCTCCCCGTCCACCAGCAGGAGAGCGGGCAGCTCGAGGGACTCACCGGCCTTGGCGGACACCCGGTCCACCACGAGGATGTCGCCGACGGAAACCTTCTCCTGACGGCCACCGGCCTTGACGATCGCGTACACCACGTTGCTGCTCATCTCTCCTAGTCTTGGCGTGCTCGTCACGGCGAGTTCGTCTTGGAGACTCCGACCACGCCGCGGCGTGCGAGTGCGAGTCGTCCGTGGGCACACGGGACCGGCGCGCCTGGGCGCGCCGACGTCCAAGATTACGGACCGCAGGGCGTCCTGGTCAAATGGCGCGCGCGGACCCCGGCGCGGGCGACCGCTCCGGTGCGCGGACCAGGCCTCGCGCCGAGGAGCGCGGACGGCGGCGCCTCCGCGCGACGAGATCGTCGGCCGACCCTACTCGAGGACGAACGTGACCTCCAGCACGACCTGCCAGGCCGTGATGCGGCCGTCGGCCACGTCGACCTTCTGCTCCTTGACCCACGCGCCCGAGACGTTGCGCAGCGTGCTCGCGGCGCGCTCGACGCCGATCCGCACGGCGTCCTCGAAGCTCGTGTCCGACCGCGCGCTGATGTGCGTGATCCGTGCCACCGTTCCGCTCATGCCGGCTCCCCGGTCCAGGGCGGGCGCCCCGATGCGCCCGCGCACCCGTCGAGCATCCCGCCGTCCCCGTGGCCGCGCCACCAGGGCGCCTCCCGCTCGGGGTCCCCGGCCAACCCGGGCGCGCGGGCCAACCACCGTGCCTACGCTGGCCGTGGAGGTGGTCGCATGCGTCCCGCGGACCCGCCCGACCACGCGCGCCAGGACGACGCCGTCGCCGCGGCGATGCGCACGGTCGACCGGCGCGGTTTCCTCCCCCGCGCGCAGCGGCGCTGGGCCGCGCAGGACCGGCCGCTCGCCATCGGCCACGGCCAGACCAGCTCGCAGCCGTCGACGGTCGCGGCGATGCTGCGCCTGCTCGACGTCGCCCCGGGCGCCCGGGTGCTCGACGTCGGCGCCGGGTCGGGCTGGACGACGGCGCTGCTCGCACGGCTCGTCGGGCCGACCGGGCACGTGCTGGGCGTCGAGCGCCACGCCGACCTCGCCACGTGGGGCGCGGAGAACCTCGCCGCGGTGCGCGTGCCGTGGGCGCGCCTCGTCCTCGCGACGCCCGGCGTCCTCGGCACGCCGGGCGAGCAGTACGACCGGGTGCTCGTCTCCGCCGCCGCCGAGACCCTCCCCCGCGCCCTCGTCGACCAGCTCGTGCCCGGCGGGCGCCTGGTCGTCCCCGTGCGGCACACGATGCTCGTCGTCGTGCGCGACCCCGACGCCCCGGACGGGGTGCGGGTGAGCGAGCACGGGTCCTACTCGTTCGTCCCGCTCGTCGAGGACCCGGCGGGACCGGCCGCGCCGCCGTCCTGACGGCGCCACGGGGCTCCTGGCAGGTGCACCCGGCAGCGCGCCTCGTAGCTCTCGGCGCCGCCCACGTGCGCGGCGACCGGCGCGAGCGGGTCGCCCGCCCCGCGACCGTCGGGCTCCGGCTCCCGGACGGCGCGCACGTGGAACGCGGCGTCCTCGCCGCACACCGCGCACACCGCCGTGAGCTTGTCGACGCGCTCGGCGAGCGCCGCGAGCGTGGGCAGAGGCTCGAAGGGCCGCGCGTCGAACGTGACGTCGAGCCCGGCGACGACCACGACGAGCCCGTCGTCGGCGAGCCGCTGGACGACGTCGACGAGCTCCGGCCCGAAGAAGTGCGCCTCGTCGACGGCGACGAGGTCGAGCGGCCCGGGGCCGCGGACGATCCGCTCGAGGTCGTGCGCGTCGCGGGCGGTGCGCGAGGGGATCGCGAGACCCGAGTGCGAGCTCACCGTGCCGGTGCCGCGCCGGGTGTCGAGGACGTGCCCGACCACCTCGACGCGGCGCCCCGCGACCTCCGCGCGCCGGACCCGGCGCAGGAGCTCCTCCGTCTTGCCGGCGAACATCGGGCCGCACACGACTTCGACGCGTCCGCCGGGTCGGGGCGTCGGGAGCCCTGCGTCACCGGCCCCGGGAACGGTCCCGGGGGCGCCCGGGCGTGCCGCGTCGCTCATGCGAGCAGTGAACCACCGGCTCAGTGGTGGCGCGCGCCGCCGTTCGACGACGGCCGGACGGGCAGCGGCTTCGGCTCGCCGGCGGGGCCGAGGACGGAGACGCGGTCCGGGGCGCCGGGCCGGGCGTCCCGGCGGCTGAGGAGCGTCGTGCCGGACGAGGTAGGGCTCGCCGTGCCGGTCGGTGCGTCGGCCTGCTCGTCGCCGGACGCCGCCGGGGAGGCGTCGGCGGCGTCCGGTACGGACGCTGCGTGTTCCCTCTCGGGCGCGGGGGTCGGCTCGGCCGGCACCCCCGCCGCGATCCCGGCGAGCCCGGGCCCGCCGATCCCCGGGACGGACCGGACGAGCGGGAGCTCGCGCGTCCCGGTGCCCGACGCACGGCCGCCCTCCGCGGTGCGCTCGCCCGCCGGGTCGGGCGTCGGCCGCTCCCCCGCCGGATCGTGGGCCGGCCGCTCGTCGTCCGCGTCGCGCTCCGCCGACGCACCGGGCGCGGGCGGGGTGGCCGCCTCGCGGCGACCGGGCGCGGGCGCCGCGACGTCGGCCGCGCGCGTCGACCGTGCGTCGAGGGCCGGGTCGGCCGGCAGGACGCCGCGGTTCAGCTCGCCGTACGGAACGTGGACCGACGGCGCGACCCGGCGCGCCGCCTCGACCACGGCGCGCTGGTCGTCGAAGAAGATGTGCGGCCGCAGCACCTCGAGCACGCCGCCCTTGTCCACGCCCCCGAGGAAGAACGCGTCGTCGACCGTCACGCCCCACGAGGAGAGCGTCGCGACCGCGCGCTCGTGCGCCGGGGCCGAGCGGGCCGTGACGAGCGAGACGTGCACGCGCGGCCGGTAGGACGGGTCCGTCGCGTGCCGCTCACGCTCGACCACCTGCACGCGGTGGATACCGACGAGGAGCTCGCGCAGCGGCCCCCGGCCGAGCGGCACGTCGGCGTTGAGCACCTCGTGCTCGCGGAACGACGCGAGCCCACCGTCCTGGTAGCGGCGCTCCGAGGAGTCGTCGGCGAGGACGCCGTCGAAGTCGAACGCGATGCGCAGCTCGTCGCCCTCCTCGTCGGCGAACGTCGGGTCGAGCACGTACCCCGCAGGCAGGCCCAGGTCGACGGCGTCGCGCACCGAGCGCTCGTCGGCCGAGAGGAAGAGGTCCACGTGCAGGGGACGGATGAACTCGTGCGGGCTGCGCCCCTGGCGGAAGACGGCGCGCGTGATGTCGAGGTCGTGGTGCCGCACCGAGCGCATGACGCGCAGGCCGGTCTCCGGGGAGTTGCGGGACATGACGATGACCTCGACGAGCGGGTCGTCGGCGGAGGGCGCGAGGTCGTTGAGCGCGAGCAGGCGGCGCACGAACCCGAAGGCGACGCCGGGGGCCAGCGCGTCGTCGCGGTGGCGCTCCTGGAAGTCGCGGTACGCGGCCTCCCCCTGCGTGCGGAACACGCGGTCGGACTCGGTGAGGTCGAACAGTGCGGACGAGGCGACGCCGACGACGAGGCGGCCCGAGAGGTCGTAACCCATGCGCGCATGATGCCAGGTACGGGTGACGTGCACGAAGACGCCCGCGAACGGCTCAGGACCGGGCGAGCCACTCCCGGCGCAGCACGCCGAGGACGACGGCGTCGTACCGCACGCCGTCGACGGCGCGGGCGTCGCGGAACCGCGCCTCCTCCACGAGGCCGAGCGCCCGGCCGGCGCGGAGCATCGCGTCGTTCCCGGACCACGTCGCGAGGTCCAGACGGACCCACCCGGTCACGGAGAACAGGTAGCCGATCCAGGCTCCGAGCGCGTCGCGGCCCAGGCCCCGCCCGCGCACCTCGGGGTCGTAGAGGCCGATCCCGACCCGCGCCCACTGCGTCTCGGCCGACTCCCAGTACCAGGAGCACGTCCCGACCAGCCGGTCCTCCTCGTCGGCGACCACGACGCGGCGCGGCGGGAGGCCGTCGTCGTCGAGACCGTCGGGGCGGGCGGCCTGCGCGGCCGCCGCGAGCGCGAGGCGTGCGACCGCCGCGTCGGACGCGGCGTCGTCGGGCACGGGGTAGTACGGGCCGTCCCAGCGGTGCCACTCGTGCTCCGGACGCAGCCACTCGCGGTACGCCGCGAGGTCGTCCGCGCGCCACCCGCGCAGACGGGCGCGCGACCCGGCGGCGTACAGGGGCACGCCGCCGGGTGCGCGATCGATCACTCCGTGCCCGGCTCCGCAGACGTGTCGTCGGCAGCCGGCGCGTCGTCCGCGCCGTCGTGCTCGTGGGCGTGCGCCGCGGCGGCCGCGATCGTCGCGAGCGTGGCCTTGACCGCGGCCCGCGCCTCCGACGTGACCTCCGGCAGGACCGGGACGGCGGGCTGCGGGAGGGTGATCCCGGTGTCCTTCGGCGCCGAGGCGCCCGAGCCGGAACCGCGCTTGCGGCGCGACCGCGAGCGGCCGCCCTCGGCGGGCTCGTCGGCGGCGGCGCCGCCCCCGTTGCCCCCGGCGTTCCCGTTGCCGTTGCCGTGGTTGCCGTGGTCGTGGCCGCCGCGGTTGCCGCCCGACTTCTCGATCGGGTCGGTGTGCACGATGAACCCGCGCCCGTGGCAGTGCTCGCACGTCTCGCTGAACGCCTCGACGAGGCCCTGGCCCACGCGCTTGCGCGTCATCTGGACGAGGCCCAGCGACGTGACCTCCGCGACCTGGTGCTTGGTCCGGTCCCGGCCCAGGCACTCGACGAGGCGGCGCAGCACGAGGTCGCGGTTCGACTCGAGCACCATGTCGATGAAGTCGATGACGATGATGCCGCCGATGTCGCGCAGCCGGAGCTGGCGGACGATCTCCTCGGCCGCCTCGAGGTTGTTGCGCGTCACCGTCTCCTCGAGCGTGCCGCCCGAGCCGGTGAACTTGCCGGTGTTGACGTCGACGACGGTCATCGCCTCGGTGCGGTCGATGACGAGCGACCCGCCCGAGGGCAGCCAGACCTTGCGGTCCATGCCCTTGGCGAGCTGCTCGTCGACGCGGTGCACCGTGAAGACGTCCTGCGTGCCCGTCCACTTCGAGACGCGCTCGCGCAGGTCGGGCGCGAGCTCCTCGACGTACGTCGAGATCTCCGACCACGCCCCGTCGCCCTCGACGACGAGCGAGCTGAAGTCGTCGTTGAAGATGTCGCGGACGACGCGGATCGCGAGGTCCGGCTCGCCCTGGAGCAGGGCGGGTGCCGACGCGCTCTTCGACTTCTTCTCGATGGCCTCCCACTGGCCGCGCAGGCGCTCGACGTCGGCGCGCAGCTCCTCCTCGCTCGCGCCCTCGGCTGCGGTGCGCACGATGACGCCCGCGCCGTCGGGCACGACCTCCTTGAGGATCTTCTTCAGGCGGTTGCGCTCGGTGTCGGGGAGCTTGCGGCTGATGCCGGTCATGCCACCGCCGGGGACGAACACGAGGTAGCGGCCCGCGAGCGTGATCTGCGACGTGAGGCGTGCGCCCTTGTGCCCGATCGGGTCCTTGGTGACCTGCACGAGCACGGAGTCGCCCGACTTGAGCGCCTGCTCGATGCGGCGCGGCTGGCCCTCGAGCCCGGCCGCGTCCCAGTTCACCTCGCCCGCGTACAGGACGGCGTTGCGGCCCTTGCCGACGTCGATGAACGCGGCCTCCATGCTGGGCAGCACGTTCTGGACACGGCCCAGGTACACGTTGCCCGCCATCGACGCCTGCGACTGCTGCGAGACGTAGTGCTCGACGAGCACGCCGTCCTCGAGCACGGCGATCTGCGTGCGGCCGCCGCGCTCGCGCACGACCATCGACCGCTCGACCGACTCGCGGCGCGCGAGGAACTCCGCCTCGGTGATGATCTGGCGACGACGACCCGCGTCGCGGCCCTCGCGGCGGCGCTGGCGCTTCGCCTCGAGCCGCGTGGAGCCCTTGAGCGCGGTGACCTCGTCGGCCAGGCTGCGCTCGCGCGGGCGGGAGCGCGTCGTGGTCGTCTCGCCCTCGCCCCGGCTCCCGCGGCGGCGGCGACGACGGCGGCGGCTGCCGCCCGCCTCGTCCTCGCCCTGCTCGTCCCCGGCCTCGTGGTCGGTCTGCTCGGCGTCGGCCGGCGCGGCCGCGTCGGCCGGCTCGTCGTCCTGCGCCGACGGCGTGGCGTCGTCCTCGTCCTCGTCGCGGTCCTGCTCGCGGTCCTGGTCACGTCCCCCGTCCGGGCGACCACGACGCCCGCGGCCACCACGACGGCGGCGGCGGCGCGGGCCGGCGTCGGAGTCGGAGTCGGCGTCGTCGGCCGCAGGCTGCTCGTCGGGCTCCTCCGCCTCGTCGAGCTCGACGAAGTCCTCCGGCCCGAACGCGTCCTCGGGCACCTCGACGCCCTCGGCGACGAGCTCGGACTCGATGGCCTCGATCTCCTCGACCGCGGCCGCGTCCTCGCCCGTGAGGACGAGCTCGGCGGCGGCGGGCTCCTCGACGGGGGTCGACGGCTCAGCCGTCTGCGACTCGGACGTGCGCGACTCGGCCGTGCGCGGCTCGGCCGTGCGGGACGCGGGCCCCGACGCCCTCCGGCCGCGACGGCCGCGGGTCCCGGTGGTGGGCTCGGGCGTCGCCGTCGGCTCCGTCGTGGCGACCGGCTCCGTCGTGGCGACCGGCTCCGTCGCCGCGGGTGCCGGGGCGGCGGGCTCGACGTGGCGCGGCGGCCCGGCCGGGCTCTGCGCGCGACGCGGACGGCGCGGCGCGGCGGCGGGGTCGGGCGCCTGGAACAGCAGGGCGGTCGTCGCGAGGCGCGGGGTGCTGGTCCCCGCTCCCGTCGCGGCGGGCGACGCCGGGCCGCCGGCCGGGGCCGACGCCGCGGGAGCGGCCGGGGCCTCGGGCGCGGCCGGGCTCTCGGCCGCGGCGGTCGCCTCCGGTGCCGCCTCGGCGGCGGGCTTCGAGGTGGCGCGGCGCGAACGGCGCGCCGGCTTCTTCGCGGGCTCCGCGGACGCCGGCGCCTCCGACTCGGCGGGCGTCGGCTCGGCGGCGGACGGCGCGTCGGCCACCGCCGGGGCAGCAGCCTCGGCGGCCGGGGCCGCGGTCTCGGCGGTCGGGGCCGCGGTCTCGGCGGCCGGGGCCGCTGCCGCGGAGGTCGCGCGGCGCGAGCGGCGCGCGGGCTTCTTCGCGGCGGGCGTCTCGACGGGCTCGGCCGTCGTCGGCGCGCCGGACGGCGCGGTGTCAGCGGACGGGGCGTCCGGCTCGGCGACCGGCGCGGCCTCGACGGCCGGAGCCTGCGCGGTCGTACGCGTCGCCCGGGTGCGCTTCGCGCGACGCGGGGCGTCGGCGGCTCCCAGCAGGGCGTCGGCGTCGGGCGCCACCGCCGCGGCGGGGGCGGGGGCCTGCTCGGCGGCGGGCGGTGCGCTGAGGCCGAACTCGGAGAGGACGTCGAGCGGCGCGTCGCCTGCCGGGGCCTTCGCCTTCTTGCCGCCGCCCTGGGCGCGGCGCGGCGCGCGGGCGCGCGGGGCGGGCTCTGCCGCCGGCGGCTCCGCCGCGGCGTCGGCGGCCGCGGGGCTCGCGTCTGCCGGGACGTCGGCCGGGGCGGACGCAGCGGGAGCCGCGTCGGCCGCCGGAGCGGCGACGGACGGCGTGGTGCGGGTCGCGCGACGCGAGCGGCGCGCGGGCGGGGTCGTGGCCTCGGGTGCGGTCGCGGGCGCCTCGGGCGCCGGGGTCGCGTCCGCGGTGGCCGCGGGCGCGGCGACGTCGGAAGCAGCCGTCACCGCGGGGGGAGTCTGCGGCGGTGCCGCGCTGCGCGTCGCGCGGCGGCGGGCGGGCTTGCGCGCCGGGGTCGTCGGGCTCTCGGCCCGGTCCGCGGCGGCGTCCGCCGTCGACTCTGAGGGGGTGCTGTCGGAGGTGCTGTCGAGCGTCACGCGTCGTGCTCCTGCTGCCACAGGGACCGCCCCGCACCGTGCGGCCCGTCGGGCGGTCGGTCGTCGCTCGGGACGAGCGCACCGGAGCGCGTCGTCCGGCGACGGAAGTCGTCGGTCACGGCCGCGGTCCGCGTGCGCGGCGCGGGCGCCTGCCACCGGGCCCTTCGCCCCGGTCGGCGCGCCGACTGCCGCGGTCCGCTGGTGCCGCGATCTCGTGCTCGCCGGGTGAGCGATGCGGAGCCCGCCCGGCTCCGCCCAGTATCGCACAGGGGTGCGGACGAACCCGGGCGACACGCGCCGCGCCCCGGGCCGCCCGTCCCGCCCGAGCGGGACCAACGTCCCGGGACCTTGTGAACATAGTCACAAGCGGCGTGTTTTCAGTACTCCTCGTCATTTCCGGCCCTGCCGATGCGGCAGATTGGAACTACCGTCGGAGGAGGCGACCGGTCGCCCGGCCGTCTGCTCCGGCAACACTCCCCTACGCCGTTGTCCCTTCCCCGACCCGGTCGGGCCCCCCGAGGAGCGCACGTGGATGCCCTAGCCCTGGCGCGGTGGCAGTTCGCCATCACGACCGTCTACCACTTCATCTTCGTCCCGCTGACGATCGGCCTGTCGCCCCTCGTCGCGATCATGCAGACGGCGTGGGTCCGCACCGGCAACGAGCGCTGGCTGCGCCTGACGAAGTTCTTCGGCAAGCTGCTGCTCATCAACTTCGCGCTCGGCGTCGTGACCGGCATCGTGCAGGAGTTCCAGTTCGGCATGAACTGGAGCGAGTACTCGCGCTTCGTCGGCGACGTGTTCGGTGCGCCGCTCGCCATGGAGGCGCTCGCCGCGTTCTTCATCGAGTCGACGTTCCTCGGCCTGTGGATCTTCGGGTGGGACCGCCTCAACAAGAAGGTGCACCTCGCGTGCATCTGGGCGGTTGCGATCGCGACCAACCTCTCCGCGTTCTTCATCCTCGCCGCGAACTCGTGGATGCAGCACCCCGTCGGCGCGATCTTCAACCCCGAGACCGGGCGCGCCGAGATGAACGACATCGGCGCCGTCCTCACGAACAACACCCTCTGGGCCGCGTTCCCGCACCAGATCACGGCGACCTTCCTCACCGCGGGCACGTTCGTCACGGGCATCGCCGCTTGGTGGATGGTCCGCCTCGTGCGCACCCGCAAGGCGGAGAACGTCGAGCTCGCGCGCGACGTCTACCGCCCGGCCGTCACGCTCGGCGTCATCGCCATGCTCGTCGGCGGTCTCGGGGTCGCGGTCTCCGGCGACATCCAGGGCAAGATCATGTACGAGCAGCAGCCCGGCAAGATGTCGTCGGCCGAGGCGCTCTGCCAGGGCTCGGAGGGCGCCGCGTTCTCCATCCTCACGATCGGCGACCTGTCGAACTCGTGCGAGAACGTCCGGCACCTCATCGAGATCCCCGGGCTCGCGTCCTACCTCGGCACGGGCCACTTCTCCGGGCCGGAGAGCTACCTGCCCGGCGTCGAGGACGTCCAGGAGCAGATGACCGAGCGCTACGGCGACGTCACCGCCTCCGGCGACCCCGTCACGTACACGCCGAACCTCGCGATGACCTACTGGTCCTTCCGGCTCATGATCGGCATGGCCGCCGGCTCCGTGCTCCTCGCGCTCATGGCGCTGTGGCTCACCCGCAAGGGCCGGGTCACGGACAACAAGTGGTTCGCGCGCGTCGGCCTCATCGCCATCCCCATGCCGTTCCTCGCGAACTCGTTCGGCTGGATCTTCACCGAGATGGGCCGCCAGCCCTGGGTCGTCGCGCCGAACCCGACGGGCATCGACCAGATCCGCCTGCTCACCGAGCGCGGCGTGTCCACCGTGGTGAGCCCCGGCGTGGTGCTGACCTCGATGATCGTCTTCACGCTCGTCTACGGGGCGCTGGCCGCGGTCTGGTTCACGCTCATGCGGCGCTACGCGATCGAGGGCGTCCCGCTCACGGTCCGCGACGAGTCCCCGGAGGCCCAGGAGCCGCCGGACGAGGACTCCGAGTCCGCCGACCGTCCGCTGTCCTTCGCGTACTGACACGACGCGCCTGAACCCGCCCAGAAAACTCAGGAGACACCGTGGATCTCGCCGTCGTCTGGTTCGTGCTCATCGCGGTCCTGTGGACCGGCTACCTCGTGCTCGAGGGCTTCGACTTCGGGGTCGGCATGCTGCTGTCGATCCTCCCGCGCGGTGACAAGGAGCACCGCGAGAAGGAGCGCCGCGTCCTCATCAACACCATCGGCCCCGTCTGGGACGGGAACGAGGTGTGGCTGCTCACCGCGGGCGGCGCGACGTTCGCCGCCTTCCCCGAGTGGTACGCGACGCTCTTCTCCGGCTTCTACCTGCCGCTCCTGCTCATCCTCGTCGCGCTCATCGTGCGCGGCGTCGCGTTCGAGTACCGCGGCAAGATCCGCGACGAGGGCTGGGCGCGCCGCTGCGACGTCGCGATCCAGGTCGGGTCGTGGGTCCCCGCCGTGCTGTGGGGCGTCGCGTTCGCCAACCTCGTGCGCGGCGTGCAGCTCGACGCCGACCACCAGTTCGTCGGCGGCTTCTTCTCGCTCCTGTCGCCGTTCGCGCTCCTCGGCGGTCTCGTCACGCTGAGCCTGTTCCTGCTGCACGGCTCGGTCTTCGTCGCGCTCAAGACCGACGGCGAGATCCGCGCCCGCGCCCGTCAGCACGCCTCGGTCTTCGGCGTGGCCGCGCTCGTGCTCGCCGGCGGCTGGGCCGTCTGGGCCCAGGTCGCGTACTCGGTGCCCTGGACGTGGGCCGCCGTCGTGCTCGCCGCGGCCGGGCTCGCGACGACGCTCCTCGCGAACCGCAAGGGCTCCGAGGGACGCGCGTTCACGGCGTCGGCCCTCACGATCGTCGCCGCCGTCGTGCTGATCTTCGGCTCGATGTACCCCGACGTGATGCCCGCCGTCGACCCGGCGAACTCGCTGACGGTGCACAACGCGTCGTCGACCGACTACACGCTCACCGTGATGACGTGGGTCGCCGTGATCCTCACGCCGCTCGTCATCGCCTACCAGTCGTGGACCTACTGGGTGTTCCGCCGCCGCCTGTCGACGAAGGACATCCCCGCGCCCGCCGGCCTGTCGCTCAAGAAGGTCCGCGAGGCGGCGTTCGGCGGGGCGTCCTCGGGCGGCTCGACCGGCCGCGGCCTGACCGACGGCGGGGGCACCGGCTCGTGAAGCCGCTCGACCCGCGGCTCCTGCGCCACGCGCGGGCCGCGCGAGGGTACGTCGTCCTGACGGCGGTGCTCGGGTTCGCCACGGCGGCCCTGGTCGTCGCCCAGGCCCTCGTCCTCGCGTCGGTCCTCGCACCGGCCGTCCAGGGGACGGCCGACCTGGCCGACCTGGGGCCGCGGGTCGGGCTGCTCGCCGCCGTCGTCGCCGCGCGCGCCGGCACCTCGTGGGCGCAGGAGCGCTTCGCGCTGCGTGCCGCGACGCGCACCGTCGCCGAGCTGCGCGAGCAGGTCGTCACGCACGCCGTGGCGCTCGGCCCGCGGTGGCTGGCCTCGGGGCGCGGCCCCGAGGTCGCGACGCTCGCGACGCGCGGGCTCGACCAGCTCGAGCCCTACATGGTGCGGTACCTGCCCCAGCTCCTGCTCGCCGCCACCGTCACGCCCGCGACGCTCGCCGTCGTGCTGGGCCTGGACTGGGTCTCGGCCGTGATCATCGCCGTGACCATCCCCCTCGTCCCGATCTTCATGACGCTCGTCGGGCGCCTCACCGCGGGGACGTCGGAGCGGCGCCTCATCGTCATGCAGCGGCTCGGCGCGCAGGTGCTCGACCTGCTCGCCGGCCTGCCGACGCTCCTCGCGTTCGGTCGCGCGCGCGGCCCCGAGCGGCGCGTGCGCGCGCTCGGCGAGGCCAACCGCCGCGCCACGATGGGCACGCTGCGCGTCGCGTTCCTCTCCGGCATGGTGCTCGAGCTCCTCACGACGCTGTCCGTCGCGGTCGTGGCCGTGGGCGTCGGCCTGCGCCTCGTGCACGGCGGCATGGAGCTCGAGCCGGCGCTCGCCGTGCTCGTGCTCGCGCCCGAGGTCTACCTCCCGCTGCGCCAGGTCGGCCTGCACTTCCACGCCTCGACCGACGGCATCGCCGCGGCCGAGCAGGCGTTCGCCGTCCTCGACGAGGACGCGCCCGCGCCGGGCACCGCGCCCGCGCCCGCGCTCGCCGGGACGACGCTCGCCCTGCGCGGCGTGAGCGTGCGGGCCGGGGAGCGCGACGTGCTCGCGCCCGCCGACCTCGACCTCGAGCTCCGGCTCGGGACCTCGAGCGGCCGCGTCGTGGCCCTCACCGGGCCGAGCGGCGCGGGAAAGACGACGGCGGCGATGGTCCTGCTCGGCCTCGTGCGGCCCGACCGCGGCACCGCGACCCTCACCGCGCCCGACGGCGCCCGGCTCGACCTGGCCGACGTCGACCCCCAGACGTACTGGCCCCAGGTCGCGTGGCTCCCCCAGCGCCCCGTGCTCGCGCCGGGGCGGCTGCGCGACGTCGTCGCCGGCGGCCTGGACGTCACCGACGCCGACCTCGACCGCGCGGCGCGCACCGCCGGCCTCGACACGGTGCTCGCCACGCTGCCCGCGGGCTGGGACACCGAGGTCGGGCGCGGCGGCGTCGGGCTGAGCGTCGGCCAGCGCCAGCGCGTCGCGCTCGCCGCGGCGCTGCTCGGCGACCCGGCGCGCGTCCCGCTCGTCGTGCTCGACGAGCCGACGGCGCACCTGGACGCGCGCGGCGAGCAGGTGGTGCTCGACGCCGTGCGGGCGTTCCGCGACCAGGGGCGCACCGTCGTCGTGGTCGCGCACCGTGCCTCGCTCGTGCGCGCGGCGGACGACGTCGTCGAGGTCCGCTCCGCACGGCTCGAGCCGTCCCCGGCGAGCCCGGGCGTCGACCCGGCCGACCCCCGGGGCACCGCCGTGGCGGTCGGCGCCGCCACCTCCACGACCCCCGAGGGGAGCGTCCCGTGACCGGACCTCGTGCCCGCCTCGCCGCCGACCCGCTGTGGCGGGCGGTCGGGCTGCTCGACGTGCGCTGGCGCCGCGTCGTGTGGGCGGTCGTGCTCGGCACGCTCTCGCTCGGGAGCGCCGTCGGCCTCGCGGCCGCCGCGGCGTGGCTCATCGCGCGCGCCTCGCAGATGCCGCCGGTCCTCACGCTGTCCGTCGCGGTCGTCGGCGTGCGCGCGTTCGGCATCTCCCGCGGCGTCTTCCGGTACCTGGAGCGGCTCGCGTCGCACGACGTCGCGCTGCGCGGCATGGCGTCCCTGCGCGCCAACCTCTACACCGCGCTCGCGCAGGGCTCGCCCGCCGCGCTCGTCGGGCTGCGGCGCGGCGACCTGCTCGCGCGCGTCGGCGCGGACGTCGACGCGGTCGGTGACGTGGTCGTGCGCGCGTTCGTGCCCGCCGGGGTCGCGCTCGCCGTGTCGGTGGGGTCCGTCGTGCTCGTGGGCGCCTTCCTGCCCGCGGCCGGGGTCGCGCTCGCGCTGTGCCTGCTGCTCGCTGCCGTCGTCGCACCGTGGCTCTCCGCCCGGTCGGCGCGCGAGGTCGAGGCGCGCGGCGCCACGACGCGCGCGGCGATGACCGCCACGACGCTGGAGATCCTCGAGGAGTCCGGGCCGCTCGCCGTGTCCGGGCGCCTCGGCACGCGCCTCGACGACCTGCGCGCGACCGACCGGGCGCTGGCCCGCGTGACCGACGACGGCGCCCGCCCCGCCGGGGTCGCGGCCGGGATCGCCGCGCTCGCCGTCGGCCTCGCGGTGCTCGCGTCGCTCCTGCTCGGCATCCCGGCCGTCACCGCCGGCACGCTCGCGCCCGTCGAGCTGTCCGTCATCGTCCTCACGCCCCTCGCGGTGTTCGAGGCGGCGAACACGCTGCCCGCCGCCGCCGTCCAGCTCCACCGCTCGCGGCAGGCCGCCGCGCGCGTGGTCGGGCTCCTCGACGGGCCGGCGCCCGCGGCCGGCCGCGCGCCGACCCCCGCCCCCGGCGAGGCGGGCCGCGCCCCCGACCCGCGCGCGTCCCTCGTGCTCGACGACGTCGCGGCCGGCTGGCCGGGCGCCGGACGCACCGTCGTCGAGGGCGTGGATCTCGCGCTCGCTCCGGGCCGTGCGGTCGCCGTCGTCGGGCCGTCGGGCGTCGGCAAGACGACGCTGCTCGCGACCGCCGCCGGGCTCGTCCCGGAGGTCGCGGGGCGGGTGCTCCTCGACGGCGTCCCGACGGCCGACCTCGCGCGCGAGGACGTGGCGCACCACGTCGTGCTCGTCGCGGAGGACGGGCACGTGTTCGACACGACCGTGCTGGAGAACCTGCGCGTCGCGCGCGGCGACGTCACGACCGAGGAGGCCGAGGCCGCTCTGCGTGCCGTCGGCCTCGACCCGTGGCTCGCCGCGCTGCCCGACGGCCTGGAGACGCTGCTCGGCCCCGACGCCACCACGGTCTCGGGCGGCGAGCGCCGCCGTCTGCTCGTGGCGCGCGCGCTCCTGTCCCCCGCGCCGCTGCTGCTGCTCGACGAGCCCGCGGAGCACCTCGACGCCGCCGGCGCCGACGCGCTCGTGCGGCACCTCGTCGCGACGACGCGCGCCGCGCAGGACCGGCGCGGCGTCGTCCTCGCGACGCACCGGCTGAGCGCGCTCGAGGCGGTCGACGAGGTGCTGCTGCTCGGCGTCCCCGACGACGCGCCGGACGGCGCCCCCGCACGCGTCGTCGCGCGCGGGACGCACGCCGAGCTGCTCGCGCTCCCCGCCTACCGCTGGGCGCTCGATCAGGAGGCCCCCGCGGTGCGGTGAGCCCGCAGGGTCAGCCCTCGCCGAGGCGCGCGAGGAACAGCGCCTCGCCGACCGCGAGGTTCTCGATCTCGCTGGGCGCGACCGACTCGTTCGGCGCGTGGATGAGGCACGCCGGCTCCTCGACCCCGAGGAGCACGATCTCCGCGTCCGGGTACTGGCCCGCGAGCACGTTGCACAGCGGGATCGAGCCGCCCTGGCCCGCGGTGACCGTCTCGCGCCCGTAGGCGTCCGCGAGCGCCCCCGTGAGCGTGTCGAACACGTGCCCGCTCGTGCGGGCCGCGAACGGCTGCCCGACGGCGTCGCGCTCGACCCGTACGCGCACCCCCCAGGGCGCGTGGGCCTCGAGGTGTGCGACGAGCTTGTCCTGCAGGTCCTGGGCGTCCGCGCCGGGCGGCACCCGCAGGTTGAGCCGGGCGGACGCGCGCGGTTGGATCGCGGCCGCCGAGCCGACGACGCTCGGCGCGTCGATCCCGAGGATCGTCACGACGGGCCGCGCCCACAGCCGGTCGGCGACGCTGCCGGTCCCGACGAGCACGACGCCGTCGAGCACGCCCGCGTCGCGGCGGAACTGGTCCTCGTCGTACGCGACGCCGTCCCACGTGCCGTGCGCGACGGCGGGCGGCACGCCGTCGATGGTCGTGTCGCCGTGCTCGTCGCGCAGGCTCGCGAGGATCGCGACGAGAGCCGCGAGCGCGTCGGGCGCGGCGCCTCCGAACATGCCGGAGTGGATCTCGCCCTCGAGCGCCTCGACGTGCACGACGACGTTCGCCGCACCGCGCAGGGTGACGGTCAGCGTCGGGAGGCCGAGCTCGGCGTTGCCGGTGTCCTGGACGAGCATCGCGTCGGCCGCGAGCGCCCCGGGGTTCGCCTCGACCCACCGGTCGAGGCCGCCCGTGCCCTGCTCCTCGGAGCCCTCGACGACGAGCCGGACCCCGACGGGGAGGTCGTCGCCGCCGAGCGCGCGCAGGGCCCGCAGCGCGGTGAGGTGCGTGACGACGTTCCCCTTGCAGTCCGCGGCGCCGCGCCCGTAGAGGCGACCGTCGCGCTCGGTGAGCTCGAAGGGCGGGCTGGTCCACGCCGCGTCGTCGAGGGGCGGCTGGACGTCGTAGTGCGCGTAGAGCAGGACGGTCGGCGCGCCGTGGGGCCCGGGACGGTGGCCCAGGACGACCTGCGACCCGTCGGGCGTGACCTCCAGGCGCGTGTCGATCCCCTCCGCGCGGAACGCGTCGGCCACCCACCGCGCGGCGCGCTCGCACTCGGCGCGGGGGTAGAGGCGCTCGTCGGCGACGGACGGGATGGCGACGAGCGTGCGCAGGTCGTCGAGCGCGCGCGGCAGGAGGCCCTGCACGGCGGCGCGCACCTCCTCGACGTGCCCGGTGGCGTCGGGTCGTGCTCCGGTGCTCGGCTGGCTCACGCGTCCTCCTCGGTCGTGGTTCCGGTGGTGGCGTCGGTGCCCTCGCCGCCCTGCTCGGTGGTGCGGCCGGGGTCGAGGTCGAGCGAGTCCACGTACGCGTCGAACGCGGCGAGCTGGTCGGGGCAGTAGACCTCGATGACGAGCCGGTCGCCGGCGAGCCGGCGCTCGTCGAGCACGGAGGGCCGCAGGCCGGGGCCGGCGGCCCCGTTCGCCGCGCCGAGGTTGGCGGTCGCCTCGACGAGGGCGGCCGGGTCGGCGCAGAAGCCGCCGGCGTCGTCGCCGAGGACGTCGGCGATCGTCTCCTCGCTGAAGGCGGTGATCCCGATCGCGGCGAACTGCTCGTGCAGCTCGGCCGCCTTCTGCTCGGCCTCGCGCGCGTCGCGGTTCGACCGCACGTTGTCGAACATGATCAGCATGACGGCGCCGAGGGCGACGAGGAGCAGCGCGGCGGCGGTGTACGTGACCCACCGTTTCGACGAGACCGGCTCGGGCTCGTGCTCGGGGACGTGGGAGGGGCGGGACGTGGTCATGCCGCGTCCCCCTCCCCCGCCTCGTCCGCCGCCGCGAGCGCCGCGGCCTCGGGGTCCTTCCAGGACGGCTTGCGCAGCAGGTAGAAGAGCGCCGGGACGAGGATGCCGATGATCCCGAGGCCGCCACCGACGATCAGCACGTAGACGCCCACGTTCCCGCTGGAGAACTGCGCGGGCGGCACGAACCCGATGATCATCGCGGCCACCGAGGCGCAGAACCCGACGACGCACAGGAGCGTCAGCGCGGGCGCGCGGTAGCCGCGCGGGTGGTCGGGTGCCCGACGGCGCAGCCGCACCGCCGCGACGAACAGCAGCAGGTACATGACGAGATACACCTGCGTCGTGATGACGGACAGGATCCAGTAGGCGCTCGAGACGTCGGGGATGAAGGCGTACAGGAGCGCGATGCCGGTCGTGATGACACCCTGCGTGACGAGGATGTTCTGCTGCACGCCGTGCTTGTTGAGCCGCTGCAGGAACGGCGGCAGGTAGCCCTCCTCGCGCGCGACCGTGAGCAGGCCCTTCGACGGCCCGGCGAGCCAGGTGAGCATGCCGCCGAGCGACGCCGCGATGAGCATGAGGCCGAGGATCGGCGTCAGCCAGCTCACGCCGAAGTTGGCGAAGAACGCGTCGAACGCCTGCATCACCCCGGCGGTCAGGCTGAGCTGGTCGGCGGGGATCACCCAGCTGATCGCGACGGCCGGGAGGATGAAGATCACGAGGACGAGCCCGATCGCCAGGAACATCGACCGCGGGAACTCCGTCGCCGGCCTGCGCAGGCTCGTCACGTGCACCGCGTTCATCTCCATGCCCGCGTACGACAGGAAGTTGTTGACGATGAGCACCAGCGACGCGAGCCCGGTCCAGGCCGGCAGCAGGTGCTGCGCGTCCATCGGCGCGGCCGACGGGTTGCCCTGGGCCAGGAAGACGACTCCGAGCACGACGAGGATCGCGGCCGGGACGAGCGTCCCGATGACGAGGCCCCAGCTCGACAGCCCCGCGACCGTCTTGGTGCCCTGGGAGGAGAGCCACACGCCCGTCCAGAAGAGCACGACGATGACGATCGCCACGTAGAGCCCGTTGCTCGCGAGGCTCGGGTTGATGACGTAGGCGAACGTGCTCGCGACGTACCCGAGCAGGCTCGGGTAGTAGAAGATCGTCATCGCGAACTGGCACCAGATCGCGAGGAACCCGAGCGGCTTCGACACGCCGTCCGCGACCCAGCGGTACACGCCGCCCGACCACCCCGACGCCAGCTCGGCCGACACGAGCGACGTCGGGAGCAGGAACACGAGCGCCGGGACCACGTAGAGGAACACGGCCGCGAGGCCGTAGACCGCCATGGTCGGCGCGGCGCGCAGGCTCGCGACCGACGACGTGATCATGAACGCGAGCGTGAGCCACGTGATGTAGTTCTTCGGTGTCCGTGCCGTGATCGCCGCGCGCACCTCAGCGTGCGTCGGCGCGCCCGTGGACGAGCCCATCCCCCACCCCCGAAGCCGTGACCCCGCCGGGGCCGACCGGGACGGCGCGCGGACGGCGCGTCGTCGGAACACCGCGAACATATCGCCGCGACGCAGGTCGCGCCTGGGGAGTCGTCCGGGGCGCGGCCGGGTCGTGGACCGGGCGCCGCACCAGCGCCGAACCGTCTCGGGGCGGCGCGGGCGCGGTGATACGTTCGCGAGGCGGCCCGTCCCGCGCAGCGCGAGGGCCGTGACGACGACACGGACGACCTCAAGGAGCAGCGGTGAAGATCCTCGTGCCCGGCACCATCGCCCTCGACGTGGACGCGGGCCCGGACGACGAGGTCGTCGTGTACGACGCCGCGGCCCCGTTCCGCCCCGAGGACGCCGACGCCGAGGTGCTCGTGGTGTGGGGCGGCTCCGCGGAGAACCTCGCCGACGCCGCGGCGCGGCTCCCGCGCCTGCGCTGGGTCCAGACGCTCGCCGCGGGCCCCGACGCCGTGCTCGCCGCCGGGTTCGGGCCGGACGTGACGATCACCTCCGGCCGGTCCCTGCACGACGGCCCCGTCGCGGAGCACGCGCTCGCGCTGGTCCTCGCCGTCGTGCGCCGGCTCGACGTGCTCGGGGCGGCGCAGCGCGAGCACCGGTGGGACACCGCGGTGAACCAGGCGCAGGCGGACCCGGCGACGGCCGCGCGCTACACGCTCGACGGCGCACGCGTGACCGTGTGGGGCTTCGGCTCGATCGCCGCCCGGCTCGCGCCGCTGCTCGCGGCGCTCGGCGCCGACGTGACGGGCGTCGCGAGCCGCCGCGGCGAGCGGCACGGCTTCCCCGTCGTGACCGACGACGACCTCCCCGACGTGCTCGCCTCGACCGACGTGCTCGTCTCGCTCCTGCCCGCCCTCGACACGACGCGGCACGCGTTCGACGCCGCGCGGATCGACCAGCTCCCCGACCACGCGGTCTTCGTCAACGTCGGCCGCGGCGCCACGGTCGACGAGGACGCGCTCGTCGCCGCGCTGCACGACGGGCGCCTCGGCGGCGCCGCGCTCGACGTCACCGGGTCCGAGCCCCTGCCCACGGAGTCGCCCCTGTGGGACGCGCCGCGCCTGGTCCTCACGCCGCACGTCGCGGGCAACCGGCCCCAGCGCGCGTCCGAGCTCGTCAACGCCAACCTCGACGCGCTCCGCGCGGGCCGCGAGCTCCGCAACGTCGTCCCCCGCTGAGTGCATGGCATCGTCGCGTCGGGTGGGCCCGGACGCGACTTTTTCCTGCACTCAGCGGGGACGCTTCCGGGGTCTACCAGCGGCCGTTGCGGGGCCGCGGCTGGCACCGCGGGCACGTGTACGACGAGCGGTTCATGAACTCGTCGCGCCGGACGGGCGTGCCGCACCGGGGGCACGGCTCGCCCTCCTGCCCGTACACGGCGAGCGACCGCGAGAAGTAGCCGGACTGCCCGTTCACGTTGACGTACAGCGCGTCGAAGCTCGTGCCGCCCTGCGCGAGGGCCTCGGTCATGACCTCGGCCGCCGCGTCGAGCAGGCGGTGCGCCTCGGGACGGCGCAGCGTGTCCGTCGCGCGGGCGTAGTGCAGCCGGGCGCGCCACAGCGCCTCGTCCGCGTAGATGTTGCCGACCCCGGACACGACGGTCTGGTCGAGCAGCGCGCGCTTGACGCCCGTCCGACGACGCCGGATCGCGTCCACGACATCGGCGCGCCGCAGCGACGGGTCGAGCAGGTCCCGGCCGATGTGCGCGACCGGCGCCGGGACCGCGGCGAGGTCGGAGCCGAGGCCGCCGGGAGCGCCGTCGGGCGTCGGGACGAGGTCCTGGACGGACAGGTGCCCGAACGTGCGCTGGTCGACGAAGTCGAGCGCCTGCGCGCCGTAGGCGGTGCGGTCGTCGTGCTCCAGCACGACGCGCACCCGCAGGTGCGGCGAGCGGTCGGCGAGCGCGACGCCGGAGCGGACGAGGAGCTGGCCCGACATCCCGAGGTGGGCCAGCAGGGCGGCGGCGGGGCCGTCGTCGGACCCGGCGGCGGGCTCGAGCGGGAGCCAGAGGAACTTGCCGCGGCGCACCGCGGCGCCGAGCCGCTGGCCGAGCAGCTCGTCGCGGAAGCCCGCCGGCCCGCCCTCGTGGCGCCGCACGCTGTAGTCGCGCAGCACCTCCACGTCGACGACGCGGGCGCCCACGACGTGGCGGGCGAGACCGTCACGGACGGTCTCGACCTCGGGCAGCTCAGGCACCGGCGTCCTCGGCCGCGACCGGCGAGGCCGCGGACGCCGCCTCGCGCTCGGCCTGCTCCGCCGCGAGCGCGCGGTACGCACGCTCCGCGGCCTCCTGCTCGGCGTACTTCTTCGCCGTCCCGCTGCCCGTGCCGTAGAGGCGGCCGTCGAGGTGCACGTACGACGTGAAGACCCGCGCGTGGTCCGGCCCGACGGCGTCGCTCGAGTACGACGGCGCGCTCAGCCCGGCCGCGGCCGCGGCCTCCTGGAGCGACGTCTTCCAGTCGAGCCCGGCGCCCAGACCGGCCGCCGCCGACAGCGTCGGCTCGACGAGCCCGAGCACGAGCCCGCGGGCAGGCTCCAGGCCGTGGCTCAGGTAGACCGCGCCGATGATCGCCTCGACCGTGTCGGAGAGGATCGAGTCCTTGTCGTTGCCGCGCGTGCGGATCTCGCCCTTGCCGAGCAGCACGTACTGCCCCAGGCCGAGCCGGCGCGCGATCGCGGCGAGCGACTTCTGCGAGACGGTCGCGGCCCGCATCTTGGCGAGCTCGCCCTCGGACAGGTCGGGGTGGCGGCGGTAGAGGGTCTCCGTGACGACGAGGCCCAGGACGGTGTCACCGAGGAACTCGAGACGCTCGTTCGTGGGGATGCCGCCGTTCTCGTGCGCGAACGACCGGTGCGTGAGCGCAAGCACGAGAAGCTCGGGGTCCAGATGGACCCCGAGCTTCTCGAGAAGACCGGATGCCGGTGCAGCCGGTGCCACGCGCCTCAGCCTGCGTGCTCGGTGCGCAGCGCCTCGGCGTACTGGCGGCCCTTGTAGGTACCGCACGTCGGGCACGCCGCGTGCGACAGCTTGTCGCCCTTGCACTGCGGGCAGGTGGTGAGGTTCGCGGCGGTCGTCTTCCACTGCGAACGACGCGCACGGGTGTTGCTGCGCGACATCTTGCGCTTCGGAACAGCCACGGCTAGCTCTCTTTCGTCTCGTCGGACACGTTCGAGGTGTCGAACATGCTCTCCAGCGCCGACCAGCGAGGGTCGACAAGTTCGTGGGTGTGGCCCGGGTCGTCCGCCAGGCGCGCACCGCACTCGGAGCACAGCCCCGGGCAGTCCGCTCGGCACACCGGACTGAATGGTAGTGCAGTGACGACCGAATCCCGTAGCGCGGGCTCGATGTCCGCGAGGTCGCCGTCCAGCTCGTAGACGTCCTCGGCGTCCTCCAGGTCGTCGCCCGACTCCTCGGCGGCCTTCGCGCGCTCCGGGTAGGCGAACAGCTCGCCGAGCTCGACCGAGACGTCCTCGTGCACCGTGTCGAGGCAGCGCACGCACTCCCCGACCGCGCGCCCCGTCACCGTCCCGGAGACGAGCACGCCCTCCATGACGGCCTCGAGACGCAGGTCGAGCTCAAGCTCGCTGCCCTCGGGGATGCCGATGACGGCGGTCCCGAGGTCGGCCGGCGCGGGGACGGTCCGGCGGACCGTCAGCATGCTCCCGGGTCGCCGACCGAGCTCGTGCGTGTCGAGCACGAGCGGCGACGTCTTCTCGGCGGTGATGGTGCGCTCCAGGATCGGAGCCCGCAGGCGTGGGCGCCCGCGGACGGTGGTCAACGATGGTCGGGGGCCGGCGACCGCTCGACGGCGGCTGCCAGGCACGGGTCGACGCGTGACGCGACGAGCCAAACATCGATCTTACGTCACCGGACGCCGTGGTCGCCACCTTCGCGGCGCCGACCACGACGGTGGTCGGGCCCGGCGACCGGCACGCCCGTCAGCGGGCCGCGCGCTCCCCGCCGCGCTCGCGCATCGTCGCCGGGAACGGCGACTCGTCGGCGTCGCCGAAGCGGTCGCCGAGCCGGTCCGCGAGCTTCGCCCGGCCGGCCTGGACCTGCGCGAGGAGCTTGCCGAGGTCCACCTCGAAGTCCGCGAGCCGCCGGTCGCAGTAGTCGTCGGCGTCGCGCTGCAGCACGGCAGCCGCCTCCTGCGCCTCGTCGACGATGTCGCGGGCGCGCGCCTCCGCCTGGACCACCACCTGCTCCGTCTGCACGAGCTCGATCGCCCGGGCGCGCGCCGTCGTGAGGATCTCCTCCGCCTGCCGGTGCGCGTCCTCGAGCACGGCGTCCGCCTGCGCGAGCACCTCGTCCGCGTGCGCGAGCTGCTCGGGCAGCGCGCCCCGCAGCTCGTCCAGGAGCGCGAGGGCGTCGCCCTTGTGCACCAGCACCGACGCGGACATCGGCATCGTGCGCGCCGACTCGACGAGGTGCGTGAGGTCGTCGAGGATCGCGTTCAACCCGACCTGCGCCTCCTCGCCCGCGCGGTCCTCGTGCGTCGGCCGTCGGCCCTGCTGCTCGCTCACGTACCCGGTCCTTCCCGTCGTGCTCACCTGCTGGTCCCCTGCGTCCGTGCCAGCGCCGCCCGGACGGCGTCGCCCACCCCCGGCGGGACGAGGTCGTCCACCGGTCCCCCGTACCGCGCGATGTCCTTCACGAGCGACGACGCGACGTGCAGGAGCGCCGCGTCGCCCGCGACGAACACCGTCTCGACCCCCGCGAGGTGCCGGTTCATGAGCGCCATCGGCAGCTCCGCGTCGAAGTCGGCGCCGCCGCGCAAGCCCTTGACCACCGCCGTCGCACCGACGTCGCGGCAGAAGTCGACGAGCAGCCCCGGCACGACCTCGACCCGGACGCCGTCCAGCCCCGCGTCCCGCACCGCGGACCGCGCGAGGTCCACGCGCTCGTCGACGCTCAGGAGCGCCGACTTCGACGCGTTCCGCGCGACGCCGACGACGACCTCGTCGAAGAGGGCGCGCGCACGGCGGACGATGTCGAGGTGGCCCAGGGTGATCGGGTCGAACGACCCGGGACAGACGGCTGTGGTCACCTCGTCACGGTAGTACACGGGGGCCGCTGGACCCGGGCGGCGCGGCCGGGCGCGCGCCGACCGGCGTCGGGCGCGACGATGGTCGACGTGACCACCCCCGCCGTCGTCCCGCTCACCGACCCCGCGCTGCTGCGCTCGCTGCACCGCGACGTCCTCGTGCCGTCGTTCCCGCCGGCCGAGCTCGTCGACGAGCAGGAGCTGCTCGACGCCCACGCGAGCGGGCGGCTGCGCAGCCTCGGCGTCGTCGAGGAGGGCCGCGTCGTCGCCGGCGTCGTCGGCGAGTGGTTCGCCGACGCGCGCGTCCTCCTCGTGCTCTACCTCGCGATCGCCCCCGGACGCCGCGGCGGCGGCGTGGGCCGTCGTCTCGTCACCACCGCGCTCGACGACTGGCGCGCGCTCGACCCGCTCGTCGTCGTGGGCGAGGTCGAGCACCCCGCGCACCACACGGGCAGCGAGGCCCACGGCGACCCGGTCGCGCGGCTCCGGTTCTACGCGCGCCTCGGGGCGCGCGTCCTGGCGCTCCCCTACTTCCAGCCCGGCGACGGCCCGGGCGGCGAGCGCGTGCCCGCGCTCCTCCTCGTGTCGTTCCCCCTCGGTCCGCACGCCGCCGGCGACGACGTCCCGGCCGCGCCGCTGCGCGCGTTCCTCGCGGAGAACCTCCGCGAGAGCGAGGGCACGCTCGCCGACGACACCGCGACCCGCCGCCTGCTCGACGCCGCGGGCGGGGACCGCGTGCGCCTCGTCGACCCGGACGACCCCGCCGCCCTCGCGACCGTGCCCGTCGGCACCCTCTCCCCGGCCGAGACCCGAGCCCCGACTGCCTGACCCCCCGGTCCCGCGGACGCCCCCACCGACCAGGCGGTCCCGGCAGGCCGAGCAGGCGGTACGGGTGCGTCAACCGACCCGGACGAGCCAGAACCACCTGGTCGACGGGGACGTAGGGCCGGATACGGCTGGGCGGCGGGCTATGCGTCGTCGGGGAGCTCCGGGCCGACGAAGAACACCGCGGTCTCGCCGTAGTCCTTGTGCGCGACGAGCTCCCAGCCGGCGGGCCACGTCGGCTCGGGCGTGCGCGTCGAGCGCTCGACGACGACGACGGCGGCCGGGTCCAGCACGCCGGGCACGGCGAGGTGCGCGAGGACGCGCTCGAGCGCCTCGGCCGTCACGTCGTAGGGCGGGTCCACGAGCACGAGGTGGAAGGGGCCGTGGCCCGCACGCCCCCGGGACGGCGCCCCGGCCGCTCCGGCCGCGTCCCCGGCCGCCGACCGCTGCGCCGCGGCCGCCGCCACGCCCGCGACGAACGCCTCGGCCGGCTGCGCGACGACGTGCACGTTCGACAGGCCGAGGGCGGCGACGTTGCGTCGTGCGACGTCGGCCGCGACCCGCGCGGAGTCGACGAGCGTGACGTCGGCCGCGCCGCGGCTCGCCGCCTCGAGGCCGAGCGCGCCGGAGCCCGCGTAGAGGTCGAGGACGCGCGCGTCGTCGACCACGCCGAGGTGCTCGAGCCGGGAGAAGATCGCCTCCCGCACGCGCTCGCTCGTCGGTCGCGTGCCGCGGGGCGGGACCTGCAGCGTGCGCCCACCGACTGTTCCCGCCACGATCCTCGTCACGTGCCCACCCTACGCAGACGCCGCGGCGCCCCGCCGTCACGCACGCTCGAGGAACTCCTCGCGCTCGGGGTCGAGCTGCTCGCGGATCGCGGCGGCGAGCGCCGGGTGGTCCGCGAGGTCCGGGTCCTGCGCGACGACCTCTGCCGCGTCCGCCCGCGCGGTCTCGATGACGTCCGCGTCCTTGACGACGCGCAGGAGCCGCAGGGAGCTCGCACGCCCCGACTGGGCGGCACCCAGGACGTCGCCCTCGCTGCGCAGCTCGAGGTCGACGGTGGCGAGCTCGAACCCGTCCGTCGTGCGCGCGAGCGTCTCGACGCGCGTCGCGGCGGGCGTGCCCGGCTGCGCGGTCGACACGAGCAGGCACAGCCCGGCGGCCGACCCGCGGCCGACGCGTCCGCGGAGCTGGTGGAGCTGGGAGATGCCGAACCGGTCCGCGTCGAGCACGACCATCGCCGTGGCCTCCGGGACGTCGACGCCGACCTCGACGACCGTCGTGGAGACGAGCACCTGGACGGCTCCCGACGCGAAGTCGGCCATCACGGCATCCTTCTCGGCAGGCGGCATCTGGCCGTGCAGCACGCCGACCGTCAGCCCGGCGAGCCGCGGGTGGGCGCGCAGCTCCTCCGCGACCTCCAGCACGGCGCGCAGCGGCGGCCGCTCGACGGCGTCGGGCGCCTCGGGGTCGAGCAGGAAGTCCGGGACGTCGTCGAAGTCGTCGTCCCCCGTCCCGCCCGCGTCGGCGTCCGGCTCGTCCGGGTGGATGCGGGCGCACACCACGTACGCGCGGTGCCCGGCGTCGACCTCCTCGCGCACGCGTGCCCACGTCCGCTCCATCCAGGTGGGGTTCCCGGCGGGCACGACGTGCGTCGTGATGCCCGACCGCCCGGCGGGGATCTCCGTGAGCGACGACGTCTCGAGGTCACCGAACACGGTCATCGCGACAGTGCGCGGGATCGGCGTCGCCGTCATGACCAGCAGGTGCGGGGAGGTGCGCGCCTTCGCTCGCAGCGCGTCGCGCTGCTCGACGCCGAACCGGTGCTGCTCATCGACGACCACGAGCCCGAGGTCGGCGAACTGCACGTTCTCGGAGAGCAGCGCGTGCGTGCCCACGACGATCCCCGCCGCGCCGCTCGCGGCGTCGAGCAGGGCCTCCTTGCGCGCGGCGGCACCGAGCGACCCGGTGAGGAGCGCGACGCGCGTCCCGTGCTCGCCGCCCCCGAGGAACCCGCCCTCGGCGAGCGGCCCGAGGAGCGCCCGCAGGGTCCGCGTGTGCTGCGCGGCGAGCACCTCGGTGGGCGCGAGGAGCGCCGCCTGGCCGCCGGCGTCGATCACCTGGAGCATCGCGCGCAGCGCGACGACGGTCTTGCCGGAGCCGACCTCGCCCTGGAGGAGCCGCTGCATGGGGCGCGCGAGCGCGAGGTCGGCGGCGATCTCCCGGCCCACCTCGCGCTGTCCCTGCGTGAGCGTGAACGGCAGCGCCGCGTCGAAGTCCGCGAGGATGCCCGGCTCGCCCTCCGGCCGGGGCGGGCGGGCGGTCGCGGGCTCGGCGGCGGCCCGCGCGCGCCGCTGCGCGAGCGCGGCCTGGAGGACGAACGCCTCCTCGTACCGCAGCCGGTCGCGACCGCGCCGCCACTGCTTCTCGTCGTACGGCTCGTGGACGTCGCGCAGCGCCTCGAGCCGGGTACCGAGCCCGCGCCTCTCGCGGACGGCGTCGGGCAGCGGGTCGGGGACGTCCTCCTCGCGCAGCGGGTCGAGGACGGTCCGCACGGCGGGCTGGATCTTCCAGCTCGGGATGCTCCCGCTCGCGGGGTAGATGGGGATGGGCCTGCTCGCCTCGAGGACGGCGCTCTCGGCGTCCTCGGCGTCGTCGTCCATGCCGATGATCTTGTAGTCGGGGTGCGTGAGCTGGCGCGTGCCCCGGTAGAGGCCGACGACGCCCGTGAACAGGCCGTGCCGCCCCGGCGCGAGCCGCTGCTCGTGGTAGCGCAGCACGTTGGGGCTCTTGGCGAAGAACGTGAGGGAGAGCTGCTGCGGGCCGTCCGTCACGATCGCCTCGAGGATGGCGCCCGCGCGGTTGCGCATGCGCCGGACGGTCGCGCTGCGGACCTGGGCGACGATCGTCACGTGCTCGCCGAGGGCGAGCCCACCGAGGTCCGTGAGCCGGCCGGGATCACCGTAGCGGCGCGGGTAGTGGCGCAGCAGGTCGCCCACGGTCTCGAGGCCGAGCTTCGCGAGCGGCCCCGCGCTGCGCGTCCCGACGGCGCGGGTCAGCGGCTCGGCCAGCCGGTCCGTCATGCGCCCACCACCTCGTCCGTGCCGTGGTGGACGACGGCGCCCTCCACGGCGAGCGCGACGGTGCCGCCGTCCCGGCCCGAGCGCAGGAGCACGAGCTCGGCCCCGGACCGGGCGGCCGCGGGGGCGAGCGCGTCGAGCGCCGGGAGGGGGACGTCGTCGTCCGCGAGGACCGTGACGACCTCGGCGGGACGCTCGAGCAGGCTCTCCAGCAGCCCGACGAGCCGGCGCGCGGCCTCGGGGCCGTCCGTCCCGGCCGCCGACGCCCGGGAGGTGCGCACCGTGGCGAGCGCGGACCGCACGGCGTCCACGCGTCCGGGGCCGTCGACCAGCTGGGCGGCGGCGAGCGCGACCGTCACGTGCAGGTCCGTCGGGGCCGGGAGCACCTCGAGCGACTCGACGCCGTCCTCGCGCAGGGCTGCGCGGAGCGTCGCGACGTCCTGCTCGGGGAGGTCGCCGCCGGGCAGCACCACGACGTGCGCCGCGCGCGCGTCGACGGCGACGCGGTGCAGCGCCGCGAGGTCGGGCGCACCGGGCTCGTCGCGCAGGAGCACGACGGCGCCCGCGCGCGCGAGGTCCGCGACGAGCCCTGGTGCGCTGGTCACCGCGACGAGCCCCGGCTCGTCGGACGGGGCACGGTCCGCCGTGGTGCCGCCCGCTTGCGCTCGGTGACCGTGCCCGTGCGCGCCCGGCAGGTGGCGCACGCGGACCTGCCGCAGCGCGACGAGCGCTCCTGCTCCCTCCCGCGAGGCGCGGCCCTGGGCGTCGGCGAGCACCGCCCGCCCGGCGACGACCGCGGCCATCGGGTCGTCGGTGTGGACGTGCGCCTGCCAGAGCCCCGACCCGTCCTCGCCCGCGCCGCCGACGACCACGACGGAGTCCCCGATCCGGGACAGGTCGGACCGCAGCCGCTCCCCCGGTCCCGTCGACGCGCCCGCGGCGTCGCGGAGGGCACCGCCCGGCAGGTCGACCACGTACATCACCTCGAACTCGCCCCCCTCGTGCGCGGCCTCGGTCCCCGACGCCGCCCCCGGGGACGACCCGGTGACCGGCGTCATGCCGGACATCATGCCCAGCACCTCCGACACGACCGGCGCGGGGGTCCCCGGTACCGCGCCGGGCTCGTCGAGGCGCGCGTCGACGAGCCCGCGGCCCGGCTCGTCGATCTGCGTGCGGCCCGATCCGCCGGTCCGCTCGTCGAGCGCCGCGACGAGCGCGCCGAGCACGAGCACGAGGCCGAGGGCCCCGGCGTCGAGCACCTGTGCCCGTGCCAGCGCGTCGAGCTCGTCGGTGCTGCGCAGCGCCGCCGCGCGGGCGCCGTCCCGCGCCGCCGCGGCGACGGCACCGGGCGAGGGGTCACCGTCCGTGACCACGTCCGCGGCCGCGCGGGCCGCCGCGTCCGCCGCGGTGAGGATCGTGCCCGGCGCCGGGCGTGCGACGGCGCCCCGGGCCGTG
This sequence comes from Cellulosimicrobium funkei, assembly GCF_900155925.1. Taxonomy (NCBI): domain Bacteria; kingdom Bacillati; phylum Actinomycetota; class Actinomycetes; order Micrococcales; family Promicromonosporaceae; genus Cellulosimicrobium; species Cellulosimicrobium funkei. The sequence goes on from NZ_FTMI01000005.1 coordinate 244,958, forward strand.
CGCGCGGCGCGGTCCAGGCCGACGGCGAGCGCCGCCCCCGAGACCGTCCGGTGCTCGGCGAGCTCGAGCGCGAGCCCGCGCAGGTACTCGCTGAGGATGACGCCGGAGTTGCCGCGCGCGCCGACGAGCGCCCCGCGCGCGAGACGCACGAGGACGTCGCCCGCCCCGCCCGCTGAGCCCGCGGTGTCCGCCGTGCCCGCGGGCAGCGCTCGCACGGCGTCGAGCAGCGTGAGGTACATGTTCGTGCCGGTGTCCGCGTCGGCCACGGGGAAGACGTTCACGCGGTCGAGCGACGCGCGCGCCTGGGCGAGGGCGTGGACACCACCACGACCCCACGCGACGACGACGGCGGCGTCGACCACGTCGGCTCCGGGGCTCACGTCGGGACGGCTCCTCGTACGCTGGGGGACGGCCCGGCCGCGCGCGGCGGGTCGGACGACCCGGCGGTCGTCGGGACCACGGTAGTCAACCCGGCCCCCGGTCGTGTGGCGAGCCGCCCCGGGTCCGACGTGATCCGTGCGACGCGGACCCGGTTTGAGCTGAGGGCCTCGGATCGGCTACCCTGACGAGGTTGCCCGGGTGCTTCGCGCGCCCTCGACGTCGTCGAGGAGCCGCCGAGGGACACCGGGCCGGACACCCTACAGACCATTCAGGACGTCGCCGCTGCGTGCGCGACGTGCACGACGATCAGGAGAAACCGTGGCTGCCAACTGCGACGTCTGCGGCAAGGGCCCGGGCTTCGGGCACAGCATCTCGCACTCCCACATCCGCACGAAGCGCCGCTGGAACCCGAACATCCAGCGCGTGCGCGCCGTGGTCGCGGGGACGCCCAAGCGCCTCAACGTGTGCACCTCGTGCCTCAAGGCCGGCAAGGTCACCCGCCCCGCCTGAGTCGCGCGACTCCTCCACGAGAGCGCCCGCCGGTCCCCGGCGGGCGCTCTCGTCGTCTGCGGCCCCGGACGCCCGAGCTCCGAAGACCTCCTGAGGATCCGGACAAACGGGCTTGGTGTATCCCCGCCCGGGTGGCAGTCTTTGTTCATGGTGACGGAACTGAGCGAGGTAACGATCCGCCCGGCCGGCCCCGCGGACGCGCGCGCCATCGCGGCCGTGCACATCGCGTCGTGGCGCGGCGCGTACGCCGGCATCGTGCCGGACGAGTACCTCGCCTCCCTCGACCACGACCAGCGTGAGAAGCACTGGGTCCAGAGCCTCGGCACCGCCGGGGCGCGCACGTGGCTCGCCGACGCCGACGGCCGCACCATCGGCTTCGCCACCCTCGGCCCGGGTCGCGACGAGGACGCCGAGCCCGGGGACCTCGAGATCTACGCCATCTACCTCGACCCCGAGTCCTGGGGCCGCGGTGTCGCGCGCGACCTCATGCGCACCATGCTCGGCGAGGTGGGCCCCGGCACCACCGTCACGCTCTGGGTCCTGGAGGACGCCGAGCGTGCGCGCCGGTTCTACCGTCGGCACGGGTTCAGCCCGGACGGGGTCGAGCGCCGCGACGACATCGGCGGCAAGGACCTCACCGCCGTCCGCTACCGCCGGAGCTGACCCCCGCGCTCAGGCGCGGAAGTGGTCCCACCCCGACGACCGGCGCGGCACCGCGCCGTCCAGGCGCACGCCCGGGCCGTCGTCGCCCGCGGGACGCACCGTGCCGAGCCGCCGGAACCCGGCCGGGAGCGGCGCCGTCGCGGGGAACGTGGCGAGCAGACCGTGGTCCTCTCCCCCGGACAGGACCCACCCGTCGACGAGCTCCGCCCCGTCGTCCTCGCGTGCGAGCGCGGCGCCCGCGTCCCGCAGCCGGGCGCGGTCGGCGTCGAGCGCGCCCGGGTCCAGGTCCACGACGACGCCGCTCGCCCGCGCGACCCGCCCCGCGTCCCGCAGCAGACCGTCCGAGACGTCCATCATCGCCGTGGCCCCGGCGTCGGCCGCGACCGGGCCCGCGGCGAGCGGCGGGTCGGGACGCAGGTAGGCGGCGACGAGCGCGTCGTCGACGTCCGCAAGACCGGCGTCGAGCAGCGCCAGACCCGCGGCGGACCGACCGAGCGTCCCCGCGAGCGCGACGACGTCGCCCGCCCGGGCCCCGCCCCGCAGCACCGGCTCGCGTCCCTCCAGGTCCCCGTGGACGGTCACGGCGACCACGACCTGGTCCCCTCCGGACAGGTCGCCGCCCACGACCGCGGCACCGAGCGGGGCGCACGCGTCGGCCAGCCCGCGCGCGAACCCGGTGACCCAGTCGACCGGCAGGTCGCCCGGCATGACGAGCGACACAACGAGCGCCGCGGGGCGCGCGCCCATGGACACGACGTCGGCGAGGTTCTGCACGGCGGCGCGCCGGCCGACGTCGTAGCCCGTCGACCAGCGCCGGCGGAAGTGCCGGTCCTCGACGAGGACGTCGGTGGACACGACGTAGCGGCCGTCGGGCGCGGCGACGACCGCGCAGTCGTCCCCAGGCCCGACGAGCGTCGAGGGGGCCGTGGGCAGCAGGGGGAAGATCCGGGCGAGGAGCGCCTCCTCGGGCACGTCGCGGACCAGCAGGGGCGTCTCGCTCACGCGGCCACCCTAGTCGCCGCCCGGGCGGTCACGGGCACCCGTCGCGGGCCGCTACGGTGGTCGCGTGCTCGACGTCGTCCCTCCCCGCTCCCCCTCCGCCCGCCCCGGGTCGTCCCGGCCGTCCCGCCGCCGGCTCGTCCGCGCCCTGGCCGTCCCCGCGCTCCTGGGCGTCGTGGCCGCGACCGCCGCGTGCGCGCCGCGCATCGGCGTCCCCGTGGCGGACGACGCCCAGAACCCGCTGTGCGCGGACGTCGTGCTCGCGCTGCCCGACTCGCTGGGCGAGGACCTGCCGAAGGTCGGCACGACGAGCCAGGCCACGGCCGCCTGGGGCGAGCCGGGCGCCGCGGTGACGCTGCGGTGCGGCGTCGAGGTGCCCGGGCCCACGACGACGGCGTGCCAGAGCGTCGTGTCCGAGGGGGGCAGCGTCGACTGGCTCGTCGTCGAGGACGAGGGCACGTGGACGTTCACCACCTACGGGCGCGACCCCGCGGTGCAGGTCGTCGTCCCGCCCGCCGTGACGGAGGGGCACTCGACGTCGTTCATCGCGGACCTGGGCCGCGCCGTCATGGAGGTCCCGCAGACGCGCGCGTGCGTCGGGGTGGGCGACGTCGGCTGAGCCGCTGCCCGTCCCGGGCCTGCCTCCGGCCCGCCGCCCGCGCGGTCAGCGCAGGCCGGTGGGCCGCTCGAGCGCGAGCGCGACGAGCTCGTCGATGAGGTCGGGGTAGCTGAGCCCCGACTTCTCCCACATGCGCGGGTACATCGAGAACGGCGTGAAGCCCGGCATGGTGTTGATCTCGTTGACGACGACCCGCTCGTCGGGCGTGACGAACACGTCGACGCGCGAGAGGCCCTCCGCGCCGACCGCCTCGAACGTGCGCACGGCGATCTCGCGCACGCGCTCGACGAGGTGCTCCGGGAGGTCCGCCGGGCACGACAGCTCGACCCCGGCCTCGTCGAGGTACTTGGCCTCGAAGTCGTAGAAGTCGTGCTGCTCGCCCGTGACGACGATCTCCCCCGGCAGGGACGCGCGCGGCCGCGCTCCCCCGCGCCCGCCGAGGACGGCGCACTCGATCTCGCGACCGACGACGCCCGCCTCGACGACGACCTTCGGGTCGTGCTCCTGCGCTGCCGCGATCGCCGCGGGCAGGTCCGCGAGGTCGTCGACCTTGGAGATGCCGAGGCTCGACCCGGCGCGCGCGGGCTTGACGAAGACGGGCAGGCCGAGCGCGGCCACCGCCTGCGTCACCGTCTCCGGGTCGCGCTCGAACGCTCCCGGCTTGACGACGGTGTACGGCGCGATCGGCAGGCCCTCGCCCGCGAGCACGAGCTTCATGAAGTGCTTGTCCATGCCGACCGCCGAGGCGAGGACGCCCGCGCCCACGTAGCGCACGTCGGAGAGCTCGAGCATGCCCTGGAGGGTGCCGTCCTCGCCGTAGGGGCCGTGCAGGAGCGGGAAGACGACGTCCACCTCGCCGAGCACGCGCGGCACCTCGCCGGGTGTGAGCACGCGCAGGTCCCGGCGCCCGGTCGACAGCGGGAGGATGACCTCCTCGCCCGTCGGCTCGACCTGCGGCAGCCGGCCTGCCGTGATCTCCCAGCGCGACGGCTCGTCGGCCGCGAGGACCCACTCGCCCGACGGCGTGATCCCGACGGGGACGACGTCGTAGCGCGACCGGTCGATGGCGCGCAGGACGCCCGCGGCGGTCGCGGCGGAGATGGCGTGCTCGCCCGAGCGCCCGCCGAACAGCACGAGGACGCGGGGCTTGCGGGGGGCGCCGGTGGGGTGCTCGTCGGTGGACGGCACGGACCGGTCGGGGCTCTGGCTGGACATCGCCGACGACCCTACCGGACGCCTGCTCGCGCGCGGACGCGCGCCGGTGCGAGATCTCGGCGAGATCCCGGGAACGATCCGGGAGTCTCCGGCGTTGGGAGTGCCGTGGAAGACACGACTCTCGAGGCCCCCGCGGCCGACGACCCCGACCATAGTCCCGGCCGCACCGGCCCCGGCAGCGAGCGGACGCACCCACGCGTCCCCGTCGACCGCAGGGCGGTGCGGGCACGATGACGACCTTCCTCTCCCTCCTCCTCGGGCTCCTCGTGGTCCTCGCGATCACGGCGGCGACGGCCTACTTCGTCGCGCAGGAGTTCGCCTACATGACCGTCGACCGCTCCCGGCTGGGGGCCAAGGCGGAGGCCGGCGACGAGTCGGCCCGGCGCGCGCTCGCCGTGACCCGGCGCACCTCCTTCGTCCTGTCCGGCGCGCAGCTCGGCATCACGGTGACGGGCCTGCTCGTCGGCTACGTGGCCGAGCCCCTCATCGGGCAGTCGCTCGGCACCATGCTCGGCGGCGTCGGCGTCCCGACGGGTGTCGGGGTCGCGGTGGGCACCGTCCTGGCGCTCGTGCTGTCGACGATCATCCAGATGCTCTTCGGCGAGCTGTTCCCCAAGAACCTCGCCATCGCGCGGCCCGAGCCGCTCGCGAAGGGTCTGGCGCGCTCGACGTCGGCGTACCTCACGGTGTTCGGCTGGCTCATCGCGGTGTTCGACAAGGCGTCCAACGCGCTGCTGCGGATGCTCAGGATCGAGCCCGTCCACGACGTCGACAACACCGCGACCGCGCGCGACCTCGAGCACATCGTGGCCGACTCGCGCGAGAGCGGGAACCTGACCGACGAGCTGTCCGTGCTCCTCGACCGCGTGCTGGACTTCCCGCAGCGCGACGTCGAGCACGCGATGATCCCGCGCTCGCGCGTGGGGACCGTCCGGCCCGAGGCGACCGTCGCCGAGGTGCGCGAGCTCATGGCCCGCGCCCACACGCGCTACCCGGTGGTCGACGACACGGACCAGCCGCTCGGCGTCGTCCAGCTCGCCGACGTCCTCGCGACCGACCTGCCCGCGGACGCCCCCGTCACGGCGCTCATGCGCCAGGCCGTGGTGCTGCCGACGGCCATGACGCTCCCGGACGCCCTCGCGCAGCTCAACTCCACGCGCAACCAGCTCGCGTGCGTCATCGACGAGTACGGCGGCTTCACCGGCGTGCTGACCGTCGAGGACCTCGCCGAGGAGCTCGTCGGCGAGATCACCGACGAGCACGACCCCGAGCAGCCCGCCACGGTCACGGCCGAGGAGGACGGCGTGTGGGTCATGGGCGGCGACGTCCACGTCGACGAGGCGGAGCGCGCCCTCGGGCACGACCTGCCCCGCGGCGACCACGAGACCGTCTCGGGGCTCCTCATCGCCCAGCACGGTGCCCTGCCGCGCGCGGGCGACCAGATAGAGGTGCCGCTCCCGGACGACCCGGCCGACCTCGTGCACGACGAGCCGGTGCACCGCGCCCTCCTCGTCGACGTCCTGTCGGTCGAGCGGCACGTGCCGCGTCTCGTGCGCGTCCGGCTCGTCGAGCGGCGTGGCGACGTCCCCGTCGACGTCGTCGGGCACCCGACCGCGCGCGAGGCAGCGCACCCGACCGACGCCGCGGAGGAGACCCGATGAGCAACCCCTGGGTCGTCGTCACGGCGACCGTCGCGATCATCGCGCTCAGCGCGTTCTTCGTCGCCGTGGAGTTCGCGCTCCTCGGTGCCAAGAGGCACCGCCTCGAGGACGCCGCGCCCACGAGCCGCGCCGCGCGCGCCGCGCTGCGCAGCTCGAACGAGCTCACGCTCCTCATGGCCGGCGCCCAGCTCGGCATCACCGCGTGCACGCTCGCGCTCGGTGCCATCACCAAGCCCGCCGTCCACCACTGGCTCACGCCCGTCTTCGAGACGTGGGGCGCGCCCCTGTGGGCCGCCGACGTCGCGGGCTTCGTGCTCGCGCTGATCGTCGTGACGTTCCTGCACCTCGTCGTCGGCGAGATGGCACCGAAGTCGTGGGCCATCGCCCACCCCGAGCGGTCTGCCACGCTCCTCGCGCTGCCGATGCGCGGGTTCATGTGGGCGTTCCGCCCGCTCCTGCGCTGGCTCAACGAGCTCGCGAACCGCTGCGTGCGGGCCGTGGGCGTCGAGCCGGTGGAGAACGTCGAGGGTGGCGGGCAGGACGCCGCGACCCTGCGGCACCTGGTCGAGCACTCGGCGAACGTCGGCGCGCTCGAGGCGTCGTACCGGGCGCAGATCTCGGGCGTGATCGAGCTCGAGACCCTCACGGTCGACGCGCTCGTGCCGGCCGGGAGCCGGCCCACGTCGGTCCCCGCCGACGCGACCGCGGCCGACGTGCGACGCGCGTCGGCCCGCTCGGGCCACCTGCGCATCCTCGTCCAGAACGGGAGCGTGGTCCCGAAGGTCGTGCACGTGCGCGACACGCTCCTCGAGCCGGACAACCGGCTCGCCAAGGAGCTCGCGCGCCCCGGGTTCGTCCTGGAGTCCGGCACCACGGTGCACGCCGCGCTCGCGCGCATGCGCGAGTCGAGCGAGCAGCTCGCGGTCGTCATGGACGGCGAGCGGTTCGTCGGCGTCGTGACGCTCGCAGACGTCCTGCGCCGCATCCTCCCCCACCCGGAGGATCCGGTGCCCGTCCTCGTGGGCTGACGGCGGCCACCGGCCGCCGTACGGTGGAGGGGCCCCGGCGACGCTCGTCGCCGGGGCCCTTCCCCGTCCGCCCCTCCACCGTCCGTCCCGAGACCGAAGGCAGGCCATGCCCACGCCCGTCCCGTCCCCCGCCCCGTTCCCCACGCCGCGCACGCTGCTCTCCGACGAGCTGCTGGAGCAGGTCCGCGGCCGGGCCGCGGGCTACGACCGCGACAACGCGTTCTTCACCGAGGACCTCGCGGCGCTCACCGAGGCCGGGTACCTGCGCGCGCTCGTGCCCGAGTCGTTCGGCGGCGCGGGCCTCACCCTGCGCGAGGTCGCGCACGAGCAGGCGCGGCTCGCGGGTGCCGCCCCCGCGACGGCGCTCGCCGTGAACATGCACCACGTGTGGACGGGCGTCGCGCGCTACCTCCACCTGCGCGGCGACGCGTCGCTCGACTGGCTGCTCGAGGACGCCGTCCGCGGGGGCGTCTTCGGGTTCGGGTACTCCGAGGGCGGCAACGACCTCGTGCTGCTCGGCTCGCGCACCGAGGCCCGCCCGGACGAGCGGGGCGGGTACACGTTCCACGGCCGCAAGATCTTCACGTCGAACTCGCCCGCGTGGACGCGGCTCGGCGTGCTGGGGCTCGACACGCAGTCGCGCGACGCCCCGCGCCTCGTGCACGCGTTCGTGTCGCGCGACGCCGGGGTCCAGGTGCTCGACGACTGGGACACGATGGGCATGCGCGCGTCGCAGTCGCGCTCCACGGTGCTCGACGGCGCGTTCGCCCCCGTCGAGCGCGTCGTCCGGCGGCTGCCGCCAGGCCCGACGCTGGACCCCCTCGTCGTCGGGATCTTCACGACGTTCGAGACGCTGCTCGCGTCGGTGTACACGGGCATCGCGGACCGTGCGCTCGAGCTCGGCGTCGCCGCGGCCCGCCGTCGGACGTCGATGAAGAACGACGGCGCGCCGCTCTCCGAGGACCCGGACGTCCGCTGGCGCCTCGCCGACGCCGCGCTCGCGCTCGACGCCGTCTGGCCGCAGATCGACACCGTCGCGGCCGAGCTCGACGCCCTCGTCGACCGCGGCGCGGGCTGGTTCCGCGCGACCGCAGGGCTCAAGGTGCGCGCGACGGAGACGGCGAAGACCGTCGTCGACCAGATGGTGCGGGTCGCGGGCGGCTCCAGCTACTTCGCCGGCAACGAGCTCGGCCGCCTCTACCGCGACGTCCTCGCCGGGATCTTCCACCCGTCCGACGACGAGTCCGCCCACTCGACCGTCGCGCAGTCGCTCCTGGGCCCCCTCCCCTGACGCGGACCGCCGGCGCCGAGCAGGTGGTCCTGGCACGTCCCGGCCGCACGACGCACCAGCACGACCTGCTCGGCCGACCGTGATCGCCTGGTCGCTCGGTCAGGGGGTGGTCGCCCGGGGCACTCGTCGGGCGGCCGGGCGTACGCTGCCGCCATGACCGACCCGCACGCCTCCGACGCCCTGTCCCCCGCGACCGTCGCCGTCGCCGCGGGACGCCCCGAGCGGTCGCAGGGCGCGCCCGTGAACCCCCCGATCGTGCTGTCCTCGACGTACGTGTCGCAGGGCGTCCAGCAGCCGGGCGAGCTCCTGTACACGCGGATGGACACCGAGACGTGGCACCCGTTCGAGGAGGCGCTCGCCGCGCTCGAGGGCGCGGAGCACCCCGGCGTGGTGTTCGGCTCCGGGATGGCGGCGATCGCCGCGGTGTTCTCGGCCGTGCCCGCGGGCGGGAAGGTCGTGCTGCCCCGCCACGCCTATCAGGTGTCGCTCGGCTTCGCGGACGACCTCGCGGCACGGGCCGGCGTCGAGGTCGTGCGCGTCGACGTCGCCGACACCGACCAGGTCGTCGCGGCCCTCGACGGCGCATCGCTCCTCCTCGTCGAGTCCCCGACGAACCCCATGCTCGAGGTCGCCGACCTGCCCGCCCTGCTCGCGGCGGCGCGCGAGCGCGGGGTCCTGTCCGCGGTCGACAACACGTTCGCGACCCCGCTCGGCCAGCAGCCCCTCGCGCACGGCGCGGACGTCGTCGTGCACTCGGTGACGAAGTACCTCGCCGGGCACTCCGACGTCGTGCTGGGGGCGGCCGTCGCGCGCACGCCGGAGCTCACAGCCGCGCTGCGTGCCTACCGCACGCTCCACGGCTCGATCCCCGGGCCGTTCGAGGTGTGGCTCGCGCTGCGCGGCCTGCGCACGCTCGCCCTGCGCGTCGAGCGCTCCCAGCAGAACGCGGCGGAGCTCGCGCGCCGGCTCGCCGAGCACCCCGACGTCGTCGAGGTGCGGCACCCGAGTCTGCCCGACGACCCGGGGCACGAGCGCGCGACGCGCCTCATGACCGGGTACGGCTCGATCCTCGGGATGCGCCCGCGGGGTGGTGCGGCGGGCGCGGACGCCGTCGTCGCGGCGGTCCGGCTGTGGGTACCCGCGACGAGCCTCGGCGGCGTCGAGTCGAGCCTCGAACGCCGACGCCGGTTCGCGACCGAGTCGCGCACGGTCCCGGAGGACCTGCTGCGGCTCTCGGTGGGCGTCGAGGACGTCGAGGACCTCTGGCGCGACCTGGACCGGGCGCTGCGCAGCGCGGTCGACTGACGCGCGCCACGGCCCCGGCCGCGCGGCGCCGCGGCGGCGGGTGCGTCGGTCCGGCTCCGCACCGCCACGCTCCGACCCCGTCAGAGCAGGTCGTTCTCCGCCTCCTCGAGGGGACCGCTCCACCAGGAGTCCGGCCCGGTCGCGGCGCTGTCGATGGCGCGCAGCCTCGTGCGGAGCGTCCGCAGCCGCGCCCGGTGCGAGGGAGCCCTGCGCCCGGACGGACGGGAGGGCGGACGGATCTCCCCCGCCCGGAAGGCACGCAGGCGCTCCGCGGCCTGCTCGGCCGTCATCGTCGTCGGCCCGGGGGCGGGCCGTCCGGAGCTCAGGTACTCCGCGAACGCCTCCAGGAACCCCTCGGTCGCCGCCCGGTGGCGGTTGAGGGGGGACGAGTCGCCCGTCGAGACGTCCCGCACCCAGGTCGACCCGTCCTCGTGCTCCACGACCAGAAGCTCTCCGTCGTGGACGACGCCGATCTCGCGGGCCCCGGGGTCGAGGTCGGCCCTCGCTGCCACCGGGTGCAGGCGGATACCGAACAGATGCTCGTCACGCACGCCCTGGATCCTCTCCGCGCAGGCCGCCACGGCCCGCGCACCACCACCTGTGGGTCACCGCACCCTAGCCCGCGTCGGGCTCGGGTGCCGGGGAGCCGCGGCGGGACTGCTCCCGAGGGACGTAGAAGACCCCGCCGTCCAGGTCGACGTCGAACGGCCGGCCCTCCGCCGGACGCTGGACGATGTCGAGCCGCTGACGTTCTTTCTCCTCGGTGAGGTGCGTCCGGCTGGGCTGGAAGATCTCGACGATCTCGCCGAACATGCCGGACGACGCGCTCTCGCCCGCGCCCTCGGAGCGCCGGGCACGCGCCTCCGCCCCGGACGCGAAGCGGACGATTCCCACGACCACCATTCCCGTGAGCGCGACCGCGAAGGACGCACCACCGATCCCCTGCAGCATCCCCCGAGGGTAGCGGCAGCCACCTCGTCAGGACAGGGTGCGCGGTCCCCGAGACCGGGCTGTGACACGACCGTCGCCGGACCGTGGCCCACCCGCCGCGCGCGCGTGACCTGGGCTTTCTAGGATCGACGGCATGACGACACGACGAGCGGTGCGGACGCGGCAGGCACGACCGACGGGCCGCGCGGTGCCCGGAGGACCGGCCGCCGTCGCCGGCGCGGTCCTCGTCCTCGCCCTCGCGGCGTGCAGCCCGGGCGGGTCGGACGAGTCGCCCTCGCCGTCGAGCACCGCGACGAGCGCGTCGCCCAGCCCCACCGACTCCCCGAGCACCACCCCGGAGCCCGGCGCCGAGCCGTCCGACGGCGCGTCCACGCCGTCGGACGACGCGACGGAGGCACCGCTGCCGTTCCCCGCGAACACCGAGCCGGACACGCAGGACCCGTCCGCGGACGCCGCGCTCACGGTGACGGACGTCCGGGTCGGGCACCACGACGGGTTCGACCGGGTCGTCTTCGAGCTCGGCGGCACGGGGACGCCCGGGTGGCGGGTCGAGTACGTGGACCAGCCGACGGACGACGGCAAGGGTGACGTCGTCGCGGTCGACGGCGACGCCTACCTGCAGGTCATGATCTCCGGCTCGGGGTACCCCATGGACACCGGGGTCGAGGAGTACGCGGGCCCCAACCCCGTCCGGGCCGGGGACGACGGCGAGGTCGAGGAGGTGCTGCTGCGCGGCGTGTTCGAGGGGTACACGCAGGCGTTCGTCGGGGTCGACGACGAGCGGCGCCCGTTCCGGGTGTTCTCGCTCGAGGACCCGACCCGCGTCGTCGTCGACGTCCGCGACGACGGCTGACGGCCCCACTCGTCAGGCCGAGGGCCTCAGCGCTCCGCCGAGACGCCCTCGGCCTTCTGCGGCCGCGACAGCAGGCCGCGCGCCATCTCGTCGACGGGCATGCCCTCGTGGAGCACCGCGACGACCCCGGCCGTGATGGGCATGTCGACACCGACCTTGCGCGCGAGCTCGAGCACCGAGCGGCACGACTTCACGCCCTCCGCCGTGCCGCCGGTCGCGGCGATCGCGTCGTCGAGGCTCAGGCCCTGGCCGATGTGCTTGCCGAGCGTGTGGTTGCGCGAGAGCGGCGACGAGCACGTCGCGACGAGGTCGCCCATCCCCGCGAGCCCGGGGAACGTCTCCGCGTCCGCCCCGAGCGCGAGCCCGAGGCGCGTGATCTCGACCAGGCCGCGCGTGATGACGGTGGCGGTCGTGTTGTAGCCGAACCCGCGGCCCTGGGCGATGCCCACGGCGAGCGCGATGACGTTCTTCACCGCGCCGCACAGCTCGACGCCGACCACGTCCCGATTGGTGTACGGGCGGAAGTACGACGACGAGCACGCGCGCGCCACGTAGCGTGCCACGTCGTCGTCGGCGCACGACACGACGGTCGCCGTCGGCTGCCGGTGCGCGATCTCGCGCGCGAGGTTCGGCCCCGAGACGACGGCGACGCGCTCGGGAGCCAGGCCGAGCGACTCCGCGACGACCTCGCTCATGCGCCGGTCGGTGCTCAGCTCGACGCCCTTCATGAGGGACACCGCGACGGCGCCGGGCGCCACGTGCGGGCGGAGCTCGGTGAGCGTCTCGCGCGCGACCTGGGAGGGCACCGCGACGACGACGAGCCCGGCGCCCGCGAGCGCCTCGGCCGCGTCGGTCGTGGCGCGGATCCCGTCGGGGAGGTCGATGCCCGGCAGCCGCTTCTCGTTGCGGCGCGAGGCGTTCACCTGCTCGGCGACCTCGGCGTCGCGGCCCCAGAGACGCACCGCGCACCCGGCGTCGGCCAGGACGGCGGCGAACGTGGTGCCCCAGCTGCCCGACCCGAGGACGGCGGCGACGATCCGCTCGGCGCTCACGCGCGGTCCTCCGTCCCGGGCCGACGGCGCAGGTCGAACCGCTCGGCGGGAGCCTTCTCGCCGCGGATCTCCTCGAGCTGGCTCGTGATCGCGGCCATGATGCGCTCGGTCGCCTCGCGCAGCGTCGCGGTGTCCTGCGGGCGGTCGTAGAGGTCGGAGAGGTCGACGGGCGGGCCCGCGTGCACCGCGACCTGCTTGGGCGGGATCGGCTTGAACACCTTGCCGTACGGCGCGAGGAGCCGGTGCGCGCCCCACTGGGCGATGGGGACGACGGGCGCCCGGCTCGCGAGCGCGAGGCGCGCGACGCCGGTCTTGCCCACCATGGGCCAGCCGTCCGGGTCGCGCGTGAGCGTGCCCTCGGGGAAGAACACGACGCACTCGCCCTCGTGGAGCCGCGCGGTGGAGTCCACGAGCGACTGCGCGGCGCCCGCGGTGCCGCGGTGCACGGGGATCATCCCGGTGCGGGTGAGGAGACCGCCGAGCACGGGCACCTTCCAGAGCGACGCCTTCGCCGTGATCTTGGGGGCACGGCCCTGGTCGTAGAGGAAGTGGGCGAGCGTCACCGGGTCGACCTCGGTGACGTGGTTCGCCGCGGCGATGAACCCGCCGTCGGGCAGGTTCTCGGCACCCCGCCAGTCGCGTCGGGTGATCGCGAACAGGATCGGGCGCAGCACGAACGCCAAAGTCCTGTACGCGCGCGGTGTCTGGGGCTGGCTCGGCACGGTCACCGAGCCTACCGGGCGGAGCCCGCCCTCAGATCCAGCCGTGCCGTCGCGCGGCGTGCGCGGCCTCGTGCCGGTTCGCGGCGCCCAGCTTGGCCGCTGCGGACGAGAGGTAGTTGCGCACCGTGCCGGGCGCGAGGTGGGCGCGCGTCGCGATCTCCTCGACGGGGGCGCCGTCGGCCGCGAGCTCGAGCACGTCGGCCTCGCGCGGCGTGAGCGGGCTCGCGCCCGCGGCGATCGCCTCCGCGGCGAGCTCCGGGTCCACGTACCGGCCGCCGTCGCGCACCTGGCGCACGACGTCCGCGAGGACGCGCGCCGAGACGGTCTTCGGCAGGAAGCCCCGCGCGCCCGCCTCGAGCGCGCGCTTGAGGTAGCCCGGGCGACCGTGGCTCGTGACGATGACGACGCCGCACGACGGCAGCTCGCCGGCGAGCCGCTGCGCGACCTCGACGCCGTCGAGGCCCGGCATCTGGAGGTCGAGCACGGCGACGTCGGGCCGGAGCTTGAGCGCGGCCGCGACGGCCTCGGGGCCGGACGCCGCCTGCGCCACGACCTCGAGGTCGTCCTCGAGCGCGAGGAGCGACGCGACGGCGTCGCGGATGAGGTTCTCGTCGTCGGCGAGCAGGATGCGGATCACGCCGGGGTGGTCCTCTCGGGGAGCGGGGACGGGGACGCGCGGTGGGGACGGGCGGCGTCGGGCACGCGGGCCACGAGCCCGAAGCGGCCGTCGTCGACCCACGTCTCGAGGCGACCGCCGGCGCCCTCCAGGCGTTCGCGGAGCCCGACGAGGCCCGACCCGCCGCCGGTGCGCGGCGTCGTCGGGACGCCGTCGTTGACGACCTCCACGACGCTCGACGCCCCGTCGCGGTGGACCGTGATGGTGCACGTGCGCGCGGTCGAGTGCCGCACGACGTTCGTCACGGCCTCCCGGACCGCCCACGCGAGCGCCTCCTGCGCGTCCTCGCCCACGGGGGTCTCGTCGCCGTGCACGGTCGTCTCGATCCCGGCGGACCGCAGGACGGACCGCGCCCCGGCCAGCTCGGCACCGAGGTCGGCCGTGCGGTAGCCCGCGACGACGGCGCGCACCTCGCGCAGCGCGTCCTGCGCGATGCGGCGGACCTCGAGCATCTGCTCCTCGGCGCCGGGGCGGCCGCGGGCCGCGAGCTCCGCCGCGAGCTCGCTCTTCACGGCGACCACGGACAGCGTGCGGCCGAAGACGTCGTGCAGGTCGCGCGAGAACCGCAGCCGCTCCTCGGCGACGGCGAGGCGGGCGTGGAGCACGCGCGTGCGCTCCTGCTCCCACACGACGCCGAGCATCCAGACCGAGGCGCGGTACGAGCCGAAGACGCCGAGCAGCATGACCAGGACCGAGAGGCCGAGGCCCACCGCGATGCCCGCCGTCCGCGCCGTCACGGGCCCGGTGCCCATCCACACGGAGCACCCGGTGACGACGGCGAGGACCAGCGCGACGAGGGCGACCCGCCGGAACGTGAGCAGGGGGACGAGCGCCAGCACCCCGTAGCCGAGGCCCAGGAGCAGCCCGTAGTAGCGACTGCTCGCGGCGACGTCGTCGACCCCGTCCACGGGGAAGGTGCCGACGGCGAGCGCGGCGACCGCGAGCGAGAGGACCCCGAGGAGGACGAGCAGCACCGGGTGGACGCGGCGTCCGCCGAGGAAGTGCCCGATCCCGGCGCGCAGCGCGAGGATGCAGACGACCGTGTGCACGAGGACGAGCGCCAGCCAGAACCGCGTCACCGACGGGTCGAACGTCGGGTCGCTCCCGATGAGGGCGAGCGCGATGAGGGGCTCGGTCCCCGAGAGGAAGTAGAGCGACCATCGGGTGTAGGAGTCGAACCGTTCGGGGCCGGTCCGCCGGCTCCACACGTCGAGGAACGTGCGCGGTCGGGTGATCACGACGACCAGCCTCGCACGCGGACCGCGTGCGAGGCCGTGACAGTCGTCATGAGGTGGGTGCCCCGGGCACCCGTGGACGGCTCAGTCCCGGCGGACGTCCGCGCCGAGCGCGACCAGCTTGTCCTGGAAGTTCTCGTAGCCGCGGTCGATGAGGCTGATGCCGCGCACGGTCGACGTGCCCTTCGCGGCGAGCGCGGCGATGAGGTGGGAGAAGCCGCCGCGCAGGTCGGGCACCTCGATGTCGGCAGCGGCGAGCGGCGTCGGGCCCGAGATGACCGCGGAGTGGTGGAAGTTGCGCTGCCCGAACCGGCAGTCGCGCCCGCCCAGGCACTCCTTGTAGACCTGGATGGTCGCGCCCATGCCGCGCAGCGCGTCCGTGAAGCCGAAGCGGTTCTCGTAGACCGTCTCGTGCACGATCGACAGCCCCTTGGCCTGGGTGAGCGCCACGACGAGCGGCTGCTGCCAGTCCGTCATGAAGCCCGGGTGCACGTCCGTCTCGAGCACGATCGGCGACAGGTCGCCGCCCGGGTGCCAGAACCGGATGCCGTCGTCCTGGACGTCGAACCGGCCGCCGACCTTCCGGAACGTGTTGAGGAACATCATCATCTCGGGCTGCGTCGCGCCCTTGACGGTGATGTCGCCGCCCGTCGCCAGCGCGGCCGACGCCCACGAGGCCGCCTCGATGCGGTCGCCGAGCGCGGTGTGCGTGTAGCCGTCGAGGCGGTCGACGCCCTCGATGCGGATCACGCGGTCGGTGTCGACCGAGATGATCGCGCCCATCTTCTGGAGCACCGCGATGAGGTCCATGATCTCGGGCTCGATCGCGGCGTTCGCGAGCTCCGTGATGCCCTCGGCGCGCACGGCCGTCAGCAGGAGCTGCTCGGTCGCGCCCACCGACGGGTACGGCAGCGCGATCTTCGTGCCCTGGAGGCGACGCGGGGCACGGATGTGGATGCCGTTCTCCCGCTTGTCCACCACCGCGCCGAACTGGCGCAGGATGTCCAGGTGGTAGTTGATCGGCCGGTCGCCGATCCGGCAGCCGCCCAGGTCCGGGATGAACGCCTCACCGAGACGGTGCAGCAGCGGGCCGCAGAACAGGATGGGGATGCGGCTCGAGCCCGCGTGCGCGTCGATGTCCGCGACGTGCGCCGACTCGACGTTCGACGGGTCCAGGTCGAGGATCCCTGCGTCCGGGTCGGACTTCACGGTGACGCCGTGCAGCTCCAGCAGCCCCGTCACGACGCCGACGTCGCGGATCTGCGGCACGTTGCGCAGCACGCTCGGCGACTCCCCCAGCAACGACGCCACCATCGCCTTCGACACGAAGTTCTTCGCGCCGCGCACGGTGATCGTCCCGTCCAGCGGGGTCCCGCCGTCGACGTACAGCACATCCTTCATGAGCTCTGGTCGCCCTCTCGCCAAGCCGGTGGTCGTGGTGCCCCTGCGGGCAGGGGCCCGCGTGCGGGGCCGCGGACGGCCGTTCCGCGCGCGCGGGTCCCGTGCGTGCCAACGTGCGGCACCCGGAGATTATTCACCCCCTGCGGGGGTGCTCGCCGCCGAACGGACGGCGGCGGCCGTCCCCGACACGTTACTCCCCGGTACGTCCGCGCGGGACGAGCGCCCAGAACCGCGAGACAGAGCCTCGATCGCGCGAGGTAGAGCCCCGGTCCCGCGAGGTAGAGCCGTGGTCACGACCACGCCTCTACCTCGGCGGACCGGGGCTCTACCTCGGCGGGGTGGGTGGCCGGGTCAGACGGCGGTCGCGTCGAACGCCGCGACGTACCGGTCGATCTCGGCGAGGTAGGCCACGCGCTGCGAGTCGCCGAGCCACGACGCCTCGAACGAGTTCCTCGCGAGCTGCACGACCTCCTGCGTCGTGAGGCCCGCCGCCTCCGCGAGCGCGACGTAGTTCTCCGCGACGTAGCCGCCGAAGTACGCCGGGTCGTCGGAGTTCACGGTGACGCGCACGCCCGAGCGCAGCAGGCCGGCGATCTCGGTCGCCTTCATGTCGTCGGTGACGAACGAGTTCGAGATCGGGCACGTCGTGAGGCCCAGCCCGCGCTCGCGCACGACGTCGACGAGCGCCGGGTCCTCCACGACGTTCGTGCCGTGGTCCACCCGGTCCACGCCGATCTCGTCGAGCACGGTCCGGATGTTGTCGATGCTGCCGACCTGGTCGATGTCGCAGTGCATCGTCAGCCGGTACCCGAGCTCGCGGGCGCGCGCGAACACGTCCGCGAACTTCTGCGGCGGGTTGTCGCGCTCGTCGGAGTCGAGCCCGACGCCCAGGATCTTGTCGCGGAACGGCACCGACGCCTCGAGCGTCTCGGCCGCGCTCTGCGCGGAGTGGTCGCGCAGGAAGCACAGGATGAGGTGCGCGTCGATGCCGTGCTTGCTCGGCGCCTCGGCCGCGGCGCGGTGGTACCCGGTCACGACCGCCTCGAACGGCACGCCGCGCGACGTGTGCGCCTGCGGGTCGAAGAACATCTCGGCGTGCTTCACGCCGTCCGCCGCCGCGCGAGCGAGGTAGGCGTCGGCGAGCTCGTAGAAGTCGTCCGCGGTCTGCAGCACCTCCATCGCCGGGTAGTACACGGCGAGGAAGCTCGTCAGGGAGTCGAACGCGTACGTCGCGCGCACCTCCTCGACCGTCGACTGGCCGATGTCGATGCCGTTGCGCTGCGCGAGGCGCAGCTTGAGGTCGGGCTCGAGCGTGCCCTCCAGGTGCAGGTGCAGCTCGGCCTTCGGCAGGCCGGTGACGAACTCGCGGGTGGGCGTCGTGGGCGCGGGCATGGGTCTCCTTCTCGGTCGGTGTCCCCCGGGACCATCTTCTCCCGTGCACGACGACGGCGGCGCACCCGGGTGGGTGGCCGCCGCCTCGTGCGCGCCGGGGGGACGGGAGAACCCGTCAGAGCAGCCGACCTCCGGTCACGCCGATGCGGTCACCGGTGATGTAGCTCGACTCCTGCGAGGCGAAGAACACGTACGCCGGCGCGAGCTCGGCCGGCTGCCCGGCGCGGCCGAGCGGCGTGTCGGCACCGAACTGCTCGACCTTCTCCTCCGGCATCGTGGCCGGGATGAGCGGCGTCCAGATCGGCCCGGGCGCCACGGCGTTGACGCGGATGCCCTCGGGCGCGAGCTGCTGCGCCAGCCCCTTGGTGAAGTTGAGGATCGCCGCCTTGGTGCTGGCGTAGTCGAGCAGCGGAGGGCTCGGGTCGAACGCCTGGACGGAGGTCGTGTTGATGATCGCGCCGCCGCTGGGCAGGTGGTCGAGCGCCGCCTGCGTGATCCAGAACAGCGCGTAGACGTTCGTCTTGAGGACCCGGTCGAGCTGCTCGGTCGTGATCCCCCGCAGTCCCTCGTCCTGCGCCATCTGGTACGCGGCGTTGTTCACCAGCACGTCGAGCCCGCCGAGGCCCGCGACGGCGTCCGCGACGAGCTGCCGGCAGAACGCCTCGTCGCGGATGTCGCCCGGCAGCAGCACGGCCGTGCGGCCCGCGTCCTCGATCCACCGGGCCGTCGTGCGGGCGTCCTCCTCCTCTTCCGGGAGGTACGAGATCGCGACGTCCGCGCCCTCGCGCGCGAACGCGATCGCGACCGCCCGGCCGATGCCCGAGTCGCCGCCGGTGATCAGCGCCCGCTTCCCGTCGAGCCGGCCCGACCCCCGGTAGGTGGTCTCCCCGTGGTCCGGCTCCTGCGACATGTCGCCCGTGCGTCCCGGCGGCTGGAGCTGGTCCGCGGGCTGCTCCGGCTGCGGCTGCTGCGTCGTGGGGTCCTGCGGCGTGGTCTGGTCGGACATGAGCAACTCCCCTGTCGTCGTTCGGCGGAACGTCCAGCATGGGGGCGTCCGCGCGCGCTCGCAGCGCGCCCGCCCCGTGCGCCGACGACGAGCGCCCTGGTCCGCCGAGACCGGACCCACGCGGTACGCGAGCCCGACGGCCTGCAGAGCCCGGCCGCGAGCTGCTCGTGCACCTCTCGCTCGCGCCGCGTCAGCGCACGCACGACCTCACCCACGGAGCCCGCTAAGGTACTTCGCATGCGAAACGACGGCCCGGCGACGGTGGGCTCCGACGAGCTGCGGATCCAGATCCCGGCGGGCGGCTGGGTCGTCGGCACGGTGCGCAAGCCCGCCGAGGAGTCCCCCCGCGGTGTCGTCGTGATCCACCCCGCGACGGCGGTCCCCGAGCGCCTGTACACGGGGTTCGCGGAGTTCCTCGCCACCCATGGGTATGTCGCCGTCACCTACGACTACCGCGGCACGGGCCGGTCCGGCAGCCCCCGCGACCACCGCGGCCTGCGCATGCGCGACTGGATGGCCGACGACGTCCCCGCGGTCGCCGCGTGGGCCCGCCCGCGGTTCGGCGACGTGCCCCAGCTCGCCGTCGGGCACAGCATCGGCGGGCACGCGCTCGCGCTCGGCAAGGGCTCACGGGGCCTGGCCGGGTTCGTCACGGTCGCGTCCCACGTCGCCGCGACGTCCGCGATCCCCGACCGCGCCGAGCGAGCGCGCGTCCGACTGATCCTGCGGGCGCTCGGCCCCGCGACGGCCCGGGTGCTCGGCCACGTCCCCGGCCGTCGTCTGAGCCTCGGGGAGGACATGCCCGCCGCCGCGATGCTCGAGTGGAGTCGCTGGTCGACCATGCCGGGCTACTTCTTCGACGACCCGACCATGCGCGCCGCCGCGGACGCGGCACGCGTCACGGGCGACGTCCTCGCCGTCGGGTTCACCGACGACCCGTGGGCCACCCCCGCGCAGATCGACGCGATCACCGACCGCCTCACGGCCGCCCACGTCGAGCGCCGCACCTGGAGCCCCGCCGACGGCGGCGTGGAGGCGATCGGCCACATGGGCTTCTTCCGCCGCGGCCTGCGCGACACGCTCTGGCCCGAGCTCCTCGCCTGGCTCGACGCGCGCGCCGCGGCCGCCCCGTCGCAGCAGGACGGGAACGTCCACTTCCCCGCCAGGAAGCCGCGACGATGACGGGCCGCCCGCCGCGGCTGGTGTTCCTCACCACCGCGGCGGAGCGCCAGATGCGGCGCTGGATCGCGCGCCGCGGCAGCGCGCGCACGACCGGGGACGGCGGCCCGGGACTCGGGGCCGCCGCCGCCGGTGTGCTGCTGCACCTCGCCACCCACCCCGGCGCGACGATCGGCGAGGTGACGGCCGCGCTGCGGGCCTCCCCCGCCGGCACCAGCGGACTGCTCGCCCGCATGGAGCGCGCGGACCTCGTGCGCCGTCGCCCCGACCCCGACGACCGCCGCACCGTCCGCCTGGACCTCACGCCCACCGGCACCGCGGCGCTCGACGACGTCCGCGCCGCGCTCGCCGAGCTGAACGACCGCCTCACCGAGGGCTTCACCCCCGACGAGCTGGTCACCGTCGCCCGCTGGCTCGAGCACGTGACGCGGACGCTCGCCTAGCGGCACCGGCGGGTCGCCCGGCGGACCGTCCGCCTCCCCGGCGAGGGCGCGCGGGGCACGTTCGTCCCCAGGCGCACGTGGGCACCAGACAGCACGAGGCCCGGACCTGAGACAAGCAGGTCCGGGCCTCGGCTCGGGTGGTCGCCCGCGCGGGGGACCGCGTCTGACGGGTCAGAAGTTGATCATGTGCCCCGCGAGGCCGTGGATCGACTCCTGGACGGCCTCGGACAGCGTCGGGTGGGTGTGCACGTTGCGCGCCACCTCGTTGACCGTGAGGTCCCACTTCTGCGCGAGCGTGAGCTCGGGCAGCATCTCGGAGACGTCGGGGCCGATGAGGTGGCCGCCGAGGAGCTCGCCGTAGGTCTCGTCGGAGATGAGCTTGACGAAGCCGACCGGGTCGCCGAGGCCGTGCGCCTTGCCGTTCGCCATGAACGGGAAGGTCGCGACCTTGACCTGGTAGCCCTCGTCGCGCGCCTGCTGCTCGGTGAGGCCGAAGCTCGCGACCTGCGGCTGGCAGAACGTCGCGCGCGGCATCATGCGGTAGTCGCCGAGCGTGAGCGTCTCGGCGCCGCCGATGGTCTCCGCCGCGACGACACCCTGCGCCTCCGCGACGTGCGCGAGCATGAGCTTCGCGGTGACGTCGCCGATCGCGTAGATGTGCTCGACGTTGGTGCGCATGACGTCGTCGATCGCGATGGCACCGCGCTCGGTGAGCTGGACGCCGGTGTTCTCCAGGCCGAAGCCCTCGACGTTGGGCGCGAAGCCGACGGCCATGAGGACCTTGTCGACGACGAGCTCGCCCGGCTTGTCGTCCTTGACGCCCTTGTAGCTGACGGTGACGCCGTCGGCGCCGTTGTCCTTGACCGTCTGGACGGCGGTCGAGGTGAGCAGGTTGACGCCGAGCTTCTTGTACTGCTTGGCGATCTCCTTCGACACGTCGGCGTCCTCGTTGGGCAGCGCGCGGTCGAGGAACTCGATGATCGTCACGTCCACGCCGTAGTTCTTGAGGACGTAGGCGAACTCCATGCCGATCGCGCCCGCGCCGACGATGGCGATGGAGCGGGGCAGGTCGCGCGTGAGGATCTGCTTCTCGTACGTGACGACGTTCTCGGACAGCTCGACGCCCGGGAGCAGGCGCACCTTCGAGCCGGTCGCGATGATGACGTTGTCGAACGTCACCTGGTCGGTCGAGCCGTCGGCGAGCTTCACGTCGAGCGTGTGCGCGTCGCGGAACGTGCCGCGGCCGTCGTACTCGGTGATCTTGTTCTTCTTCATGAGGAAGTGCACGCCCTTGACGCGCCCCTCCGCGACGGTGCGCGAGCGGTCGAACGCCGCGCCGAAGTCGAAGCTGACCTCTCCGGAGATGCCGAAGGTCTTCGCGTCGTGCTGGAAGATGTGCGCGAGCTCGGCGTTGCGCAGGAGCGCCTTGGACGGGATGCAGCCCACGTTGAGGCACACCCCACCCCAGTACTTCTCCTCCACGA
The DNA here is from genome assembly GCF_900155925.1 of Cellulosimicrobium funkei. Taxonomy (NCBI): domain Bacteria; kingdom Bacillati; phylum Actinomycetota; class Actinomycetes; order Micrococcales; family Promicromonosporaceae; genus Cellulosimicrobium; species Cellulosimicrobium funkei. The sequence continues at coordinate 267,024 of NZ_FTMI01000005.1, forward strand.
CCGCGACCGACAGACCCAGCTGGGCTGCACGGATCGCGGCCACGTAACCACCGGGACCTGCACCGAGGACGACGACGTCGTAGTGGGATGCCATGGCCTCAAGCCTACTGGCGCAGCATCGGCCGTGGCGCGCCCGCGTGCGCGACGTCCGCCACACCCGGCCCCGCCCCGGTCCTGGGCCGTCCCGGTGTTGACCGCGCGTCGGCGCCCGGGCGACGATGGCCGGGATGCGACACCTGCGGCTCCTCCTTCGTCGGCCGCGCTGAGCCCGCCGGGCGGGCACGCTCAGCGCGGCGGTGCCTGCGCGTCCCCGAGGGGCCGCACGGCGAGTGCCCGACGACGAGCCCACCTCTCGAGGAGCCCTCCCGATGCACGCCGCACCCCCACCCCACCCTTCTGTCCCCACTGTCCCGATCGTCCCCGCCGACCATGCGGGTGTCGACCATGTCGAGCCGAGCTCGGGCGACAGCCGCATGCTCGGCGCGTCGTCGCGAGAGATCGAGGACCGCTGGCAGCAGTACTGGGCCGAGCACGGCACGTTCCGCGCGCGCGACGACGGCTCGCGCCCCCGCAGGTACCTGCTGACGATGTTTCCCTACCCTTCGGGCGACCTGCACATGGGTCATGCCGAGGTGTTCGCGCTGGAGGACGTCGTCGCGCGGTACTGGCGCCTGCGCGGGTACGACGTCCTCAACCCGATCGGCTGGGACTCGTTCGGGCTGCCCGCCGAGAACGCGGCGATCCGCCGCGGCGAGAACCCCGCCGTCTTCACCGAGACGAACATCGCGACGCAGGCCGCCACCGCGCGCCGGTACGGGGTGTCGTTCGACTGGTCGCGCCGCCTGGAGACCCACCGACCGGAGTACTACCGATGGACGCAGTGGCTGTTCCTGCGGCTGCTGGAGCGCGGCCTCGCCTACCGCGCGACGGCGTCGGTGAACTGGTGCCCGGTCGACCGGACCGTGCTCGCGAACGAGCAGGTCGTGGGCGGTCGGTGCGAGCGGTGCGGGGCCGCCGTCGTGCACCGCGAGCTCACGCAGTGGTTCGTGCGCGTCACCGCGTACGCGGACCGCCTGCTCGACGACATGGAGGCGCTCGAGGACGCGTGGCCCGCACGCGTGCTGACGATGCAGCGGAACTGGATCGGGCGCAGCGCCGGGGCGCGCGTGCGCTTCCCCGTCGTGCCCGACGACGCCCCCCACGCCCCCGCGAGCGCCGCGCCCGGGGCCGCCTCGCGGCCCGAGCACGTCGAGGTCTTCACGACGCGTCCCGACACCCTGCCCGGCGCGACGTTCGTCGCGGTCGCGCCGGACGGGCCGCTCGCTGCGGCACTGTGCGCACCGGAGCGCGCGGAGGCGCTCGCCCGGCACCGGGAGACCGCGCTGGCGTCCGGGGAGATCGAGCGGACGAGCGCGCAGCGCCCGAGCGCCGGGACGTTCCTGGGCGCCTGGGTCCGCCGCCCCGGCAGCGACGAGCGGCTGCCGGTCTGGGCCGCCGACCACGTGCTGCCCCACTACGGGACGGGAGCGGTCATGGGCGTGCCCGCGCACGACGACCGCGACGCGCGCTTCGCCGCCGCCCACGGCCTGCCGACGGGGTCGGGCGAGACGTGGCCGGGCGTGGAGGAGGCGATCGCCCGCCTGGAGGACGACGGCACGGGCGAGCGTGCGACGTCGTACCGGCTGCGCGACTGGCTGGTCTCGCGGCAGCGCTACTGGGGCGCACCCGTCCCGGTCGTGCACTGCCCGGGGTGCGGCGTCGTGCCCGTCCCGGACGACGACCTGCCCGTCCGGCTCCCCGACCTGGCCGGCGACGACCTCCTCCCTCGGGGCCGCTCGCCGCTGGCCGCCCCCGCCGCCGAGGCGTGGCGGCGCGTGCCGTGCCCCCGGTGCGGCGCCGACGCCGAGCGCGACCCGGACACGCTCGACACGTTCGTCGACTCGTCGTGGTACTTCCTGCGGTACTGCTCGCCGGGCGACGACAGCCCGCCCGACGACGTCCCGTTCCGCCCCGAGGACGCGCGTCGGTGGATGCCCGCGGCGCAGTACGTGGGCGGCGTCGAGCACGCGATCCTGCACCTGCTGTACAGCCGGTTCGTCACGAAGTTCCTGCACGACGAGGGCTGGGTGGACGTCGTCGAGCCCTTCGCGACCCTGCTCAACCAGGGTCAGGTGCGCAACGGCGGGCGGGCCATGAGCAAGTCGCTCGGGAACGGCGTCGACCTCGGCGAGCAGCTCGACCGGCACGGTGCCGACGCGGTCCGCCTCGCCCTGGTGTTCGCGGGGCCGCCCGAGGACGACGTCGACTGGGCCGACGTCGACGCGAGCGCGATGCGGCGGTTCTGCGCGCGCGTGCTGCGGCTCGCGGACGCCGTCGGACCGGCCGCCGGGCCGCGGGCGACCGGCCCCGAGTTGCTGGGCGCCGTCGTGCCCGGGTCGCGGGCTCACGCGCTGCGCCGGGCCACGCACCGGACCGTGCACGAGGCGGAGGACCTGCTCGACCGGAGCCGGTTCAACGTCGTCGTCGCGCGCGTCATGGAGCTCGCGAGCGCCGCGCGGCGCGCCACCGACACCGGGCCGGCGTCCGACGAAAAGGCCGGCGCGCACGCCGCCGCCGTGCGCGAGGCCGTCGAGGCCGCCGTCGTGCTGCTGAGCCTGGTCGCGCCGCACACGGCGGAGGAGGCGTGGCACCGCCTCGGGCGCGAGCCGTCGGTGACCGAGGCCGACTGGCCGACCGTCGACCCGGCGCTGCTCGTCGTCGACGAGGTCGTGGCGGCCGTCCAGGTCGACGGGAAGGTGCGCGACCGGGTGCGGGTGGCTGCGGACGTCGACGAGCGGACGCTGCACGACCTCGCGCTCGCGACCGCGGGTGCCGCCCGGGCGACGGCCGGGCGGCACGTCGTGCGCGTCGTCGTCCGCCCGCCGCACCTGGTGAACGTGGTGACCCGCCCCTCCACGGACGACCCGGCAGTCACGTGAGCCGCCGCCGAGCACGGGGTGGGCGGCCGGAATCGCCTCGATCCGGTCGCCGGTCCCGTGCTCGGCGCCCCGGTGCCGGCGGGTGCGGTCCTGCGACGCGTGGTGGGGGCGGAGTCGCTACGATGCTGCGGCCGCGTCCACTCGACCAGCGGGCCCGTGCGCGGCGACACGGGCCGGCGCACGGAGCACCCACCCATGGCCTTCGGACTCGCTGCCCTCCTGGACGACATCGCCGCGTTCGCCAAGCTCGCGGCCGCCTCGATCGACGACGTCGGCGCGGCCGCCGGGCGTGCGAGCGCGAAGGCGACGGGCGTCGTCATCGACGACACCGCCGTCACGCCCCGCTACGTCGAGGGCCTGGCCGCCAAGCGCGAGCTGCCCGTCGTCAAGCGGATCGCGACCGGGTCGCTGCGCAACAAGCTGCTGTTCATCCTCCCGGCGATCCTGCTCCTGAGCCAGTTCCTTCCCGACCTGCTCACGCCGCTGCTCATGCTCGGCGGCACGTACCTCGCGTTCGAGGGCGCCGAGAAGGTGTGGGAGCTCGTCTCGGGGCGGCACCACGCCGAGGTCGAGACGAAGACCGAGAAGAAGGCGGTCGACGAGGACTCGGTGGTGTCGAGCGCGGTCCGCACCGACTTCATCCTCAGCGCGGAGATCATGGTCATCGCGCTCAACGAGGTCGCCTCGGAGAACTTCTGGTCGCGTCTGATCATCCTCGTGATCGTCGCGATCCTCATCACGGTCCTCGTCTACGGGGTCGTGGCGCTCATCGTGAAGATGGACGACATCGGCCTGCACCTCGCGAAGCGCGACACGCCCTGGGTCCAGTCGTTCGGGCGCGGGCTCGTGAGCGCGATGCCGAAGGTCATGTCCGTCATCTCGATCGTCGGGATCGTCGCGATGCTCTGGGTGGGCGGCCACATCCTGCTGCAGGGCACGTACGACCTCGGCTGGCACGGCCCGTACGACGTCGTGCACCACCTCGAGCACGCCGTGACCGGCGTCGCGGGCGTGGGCGGGTTCCTCGGCTGGCTCGTCAACACGGCGTGCTCCGCCGTCGTCGGGATCGTGGTCGGCGGCGTCGTGGTCCTCGTGGCGCACCTGATCCCGCGCCGCAAGCACGGCGAGCCCGCCGCGACCGAGCCGACGACGCCGGACGGCCCCGCCCCGACCGCCGGCTGAGCCCACGCCGGGCCGAGTGGCCTGGTTGGATGAGGCATGGACTCCGGCACCTGGACCAACATCGGCCTCGTCCTGCTCTTCATCCTCGTCGGCGGCGTCTTCGCCGGGACCGAGATCGCGCTCGTCTCGCTGCGCGAGAGCCAGGTCGCCCGCATCGAGAAGCAGTCGGCGCGCGGCGCCCGGGTCGCGGCGGTCGCGCGCGACCCCAACCGCTTCCTCGCCGCGGTGCAGATCGGCGTCACCGTGGCGGGCTTCTTCTCGGCCGCGTACGGCGCGTCGACGCTCGCGCCGGATCTCGCGCCCGCGCTCGAGGACCTGGGGCTGTCGAGCGGTCTCGCGGACACCGTCGCGCTCGTGGGGCTCACGCTCGTCATCGCCTACCTCTCCCTGGTGCTCGGCGAGCTCGTGCCCAAGCGCATCGCGCTCCAGCGCTCGGCGGGCGTCGCGCTCGTCGTCGCCCCTCCCCTGGACCGCTTCGCGACCCTCATGCGGCCCGTCATCTGGCTGCTGTCGCGCTCGACCGACGGCGTCGTGCGGCTGCTCGGCGGCGACCCCTCGGCGCGCAGCGAGGAGATGAGCGAGGAGGAGCTGCGCGAGATCGTGCTCGCGCACGAGTCGCTGCCCGAGGACGAGCGCCGCATCCTCGACGACGTGTTCGCAGCGGGCGACCGCTCGCTCGCCGAGGCGATGACGCCGCGCGGCGAGGTCGCGTTCCTCGCGGCCGACACCCCCCTCGCGGACGCCGCCCAGACGGTCGCGGCGGGCCCGTACTCGCGCTACCCGGTGACGGGCGACGACTTCGACGACGTCGTCGGCTTCCTCCACGTGCGCGACCTGCTCGGCCGGGACTGCCCCGACCACCCGCCGACGGACCCGACGACGGGGCGCGCCCTCACCGTGCGCGACGTCGTGCGGCCCATCCTCGCGCTGCCCGCGACGAACACCGTGCTGCCCGCGATGTCGCAGATGCGGCGCGAGGGCGTGCACATCGCCGTCGTCGTCGACGAGTACGGCGGCACCGACGGGATCGTCACGCTCGAGGACCTCGTCGAGGAGCTCGTGGGCGACATCCGTGACGAGTACGACGCCGACGAGCCGTCGCCCGCTCGCGAGCACGGCGCGACGACGAGCGTGGACGCCGGACAGACGATCGAGGAGTTCGCGCGCCGCACGGGCGTCGAGCTGCCCGACGGCCCGTACGAGACCGTCGCCGGCTTCGTCCTGGCGCAGCTCGGGCGCCTCGCCCTCGTGGGCGACCACGTCGACGCGGACGGCTACCGGCTCACGGTGACCGACGTCGCGCGGCGGCGCATCGTGCGCGTGGACGTCGTCCCGCTCCCCTGACCGCTGAGCGCACGACGCTGAGTGCGGGAAACAGTCGCGTCCCGGCACCTCGGACGCGACTTTTTCCTGCACTCAGCGGTGTGGGTGGGGCCGCGTAGCGTCGGGTGGATGAGCGCAGCGACGACGGAGACACGGTCGGGGATCAAGGTCGGGGTGGTCGGGAGCTTCGGCTCCGCCGCCCAGGTGCTGGAGATGGCGGTCGGGGCGGAGGACGCCGGCTGGGACGGGTTCTTCTCGTGGGACGGGCTGAGCCTGCTGTCCATGCCGGTCGACACGTTCGACCCGTGGGCGGTGATCGCGGCGGCGGCGGTCCGGACCGAGCGGATCACGCTGGGCGCGATGGTCTTCGCGCTCCCCCGCCGCAAGCCGTGGGAGGTCGTGCGCCAGGCGCTGACCGTCGACCACCTGTCGGGCGGCCGCCTCGTGCTGCCGGTCGGCGTCGGCGTGCTCGACGACGGCGGCTTCTCCGCCGTGCCGGGTCAACCGCAGTCGCTGCGCGAGCGCGCCGAGCTGCTCGACGACGCGCTCGCCTACCTCGACCGCGCGTGGACCGGCGAGCGGTTCACGTTCGAGGGGACCCACGTGCGGACCGGGGAGATGCAGTTCCTGCCGCGCCCGGTCGAGCGTGCCGTCGTCGGCCACCACGTGCCGGTCTGGCCGGTCGGCGTGTGGGACGCCGAGCGCCCGCCGGCGCGCTCGCTCGACCGCACCCTGCGCGCCGACGGGATCGTGCTCCAGCTCCGCGGCGACCGCGGCTTCGACGTGCCCACGCCCGACGACGTCTCCGCCCTCGTCGCGTGGCTCACCACGCGCCGCGCCGAGCTGGGCCTCGACGCGGACCGGCCGTTCGACGTCGTCGTCCAGGGCGAGCTCCCGGCGGACCGCTCCGCGGCGGCCGACCAGCTCGCCGGCCTCGCCGACGCCGGAGCGACCTGGTGGGTCGAGTCCCGCTGGAACCCCGAGACCGCGACCCCGGAGTCGCTGCTCGCCGCGATCCACGCAGGCCCGCCCCGTCCCTGAGCAGGGACGGGGCGAGGCGACGCACGGGCTCGGCCGCGCGACGTGTGTCGGCAACACGATCACGGGCGGGCTCTGGGGTGGTGACGACGGGTGGTGGCGGGCCTGGCGGGAGCAGGGCGAGGGACGAGCCCTGCGGAGGGTAGACCCGTCGTCACCACCCCAGCGCCCGCCCCCCGACCATGAACCCGAAGAATCAGACCGGCCGCGCCGCCTCGATCTCGACCTTGGGCAGCGTCTTCGCGGGCAGCGTCTTCGGGCGCCACGACGCGCGCGTCGCCTCGAACGCGGAGATCTCGTCCTCGTGCTGGAGCGTGAGGCCGATGTCGTCGAGGCCCTCCATGAGGCGCCAGCGCGTGTAGTCGTCGATCTGGAACGGCACGGTGACGTCGAGCGCCGACGCGGTGCGGGCGACGAGGTCGACCGTCACCTCGGTGCCCGGGTTGGTCTCGAGGATCTTCCAGAGCAGCTCGACGTCCTCCTGCGCGACGATGCCTGCGACGAGGCCCTGCTTGCCGGAGTTGCCGCGGAAGATGTCGGCGAAGCGCGACGCGAGGACGACGCGGAAGCCGTAGTCCTTGAGCGCCCAGACGGCGTGCTCGCGCGACGAGCCGGTGCCGAAGTCGGGTCCGGCGACGAGCACGGAGCCCGCACGGTAGGCGTCCTGGTTGAGGACGAACGTGGGGTCGCCGCGCCAGGCGGCGAACAGCGCGTCCTCGAACCCGGTGCGCGTCACGCGCTTGAGGTAGACGGCGGGGATGATCTGGTCGGTGTCGACGTTGCTGCGGCGCAGCGGGACGCCGACGCCGGTGTGGGTCGTGAACTTCTCCATGGCAGGAACCTCTTCGGGTCTTCGGGGCGACGAGTGGGGCAGCGCGGCGCGGGTGGCTCAGACCTGCACGAGGACGCGCGGGTCGAGCGGCGCGAGCGGCGTGCCGTCGAAGGACGTGATGTCGGTGCCCTCGGGCAGGTCGAGGTCGCTCAGCGAGGAGAGCGTCCCGCGCAGCGCGGTGGCGGCGGCGACGAGCGGCGACACGAGGTGGGTGCGGCCGCCCTTGCCCTGGCGGCCCTCGAAGTTGCGGTTCGACGTCGAGGCGGCGCGCTCGCCCGGCTGGAGCTGGTCGGGGTTCATGCCGAGGCACATCGAGCAGCCGGCGTTGCGCCACTCCGCGCCGAAGTCGAGGAAGATCTGGTCGAGGCCCTCGGCCTCGGCCTGGAGGCGCACGCGCGCGGACGCCGGGACGACGAGGACGCGGACGCCGTCGGCCTTCTTCTTGCCCTGCACGACCTTCGCGACCGAGCGCAGGTCCTCGATGCGGCCGTTGGTGCACGACCCGATGAACACGGTGTCGACGGGGATCTCGCGCAGCGGCTGGCCGGGCGTGAGGCCCATGTACTCGATCGCACGCTCGGCGGCGACGCGCTCGTTCTCGTCCGCGATCTGCTCGGGGACGGGCACGGTCGCGGAGATGGGCAGGCCCTGGCCGGGGTTGGTGCCCCACGTGACGAAGGGCTCGAGGTCGGACGCGCGGAGCGTGACCTCGGTGTCGAACACGGCGTCGTCGTCGGAGCGCAGCGTGCGCCAGTACTCGACGGCCGCGTCCCAGTCGGCGCCCTCGGGCGCGTGCGGGCGGCCCTTGAGGTACTCGAACGTCGTGTCGTCCGGGGCGATCATGCCGGCGCGCGCGCCCGCCTCGATCGACATGTTGCAGATCGTCATCCGCGCCTCCATGGAGAGCTTGCGGATGGCCTCGCCGCGGTACTCCAGGACGTAGCCCTGGCCGCCGCCGGTCCCGATCTTGGCGATGATGGCGAGGATGATGTCCTTGCTCGTGGCGCCGGGCGGCAGCTCGCCGTCGACGTTGATCGCCATGGTCTTGAACGGGGCGAGCGGGAGCGTCTGCGTGGCGAGCACGTGCTCGACCTCGGACGTGCCGATGCCGAACGCGAGCGCGCCGAACGCGCCGTGCGTCGAGGTGTGCGAGTCGCCGCACACGACCGTCAGGCCGGGCATGGTGAGGCCGAGCTGCGGCCCGACCTGGTGCACGATCCCCTGGTCGGCGTCGCCGAGCGAGTGGATGCGGACGCCGAACTCGCGCGCGTTGTTGCGCAGCGTGTCGATCTGCGTGCGGCTCGTGAGGTCCGCGATCGGCAGGTCGATGTCGAGCGTCGGGGTGTTGTGGTCCTCGGTCGCGATGGTGAGGTCGGGGCGGCGGACCGGGCGGCCCGCGAGGCGCAGCCCCTCGAACGCCTGGGGGCTGGTGACCTCGTGCACGAGGTGGAGGTCGATGTAGAGGAGGTCGGGCGACCCGTCGGTGCCTCGTCGCACCAGGTGCGCGTCCCAGACCTTCTCCGCCAGCGTGCCGGCCATGTAGCTCATCTCCTCGTCGTCTGTCACGGTCCTCCTGGGGGGTACGGAGAGCCGCCTGGGTCGATGGTCCGCCGTCCGGCATCCTGCCGGGGAAGACGTCCAGCGGGTGGAACATCCGTGCCGGACTTGCATCTCAGTGCGTGAGACGTCAATATCGACCTATGGACAATACTAGCGGAGTCGGAGTGCTGGACAAGGCGGCCTCCGTCCTGGGCGCCCTGGAGTCCGGACCTGCCACCCTCGCCCAGCTCGTCACGGCCACGGGCCTGGCCCGCCCGACGGCGCACCGCCTCGCCGTCGCCCTCGAGCACCACCGCATGGTCGCGCGCGACATGCAGGGCCGGTTCGTCCTCGGCCCCCGGCTCAACGAGCTCGCGACGGCGGCCGGCGAGGACCGCCTGCTCGCCGCCGCGAACCCCGTGCTGACGGCGCTGCGCGACCACACGGGCGAGAGCGCCCAGCTCTACCGCCGCCAGGGCGACCACCGCATCTGCGTCGCGGCCGCCGAGCGCCCCGTCGGCCTGCGCGACTCGATCCCCGTCGGCGCGACGCTCACCATGAACGCGGGCTCCGCCGCCCAGGTCCTGCTCGCGTGGGAGGAGCCAGACCGGCTGCACCGCGGGCTGCGCGAGGCCGTCTTCACCGCCACGATCCTCTCCGGCGTCCGACGCCGCGGGTGGGCCCAGTCCGTCTCCGAGCGCGAGCTCGGCGTCGCGTCGGTCTCCGCGCCCGTGCGCGGCCCGTCGGGCCGGGTCGTGGCCGCCGTCTCCATCTCGGGCCCGGTCGAGCGACTGAGCCGCCAGCCCGGGCGGCTGCACTCCGGCTCGGTCGTCGCCGCCGCGAACCGCCTCACCGAGGTGCTGCGCCGCGCCGGCGAGTGAGGACGCCGACGCCGGCCCGCACCGGGCCGGCGTCGGCGTGCCGCGGGCCGCAAACGGGACGCGCCCTGTCAAAATGTCCCCGGCTGCTGCCATGCTGTGCGTGCCCGACGCCCGGACAGCGCAGCGGTCGCGGGGGCGACCGCTGACCGTCCGATCCCGAGACACGAGGAGTTCCGATGCACCCGAAGCTGAAGGCCGCCCTGATCTGGGTCCTCGTGATCTTCGCCGTGTACGCGATCGTCACGAGCCCGGACCGCGCGGCCGACATCGTCGAGGGCATCTGGGACGTGATCGTCGGGGCGTTCCGCTCGATCGGCCAGTTCTTCAGCTCGCTCCTGGACTGACCGTGGCCCGCGGCGGACCTCGCAGCAGGATCCTGGACCGCTACGTGCTCAACGGCGAGCGGGTCGTCATCGCGACGCGCCACCACTGGGGGATGCTCCTCGAGCCCGTCGCGACCACCGTCGCGGGGGCGGTCGCGATCGCCTGGCTCGTGGTGCAGGCCGGCCCCGCGGTCGGCGACGGCGTGCTCGTGCTGTGGTGGCTGTGGCTGATCCTCGCCGCCCGCCTGGTGTGGAAGGTCTTCGAGTGGCGCAACGAGTGGTTCGTCGCCACGGACAAGCGCCTGCTCCTGCTCTACGGCCTCATCACGCACAAGGTGGCGATGATGCCGCTGACCAAGGTGACGGACATGAACTACGGGCGCTCGCTCGTCGGGCGCGTGCTGGGCTACGGCCAGTTCCTGCTCGAGTCCGCCGGGCAGGACCAGGCGCTGCGCCAGATCGACTGGGTCGCGCACCCGGATCGGACCTACCGCCTGCTGTGCGACACGCTGTTCATCCCGGGCGTCCGCCCGGGCGGAGCGCCGGCCGGCCCGGGCGGGGCCGCCGCGACGACGGGGGGTGCGCTGCCCGCGACCGTGCCGCCGCCCGCGCCGCGCCCGCCGCAGCCTGCCGAGCCGCTTCCGGTCGAGCCCGCGCCCGCGTGGGACGGACGCAGCCCGGCCGCCACGACCCCGCCTCCCCCGGCACCGCTCCCGTCGGACCCGCGGGTCGTCGTCGTGCCCGGCCGGTCCGCCGGTGCGTCGAGCGGGCCCACCCAGCCGATCCCCGTGACCGGCGACGCTCACGCGGCGCGGGACACCGTGCGTCCCGACGGCCGGCGGGCGGGGCCCGGCGAGGACGAGCAGGGCTGGACGGTCTCCGACGAGCACCGCGCGACGTACGTGCCGGTCACGCCCGCACGGCCGTCGTCGACGCCCATCCCGAAGCCGTACGAGCCCGGCCCCGGGCGCGACGACGCTCCCTGACCGGCCGCACCACCCACCACCCGGTAGCAAAGGCCCCGAGGCCGACCTCCGCGGGGTCTCGCACGCCACGCGACGTGCGTCACACTCAACACCGGCCAGGCCCGCCATCGATCGACGAGCGGCCAACGGGCGCACGGAAGAAACGACGAAGGCCCGGTCACCGTGATGGTGACCGGGCCTTCTTCTGTACCCCCAACGGGATTTGAACCCGTGTTACCGCCGTGAGAGGGCGACGTCCTAGGCCGCTAGACGATGGGGGCCTGTGGAGCTTCGTACCGTTTCCGGCCCGTTTCTCCGGTGAGAACTCTACCTCATGTTTCTCGCGGTCTTGACCGCTCGATCCAGAGCCGGAGCTCTTCGCTGGGGTACCAGGACTCGAACCTAGACTAAGTGAACCAGAATCACTCGTGCTGCCAATTACACCATACCCCAAGGGGGTAACCGATCCGCGTCGGGAAGCCGTGACGACGAGTCATAGACCCGTCCCCTGGCTCCCTCCCGTGGAGGTCCCACCGGCCGAGAACATTACCGGACATGCCGACGCGGACCAAATGCGCTGCGCGCGCCCGAGCGGCCCGGCGACGCGCGCGTCCTGCGGTCGACGGGCACGGCCGCCGTCTGGCACCGTCAGGGCATGAGCCCTGGAGACTCCCTCGACCCCGGTTCGCGCGCCGACCGGGCCGCGTCGTTCGAGCACGGTGCCGCGCAGTACGCCTCCACCCGGCCGTCCTACCCGGACGCGGCCGTCGACTGGCTCGTGCCCGACGGCGCCCACCGCGTCCTCGACCTCGCCGCCGGCACCGGGAAGCTCACGGAGCGGCTCGTCGCACGCGGCCTCGACGTCGTCGCCGTCGAGCCGTCCGACGCGATGCGCGACCGCCTCGCCGAGACCGTGCCCGGCGCCGAGGCGCTCCCGGGATCGGCCGAGGCCGTCCCGCTGCCGGACTCGAGCGTCGACGCGGTGCTGGTCGCCCAGGCGTGGCACTGGTTCTCCCCCGCGGCCCAGCCGGAGATCGCGCGCGTGCTGCGGCCCGGCGGCCGGCTCGGCATCGTGTGGAACGTCCGGGACAGCTCGGTGGACTGGGTGGGCAGGTTCACCGAGATCATCCACCGGGGCGACACGCTCGAGCACAGCTACCGCGAGCCCGCGCTCTCCGAGCACCTCTTCACGACGCCGGAGCACCGCACGGTGCCGTGGGCCGACCGGGTCCTCACGTCCTCGCTGCGCCCGCTCGCCGCGTCGCGCAGCTACCTCCTGACCCTCCCACCCGCGCGGCGCGAGGAGCTGCTGGACGAGATCGACCGGCTCGTCGCGACCCACCCCGACCTCGCCGGCCGCACCGAGGTGGACCTCCCCTACCTCGCCCAGTGCTGGCGCGCCGACGTGCGTTCCGACGCACCGGGCGCAGCATGAGCGGCGGGAACGCACGCGGCACGATGACCGGCGACGACGTCCGGGTGGCCGTCCGATGGCTCGCCGACCGCCTCGTGGGCCAGCCCGTGTCCGCGTTCGACGCGCAGGCCGGCCCGGTCCGCTGGTCGTGCTGGACGACGACGGAGCACGTCGTGGACGACCTCCTCGCCTACGCGCTCCAGCTCGCGGCGCTCCCCACGCTCGCGTACGTGCCGCTCGTCGGCCCGCGGGGCGAGGGCGAGATCGCGCACGTCGACCGCGCGGCCGGGACGGCGGGACTCGTCGAGGCGCTCGTCGGCGGCGGGGAGCTGCTCGCGACGCTCGCCGAGACGCGGCCCGCGGACGCGCGCGCCTTCCACCCGTACGGGGTCTCGGACGCCGACGGCTTCGCGGCGATGGGGGTCGTCGAGGTCCTCGTGCACGGCCACGACGTCCTGCTCGGGCTCACGCACGCACCCACCCCGTTCCCCCCGGGGCTGGCGGCCCGCGCCCTGACGCGCCTGTTCCCCGACGTCGAGACGGGTCCGGACGAGGACCCCGACGCCGTGCTCCTCTGGGCGACCGGCCGGGGCGAGCTCCCGGGTCGGCCGCGGCGCACGCGCTGGCGCTGGGACGCGAGCGTGCGCGCGGACTCGCCGGGCTGAGCCGGCCCGTCAGGCCGACGACGCGGCCGCGGCCGCCGCGATGCGGCGCGCGGCCGAGGAGAGCGCCGTGCCGTCCTTCCAGACCATCCGCAGCCGGCGGTCGAGCTCCAGCCCCGGCACCGCGACCCGCACGAGGGCGCCCCGTGCGACGTCGTCGGCGACGGCGAGGCTCGACAGCACAGCGACCGCCCCGCCGTGCTGCACGGCCGTCTTCAGCGCCGCGGTGGAGCCGAGGTAGGGCAGGTGGTCCGGCAGCCGCTCGCCGAGCGTCGCGAGGCCGCGCTCGAGCGTCTCGCGCGTGCCCGAGCCGCGCTCGCGCACGACGAGCCCCCCGGACAGCAGCTCGTCGACGCGCACGGCGCTGCGACGCGCCCAGGGGTGCGCCGGGCCGACGACGACGACGAGCCGGTCGTGCGCGACGGTGCGGCTGCGCAGCCCGCGCCGCAGCGTCGCGCTCTCGACGAACCCGAGCTCCACCCCGCCGTCGAGGACGAGGTCGGTCACCTCGCGCGAGTTGCGGACGACGAGCTCGACGTCGGGAGCCCCGCCGCCCGGCGCCCCCTCGAGCGCGAGCCGCGCGAGCCAGCGCGGCGCCAGGTACTCCGCGACGGTGAGGCTCGCCGCGACCCGCACCCGGGCGGCCGGGGCGTCGCGCAGCGCCGCGACGGAGGTCTCGAAGCGGTCGGAGGCCTCGATCACCTCGCGCGCCCACGCCGCCGTCGCGCGGCCGGTCTCCGTGAGCCGGGACCCGCGCGTCGTGCGCTCGAGGAGGTCGAGGCCGAGGCGGCGCTCGAGCGCGCGCAGGCCCGCCGACGCCGTGGGCTGGGCGACGCCGAGCGCGCGGGCCGCCGCGCTGATCGACCCGTGCGAGTCGGTCGCGACGAGCAGCTCGAGCGCGGAGAGGGACGTCCTGTCGCGGGCGGTCGTGGCCATAGGCCCACTCTATGCCTCGCGAGGGAAGTCGCTCTTCTGCCGCCGCACCGGCCGCAGCACGCTGGAAGCATGAACCACCCTGCACCCCCCTCGACGCGCGCGGAGGCCCTCGCGACCCGAGGCGCCCCGGTGGCCACGGCCGCTCCCACGGCGCAAGCACCCGACCGGCGCCCCGACGCACCGCGCGGACCGCGCGCGCTCGTCCCCGGGCTCGTCCTCGTCGGCGCGGCCACGCTCCTCGTGCTCGCGGGCGCGCGCCTGGTCCCGACGGTGTCCCCGCTCGTCGTCGCGCTCGTCCTGGGCGCGCTCGTCGCCCCGGTGCTCGGCCGGCTCGCGACGACCCGGAGGGGCGGAGCGACGGTCGCCGCGACGCGTCCCGGCGTCGCGTGGACGTCGCGCGTCGTGCTCCGGGTGGGCGTCGTGCTGCTCGGCTTCCAGCTCTCCCTCCCGGAGGTGCTGGGGCTGGGCTGGCGCGGGCTCGTCGTCGTCACGACGACGCTCGCCGTCACCTTCGCGGGCACGCTCGCGCTCGGCCGCGTGCTGCGCGTGCCGCGCGTGACGACACTGCTCGTCGCGACCGGCTTCTCCGTGTGCGGGGCGGCCGCGATCTCCGCGATGCAGGGCGTCGTGGACCGGCCGGGTCGCACCCCCGACGAGGTGCGCGAGGACGACGACGGCGTCGCCACCGCGCTCGCGCTCGTCACCGTCTACGGCACCCTCGCGATCGTCGTGCTGCCCTGGCTCGCAGGGCTGCTCGGGCTCACCGACGACCGGGCCGGGCTCTGGATCGGCGCGAGCGTCCAGGAGGTCGCGCAGGTCGTCACCGCGGCCGGGACGGTCTCCGCGCCGGCGCTCGCCACCGCGACGGTCGCGAAGCTCGCGCGCGTGGCCCTGCTCGCGCCGCTCGTCGCCGTCGCCGGGGTCGTCGTGGCCCGCGGGGCGCGACGCGCGGCGTCGGCGCTGGCGGCCACGAGCGCGCTCGGGGCACCGGGCACCGCGCCGTCGTCCGGTGCGGACGACGGCGAGTCTCGCAGCGCAGGTGCCGGGGCCAGGAGGCGACGCGTCGCCCCGGTGCCGTGGTTCGTCGTCGGGTTCGTGGCGGCGGTCGTGCTCCGCAGCCTCGGGGTCGTGCCCGCGCCGGTGCTCGCCGTCCTCGTCACGGCCTCGACGCTCGCGTTCGTCGCGGCGATGTTCGCCCTCGGGCTCGGCGTGGACGTGCCGACGCTCGTGCGCACCGGGCGGCGGTCGCTCGTGCTGGGCGCTCTGTCCGCGGTGCTCGTCACCGCGACGGCCCTCGTCGGGGTCCTGCTCCTCGCCTGATCGCCCCAGGAGCGGGAGCCCCCCGGCCTCCCGAGGGAACGCCCCGGTAGGCCGGAGTAGAGGCCCGGTACGCCGAGGTAGAGCCCTGGTCATGACCAGGGCTCTACCTCGCGGAACCAGGGCTCTACCTCGCGGAACCAGGGCTCGACCTCGCGGGACCGGGGCTCTACCTCGCGGGGCGGGGGGCTGCGCCTCGCAGGGCCGGGGGTTACCTCGGCGCGGGGGTCTGCGCCGCCGCGACGCCGAGCGTCGCGGGGAGGTCGTCGAGGCCGTGGACGACGTGCACGCCCGACGCGCGGGCCGACGCCGGATCCTCCGGGTGCGGGCCGCCGCGGCGCGTGCCGGGGCGGTCGAGCCACACCCCGACGAGGCCCGCGGCGAGCGCGCCGCGCGCGTCGACGTCGAGCTCGTCGCCGACGTACGCGGTGCGGGCCGGGTCGGTGCCGAGACGACGGCACGCCTCGGCGAACACGCGCGGGTCTGGCTTGCCGAAGCCGAGCGTGTCCACCCCGACGAGCAGCGGCACGTCGGCCAGGCCCGCGGCCGCGAGCTTGCGGGTCTGGAGCTCGACGCGCGCGTTCGTCAGCGACCCGACGCGCACCCCGGCCCCCGTGAGCGCGTCGACGACCGCGCGGGAGTCGGCGAACGCCGTCCACGACTCCTCGAACGTGCCCCAGAAGAGGTCCTTCCAGTCGACGTACGCCGCGTCGTCGAGCAGCTCGCCGCCGAACGCCGCCTGGAGCTCGTTGGCGCGCGCCATCCGCTGGGCGTCGAAGTCGACCTCGCCGCGCGTGTACGCGCGGTAGTGCCCGTTGGGGTCGGCGCGCCACAGCGCGAGGACCTCGTCGTAGCGCTCCTCGGGCAGGTGCGGCAGCCACACGCGCGACGCGGCGGCGATGGCCTGCGCGAACGCGGCACGCGTGTCGACGAGCGTGTCGTCGACGTCGAACAGGACGCCCTCGAGCGGCGCGCCCGCCGAGGCCGCGGCGTCGGTCACAGCGCGTCCCGCAGGCGCACGAGGCGCTCCAGCGTCGAGCCCTTGCCGAGCAGCTCCATCGACTCGAACAGCGGCGGCGAGACGCGGCGGCCCGTGAGCGCGACGCGCAGCGGCGTGAACGCGAAGCGCGGCTTGACGCCCATGCCCTCGACGATCGCGTCGCGCAGGCGCTCCTCGATGGCGGCGGTGACGAACTCGTCGTCCTGCAGCACGTCGAGCGCGGCGATCGCCGCCGCGAGGATGTCCTTCGCGTCGTCGCGCAGGGCGCCGCGCGCGTCCTCCTCGACCGTGAGCGCGTCGTCGGGCGTGAAGAGGAAGCCCAGCATCCCGACCGACTCGCCCAGCAGCACCATGCGCTCCTGGACGAGCGGCGCGGCCGCCGTGAGGATCTCCTGGTTGCGGGGCGACAGGTCGGCGAACGAGTCCGCCGGGACGAGCCCGCCCGCGTGCAGGTACGGCACGAGGCGGTCGCGAAAGTCCTCCGGCGCGAGCATCCGCACGTGCGTCGCGTTGATCGCCTCGGCCTTCTTGAGGTCGAAGCGCGCCGGGTTCGGCAGCACGTCGTGCACGTCGAACGCCTCGACCATCTCGGTGACCGTGAAGATGTCGTGGTCCGGCGAGATCGACCAGCCGAGCAGCGCGAGGTAGTTGAGCAGGCCCTCCGGCGTGAACCCGCGCTCGCGGTGCAGGAACAGGTTGGACTCGGGGTCGCGCTTGGAGAGCTTCTTGTTGCCCTCCCCCATGACGTACGGGAGGTGGCCGAACTCCGGCATCACGTGCGCGACGCCGATCTCCAGCAGCGCCCGGTACAGCGCGATCTGGCGCGGCGTCGAGGACAGCAGGTCCTCGCCGCGCAGCACGTGCGTGATGCCCATGAGCGCGTCGTCCACCGGGTTCACGAGCGTGTAGAGCGGCTGCCCGTTCGCGCGCACGAGCGCGTAGTCCGGGACCGAGCCCGCCTTGAACGTGATCTCCCCGCGCACGACGTCGGTGAACGTGATGTCCTCGTCCGGCATCCGCAGGCGCAGCACCGGCTCGCGGCCCTCGGCGCGAAGGGCGGCCTTCTGCTCGTCCGTGAGGGTGCGGTCGAAGTTGTCGTAGCCCTTCGTCTTGAGCCCCGCGGCGGCGTTGCGCGCGTCGGACTCCTCCGGGGTCGAGAACGACTCGTAGACGTACCCGCCCTCGACGAGGCGCGCGATGACGTCCTGGTAGATGTCCGCGCGCTGCGACTGCCGGTACGGCTCGTGCGGGCCGCCGACCTCGACGCCCTCGTCCCAGTCGAGCCCGAGCCAGCGCAGCGCGTCGAGGAGCTGCTGATAGCTCTCCTCGCTGTCGCGCGCGGCGTCGGTGTCCTCGATGCGGAACACGAACGTGCCGCCCGTGTGCCGCGCGTAGGCCCAGTTGAACAGCGCGGTGCGGATGAGCCCGACGTGCGGCGTCCCGGTCGGGGACGGGCAGAAGCGGACGCGGACGGGCGAGGAACCAGGTGCGGGGATCACGGCTCCCAGCCTAGTTGCCCGACGCCGTCCGCCGCCCGGGCGTCCGGCGTCGCCCCGGTCGTCGTCTCAGTCGCGCGTGGCCGGGTCCGCATCGGGCACAGGCAGCGGGACGGAGTCGCGGAGGGTTCGACCGGTCACGCAACGTTCGAAGTCGTGGAGCCAGTCGCGGAAGTCGTCGACGGTGTAGTCGCCGGTCACCCCGAGTGGGAGTGGCTCGGCACCGGCGAGGCGGTCGAGAGCTTCTTGGATGCACTCGTCGTATCGGTGCGAGTCCTGGGCGAGGTACTCCCACGCCCAGTCGCTCACCTCGTCGCGCGAGCGCGACTGGTCCACGAGCCCGCGCAGAGCGGCCCGCGTCTCCTCCCGTGTCGGGTAGTCGCGTGCGACACCGTCCTTGCCGGAAGTCCCCATCAGACGAAGACCTGTTCGTCGCCCGACGCGTGCCAGACGACGATCCGATCGCCCTTCTCGACGCGAGACCGGCGAGCACCGACCGACTCCAGGAGCAGTCGGAGGTCTGTCTCACCGAGCTCGAGCCTCGCCGTACCGAGCAGCGCGAGTGCGCTGCCGACCGCGGTGTGGTGCAGGACGGTGACGTCGCGCTCCCCGTCGGGATCGTCGTCGAACCGCACATACAGGTCCTCGAGCCCCGGTCCGACGCGCGTGACTTCGACGGAGGCGACGCCGGGGATCGCCAGGACCTCGTCGGACGTGAGGAGCGACGGGGTCGACGCCGCGCAGCCGTTGGGACCGCCGTCAGTGCGCAGGGCTCGCCCACCGCTGCCCACGCGAGCGACAGGACTGCCCAGCGACCGCGTGCGCACGAGGACGACCAGTCCGCCGAGCGCTGCCCCCGCGAGCGCACAGACCGGGACGCCGACGATCGCGAGGACGATGCCGTAGGACAGGGCTTCCCCCGCAGGGACGCCGCCGGCGACCACCGCGAGGATCACGAGCACGACGACGGCCACGCACGGGACCGCCGCGGCCCAGGCCGCCCACCGCGCGACGGCGCGCCCCGGCCGATGTCTCACCGTCAGTGGCTCTCGGCGACCGCGCCCGCGGCGGCTGTGCGGGCCGGGGGCCGCCGACGAGACCGCACGACGGCGTGCACGACGCCCAGGAGAAGCCCCACGACGGCTCCGCAGGGCGCCACCACGAGGAGACCGAGCATCGTGGCGCCCAGCGCGTCGGTGAACCCGGTACCGCCGGCGAGGGCGACGACCGAACCCCACAGCGCGAGCAGGAGGCTCGGCACGACCGCGCCGACCGTCGCCCACCGGACGACCGTCCGGAACGGCCCCGGGACCATCCCTCAGGCCCGCCGGACGACCGGGTTGCTCAGGACGCCCAGCCCCTCGACCTCGCACTCGACGCGGTCGCCGACGTCGATCAGCCCGACGCCCGCAGGGGTGCCGGTGAGGATGACGTCGCCGGGCAGCAGGGTCATCGCCTCGGAGACGTAGGACACGAGGAACGGGATGTCGAAGATCATGTCGCTCGTGCGGCCGTCCTGCTTGACCTCGCCGTTGACGCGGCTGCGGACGCCGACGTCCTCCGGGTCGAGGTCGGTGTCGATCCACGGCCCGAGGGGGCACGCGGAGTCGAAGCCCTTGGCGCGCGCCCACTGGCCGTCGGTGCGCTGCGCGTCGCGCGCGGTGACGTCGTTCGCGACCGTGTACCCGAGCACGTACGCCGGCGCGGCCTCGGGCGACACGTCCTTCGCGAGGCGTCCGATGACGACCGCGAGCTCGGCCTCGTACGAGACCTCCTGCGAGAAGTCGGGCAGGACGATCGGGTCGTCCGGGCCGACGACCGACGTGTTCGGCTTGAGGAACAGCAGCGGGCTCGTCGGGACGTCGTTGCCCATCTCCTTCGCGTGGTCCGCGTAGTTGCGGCCCACGGCGACCACCTTGGAGCGCGGGATCACCGGCGCGAGGAGCCGGACGCCGTCGCCCAGCTCGACGCGCTCGCCCGTCGGCGTGACGGGCATGTAGAGCGGGTCGCCCGTGAGGACCGCGAGGTACGTGCGGTCTCCCTCCTGCTGGACGAGGGCGTAGCGGGGGTCGTCTCCGGTGGTGAATCTCGCGATGCGCACGGGCCCAGGCTATCCGGCCGTGCCCGGTCGATCACGCGCGGGCGAGGACCTCGCCGTTGAGGACGGCGAACCAGCCCGCGGGCTCCTCGGCCCAGCGCAGCCAGTCCTGCGCGAGCTGCTCGAGCGCGACGTCGTCCGCGAGCGCCGACTCCTTCGCCTGGACGGCGAAGTTCGACGCGACGCAGCGCTCGGCCCACAGCCCGCCCCACCACGTGCGGTCGGCGGGGGTGGCGTAGCACCAGGTGCTCGCGCTGGGCTCGATCCCGTCGAGCGGGAACCCGGCGTCCTGCACCCAGGAGAAGAGGCGACGGCCGGCGTCGGCCTCGTACCCGTAGGCGTGGGTGACCTCGTGGTAGAGCGTGTTCCACTCGGTGAGCCCCGGCGACTCGGGGTACCAGGTCATGGCGGCGTAGTCGGCGTCGCGCACGGCGACGAGGCCGCCCGGCTTCGTGACGCGCCGCATCTCGCGCAGCGCGCCGACCGGGTCGGACAGGTGCTGCAGGAGCTGGTGCGCGTAGACGACGTCGAACGTGCCGTCGGCGAACGGCAGCTCGTAGGCGTTCGCGTGCTGGAACGAGATGTTCGCGGTGCCGCGCTGGGCGGCGAGCTCGCGCGCGCTGTCGAGGACGGCCTCGGACGCGTCGACGCCGACGACCCGCCCGTACCCGACGCGGTCGGCGAGGTCGACGGTGACCGTGGCCGGGCCGCAGCCGACGTCGAGGAGGCTCATGCCGGGGCGCAGGTGCGGCAGGAGGAAGCCGGCCGAGTTCTCGGCCGTACGCCAGCGGTGCGAGCGCAGCACGGACTCGTGGTGGCCGTGGGTGTACGACTCGGACTCCTGCGCGGGGTCGCTGCCTGCCCCGGTGGGGGCGTCGGCGTGGTGCTCGGCGGCCTCGTCGGCGCCGTGGGGGGTGTGCGTCATACCCGCACCGTAGGCCGCGGGTGCGGCGTTCTCGACCCCGTTCTCACACTCTGGGCTCGCGGTCGCCGCGCGGCTCGTCCCCGGCGTGGCGGCGGGGTGGGAGCGCGCCCGCGCGCGGACAATCCCCCCATGACGGCCGCGACCGGCACGACCTCCGCCCCGGGCGACCCCGCTCGCCCCTCCGCCGGCTTCGCGCGGCGCCACGCCGCGCTCCTGCTCGGCGGGCCGGGCCGCGTCACGGGGCTCGACGTCGCGCGCGGGGTCGCGGTCCTCGGGATGTTCGCGGCGCACGTGGGCTTCACGACGGACGACTTCGGCGAGGTCTCCGGCTGGCTCTCGCTGTCGCACGGGCGCTCGTCGGTGCTCTTCGCGCTCGTGGCCGGGGTGTCGCTCGCCCTCGTCTCGGGCGGGCGCACCCCGCTCGACGGGCTGCCCGCGCTCCAGAACCGCACCCGCGTCCTCGTGCGCGCGGTGCTCCTGCTCGCCCTGGCCGGGCTGCTGGACCTGCTCGGCACACGCGTGCTGCTCATCCTCGGCTTCTACGCCGCCTACTTCGTGCTCGCGCTGCCGTTCCTGCGCTGGCGGCGCCGGGACCTCCTGGTCCTCGCGGGCGTGGTCGCCGTCGTCGGTCCGGTGCTCGCCCTGTGGCTCCCGGAGGTGCTCGCGCGCGCCGGGCTCCACCTGCCCGACGACGGGTCGGGCGCGCTCACCGACTTCCTCGTCTCGGGGCACTACCCGGCGGTGGTGTGGATGGCGTACGTGCTCGTCGGGATCGCGATCGGGCGGTCCGACCTCGGCGCGAGGACGACGCGCGTCGCGCTGGTCGGTGGCGGTCTGCTGGCGGCCGGGCTCGGGTACGGCGTCTCGGCGGTGCTCACGGGTCCGCTCGGCGGGGCGCAGGCCGTGGAGGACGCGGCCGCCGTGTGGTCGAGCGCGTACCGGCCGGAGCCGCTCGGGTGGGCGGACCCGTGGCCGACGAGCGCCTACCTCTGGCTCGCGGGCCCGCACACGGACACGCTCCCCGAGGTCGTGGGGTCGGGCGGGTTCGCCGTCGCGGTGCTCGGGCTGTGCCTGTTCGCGGGCCGGGTCGGTCGCTGGGTGCTCGCCCCCGTCGCCGCGGTCGGCGCCATGGCGCTCACGGTCTACTCGGCCCAGATCGTCGTCCTGTGGGCGTGGGGCGACGCGGCGTACGAGCAGACGACGAACGGGCCGCTCCTCGCGCTCGTGCTCGCGACGCTGGTGGTCGCGACCCTCTGGCGCTGGGCGTTCGGCCGCGGCCCGCTGGAACGGCTCGTCGCGTCCGTCGCGGCGCGCGCCTCCGCCGTCACGTCGTCGCGCGGGCCGACGTAGGGTCGGCCGCATGACCACCACGAGCGACGACACCGCCCCCCGCCCCGCCCTGCGCCGTCTCGGCCGGTCCGGCCTGGCGGTGTCCGCCGTCGGGCTGGGGTGCAACAACTTCGGGCGCCCCACGACGGCGACGGAGACCCTGGAAGGCACGCGCGCTGTCGTCGACGCCGCGCTCGACGCGGGCGTGACCTTCTTCGACACGGCCGACACGTACGGCGGCCGTCCGGGTCTGAGCGAGGAGCTCCTCGGCCAGGCGCTCGGGTCGCGGCGCGACGACGTCGTGGTGGCGACGAAGTTCGGCCTGTCGATGCGCGGGGTCGCGGGGGCGGACTTCGACGCGCGCGGCTCGCGCCGCTACGTCGCGCGGGCGGTCGAGGACTCGCTGCGGCGCCTCGGCACCGACCGCATCGACCTCTACCAGTTCCACGCCCCCGACCCGCGGACGCCGATCGACGAGACGCTCGCGGCGCTCGACGACCTCGTGCGCGCGGGCAAGGTCCTCTACGTGGGGCACTCGAACCGGGCGGGGTGGCAGATCGCGGAGGCGGAGTTCGTCGCGCGCGCGGCGGGCACCGTGCGGTTCGTGTCCGCGCAGAACCAGTACAACCTCGTCGACCGCGCGGCCGAGCTCGAGGTGCTGCCCGCCGCGGCGGCGTACGGGCTCGGCGTCCTGCCGTACTTCCCGCTCGCGAACGGCCTCCTCACCGGCAAGTACGCGCACGGCGCGCGGCCCGACGACGGCCGGCTCGTGCGCACCAAGCCGCACCTGCTCGAGTCCGCGCCCTGGGAGGCGCTCGCGCGGCTCGGCGCGTTCTGCCAGGTGCGCGGCATCACCG
Source organism: Cellulosimicrobium funkei (assembly GCF_900155925.1). Classification (NCBI taxonomy): domain Bacteria; kingdom Bacillati; phylum Actinomycetota; class Actinomycetes; order Micrococcales; family Promicromonosporaceae; genus Cellulosimicrobium; species Cellulosimicrobium funkei. The sequence continues at coordinate 290,119 of NZ_FTMI01000005.1, forward strand.
AGGTGCAGGTCGCGTTCGGGTGGCTGCTCTCCCGACCCCAGGTGTCGAGCGTCATCGCGGGTGCGACGAAGCCCGAGCAGGTGCGGCAGAACGCCGCCGCGGGCGCGTGGCGGCCCACGGACGAGGACCTCGCCGAGCTCGACGAGATCTTTCCTCCGCTCGGGAAGGTCGCGCCCTTCTGACCCGCCCCACCGGGCTCCTGCCGGCCTGGCGGCCGGTCGTGTGGCCCGACCGCGACCGGCTGCCTACCGTGGGGGCATGGCCTCGTGGGAGGACGTCGGACGGGTCGTGGCGGTACTGCCGGGCACGGCGCTCAAGGACGCACGACGGTGGACGGTGCACGGCAAGCTCTTCGTGTGGGAGCGCCCCCTGCGCCCGCGCGACCTCGACGAGCTGGGCGCCGCAGCCCCGGCGGAGCCGCCCGTCGCGCTGCGCGTCGCGGACGAGGGCGAGAAGGCCGCGCTGATCCAGGACGACCCCGGCACGTTCTTCACGACGAGCCACTTCGACGGGTACCCGGTCGTGCTCGCGCGGCTCGACCGGGTCCCTGTGCCGGAGCTCGAGGAGCTCCTGCAGGACGCGTGGCTCGCCCGCGCCCCGCACCGCCTCGCGCAGGAGTACCTGCGGCGCACGGAGTGACGCCTGCGCACGTCGGGAGAGGGGTCACCAGGAGAAGACGACCACCGCGTAGTTCGCCCACGTCGGCTCCAGCGCCACCGTGACGTCCTCCGGGTCGTGGACGGCGTACACGAGATCCCACTCGCCGCTCGACCCCCGCGCCACGAGGTCGGGACGCTCGAGCAGGACGTCCGGCGCGTAGTCGTACACCCGGCGGGCCACGAGGCCGCCCGACACCGGCTGCACGTCGACGCTCCCGGGGTCGACGGCGCGGCCCGTGCCGTTCGTCAGGCGCACCCGGACACGCACGGAGTCCGGCGGGTCGCCGTCGCGCACCGCCGCGTGCTCGCTCGGCGTGTACGCCTGCGGCGCCGAGACCGCGACGACGAGTCCGTCGGCGTACCGGACCGAGTCGCCGAACCAGACGCGGTCGGACACTGCCGTGATCTCCGGGCCGTCGTCGGACCCGCCGCCGAGCGGGTACCCCCGCAGCGAGCTGCCGACGCCGTAGCCGGGACCGGACGCGGGCACGAAGTCGACCGCCACCCAGGTCGTGACGACGACCGTCCCCGCGAGCAGCGCGACGAGCGCGCGCGTCGCCCCCGGCACACCGCGCGTGCCCCGACGCCAGGCGACGGCGCCGACCGTCAGCACGACGGCCCCGGCGACCGGGTAGAGCCAGCCCACGTGCGCCCACCCCCAGCGCGCCGTCATGGCCTCGGTGACGAGGACGGCCCCGACGAGCAGGACGCCGAGGCACGCCGTGACGAGGACGCCCGTACCCGGCGGCCGGGCGCGCGCGGGCTGCGCGGCCGGTCCGGGCTCGGGGTCGCCCGGGGCCGGGCGTTCGCCGCCGTCCGCAGGCGCGCTGGCCTGCACAGGGTCCGGCGCCGAGGGCGCGGGCTCGCGCTCCCCCGCCGTACCGGGCGCCGTGCCCCACACGGGTGCGGGCGCCGCGTCGTCGGGCGGGGTCCTGGGGTCGCTCGTGCTCACCGGTCCGTCCCTCGGTCCCGTGCGCCGGTCAGTACGCGCTCACCCGGGTGACCTCGAAGGTCGCCGTCTTCATGGCCTCCAGGTTCTCGGAGTCGATGAAGTCGAAGGCCTCGACGGTCGTCGACTCGCCCGGCGCGAGCTCGTCGGTGTAGGCGAAGTCGGACTCGACGACCGTGCCGTCGGCCGCGACGGCGTCGATGTCGAGGTCGAACGTCAGCGGCTCGTCGGAGGTGTTGGTCAGCGTGACCGGCAGCGCGGACTCCACCCAGCCGAACTCGTCGGCGGTGCCCTCGAACGTGCCGATCTCGACCTCGAGGTCGTTCGCGAGGATCTCGTCCGTCGACTCGCCGAGCGCACGGTCGGAGTCCTCCTGGATCTCCGCCAGCGACTGCTCGTACTGCGACGAGGCCTCGTTCGCCGCGATGACGAAGAGGACCCACACGAGGATCGTCACGAGCACGGACACGACGCCCAGCACGATCGCCGCGATGGAGAAGCCCTTGCCCGACCGGCCCCGCTTCGCCTGCGACAGCCCGACGAAGCCGAGCACCACGCCCGCGATGCCCATGACTGCGGCGAAGATGTTGACGAACGGGATCCAGCTGCCCAGGAAGCCGAGGATCGCGAGCACGAACCCGACGATCGCCATCGTCCCGGTCGTCGACACGGGCGCGGCGTACGGGGCGTAGCCGTTCCCGAACGGGCTCCCGTAGGGCTGCTGGGCGGGGTCGCCGTAGGGCTGGCCGTACGGCTGCTGCGCCCCGGCGGCCGGGTATGGCTGCGCGTACCCCTGGGCCGGGTCCCCTGCGGGCCCGCCGTAGCCCGGCTGTCCGTACGCCGTCTGCGGGTCCGCGCCGTAGGGCGCGTAGCCCGGGTCGCCGTAGGGCGCCTGCTCCGGCGTGCCGCCGTACCCGGGCGCGCCGGACGCGGCGTCGGGCGAGCCGTACGGCTGCGGCTCCCCCTGCGGCGCCCACGGGTCCTGCCCCTGTCCGTGCTCCTGCCGCGCCGGGTCCGAGTCCTGCGGCCGGTAGGGGTCGAACTGGTAGGGGTCCTGCGGTGCCGTGGGCGGCTGCGACATGGTGCTCCTCCGCGGCCTCGCCGCGAGTTCGGTCGTTCGGGTCGGGGTGGACGGCCGACGCGCGGTCGGCCGGCCTGACGCGCCGGGTCTTCACAGCACGTTCACGACCATTCTTCCCGGTCGCGCCCACATCGGGAAAACCGCACGGCGGGTGAAAGTCCGCCGCGGCGGCGCGCCCACGGGCTCTCGTACCCTGGGTACGTGCCTGCGACCGTCACCACGACCCCCCGGGCGACGTCCGTCGTCGGCCCCGTCGTGCTGCCTGCCGCGGAGTGGGCGGAGCGTGAGCGCGCCCACGCCGAGCGCGCGGACGCGCTCACGGCCGGGTGGCGGCACCGGAAGCCGCTCGGGCAGAAGCACGCGATCGAGGACTTCCTCTTCACCTACTACCCCACGCGCCCGGCCCAGCTCCGGCGCTGGCACCCGGGGCCGGGCGTCGTGCTGGCTCCCCCGCCCACCGCCGCGAGCGGTGCGGCACCGGGCGGCGACGACGCCCCCGACCCGTCCACCGACCGCGCCGGCTGGCGCTGGTACCGCCGCACGACCGAGGGCCTGACGCTCGACACCGACGCGTTCCTCGCCGACCGTGGCGACACCGTGCGGTACCTGCGCGGTCTGCTCACGGCGACGGCGTCTCGCCCGGGGCGGTTCGGCTGCTTCGGGCTCCACGAGTGGGCCATGGTCTACCGCGACAAGGCGGCCGGCCGCGACCACCGCCACCCGCTCCCCCTGCGGCTCGGGCACGACGGGACCGACCGGGTCGTCGAGGACCACCCCGTGCAGTGCTCCCACTTCGACGCGTTCCGCTTCTTCACGCCCGAGGCGGGGCCGCTCAACCGCCTGCGGCCCACGCGCGAGACGCAGCCCGCCCTGGAGCAGCCCGGGTGCCTGCACGCGACGATGGACCTCTACAAGTGGGCGCTCAAGCTCACGCCGGCCGTCCCCGGCGACGTCGTGCTCGACGCGTTCGAGCTCGCGCGCGACGTCCGCGTCGTCGACATGCAGGCGTCGCCCTACGACGTGTCGTCGTACGGGCTGGAGCCGGTCGCGATCGAGACGCCCGAGGGCAAGGCCGAGTACGTGCGGCACCAGCGCGCCTTCGCCGCCCGCGGGGCGGCGCTGCGCGAGCGGCTCGTCGCCGTGTGCGACGCGCTGCTCCCGCCGGACGGCGACGCGGCCGCCCGCCCTCCCCGCTGACGCACCGGCGACCGGCGCACCGGGCCGACGTCGCGCCGGGAATGGCCGTGACCGGCGGACGGACCGCGTGCGAGGATCGCCCGCGTGAGCCGCGCCGAGACCATCGCCGAGATCCCGACCGGACCCGTGGCCGTCCCCGCCGTCGTCCGCGCGCTCGCGGGGGACGACGTCGTCACCCCGGTCTGGCGCAACACCGTCGGCGGGCTGACGTTCCGCCTCGACCCCCGCGGCGGCGAGGCCGGGCGACCGGTCCGGTACGCGAAGTGGGTCCCGGCGGGCGTCCCGGAGATCGACCTGGCCGCGGAGGCCGAGCGGCTCGCGTGGGTCGGCGACCGGACCCCGGTGCCGCGCGTGCTCGACCAGGGCGCGGACGACGACGGCTCGTGGCTCGTGACGCAAGCCGTCTCGGGGCGGTCGGCGGTCGAGGCGCGCTGGGCGGGCGACCCGGCGGTCGCGGCGGCCGCGATCGGCCGCGGGCTGCGCGCGCTCCACGAGGCGCTCCCGGTCGCGTCGTGCCCCTTCACCTGGTCCGTCGCCCAGCGCGTGGCGCAGGCCGACGACCGCCTCGCGCGCGGGCACGGCCCCGACGAGTGGTTCCCCGAGCATCGCGGTCTGGCCGTCGCCGAGGCGCGCGCCCGGCTCGACGACGCTCCCCCGGTCGACCGCCTCGTCGTGTGCCACGGGGACGCGTGCGTGCCGAACACGCTCCTGCACGACGACGGCACGTTCGCCGCGCACGTCGACCTCGGGTCGCTCGGGGTCGCGGACCGCTGGGCGGACCTCGCCGTCGCGGCGTGGAGCACGGAGTGGAACTACGGCCCCGGGTACGACGGCCACGTCTACGCGGGCTACGGCGTCGACCCCGACCCGGAGCGCATCGCGTACTACCGGCTGCTCTGGGACCTGTCCTGACGGCGGGGCGTGGTGCCGCCGCGGACGCGGTCAGCGCCGACGCGGCTGGTGGGCGGCGACGCCCTGCTCGGCGAGCGCGGCGGTCTCCGCGATCCGGCGGGCCCGGGTGTCGGGCCGCTTCGCCTCGACGATCCAGCCGAGGATCGAGCGCCGCACGCCGGGCGTGAAGGCGTCGAAGCGGGCCCGCGCGTCGGGCCGCTCGCCGAGCGCCGCGGCGAGGTCGTCGGGGACGACGAGCGCCTCCGCGTCGTCGTGCCGGGTCCAGGACCCGTCCGCCCGAGCGGCCTCCACGACGGCGCGCCCCGCGTCCGTCAGGCGCCCGTCCGCCTCGACGCGCGCGACCCGCTCCTTGCTGAGGCGCGTCCACCGGGAGCCGGGACGGCGGCGCGTGAACCACAGCGCGTGCCGGTCCTGGTCGACGGTCGCGGCCTGCCCGTCGATCCACCCGTAGGACAGAGCCTCCTCGATCCACGGCTCGTACCCGAACGTCGGCCGCCCGCTCTCGCGGCGCCACGTGAGGAGCCAGACCCCGGGCTCGGGGTCGTCGTGGTGCGCGGCGAGCCATGCCCGCCACTCCGCGGGGGTCTGCGCGTGGAACGCGGGCCGGCCCTGGTACTCCTCGGTCACGGTGGCGCCTCCGTCGTCGGTCGGGGCACCAGCGTGCCCGGTCCGCCGCGGAGGCGCCAGGGTGCCGGCCCGGGAGGCGCCCCGTCAGCGCCTCCCGGGCCGGTCGTGCGTCCTGCGGTCAGGAGCAGGACGGGACGGTGACGACCTGGTCGACGGTCTGCGTCCCGTCCGCCCCCGTCGCCGTGACGGTGACGTCCAGGTCGCCCGTCGCGGACCGCGCGGCGAACGACTGGTACGCGCTCGCCCCCGGCGCGACGCCGGTGAACGACCTCGTCCCGAGCGACGACGCCAGCTCGACGTCGACGGCCGCGTCGGAGACGTTCACCGCGCGGACCGCGACGTAGGGCTTGCCGGCGAGGCAGCGCGGGCTGACCTCGACCTCGACGAGCACGACGTCGGCCGGCTCCTCCAGGGCGTCGACGGCGCCCTGGAGCGCGAGCCGCGCGTCGTGCAGCGCCACGTCGGACGCCGCCGCGTCGTCGAGCGTCCCGGTCGCCGCGGCGAGAGCCGTGCGGAAGGCCTGCCAGGACTCGGGGCTGTACCCCTCGTCGGTCAGGGCCTCGGCGCTCGCCACGAGGTTCTCGAGCCGACGGCGCTCGGCGGGCACGAGCTGGTCGGTCGCCAGGCCGAGGCGCCGGGCCCTCTCGTCGGCCTGCGCCTGGGTGGCGCCGGCGTCGGCGAGCACGGACCGTGCCGCCGCGAGCTCGCGCGTGAAGACGCGCGCGTCGATCCGGCCGTACCGCGCGATCTCCGCCTCGAACGCCTCGGCGTCCTCGACGGACGCGGCGAGCGCCGCGGTGTCCGTGGAGGGAGCCTCGACGTCGTACGCGTCGGTGAAGAACCGCATGCTGTCGAGGTTCGCGACGTACGGGTGGTCGGCGTACGCCTCGGTGGACAGGCGCACCCACACCTGGTGCTTGCCGCGCACCGTGCTCGGCAGGTCGACGACGGCGGTCCCGTCCGTCGTCCAGCTCGACCCGGTGTTCGCCAGCGGGACGGTGACGAACGGCTCGCCCGGGTTCGCCGGGTCGAACGCGTCGAGATACACCGACAGCGCGGAGCTCCGCCCGGACCGGTTGGAGTTGTGCACGTAGTGGATCGAGAGCCGGTCGAGCGCGGCGGAGCCGAGGTCGATCTCGCCGTAGGCGAGCCAGTCGCCGTCCGCGGTGCCGCCGACGTTCGTCACCGGACCGCTCGTCCACGTCGAGCTCTCGTTCTTCAGCCCGCGGCCGGAGTTCGACGTCCAGGCCTCGGACTCGACGACGACCGACGTCGGGCCGCCCGGCGCGAACGTCAGGCTGTCGAGGTTCGCGACGTACGGGTGGTCGGCGTACGGCTCGGTCGACAGGCGCACGAACACCTCGTGCGTCCCCTGCACCGTCTCGGGCAGGACGACGGTCGCGGTCCCGTCCGCGGTCCAGCTCGACCCGGTCGTCGGCAGCGGCACGGTGACGAACGGCTCCCCCGGGTTCTCCGGGTCGAACTCGTCGAGGTACACCGACAGGGCCGAGTTCTTCCCGGAGCGGTTCGCGTTGTGCACGTAGTGGACCGACAGCTCGCCGAGCGGGAGCTCACCGAGGTCGACCTCGCCGTAGGCGAGCCAGTCGCCGTCCGCGGTGCCGCCGACGTTCGTCACCGGACCGCCCGTCCACGTCGAGGACTCCTTCTTGAGCCCGCGACCGGAGCTCGCGGTCCAGTCCTCGGCCTCGATCGTCACCGTCGGTGACTCGCCCGGCTGACCTGGGGCAGCCGGGTCCTCGGCGCTGAACCGGAACCAGTCGAAGTTGCCGACCCAGCTCCGCCCGGACGGCGCGAGCAGCTCGAACGTGACGACCTGCGCGTCGACGAGCGCCTGCACGTCGCCGAGCTCCGCCGTCACCTCGGCGTACCTGCCCCAGCCGCTCGTGCCCTTCAGGTCGACGGTCGCGACCACGGGGCCGCTCACGTCGCCCGCGTGCACGCGCACGGTGCTCGGCGTGTCCGTCGGGGCGAAGCTCGTGTCGTACCGGACCGTGAGGAAGCGCGGCGGGGTGTCCCCGGCGGCGGTCTCGAAGGTCATGTCGCGGTACTGCACCCACGACCCGGAGCGCACGCCGCCGAGGTTGCCGGACGAGCTGTTCGCCTCGTTCTTCAGCTCGCCGCCCGACCACGCCTCGGACTGCTCGGCCTCGAGCGTGCGGTAGCCGCCGCCCGTGAGGTCGAGCGCGTCGGCCGCCGCACCGAGCCGGTCGGCCGCGAACCGCAGCGCGATGCTCGTCGCGGCCTCGTCACCGAGGGCCTCCTGCGCCGTCGTCAGCGCGGTGGAGAACCGGTCGAACGTCACCGAGGAGTAGTTCCCGTGCCGCACGAGCACGGCGTCGTCGACGAGCGCGGCGAGCGCGTCGCGCTCGGCGGACGCCACGGACAACCGCAGGGGCGAGCGCACCGAGATGCCCTGTCCCTGGAGCGACGCCGCGGCGACGCCGTCGGCGAGCGCGGCGTCGCGCAGGTGCACGAAGAAGCGCGCGTCGGCGGACGCCGTCCCCGTCAGGGAGACGGTCAGCGCGGTCGGTGACGCGACCGTCACCGCCGCCGTGACGCCGTCGGGCAGCCCGACGACGCTCGCCGTCCCGCTCGTGACGAGGTCCGTGCCGGCGGGCGCGGCGAGGCGGGCGCCGTCGAGCGTGAGCGTCACGGTCGCGTCGAGCGCGCCGCCGTCGCGGGTCTGCACGGTGGTCGGGTCGGCGCTGACGCGCGGTCCCTCGGCCGGCTCGTCGGTCGCGGTGCTCATTGAGAACGCGGGCGCGGTGTCCGTGCCCCAGTCGCTCGGCTGCTCGCCCATGCGGAACGCGAGGTCCGCGCCCCCGACCACGGTCGCGTAGTCGACCCACGTGTTGCCGAACGTCGCGCCGTCGAGCGTCGCGGACTGGACGTAGAAGGCGTCCTCCGAGACGCCGTCGGCCGTGACCGTGAAGGCGCTGCCGTCGTCGTACGTGATGGTCGTCGAGTCGAAGAACGGCGACCCGACCTGGAACTGGGACGAGCCCGCGGTCACCGGGAACAGGCCGACGGCCGCGGCGACGAACATCGTCGACATCGTGCCCGCGTCGTTGTCCATCGTGGGGAGCATCCCGCGTGGGTCGAGCCGGTAGACCTTCGTCTTCACGGGCGGCGTGAACTCGCCGCCTCCGCTCGGGACGGCGCTCGAGGAGCCCGTCGCGATGTACCGGTTCCAGGTCTCCTTCGTGTAGATCGCGCGCGCCCACTTCTGCGTGAGGCTCGGCTCGCCCGTGTAGTTGAACAGGTACGGCGCCTGGAGGTCGATCTCGTTCGCGTTCGAGTGGAGCATGGCCGTGCCGTCGTCCGGCGCGTGCTCACCGAACATGTGTCGCATGGCGAGGCGCGCCGCCTCGGGGCCGCCCATCGCCTCGACGAGCGCGTCCATGTCGTACGCGTCGTACCAGTGGTACTGCCAGAGCGTGCCCTGGTAGAGGCTCGCGGCCTCGAACTTCGCGTAGTCGGCGCTCTGCCACGACCCGTCGGCGGCGCGCGGGGTGAGGAGGCCGACCTGCGTGCCGTCGGCCGCGGTCCACGCGCCCGGCTTGGTGAGCTTCTCGATCGGCCACGACGCCTGCTCGCGCAGCGTCTGGGCCTCGTCGGTCAGCCCGAGCTCGTCCGCGATCACGGACAGGCCGTACTGGTCGTAGCCGCGCTGCACGGACGCGCCGGGGTTGCCCGCCACGTAGCCACGCCGGAGCTCGTCCGCGCTGTACTGCCCCACGAGGCGCTGCAGCGCCGGGTACGCCTCGTCGAGGCGGTCGAACCCGTCGAAGCCCTTGGCGATCGCGTCCGCGACCACGACCGACGACCGCTCCCAGCGCACCGTCGGGACGGAGTGCACGAACCCGCCGAGCCCGCCGCCGGTCCCCGTCGCCTCGGCGTCCGCGAACAGGTAGACCAGCGACTGCACCATGTCCCGGTACAGCGCCGGGTCGATGTACGCGATGACGGAGAACTTGCGGAAGTCGTCCCACGTGGCCCACGAGTCGTAGTACGTGAAGCCCTGCGCGGCGTGCACCGCGCCGTCGACGCCGCGATACGTGCCCGAGGTGCTCGTCGCGTTCATCGGCATGGCGAACATGCGGTAGAGGTGCGTGTAGAAGAGCTGCTGGAGCTCGCCCGTCGGGTCCGTCGCCGTCGACGCGTCGATCGCGACCCGCCCGAGCGTCGCGTTCCACTCCGCGCGCGTGCGGTCGCGGATCGCGTCGAACGACAGGTCGCCGAGCTCGACCTGCTGATCGATCCGAGCCTGCTCGACGCTCACCGGCGACAGTGTGACCTGAAGCCCGATCTCCTCGGCGTCGGCCGGGTCGAACGTGAGGATCGCGCCGGTGTCGACGCCGTCCTGGGACGTCGCGTCGACGAGCCTGTCGTCGTCGCTCCACGTCTGCACGGTCGCAGGCTGCAGCGTGCGCGCGGTGTAGTACAGCGTGTAGGCCGCGTTGTAGAAGTACCCCGTGACCTGTCCGGACAGCTCCACGGTGCCGTCCGCGCGCGTCTCGACCTGCACCGACGACGACCGGCGGCTCGTGTTGTTCGTCTCGAGGTCCACGACGAGGCTCGGCGTCGAGCCCGCGGGGAACGCGTAGCGGTGCACGCCCGAGCGCGTGGTCGCCGCGACCTCGGCCTCGATCGTGCCCGGCGCGCCGGTGATCGCGCCGTCCTTCCCCGCGACGTTGCCGAGCCCGACGGAGTAGAAGCCGGGGCCCGCGTCCTCGTCGTCGTGCGAGAACGGGTGCGCGTACGTGCCCGTGCCGGGGCGCGCCGTGTACGACCCGGACGTCGGGACCACGAGGAGGTCACCGCCGCCGCCGGAGCCCCCGACCCCGTCGAGGTTGGTGTGCGTGAAGCCCGAGATCTTCGACTGCGCGTAGTCGTACCCGGTGTTGTTGCGGCCCGGGGTCGTGCGCGGGTTGACCTTCGCGAGGCCGTTCGGCGCCTGCGCGGCCGGCATGTCGTTGCCGTAGTCACCCTCGGTGCCGACGAAGACGTCGACCAGGGACGCGTAGTCGGCCGACGGCGGCTCGGGGGCGGCGCTCGCGGCGGTCGCGGGCGCGAGGCCGACGACCGCGAGCGCCACGGCGAGCGCGCCCGCGACCAGCCGCGGGGCGGGTCGGCGCGGGCGGTCCGGGGTCGCGGTCGCGGGGCCCGACGGTCTGGGGTGCAGGGATCGGGGGGTCGGCAGGCTGGGGGCCATGGTGTCCTCGGGCAGGGGCCGCCGGCGGGGGCGCCGGGGCGGCAGGGTCGGTCAGGGGGTGGGATGGCGCGGGGGGCCGGGGCGGGCCCGCGCCACCCTGTCAGGGGCAGGTGACGAGCGGGTGGTCTGCGGGTGGCCGCACGGGGTGCTCCCTCCGTCCCACGGCGGCGTGGGCTCGGTGGTCGTCGGTGACGCGGAGGCTGGACGCGCGTCCCGTGCACGTCCGGGGCTACCCTCGCACACGTTGACAGCGCTATCAACCCCCTTCTCGGACCCCCGGGTCGCCCGCAGCGCCCGTCCGGCGACCCGCCTCCGCGACACCTGACAGACTCGTCCCGTGACCACCACGACCGGCCGCACCCCGGCTCTCCTCGCGCACGTGCCCGCCCCGACGGGCAAGGCCCCCGACCCGGACGCGCTCTACGAGGGGTTCACCACCTGGGCGACGGAGCAGGGTCTCGAGCTCTACCCCCACCAGAGCGAGGCGCTCATCGAGCTGGTCACCGGCTCGCACGTCATCCTCTCGACGCCCACCGGGTCGGGGAAGTCGCTCGTCGCGATGGGCGCCCAGTTCGCGGCGCTCGCCGCGCACCGCTCGGGCCGCGGCGGTCGCACCTACTACACCGCGCCGCTCAAGGCGCTCGTCAGCGAGAAGTTCTTCGCGCTCGTCGCGGCGTTCGGCTCCAAGAACGTGGGCATGACGACGGGCGACTCCGCCGTGAACCCCGACGCGCCGATCATCTGCTGCACGGCCGAGATCCTCGCGAACATCGCGCTGCGCCGCGGCGGCGAGAACGCCGGTGCGGACGACGAGGACGCGATCTCGCAGGTCGTCATGGACGAGTTCCACTTCTACGCCGACCCGCAGCGCGGCTGGGCGTGGCAGGTGCCGCTGCTCGAGCTGCCGAACACCCAGTTCCTGCTCATGTCCGCGACGCTCGGCGACACGACCCGGTTCGTCGAGGAGCTCGAGGAGCGCACCGGCCGGCCCGTCGCCGAGGTGACCACCGCGCAGCGGCCGGTCCCCCTGCACTTCAGCTACGTCGTCGAGCCGCTCACCGAGGTCATCGAGGAGCTCGTCAGCACGCGCCGCGCGCCCGTGTACGTCGTGCACTTCACGCAGAAGGACGCGGTCGAGCGCGCGCAGTCCCTGCTGTCGATGAACGTCGCGACGAAGTCCGAGAAAGAGGCGATCGCCGCCGAGCTCGGCGACTTCCGCTTCGGCACCGGGTTCGGCAAGACGCTCAGCAAGTTCCTGCGCCACGGCGTCGGCGTGCACCACGCGGGCATGCTGCCCAAGTACCGGCGCGTCGTCGAGCGCCTCACGCAGGCAGGTCTGCTCAAGGTGGTGTGCGGCACGGACACGCTCGGCGTCGGCATCAACGTACCGATCCGCACCGTGCTGCTCACGAGCCTCGTGAAGTTCGACGGCGAGCGCATGCGCCACCTCACGGCACGCGAGTTCCACCAGATCGCGGGGCGCGCAGGCCGCGCCGGGTACGACACCGTGGGCGAGGTGCTCGTCATGGCGCCCGAGCACGTCATCGAGAACCGCAAGATGCTCGCCAAGGCGGGCGACGACCCGAAGAAGCTCAAGAAGATCGTCCGCAAGAAGGCGCCGCAGGGCTCGGTCAACTGGACCGACGCGACGTTCGAGCGCCTGCGCGACGCCGAGCCCGAGCCGCTGACGAGCCACTTCACCGTCACGCACGCCATGGTGCTCAACGTCCTCGCGCGCACCGCGCAGCACGGTCGCGGCGGCCAGGCCGACGCGAGCGACCCGCGCCGCGACCCGGTCGAGGCCATGCGCCACCTTCTCCTCGCGAACCACGACACCGAGTCGCAGCGCCGCGAGCACGTGCGCCAGACGTTCCGCATCTACCGCTCGCTGCGCGTCGCGGGGATCGTCGAGCGCGTGCGCGTCCCCGACCCGTCGCGCCCTGCGGGCTACCGCCCGAGCGTGCGCCTCGTCGGCGACCTGCCGCGCGAGTTCGCGCTCAACCAGCCGCTGTCGCCGTTCGCGCTCGCGGCCCTGGACCTGCTCGACGTCGAGGGCGCGACCCACGCGCTCGACGTCGTCTCCGTCATCGAGGCGACGCTCGACGACCCGCGCCAGGTCCTCTACGCCCAGCAGAACGCCGCCAAGGGCGAGGCCGTCGCCGCGATGAAGGCCGAGGGGTACGAGTACGAGGAGCGCATGGCGCTGCTCGAGGAGATCACGTGGCCCAAGCCGCTCGAGGAGCTGCTCGCGCCCGCGTTCGCGATGTACAAGCGGTCCAACCCGTGGGTCGCGGACGCCGAGCTCTCCCCCAAGTCCGTGGTCCGCGACATGGTCGAGCGCGCCATGACGTTCGCGGAGTTCGTGTCCGTCTACGGGCTCGAGCGCACGGAGGGCGTGGTGCTGCGCTACCTCGCGGACGCCTACCGCGCGCTGCGCCAGGTCGTCCCCGAGGAGCACCGCACCGAGGAGGTGCAGGAGATCGTCGAGTGGCTCGGCGAGCTGGTGCGCGGCGTCGACTCGTCGCTCCTCGACGAGTGGGAGCGCCTGGCGCACCCGGTCGACGACGACGCGGACACCGAGGTGGGCGACGGCCCGCTCTCCGGGGCGGGGGCCGAGGCGCCGACGCGTCCCGTCACAGGCAACCCGCGCGCGTTCCGCCGCCTCGTGCGCAACGCGCTGTTCAAGCGCGTGGAGCTCGCCGCGCGTGAGGACTACCGCGCGCTCGGCGCGCTCGACGGCGGCGCGGGCTGGGACGCGGACGCGTGGGGCGACGCGCTCGACCCGCTCTTCGAGGACCAGGGCGACGACGCGATCGGCATCGGGCCCGGAGCCCGCTCCGCGGCGCTGTTCCGCGTCGTCGAGGCGGGCGCCGAGCTGCCCGCGGGCCACGAGGGCCCGACGGCGGAGCACGCCCCCGGCGGCGTGGTGCCCGCGGGCACGTGGCTCGTGCGGCAGGTGCTCGACGACCCGGCGGGCGACCACGACTGGGCGATCACGGCGAGCGTCGACCTCGCGGCGAGCGACGAGGCGGGCGAGCCCGTGGTGACGGTGCTCGCCGTCGGGCCGCTGTAGGCCGGGCGAGACCGCGCCCCGCCGCCCTCACTCGACCGGCAGGAGCCCGCGCCGCGCGAAGACGTCCTTCGCGACCGCGGTCGCGTTGAGCGCGCGCGGGAACCCGCAGTACACCGCGGACTGCAGGAGCGCCTCGACGATCTCGCGCGGCGTCAGCCCGACCTCCAGCGCGGTGACGACGTGGATGTCTAGCTGCGCCTCGCAGCCCCCGAGCGCGGCGAGCATCCCGAGCGTGACGAGCTGGCGGTCCCGCGGTTCGAGGTGCGGCCGCGCGTACATCTCGCCGTACGCCCACGCCGAGATCTGATGCTCGAGCTCGGGCGAGACGTCCGCGAGCGCCTCGGCGATGGCGGCGGGCGCCGCCTCGTTGACCGCGCCGAACACCGCCCGCCCGTGCTCGTAGCGCTCCGCGCGCGTCGTCGACCGGTCGTCCGTGGAGTTCCCCTGCGTCACGCGGAGCAGGGTAGAGGACGCGCGGCGGTCGCGGTCGACGGTCTCGCGCCCCAGGTCGCGCCGCGCTGGTCGCGTCCTACGGTGAACTCATGAGCGACGCACCGCGCACCGGTCGGCACCCCGGCGAGCCCCACCACCCGGAGAGCACAGGCTCACGGCTCAACCGGCTCCGGGCGGGGGTGCTCGGCGCGAACGACGGCATCGTCTCGACGGCAGGCGTCGTCGTGGGCGTCGCGGCGACGAGCACGTCGATCCCCGTCATCGCGACGGCGGGCGGCGCGGCGCTGCTCGCGGGCGCGCTGTCCATGGCCGCGGGCGAGTACGTCTCGGTGAGCACGCAGCGCGACACCGAGAAGGCGCTGCTGGCGACCGAGCGCCGCGAGCTCGCGGAGATGCCGGACGCGGAGCTCGACGAGCTCGCCGGCATCTACGAGGCGAAGGGCCTGACGCCCGACCTCGCACGCCAGGTCGCGGTCCAGCTCACCGAGCGCGACCCGCTCGCCGCGCACGCCGACGCGGAGCTGCACATCGACCCCGACGAGCTCACGAGCCCGTGGGAGGCCGCGGTCGCGTCGATCGTGTCGTTCACCGTCGGTGGCCTGCTGCCGCTCGCGGCGATCCTCCTGGCCCCGGCGGCCATCCGTATCCCGCTCACCTTCGTCGCCGTCGTGCTCGCGCTCGTCCTCACCGGCTGGGGGTCGGCACGCCTCGGCGACGCGCCCACGCGCCGCGCGACGGTGAGGACCGTCGTCGGCGGCGCGGTCGCGATGGGCGTCACGTACGCGATCGGCTCGCTGCTCGACGTGAACGTCTAGCCGAAGGCCCGGGACTGTCGGGGCTCCCGGCGCCGGCGCGGCGACTTGGGTAGGGTGTGGCCCATGTCGAGCCCTGAGGCATCCACTCCGGGGGCTTTCGGTCACACCGTCAGCCCCCAGGACCGCTGAGCCTCTCAGCGCTGCCCTCCGCCCCCGCTCCGTGCGGGTGCCGTGCCGGACGCCGCCCTCCGGGCGCTGACCGTGGTGTGACGAGACACCTCCTGCTCGTCCTCTCGCACCCCGGAGCCCTCGATGCCTCGTGCCCTGTACCTGCTCGCCCTGGCGGTCTTCGCCATGGGCACCTCGGAGTTCATGCTCGCCGGCCTGGTGCCGGACATCGCCGCCCGTCTCGACGTCCCGGTGGGGACGGCGGGCCTGCTGACGTCGGCCTTCGCCGTCGGCATGGTCGTCGGCGCGCCGGTCATGGCGGCTTCGGCCCGCCGCCTGCCGGTGCGGGCGACGCTGCTCGGCTGCGTCGCGCTGTTCGCCCTCGCCCACGTCGTCGGCGCGGTCACCCCGAGCTTCGCGGCGCTCGTCGCGGTCCGGGTGGTGGCAGCCTTCGCCAACGCGGGGTTCCTCGCCGTCGCGCTCGGCACGGCGGCGACGCTCGTGCCCACAGACCGCACGGGGCGCGCCGTCGCCGTGCTGCTGTCGGGCACCACGGTCGCGATGGTCGCGGGCGTCCCGGCCGGGGCTCTCCTCGGCGCCGCGTGGGGCTGGGAGTCGACCTTCTGGGCCGTCGCGGTCCTCTGCCTGCCCGCCGCGCTCGGGATCGCGCGCGGCCTCCCCGCGCGCGGGCCCGAGCGTGCGGCCCTGCTGCCCGTCGGCGCACGGTCGCTGCGGACGGAGGTGGCACAGCTCGTCTCGCCCCCGCTCGGCCTCACGATGGTGTCCGCCGCGCTGGTCAACACCGGCACCTTCGCGACGCTCACGTTCCTCGCACCGCTGGTGACCGACGTCGCCGGGCTGAGCCGGTGGTGGGTGCCCGTCGCGCTCGTGCTCTTCGGGGTCGGCTCCTTCCTCGGCGTCACCGTCGCGGGCCGGACGTCCGACCGCATCCCCGGGGTCGTGGTCGCCGTGGGCGGCGTCCTGCTGCTGGGCGGCTGGGTCGCCCTGGCCACCTTCGCCGCCGTTCCGGTGGTGCTGCTCTGCCTCGTGCTGGTGCAGGGCGTCCTGGGCTTCGCGGTCGGCAGCACGTTGATCGCGCAGGTGCTCCGCGCGGCGTCGGGCGCACCGACCCTGGGCGGCTCCTTCGCCACGGCGGCGCTCAACGTCGGCGCGGCCGTGGGGCCGGCCGTCGCCGCAGCGACCATCGCCACCCGGCTCGGCGACCGTGGGCCGGTGTGGGTCGCCGTGGCGGCGACCGCGCTCGCCCTGGTGACGGCGGCCATCCTGCGTCGCGCGGCCGGCCCCACGACGGCCCGCGCCCCCCGATGACCCGTGCGGGCGCTCCCCCGCGCGCTGCGGCACAATCGGGCCGTGGCCAAGAAGTCGAAGTCCTCCGCGCACGCCGGCACGCCCGCGGTCGCCCTCCTCGAGCGCGAGGGGGTCGCGCACACGCTCCACCCGTACGAGCACGACCCGTCGAGCGAGCTGTCCTTCGGGCTCGAGGCGGCCGCGGCCATCGGGGTGCCCGCGGAGCAGGTGTTCAAGACGCTGCTCGCCGTGGTCGACGGCGGCCCGCTCGTCGTCGGGATCGTGCCGGTCGACCGGCAGCTCGACCTCAAGGCGCTCGCCAAGGCCGCAGGCGGCAAGAAGGCGAGCATGGCCGAGCCCGCCGCGGCCGAGCGCGCGACGGGCTACGTCGTCGGCGGGATCTCGCCGCTGGGCCAGAAGCAGCCCCACCGCACGTTCGTCGACGACAGCGCGCTCGCGTTCGACGCCGTCTACGTCTCGGGCGGACGCCGCGGGCTCGACGTCGGCCTGTCGCCCGCGGACCTCCTGCGCCTCACGGCGGGCACGGCCGCCCCGATCGCGCGGTAGGCGGTCCGTCAGCGCTGGTAGAAGGTGTACCGCGCGTCGGTCGGGACGATGTCCTTGCCGAGCGGCAGGAGCGAGACGGGGATCATCTTGAGGTTGGCGATGCCGAGCGGGATCCCGATGATCGACACGAACAGCGGGATCGCGGTGACGACGTGCCCGATCGCCAGCCAGATCCCCGCGACGAGCACCCAGATGACGTTCCCGATCGTCGACCAGGCGCCCGCGGTCGGCTTGTCGACCACCGTGCGGCCGAACGGCCACAGCGCGTAGCCCGCGATGCGGAACGACGCGATCCCGAACGGGATCGTCACGATCAGGATGCAGCAGATGATCCCCGCCACGACGTAGCCCAGCGCGAGCCACAGCCCGGCGAACACGAGCCAGATGATGTTGAGCAGCGTCTTCACGGCACCGTCCTTTCCCCACCATTCTCGCCGATCGAGCGGTCGGTGCGGATCGGGGACCACCCTGAGACGACCCGGATCCCGGACCGTGCGGCCGACCTAGACTGACCGCATGCCCCTCCCCGAGCCGTCGTCCGTGCTGGCCGCGCAGATCGCGCAGAACCTCGCCCGGGTGCGGACCCGGGTGGACGACGCCGCGCGCGCGGCTGGGCGTGCGGCGTCGGACGTGCGGCTGCTCGTGGCGACGAAGACCCAGCCCGCCGACGCGGTGCGCGCGGTGGTCGAGGCGGGCGCGGACCTCATCGGCGAGAACCGCGTGCAGGAGCTGGTCGCGAAGGCGCCGGACCTCGCCGACCTCGTCACCGCGGGACGGGTCGAGGTCCACATGATCGGCCACCTCCAGCGCAACAAGGTCAACCAGGTCCTCGCCACCGCCACCGGGGTCGAGAGCGTGGACTCGCTCGCGCTCGCCGAGGCGCTCGCGGCGCGCTGCGCGCGCGACGGCCGCGTGCTCGACGTCCTGGTGCAGGTCAACGTCTCGGGCGAGGAGTCGAAGTCGGGCGTGCGGCCCGACGACGCGCCCGCCCTCGCGACGGCGGTCGCCGCGCTCGACGGGCTGCGGCTCGCGGGCTTCATGACGATCGGCGCGAACTCGCCCGACGAGGCCGTGGTGCGCGCGGGCTTCGCGCGCCTGCGCGCGGTGCGCGACGCCGTCGTGGGGTCGGGCGCGCCGGGGACCGCAGACGCCCGTGCGCTGTCCATGGGCATGAGCGGCGACCTGGAGCTCGCGGTCGCCGAGGGCGCGACGATCGTCCGCGTCGGCACCGCCGTCTTCGGTCCCCGCCCCACCCCGCCGAGGTAGAGCCCCGGTCGGCCGAGGTAGAGGCCCGGTAGGGCGAGGTAGAGGCCTGGTCGCGACCAGGCCTCTACCTCGCGGTACCGGGCCTCTCCCTCGGCGGGGTGGTCATCGCGCGGGGAGGGCGCCCAGGCGCGCGAGCGCGCCGCGGACCCCGGCCACGCCGTCTCCGGCCAGCGCCTCGCGCGCGGCGTCGGCCTCGACGCCCGCGAGGAGCATCACGAGCGCGACGTGCACCTCGCCGTCGGCCGCGCGCAGCACGTCCTCGCACTCCGCCGAGCCCAGGCCGGTCGCCTGCACGAGCATCCGGACGATGCGTGCGCGCAGCTTCTGGTTCGTCGGGCGCACGTCGATCATGAGGTTCGAGTACGTCTTGCCGAGGCGGATCATCGTCGCGGTCGAGAACGTGTTGAGCACGAGCTTCTGAGCCGTCGCCGCCTTCATGCGCGTGGAGCCCGTGACGACCTCGGGGCCCGTGTCGACGAGGATCGCGACGTCCACCCCGGCCGCGAGCGGCGCGTCCGGGTTGGCCGAGACGAGCACCGTGCGCGCCCCGCGCTCGCGCGCGACGTCGAGCGCCCCGCGCACGTACGGCGTGCGGCCGCTCGCCGCGAGCCCGACGACGACGTCGCGCGGCCCGACCGCGTCGACGTCGGCGCGCCCGAGCGCCACGTCGTCCTCCGCCCCCTCGACGGCCAGCATCATGGCGCCCACGCCGCCGGCGAGGTGCGCGACGAACCACTCCTCGCCCACCCCGTACGTCGGCAGGAGCTCGACAGCGTCGAGCACGCCGAGTCGGCCCGACGTGCCCGACCCCACGTAGTGCACGCGGCCGCCGGAGCGCAGCGCCTCCACGGCGAGGTCGACGGCCTGCGCGATGCGACCGCGCTGGGCCCGCACCGCGTCCGCGACGACGGCGTCCTCCTCGGTGATGAGCCGGACGACGTCCGCCGTCGGGAGCAGGTCGACGTCGGTCGTGCGCGGGTTGCGCTCCTCGGTCGGCGAGGCGAGGCGCACCAGCTCCTGCCACTCGTCGGGGCTCGAGGTGGTGCTCGCAGCCCCGCTCGGAGTGCCGCTCGTGGCGACGGTCGGGTCGGTCATCGGGAGGTTCCCTTCGTCGGGTCCGGCAGCGGACCCTGGGTGCGCGGGCCCGGGTGCAGGCCGTGCGGGGTGTTGGCGAGCGTCAGACGGCGCACCGGGCCGCTCGCGGCGGGCCACGGCAGCGGCGTGGGCGGGGTGAGCGAGCCGAGGACGACCGCGCGGCGGGCCCCCGTCGCCCGACGGCGGTGCTCGCCGACGGCGGTGCCCGGCAGCCCGTGGGCCGACAGGAAGCCCAGGAGCGCGAAGAGGTACGCCTCCTTCGCGTCGACCGGCAGGCCGAGCGCCTCGGACGTCACGACCTCGCACGCGTGCGGCACGCGCTCGGCGAGCGCCGCGCGCAGCCGGTCGAGGAGCACAGGGTTGCGCGCTCCCCCGCCGGACGCGACGACGCGGCGCACGTCGCGGCCCGCGAGCGCGTCGGCGACGCTGACCGCGGTGAGCTCGGTGAGCGTCGCGACGAGGTCGGGGCCGGTGAGCCCCGGGCGCACGGACGCGAGCCGGCGGGCCGTGTACGTCGTGTCGAAGAGCTCGCGGCCCGTCGACTTCGGGGCGGGCGCGGCGAAGTACGGGTCGTCGAGCAGAGCCGCGAGCGCCACCGGGTCGACCGTGCCCTGCGCGGCGAGCTCGCCGTCCTTGTCGTACGCGAGACGGCCGTCGGTGAGCGCCGCGGCCGCGACGTCGAGCAGGCAGTTGCCGGGGCCCGTGTCCCAGCCGGTGACCGGGTCGTCGACGCGCCCCACGAGGGACACGTTCGCGATCCCCCCGATGTTGAGGGCTGCGGTGAGCCCGGCGTCCGCGGCCGCGTCGGCGCCCGCGTCCTCGCGCCCGAGCCAGAGCGCGTCGAGCACGCTGACGAGCGGCGCGCCGTGGCCGCCGGCCGCGACGTCGGCCACGCGGAAGTCGCTGATGACCGGGCGCTTGACGTGCTCCGCGACCCACGCGGCGTTGCCGAGCTGGAGCGTGCCGCGGGCCCGCGCCCCGACGACCCAGTGGTAGATCGTCTGGCCGTGGGACGCGACGAGGTCGACGTCGCCGCCGGCGACGTCGTCGATCGCGCGCCGACCGGCGCGGCCGAGCTCCTGCCCGATGAGGGTGTCGAGCTGGGCCACCTCGGCCACGTCGACGGCGGCGGGCGGCAGCGCCTTGAGGATGCGCTCGCGCAGGGCGCGCGGCCACGCGTACTCCGTGTGGCCCAGGGGCCGCATGCGCAGCACGCCGTCGTCGCCGAGCGTGAGGTCGGCCGCGGCCGCGTCGATCGCGTCGACCGACGTGCCGGAGGACAGTCCGAGGACGATCATCGCTCTCCCTCCCCTTCCACGCCGACGGTCGGGTCGGCTCGAGGCGTCTCCGTACCGGTGCTCGCGCGGGGGCCTGTCGTCCCCCGCAGGAGCGCGACGGCGGCGCGCGCGTTGGCGCGCCCCGTCCCGCACGCGACCACGACCGTGCGGCCCGCGCCGAACCACGGGCCGACGGCGCCGGGGAACCCGGTGTGCACGACAGCGGCGTCCGGCCGCGCGGCGAGCAGCTCCGTGAGCCGCTCGTGCTCGCCCGAGCCGGGCACCGGCTCGCGCGTGAGGACGACGAGCGGGCGGTCGCCCGCGCGCACGGCGTCGAGCGTGCGCGCCCACGCCTCGGCGTCGGCCGGGCGCAGGTGCCGCACGTCGGGGCCGAACGCGTCGTCGAGCGCGCGCTGGACGTGCTGCGCGGTGCGGCCCGCGGCGTGGTCGAACCGCAGGCGCAGGTCGACGACGTCGGGTGCCGTGGGGACGGGCGGATCTTGCGGCGCGGGCCCGGCGAACCGGACGGCGCGCGCCGCGACGCGGGCGCCCACCTGGTCGAGGACGTCGAGCGCGGCGCGCGCGGACTCCGGCGAGGGGACGACGCCGCTCGCCGCCTGGCGCGCGCGCACCGCGGCGAGGGTGCGTGCCGTGCGCGCGGCGGACGCGCGCAGGCGCTCGACCGTGACCCGGCCGGACGCGACGGCGTCCACGAGCGCGCGCTGCGCCTGGCGGAACAGGACCTCGTCGTCGCGCCCGACGGTCGTGCCCAGGCACAGCAGGTCGGCGCCCGCCTCGACCGCGCGGACCGCGACCTCGCCGATACCGTGCGGCGCGGCGTCGTCGCCACGGGACGAGGTGACCGTGTCGCCCGCCGCGTACGTCGCGACCGCACCCATGTCGAGCGCGTCGGTGACGATCGGCCCGTCGAACCCGAGCTCGCGCACGAGCGCGCCGACGGCGGGCTCGAGCGTCGCGGGCAGCGCGCCGAGCGCGGGGACGACGACGTGCGCCGTCATCACGGCGTCGAGCAGCGCGTCGCCGGGTCCGGCGTCCGGGGCCATGGTCGCGACGAACGGGGGCAGGTCGCGCGCGCGGAGCTCGTCGAGGCTCGCGTCCACGACCGGGAGCGCGAGGTGCGAGTCGACGTTCGTCGCACCGTGGCCCGGGAAGTGCTTGCCGCACGCGCCCGCGCCTCCCGCGTGCAGGCCGCGGACGAACGCCGCCCCGTGGCGGGCGACGAGCGTGGGGTCCGCGCCGAACGAGCGCACGCCGATCACGGGGTTGTCGGGGTCGGAGTTCACGTCGAGGTCGGGCGCGAGGTCGAGGTCGACGCCCGTCGCGGTGAGCAGACGACCGAGCGCGGCGCCGATCTCCTCGGTGACCGCGACGTCGTCGACCAGCCCGAGGGCCGCGTTGCCGGGCAGGCTCGAACCGGTCGCCGCCTCGAGCCGGGACACGTCCCCGCCCTCCTCGTCGACCGCGACGAGCAGGTCGGGCGACGCGCCGCGCAGGCGCGCGGTGAGCCGCGCGGTGGTCGCGACGTCGGGCGTGTTGTGCCCGAACAGCACGACCCCGGCCAGGCCGTCGCGCGCCGCGTCGACGAGCCACGCCGGCAGGTCGTCCGTGCCGGTGAACCCGGGCAGGAGCACGCCGTTCACGGCGCGCACCACGTCGGCCGCGCGCTGGGCCCCGGTCGGGCTCGCGGTCGGGGCCGCCGCCGGGGCCCCGGTCGGGGGCGTCGCGCCGCTCATCCCTTCACCGACCCGGCGGTGAGGCCCGAGGACAGGTTGCGCTGCACGAGGACGAAGAACACGAGCACGGGCAGCGTGATGATCGTCGACGCGGCCATGACGGCGCCCCAGTCGGTCGTGTTCTCGCCGAAGAACTTCTGCAGCCCGATCGGCACGGTGTACTTGCTCGACTGCTGGAGGAACGTCAGCGCGAAGATGAACTCGTTCCACGCGGTGATGAAGGAGAAGACGCTCGTCGCGACGACCCCGGGCGCGACGAGCGGCACCAGGACCTTCCAGAACATGCGCCCCCACGACGCGCCGTCGAGGAACGCCGCCTCCTCCAGCTCGACCGGCACCGCGGCGACGAAGCCGCGCAGCGTCCAGATCGCGAAGGGCAGCGCGAACGCGAGGTACACGACCGCCAGGCCCAGGAGCGAGTTGAGCATGTTGAGGTTGCGCATCTGGATGAACAGCGGGATGACGAGCGCCTCGAGCGGCACCATCTGCACCATGAGGATGAGCACGAGCATCGACTTGCGGAACCGGAAGCGGAACCGACTCACCGCGACGGCGGCGAGCAGCGCCACGACCGACGACGCGAGCACCGTGCCGAGCGCGACGAGCACCGAGTTGCGCAGGTAGTGGCCGAACCCGCCGTCGTCGATCACGGTGACGAAGTTGTCCCACGTGACGCCGGCGGGCAGGAGCCGGGCGCCGCGCGTCGCGGCCTCCGGGTCGATCGCCGAGGAGAACATCCAGTAGGCGGGGAAGAGCGAGAAGACGAGGAGGGCGACGATCCCCAGGGTCTTGGCCGCCGCGACGCCAGGTCGGCGGCGGCGGGCGCGCAGCACCTGCTCGGTGCGGGCGCCGGGCCCGGGGGTGGCGCGGGTGTCGACGACGGCGGCGCTCACAGCTCCTCCTCCTTGAACAGGGTGCGCATGTACACGAGCGTGATGCCGAGCAGGATGAGCGTGAGCAGGACCGCGATGGCCGCGCCCATGCCGTACTTGCCCTGGGCGAAGGACTGGATGTACGACCACACGCCGAGGTTGAAGACGTCCTTGTTCCCGCCGTTGCCGCCGGGCATGAGGTAGATCTGCGTGAAGACCTTGAAGTCCCAGATGGTCGACAGGATCGTCACGACCGCGAACACCGGGCGCAGGATGGGCGCGGTGATGGCCCAGAACCGGCGCCACGCCGTCGCGCCGTCGACCTTGGCGGCCTCGTGCAGCTCGTGCGGGATCGTCATGAGCCCCGCGAGCACGGTGATCGCGACGAACGGGAACCCGTGGTGCACCACGTTGAGCGTCGCGATCGCGTAGAACGACAGGCGCTCCGTGAACCAGTTGACCGTGCCGGGCTCGATCGCGCCCATGCCCTCGAGCACCGAGGCGACGAGGCCGTTCAGCGGGTCGAAGATCCACACCCACACGTACGTGCCCGTGATCGCCGGGACCGCCCAGGCGACCATGATCGCCGTCGCGCCGACGCCCCGCCAGAACCCGCCGAGCGTGTTGAGGAACAGCGCGACCGCCGTCCCGAGCGCGACCGTGAGCACGACGCACGCGAGGGCGAACAGCACGGTGTTGGGCAGGACCGTGGTCCACAGGTAGCTGTCGCCGAGCAGGTCGGCGTAGTTCTGGAGCCCGATCCAGTTCGACTCGCCGCTCGCGATCTGCCGCAGGCCGTAGTCCTGCAGCGAGAGCAGCACGACGCGCACGAGCGGCCACAGGAGCAGGACGCCGAGGACGACGAGTCCCGGGGCCAGCAGCAGCCAGGGGCGCAGCGGGGAACGGTGGCCGAGGCCCGTGCGGCGGCGTCGTACGGCGGTCGGCACGGTGCTCGACGGCGGCCGGTCGGCCGGGGCGGCCGGGGCCGGCGAGGCGCCGGGCGCGGCTCGAAGGTCTGCCATGGGAGAGGTCCTGTCGCGGGGTGCGGGGCGTGGTGCGGGCGCCGACGGTCGGGCGCCGGCGGAGGGCGGCGTCCGGCCGCGGGCGGGCTGCCCGCGGCCGGACGCGTCGGGTCAGGAGCCGAACGTCTCGTCCATGTCGGCGGCCGCGGTGTCGGCGGCCTCCTGGACGGTCGCGCTGCCCGACAGGACGGACTGGAGCATCGTCTCCAGCGTCTTCTTGCCCTGGATCTGGCCGTAGAGCGGCGTGACGGGGACCGAGCGGCCGGCCTCGGCCATCTGCCGGGCGAACGGCGCGACGATCGGGTCGTCCTCCGCCACGACCTTCTCGAGCAGGGACGTCTGGCCCGGGAAGTAGCCGGACTGCTCGCCCCACGCCTGCGCGAACTCGCCGGTCGTCATCATCTCGACGAACTTCCACGCGAGGTCCTGCTTCTCGCTCGCCTCGAAGACGCCGAGGTGCGAGCCGCCGAGGAACGAGTCGGACAGGCCCTCGGTCTGGCCGGGGATCGGGAAGGCGCCGATCTTGCCCTCCATGTCCGGGACGTCGGCGAGGATCTTGCCCGGCGTCCAGCTGCCGGAGATCATCATGCCGACCTGGCCCTGCTCGAACGCGGCGAGGAGGTCCGTCTCCTTCCACGTCGTCGCGGCGGCGGTCGAGAAGCCGTGCTCGGTCGCGAGACCGGTGTAGAACTCGAGGCCCTCGACCGACTCCGGCGAGCTGATCTCCGACGTCCAGGTGTCGCCGTCCTTCACCGCGAGGTCACCGCCCGCGCCCCAGATGAACGGCATCGCGCCGTACTGGCTGTCGCCCGCGACGGGGAACGGGGTGATCTCCGGGTTCGCCGCCTTGAGCGCGTCCGCCGCGGCGACGAGCTCGTCCCAGGACGTCGGGGTCGCGATGCCGGCGGCCTCGAAGAGGTCGGCGCGGTAGACGACCGAGCGCACGCCCGCGTACCAGGGCATGCCGTAGATGCTGCCGTCGAGCGTCGCGGACTCGACGAGCCCGGGGACGAGGTCGTCCTCGAGACCGGCCTCCGCGACCCGGTCCGAGAGGTCGGCGAGCGCGCCGACGTCCGCGAACTCGCCCGTCCAGGTGGTGCCCAGCTCGGCGACGTCGGGCGTCGTGCCGCCGGCGATGGCGGTCGTGAACTTGTCGTGGGCGCTGGCCCACGGCTGGAACTCGATCTGGAGGTCGGCGCCGGTCTCGTCCTTGAACGCGGTCGTCACCTCGTCGAAGAACGCGTCCGCGTCGGGGTTGGTGCCCTCCATGATCCAGACGGTGAGGGTCTCGCCCGAGAAGTCGGTCGCGTCGTCGCCACCGGTCCCCTCGGAGCCGGACCCGCCGCCGGAGCTGCACGCGGCCAGGCCGAGCGCGAGGACGAGGGTGCCCGTGACGGCCACCGTGCTGCGTCGCTGCATGCCGTGACACTTCCTTTCTGGTCGGCCGTCGGGGGAACGGCCGGGTCGTGTGTCCTGACGGTCCCGCGCGGCCGGTCGGCTCCCGCGGTGTGAAACTTACTTCCATCAGTGGACGTATGTGTGGAGATTACTGCCACGAGTGCGCGAACGGAAGCCACGGCGGCAGATGTTGCACGTTCTTAACAATCGCCGGGGGTCGCCCGGCTCGGGAGACCGCTCAGGCCGCGGGGCCCAGCACGCGGGCGGGCGTCCCCCTCACGCCCCGGCCGCGCACCACCCTGCGCACTCCGCGCGCGTCACGGGACGCGCGCGGTCCACTCCGGGGTGGAGAACTTCGTCCGCGCGAGCTCCTGCGCGCGCTCGCGCTCCTCGGGGGTGACCGCACCCTCGACCGTGCGGTACCGCGAGCGGAAGTGCTCCTTGAACGCCTCGATGACGTCCTCGCGCGCCATGCCCGTCTGCGAGCGCACCGGGTCGACGCGCTTGTTGGCGCTCGTGGTGCCCTTGTCGGAGAGCTTCTCGCGCCCGATGCGCAGCACCTCGGTCATCTTGTCGGCGTCGATGTCGTACGCCATCGTCACGTGGTGGAGCACCGCTCCCCCGCGCAGCCGCTTCTGCGCCGCGCCCGCGATCTTGCCGGCCGGGGACGCGATGTCGTTGAGCGGCTTGTACGTCGCCTCCACGCCCAGGTCGGCGAGGGCGCCCAGCACCCAGTCGTCGAGGAACGCGTACGAGCGCTCGAAGCTGAGCCCCTCGACGAGCGACCCCGGCACGTACAGCGAGTAGGTGATGGTGTTCCCGGGCTCGACGAACATCGCGCCCCCGCCCGAGATGCGCCGCACGACCGACACCCCGTGCCGCTCCGCGCCCTCCGGGTCGACCTCGTTGCGCAGCGACTGGAACGAGCCGATGATCACCGCGGGCGACGCCCACTCCCAGATCCGCAGCGTGGGGCCGCGACGGCCCTCGTCGAGCTCCTCGGTGAGCACCTGGTCGAGCGCGAGGTGCATCGCCGGCTCCTCGGGCCCCTCGTGCACGATCTCGAACGTGTGGTCGCCCCACCCCGTCGCCCGGCCGAGCGCCCGGCGCACCGCGATCGCGACCGCCTCGGGCGAGAACCCGACCATCGTCACGTCGGGGCCGAGCGCGGCCTGCACGGCGCTCGCGAGCTGCGCGACCGTCGCCGTCTCCGGCATCCCCGTCAGGGCGCCGTCGATGTCCTCGAGCGCGTCGTCCGGCTCGAGGAAGAAGTCGCCGCTGACCGCGACCCGGGCGAGCCGCCCGGCCTCCACCTCGACGTCGACCGCCACGAGCTTGCCACCGGGGACCTTGTACTCACCACGCACGCGTCCACCCTAAGCCCGACGCGCGCACCACCGGCTCAGCGCGGCTCGACGCCCGCGTGGACCAGCCCGTAGATCGCCGAGTCGGTGAGCGCCTCCCAGGCCGCCTCGATGAGGTTGGGCCCGACGCCGACCGTCGACCACGACGTCGAGCCGTCGGTCGTCTCGATGAGCACGCGCGTGATCGCGTCCGTGCCCTGCTCGGTGTCGAGGATGCGCACCTTGAAGTCGATGAGCTCGAACACCTCGATCTCCGGGTAGACGCGCCCGAGCGCCAGCCGCAGCGCGTGGTCGAGCGCGTTGACCGGGCCGTTGCCCTCGCCCGTGGAGACGATGCGCTCGCCTCCGGCGTGCAGCTTGACGGTCGCCTCCGCCGTCGCCTCGGTGCCGCGCGACCCGGCGCGCTCGACGATCGTGCGCCAGCTCTCGACCCGGAAGTACGGCGGGCGCTCCCCCGCGATCTCCTCGCGCAGCAGCAGCTCGAACGACGCGTCGGCCGCCTCGTACGTGTAGCCGCGCGCCTCGTCGTCCTTGACGCGGTTCGTCACACGGGTGAGGAGGTCGCCCTGGCCCGACAGGTCGAACCCGAGCTCGCGGCCCTTGAGCTCGATCGACGCCCGGCCCGCCATGTCGGAGACGAGCATGCGGATGTCGTTGCCCACCGCCGTCGGGTCGATGTGCTGGTACAGGTCCGGATCGACCTTGATGGCGCTCGCGTGCAGGCCCGCCTTGTGCGCGAACGCGCTCGCCCCGACGTACGGCTGGCGCGCGTATGGGGAGATGTTCGTGATCTCGCTGATCGCGTGCGAGATGCGCGTCGCCTCCTCCAGGCCCTCGCCCGTGAGCGTGCGCACCCCGTGCTTGAGCTCGAGGTTCGCCACGACCGTGAGCAGGTCGACGTTGCCCGTGCGCTCCCCGTACCCGTTCACCGTGCCCTGCACGTGCGCCGCGCCCGCCTCGACGGCGGCGAGCGTGTTCGCGACGGCGCAGCCCGAGTCGTTGTGCGCGTGCATCCCGAGCAGCGCGTCCCCCGGCAGCGCGTCGCGCCCGTGCGGGAGCCCGACGGCGTCGCGCAGCTCCGCGACGGTCTCGGCGACCCACGTGGGGAGCATGCCGCCGTTGGTGTCGCACAGCGCGACGACCTCGGCGCCCGCCTCGAACGCGGCCTGCACGGCCGCGCGCGTGAACGCGGCGTCGTACCGGTAGCCGTCGAAGAAGTGCTCGGCGTCGACGACGACCCGGCGCCCCTCGCCCACGAGGAACGAGACCGTGTCGGTGATCATCGCGAGTCCCTCGTCGGGCGTCGTGCGCAGCGCGCGCTCGACGTGCCGGACGTCGGACTTCGCGACCAGCGTGACCACCGGCGCCTCGGAGTCGACGAGCGCCCGCACCTGCGGGTCGTCCCAGGCCCGCAGCCCGGCCTTGCGCGTCGCGCCGAACGCCGCGAGCACCGCCCGGCGCAGGTCGAGCTCCTTGGCCGCGCGGCGGAAGAACTCGGTGTCCTTGGGCACGGCGCCCGGCCAGCCGCCCTCGATGAAGCCGACGCCGAGCTCGTCGAGCAGCGGGGCGATGGCGAGCTTGTCGGCGACGGAGAGGTTCATGCCCTCCTGCTGCGCGCCGTCGCGCAGGGTCGTGTCGTAGACGTGGAAGACCCGGGGCTCGTGGGGACCGGTCCCGGGGGTCGTCGCCGAGGTCATGGTGCCTCTTCCTGCCGTTCGTCGTGTCGCGGGCGTCGCTGCGCCCGCCCCTGCGGTGCGTCTCCCGACGCCGGGAGGGGCCCTCGTGAGGCGGTGGGCCCGGCGTCCGTGCCGCCGGGCGGAGGTGGTGCCCAGCAACAAAAAAACCCCCCGAGGGTGCGGGAGGTCTGCGCGTCCGGTGGGTGCTACCGGGCGCGCTACTCGATAATGAGCTGGGAGACGAGGTGTGTCACAGGGCACATGGTGCCACAGGTTCCGCCAGGATGGACCAGAGCGTCCATCCACTGAGCCGCCCGCCGCCCGTCGGCGCGACGGCGACCGAGCGAGGAGTGACGATGAGCGACCCGACCCCGGGCGGTTACGACCCGCAGAACCCTCCGACGCGGCGCTACGGCCAGCCGCCGGTCCCCCCGCAGTCCCCGCCCCCGGCGATCCGCCCGACGGACCCGCAGACCCAGTTCCCCGAGCCCCGCACGCCGGTGAGCCCGGCAGACCCGCGCCTCACGGTCGAGGCCGGCCGGTTCTGGGCGGGCGCCGCCGCGACCGCGCTCGTCGCCGCCCTCATCGGGCTGCTCGGCGTGATCATCTTCGAGCGCATCTTCGCGATCACCCTCGTCCCGCCGCCCGACCTCTTCGCCACGGGGTCACGCCAGGCGGCGTGGGCGATCGACGGCGCGATCCTCGCGCTGCTCGCCGCCGGGGTGCTGCACCTGCTCATCCTCAGCACGCCCCGACCGCGCGCGTTCTTCGGCTGGATCATGGCGCTCGTCGTGGTGGCGATCGCCGTCCTGCCGTTCGCGTGGTCGAGCGACGTCACCGCGGCGGCGCTGTCCGGGCTCATCAACCTGCTCATCGGCGTCGCGGTGTGGTCGCTGCTCGCGGGCGTCGCCGGGCGGACGATCGTCGCGCGGCCCGCGCCCGTCGTCTGACCCGGAGCACCCGGGCGGACCCACCGCGCCGCCCGCCCTACGACGACGGGGCGCCCCTCCCGCGGGAGGGGCGCCCCGTGTCGTGCCGGCCGGCTCGGGCGAGCCGGCGCTCAGGCGAGCCGGCGCAGCCAGCCGTGGCGGTCGGCGGCGCGACCGGTCTGGATGTCCGTGAGCTCGGTGCGGATCGTCATGGTCAGCGAGCCCGCCTCGCCGGTGCCGATCGTGTGGTCGAAGTCCGAGCCGGCGAGCCGGCCGATCGGCGTGATCACGGCGGCCGTGCCGCACGCGAAGACCTCCGTGACGGAGCCGTCCCGGATCCCGGCGAGGACGTCGGACAGCGGGATCCGGCGCTCGACGACCTCGTGCCCGCGGTCGGTGAGGAGGCGGATGATCGACGAGCGCGTCACGCCTTCGAGGATCGAGCCGCTGAGCTCCGGCGTCTCGACCGAGCCGTCCGCCTTGACGACGAACACGTTCATGCCGCCGAGCTCCTCGAGGAACGTGCGCGTCGCGGAGTCGAGGAAGCACACCTGCTCGCACCCGTGCTGCTGCGCGACCACCTGCGGGAGCAGGCTCGAGGCGTAGTTGCCCCCGCACTTCGCGTCGCCGGTGCCGCCCGCGCCGGCGCGGCTGTACTCGCGGTCCACCCAGATGGACACGGGCTTCACGCCGCCCGAGAAGTACGGGCCGACGGGCGACGCGATGACGAGGTACTCCGCCTCGAGCGACGGGCGCACGCCGAGGAACGCCTCCGAGGCGTACATGAACGGGCGCAGGTAGAGGCTCGCCTCCTCGCCCGACGGGACCCAGTCCACGTCCGTGCGCACGAGCGCGGTGATCGAGCCGACGAAGTCGTCCACCGACAGCGCGGGCAGCGCGAGGCGGTGCGCCGAGCGGGCGAAGCGTGCCGCGTTCGCCTCGGGCCGGAACGTCCACACCGAACCGTCGGCGTGGCGGTACGCCTTCATGCCCTCGAAGATCTCCTGCGCGTAGTGCAGGACGGCGGTCGCCGGGTCCAGGAGGAGCGGGCCGTACCTCTCGATGCGGCGGTCGACCCACCCGTCGGTCGAGTTCCAGCTGATCCGCGCCATGTGGTCCGTGAAGACGGTGCCGAACTTCGGGGCCGCGATGGCGGCCTCGCGCTCGGCGGGCGGCGTCGGGGAGTCCGTGGGGCGGACGTCGAACAGGGCGACGAGGTCCTCCGCCGAGGAGGACGGCTGGTGCTGCGCTGCGAGGGTGCTCATCATGAGGCCTTTCACCTGGCGACCCGGGTGGTCTCCGCCTAGTTTTCCACGCCGGTGCGGCTCGTGCGGGGATCCGCGCGAGGGCACGACGACGTGGGGCGCCACCGGGTCAGAACGGGAGGGATCCGGTCCTGGGGCGATGACGACCGAGGTGCGGGGACTGCGGCGAACCGGTGCCCGGGCCCGCGAGGGGCCCGTGACGGCGTGTCAGCCGGCGACGCGAGCGGCGAGCTCGCGGCCCACCTCGGCCGTCGAGCGTACTCGGCTCCCCCGCTCGGCGAGGTCGGCGGCGACGGCCGCCTCGACGCGCCGCGCCTCGTCGCCGAGGCCCAGGTGGTCGAGGAGCAGCGCGACCGACAGCACCGTGGCGGTCGGATCGGCCTTGCCCTGCCCGGCGATGTCCGGAGCCGAGCCGTGCACGGGCTCGAACATCGACGGCGCGGTGCGGTCGGGGTTGATGTTCGCGGACGCGGCGAGGCCGATCCCGCCCGTGATCGCGGCGGCCTGGTCGGTGAGGATGTCGCCGAACAGGTTGTCGGTGACGATCACGTCGAAGCGCGAGGGCTTCGTCGTGAGGAAGATCGTCGCGGCGTCGACGTGCAGGTAGTCGGTCGTGACGTCGGGGAACTCCGCGTTGACGGCCTCCACCGTGCGGCGCCACAGGTGGCCCGCGTGCACGAGGACGTTGTGCTTGTGCACGAGCGTGAGGTGCTTGCGCGGACGCGCCTGGGCGCGGGCGAACGCGTCGCGCACGACGCGCTCGACGCCGAACGCCGTGTTGAGGGAGACCTCGGTCGCGATCTCGTGCGGCGTTCCGGTGCGCAGCGAGCCGCCGTTGCCGACGTACGGGCCCTCGGTGCCCTCGCGCACGACGACGAAGTCGATCTCGCCCGGGTCGGCGAGCGGCGACGTGACGCCCGGGTACAGCTTGCCCGGGCGGAGGTTGACGTAGTGGTCGAGCGCGAAGCGCAGCTTGAGCAGCAGGCCGCGCTCGAGGACGCCGGACGGGACGCTCGGGTCGCCGATCGCGCCCAGGAGGATCGCGTCGTGCCCGCGGATCGCGTCGAGGTCCGCGTCGGTGAGCGTCTCCCCCGTCGCGTGCCAGCGGCGCGCACCCAGGTCGAACGGCGTCGTGGAGACCTTCACGTCCGAGCCGGCCACGGCGGCCTCGAGCACGGCGAGCCCCTGCTCGACGACCTCGGTCCCAATGCCGTCGCCGGCCACGACTGCCAGATCAATGGTGCGCGTCATGCCGGCGAGCCTACGCCGCGCCGCCACCCTTCGGGACGGTGGTCTCACGTCTCGGACGGGCGCCGAGTTGCGTTCCACGCGCGGCGGGTCCACTATTAGTAAACTTTCCTAAAGCCCGTCGAAGGACCGACCATGACCGCGCCCGCCACGTCGAGGGTTCCCGGCACCCCGGGGCTCCTGCGCACCATCAACGACCGCGCGGCCCTGGAGCTCCTCCTCGACGTCGGCCCGCTGACCCGGTCCCAGATCGGTGACCGCACCGGCGTCTCGCGACCGACCGCCTCCCAGATCGTCGCACGGCTCGAGCAGTCGGGGCTCATCGAGCCCACCGGCTCCGTGCAGGGCGCGCGCGGCCCCCAGGCCACGCAGTACGCCGCCCGGACCGACGTCGTCGTGGGACTCGCGCTCGACGTCGTGCCCGCCGGGGTGCGCGCCAGCGTCGTCGACGCGCTCGGCCGCACGCTCGGCGAGACGACCGTCGCCGCCGGTCCCGAGCGCTCGGCAGCCGCCGACGTCCTCGCCGCGCGCGACGAGGCCTGCGCCGACGCCGGCATCCCCGTCTCCCGCGTCGCGACCGCGGTCGTCGGCGTGCAGGCCGCCGTCGCGCCGCGCACCGGCGACATCGCCCTCGTCGGGGAGCTCCCCGGCTGGCCGCGCCGCGGGCTGCGCGCGCACCTCGAGGACGTGCTCGGCATCGACGTCCACGTCGAGAACGACGTCAACCTCGCCGCGATCGCCGAGCGCGACGCCGGCCGCGACGAGGAGAGCTTCGCGCTGCTGTGGCTGGGCGAGGGCATCGGCATGGGCGCGTGGCTCGAGGGCCGCGTGCACCACGGCACCGCGGGTGGCGCCGGTGAGATCGGCTACCTCCCCGTGCCCGCCGCCGGCATCGACGACTCGGTCAACGTGCAGGACCTCGTCGGCGGTCTCCGCCTCGTCGAGCTGTGCGCCCGCGCGGGGCTCCCCGGCATCACCGAGGAGGGCTCCTCCTACGGCGACGCCGTCGCCGCCCTCGCCGCGCACCGCGACAGCACCGCGGTGCACGACCTCGTGCAGGACCTCGCGCTCCGCGTCGCGGTCGTCCTCCAGCCCGTCGTCGCCATCCTCGAGCCCGATGCCGTCGTGCTCGGCGGGCCCACGGGCGTCGCGTGCGGCGCGCCGCTCGCCGAGGCGACCGCCGCCGTCCTGCGCGGCACCGACCAGCGGACGGGAGCGGTCGTCGCGAGCGCCGTCCCCGAGCTCGCCGTCCTGCGCGGCGCGCGCTCCGTCGTCGCCGAGGACGTGCGCACCCTCCTGCTCGCCGCCGCGGGACGACCGGACCACCCGGTCGTCGCGCCCTCCGTCCCGGGGTAGTCCTCTTCACCTACCTCGCGAGCGGTGGCCGGCCGACCGTGGCACGGCCGGCCACCGCTCATCCTCGCCGCGCTCAGCGCGGGTAGCGCAGCTCGAACCGCTCGCACACCAGCGGCATGTCCGGCGCGAACTCGCGCGACAGGACGCGACGGAAGTACTTCTCGTGCTCGACGCGCCACGACTCCAGCGACCGGTCGTCCTCGCCCTCCGCGTGCGCGAAGTCCGCGTCGACGTCCTCGAACGCGACCACCTCGACCGACGTCGTGCGGATCAGCGCGCGCGGGTGGCCCGCGCCGTCGAGCAGGATCGACAGCTCGCCGACGCGCGGCACCGCCTCGCCCGTCTCCTCGTACTCCCACAGGGCCGACGACGTCGCCGTCTTCTCCCCCGTGAGCACCGCCATGAGCAGGTCGTCCGCCAGCGCCGGGTTGTCCCCGAACGACCACGCCGGGGGCGGCACGCTCTCGGACACCGTCGTGCCCGTGACGACACCGAGCCGCGCCATGCCCGCGCTGGGCCGCGCCAGCTCCCAGAACGCCAGGATCTCCGCCGCCCGCTCGTCCACCGTCACGTCGTCCGTCACCGGGTCTCCCTCGTCCGTCTCTCGGGTCATGCCCCTATCGTGGCGCACCGAGAATCGGATCTGCCCGGTCTCCCGCCCTTCGTCCCACCCGTGTCGCGCCGGCACGATCCGCCATCTTCTCGGACGCCGCGACCAGGTCCGGGACTGGCGGCCTGCTGGCCAGCGCCCGGGTGAGCCGACAGCAAGGGGGTGGGTGACCCCTGTCGCGCGATCGTGGTGGGCCTGGCGGGAGCGGTGCGAGGAACGAGCACCGCGGATGGTAGATCGCGCGACAGGGGTCACCCACCCCCAGAGGTGAGCCGAGCTCAGAGGCCGAGGATCAGCGCGCGGCGCTGCCCTCGGTGTAGTCGGCGTCCTGCTGCTTCCACGCGAACAGCGACCGCAGCTCCTTGCCGACCTTCTCGATCGGGTGCTGCGCGGCCTTCTCGCGGAGCGCCGTGAACTCCGGCGCGCCGGCGTCCTGGTCGTCGATGAAGCGCTTGGCGAACGCGCCCGACTGGATGTCGGCGAGGACGCCCTGCATGTTCTCCTTGACGCGGGCGTCGATGACGCGCGGGCCGGAGACGTAGTCGCCGTACTCGGCGGTGTCGGAGACGGACCAGCGCTGCTTGGCGATGCCGCCCTCCCACATGAGGTCGACGATGAGCTTGAGCTCGTGCAGCACCTCGAAGTACGCGATCTCCGGCTGGTAGCCGGCCTCGGTCAGCGTCTCGAAGCCGTACTGGACGAGCTGCGACACACCGCCGCAGAGCACGGCCTGCTCGCCGAACAGGTCGGTCTCGGTCTCCTCGGTGAACGTCGTCTTGATGACGCCCGCGCGCGTGCCGCCGATCGCCTTCGCGTACGACAGCGCGACGTCCCAGGCCTGGCCCGACGCGTCCTTCTCGACGGCGATGATGTCCGGGATGCCACGGCCCGCGACGAACTCGCGGCGCACCGTGTGACCCGGCGCCTTCGGGGCGACGAGGATGACGTCGACGCCCTCGGGGGCCTCGATGTAGCCGAAGCGGATGTTGAACCCGTGCGCGAACGCGAGCGTCTTGCCCGTGGCGAGGTTCGGCTTGATCTCGTCGTTGTAGATCGAGCGCTGGTGCTGGTCCGGCGCGAGGATCATGATCAGGTCGGCCCACGCGGCGGCGTCCGCCACGGACTTGACCTCGAAGCCCTCGTCCTGGGCCTTCGCGACGGACTTGGAGCCCTCGCGCAGGGCGACGACGACCTCGACGCCCGAGTCGCGCAGGTTCTGGGCGTGCGCGTGGCCCTGGCTCCCGTAGCCGACGATCGCGACCTTCTTGCTCTGGATGATGGACAGGTCGGCGTCGTCGTCGTAGAACAGCTCAGCCACGATGGATCTCCTCGGTTCTTCGTTGCGGTGCAGGGGTCTGTTGCGGTGTCGCGCGGAACGGCGACCGGTGCGCGCCGACGCCCACGGGGGTCTCGGTGCGAGGGTAGGCGATGGTCAGGCGGAGCGGACGACGCGTTCCAGCGCGCGGTCCGTGATGGAGCGGGACCCGCGCCCGACGGCGACGGTCCCCGACTTCACGATCTCGCGCACGCCGTAGGGCTCGAGGGCCCCGAGCAGCGCGTCGAGCTTCTCCCCCGTGCCCGTCGCCTCGATGGTCACGGCGTCGGGCACGACGTCGACCACCTTCGCGCGGAACAGGTTGACGACCTCGAGCACGCCGGTGCGGTGGGTGCCGTCGGCACGCACCTTGACGAGCAGGAGCTCGCGCTGGACCGACGCGGACGAGTCGAGCTCGACGATCTTGATGACGTTGACCAGCTTGTTGAGCTGCTTCGTCACCTGCTCGAGCGGGCGCTCCTCCACGTCGACGACCACGGTGATGCGCGAGATCTCCTCGTGCTCGGTGGGGCCGACGGCGAGGGAGTGGATGTTGAAGGCGCGGCGGGCGAACAGGCCCGCGACGCGCGTCAGCACGCCGGGCTTGTTCTCGACGAGCACGGAGAGGGTGTGGCGGGACATCGGTCAGTCCTCCAGGGACAGGGGTCGGATCGGGGCTGCATTGCGCTGCAGCCGAGTGCCTTGCTTCGCTGCGGCCCTCAACCTCCGCTGCATTCCGCTCAGTCCTCCCGGTCCCAGGCGGGCGAGATGCCCCGCGCGTACTGGATGTCGTCGTTGCTCACGCCGGCGGCGACCATCGGCCACACCATCGCGTCGCGCGAGACGTTGAAGTCGATGACGACCGGACGGTCGTCGATCTCCATCGCGCGCTTGATCGCGGCGTCCACCTCCCCCATCGACTCGACGCGGATGCCCTCGCACCCGTACGCGTCGGCGAGCTTGACGAAGTCGGGCACGCGCGCCGTGCCGTGGCCGGTGTGCAGGTCCGTGTTCGAGTAGCGCTGGTCGTAGAACAGCGTCTGCCACTGGCGCACCATGCCGAGCGAGCTGTTGTTGATCAGCGCGACCTTGATGGGGATCTCGTTGATCGTGCAGGTGGCGAGCTCCTGGTTGGTCATCTGGAAGCAGCCGTCGCCGTCGATCGCCCACACCGTGGCGTCGGGGCGTCCGACCTTCGCGCCCATGGCCGCCGGGATCGAGAAGCCCATGGTGCCGAGGCCGCCGGAGTTGAGCCACGTCCGCGGGTGCTCGTAGCGGATGAACTGGGCCGCCCACATCTGGTGCTGCCCGACGCCCGCGACGTAGATCGACTCGGGGCCCGAGATCTCGCCCAGGCGGGAGATGACGTGCTGCGGGGCGAGGTGGCCGTCGTCGGGCTCCGTGTAGCCGAGCGGGTACGTCTCGCGCCAGTCGTCGATCTGGCGCCACCAGGCCTCGACGTCCGGCTTGCCCTTGGCCTCGTGCTCACGCTCGAGCTCCGGCAGCAGGTCGGTGATGACCTCCTTGAGGTCGCCGACGATCGGCACGTCCACGTCGCGGTTCTTGCCGATCTCCGCGGGGTCGATGTCGGCGTGCACCACCTGCGCGTGCGGGGCGAAGCTCGACAGCGCGCCGGTGACGCGGTCGTCGAAGCGGGCGCCGAGCGACACGACGAGGTCGGCCTTCTGCAGCGCCGCCACGGCCGGCACGGTCCCGTGCATGCCGGGCATGCCCAGGTTCTGGGGGTGCGTGTCGGGCACCGCGCCGCGCGCCATGAGCGTCGTCACGACGGGCGCGCCCGACAGGTCGACGAGGCGGCGCAGCTCGGCCGACGCGTTCGCGCGGATCACGCCGCCGCCCACGTACAGGACCGGGCGGCGGGCCGTCGCGAGCAGGCGCGCGGCCTCCTTGATCTGCTTGCTGTGCGGCTTCGTCACCGGGTGGTAGCCGGGCAGCTGCACGTCCTGCGGCCAGGAGAACGTGGTGCGGGACTGCATCGCCGACTTCGCGATGTCGACGAGCACCGGGCCCGGGCGGCCGGTCGAGGCGATGTGGAACGCCTCGGCGATGGTGCGCGGGATGTCGTCGGGGTCGGTGACCAGGTAGGAGTGCTTGGTGATCGGCATCGTGATGCCGACGATGTCCGCCTCCTGGAAGCCGTCGGTGCCGATCATCGACTCGGCGACCTGGCCCGTGATCGCGACGAGCGGGATCGAGTCCATGTTCGCGTCGGCGATCGGGGTCACGAGGTTCGTCGCGCCCGGTCCCGACGTCGCCATCGTGACGCCGACGCGTCCGGTCGCGTGGGCGTAGCCCTGCGCCGCGTGGCCGCCGCCCTGCTCGTGGCGCACGAGGATGTGGCGCAGGCGCTGGGAGTCCATGAGCGGGTCGTACGTCGGGAGGATCGCACCACCCGGGATGCCGAAGACGACCTCGGCACCGGCCTCCTCGAGCGAGCGGACGATCGACTGCGCGCCCGTCATCTCCTCGCCCGTCGGGGCGCCGTTCGAGGCGCCGGCCGGGCGAGCCGTGGCTGCGCGCCGGACGTCGCCGCGCGGGGCGACCGACGCGGGTGTCGGGGCGGGCTTCGGCGCCGCGGCGGGCGCCGGGGCGCCCTGTCGCGGAGGTGCCGGGGTGGGACCCTGGGCCATGGTGTCTCCTGCGTGTCGTGGCCTCGGCCCGGCGGGCGCCCCGTGGGGCGCTCCGCCGGGAGCCGGAGCCGACCGTGGTGGTGCGGTCGTGCTGGTCGCGGTGTGCGGGTGCCGGTCCTCGCGGGTCTCGCGGGTGCGGCGCTCGCGGTGGCCGGGTGGGCCTGCCGCGGTCTGTCTGCCGTGCTGATGGCGTTGTGGTGGCAACAAAAAACCCCTCGGACCCGGGATGCCGGGCTGGACGAGGGGTGAGCGCGCTGACGAAGCCTGGTGGCGTGGACTCAGCCGGCGCGCTCAGGAAGTACTACAAGGAGGATCGTCTGCACGTCTGGGACTGTACGCCCATGTCCCGGTGATGTCACGTGTCGAGGCGGCCGTCTCACGCACTGGGACGTGCGGGGTGCGGTCCGGTGCGCCGGAGCACCCGTCCCTCCCACGGCTCCAGGTGCCCGACGGCGCCCGGCCGGGTGCCGTCGTCGGCCCGCCCGGGGTGCGTGGTCACGAGGACCGACCCCGCGTCCCAGCCCGTGAGCGTCCCGGGCGGGACGTCCTGCGGGACGCCACCGACGTTGACGAGCACGAGGAGCTCGTCCCGGACGGTCGTGCCGTCGGGCCCGGGCGCGTCGAGGGCGCGCGTGAACGCGTAGACCGCCTCGTGGTCGGGCAGCAGCATGCGGAAGTCGCCGAGCGCGACGACCGGCTCCTCCCGGCGCAGCGCGACGAGCCGCCGGTAGAAGTGCAGCACGGAGTCCTCGTCGGCCCAGGCGGCCTCCGCGTTGATCGTCGTGTGGTTGGGGTTGACCTCGAGCCACGGCGTCCCCGTCGTGAAGCCCGCGTTCGCGCTCGCGTCCCACTGCACGGGCGTGCGGGCGTGGTCGCGGCTCGCGTGCGCGAGCACGGCGAGCATCTCGCCGTCGGTCCGCAGGCGCGGGGCGCCCGTGCGACCGGTCAGCTCGCGGAAGTACCCGAGCGACTCGACGTCCTGGTACTGCTCGATCCGCGTGAACGGCGCGTTCGTCATGGCGAGCTCCTCGCCCTGGTAGACGTACGGCGTGCCGCGGTGCAGGTGCAGCAGGAGGGCGAGCGCCTTCGCCGAGGCGACGCGGTGCTCCGGGGAGTCGTCGCCGAACCGCGAGACGACGCGCGGCTGGTCGTGGTTGTCCCAGTAGAGGGCGTTCCAGCCCCGGTGGGCGAGGCCCGCCTGCCAGCGGCCGAGGGTCGCCTTGAGGTCGGCGAGGTCCCACCGGACCGGGTCGTACCGGGTCGCCCCGTGGTCGATGCCCATGTGCTCGAACTGGAACACCATGTCGACCTCGCGACGGTCCGGGTCGGTGTACCGCACGCCGTGCTCGACCGTCACGCCCGGCGTCTCCCCCACCGTGAGGATCTCCCGGCCCTGGGCGAGGTAAGGCGCGAACACCTCGCGGTGCATCTCGGCGAGGAACTCGTGCACGCGCGGCCCGTCCGTGTAGTGCGGGCTCCCGTCCCCGTACGTGCCCCAGTGCACCTCGCCGTCGGGCAGCGAGCCGTCGGGCGCGACGTCCTTGGAGATGAGGTTGATGACGTCCATGCGGAAGCCGTCGACCCCGCGGTCGAGCCACCGCCGCATCATCGCGTAGACCGCCTCGCGGACGTCGGGGTTCTCCCAGTTGAGGTCCGGCTGCTTGGGGTCGAACAGGTGCAGGTAGTACTCGCCCGAGGCCTCGTCGAACCGCCACGCGCTGCCCCCGAAGAACGAGCGCCAGTTCGTCGGCTCGGCGCCCGGGGCGCCGGGCTCCATGCCCTCGCGCGCGGGGCGCCACCAGTACCAGTCGCGCCGCGGGCTCTGCGCGGACGAGCGCGACTCGACGAACCACGGGTGCTCGTCGCTCGTGTGGTTGACGACGAGGTCCATGACGAGCTTCATCCCGCGCGCGTGCAGCCCTTCGATCAGGGCGTCGAGGTCCGCGAGCGACCCGAACAGCGGGTCGACGTCCTCGTAGTCGCTGATGTCGTAGCCGTTGTCCGCCTGCGGCGACCGGTACACCGGGGACAGCCACACGACGTCGACGCCCAGCCGCTCCAGGTGGTCGAGGCGTCGCGTGATCCCGGGGAGGTCCCCGATGCCGTCGCCGTCGGTGTCCTGGAACGAGCGCGGGTACACCTGGTAGACGACCGAGCGCGTCCACCAGGGGGCGTCACCGGGCGTCTCGGCGCCGGGCCACCCGCCGCGGGGCAGGGGGTCCGGGGTGGGTGCGGACGAGGTCATCGCACGGCTTCCTCTCGGGTCAGGGGGTCCTGGTCCCAGCCTGCCCGACGCCGCGCGACGCGGCGACGCGACGGGCGGGGTCCGTGAGGACGTCGACGTCGTCGACCCACTGCTCGACGGTCCCGACGCCCGGTGGCAGCGCCTGCACCACCGGGTCCTGGATCGCGGAGGTCACCACGTCGGCCACCGGCCCGAGCCCCCGGAAGGGCCGGTCGAAGAACGGGACGACGACGTCGGTCGCGGTCGGGAGGCCCACCTCGCCCTGGAGGTCGTGCAGGGTCGCCAGCCCTCGGCACAGCGCCGCCTCGCGCGCCCGCCAGTCGTCGGCCGCGAGCGCCTCCGCGAGGTCGGGCCCGGCGGCGGCGGCACGCGGGAGCGCGGCGAACGTCGTCCCGAACCACTTCGCGTACGGCGTCCAGCGCCGCTCGAGCAGGAAGCCGAGGTGCATCGCTGCGCGCACGAGCCGGGCGGCGACGACGCGCGACCCGAGGCCGTCTCCGCGCTCCGCCGTCCGGCCGACGAACGGCAGCTCCTGCCCGATCCGCGCCCAGTCGACGGCGACCGCGTACCGCCACAGGTCGTCGGGATACCAGGCGAGGCGCTCGCGCGCCGCGGTGGCCTGACCGCCGGTGTCCACGAACACCGGCCCGGCCGTCACCTCGAGGACCGCCTGACCGGTGAGCGTGAGCCAGTCGTCGACGGCGAGCGGTCGCGTCGCGTCGACGCCGAGGCGCGACGTGACGAAGCCCGACGGCGACGCGACCTCGACCTGGTGCGGACCGTGCGGGCTCCACGTGGTCGGGAACCGGGTCGGGTGCCCGGCGAACGTGTCGGGCAGCGCCGCGCCGAGCAGCGCGTCGACCTCGTCGACCATCGGCTCGTCGACCAGCAACGTCAGGCGCAGACCCCAGTCGTGGTCGCGCGACGTCGCGTCGTCGAGCCCGAGGACGTCGGACCCGCTCCCGAGGCGTCCCGCCGCGTGCGGCAGCCCGGGCCAGCGGCCGAGCAGGATCGGCCCGACGACCTCGTCGTAGTAGCGCCGCGCGAGGTCGGTCCCGGTCTCCACCCGGGCAACCTAGCGGGTCGGCGTCACGACACCCAGGGCTTTCGCCGCTACCACCGCTCGGCCCCGACGAAGCGCGTGGGAGCCGGGTCGACGCCCAGCACGTCGCGCAGGACCGTGAGGTCGTAGGTGCGTTCCATCGCGAGGTGGCTCAGCGCGTACCGGGTCAGGCGCGGCGGCTCGCGGCGACGCAGCCGCCGGGCGACCGTCTCGACCGCGCCCGCGAGCGCCCAGGCGGGCCGCACCGGGACGGCGACGACCCGCACGGCGGTACCCCGGCGGCGCAGCGCGTCGGCGAGCGCGTCGCGCAGGACCACCGGCTCGGCGTCGGCGACGTTCACGACGAGCGGGCCTCCGGCCGCGCCGTCCCCCGCGCCGGGCGCGCGGGCCGCGGCGTCGGGCAGCACGACGGCGGCGCGCGCCGCGGCGAGCAGCGTGTCCACGTGGGTCAGGGACTGGAGCACGCGCCCGCCGCCGGGCAGGACGAGGCGCCCGCGCCGCACGGCGGCCTCGACGCGCGGCAGGAGCGTCGAGTCGCCCGGCCCGTAGACGGCGTGCGGGCGCAGGACGACGACAGCGCCGCGGTCGGGGTGGCGCGCGACGTCGCGGGCCAGCGCGCGTTCGGCCTCCGCCTTCGTCGTGCCGTAGGCGTCGAGGTACCGGGCGACCGGCGCCTCGTGCTCGCGGGCGCGGACGCTCGGGCGGTACGGGTCGTACACGCTGCCGGACGAGACGTGCACGAACCGCGCGCCGGGGAACGTGTCGCGGACCGCGAGCGTCCCGGCGACGTTCGTGGCGCGCGCGACGTCGAGCGCGCACCAGTCGGACACGGCGGCGCCCGCGTGCACGACGGCGTCCACCGGGGGCGGGTCGGCGAGCGGACCGGTGGTGAGGTCCCAGGCGAGGTGCCGGGCGCCGTCGACCGCCGGGTCGCGGCGGGAGGACGTCCAGACCTCGTGGCCGTCGCCGACCAGCCCGCGCGCGACCGCTCCCCCGACGAACCCCGACGCCCCGGTGACGACGACCCTCACGCGCGGGCGCCGGGCGTGTCTCGGCCGACGGCGGCCGACTCAGCGGGCACCAGCGGCGCGGCGGGCACGCTCGGCGCGGCGGTCTCCAGCGGTGCGGCGGGCACCAGCGGCGCGGCGGCGCGCGAGAGCGCGGCGCGGTCGGGCTTGCGCGAGCGACCGGCGAGCGGGATGCGGTCGGCGAGCAGCACGACGTCGGGCAGCGCGTCGTGGTCGAGCATGCCCGGCAGCGCGGTGCGCACCCGGTCCACGAGTGGGTGGTGCGGGTCCAGGCGCACCGCCGTACCGGCGTCGGGCCGAGGATCGGGCCTGGTGGCCGTGTCCGGCCGAGAGTCTCCCGACGCCGAGGTGACGACGAGCGCGACCCGCTCGTCGCCGTCCACCTGGGGAACCCCCACGAGCAGCGCCTCGCCGACGCCGTCGAGCGCCGCGACGCGCGGCTCGTAGAGGCCGGGGTAGATGTTCGTCGTGCCCCGGATGATCATGTCCCGCGTGCGGCCGACGAGGACGAGCCGCCCCGCGTCGTCGCGGCGCGCGAGGTCGCCGGTGCGGTGCTCCGCCGCCCGGGCGCCCGCGCCGCGGGCGGGGGCGTCGAGGTCGTGCAGGTAGCCCGCCATGAGCGACGGCCCGGACAGCACGAGCTCCCCGACGACGTCGTCGCGGCCGGGCTCGCCGACGGCGTCCCGGCCGCCCTCGGGCTCCTCGTCCTCGACCGGGTCGAGCCGCGCGACCGTGCCGGGCAGCGGCACGCCGACGAGGTCGCCGTCGCCCGCGTACGCGAGCTTCTCGCGGGCCTCGACCACCGCGACCGGCAGGATCTCGGTCATTCCGTACACCGCGACCCACCGCGTGCCGGGCAGCAGGCGCGCCGCGCGCTCCAGGAGCGCGCGGGTCACGGGCGCACCGCCGACGAGCGCGACGCGCGGCCCGCGTGCCGGGACCGCCCCGGCCTCGATCACGTCGAGCAGCGCCGTGACGTCCGCGGGCACGAGGTACGTGCCCGCGGCGCCGTCGAGCTGGCGCGCGAAGGTCGTGATGTCGCGGCTCGGCGGGTCGGCCGGCACGGACCACGTGGCACCCGCGAGCAGCGCCGGGACGCCGAGCAGCATCTGGTCGGTGTGCACGACGTCGCCCGGCGCGAGCGCGAACACGTCGCGCAGCAGGTCGCACCCGGCGAGCAGCGACCCGGCCGTGTGCACGACGGCCTTCGGCTGCGCCGTCGTGCCGGACGTGAAGACGGTGAGCGCCTCACGGTCCGGGTCGAGCGGCGGCAGCGCCGCGCGGTCGACCGCGCTCGCGGCGAGGCGGCGGGCGGCGCGCGAGCCGCGCGGCACCCCGGGGAGCCACGGGCCGGCGTGCACGTGCCGCAGCGGGAGGCTCGCGTAGTCGGGCAGGAGCAGGCCCCGTGACCGCGCCAGACGGCGCAGCGGCCCGCGCGAGACGGCGTAGAGGAGCGACTCGGTCGTCGCGAGCGACGGCCCGGCTGCGCTCACGCGTGCCGCGAAGAGCTCGGGCGTCGAGCCGGGGTCGACGAAGACGACGGTCCCGCCCGCCCGGACCACCCCGAACGCGAGCACGACTCCCTCCGGCCGGGGCCGCACCGAGAACAGGGCGCGGTCGCCCGGCGCGAGGCCGTCGGCCGAGAGCGTCGTCGCGGTCGCCTCGACGCGCCGCGCGAGGTCGGCGTACGAGGCCTCCTCGCGCACGCGCGCACCGCGGCGGCCCGGCCGCGTCCAGCGCCGGAGCGCGACCGCGTCGGCGGACGCGTGCCCGGCGGCCCCGCGGGCGAGGATCGGGG
The DNA here is from genome assembly GCF_900155925.1 of Cellulosimicrobium funkei. Classification (NCBI taxonomy): domain Bacteria; kingdom Bacillati; phylum Actinomycetota; class Actinomycetes; order Micrococcales; family Promicromonosporaceae; genus Cellulosimicrobium; species Cellulosimicrobium funkei. The sequence continues at coordinate 334,336 of NZ_FTMI01000005.1, forward strand.
CGAGCAGGTGGCGGGCCACGTCGTCGGGCGCGGTCATGCCGCCTCCCCGGCCGACGACGCGGCCGATCCGGCGACCGGGCCCGGTGCGCGCACCTCGCCGCCGACCGCCCGCACGACGAGCGAGCGGTACGCCGGGATGAGCACGCCGCGGGCGACGGCTCGGTCGGTGACCTGAAGGCTCCGACCCGCCGCGGCGACCGGGCGCAGGGCGTCCAGGACGGCGTCGACCTGGGCCGTCGCGAGCGGCATGCCGAGACAGAAGTGCGGGCCGGCGCCGAACCACAGGTGTCGCACCGCCGGGTCGACGGGGGCGTCCGGGTCGAAGGGGCCCGCGTCCTTGCAGCAGGAGATCGTCGCGATCACGACCCGGTCGCCCGCGCGGACGCGGACGTCGCCCACGGTCGTGGCGGCACGCACGGAGCGGAGCATGGCGGGCGTGGGGGCCGTGACGCGCAGCGCCTCCTCGACGACGCGGCCGCGCAGCGCCGCGGCCTCCGGCCCGGCGCCGGGGTCGGCCGCGAGGAGCCGGTCGAGCCAGCCGGTGTCCGCGGTGAGTGCCACGAGGCGCGGCACGAACGACTGGATGGTCTCGGTGCCCGTGAGGACGAACGCGCCGACGGCGCCGAGCGCCTCGTCCTCCGAGAGCCCGAGCTCGCGCATGCGCCCGGGGACGGTCGCGGGGTCCCCCGCGCGGTACGCGTCGCGCGCCGGTGCGGACAGCCGTGCGAGGACGGCGCGCGCGTGCCGCACCTGGCTGGGCGTGAGGCTGCGCCGGTGCAGGCGCACGAGGCCGACCACGGACTGTGCGGCGGTCATCGCCTCGCGGACGGCGGAGTCCGTCGGGGGCAGCCCGGTCATCGCGCAGACGACCGTGCCGGCCATGGTCGCCGTCTCCGCCACGAAGTCGACGCGCTCGCCCGCGAGCAGCCGCGGGGCGAGGCCCGCGAGGACGTCGGGCACGCTCACCGCGACGAGGTCGCGCACCGCGCGGGGCGTGAAGAGACCTGACAGCGCCCGGCGCAGGCGCGCGTGGTCGGCGCCCTCCATGTTGAGGAGCACGGACGGGCCGAGCACGGGCGTCCACAGGTCCGACGGCGACCCCGGGCCCACCTTGGAGAAGTGCTCGGTGTCGAGCAGCACGGCGCGCGCCGTCGCGGCGTCGGACACGACCACCCCGATCCCGGGGACGCGCACGACCGGGCCGCGGTGCCGCAGGGCCCGGATCGCCGGGTAGACGAGCGGGTGCGCCCCGCGCTGCACCCGCTCCTCCCAGCGCATCGCCGCGGCGAGCCCGGCGGGTGCGGGCGCGAGCGCCGTGCCGGTCACCGGATGTCCACGAGCTCGGGCCGGTAGCGGTGGTCGGCGTACCAGCCGAGCGTGCGGACGAGGCCCCACGCGTGCGCCCGGCGCGTCGAGGCCCGCACGACGACGTCACGGTGCGCGCCGTACCGTCGCGTGCGGCGGCGCACCGCGTTGACGAGCGCCCGGTCCTCGTGGACGTCCTCGATCGCGGTGCGCGGGAACCCGCCCGCCGCCTCGTACAGCGCCGCGGTGATCGCCATGTTGCAGCCCGGCGCCATGACGTAGGGCCCGAGGTAGGACGGGTCCTGGTTGCCGGGGCGGAAGCGCCCGAACGTGCTCGCGACGCTCACCGCCGCGGAGAGCACGCCCTGCTGGACGCGCGAGACCGGGCGGTCGTCGGTACGCGGCACGAGCCGTCCCGCGACGAGGTCGTGCCCGCTCGCGAACGCGGCCCGCACGCGTCGGGTCCAGTCGGGCAGCGGCAGGCAGTCGGCGTCGGTGCGGGCGAGGTGGGTCGCGCCCTGCGCGATCGCCGCCCGCATCCCCGTGTCGGCCGCCGCGCCCGTGCCCTTCTGCGGCTCGTCGACGACGCGCCACCGCGTCATGCCCCACGCCGCCGCGGTCGCGCGCACCAGGTCGCCCGTGCCGTCCGACGACCCGTTGTCCACGACGACGAGGTCGAAGTCCGTGTCCTGCTGGTCGCGCAGCGCCTCCAGCGTCGCGACGATCCCGTGCGCCTCGTCGCGCGCGGGCACCACGACGGCGAGCCGCTGCGTGCTCGTCACTCCTCGCGTGAACCGCCGGGTGCTCACAGCCGCACCACCGTCGCGCCGATGCTGATGCCGCCCGCGAGGCCGACGAGCACGACGACGTCGCCCGGCCCGACCCGGCCCGTCTCGAGCGCGGTCGCGAGCTGGAGCGGGAGCGTCGCGGAGGCGACGTTGCCGTGGTCGGCGACGGTGACGAGCGTGCGGCCGGTCGGCAGACCGAGCGCGGCGTGCACGTCGTCGAGGTAGGCGACGGCGACCTGGTGCACGGCGACGAGCGCGACGTCGTCCCACGTGAGCCCCGCACGGCCGAGCGCGTCGAGGACGACCCCCGGCCCGAGCGCGAGGAACGCGTCCCGCAGCCGGGACCCGTCGATCTCGAAGTAGGTGCGCTCGAGGTCGCGCGGGTGCGCGGTGCCGCCCCCGGGGAGCATGCCGACGTCCCAGTGCGTCGACTCGGCGCCGAACGCGCTCGCGAGGATGCCGCGGGGCGCGGGGGCGCCGGAGCCGTCGCGCGCGTCGGCCTCCGCCGCGGTGGCGCGGCGCACGAGGACGGCGGCCCCGGCGTCGGACATGGTGTAGCCCGGGGCGGAGAGCAGGTAGGTCGCGCGGTCGGGGACGTCCCAGCGCACGGCGCGCGACGGCGCCTCCCCGCACGCGACGAGCACGGTGCCGTACCGGCCCGTCGCGACGAGCGCCTCGGCGACCTCGATGGCGTTGAGCACGGAGTTGCACGCGTTCTTGACGTCCATGACGGGCGCCCGGACCCCGAGCTTCGCGGCGACGATGTGGCTCGTCGCGGGCTCGACCATGTCCTGGCTCGCCGACGCGAAGAGCAGCAGGTCGACGTCGTCGGGGGCGAGGCCCTGGGTCGCCAGCAGCTTCTCCGCGGCCGCGACGGCGAGGTCGGAGGCGTCCCAGTCGTCGGGGAGCACGTGGACCTGCCGCACGCCCGTGAGGCGCGAGACCATCGGCACGCGCGGCGCCGCGCCCGGGTTGCGCTCCGCGAGCGCGCGCTCCGCCTCGCGCACGTCGACCACGCGCTCGGGCAGGTGGACCCCGACGGCGGCGATCACCGCCGCGGGACGCACGGGTGCGGACCCGGGGGCTACCGGGCGGGGTGGGTTCTCTGGCACGCGCGACACAGTAGCCAAGCAGACCCCCTCGGACGGCGGTCGTCCACAGGTTCCGATGGGGTGAAGTGCCCATCCCCGGACGGCGGCGCGGCCGCCCCGTGGCCCTGCCCGTGCGCCACACTGACCCCGTGACTGCGACCACGACCGGACCCGTGCCCACCCGCGAGCGCCGTCGCGCCCTGCTCACGACCCGGCACGAGCTGCAGGTCCTCACCGCCGCGCGCCCCGCGATGGCCGGCGTGCTCCTCGTGGGCGGCGCGCTCACCGGGCGGCGTCCGGGCGGTTGGCTGCGCCGGGTGCCGGGCCTCGGGTGGGTGACGGCCGACCCGACCGTGGGTCGCCGCATCCTCACCGACCACCGGCACTTCACGATCGTCGGCGAGGGCGGGGTCGGGCACCTCTGGGCCCAGATCCTCGGCGACTGGGTCCTCGACCTGTTCGACGGCCCGGGCCACCACGACCTGCGCACCCGCTCGCGCGAGCTCTTCACCGAGGCGAGCGCCGCGGCGTTGGTTGACGGCGCGTGGTCGCTCGCGCTCGACGACGCGCGCCGCACCCTCGCCGCGGGCGGGACGGTCGACGTCGGCCGGCTCGCGCGCGTGCTCGTCGGCCGGATGATGATCTCGCTGCTCGGCATCCCGTCCCCGGCGGCCACCGGGGCGGGCTCAGGGGCGGGCTCAGCGCCGGGCTCAGCGGCAGGCGCCGGGACCGGTGTGACGCCGGAGGCCGTCCCGACGGACGACGACGCCCTGGCGGCCTTCGCGACGGGCGAGCGGCTCGCGTCGATCGCGCTCGGGAGCGCCGGCTCGACGTACCTCGCGCCGGGCCAGGTCGCGGCGGCGCGGGAGATCGTCGCCGAGCTGACCCAGGGCGTCCCGGACGGGTGGCGGCACGCGCCGGCCGACCGCCTGCTCGGCCGGTGCCGCGAGCTCGGCCTCGGGCTGGAGGAGACGACCGGGCTCGCGAGCCTGCTCATGGTCGCGGGCACCGAGACGTCGGCGTCGGCCATGGCCCGCACCACCGCGCTCCTGATCGACACGGGCGAGCAGCACCGCCTGCTCCGGCTCCTGGCCGACGAGCGCGCCCACCCCGTCGAGCGGACCGCCGGCGAGCCGGACGCCGTCGAGAACGCCGTGCGCGAGGGTCTGCGCGTGACGAGCCCGGCCTCGGTGATCGGCCGGGGCGTGTCGGCCGACGTCGAGGTCGCGGGCCGCACCCTGCGCGCCGGGGAGCGCGTCATGATCCTCACGTGGGCGGCGAACACAGCGGCCGGGCCGTTCCGCGCCGACCGCCCCTACGTGCGCGAGACGCGCCAGCTCTGGTTCGGCGCGGGGCGCCACCTGTGCCTCGGCGCCGCGCTCGCCCGCGCCGAGATCGCCGCGCTCCTGCACGCGCTGTACGACGACGGCGCACCCCTGCGCGTCGTGTCGCGCCGCGCCAAGCGCCGGGTCCTCGTGCCCGGCTACGACCAGCTGGTCGTTGCGCGCGCCTGACCCGCAGGGCGGGAATCGGCAGCGGTACACCGGGCGTCAGCCCTCCGGGGTCACGCTCCACGTGCCGGCGGTCTTCACGGCGAGGACACCGGGAAGCGCGAGGTCGTACGTCTCGGTGAACGCCTCGGTGTCGCCGAACATGCGCGACGCCTCGCGCGTGACCCCGAAGTATCGGCCCTGGAACGAGTCCTCGGGGCCCGCTGGCGTCCACGACACCTCCGCGCTCGTCGTGCTGCCGTCGAGCCGCAGGACGGTCGGTCCCGTGCCCGACTGCGGCCCTGCGACGGGCGGCAGGTCGTTCCAGCTCTCGAACCGCAGGGACCACTCCCCCGACGCTTCGAGCCAGATCGACTGCTGCGGCGCGGAGTCCTCGAAGACGTCCATGAGGTACGACCCGGTCGTCTCACCGAGCGCACCCGGGTACGGCGTGACGTCCGTCGGTGCCATGAACGCGCGCGTCCCCGCGCAGTCGCCGCAGTCCAGGTGCACGACGACGGCGAAGTCGCCGTCGCGCGCGAACGTCACGGCGGCGCTCCCCGTCCCGCTCGCCGCGGCGGGTGCACCGGCGGCGACCGTTCCCGCGTCCACCGCCTGGGCGGGTGGCGCGGAGGGACGGTCGGCGAGCGGGTCGACCACCTCGGGCGTCGTCTCCTCCGACGGCTCGTCGCGCGTGCCCAGCGCGTCCTCGGTGGCCGTCGGGCTCGGGGTGGAGGACCCCGGAGCGACCTCCGGCTCCCCGGCGGCAGTGCACCCGCCGACCGCGACGACCGCGGCCGTCACGATGGCCAGCAGGACGACGGCGGACGCGGCCCGGCGACGGCGCGGCGATCTCTCCGGACGTGCGCTCACGGGACCAGCCTCGCAGGGACCGGACGGTTCCTGCGCGCTCGTCTCATCCCCGTAGCCACCGGCCCCGGTCAGTCGCGCGCCTGCCAGGTGCACACGCACGCCTCGTTGCCCTCGGCGTCGGCCAGGACCCAGAACGCGGGCGCGCGCCGGTCGGACACGAGGTGCCCGCCCGCGGCGATGGCGGCGGTGACGCGCGCCTCCGCGACGTCGTGCGGGACCGTCACGTCCACGTGGATGCGGTTGCGCTGCTCGCGCGGCGCGTCCATCTGCTGGAACCAGAACGCCGGGGCGCGCCCGCTCGGATCGCGGAGCTCGGGTGCGGGCAGCTCGGGGGCGCCCTCGTCGAACCCGAGGACCGCGCGCCAGAACGGCTGCACCGCCGTCCCGACGAGGGTGTCGACAGCGATCTCGAGGTCCTGCACCGCCGTCGGGTCCGCGACGAGGTCGAGCTCGCGCGCCGCCGCGGAGATCTGCCGGGCGAGGGCCACGTCCCGCTCGCTGACGCCCCCGACGTCGTGCGAGGTCAGCCGGACCGTCACCGTCCCGTACCGCAGGTCGACGTCGGGGTGATGGTTCGCCGCCTCGGCGAGCTCGCCGATCGCGTCGACGAGCTCCACCCCCGCGGTGAACGACCCCGTGCGGAACAGCGTCTGCACCGTCCTGAGGATGAACCGCCAGTCCTCGACGCCGTCGCTGTCGTGGAACTGGCGCGCGGTGATGCGGTCGTCCGCCGTCTGGGTCATGGCCGTCCTCCGGGGTGCGTCGCTGCGGCGAGGTGCGACACCACGCTAGTGCGCGCCTGCGACGCCCGCGCGCTCCGGGGTCACTCGAGGATCGCGCCGCGCGACGCCGACTGGACGAGCTTGGCGTACTTCGCCAGCACGCCGCGCGTGAACGTCGGGGGCAGCGGCGCCCACCCGTCGCGGCGCGCGGCGAGAGTGTCGGCGTCGACGAGCAGGTCGAGCGTCTTGTTCGCGACGTCGAGCCGGATCGGGTCGCCGTCGCGCACGAACGCGATGGGGCCCCCGTCGACCGCCTCGGGCGCGACATGCCCGACGCACAGGCCGGTCGTCCCGCCGGAGAAGCGGCCGTCCGTGAGCAGCAGGACCGTCTTGCCGAGCCCCGCGCCCTTGATCGCACCCGTGATGGCGAGCATCTCGCGCATCCCCGGGCCGCCCTTGGGCCCCTCGTACCGGATGACGACGACGTCCCCGTCGGTGATCGTGCCGTCCTCCAGGGCGTCGAGCGCCGCGCGCTCGCGCTCGAAGACGCGCGCGGTGCCCTCGAACACGTCCTCGTCGAACCCGGCGGACTTCACGACGGCACCCTCGGGCGCGAGCGACCCGTGCAGGATCGTGATGCCGCCCGTGTGGTGGATCGGGTTGTCGAGGGCTCGCAGGATCTTGCCGTCCGGGTCGGGCGGGTCGATGTCGGCGAGGTTCTCCGCGACCGTACGGCCGGTGACGGTAAGCGCGTCGCCGTGCAGCAGGCCGGCGTCGAGCAGGGCCTTCATGACGACGGGCACGCCGCCGATGCGGTCGACGTCGTTCATCACGTAGCGCCCGAAAGGCTTGAGGTCGCCGAGGTGCGGCACGCGGCTCGCGACGCGGTCGAAGTCGGCGAGCGTGAGGTCGACCTCGACCTCGGCCTCGTGCGCGATGGCGAGCAGGTGCAGCACCGCGTTGGTGGACCCGCCGAACGCCATGACGACGGCGATCGCGTTCTCGAACGCCTCCTTCGTCATGATGTCGCGCGCCGTGATGCCGAGCCGCAGCAGGTTGACGACGGCCTCGCCCGAGCGGTGCGCGAACGCGTCCCGGCGCCGGTCCGCCGACGGCGGCGCCGCCGAGCCGGGCAGCGACATGCCCATCGCCTCCGCGACCGACGCCATCGTGTTCGCCGTGTACATGCCGCCGCACGCGCCCTCGCCGGGGCAGATGGCGCGCTCGATGCGGTCCACGTCCTCGCGGCTCATGAGCCCGCGCGCGCACGCGCCGACCGCCTCGAACGCGTCGATGAGCGTGACGTCCTTCTCCGTACCGTCGGAGAGCTTGACCCAGCCGGGCATGATCGAGCCCGCGTAGAGGAACACGCTCGCCAGGTCGAGCCGCGCTGCCGCCATGAGCATCCCCGGGAGGGACTTGTCGCACCCGGCGAGGAGGACCGTCCCGTCGAGGCGCTCCGCCTGGACGACCGTCTCGACCGAGTCCGCGATGATGTCGCGGCTCACGAGCGAGAAGTGCATCCCCTCGTGGCCCATGGAGATGCCGTCGGAGACGGAGATCGTCCCGAACTGCAGCGGGTACCCGCCGCCCGCGTGCACGCCCTCCTTCGCGCCCTGCGCGAGCCGGTCGAGCGACAGGTTGCACGGCGTGATCTCGTTCCACGAGCTCGCGATGCCGATCTGCGGCTTGGCGAAGTCCTCGTCGCCCATCCCGACGGCGCGCAGCATGCCGCGCGACGCCGTCGCCTCCAGGCCGTCGGTGACCTGGCGGGAACGCGGCTTGAGGTCGGGTCCGGCGTCGGACCCCGAGGTGTGCCCAGTCATGACCCCACTCTAGGAACGGCACCGGCGCGGGGCGCGGCGGGACGCGCCGCGGCACGGAGGCCCGCCCGGCCCGTGCAGGCCCGAGACGGGCCGACCGCGGTGCGAGGCTCACGGCATCATGGGGCCGTGCACACACGCCCCGGAGCCGTCCGAGCCGTCCTGCCCGTCCTCGCCCTGGCCGCGACCGCCGCGTGCGCGGCTCCCGCGCCGTCGGGCACGAGCCCCGGCTCCCCCACCTCCGCGACGTCCGCCCCCACACCGGACGCGACGACCGGGTCGCCCGACGACACCGCGACCGCGACGGCGACCGCGAGCGCCGAGGAGGCTCCCGAGGGGCAGGTCGAGACGCCCGAGGAGTCGTTCCGCGCGTGGCTGGCCGCGAGCCGCGCGCCGGACGTCGAGGTCGCGTGCGGCTACCTCGCACCGGAGCTCGTCGACCGGATGGTCGCCGAGATGACGGCACAGGGGTGGCCGGGCATCACGGACTGCGCGTCGATGACCACGACCACCGCCGGTCTCTACGCGGCCGTGGGCGACGTGCCGGAGGTCGAGGTCGGCGTCCGCGAGGAGCGCGCCGACGCGACGGTGCTGTCCGTCGTCTACGACGGCGGCGACTGCGGCACCGCCGTCATGGTGCCGCAGGGCGCGCGGTGGGTCGTCACGGAGCAGTCCGAGGAGGAGTGCTGACCCTCGCCGCGGGGGGCTCCGCGCCCGCGCACGACGACGGGCCCGCACGTCGGGAGGTGCGGGCCCGTCGTCGTCGGGTCAGCGGCGCTTGATGAGCGACACGTCGCGGACGGCGCCGCGGTCGGCGGACGTCGCCATCGCGGCGTAGGCCTGGAGGGCGGGCGAGACGTAGCGGTCGCGGTCGACCGGCTGCCACGGGTTCTCGCGCGCCTCCATCTTGGCGCGACGCTCGGCGAGCACGTCGTCCGGCACGTTGAGGCGGATGAGGCGCGTGTCGACGTCGATCTCGATCTCGTCGCCGTCCTCGACGAGGCCGATGACGCCGCCCGCGGCGGCCTCGGGCGAGACGTGGCCGACGGAGATGCCCGACGACCCGCCGGAGAAGCGGCCGTCGGTGATGAGCGCGGTGACCTTGCCGAGGCCGCGGCCCTTGATGAACGACGTCGGGTACAGCATCTCCTGCATGCCGGGGCCGCCCGCGGGGCCCTCGTAGCGCACGACGACGACGTGGCCGGGCTGGACCTGCTTGGTGAGGATCTTCTCGACGGCCTCGTCCTGCGACTCGCAGACGAGCGCCTTCCCGACGAAGTGGAAGACGTCCGGGTCGACCCCGGCGGTCTTGAACACGGCGCCGTCCTCGGCGAGGTTGCCGCGCAGCACGGCGAGCCCGCCCTCGACGGTGTACGCGTGCTCGAGGTCGCGGATGCAGCCGTTCGCGGCGTCGGTGTCGAGCGACTCCCAGCGGTTCGACGTCGAGAACGCCTGCGTGGTGCGCACTCCCCCGGGCGCCGCGTGGAACAGCTCGACGGCCCGCTCGGTCGCCTTGCCGCCCCGGACGTCCCAGTCGTCGAGCCACGCGCGCAGCGTCGGCGTGTGCACGCTCGTGACGTCGTGGTCGAGCAGGCCCGCGCGGTCGAGCTCGCCCAGGAGGGCGGGGATGCCCCCGGCGCGGTGCACGTCCTCCATGTGGAAGTTCGGGTGGTTCGGCGCGACCTTGGACAGGCACGGAACCTGGCGGCTGATGCGCTCGATGTCGGTGAGGTCGAAGTCGACGCCCCCCTCCTGCGCGGCGGCGAGGATGTGCAGCACGGTGTTCGTCGAGCCGCCCATCGCGACGTCGAGCGCCATGGCGTTCGAGAACGCGGCCTTGGTCGCGATCGAGCGGGGCGCGACGGAGTCGTCCTCGTCCTCGTAGTAGCGCTTCGCGAGCCCGACGATCGTGCGGCCGGCCTCGAGGAAGAGCTCCTTGCGCGCGGCGTGCGTCGCGAGGGTCGAGCCGTTGCCGGGGAGCGACAGGCCGAGCGCCTCGGTGAGGCAGTTCATCGAGTTCGCGGTGAACATGCCGGAGCACGACCCGCACGTGGGGCACGCGTTCTCCTCGACCTGGGCGAGCGCGGCGTCGGACACCGCGTCGTCGGCCGAGTAGTTGATCGCGTTGACGAGGTTGAGCGGGGTCTTCGCGACGCCGTCGGCGACGACCGCCTTGCCCGCTTCCATGGGCCCGCCGGATACGAAGATCACCGGGATGTTGAGCCGCAGCGCGGCGTTGAGCATGCCGGGCGTGATCTTGTCGCAGTTAGAGATGCACACGAGGGCGTCGGCGCAGTGCGCGTTGACCATGTACTCGACCGAGTCGGCGATGAGGTCGCGGCTCGGGAGCGAGTAGAGCATGCCGCCGTGGCCCATGGCGATGCCGTCGTCGACGGCGATGGTGTTGAACTCCTTGGAGACGCCGCCGGCCTCGCGGATCGCGGACGCGACGAGGTCGCCCATGTCCTTGAGGTGTACGTGGCCGGGGACGAACTGCGTGTACGAGTTGGCGATCGCGATGATCGGCTTGCCGAAGTCCTCCGCGCCCATGCCGGTCGCGCGCCAGAGGGCGCGGGCGCCGGCCATGTTGCGGCCGTGGGTGGACGTCCGAGAGCGCAGGGGGCGGCTCATTCCGGGTCAGCTCCTTCGACGGGGTGCTGCGACCGATCCTCCGGCCGCCGGGTCACATTACGCCTCGTCGGGGCGGTCCGGCCGAGGCGTCCGTCTCGTGGTCGTGCGGCCTACGTACGTAGCCCCGAAGGACCTACGGGATGTCCACGCGATCCGGACGTAAGGGTTGAACCGCCTCCCGTACCCCTGCCACCGTGGGCGAGCACGTCACGGCCGGACGACCACCGCGACGCCTCGACGGGGAGCGGCACACCGCTCGGGTCGGGGTGGGTCCTCGCCGGCCCCGACCCGACCACTTCTCTCCCCGAGGGGGCACCTCCATGTCCACGTCCACCACGTCCGCGCCGCCCGGCGCCACCCCGGGGGCCGCAGCGCGCACCACCGGCCCCGTCACCCAGGACGACGTCGTCACGCGCTCGTCGGCCCGCCACGCCCTCGCGCTCACGCGGATCGGCACGGCCGTCGTCTTCCTGTGGCCGTTCACCGACAAGTTCGTCGGCCTCGGGTACGCGACCCCGCGCGAGCGCGCGTGGCTCGCGGGGGGCGCACCCACGCAGGGCTACCTCGAGAACGGCGCCCAGGGCCCGCTCGCGAGCACGTTCGCCGCGATGGCGAGCCCCGTCACCGACTGGCTCTTCATGCTCGGGCTGCTGGGCGTCGGCCTCGCGCTCCTGCTGGGGATCGGCCTGCGGGTCGCCGCGGTGAGCGGCACGGTCCTGTTCGCGATGCTGTGGCTCTCGCAGTGGCCGCTCGCGGCCGGTTCGAACAACCCGGTCGTCGACGACCACGTCCTCGTGATCCTGCTCCTCGCCGTCCTCGCGACGACGCTCGCGGGCGACACGTGGGGCCTCGGCCGACGCTGGGCGGCCCTCCCCCTCGTGCGCCGGGCGGCCTGGCTGCGCTGACGCGCCGCGGACTGGTACCCCCACGGGTGCAGCACCGGGGCGGGGCCGCGACGTCGCGGCCCCGCTCCGTCGTCCGACGCCGCCCTCAGGCCCCGGCGGTGTGCGCGCCCTCGAGCTCGTCGGCGTGGCGGATGTGCCGCGTGACCCACGGCGCGAGCGCGAACAGCGCGAGCGCGAACACGAGGGTGATGGCGCCGATGCCGCCGAAGTACGCGGTGTCGGAGGCACCCTCGGTGACCTGCACGACCTGCGCGGTGATGGCCTGCCCGGCGGCGGGCGCGAGGAACCACAGGGCCATCGCCTGGGACCGGAACGCCTTCGGCGCGAGCAGGGTCGTCGCGGCGAGGCCGACCGGCGACAGGCACAGCTCGCCGAGCGTCTGGATCACGTAGACGAGCACGAGCACCCACGACGGCGCCTTGCCGTCGCCGACGACGGCCGACGCGGCCGCGAGGAAGAGGAACGACACCGACGCGAGGGTGAGGCCGATCGCGAACTTGTTGGCCGTCGTCGGGCGGTCGCCCGTCTTGAGCCAGATCCACGCGAACACGGGCGCGAGGACGATGATCGACAGCGGGTTCACCGACTGGAAGAACTCGGGGCTGATGCCCACGCCGAAGAACGTCAGGTCGGTGCGGTCCTTCGCGAACGCCGAGAGCGTCGTGGCCGCCTGCTCGAAGATCATCCAGAAGAGCATCGCCGCGACGAACAGCGGGATGTACGCGATGACACGCGGCCGCTCGGCGTCCGTCACGCGCGGCGAGCGGTACATGACGATGAAGTACGCGATCGGCGCGAGGAACGCCAGGTAGGACATCGTGTCGATGAAGGTCGAGATCTCGAACCCGCCCGCGACGAGGACGGCGACCAGACCGACGAGCACCACGCCGCCCGCGATGAGGAGGAAGATCCGCGCGATCTTCGCGCGCTCCTCGGGGCGGACGGGGTTGGGCACGTGCGCCCCCGCCTCGCCGAGGTAGCGCCGGCCCGCGACGAAGAACACGAGCGCGACGGCCATCCCCACCGCGGCCACGGCGAAGCCCGCGTGGTAGCCGCCCCAGGCCCGCGCGGCGCCCACGAGGAACGGCGCGACGAACGAGCCGAGGTTGATGCCCATGTAGAAGATCGAGAAGCCCGAGTCGCGGCGCGGGTCGTCGCGCGCGTACAGCTCGCCGACCATCGACGACACGTTGGGCTTGAGCAGGCCGGTGCCGAGCGCGACGAGCGCGATGCCCACCATCGAGAAGCCCGCGCCGGGGACCGTGAGGCTCACGTGCCCGGCCGCGATGATGATGCCGCCGTACAGGACGGAGCGCCGGGACCCGATCACGCGGTCCGCGAGCCAGCCGCCCACGACGGACAGCAGGTACACGCTGGTGCCGTAGATCGACACGAGAGCGAGGCCCGTCGTCTCCCCGATGCCCAGGCCGCCGTTCGCCACGGTGTCCGTGAGGTAGAACAGCAGGATCGCGCGCATCCCGTAGTAGCTGAACCGCTCCCACAGCTCGGTGGTGAAGAGCGTCAGCAGCCCGCGCGGGTGCCCGAAGAACGCGTGGTCCCCGACGATGGCCCCCGCCGCGGGGCCCTCGGCGGCCCCTACACCGGCCGCGGTCCCCGGCCCGAGGGGCGGTGCCCCGGCCTCCGGCTCGGTGCGCGCCTCGCGCCCGAGCGCACGGCGTCGCGCGTCGTCCTGCTCTCGTCGGTCGTCACCACCCATCCTGCGATGCTCCCACCGGCGTGCACCGCCTGCGACCGTTAGCGTGGCCGGATGCCGACGCTCTGGTGGTGCCGCCGCGACCTCCGCCTCGCCGACAACCCGGCCCTCGTCGCGGCGGTGCAGGCCGCCCGGGACGCGGACGACGAGGTCGTCGCGCTCTACGTGCTCGATCCCCGCCTGTGGGGCGCCGCGGGCGACCCGCGCCGCGCCTACCTCGCGCGCAGCCTCGCCGCGCTCGACGAGGCGACGGGCGGCCGGCTCGTCGTCCGGCACGGCGACCCGCGCGCCGTCGTGCCCGCCGTCGCGCGCGAGGTCGAGGCGCGCGAGGTGCACGTCGCGGCGTCGTTCGAGCCCTACGGCGTCGCCCGCGACGTCGCGGTCGAGGAGGCGCTGCCCGACGCCGACGCGCACCTCGTGCGCACCGGCTCGCCCTACGCCGTCGCGCCGGGGCGCCTGCGCACGCGCACCGGGACCCCGTTCCAGGTCTTCACGCCGTTCCGCGACGCGTGGGTCGAGCACGGCTGGCGCGACCCGGCGCCGAGGCCGCGCGACGTGCCGTGGGCCACGCTCCGGTCGGACGGCGTCCCCGCCGACCCCGGTACCGACGCCCGGCTCCCCGCGGCGGGCGAGGCCGCGGCGCGACGGCGCTGGCGCGACTTCCTCGCGGACCACCTCGCGGGCTACGCGACCGAGCGCGACCGCCCGGACCGGCCCGCGACGTCGGGCATGTCGGTGCCGCTGAAGTGGGGCGAGCTGCACCCGCGCACGCTCCTCGCCGACGTGCGGAGCGCCCTGCACGACGGCTCCGCGCCGTCCGACGACGCGCTCGCCTACCGCTCCGAGCTCGCCTGGCGCGAGTTCCACGCGGACGTCCTGTTCCACCACCCGGGGGCGGCGCAGCAGTCGTTGCGGACCGTCGTCCCGGAGGACGCGTGGGCGGAGGGTGCCGCCGAGGACGCGTACCTCGCCGCGTGGGCCGAGGGCCGCACGGGCTACCCGCTCGTCGACGCCGGGATGCGCCAGCTCCTCGGCGAGGGGTGGATGCACAACCGCGTGCGGATGGTCGTGGCGTCGTTCCTCGTCAAGGACCTGCACGTGCGGTGGCAGCGCGGCGCGGAGCACTTCATGGCGCACCTCGCGGACGGCGACGTCTCACAGAACCAGCTGAACTGGCAGTGGGTCGCGGGGACGGGCCGCGACGCCGCGCCGTACTTCCGCATCTTCAACCCCGTCACCCAGGGCAAGAAGTTCGACCCCGACGGCACGTACGTGCGCCGGTGGGTGCCGGAGCTGCGGGAGGTCGAGGGCCGGGGGGTCCACGAGCCGTGGACGCTGCGCGAGCTGCCGGCCGGGTACCCCGAGCGGATCGTCGACCACGCCGTCGAGCGGAAGGTCTCGCTCGACGACTTCGAGCGGGCCCGGCGCGCCTGACGCGTTCTTCTCAACCAAAGGGTTGACGACTTGCCGGGCGCGGCGTAGCGTCGTTGTCAACCAATGAGTTGAATAACCGGACGCCGTACCCCGGCGCCCTACGAGGAGGTCCCGTGACGGCCGACCCGCTCTCCCGCGTGTTCTCGGCGCTCGCCGACCCCACGCGCCGCGACATGGTGGCCCGGCTCGCGTCGGGAGACGCCAGCGTCGGCGAGCTCGCCCGGCCGTACGACATGTCCGTCCAGGCGGTGTCCAAGCACCTGCGCGTGCTCGAGGACTCCGGCCTGGTGACCCGCACGACGGACGCCCGGCGCGCCCCCGTGCACCTCGAGGCGGAGGTGCTGGACCTCATGACGAAGTGGATCGAGCGCTACCGGCGCGAGGCCGAGGACCGCTACCGCCGCCTCGACGACGTCCTGCGCGACCTGCCCGACCGACCGGGCACCACCGAGAACGACCCGACGACAGGAGCAGTACCATGACCACCACCGGCACCCACGAGACCGAGATCGTCGTCCCCACGGACCTCCCGATCGTCCGCATCGTGCGCGAGTTCGACGCGCCCGCGGCGAAGGTCTTCCGCGCCCACCTCGACCCGGAGCTCTTCGCGCGCTGGAACGGCCCGCGCTACCTCACCCAGCGCAACGAGCTCTGGGACGTGCGCACGGGCGGCGCGTACCGGTACGTCCAGGTCGACCCGGACGGCAACGAGTACGCGTTCTTCGGCAGCGTCCACGAGGTGCGCCCGGACGAGCTCATCGTCCAGACGTTCACGTTCGAGGGCTTCCCCGACGGCGTCTCGCTCGACCGCCTCGTGTTCGAGGACCTGCCCGACGGCCGCAGCCGGCTCACCGCGACGTCGCTCGTCGACTCGTTCGAGGGCCGCGACGGCTTCGTCGCGAGCGGCATGGAGGTCGGCGTGCGCGAGGGCTACGAGCAGCTCGACGAGCTCCTCGCGGATTCCTGACCCCCACGCCCTCCACCCCGCCGAGGTAGAGCCCCGGTCCGCCGAGGTAGAGCCGTGGTCGCGACCAGGGCTCTACCTCGGGCGACCAGGGCTCTACCTCGCGCTCGACGAGGGGCGGCACCCACCAGCGGTGCCGCCCCTCGTCGTGTACGGGTCAGGTGGTTCCCCGTGCCCGGCCCCCGCGGCCGGGCACGGGAGTCTCAGCCCCTCACGCGTCGCCGCGCGCGAGCAGGCGGCCCGTGGGGCGGTCGAGGGTGATCTCCTCGCCCCGCAGGTACGTCGCAACGACGGCGCCCGAGAGCGCGCGGTCGGCGTACGGCGTGATGGGGTTCTTGTGATGCAGGGCCTTCGGGTCGACGACGAACGCCGTGTCCGGCTCGACCACCGCGAGGTCCGCGTCGAAGCCGAGCGCGATCGAGCCCTTGCGCCGCAGGCCCGCGACGGCCGCCGGGCGAGCCGACATCCACTCGACGACGCGCGCGAACGGCACACCGCGCGTCCGCGCCTCGGTCCACACGATCGCGAGACCGAGCTGGAGCGACGACACCCCGCCCCACGCCGTCCCGAAGTCGCCCGTGTCGAGCTCCTTGAGGTCGGGCGTGCTCGGCGAGTGGTCCGAGACGATGCAGTCGATCGTGCCGTCGAGCAGCCCCTCCCAGAGCAGCTCGCGGTTGTCGATCTCCCGGATGGGCGGGCAGCACTTGAACTGCGTCGCGCCGTCGGGGATCTCCTCGGCCGCGAGCGCCAGGTAGTGCGGGCACGTCTCGACCGTGAGGCGCACGCCCTCGCGCTTCGCGCTGCGGATCATCGGCAGCGCGTCCGAGCTCGACAGGTGCAGCACGTGCGCGCGCGCCCCGGTCCAGCGCGCCGCCTCGATCACCGCGGCGATCGCGACGTTCTCCGCGCCGCGCGGGCGCGACGCGAGGAACGTGTCGTAGTGGTCGCCGTGCGGGGTGGGCGCCCGCTCGATCGCGCGCGAGTCCTCGGCGTGCACGAGCATGAGCCCGTCGAAGTCGGCGAGCAGGCGCAGGTCGGCCTCCAGCTCGTCCGGCTCGAGGTACCCGAACTCCTCGACCCCCGAGTGCAGCAGGAAGCACTTGAACCCGAACACGCCCGCGTCCCACAGGGGCCGCAGCTCGTCCGCGTTGCCGGGCACGGCGCCGCCCCAGAACCCGACGTCGACGAACGCCTGGTCGCGCGCGACCTTCTGCTTGGTCTCGAGCGCCTCGACGTCGACCGTCGGGGGGATCGAGTTGAGCGGCATGTCGACGATCGTCGTCACCCCGCCCGCGGCGGCGGCCCGTGTCGCGGACGCGAAGCCCTCCCACTCGGTGCGCCCCGGCTCGTTCACGTGCACGTGCGTGTCGACGAGCCCGGGGACCAGCACCTGGTGCGGCCCCAGCTCGACGACGCGCGCGCCGTCGAGCCCCGCGCCGAGCGGCTCGATCGCGCGGACCACTCCCCCGACGACACCCACCTCGCGCGGGTGCTCGCCACCGGCGACGAGCACGCGCTCGCCGCGCACGACGAGGTCGTACTCGTGCCCGCGACCGCTCACCTCACCCGTGCCCATCGCGCCCTCCGTCATGTCTCCTGCTCCCTGGGTGCGGCGTGCTCAGTCGAGCAGCGCGGTGGCGGTGGGGGCGTCCTCGGCCGAGATCGCGAGGTCCTCGAACTCGTTCACGCCGGTGATCTCGACGCCCATGGCGATGTTCGTGACGCGCTCGAGGATGACCTCGACCACGACCGGCACGCGGAACTCCGCCGCCATGGCCTGCGCCTTCGCGAACGCCTCGCCGAGCCCCTCGGGGTCGGTCACGCGGATCGCCTTGCAGCCCAGCCCCTCGGCCACCTTGACGTGGTCGACGCCGTAGCCGCCCAGCTCGGGCGAGTTGACGTTCTCGAACGAGAGCTGGACGTGGTAGTCCATGTCGAAGGCCCGCTGCGCCTGGCGGATCAGGCCCAGGTAGGAGTTGTTCACGACGACGTGCACGTACGGCAGGTTGAACTGCGCGCCGACCGCGAGCTCCTCGATCATGAACTGGAAGTCGTAGTCGCCCGAGAGCGCGACGACCGGCTCGTCCGGCACGGCCTTCGCGACACCGAGCGCCGCCGGCCCCGTCCAGCCGAGGGGCCCGGCCTGGCCCGCGTTGATCCAGTGCCGCGGCTTGTACACGTGGAGGAACTGCGCGCCGGCGATCTGCGAGAGCCCGATGGTCGTGACGTAGCGCGTCTCGGGGCCGAAGGCCTTGTTCATCTCCTCGTACACGCGCTGCGGCTTGATGGGGATCTCGGTGAAGTGCGTCTTGCGCTGCAGCGTCCGCTTGCGCTCGGCGCACTCGGCCGCCCAGTCCGCGTAGTCGCGCGCACGGCCGGCGTCGCGGCGCTCGCGCGCGACCTCGACGAACAGCTCGAGGGCCGCCTTCGCGTCCGACACGATGCCGTAGTCGGGCGCGAACACGCGACCGATCTGCGTCGGCTCGATGTCGACGTGGACGAACGTGCGGCCCGCGCGGTACGTGTCGAGGCCGCCCGTGTGGCGGTTGGCCCAGCGGTTGCCGATGCCGAGCACGAAGTCGGACGCGAGCAGGTTCGCGTTGCCGTAGCGGTGCGACGTCTGGAGACCGGCCATGCCGGCCATGAGCGCGTGGTCGTCCGGGATGACGCCCCAGCCCATGAGCGTGGGGATCACGGGGACGCCGAGCGTCTCGGCGAGCTCGACGAGCAGGTCCTCGCCGCCCGCGTTGACGATGCCGCCGCCCGCGACCAGCAGGGGACGCTCCGCCGCGAGCAGCAGGTCGATCGCCTTCTCGGCCTGCGCGCGCGTCGCCGTCGGGCGGTGCACGGGCAGCGGCTCGTAGGTCGCCGGGTCGAACTCGATCTCCGCGAGCTGCACGTCGATCGGCAGGTCGACGAGCACCGGGCCCGGGCGGCCCGAGCGCATGAGGTGGAACGCCTGCTGGAAGACCTGCGGCACCTGCCCGGCCTCGAGGACGGTCTTGGCCATCTTCGTCACCGGAGCGGCGATGCTCGCGATGTCGACGGCCTGGAAGTCCTCCTTGTCGAGCTTGGCGACCGGCGCCTGGCCCGTGATGCAGAGCATCGGGATCGAGTCGGCCCACGCGGCGTAGAGGCCGGTGATCATGTCGGTGCCCGCGGGGCCCGACGTGCCGATGCAGATGCCGATGTTCCCCGGCTTCGCGCGGGAGTAGCCGTCGGCCATGTGCGACGCGCCCTCGACGTGGCGGGCGAGCACGTGGTCGATGCCGCCGTGCGCGCGCATCGCGGAGTAGAAGGGGTTGATGGCGGCGCCGGGCAGGCCGAACGCCTGGGTCGCGCCCTCGATCTCGAGGATCGCCACTGCGGCGTCCACCGCACGCATACGAGGCATGGTTTCTCTCCTTGCTGGAGGTGACGTCGTCGTCAGGGGGAAGTCAGGAGCCGTCGCGGCCGGACAGGCGCTCGACGCCGCGGAACAGGCCGGAGTGGTCGAGGCCGCCGTCGCCGTTCGCGCGGGCGGAGGCCATGAGCTGGGCGACGAGGCCGCCGAGCGGCGCGACGACGCCCGCCTCGCGGGCCGCGGCGGTGACGATGCCGAGGTCCTTGTGGTGGAGCTCGATCCGGAAGCCGGGGCCGAAGTCGCGGTCGAGCATCTTGCGCGCCTTCTGGTTCAGCACCGCCGAGCCCGCGAGGCCGCCGCCCAGGACCTCGATCGCGGCCTCGGTGTCGACGCCGTAGGCCTCGAGGAAGACGACCGCCTCGGCGAGCGCCTGGATGTTCGCGGCGACGATGAGCTGGTTCGCGGCCTTGACCGTCTGGCCGGAGCCGTTCGGGCCCACGTGCACGACCGTCTTGCCCACGACGTCGAGGAACGGCTTGGCCGCCTCGAAGTCCTCGGGCGTGCCGCCGACCATGATCGACAGCGCGGCGTTGATCGCGCCCGGCTCGCCGCCCGAGACGGGGGCGTCGACGATCCGCAGGCCCGCGTCCTTCGCCTGCTGCGCGAGCGCGACCGTGACGTCCGGGCGGATCGAGGAGAAGTCGACGACGAGCGCGCCGGGCTTCGCGTTCGCGAGGACGCCGTCGTCGCCGGTGAGCACCGCCTCCACGTCGGGCGAGTCCGGGACCATGATCGCGACGACGTCGGCGCCCGAGACCGCGTCGGCGACCGACCCGGCCGCGCGACCGCCCGCCTCGACGAGCGGCGCGGTCTTCTCGGGGCTCCGGTTGTAGCCCGCGACGTCGTGCCCGGCGTTCTGCAGGTGGACGGCCATGGGGCTGCCCATGATGCCGAGTCCGATGAAGGCGATGGAGGCCATGGTGTGCTCCTCTTGGGTGGTTCGGGTCGGGGGGGTCGCGTCAGCGCTCGGCGGCGGGGAGCCACGCGAACGGGTCGGCGGCCGCGGTCTTGTACTCGAGGCCGATCCAGCCGTCGTAGCCGCCGGCGCGCAGGTCCTTGGTCCAGCGCTCGATCGGCAGGTCGCCCGTGCCGGGCTCGCCGCGACCGGGCGCGTCCGCGACCTGCACGTGCGCGATGCGGCCGCGGTAGGTCGACAGGGCCGCGTCGACGTCGTCGCCGTTCACGGCCAGGTGGTAGACGTCGAACAGGAGACCCAGGTTCGTCTCGCCGTGGTCGGCGGCGACCCGGTCGATGACGCGCACGGCGTCGGCCGCGGTCTTCAGCGGGTAGGCCGGCGCACCGCTCACGGGCTCGACGAGCACTGTGCCGCCGATGCGCCCGACGGCCCGCGCCGCGAGCGCGAGGTTCTCGGCGCCGAGCTCGTCCTGCGCCTCGGGCGTCGCGCCCTCCTGGCGGTTGCCGTAGAGCGCGTTGAACGCGCGGCAGCCGGTGCGCTCCCCGATCGCGGTGACGACGTCGAGGTTCGCGCGCAGGTCGGCGGAGCGCGCGGGCCACGACACGAGGCCGCGGTCGCCGCCGGGCATGTTCCCGGCGTCGAAGTTCAGGCCCGTGAGCTGCACGCCCGCCGTCTCGATCGCGCCGACGAACGCATCGACCTCGTCGCGGGCGGGCGTGGGCGACGCGAACGGCCACCAGAACTCGACGCCCCGGAAGCCCGCCGCCGCGGCGGCGGCCGGCCGCTCGAGCAGCGGCAGGTCCGTGAGCAGGATCGAGCAGTTGACGGTGTACGTCGGTGCGGGGCTCATCGTCGTCTCCCTGGGTCCGTCCGCGTCTCGCTGCGTTGCGATTCCATCTTGCGGAACTTTTCTTCTGCTGTATGGAAGTGTAGGCACGCGCGTCGCCGGGCGTCAACAGCGACACCGCCGTCGACCCGGAGCGCACGGACGACGAAGGGCCCGGTCCCTCCAGGGGGACCGGGCCCTTCGCGGGTCGTCGCTGACGACCGATTGACGGTCGTCAGCGTCGACGGTCGAGCTTGACCTGCCGGTTCACGTCCTTGTAGAGCAGGTAGCGGAACGGCTTGGGGCCGCCCGCGTAGCAGGCCTGCGGGCAGAACGCGCGGAGCCACATGAAGTCGCCCTCCTGCACCTCGACCCAGTCGCCGTTGAGGCGGTAGACCGCCTTGCCCTCGAGCACGTAGAGGCCGTGCTCCATGATGTGCGTCTCCGCGAACGGGATGGACCCGCCGGGCTGGAACGTCACGATGTTGACGTGCATGTCGTGCGCGAGGTCGTCGGGGTCGACGAACCGCGTCGTCACCCACACGCCGTCCGTGTCCGGCATCGCGCGCGGCTCGACGTCCTGCTCGCGCGTGACGAACGACGTCGCGGTGTGGCCCGGGATCGGCTCGTACACCTTGCGGATCCACTGGAACGCGGCCTTGGCGTCCGAGCGGTTGTGCAGCGCCCACCGCTCCCCCGCCGCCAGGTACGCGTACCCGCCCGGCTCGAGCACGTGCTCGACCCCGGCGAGCGTGAGCACGAGCGTGCCCTCGGTGACGAAGACGACGGACTGCACGGTCTCCTCGTCCTCGCCCTGGTCCGACCCGCCGCCGGGCGAGACCTCCATGACGTACTGCGCGAACGTCGTCGCGAAGCCCTCGATCGGCCGGGCGAGCACCCACAGCCGGGTCTTGTCCCAGCCGGGCAGGTTGCTCGTGACGATGTCGCGCAGCACGCCGCGCGGGATCACCGTGTACGCCTCGGTGACAATCGCGCGGTCGGTGAGCAGTTCGGTCTGGCCGGGCAGGCCACCCTGCGGGGTGTAGTAGGGGGTGGTCTGGGTCATGGGGTCACTCCTCGGAGGTCGTGGCCGTGCCGGTGGCGGTGCCACGGCGGACGGCGGGAAGGATGGGAGGGCGGGCGCTCAGCCCGCGACCGGCTGCGGCGCGCGCCCGGAGACGCGGACCGCGTCGAGCCCGGCGCGGTCGAGGCCGGTCGCGGTGCGGACCTCGGTCTCGGTGAGCGCGCCGCAGTCGACGCCGCGCCCGAGGAACCAGGCCATCGCCTTGGCGGTCGCCGGCTCGTCGAGGACGCCCCCGGCGTCGGGCACGAACCCGACGTACGCCGCGAGGCGCGCGAGCGCCGACGCCGCGCCCTCGCGGTAGAAGGCGTACGTCGCGGCGAACCGGCTCGGGAGCTGCGCGGGGTGCAGGTCCCAGCCCTGGTAGTACCCGCGCTCGAGCGAGCGGCGCACGAGCCGCCCGTGCAGTCGCCACGCGGCGTCGACGGCCTGGGGGTCACCGACGGGCAGGACGTTCGTCGACCCGTCCGACAGGCGCACGCCCGTGCCCGCGACGGCGAGCTGCATGACCGACTTCGCGTGGTCGGCCGCGGGGTGCTCCATCGACTGGTACGCCGCCGCGATGCCGAGCGACGCCGAGTAGTCGTACGTGCCGTAGTGCAGCGCCGTCACACGACCCGGCGCGGCGTGCACCAGGCGGGCGACCGTCGCCGTGCCGTCGGCCGCGAGCAGCGCCTGCGGCGTCTCGACCTGCACCTCGAACCGCAGGGTGCCCGGTTCGAGGCCGTTCGCCTCCTCGACGTGCTCGCACGCGCGCGCCATCGCCTCGACCTGCTGCGGCGCGGTGACCTTGGCGAGCGTCACGACGAACCCGTCCGGCAGGGCGCGGGCCTCGCCGGCCGCGGCGCGACCCGCGACGAGCTCCGCGACGAACAGCGCGAGGGTGCGCACGCCGCGTCGGCGCGTCGCCTCCTCGAGGCACTTGATGCGGATGCCCGCGAACGGCGTCGCCGTGCCCTGCGCCTCGGCCCGGACGAGCTCGCGCGCCGCCGCGATCACCGCGGCGTCCTCCGCCGCGTCGCCGCGGTCGCCGAACCCGTCCTCGAAGTCGATCCGGAGGTCCTCGATCGCCTCGACCGCGAGCTTCGCGCTCACGCGCTCCGCGACGGCGTCCGCGAGGTCGCCCCCGGCCCCCTCCCCGACGCCCAGCAGGTCCACGAGCCGGCGGACGCCGCCTGCGCCGTCGACCGCCTCGCGCGCCCGGGCCGCCCACTCCGGTGCGAGGCCGGCCGTGTACCGGTCGCCCGGCACGTAGACGGTGTGCACGGGCTGGCGCGAGCCGTCGTCGCCCGGGTAGCGCGCCGCGAGCTCCGCGTCCCAGGGCGCGAGCAGCCCGTCGAGCGACGCGTGCAGCGCCGCGACGTCGTCCTCGCTGAAGCCGCGGACCGAGCCCGCCTCGGGACCGGCCGGCATCAGGACGCGTCCTGCTCGTGCGCGACGACGTCCTCGTACGCGGGCAGCGTGAGGAAGTCGACGTAGTGCTCGTTGAGCGCGATGTCCTCGACGAGCGCCGCCGCCCGGTCGTACGGCCCGGCGTCGTAGGCCTCGTGCCCGACGTCGTCCCGCAGCCGCGCGGTCTCCTCGCGCAGGAGCGTGCGGACCAGGTCGGCGGTGACGGTCGTGCCCGCGCTCTCGCCCGCGGTGAACGACGCGCCCGAGCGCACCCACTGCCACACCTGCGAGCGCGAGATCTCCGCGGTCGCGGCGTCCTCCATGAGGTTGTGGATCGCGACCGCGCCGTTGCCCGCGAGCCACGCCGCGACGTACGCGACGGACACGTAGAGGTTGTTGCGCAGCCCGGCCTCGGTGACGTCGCCCTGCGCGGACGCCACGTCGAGGAGCTGGTCGGCGGTGACGTGGACGTCGGGGCGCTGCCGGTCGAGCTGGTTGGGTCGCTCGCCGAGCACCCCGTCGAACACCTCGCGGCACACCGGCACGAGGTCCGGGTGCGCGACCCACGACCCGTCGAAGCCGTCGCCGGCCTCGCGCTGCTTGTCGGCGCGCACCTTCTCGAACGCCTGGGCGGTGACCTCGGGCTCGCGGCGGTTCGGGATGACGGCCGCCATGCCGCCCATCGCGAACGCGCCGCGCCGGTGGCACGTCTGCACCAGCAGCTCGGTGTACGCGCGCATGAACGGCGCGGTCATCGTGATGGACCCGCGGTCGGGCAGCGTGAACGACGCCCCGGAGTCGCGGAAGTACTTGATCACGGAGAACAGGTAGTCCCAGCGGCCCGCGTTGAGCCCGGACGCGTGGTCGCGCAGCTCGTAGAGGATCTCGTCCATCTCGAACGCGGCCGGGATCGTCTCGATGAGGACCGTCGCCCGGATCGTCCCGTGCGGGATGCCGAGCGCCTGCTCCGCGTGCGTGAAGACCTCGTCCCACAGGCGCGCCTCGAGGTGGGACTCCATCTTCGGCAGGTAGTAGTACGGCCCGGAGCCGCGCGCGACGAGCTCCGCGGCGTTGTGGAAGAAGTGCAGCCCGAAGTCGACGAGCGCGCCCACGGCGGGCGTCCCGTCCACGGTGAGGTGCACCTCGTCGAAGTGCCACCCACGGGGCCGCACGACCATGACGGCGAGCGGGTCGCCGTCGGTCTCCGGGCGCAGCGCGTACTGCTTGCCCTCGGGCGACGTGAACGCGAGCGTGCGGCGCGTCGCGTCGTGCAGGGCGACCTGCCCCCCGACGACGTTGCTCCAGTGCGGCGTCGACGCGTCCTCGAGGTCGGCGAGCCAGACCTTCGCGCCCGAGTTGAGGGCGTTGATCGCCATCTTGGGCGTCGGGGGCCCGGTGATCTCGACGCGGCGGTCCCGGAGGTCGGCGGGCGCGCCGGCGACCGTCCAGTCCCCCGCGCGCACGTCGGCGGTCTCGGGCAGGAAGTCGAGGCGACCCGTGCGGGCGACCTGCTCGCGCCGCGCGGCCCGGGCGGCGAGCAGCTCGTCGCGGCGGGCGCCGAACCGGCCCTGCAGGTCGGCGACGAAGTCGAGCGCGTCCGGCGTGAGGATCTCGTCGGACCGCTCGACGGCGGGTCCGTGGACGGCGACGGCCGTGGTGGTGGTCATGGTGGTGTCCTTTCTGCGGGGCGGGCCGGGCTGACGAGGGTGCGTCAGGACCGGGCTGCCGACCCGACGTGGTGGCCCGACGTGCTGCTCTCCTGAGCCTGGCCCGCGCGGTCGCGCTCCGCGACCTCGGAGACGGCGCGCGCGACGGCCGTGGAGACGGCCGGCTCGAAGACGCTCGGGACGATGTAGCTCGCGCTGAGCTCCTCGGGCGCGACCGCGTCGGCGATCGCGACGGCCGCGGCGCGCAGCATCTCGTCGGTGATCTCGCTCGCGCCGACGTCCAGCAGGCCGCGGAAGAGGCCCGGGAAGGCGAGCACGTTGTTGATCTGGTTCGGGTAGTCGCTCCGGCCCGTGGCGACGACCGTCGCGTGCTGCGCCGCGGCGATCGGGTCGACCTCCGGCGTGGGGTTCGCCAGCGCGAAGACGATCGCGTCGTCGGCCATGGTGGCCATGTCGTCGCCCGTGAGGATGTTCGGCCCCGAGACGCCGATGAAGACGTCGGCACCGGCCAGGCCCTCGCGCAGCGTGCCCGTGAAACCCTCGGGGTTGGTCGTCTCCGCCAGGCGGCGGCGGTGCTCGTCGGTGAGGCTCGCGCCGGGGTGGATCGCGCCCTGGCGGTCGAACGCGACGATGTTGCCCGCGCCCTGGCCCTGGAGCAGCGCGATGATCGCGTTGCCCGCCGCGCCGACACCGGAGACGACGATGCGCACGTCCTCGATGGCCTTGCCCACCACGCGCAGCGCGTTCGTCAGCGCCGCGAGCACGACGATCGCCGTGCCGTGCTGGTCGTCGTGGAACACGGGGATGTCGAGCTCCTCGCGCAGGCGACGCTCGATCTCGAAGCAGCGAGGCGCGGAGATGTCCTCGAGGTTGATCCCGCCGTACACGGGCGCGATGGCCTTCACCGTGCGGATGATCTCCTCGGTGTCGGTCGTGTCGAGGCACACCGGCCAGGCGTCGACGCCCGCGAACTGCTTGAACAGCGCGGCCTTGCCCTCCATGACGGGGAGGGCCGCGGCGGGACCGATGTCGCCCAGGCCGAGGACGGCGGTGCCGTCGGTCACGACCGCGACCGTGTTGCGCTTGACCGTCAGACGGCGCGCGTCCTCGGGCCGCTCTGCGATGGCGAGGCACACGCGCGCCACGCCCGGCGTGTAGGCACGGGCCAGGTCGGCGCGGTGGCGCAGCGGCACCTTGGGGTTGACCTCGAGCTTGCCGCCGAGGTGCATGAGGAACGTCGCGTCGCTCACGTGCCGCACGGTGAGGCCGTCGAGCGCGCTCAGCGCGTCCCGGATCTGCTCCACGTGCACGGCGTCGACGGTGTCGGCCGTGATGTCGACGACGAGGCGGTCTGCGCCCGACTCCGAGACGTCGACGCCCGTGATCGCGGCACCCGTCGCGCTCACGGCCGCGACGAGGTCGCTCGCCGTGCGGTGACCGCTGGGGGCCTCGACGCGCAGCGTGATGGAGTAGCTCGGGCTGGTCGCGGCGTTCTTCGCCGTCGCGGCCTGCGTCTCCGGGGCCTTCGTCTCGGACGTCATGTTCGTTCCTTCTTCTCGTATGCTGATGCGTGTCTTCCGTGATGCGGAAGGGAGTGCGGGAGGTTCCCGCACTGCTCAGGCGAGGTGCGCCCGCCGTCGGGCGGCACCTGGTGGACAGGAGATGGTGAGATGGCCGAGACACCGGCGGCGACGGAGCCGACGGAGACCGCGCCGGGCACGCGAGCGGCGAAGCCGGCCGGGGGCGTGCAGTCCGTGGACCGCGCGATCGAGCTGCTCGAGCTGCTCGCCGACTTCGGCGGGGAGTCCGGCCTGAGCGAGCTCGCGCAGCACGCGGGGCTCCCCCTGCCCACGATCCACCGCCTGCTGCGCACGCTGCTCGCCCAGGGCTACGTGCGCCAGACGCCGTCGCGGCGGTACACGCTCGGCCCGCGCCTCATCCGGCTCGGCGAGTCGGCGGGCCGCCAGCTCGGCGCCGGTGCGCGCCCCTACCTGGAGCGCCTCGCCCACGACCTCGGCGAGTCGGCGAACCTCGCGATGATCGACCGCGACATGGCGGTCTACGTCGCCCAGGCGTCGTCGAGCCACTCGATGCGCATGTTCACCGAGGTCGGACGGCGCGTCTACACGCACTGCACGGGCGTCGGCAAGGCGGTCCTCGCCCAGCTCCCCGACCAGACGGTGCGCGAGATCATGGGCCGCGTCGGCATGCCCCCCGCGACGGACCAGTCGATCACCGACGTCGACGCGCTCCTCGCGGAGCTCGCCGCGACCCGCGAGCGCGGGTACGCGATCGACGACGGCGAGCAGGAGCTCGGCGTGCGCTGCTTCGCCGTCGCGGTGCCCGACGCCCCGACCCCCACCGCACTGTCCGTCTCCGGGCCCGCGGCCCGCGTGACGTACGAGTTCGGCGAGCACGCGGTCCCGGTGCTGCACCGCGTCGCGAGCGAGCTCACGCGCGAGCTCATCACCGCGGCGCCCTGAGATGGGCGCGCCCTGCCCGGCCGCGGGGGCTCCGCGGCCGGGCAGGGCGCGTTCGTCCGTCATGTCGGCTCAGCAGAACCCGGTGACGGTCGCCCAGGCGCGCGGCTCGGCCGGGACGTCCTCACGCAGGACGGTCGCCTCGATGAGACCGTACGGGCGGTCGGCCGCGTAGAAGACCTCGTTCGGGTTGTCGAGGCCGAACGGCGCCAGGTCCACGAGGAAGTGGTGCTTGTTCGGCATCGAGAACTTGATCTCCGCGATCTCCGGGACGGCCTCCAGGACGGCCTTGCCCATCGCGAAGAGCGTCTGCTGGAGCGCGAGCGAGTGCGTCGTCGCGAACGCCTCGAGCTGGATCGCGCGGACCTTCGCGTACACCGCGTCGAAGTCGACGTCCGTGGTCGTGTAGCGCCAGCGCGAGGTGACCGACGTCGCGAGGATGCGGTCGTCCGTCTCGACGAGCGTCGTGTAGCGGTCGCGGGGGAACCCGTGGAACTCCGAGCCCGTCGACTTGAGGACGACAAGGTCCGTGAGGCCCGAGACGACGAAGACCTCGTCGCCGTCGCGCTGCACGACCGTGGTGCGCGTCTCCTGGTTGTTGCGGACGAACGCGTGGTCGTGCTCGCCGTCCGAGGTCTCGATGCGGTTCCAGGAGTACTGCTCGATCTCCCAGCGCCCGCCCTCGATCCACTCGAAGTCCTCGACGAAGTGCTGCCCGAGGCGGATCGCGAAGTCCTCGATCGCGCCGACGCCGTCGCGGGCGAACGCGTAGATCGTGTTCTTCTGCGTGTCCGTCGCGACGCACCGGGAGTTGTCCCCCTCGCGGTGCGTGGCCTCCTGCCCGCCCCTCAGCTGTGAGGAGACGTTGACGTCCGTGATCTCGTGGCGGGGCGTGGAGCGGTCGACGCGCACGAGGCGCACCTCCGCCTTGCCCCACTGGTTGTCGCCCAGGACGATGGCCCCGCTGCTCTGCGTGGCCGCCGACTGCTCGGCAGTCGTGGTGGTGCTCATGTCAGCTCCCTCGATAGGTCGAGTAGGCGAACGGGCTGAGCAGGACGGGGACGTGGTAGTGCTGCTCAGCGCTCGCCACCCGGAAGACGATGACGACCTCCGGGTAGAAGGACACGGTGTCTCGCCGGTCGAAGTACTCGGCCGTGTCGAACACGAGCCGGTACGTACCGGGGACGAGGGTCTCGGGCCCGAGCTGGGGCACGCGACCGTCGTCGTTCGTGCGGGAGGACGCCACCAGGGACCAGCCCTGCCCCGTCGTCCCCTCCGCGATCTCCGGAGCCGCCTCCAGGCGGACGGTGATCCCCTCGGCGGGCCTACCGCTGGCCGCGTCGAGTACGTGCGTGGTGATGTGGCTGGCGTGGGTGCTCATGCCGTCAGCATTCCCTTCAGCCGCAGCGCGGCGATCTCGCGCAGGTTGCGGGCGGCGTTCGCCCGCTCGGTCTCGGCGTCGTTGCCCAGCCGCTCGGTGAGCTGCTCGAGGATCTCCTCGGCGCTGCGCCCGGCGGCCCGGACGAGGAACACGTGGCCGAACCGCTGCTCGTACGCGCGGTTCCCCTCGGCGAGCCGGCGCGTCACGTCGTCGTCGGAGGTGTCGACGCCGGCCTGCTCGGAGCGCGACATGCTCGCGTCCGCGGCCTCCCCCTCGGCACGCTCGCCGATCCGGGGGTGGCGCGCCAGCGCGGAGTCGACCTCGTCGTCCGTCCACGGGTCGGCGGCGGTGAGCGCCGCCTCGGCGGCGTCCTCCACGGTCGCGTACGGGCGCCCGGCCGCGACCTCCTCGGCCCAGCGGTCCACGTGGGCGCACGCGAGGAGCGCGTCCCGCGCCTCGTCCGGCGACCACCGGTTGAACTCGTCCAGCGTCATCGCTGCGTTCCCTCTCGACGACCGGGCCGGGCGGCACACCGCCCGACCTTCGGAGTGGATTCCACATCTCGGAAGTTTGTTTCCGTCTTATGAATGTACGTCGTGGGTCGGGTGATGTCAACCACGGTGCGTCCCGGCCACGCGTCGGTAATCCCGTCGTCCGCCGCGAGCCGGAGCCGCTACGTTCCTGCCCCATGATCGACGACCTCTGGACCGGCCCGCGCTGGGAGCGGCGGCTGCGCACCGCCGGCGTGCACGCGCTCGTCGTCGTGCACGCGGGGACCACCGAGCGCACGTGGTTCCGCCGGCACGACGGAGCGGACCGCCTCGCCAAGCTGAACTCGGTGACGAAGAGCGTCACCGGCATCCTCGCGGGCCTCGTCGACGTCGACCTGTCGTCCTCGGCGCTTGCGCACCTGCCGCACGTGCCGGTCGACGACGAGCGCAAGCGCGCCATCACCGTCGAGCACCTGCTGGGGATGACGTCGGGGCTCGAGTGGCCGGAGTTCGGCGCCTGGCGGGGCTCGGCCCCGCCGCTCACGGCGAGCAAGGACCTGCTGCGCGCCGTCGTGGAGCGGCCGCTGGTCGACGAGCCCGGACGCACGATGTGGTACTCCACGGGGTCCTCGCACCTGCTCGGTGCGGTGCTCCACCGGCGCACGGGTCGCAGCGTCGAGCAGCTGGCGGCGGAGCACCTCTTCCGCCCGTCGGGCATCCGCCGCTGGCGCTTCTACGCGGACCGGAACGGCTACAGCCACGCGGGCAACGGGCTGTGCCTCCTCCCGACCGACCTCGCGCGCCTCGGGACCGCCGTGCTGCGCGAGGAGGTCGCGCCGCTCGACTGGCTGCGCGAGTGCTGGCGCCCCCGCACCCGGACCTACCCCTGGATCGGCGCGTACGGCTGGCACTGGTGGGCCGACCCGGACCTCGGCATGGTCTTCGCCCTCGGCCTGGGCGGCCAGCTCCTGGCGCTCTTCCCCGACCAGGAGCTCGTGGTCGTCATGACCGGTGGCACGTCCTTCGAGGGCACGCTGGACGGCGTGGAGCTGCTGCGCCAGGCGTACCGCGCCTGACGGGCACGTCCGCGCGGCGAGGAGCTGGTGCAGGACGGGACGACGAAGGGCCCGGCAGCGGATGCTGCCGGGCCCTTCGTGCGGTCGTGCCCGCGGACGGCTCAGGACGCGCCGAGGCCCGCCCGGAACTCGTCCTCGAGGATGCTCATGACCGTCGCGTCCGCCCACCCGTCGCCGTCGCGGTAGACGTCGCGCAGCCGACCCTCCTCGCGGAAGCCCAACGACTCGTAGAGCATCCGGGCGCGGGGGTTGATGCTCAGCACGTCGAGGCTCACGCGGTGCAGGCGCGGTCCCTCGTGCCGGACGCCGTCCACGTCCGTCGACCCGTCGAACGCGAACCGCAGCACCTCGAAGATGGCCTCGCGACCGTAGCCGCGCCCGCGGTAGTTCGGGAGCAGCGCGAGCCGCAGGTTCGCCGAGCGCGCGTGCTCGTCGAGGTCGTTGAGCACGATCTCGCCGATCAGCTCGTCGCTCACCGGCTGCCCGTCACGCACCGCGCCCGGCGTGATGGCCCAGTCGTACCGGCCGTCCCGGTCGCTGACGGTCGCCGCCCACTCGTCGATCTGGTCGCGCGTGAAGGTCGCCGTCGTCCCCGTGAGCCGGTTGGCCTCCGGGTCCTGCAGCGACTCCCACATGCGGTCCGCGTCCCGCGCCTCGATCGGGCGCAGACGCACCATCTCCCCCAGGACGACCGGTCCGCGCGTCACGGCGGTCAGCCGATCCGCTCGAGGACGAGCTCGCGCACGCGGCCCGCGTCCGCCTGGCCGCGCGTCGCCTTCATCACGGCACCGATGATCGCGCCGACGGGCCCGAGGTTCCCGCCCCGGACCTTCTCCACGATGTCCGGCTGCGCGGCGAGCGCCTCGTCGATCGCGGCGAGCAGCGCACCGTCGTCGGAGACGACCTCGAGGCCCCGGGCGGTGACGACCGCCTCCGGGTCCCCCTCGCCGGCGAGCACGCCGTCGAGCACCTGGCGCGCGAGCTTGTCGTTGATCCGGCCCGCGTCGACGAGACCCTGCAGCGCGGCGATCTGCGCGGGCGTGACGGGCAGCGCCTCGAGCGCCACCTCGTCCTGCTTGGCGCGGCGCGCGAGCTCGCCCATCCACCACTTACGCGCTCCGGCCGGGCTGGTGCCCGCGGCGACGGTGGCCTCGATGAGGTCGAGCGCGCCCGCGTTCACGACGTCGCGCATCTCGGCGTCCGCGTAGCCCCACTCGCCCTGGAGCCGACGGCGGCGCGCGACCGGGAGCTCGGGCAGCCCGGCACGGATCTCCTCGATCCACTCGCGCGGCGGCGCGATCGGGACGAGGTCGGGCTCCGGGAAGTACCGGTAGTCCTCGGCGTCCGACTTCACGCGGCCCGACGTCGTAATGCCGGTGTCCTCGTGCCAGTGCCGGGTCTCCTGGATCACCGTGCCGCCCGCGTCGAGCACGGCGGCCTGACGCGAGACCTCGTAGCGCACGGCCCGCTCGACGGAGCGGAACGAGTTGACGTTCTTCGTCTCGGTGCGCGTCCCGAGCGGCGACTCGGGCGTCGGGCGCAGCGAGAGGTTCACGTCGGCGCGGACGTTGCCGCGCTCCATGCGCGCCTCGGACACGTCGAGCGCCCGGAAGATGTCGCGCAGCGTCTGCACGTACGCGCGCGCGACCTCGGGGGCGCGGTCGCCCGCGCCCGTGATCGGCCGCGTGACGATCTCGACGAGCGGGATGCCGGCGCGGTTGTAGTCGACGAGCGAGTACTCGGCACCGTGGATGCGACCGGTCGCCCCACCCACGTGGGTGTTCTTGCCGGCGTCCTCCTCCATGTGCGCGCGCTCGATCTCGACGCGGAACACGGTCCCGTCCTCGAGCTCGACGTCGATCCACCCGTCGTAGGCGATGGGCTCGTCGTACTGGGACGTCTGGAAGTTCTTCGGGACGTCCGGGTAGAAGTAGTTCTTGCGCGCGAACCGGCACGTCTCGGCGATCTGGCAGTTGAGCGCGAGGCCGATGCGGATCGCGTACTCGACGGCCTTGCCGTTGACGACCGGCAGGGCGCCCGGGAGCCCGAGCGAGACCGGGGTCACCTGGGTGTTCGGCTCGGCGCCGAAGCTCACCTCGGCCGGGCAGAACATCTTGGTCAGCGTGCCGAGCTCGACGTGCACCTCGATCCCGATGACGGGGTCGTAGCGGCGCGTGGCGTCGGCGTAGTCGACGAGGTCGACGGTCGTGGCGGTCATCCGACCTGGCCCTCCTGTGCGTTCGTGGCCGTGGGCAGCGCGGGCGCGCGGTCGAGCAGCGGTCCGCCCCACGAGCCGACCAGGGCGGCCTCGAGCGCGGCGCCCACCCGGTACATGCGGTCGTCGGCCTTGGCCGGCGCGAGGATCTGGAACCCGACGGGCAGGCCGTCGTCCGACAGGCCCGACGGCACCGACATCCCGGGGACCCCCGCGAGGTTGGCGGGGATCGTCGCGACGTCGTTGAGGTACATGGCGAGCGGGTCGTCGAGCTTCTCGCCGAACCGGAACGCCGTGGTCGGCGCCGTCGGCGAGACGAGGACGTCCGCCTGCTCGAAGGCGGCGGCGAAGTCCCGCTGGATGAGCGTGCGGACCTTCTGCGCGCTGCCGTAGTAGGCGTCGTAGTAGCCGGCCGAGAGCGCGTAGGTGCCGAGGATGATGCGGCGCTTCACCTCGTCGCCGAAGCCGGCGCCGCGCGTGGCGGCCATGACGCGCTCCGCGGTCACGGGGCCCTCCTCGGGCTCCACGCGCAGGCCGAAGCGCATGCCGTCGAACTTCGCGAGGTTGCTCGACGCCTCCGACGGCATGATCAGGTAGTACGCGCCGAGCGCGTACTCGAAGTGCGGGCAGGAGACCTCGACGATCTCGGCGCCGAGCCCGCGCAGGAGGTCGAGCGACTGCGCGAAGCGCGCGCTCACGCCCTCCTGGTAGCCCTCGCCCGTGAGCTCCTTGACGACGCCGACGCGCAAGCCCGAGAGGTCGCCCGTGGCGCCCTGGACCGCGGCGTCGACGAGCGCCGGCCCGCGGCCGGGGATCGACGTGGAGTCGCGCGGGTCGTAGCCGCCGATGAGCTCGTGCAGCAGCGCGGCGTCGAGCACGGTGCGCGTGACGGGGCCCGCCTGGTCGAGCGAGGACGCCATCGCGATGAGCCCGTACCGGGAGACGCCGCCGTACGTCGGCTTGACGCCGACGGTGCCGGTGACGGCCCCGGGCTGACGGATCGAGCCGCCCGTGTCCGTGCCGATCGCGAGCGGGGCCTCGAACGCCGCCACCGCCGCGGCGGAGCCGCCGCCCGATCCGCCGGGGATCCGGTCGAGGTCCCACGGGTTGCGGGTGTTGCCGTACGCGGAGTGCTCGGTCGACGAGCCCATGGCGAACTCGTCCATGTTCGTCTTGCCGAGGATCGGCAGCCCGGCGGCGCGGATCTTCTCGACGAGCGTCGCGTCGTACGGCGGCACCCAGCCCTCGAGGATCTTGGAGCCGGCCGTCGTCGGCATGCCCTTCGTCACGACGACGTCCTTGACCGCGATCGGCACACCGGCGAGCCGGTGCACCGGCTCGCCCGCGACGCGGCGGTCGTCGACCGAGCGGGCCGTCGCCAGCGCATCGTCGGTGTTGACGTGGAGGAACGCGTTGACCGCGCCCTCGACCGCGCCGATCCGGTCGAGGTGCGCCTGGGTGGCCTCGACGCTCGAGAAGTCGCGCGCCTCGAGCCCTTCGGCGAGCTCGGCCGCGGAGAGCCGTGTCAGGTCCGTCATCTCACTCCTCCCCGAGGATCTGCGGTACGGAGAACCGGCCGTCCTCCGCCGCGGGCGCGCCCGCGAGGACGTCCTCGACGGGCAGCGGCGGCTCGGGGATGTCGTCACGGAAGACGTTCGACATCGGGATCGGGTGGCTCGTCGCGGGGACGTCGGGCGTCGCGACCTCGCTGACCTTGGCGATGGCGTCGACGATCACGTCGAGCTCGCCGGAGAGCCGGTCCAGCTCCTCGGGTCGCAGATCGATGCGGGCCAGCGCGGCGACGCGCGCGACCTCGTCACGGGAGATGGTGGACATGGCAGCCATTCTAGTGGGGACCGACGTCGTGCCCACCGCGTCGCCGGCCTCCCGGCACACGGATGTGACCGAGACCGTGCGGCCGAAGAGCGAGCCTGGCCGCGCGCGAGCCGGACGGTCTGAGGACGGGCCGACCAGGCGCTGCTGACAGGACGAACAGGCAACCATGGCTCGTCAGGCTCCCCAGATGAGCCGAAACCGCCTGCTCGGCATGACGTCTCCACCGCGAGGGCGGGTCACGAAGGCGACCAGGACGGCGAGCCCCCAACCTGCGTCGCAGCAGTGCGGAAGGTGGTGGGCAACAACGCGCGGCGACCGGACGTGGCAGCCGGGCTTCGCTCGCGAAGCCGACCCCACGAGGCACCCGGGTGAGCGGTGGTCAGGCGACGCGTAGCCAGCCGCGCGGTCCGGAGCAAGACGGGACCGCGCCCGCAACAGACGACACCGCGCGCGGACGCCGGGCGAGCCACGACAAGGTGAGACAAGCCGGGCGGGGTGGGTGCTGGTGCCACGTCGTGGCGGGCCGGTGGGATCCGCGAGGAACGAGCGGCGGATGGTAGACGCGGCACCACCAACCACCTCGACGGTCCAGGCCGGCCGCACGCCGTCGAGCACGAGAACCACGGCTCTACCTCGCCCGACAGCCGTTCTACCTCGCGACCACGGTTCTACTTCTCGCGACCGCGGTCCTGTCTGGCGAACCGCAGGCCTGTCTCGGCCTGCCGAGAGCTCAGCAACAGGGGTGCGGATATGCCGAAGGCCCACCCCGTGTGGGGTGGGCCTTCGGTGAAGGGTTGTCCGGCGGCGTCCTACTCTCCCACCCCGTCTCCAGGGCAGTACCATCG
>NZ_FTMI01000007.1:0-240715 GCF_900155925.1 Cellulosimicrobium funkei
TACTGCCCTGGAGACGGGGTGGGAGAGTAGGACGCCGCCGGACAACCCTTCACCGAAGGCCCACCCCACACGGGGTGGGCCTTCGGCATTTCCGCATACCCCCACACCACGCGACGGACGTGTCGGTGCCGGCACGTCCTGGGCCGTCGTCGGGCCGCACGGACGGGCGAACGAGGATGTGAGAGCGGACGAGTGTCGCTCAGGACCAGCCGTACGCCGCCGACCACCGGACGATCTCCGCGAAGAAGCGTGACCGGGGTTCCGGCGCCGAGAGCGACAGGTCGTGCATGCCGCCAGGGATACGTACCAGGGTGACGACGCTACCCAGGTGCGAGGCCCGGCGGGCGAGCGGCTCGACGTCGAGCACGATGTCTGCGGCGCGCATGTCCTCCGTCCACCGCGTGCTGAACAGCGACCTCTCGGCGAGCAGCACGAGCACGGGGCAGTCGATCGCCAGGCCGGCCGCGACGCGCGCGTGGCCGGAGATGATCGCGCGCAGCCATCCCGCGCGGACGGGGAACGACGGGACGGGGCGCCACGCGTCGTCGATGGTCCACGTGCCGTCCTCCCGGTCCCGGAGCGTCCGGGCGTAGTAGCCGGGATCGACGTTGGGGAGCGGGGCACGGGGCTGGAAGCGGGCGAGCTGGCGGATCGCGGGGCCGGAGACGGTCCGCGCGACCGACGACCCCTGCAGCTCCAGCCACGGGCTGTTGAGCACCAGGCCACGCACGACGCCGGGGTGCCGGTGCGCCCACAGCGCCGCGACGAGACCGCCGGTCGAGTGCCCCATGAGCATGATCGCGACGTGCGCCCCGAGGTCCTCCCGCACGACGTCCAGCGCGGCGGCGATGTCGGCGTCGTACTCCTCGAGGTGGTCCGCGTACCCGGGGGTCTGGTGCGGGCGCAGGCTGCGACCGTACTTGCGCAGGTCGACGGCGTAGAACGCCGCGCCGAGGCCGTGCCAGGTCTGGGCGAGCTCGGTCTGGAAGAAGTAGTCGCTCCAGCCGTGGATGTAGAGCACCGCGCGCGCGGGGCGCAGGGGCTCCTCCGTGGGCGGGACGTGCCGGACGACCGTGACGACGACGTCGCCCTCGTCGTCGGGCTCCAGCTCGACGGTGCGCTGCTCGAACTCTGCCCCGAGCACGTCGGGGGCCCAGGCCGCGGACGTCACGGCGTGAGCACCACCTTGCCGAAGTGGTCGCCGGCCGCGAGCCGCGCGAGGCCGTCGCGCGCGCGGTCGAGGGGGAGCACCTGGTCGACGACGGGGCGCACCTCGCTCCGTGCGAGGAACCGCAGGAGCGCGGCGAGGTCGTGGCGCGAGCCCATGGTCACGCCCTGCACGCGGATCTCGTGGAAGAACACGCGTGTGAGCTCGGCGGGCGACGCGTCGCCGCTCGTGGCGCCCGCCACGACGACGGTGCCGCCCGGTCGCACGGACCGCAGCGAGTGGCTCCACGTGGCCTGCCCGACCGTCTCGACGACGACGTCGACGGGCGCGGGCAGGCGGGCGCCGGGCTCGAACGTCGCCGCCGCCCCGAGGCGGGCCGCTCCGGCGCGCTTCGCCGCGGAGCGGGAGGTCACCCACGTCTCGAGCCCCGCGGCGGCGCCGAGCGCGACGGCCGCCGTCGCGACCCCGCCGCCCGCGCCCTGCACGAGGACGCGGTCCCCGGGGGCGGCGCCACCGGCGGTGAAGAGCATGCGGTAGGCCGTGAGCCACGCCGTCGGGACGCACGCGGCCTCGACGAAGGTCAGCTCGGGCGGCTTGGGGACGAGGTTGTGGGTCGGGACGGCGACGCGCTCCGCGAGCGTGCCCGGGTACCGCTCGGACAGCAGGGATCGACGCTCGGTGGGCCCGACACCGTGCCCGTCCGCACCGACCACGGCGTGCACGACGACCTCGGAGCCGTCGGGGGCGACGCCGGCGGCGTCGGTCCCGAGGATCATGGGCAGGCGGTCGGCGGGCAGCCCGACGCCGCGCAGCGACCAGAGGTCGTGGTGGTTGAGCGACGCGGCGCGCACGTCGACCGTGGTCCAGTGCTCGCGGGACGCGGGCTCGGGGCGGTCCCCGACGACGAGGCCGGCCAGGGGGTCGTCGGGGTCGGTGCGGTCGGCGTAGGCGGCGAGCATGGGACCAACCTACGGTCCGGCCCGTGCTCCGACCATGGGGCCCGCCCGGGAGCATCCCCCCAGGACCTGCCCCAACGGCGATGCGTCAGTCGCGCACGCGCGCCCGCTCGCCCAGGAAGTCGGCGACGATCGGTCCGAGCTGGTCGAACTCGATGAGGAAGCCGTCGTGCCCGAAGTCGCTCGTGAGCGTCCGCAGGGGCTCGGCGCCGGGGATGCCGGCGGCGATGCGCGCGCAGTCGGCGGGGAGGAACAGCCGGTCGGTGTCGACGGCGACGACGAGCGCGTGCGCGGTGATCTGCGCGAGCGCCGCCTCGACGCCGCCGCGGTCGCGCCCGAGGTCGTGCGTGAGCATCGACTCGGTGAGCACGACGTACGAGTTCGCGTCGAACCGCCGCGCGAGCTTGTCCCCGTGGTGGTCGAGGTAGGACTGCACGGCGTAGCGGCCGTCGGTGAACGGGTCCTCGCCGCCCTGCGGCAGCCGGCCGAAGCGGTCGTCGAGCTCGCGCGCGGACCGGTAGGTGGCGTGAGCGATCTGCCGGGCGATGCCGAGCCCGACGTGCGGACCGTCGCCGTCCGCGGCGTCGTAGTAGTCGCCGCCGCGGAAGCCCGGGTCCGCGCGGACGGCGCCGAGCTGCGGGTGGGCCCAGGCGATCTGGTCGCCCGTGGTCTGGGCGGCGGTCGCGATCGCGGCGAGCGAGACGACGTCGACCCCGGCCTCGGGCCCGAGGAGCGCCCACTCCAGCACGCGGTGCCCACCCATCGAGGCGCCGACGACGAACGCCCACGACGTGACGCCGAGCGTCCGGGCGAGCTCGATCTCGACCGCGACCTGGTCGCGCGTCGTGACGCGCGGGAACCGGCTGCCCCACGGGCGGCCGTCGGGCGCGGTCGACGCCGGTCCGGTGGTGCCCTGGCAGCCGCCGAGCACGTTGGGCGCGACGACGAACCAGCGGTCGGTGTCGATCGGGGCGCCGGGCCCCACGAGCGACTCCCACCAGCCCGCGGTGACGTGCCCCGGGCCGGCGGGGCCGCTCACGTGCGAGTCGCCGGTGAGGGCGTGCAGCACGAGGACGGCGTTCGACCCGTCGGGCGCGAGCGTGCCCCACGTCTCGTACGCGACCCGGACGTCGGGCAGGCGGGCGCCGGACTCGAGGTCGAACGTGCCGACGTCGGCGAAGCGTCGCCGGCCCGCCGGGTCGCCCTCGCGCCACGCCCCGGTCGCCGGGACCGGGGCCTTCACCCGCGCGCGCGACGGCGCCACGCCGTGCGTCGACGAGTCGCCCGGCCGCGCGCCGGAGCGGGCGTCGGGGGCGGGGGAGAGGAGCTCGTCGTTCACCGGGGTCACCGTCGGCCACTGTACGGCCGGGGCGCCCAGGGCGCCCCGGCTGTCCAGATCCGTCATCGTCGCGCCCGTCGTCGGCCGGTCAGGAGCCCAGCGCCGACTTGGCGGCGGTGAACCCGAGCTCGAGGTCGGCGAGGATGTCGTCGACGTGCTCGATGCCGACCGCGAGGCGGACCAGGCCCGGCGTCACGCCGGACTTCGCCTGCTCCTCGGGGCTGAGCTGGGCGTGCGTCGTCGACGCCGGGTGGATGACGAGCGACCGGACGTCGCCGATGTTCGCCACGTTCGAGTGGAGCTGCAGCGCGGAGACGAACGCCTGCCCGGCGTCGCTGCCGCCGTCGAGCTCGAACGCGAGGACCGCGCCCGCGCCGCGCGGCAGGTACTTCTGCGCGTTCGCGTGCCACGGGCTCGAGGGCAGGCCCGCGTAGTGGACGGTCCGGACGTCGTCGCGCGCCTCGAGCCACTCGGCGACCTTCTGCGCGTTGGCGACGTGGCGCTCGACGCGGAGCGACAGCGTCTCGATGCCCTGCGCGATGAGGAACGCGTTGAAGGGCGAGATCGCCGAGCCCAGGTCGCGCAGGAGCTGGACGCGCGCCTTGAGCACGTACGCGAGGTTGGCACCGAGGATGCCGCCCACGCCGAGGTCGCGCGCGTAGACGAGACCGTTGTACGAGGGGTCGGGCGTGTTGTAGTTCGGGAACCGCTCCGGGTGCGCCGCGTAGTCGAACGTGCCGCCGTCGACGATCACGCCGCCGATCGCGGAGCCGTGGCCGCCGAGGTACTTCGTCGCGGAGTGCACGACGACGTCCGCCCCGTGCTCGAGCGGGCGCAGCAGGTAGGGCGTGGCGACCGTGTTGTCGACGATCAGCGGGACACCGACCTCGTGCGCGACCGCCGCGACGGCCTCGATGTCGAGGACGTCGGCCTGCGGGTTCGGGATCGTCTCGCCGAAGAACAGCTTGGTGTTCGGGCGCACGGCGTCGCGCCAGGCCTGCGGGTCGTGCGGGTCGGCGACGAACGTCGTCTCGACCCCGAGCTTGGCGAGCGAGTACTGCAGGAGGTTGTAGGTGCCGCCGTACAGGCTCGGGGAGGCGACGACGTGGTCGCCCGCCTCGGCGACGTTGAGGATCGCGAACGTCGTCGCGGCCTGCCCGGACGCGAGGAGCAGCGCGCCGACGCCGCCCTCGAGCGAGGCGATGCGGTTCTCCACGACCTCCTGCGTCGGGTTGCCGATGCGCGTGTAGATCGGGCCGAGGTCCTTGAGCGCGAAGCGGTCGGCCGCGACCGAGGCGTCCGGGAAGACGAACGACGTGGTCTGGTAGATCGGGAGCGCGCGGGCGCCGGTCGTCGGGTCGGCGGTCTGGCCGGCGTGGACCTGGCGCGTCTCGAAGGACCAGGCGGGGGCGGTGTCGGTGTCGGTGCTCATGGTTGCTCTCCTGCGGGTGGGGTGGGACGGCGGCGTGAGGGTGCACCGGGGCGGGTGCGGCGGGGACGGGTCGTCGACCGCGGCGAGAGGCGCACGCGGGACGGGATGCCGCGGCGAGGGCGTCGTCGACGAC
Source organism: Cellulosimicrobium funkei (assembly GCF_900155925.1). NCBI lineage: Bacteria > Bacillati > Actinomycetota > Actinomycetes > Micrococcales > Promicromonosporaceae > Cellulosimicrobium > Cellulosimicrobium funkei. The sequence continues at coordinate 5,029 of NZ_FTMI01000007.1, forward strand.
GGCTCGCGGGCAGGCGAACGTGCGCTCGGGTCAGCGACACATTCGACGGGACATGAGGCCGAGGCTAGGCGCGTCGTCGGCAACCCGGTAGGCCCTTCTCAGCATGCGAGACCACATTGTGAGAAGTCCGCGACTGCTCGGATCGCGCGAAGCTGGCGTCCCGGGCAGACTCGTGCGAGTGCTGTCAACGAGACACGCCGAGGAGGGGTTGATGAACCGCGTGACCCGGAGCGCGCCGTGCCGTCGCGTCGCCGTGGCGGGGGCCGCCGGAGCGCTCGTGCTCGCGCTCGGCGTGGGCCTCGCCCCGACCGCGTCGTCCGCGCCGTCGGACGACGACGTGCGCGCCGCGCGCGAGGCCGCCGACGGCGCGTCACGGGACGTCGCGACGGTCGAGCGCGAGCTCGCGGCGCTGCGCGACCGGCACGCGTCCGCGGTCGCGGCCGTCGAGACGGCGGCGGAGGAGTACGCCGCGGCGCAGGGCGAGCTCGAGGCCGCCGACGCGGAGGTGCGCGACGCCCAGGCGGCGCTCGCGACGGCCCGGTCGGGCGAGTCCGAGGCGCGGGCCTCCGTCGGCGCCCTCTTCCGCGCGTCACGCCAGGGCTCGACGGAGCTCGACGCCCTGCGGACGGTCCTGGACGCGGACGGCGTCGAGCAGGTCGTCGCGCGCGAGAACGCCGAGCGCGTCGCGGGCCGCACCGCCGGCCGTGCGGTCGAGACGCACGCGACGGCGCGCGCCGTCGCGGACACGGCCCGCGCGCGGGCCGACGCGGCGCTCGCGCACCAGGCCGAGGTCGAGGACCGAGCGCGCGACGCGCTGGCCGCCGCCCAGGTCTCCTCCGGGGCGCTCGACGAGGCCGTGCAGGAGTCCGCGGCGCGCCGGGAGACGCTGCTCGCCGAGCTCGCGCAGGCCCGGGCCACGAGCGTCGACGTCGAGCGGGAGCGCCAGGACGCGCTCGACGCGCAGGCCGCGAGCGCGCGCGAGAGCGCGGCCCGGGAGCGGGTCGCGCCGCCCGCTGCGGGAACGCCGGCGGCGGCGCCGTCCGCCCCGGCCGCCCCGGCCGCGCAGAACCCGGCTCCCGCCCCGGCTCCGGCCCCCGCTCCCGCCCCGGCGCCGGCTCCCGCCCCAGCGCCTGCCCCGGCTCCGGCGCCTCCGCCTGCTCCCGCCCCGCCGCCCGTGGTCACGCCGCCGCCCGGCACGGGCGTGGGGAACGGCGCCCAGGGTCAGGCCGCCGTCGCGTGGGCGCGCACGAAGATCGGCGCGCCGTACGTGTTCGGCGGCACCGGGCCGGGCTACGACTGCTCGGGCCTCACGTCCCGCGCGTGGGCCGCCGCGGGCGTCGACATCACCCGGACGTCGCGCTCGCAGTACCAGCGCGTGCAGAAGATCTCCTACGACCGCCTCCGCCCGGGCGACCTCATCTTCTACGCCAACGACACGTCGAACCCGTCGACCATCCGCCACGTCGCGATGTACACCGGCGGCGGGATGATGATCGAGGCGCGGCAGCCCGGCAGCCCCGTGCACGAGGTCGCGATGCGCTGGGCCGACGCGATGCCGTACGCGGGCCGACCGTAGCGGTGACGCACGACGGCGGCCGCCCACCTCGTGAGGTGGGCGGCCGCCGTCGTACGGGGGGACGAGCCGGTCAGTGGCCCGGCGTGTGGTACCCGGAGTCGATGGCGCGCTGCAGGGAGCGCTCGATCTCGGCCTCGGCGTCGGCGCGGCCGACCCAGTGCGCGCCCTCGACGGACTTGCCGGGCTCCAGGTCCTTGTAGACCTCGAAGAAGTGCTGGATCTCCAGGCGGTGGAAGTCGGACACGTCGTCGATGTCCTGGCGCCACGCGGCGCGCTGGTCGCCCGTCGGGACGCACAGCACCTTGTCGTCGCCGCCGGCCTCGTCGCGCATGCGGAACATGCCGAGCGCGCGGCAGCGGATCAGGCAGCCCGGGAACGTGGGCTCCTCGAGCAGCACGAGGGCGTCCAGCGGGTCGCCGTCCTCGCCGAGCGTCCCCTCGATGAACCCGTAGTCGTCGGGGTAGCGGGTCGAGGTGAAGAGCATGCGGTCGAGGCGGATGCGACCGGTCGCGTGGTCCACCTCGTACTTGTTGCGCTGCCCCTTGGGGATCTCGATCGTGACGTCGAACTCCACTGCTTCCTCCAGTCGTACCGGCACCGCGGCGCTCGGGCGGTGGCTGGTGTCGGATGATCGACGGACGACGCCGTCGTGCGGGAACTAGTGTGACACGGGACGTCCGCCCACAAGAGTCCGTACGGCCCTGGGCGGGCGACGCCGTGAGTGATAATGCGCACGTGCCCGCGGGCCCGGGGGGCGGGTCGGGCGACCGGCGACCGGTCGGGACGGGCACGAGGACGACGCGCCCCGGCGGCCGGGGCGGACCGAGGGAGAGGTATGGGCTGGGCGACGCGCACGGGCGTGGCCGTCGGCGTGGTGCTCGCGCTCGCGGGCGGGTACGCCGTGGCGGACGCGTACGACGTCGTCCCCGGCGTGCTGACGCTCGAGCCGCCCGTCCCGGAGCCGCCGCCGTTCCCGCAGGCGCCGGGTGCGGCCGCCGCCCCGCCGCTCGAGGTGGAGCTGCCGGCGCTCGACGACGCGGCGCCCGTCCCCGCGACCGGCGCGGTGCAGGCGCTCGTGGACGGGCTCGTCGCGGACACGCGGCTCGGCCCGCGCGTGGGCGTCCTCGTGACCGACGCGGTGACGGGCGACGTGCTGGGCGCCGCCGGCGAGAGCGTGGGGCACGTCCCGGCGTCGACCCTCAAGACGTTCACCGCCGCGGCGGCGCTCACCTCGCCGGGAGCGCACACCACGCTGCCCACCCGGGCCGTCCTCGAGGGGCAGGAGACGGTGTACCTCGTGGGCGGGGGCGACATGATGCTCGCGGCGGGTGCCGGGGACCCGACGGCGGTCAACGGCCGGGCCGGGCTCGGCGACCTGGCCGCGCAGGTCGCGGGCGAGCTGCGGCTGACGGGACGCACGACGATCTCGCTGCGCCTCGACGACACGCTGTTCACCGGGCCCGCGGTCGCGCCGACCGTCGACCCTGCCAGCGTGCGCAACGGCTACGTCGCGCCCGTCGCGGCGCTCGCGGTGAACATCGCGCGCCTCACCGACGAGGAGTACGCGCCGCGCGCGGAGGACCCGGCCCTCGCCGCGGCCGACGCGTTCGTGGCCGCGCTCGCGCAGGAGGGCGTCACCGTCTCCGGGGACGTCGTGCGAGCGCCGGCGCCGAGCGAGGGTCGCACGGTGGGCGAGGTGGAGTCCGCCCCGCTCGGCGACGTCGTCGCGTACCTGCTCCAGCACTCGGACAACACCATCACCGAGGTCGTCGGCCGGGTCGTCGCGCTCGACGCGGGCCTGCCCGGCTCGGGTGCCGGCGCGACCCAGGCCGTGCGGGCGGCGGTCGAGGGCCTCGGCGTCGACCTCACGGGCGCGACGCTCGCGGACCTGTCCGGGCTCGGCGACGGCTCCGTCGTCACGCCCGCACAGCTCGACGAGGTCGTGGGCCTCCTGGCCGACCCTGCGCACCCGCGGCTGCGGCCCGGCGCGGTGGGCCTGCCCGTCGCGGGGCTGTCCGGGACGCTCGACGAGCGCTACCTCGCCAACGCGGGCCGCGGCGTCGTGCGCGCGAAGACCGGCAGCCTGCCGAACGTCACGTCGCTCGCCGGGACGGTCGTCACCGCGGACGACCGCCTCCTCGTGTTCTCCCTCATGGCCGACGCCGTCCCGGACGGCGGCACCTACGGCGCGCGCCTGATCCTCGACGACTTCGTCGCGTCGCTCGCGGAGTGCGGCTGCAGCGCCTGACGGGCCGCGCCACGTCTGGGGGAGGGCTCCCGGTTCAGGGGCCGTGCGTCGCGTCCGCCAGCCAGTCCTCGACCTCGAGGCCGGGCACGCGGGAGAACTCGCGGACGTTGTTGGTCACCAGCACGAGCCCGAGCGACCGGGCGTGCCCGGCGAGGAGCGCGTCGTACGGGCCGACAGGGGTGCCGCGGGCCGCGAGGACGGCGCGGACCCTGCCGGCGTGCATCGCCGCCAGGCTGTCGAAGGGCAGCACGTCGACGAGCGACAGCAGCTCGTCGACCGCCTGCCGGTTGCGGGCCGGGTCCTGCGAGCGCTCCACGCCGTACTCCAGCTCCATCTCGCTCACGGTCGAGACGGCGACGCGCCCCTCTGCCTCGCGCAGCCTCGGACGCGCGGCCGCGCCGTGCCCGCGGAGGAGGGCGACGAGCACGTTCGTGTCGAGCAGGTAGAGGGTGCTCACAGGGCCTCGCGCTCGTCCGCGGTGCCCTGGTCGCGGTCGGCGAGGAAGCCGGGACCGACGCGCAGGCCGTGCTCGAACCACTCGTCCCACCCGGAGCCGGCCGGGGTGATGACCCGTGACCGGCCGATGGCCCGGACGTCCACCTCCCGGACGTCGTCGGGCAGCGCGACCGCCTTGGGCAGCCGGACCGCCTGCGTCCTGTTGCTGCGGAACACCGTCGTGCGCACCATGCCGACCTCCCGTTGTATATCCCGAGAGTATATCCTCCGGGCGTCCTCGAACCCGTCGGCCGGGCGAGCGGGTTACCGTGGGCCGGTGACTCTCGTCGAGCAGGACGGCCGACCCCACGGCCCGTCGCGCGGCGACCGGTCGGTCGTCGACTGGTCCGCCGCCGCGCAGATCGCCGGGCGCCTCGCGCGCCCGGGGCCCCAGGCGTCGCGCGCCGAGCTGGCCGACCTCGTCGAGGGGCTGCGCACCGCGGCGGGCGAGGCCGTCCCGCACGTGCTCGACGTGACCCGCATGACGCCCGTCGCGGGGACCCCGGAGACGCTGGGCACGGTGCACGTCGTCGACCGGCCGCGCTGGGCGCGGGCCAACACCGAGGTCATGGCGTCGCTCACCACGGGCGTCACCGAGGCGCTCGTGGGGGAGAGCGGTCGCGTGCCGCAGGCGACCGCCCTCGTCGGCGCCGCGCAGGTCGGGTCGGTCCTCGCGGTCCTCGCGAGCCGCGTCCTCGGCCAGTTCGACCCGTACAGCGGGCAGGCCGCGGCAGGGGCGGGCCCCGGCCGGCTCGTGCTCGTCGCGCCCAACGTGCTCCAGGTCGAGCGCGCGCTCGACCTGCGGTCCGCCGACTTCCGGCTCTGGGTGTGCCTGCACGAGCAGACGCACGCCCTCCAGTTCGCGGCGGCGCCGTGGCTCGCGGACCACCTGCGCACGCGCGCGGGCGACCTCCTCACCGAGCTCTCCGCGTCGTCGCGACGCCTCGCCGAGGCCCGCCTGCGCGACAAGCTCGTCGCGGTGGGGCGCGCCGTCCTGCACGCGGTGCGCGGCGAGGGCACGACCCTCCTCGACGGCCTCCTCACGCCCGAGGAGCAGGACCGGCTCGCCGACGTCACGGCCGTCATGGCGCTCCTGGAAGGCCACGCGGACGTCGCGATGGACGCCGTCGGGCCGCGCACCGTGCGCACGGTGCGCAGCATCCGGCGCAAGTTCGACGCGCGGCGCGACGGCGAGGGCAGCTCCGGCCTCGACGTCGTGCTGCGGCGCCTGCTCGGCATGGACGCCAAGATCGCCCAGTACCGCGACGGGGCGGCGTTCGTCCGCGCGGTCGAGAAGGACGTCGGGCGCGACGGCTTCAACGCCGTGTGGGCCTCCCCGGAGAACCTGCCCACGGCCCGCGAGATCGCCGACGCGCGCGCCTGGGTGCGCCGCGTGCACGGCTGAGCCGTGGGCGGGCCGGCGCCGGTCGTCGCCGCCGCGCGCCACGCCGTGCGCGGCGCGCTCGCGGACCTTCCCGCAGGGGCGACGGTGCTCGTCGCCTGCTCCGGCGGCGCCGACTCGACGGCGCTCGCGGCCGCCACCGCGTTCGTGGCGCCGCGCCTCGGGCTGCGGGCGGGCGCCGTCGTCGTGGACCACGGGCTCCAGGACGGCAGCGCCGCCGTCGCGGCGGCCGCCGCCGAGCGGTGCCGCGACCTGGGGCTCGACCCGGTGGAGGTGCGCCGCGTCGTCGTCCCGACGGCGGGCGACGGCCCGGAGGCCCACGCCCGGACGGCCCGGTACGCCGCGCTCGACGACGTCGCGGCGGCCCACGGCGCCGGCGCGGTGCTCCTGGGCCACACGCTCGACGACCAGGCCGAGACGGTGCTGCTCGGCCTCGCCCGCGGGGCGGGGGCGCGCTCGCTCGCGGGCATGGCGCCGCGGCGCGGGGCGTACCGGCGCCCGTTCCTCGCCCTGCGGCGCACGCAGACCGAGGCGGTGTGCCGCACGCTCGGGCTCGACTGGTGGGACGACCCCACGAACACGGGCGCGCCGCTGCGCTCGCAGGTCCGCGCGCGGGTCGTGCCGGCGCTCGTCGACGTGCTCGGCCCGGGCGCGGTGCCCGCGCTCGCGCGCAGCGCCGACCTCCTGCGCGACGACGCCGACCTCCTCGACGCGCTCGCGGCCGACCTCCTCGCGGCGGCCCTCGTCCCACCCGGCGCGGACCCCGCCCCCGGCGCGGACCCCGGCCCCGGCGGGGGAGCGGCGTCCCGCGCGACGGTCGTGCTCGACGTCGGCCCGCTCGCCGCCGCGCACCCGGCGCTGCGGCGTCGTGCGCTGCGGTCCGCGGCGCTGCGCGCGGGGTGCCCGGGGAGCGACCTGTTCGCCGTCCACGTCGACGCGCTCGACGCGCTCGTCACCGCGTGGCGCGGCCAGGGCCCGGTGCACCTCCCGGGCGACCGCAGGGCGTCGCGCGCGTGTGGCAGGCTTTCCCTGGGCCCGGGGCCAACGCGCCGGGCCGGCACCTCCCCCCTCCCCCCAGCTCAGGAGTGACCCCCGTGGAAGCATCGGACGTCGCAGGCGACCTCGAGAACATCCTGCTCACCGAGGACCAGCTCGGTGCGCGGCTCGACGAGATCGCCGCGCAGATCGACCGTGACTACGCGGGCAAGGACCTCCTGCTCGTCGGCGTGCTCAAGGGCGCCGTCATGGTCATGGCGGACCTGGCGCGCCGCCTGCACAGCCACGTCGAGATGGACTGGATGGCCGTGTCGTCGTACGGCTCGGGCACCAAGTCGTCGGGCGTCGTGCGCATCCTCAAGGACCTCGACGCGGACCTCACCGGCCGCAACGTGCTCATCGTCGAGGACATCATCGACTCGGGCCTCACGCTCTCGTGGCTGCTGTCGAACCTCCGCTCGCGCGGCCCGGCGTCGGTCGAGATCGCGGCGATGCTCCGCAAGCCCGACGCGGCGAAGACCGAGGTCGACGTGCGCTACGTCGGCTTCGACATCCCCAACGAGTTCGTCGTGGGCTACGGCCTCGACTACGCGGAGAAGTACCGCAACCTGCCGTTCGTCGGGACGCTCGCGCCGCACGTCTACTCGAGCTGAGCCGGGCGGCGGCGGGCCACGAGCCCGCCCGGACCGCCCAGGGAGCTGCTCAGGAAGTACGGACCACGCCCTGGGCGAACAGGGGGAAGATCCCCAGCAGGCGCCAAGGTCCAGAGTGTAGTTTCGAGCCCGAACACTTGCGCGAGCGGAGGGATCCGGGGCGCACGCCCCGTCGCCGATGAACATCAAGAAGATTCTCAGTGGGCCGATCGTCTGGATCGTCCTGGGCCTCGTGATCCTGTGGATCGCGTTCGCGACGTTGTCGCGCCCCACGGTCCAGCGCATCGACACGTCCGCGGGCCTCGAGCTGCTCTCGGGCGACACGGTCGAGCAGGCGCTCATCGTGGACGGCGACCAGCGCGTGCGTCTCACGCTGTCCGAGGACTACGTGGCCGACGAGGGCACGGACACCGAGGAGAACAAGGGCAAGAACGTCGAGTTCTACTACGTCCAGCCGCAGGGCGAGGCGGTCGTCGACGCCGTCGTCGCCGCGGAGCCGAAGGACGGGTACAACTCCGAGGTCGCGCAACCCTCGTTCTGGTCCTCGCTGCTCGGGCTGCTCATCCCGTTCCTCATCATCGGCGTGCTGTTCTGGTTCCTGCTGTCGCGCATGCAGGGCGGCGGCTCGCGCGTCATGGGCTTCGGCAAGTCGCGCGCCAAGCTCGTCTCGAAGGACACCCCGCAGGTGACGTTCGCGGACGTCGCGGGCGCCGACGAGGCGGTCGAGGAGCTCCACGAGATCAAGGAGTTCCTCTCCGACTCGGAGAAGTTCCAGGCCGTCGGCGCGAAGATCCCCAAGGGCGTCCTGCTCTACGGCCCTCCCGGCACGGGCAAGACGCTGCTCGCGCGCGCCGTCGCCGGCGAGGCGGGCGTGCCGTTCTACTCGATCTCCGGCTCGGACTTCGTCGAGATGTTCGTCGGCGTCGGCGCGAGCCGTGTCCGCGACCTGTTCAACCAGGCCAAGGAGAACTCGCCCGCGATCATCTTCGTCGACGAGATCGACGCCGTCGGCCGCCACCGTGGCGCCGGCATGGGCGGCGGCCACGACGAGCGCGAGCAGACGCTCAACCAGCTCCTCGTGGAGATGGACGGCTTCGACGTCAAGACGAACGTCATCCTCATCGCCGCGACCAACCGCCCCGACATCCTCGACCCGGCGCTCCTGCGCCCGGGCCGCTTCGACCGCCAGATCGCGGTCGAGGCGCCCGACCTCAAGGGTCGCGAGGCGATCCTGCGGGTGCACGCGGCGGGCAAGCCGATCGTCCCCGAGATCGACCTGGCGGCCGTCGCGCGTCGCACGCCCGGCTTCACCGGTGCCGACCTCGCGAACGTGCTCAACGAGGCGGCGCTCCTCACCGCCCGCAGCGGGGCGCAGCTCATCGACGACCGGGCGCTCGACGAGGCGATCGACCGCGTGATCGCCGGTCCGCAGAAGCGCACGCGCGTCATGAACGTCAAGGAGCAGAAGATCACCGCGTACCACGAGGGCGGCCACGCCCTCGTCGCGGCGGCCATGCGCTACACGGACCCCGTCACGAAGGTGACGATCCTCCCGCGCGGCCGGGCCCTCGGGTACACGATGGTCATGCCGACCGAGGACAAGTACTCCACGACGCGCAACGAGCTGCTCGACCAGCTCGCGTACGCGATGGGCGGCCGCGTCGCCGAGGAGCTCGTGTTCCACGACCCGACGACGGGCGCCTCGAACGACATCGAGAAGGCGACCGCCATCGCGCGGAAGATGGTCACCGAGTACGGCATGAGCGAGCGCGTCGGCGCGATCAAGCTCGGCTCCGGCTCGGGCGAGCCGTTCCTCGGCCGCGACATGGGCCACCAGCGCGACTACTCGGAGTCGGTCGCGGGCACGGTGGACCACGAGGTCCGCAAGCTCGTCGAGGCCGCGCACGACGAGGCGTGGGAGGTGCTCACGCAGTACCGCGACGTGCTCGACGCCCTCGTGCTCGAGCTCCTCGAGAAGGAGACGCTGAACCAGGCCGAGCTCGCGCGCGTGTTCTCCCCCGTCGAGAAGCGCGCCCCGCGCGACGTCTGGCTCTCGAGCGAGCAGCGGGCCGTCTCCCAGCGCGGGCCCGTGCTCACCGACGCCGAGAAGGCGGCGCAGAACGGCGCGCCCGTGATCCCGCAGGACGAGGCCGCGGCCGCGAACGACGAGCTCCCCCCGGAGCGGATCGGCGAGGTGCCCGCGGACAGCCCGCTGGACCGCGCGCTCGGCCGCGACACGACCACGGACGTCACGGACGTGCGCGAGCCGGGGCAGGACTGATGGGCACCCCCACGGACGCCTCGGCGGGCACGGGAGCGATCACACCGGCCCGGTCGGCGGAGGGCCTGCGCGCCCCCGCGGACGTCCCGCCGTACGACCAGGACCGCGCGGAGGCCGCCGTCCGCGAGCTGCTGCTCGCCGTCGGCGAGGACCCGGACCGCGAGGGGCTGCGCGAGACGCCGGCCCGCGTGGCGCGCGCGTACCGCGAGATCTTCGCGGGCCTGCGCCAGGAGGCCGCGGACGTCCTGACGACGACCTTCGACCTCGGCCACGAGGAGATGGTGCTCGTCAAGGACATCGAGGTGTACTCGACGTGCGAGCACCACCTCGTGCCCTTCCACGGCGTCGCGCACGTCGGGTACATCCCCAACGTGGACGGCCGCATCACGGGCCTGTCGAAGCTCGCGCGCCTCGTCGAGGTGTACGCGCGCCGCCCGCAGGTGCAGGAGCGGCTCACGTCGCAGGTCGCGGACGCGCTCGTGGAGCACCTCAAGCCGCGCGGCGCGATCGTCGTCGTCGAGTGCGAGCACCTGTGCATGTCGATGCGCGGCGTGCGCAAGCCCGGCGCGCGCACCGTCACGTCGGCGGTGCGCGGCCAGATGCGAGACGGCGCGACGCGGGCCGAGGCGATGAGCCTCATCCTGGGGCGCTAGGCCCGTGGACCGGTTCGTGGTCGCGGGGCTCGAGGAGCTCGCGGACGTCGGACGCACGCTCGTCATGGGCGTCGTCAACGTCACGCCCGACTCGTTCTCCGACGGCGGCGAGTGGTTCGAGCCGGACGCCGCGATCGCCCACGGGCGCGAGCTGCTGGGCGAGGGCGCGGACATCCTCGACGTCGGCGGGGAGTCGACCCGCCCCGGGGCGGGGCGGGTGCCCGTCGAGGCGGAGCTCGCGCGCGTGCTCCCCGTGATCTCCGCGCTCGCGGCCGAGGGGGCGGTCGTCAGCGTCGACACGACGCGCGCGGTCGTCGCGGAGCGCGCGGTCGCGGCGGGCGCCCGGCTCGTCAACGACGTCTCCGGCGGTCTCGCCGACCCGGCGATGGCCGACGTCGTCGCGCGCACGGGCGTCGCCTACGTCTGCATGCACTGGCGCGGGCACGCTGACGTCATGGACGACCTCGAGGACTACGACGACGTCGTCACGGACGTGCGCGACGAGCTGGCCGCGCGCGTGGACGTGCTCCTCGCGGCGGGCGTGCGGCGCGAGCAGGTCGTGCTCGACCCGGGTCTCGGTTTCTCGAAGGCCGGGTCGTCGAACTGGCCGCTGCTCGCGCGCCTGCGCGAGCTCGAGGCGCTGGGCCTGCCCGTCCTCGTGGGCGCGTCCCGCAAGCGGTTCCTCGGGCACCTCCTCGCGCGCTCCGACGGGCGGCCCGTCCCGCCGCTCCTGCGCGACGACGCGACCGCCGCGGTCACGACCCTCGCCGCGGCGTCGGGCGCGTGGTGCGTGCGGGTCCACGCGGCCCGGGCGTCCGCCGACGCCGTGCGGGTCGCCGCCGCCTGGGGCCGGGCCCGCGACGAGGTCGTGGGTCCCGGGGACGGCGCCGCGGCGGAGCCGACGGACCGACCGAGGGCCGGGAGCGACTCGACGGCGCGGCCCACGACCTAGCAGGATGGGCGAGGGGCCCCGCGGCGCGGGGCGGCCCGGCGCAGCACGACACACGCAACGAGACACGGTGACGACGACCCGCCCCCGTGGGCGACGACGCAGCACCGGACGGGAGCACGACGTGACCACAGCGTTCGCAGGAGCGGTCCTCGACGCGGACGGACGGCCGTTCGACCGGATCCGCCTCACGGGCCTGAGCGCGACGGGCCACCACGGCGTCTTCGAGCACGAGAAGGCGCAGGGCCAGCTCTTCCGGGCCGACGTCGTGCTCCACCTCGACACGCGCGCCGCCGCGAGCGGCGACGACCTGTCCCGGACGGTCAGCTACGCGGGCGTCGCCGAGGACGTCGTCGCGGTCCTCGCCGGATCGCCCGCCGACCTCGTCGAGACCGTCGCCGAGCGCATCGCCGCGACGATCCTCACGCACGACGACGTCGTCGCGGTCGACGTCGCGGTGCACAAGCCGCAGGCGCCGATCACGGTCCCGTTCGAGGACGTCGAGGTCGTCATCCGTCGCGACCGCGTGGTCGTCCCCGTCGTCGCGCCGCTGTCGCGCCGCGGGGAGCAGGGGTCGCGCGACGCGCAGCCCGTCGGACCGATCCCGGTCGGATCGGTCGCCCCCGCGCTCATCCACGGCGTCGGCGACGTCCCCGCGCCCGACGACCGGACCCCGCTCGCCCCCGCGCCCGAGGTCATGCCGCCCAGCATCCTCCCAGGCTCGGCCGGTGCCCCGGGCGAGGACGCGCGGACCTCGGCCGAGCCCGGTGCGACGGCGGCCGGGTCCCCGGAGGACGCGCTCGACGCGACCCGCGAGGCGCCCGCCGTCCGGGACGACGCCGTCCCCGGCGACGCCCGTCCCGAGCAGCAGACCCACGTGGAGGCACCGTACGGCGAGGCGCCGTACGGGGAGGCGCCGTACGCGGAGCCCGCGCACGACGACGTCGACGAGCCGGCGCACGACGACGCGGCACCGCACCCGCAGCAGGCGGCGTCGTACGACGAGCTCGTGGCGGGGTCGGTGGCCGCGGCCGGCCCCGCCGAGCACGTGCTGCACCACGACGCGCCGCCGGTCGCGCCCGGCGCGCCGTCGGGCGAGCAGCAGACCGTCCCCGGCGACGCCGCGCCCGTCGAGCGCGCCGCTCCCGAGGCCGAGCCCCTGCCGTACGGTGCCGCGGCCGAGCCCGCCCCGGCGCGCGACGAGGCCCACGGCGGGGCGCACGACGCCGCGGAGGTGGCCGCGCCCGTCGAGCACGACCGGATGGACGACGTGCCCGCCGGGTTCGTCGAGGTCGTGCTCGCGCTGGGCGCGAACCTCGGCGACGCCCAGCAGACGCTGCGCGACGCGATCACGGACCTCGACCGGATCTCCGGTCTCGAGATCACGGAGGTCTCGCCGCTGGCCCGGACGGAGGCCGTGGGCGGCCCCGACCAGCCGGACTACCTCAACACCGTCCTCCTCGCGCGCACGCGCCTGTCGGCGCGCGACCTGCTGCACGCGTGCCAGGCGGTCGAGCAGGCGCACGGCCGGGTGCGTGACGAGCGCTGGGGTCCCCGCACGCTCGACGTCGACCTCATCGTCTACGGCACGCTGACGGCCGTCGCCGACGACCTGGAGCTGCCGCACCCCCGCGCGCACGAGCGGGCGTTCGTGCTCGAGCCGTGGTCGCAGATCGACCCGGACGCGGTGCTCCCGGGCCTCGGGGGCGGTCCGGTCGCGGCCCTCGCCGCGACCGCGCCCGACCGCGGCGGCATCCGGTGGCTCGCGCTCGACTGGCTGACGGACCCTGCTCCGGACCCGACGGGCGCCGTGCCCGTCACCACGGGCAGCACGGACGCCGCGCCGCCGCCCGCGCCCGTCGACGTGCCCGACCCCTACCAGCAGGCGCACACCGGTCCCGTCGCCCCGTACGACGGTCCCGTGACGCCCGGCGGCGACGTGCCTGCCCCCGACGGCGCGCCGGCACCGCAGCACCCGGCACCGCAGCAGTCGGCACCGCAGCAGCCCGTGCCGCCGCACGAGGCGCACCCGGCGCCGCAGCAGCCGCTCGCCCAGGAGCCCCTCGCACAGCAGCCCGCGGCCCCGCAGCAGCCCGCGCCGCAGCAGCCGCCGCACGTCCGGCAGGCGGAGCCGCCGCAGCCGCCCGCACCGGAGCCCGCGCCCCCGGCCGCGCCGCCGCAGGCCGCGGTCGTGCCGCAGCCGGCCGGTCTCCCGCAGACCGTGACGCCGAGCGAGGCGCTCCCGGCACGGCCCGTCTTCGCGCCCGTCTCCGAGGGCGTCGCGCCCGAGGGGGCGGCCCCGCCGATCGTCCCCGACGGCTCGTTCGACCCGCGCGAGGACGCGGGCGTCCCCGTCGCCCCGTTCCCCGGGCCGTCGAACCGGCCGCCGTCGCACCCCGTGCCGTCGTCGCCCGACGCCGGGCACGCCCCGGACGCCGGGCCCGCCCCGGCTCAGGACGCGGCGCGCTTCCCCGAGCACGGCGCACCCGCGCACCCGGTCTTCCCGCCGGTCCACGCGCCCGAGCCCGTGCCGGCCGCGCCGCAGCAGCCGTCCGCGCAGCCCGCGCACCCGCAGCCGCCCGCGGACGCCGCGTCGTCCGGTGACGACATCATCCGGTCGGTGCCGTTCGCGCCGGTCTCGAGCGGTGGACCGGCGTCCGCCCCCGGCCCGCTCGCGGACGCGGGGCTCCCGGCGAACGACCCGTGGCCGCCGTTCGGGCCGGTGTCCGGCGACGGTCGCGACGACGAGCGCTGATGCGGCGCACCTCCGTCCGCACCCTGCTGCTCGTGGCGGTCGCGACCGCCGTCGGCGGGTGGTTCGTCGTGCGCCTGCTCCAGAGCCGCGGCACGCTCCTGCCGGCGGTGCCGTGGATCGTGGACGTCACCGTCCTCGCGCTCGCGGCGGCGGTGTTCTGGGCGGGCTGGACGGTGCGCGCGTACCAGCAGGGCAAGCGTCCGTCGCTCGACGCGATCCGTGCGGCGCGCACGTTCGTCCTCGCGAAGGCGGCCGCGCTCACGGGCGCGCTCCTGACGGGCTGGTACGGCGCGCAGGTGCTCGCCGCCCTGCCCGACCTCTCGATCGACGCGTTCCGCGACCGGGCCCTCGCGGCCGGGGCGGCCGCCGCGTGCGCGGTGGTGCTGGCCGTCGTCGGGCTCGTGGCCGAGCGGTTCTGCCAGCTCCCGCCCGACGACCGCGGCGAGGGCCGGGAGGGCCGCGAGGGCTCGGTGACGCGCGAGGACCCGGAGACTCCGGGCGCGGGCACGCCCGCCTGAGACGCGCCCTCCGCCCCGGCCTGCGCACGACCCGGTCCGCACCGGGACGGGATGGGAGAATCGACGCATGACCGACCCTGCACGGGACCAGGACCCCCGCGGCACCGGCCCCTTCGACCCGCCCGGCATCGAGTGGACGCGCGTGTCGCCGCGGCTCGTCACGGCGCGCCTGCTGTCCGTGGGCATCACGCTCGCGGTCCCGGCCGTCGCCGTGGTCGTGCTCGCGATCCTCTTCCCGCACTGGTGGCAGTGGCTCGTGCTCGGCGTGCTCGCGCTCCTGGGCCTGTGGGCGGCCGTCCTCGTGCCGCGCCAGGTCCGCGCGATCGGCTACGCGGAGCGTGACGACGACCTCCTGATCCGCCACGGCATCATGTTCCGCACGCTCGTCGTCGTGCCCTACGGCCGCATGCAGTACGTCGACGTCCAGGCCGGGCCGCTCGCGCGCAAGCTCGGCATCGCCCAGGTCCAGCTCCACACGGCGTCCGCGTCGACCGACGCGACGATCGACGGTCTCGAGCCCGCCGAGGCGGAGCGCCTGCGCGACCGGCTCGCGTCGCGCGGCGAGGCGAGGCTGGCGGGCCTGTGAACGACGCACCGGCCACCGACGACCTCGTGTGGCACCGGGTGCACCCGGTCACCCCGCTCGTGCGGGGCTGGACCGTCATCGCGGTGCTCCTGGTCGTCGTCGGCCAGCAGACGCTCAACGGGCTGCCCGAGGGGGAGAACCTCCTCGAGGGCGACCGCTGGTGGATGATCCTCCTCGGCATCCTCGTGGTGGGCCTCGTGGGGCTCGGCTACTCGGCGGTCGCGTGGCGCATGACGAGCTACGCGGTCGACGACGAGTCGGTGCACCTGCGCACCGGCGTGCTGTTCCGGCAGCAGCGCAAGGCGCGGCTCGACCGGCTCCAGGCGGTCGACGTCGTGCAGCCGCTCCTCGCCCGGTTCTTCGGGCTCGCGGAGCTCAAGCTCGAGGTCGCCGGGGGAGCGGACTCGGGCGTGAAGCTCGGCTTCCTCAAGGAGGCGGAGGCGAACCGGCTGCGCAACGACCTCCTCGCGCGCGCCGCGGGCCTGCGGGTCGCGCGCGAGCGCCCGGCCGCCGCGACGGCGCCCGGCGCCCCCGGTGCGCCCGCAGTCCCGGGTGCGCCCGGCGCCGTCGACACGCCGGCCGGAGAGGTCACGGTCCCCGCGACGGACGCGCCGTCGTTCGTCGCCGAGGCGCCCGAGCAGCCGGTGACCGCCGTCGGGCCGGGGCGGCTCGTCGCCTCGCTCGTGCGGTCGGGCGCGACGGTCGGTCTCGTCCTCGGTGTGCTCGGCATCGCGGGCGTCGTCGTCGGCACGCGCGAGATCGGGATCCTGTTCAGCGCGCTGCCCGCCGTGCTCGGCTTCGGCGGGTTCCTGTTCTCCCGGTTCACGGGGGAGTTCGGCTTCCGGTCCGCCATCTCGCCCGACGGCATCCGCCTGCGCCACGGCCTGCTGGAGACCCGCTCGCAGACGATCCCGCCCGGCCGCGTCCAGGCCGTGCGGCTGCGGCAGGGACCGTTCTGGCGCGGTCCTGACTGGTGGCGCGTCGACGTCAACGTCGCGGGCTACGGCGTCAGCACCGACGGGACGGACAGCACGAGCGTGCTCCTGCCCGTCGGCACGCGCGACGAGGCGCTCGCGGCCCTGTGGCTCGTGCTGCCGGACCTCGGCACGCCCGACCCCCGCAGCCTGCTCGACGAGGGCCTGTCCGGCCTCGACGCCGGGCAGCACTTCGTCGCGTCCCCGCGCCGCGCGCGCCTGCTGGACCTCGTCGCGTGGCGGCGGAACGGCTTCAGCGTCACCGACCGCGCGCTCCTGCTGCGCGGCGGGCGCGTCTTCCGCACCCTCGTCGTCGTGCCCCACGAGCGCACGCAGTCGCTCGGGCTCGAGCAGGGGCCGCTGCAGCGCCGGCTCGACGTCGCGTCGTTCACCGTGCACTCGACGCCCGGGCCGGTCTCGCCCCAGGTGCGGCACCTCGACGCGGGCGACGCCGCCCGCCTCCTCGACACCCAGGCCGAGCGCGCCCGCGAGGCCCGCGCGCACGCGGGGCCGGAGCTCTGGATGCGCCGCGACGACGTCCCGCTCGAGGAGAACGCGTGAGCGCCGCGGAGGGGGCTCGCCGTCCCGGGCGGCTCGGGGTCGGCGTCGTCGGGGCAGGCCGTGTCGGCGCGGTCCTCGGCAGCGCCCTGCGCGCCGTCGGCCACGCGGTCGTGGGCGCGAGCGGCGTGTCCGACGCGTCGCGCGACCGCATCGAGACGCTCCTCGCGGGGGTGCCCGTCCTCGAGGTCCCGCATGTCGTGGAGCGCGCCGAGCTCGTGCTCCTCGCCGTGCCCGACGACGCGCTCCCGGCCCTGGTCCGCGGCCTCGCCGACACGGGGGCGTGGCAGCCCGGCCAGATCGTCGTGCACACGTCGGGCCGCTACGGCACGGCCGTCCTCGACCCGGCGCGCGCCGCCGGCGCCATCCCGCTCGCGCTGCACCCCGCCATGACGTTCACCGGCACGTCGCTCGACCTCGCGCGGCTGGAGGGCACGACGTTCGCCGTCACCGCGCCCGGCCCGGTCCTGCCGATCGGGCAGGCGCTCGTCGTCGAGCTCGGCGGGGAGCCGGTCGTCGTCGCGGAGGAGTCGCGCGGGCTCTACCACGCGGCCCTCGCGCACGGCGCGAACCACCTCGTCGTGCTCGTCGCGCAGGCCGCGCAGGCGCTCGAGGCCGCGGGCGTCGACCGGCCCGGGCGCGCGCTCGCGCCGCTCCTCGCGGCCGCCCTCGACGGCGCGACGCGAGGCGCCGACGCGGGTGCCGAGTCGGGGACGGGCGCGGGCGCCGGGGCGCTCCTCGGGCTCACCGGGCCGGTGGCGCGGGGCGACGTCGGCACGGTCCGCGAGCACCTCGCCGCCCTGGACGCGCTCGCCGCGACGAGCGACGCGGTGGACGTGCCGCCGTCGTACCGGGCGCTGAGCCGCGCCGCGACGCACCGCGCGCTCGCGGGCGGCCGGCTCGGCGAGCGCGCGGCCCGCGAGCTCCTCGACGCGCTCGACGCGCCCGCGCCCGACCCGCAGGACCGGCACGACCAGCAGGACCGGCCCGACCCGCAGGACCCGCACGACGAAGGACGAGCATGACGAGCACCCCCCGCCCGGACGCCGGGCCCCCCGCAGCCGGGACCCCGGCCGTCGTGACGACGCGCGCCGCGCTGCGCACCGCGCTCGACGCGTGGCGCGCCGAGCACCCGCACGGTCGCCGCGTCGTCGTCATGACCATGGGTGCGCTGCACGCCGGGCACCTCGAGCTCGTGCGCCGGGCGCGCGCGGAGGCGGGCCCCGACGGCCAGGTCGTCGTGACGGACTTCGTCAACCCGCTGCAGTTCGGCCCCGGCGAGGACTACGAGCGCTACCCGCGCGACGTCGCGGCCGACGTGGCGCTGCTCGCCGCGGCGGGCCCGGACGCGGTGGTCGACGTCGTGTTCGCGCCGCCCGTCGACGAGCTCTACCCCGACCTGGGCTCGGCCGACGGCCCGATCGTGCGGGTGACGTCGGGGCGCATCGGGACGGTGCTGGAGGGCGCGTCGCGGCCGGGGCACTTCGACGGCGTGCTCACGGTCGTGCTCAAGCTGCTCCACCTCGTGCGCCCGGACGTCGCCGTGTTCGGGGCGAAGGACGCGCAGCAGCTGCTCGCCGTGCGCCGCATGGTCGCCGACCTCGACCTCGACGTGGAGGTCCTGGCGGTCGAGACCGTGCGCGAGGCGGACGGCCTCGCGCGGTCGTCGCGCAACGCGTACCTCTCCCCGGCCGAGCACGAGCACGCGCTCGCGCTGAGCCGCGCGCTGCGCGCCGGGCGGGACGCCGCGGCCGCGGGGGAGGGCGCGCCGTCCGTGCTCGCCGCCGCGCGGGGAATCCTGGAGGCCACCGACGGCGTTGACGTCGATTACGTGGTGCTCGTCGATCCCGCTACCGTGGAGGACCTGGCGCCCGGCGCCGTCGGCCCCGGGCTCCTCCTGGTGGCGGCACGCGTGGGCACCACGCGTCTCATCGACAACACGGCCGTCGAGATCGTGCCGCCCGCGACCCGGGCGGCGGACCCCGCGGGCCGTGCCCCCGCACCTGGAGGAACCGCGTGACCGCGCAGACCCCGCCGAGCCCGCCGCGACGTCCGGCGTCGCTGCAGCGACCCATGATGATCGGCAAGATCCACCGCGCGACGGTGACGCAGGCCGACCTGCACTACGTCGGCTCGATCACCGTGGACGCCGACCTGCTCGACGCCGCGGACCTCTACCCGGGCCAGCAGGTCGACGTCGTGGACGTCACCAACGGCGCGCGCCTGACGACGTACGTCATCCCGGGAGAGCGCGGTGCGGGCCAGATCTGCATCAACGGCGCCGCCGCGCACCTCGTGAGTCCGGGCGACGTCGTCATCCTCATCGCCTACGGCATGCTCGACGACGCCGACGCGCGCACCTACCTGCCGAACGTCGTCTTCGTGGACGAGCAGAACCGCATCGTCGAGCTCTCCGACGAGCCCGGGCTCGTGCCCGCGGGCCACGGCCTCGAGGCGAGCGGCCTGCCGTTCGCCCCGTTCCGCGGCGCGGTCGACGACGGCGGCGTGGCCTCCGCGGTGCGCCCCGCGTGACCCGGGCCGGCGGGGCGTCCGCGCCCCACCTCGCCCGGTCCCTCGCCGCCCCCGCACCGGGGTGGACGACGACGGCCGACGTCGTCGTCGTCGGCTCGGGCATCGCCGGCCTCACCGCCGCGCTCGAGCTGCGCACGCGCGTGCCGCACGTGCTGCTCGTCACCAAGGGCGAGCTGTCGTCGGGGTCGACGGTCTGGGCGCAAGGCGGCATCGCGGCCGCGCTCGACCCCGAGGACTCGCCCGAGGCGCACCTCGCGGACACGCTCGTCGCGGGGGCCGGCGTGTGCGACCCGGCGGCCGTCGAGGTGCTCGTCACCGAGGGCCCCGCACGCGTGCGCGAGCTCGTCGCGCGCGGCGCGAACTTCGACCGGGCGGCGAACGGTGACATCGCCCTCACGCGCGAGGGCGGGCACCACGCCGACCGGATCGCGCACGCGGGCGGCGACGCCACGGGCGCGGAGATCTCGCGGGCGCTCGTCGCGCAGCTCGAGGCCGTGCGCCGCGACCCGGGCATCGAGGTCATCGAGAACGCGCTCGTGCTCGACGTGCTGACGACCGACGGCTCGGGCGACCGCGCTGCCCGCGCGTGCGGCGTGACCCTCCACGTGCGCGGCGAGGGCTCGCGCGACGGCGTCGGTGCGGTCCTCGCGCGCGCCGTCGTGCTCGCGACGGGGGGAGTGGGGCAGGTGTTCCGCTCGTCGACCAACCCGCCGCAGGCCACGGGCGACGGCATCGCCGCGGCGCTGCGCGCGGGCGCGACGCTCGGCGACCTCGAGTTCGTGCAGTTCCACCCCACGGTGCTGTGGCTCGGGCTCGGCGCCAAGGGGCAGCTCCCGCTCATCTCCGAGGCCGTGCGCGGCGAGGGCGCGATCCTCCTCGACACCGACGGCCACCGGTTCATGCCCGCGCAGCACCCCATGGCCGAGCTCGCGCCGCGCGACGTCGTCGCGCACGCGATCGTGCGGCAGATGGCCGCGACCGGCTCGGACCACGTGCTGCTCGACGCCCGGCACCTCGGCGCCGAGTTCCTGCGCGCGCGCTTCCCGACGATCACCGAGCGGCTCGCCGAGAACGGGCTCGACTGGACCGAGGAGCCCGTCCCCGTGGCGCCCGCCCAGCACTACCACTCGGGCGGCGTCGTGACGGACCTGCACGGTCGCTCCACCGTCGACGGCCTCTACGCGATCGGCGAGGTCGCGTGCACGGGCGTGCACGGCGCGAACCGCCTCGCGTCGAACTCGCTGCTCGAGGGGCTGGTCTTCGCCCACCGGGCGGCGCGGCAGATCACGGAGCGCGTGGCCGCGGGCGAGCTCGAGTTGGGCGAGCCCGTCGACCGTCCGGGGCCGTCGGCCCTCGTGGCGGCGGCCGCGCGCTCGCGCATCCAGTCCATCGCGTCCGCGGGCCCGGGCGTCCTGCGCGACGGCGACGGGCTCGCGGCCGCCGCCGCCCGCCTCGCCGCGGTCCGCACCGACGCGCACGAGGCGAGCGACGTCGTCGCGCAGCCGCAGGCCGCGGAGTGGGAGACGACGAACGTGCACCAGGTCGCGACCGCGCTCACCGCCGCGGCGGCCCTGCGCACCGAGAGCCGCGGCGGCCACTTCCGCACCGACTTCCCGGCGAGCGACCCCGCGTGGGAGCGGCGCGTGCTCGTCTCGCTCGGCGCGGACGGGACCCTGCTCGTCCGCTGAGGCGCGGCGCGCGACCTCGCGACCGCGGGCCTGCACGACCGCGGGCTCGCACGATCGCCGTCCTGCACGATCGCGGTTCTGCGCGACGGCGTGAGCGGGCGGCGGCCGGGAGCCGCCGGGCACCGGCGCGCTGCGGGCACACGAGCGGATAGCGTGGGGGACCGTGAGCAGCCCTGCCGAGCCCGTGCCCGCCCGTCCCGCCGACGGCGGAGCGCCGCCCGCCGTCCCGTCCCGCGTGGAGCCGGGCCTCGACCCGGCGTGGATCGCCGAGACCGTCGCGCGGGCGCTCGACGAGGACCTGGGCCCCGTGCCCGGGCGCGACGTGACCACCCAGGCGACCGTGCCGGCGTCGGCCACCGGGACCGCGCACCTCGTGGCGCGCGCGGACGGGGTCGTCGCGGGCCTCGTGGTGGTCGAGGAGGTGACGCGACAGGTCGCTCAGCGGTTCGGCCTCCCGCCCGTCGAGGTGACGTTCGCCGCGTCCGACGGCGAGGCCGTGGGCCGCGGCCGCGTCCTGGCCGCGCTGACCGGCCCCGTCCAGGTGCTGCTCACGGCGGAGCGCACGCTGCTCAACCTCGCGAGCCGCGCGTCGGGCGTCGCGACGGCGACGCGCGCGTGGGCGCGCGAGCTCGCCGGCACCGGCGCCCAGGTGCTCGACACCCGCAAGACGACCCCCGGGCTGCGTGCGCTGGAGAAGTACGCGGTCCGCGCGGGCGGCGGCACGAACAAGCGCATGGGCCTGTACGACGTCGCGATGGTCAAGGACAACCACGTCGTGGCCGCGGGGTCGGTGAGCGCCGCGATCGAGGCGATCCGCAGCGCGTTCCCCGACGTGCTCGTGCAGGTCGAGGCCGACACCACGGCGCAGGCGCTCGAGGCGCTGTCGGCGGGCGCCGACTTCCTGCTCCTGGACAACATGCCGACGTCGGTGCTCGCCGACACGGTCGCGGCCGTGCGGGCGCGCGAGGGGACGGACGGCGTCCCGGCGAAGGTGGAGCTCGAGGCGACGGGCAACCTCACGCTGGACCGCGCGCGCGAGGTCGCGGGCACGGGCGTCGACTACCTGTCCGTCGGCGCGCTCACCCACTCGGCCCCGATCCTCGACCTCGCGCTCGACCTCCTCCCCACCCTCCCGCCGAGGGAGAGCCCCGGTCCCGCGAGGTAGAGCCCCGGTCCCGCGGGGTAGAGCCCTGGTCACGACCACGGCTCTACCCCGGCGGACCACGGCTCTCTCTCGGGGACGCGGGAGCGTCGGTAGAATCCAGGGGTGACCTCCCCCGCCGGAACCCCCTCTCCTGCCGTGCCCGAGCCCGAGGGCCACGTCGACGACGTGCCCGAGCAGATG
Source organism: Cellulosimicrobium funkei (assembly GCF_900155925.1). Classification (NCBI taxonomy): domain Bacteria; kingdom Bacillati; phylum Actinomycetota; class Actinomycetes; order Micrococcales; family Promicromonosporaceae; genus Cellulosimicrobium; species Cellulosimicrobium funkei. The sequence continues at coordinate 27,238 of NZ_FTMI01000007.1, forward strand.
CAGGTCCGCCGCGAGAAGCGCGAGCGGATCCTCGCGCGCGGCGACGAGCCCTACCCCGTCTCGGTGCCGCGCACGACCACGATCGCCGAGGTCCGTGCCGCGTACGCGCACCTGGAGACGGGCGAGGAGACGCAGGACGAGGTCGGCGTCGCCGGCCGCGTGGTGTACCTGCGCAACACCGGCAAGCTGTGCTTCGCCACGCTGCAGGACGGCGAGGGGAACCGCCTGCAGGTCATGCTCAGCCAGGCCGTGGTCGGGGAAGAGTCGCTCGCGGCGTTCAAGTCCGACGTCGACCTCGGCGACCACCTGTTCGCGCACGGCCGCGTCATCAGCTCGCGCCGCGGCGAGCTGAGCGTGTTCGCGGACGCGTGGCAGATCGCCGCGAAGGCGCTGCGTCCCCTCCCGGTGCTCCACAAGGAGCTCTCGGAGGAGGCGCGCGTGCGCCAGCGCTACGTCGACCTCATCGCCCGCCCGGCTGCACGCGACACCGTGCGCCTGCGCGCCGCCGTCGTGCGCTCGATCCGCGAGAACTTCTGGGAGCGCGGTTTCGTCGAGGTCGAGACCCCGATGCTCCAGACGCGTCCGGAGGGTGCCGCCGCGCGCCAGTTCGAGACGCACATGAATGCGTTCGACATCGACCTGTTCCTGCGCATCGCGCCCGAGCTGTTCCTCAAGCGCGCGGCCGTCGGCGGCGTCGAGAAGGTGTTCGAGATCAACCGCAACTTCCGCAACGAGGGCGTGGACTCCACGCACTCGCCGGAATTCGCGATGCTCGAGGCGTACGAGGCCTACGGCGACTACGACACGATGGCCGTGCTCACCCAGAACCTCGTCCAGCGCGCCGCGCAGGACGCTCTCGGCACGACGCTCGTGACGCTCGCCGACGGCACGGAGTACGACCTTGGCGGGGAATGGACCCAGCTGAAGATGTACGACTCGCTCTCGGACGCGCTGGGCGAGCACATCACCCCCGAGACGTCGGTCGAGACGCTGCGGGCGTTCGCGGACAAGCACGAGCTCTCCTTCGACCCGAAGAACGTCAATCACGGAAAGCTCGTCGAAGGCCTGTGGGAGCACCTCGTGGGAGACCACCTGGTGGCACCCACGTTCGTGCGGGACTTCCCGGTCGAGACCTCGCCGCTGACGCGCGACCACCGCACGGTGCGCGGGCAGGTCGAGAAGTGGGACCTCTACGTGCGCGGCGTCGAGCTCGCGACGGCGTACTCCGAGCTCGTGGACCCGGTGGTCCAGCGGCAGCGGTTCGAGGCGCAGGCCCTGCTCGCCGCGGCCGGTGACGAGGAGGCCATGCGCATCGACGAGGACTTCCTCACCGCGATGGAGTACGCGATGCCCCCGTCCGGCGGGATGGGCCTGGGCATCGACCGCCTGCTCATGGCGCTCACCGGTCTCGGCATCCGCGAGACCATCCTCTTCCCGCTCGTGAAGCCCGCGCAGTAGCGCGGCCGAGAACTAGGACCGACAGCATGGACATCTGGCCCACCCTCGCGGCGCTGATCCCGTCGATCGGCGTCGGCGTGCTCTTCTATGTCGCGATGCGCGCGATCGTGCGCGCGGACCGCAACGAGCGCGCCGCGCTGGCGCGCCTGGACGCGGAACAGGAATCCGCCGCGCGCGGGAATGCTGCTCCCGCGCACGACTCCTGATCTCCGCGGAAGGCCGTCGGGCGGCGTCCCGAAATGATGGACCGCCGTCCAAGAATTGCCCGTCAGGTACGGCGCGCACGTTCCGTCGGCGCGGCGTGTTCAATTGACCCTCGCCATTCGCGGTGGCATCCTGACGACGACAGCAATTCCTGTGAAGCGTGAGGAAACCACAGTGGCCCAGAAAGTCCAGGTAATTCTCGTCGACGATCTCGACGGGGGTGCGGCCGACGAGACCGTCACGTTCGCACTCGACGGCGTCTCCTACGAGATCGACCTCAGCACGAAGAATGCCCAAGAGCTGCGCGACGCCTTTGCCTCGTGGGTCGGCAACGCGCGCAAGGTCTCGTCCCGCACGAGCTCGGCCCGGCCGGCCCGCCGCAGCGGCGGCGGTCGTTCGTCCGGCTCGGCCCGTGCGACCGAGGTCCGCGAGTGGGCCCGTGCCAACGGCTACACGGTCAACGACCGCGGGCGCATCTCCCAGGAGATCCAGACCGCGTACGACGCCGCGCACTGACGCGTCGTCTCATCGAGCACCGGGGCGCCCGGCCGACGACACGTCGGCCGGGCGCCCTTCTCGTGCGCCGGGGCGCTCGTGCCGAGCCGCCCGCGCGGAGAACTAGGCTCGGGGCATGACCTCCGCGACCCGCGCCCTCTGGATCGGCACCTACCCGCACCCGAGCGGCGCGGAGGGCGTGTGGCGCGTCGAGCTCGACGTCGACCCGGCCGCGGGCACCGGCTCCTTCGGGGGCGGCACGCTCGCCGCCGCGTCGGGGTCGCCGTCGTTCCTGGCGCTCGACGGCGACACGCTCTACGCGGTGGGGGAGACGGAGGCCGGCTCGGTCGCGGCGTTCGCCGTCGGGCCCGACGGCGCCCTCACCCCCCGGGGTGGCCCGGTCGCCACGGGCGGCTCGTACCCGTGCCACGTCGCCGTGAGCGGTGACGTGCTCGTCGCCAACTACGGCGACGGCGTCCTCACGGTCGTGCCGACGACGGACGACGGCGCGTTCGAGGGGACCGCGCCCGACGCCGGCCCGCGCCGGCAGGGGCACGCGGGGACCGGCCCGGTCGCCGACCGCCAGGAGGGGCCGCACGCGCACTTCGTCGCGCCCCTCGCGCACCTCGGCGCGGCGGACGACGGCAGCGGCGCGGTGCTCGTCGTCGACCTCGGCACCGACGAGCTGCGCCGGCACGACCCGGCCGCGCCCGACGGCTCGACGGCCCGCGTCGTCGCGACCTTCCCGCCCGGCACGGGCCCGCGCCACCTCGCGGCGCTGCCGTCGGGGCACCTCGTCGTCGTCGGCGAGCTGGACCCGGCGCTGTTCCTGCTCTCCCCGGTGGACGGGCCGGACGGCGTGCGCACGTACGACGTCGTCGCGCGCTACGACGTCACGCACGCCGCGGCTCCGGCCGACGGCGGGAACTACCCCTCGCACGTCGCGGTCACGGCGGACGGCACGCGCGTCCTCGCCGCGGTGCGCGGCGCCGACGTGCTCGCGGTGCACGCGGTCGAGCCGGGGCCGGACGGCGGCGTGCCCACGCTGCGCCACCTCGCCGACTCGCCCGTGGGCGGCGCGTGGCCGCGCCACTTCGCGATCCTCGGGGTCGCGACCGGCGCGGGGTCGGCCGCCGAGACCGACCAGGGGGACGTCGTCGCGCCGCTGCACGACCTCGTCGTCGTGGCGAACCAGAACGACGACCCGCTCGTCGAGCGGCCCGCCGCGGCCGGCCCGGACGCCCCGACGTCGAACCTCGCGCTCCTGCGCGTGCGCCGCTCGGACGGCGCCGCCCAGGTGCTCGACGTGCTCGCGCTCCCGGCCCCGGCGTGCGTCGTGGAGGCCTGACTCGCCGTGACGACGCTCGACCTGCCGGGCGGAACCGCCCCCGCCCCGTCGGACCCGCTGCGGGTCGCGATGCTCTCGGTGCACACGTCGCCGCTCGACCAGCCGGGCACCGGCGACGCGGGCGGCATGAACGTGTACGTCACCGAGCTCGCGCACGCGCTCGCGCGCCGCGGCACGCAGGTCGAGATCTTCACGCGCGCGACGGCGTCGAGCCAGCCGCCCGTGGTCGAGGTGTCCGACGGCGTGACGGTGCGCCACGTCGCCGCCGGGCCCTTCGAGGGGCTCGACAAGAACGACCTCCCGGGCCAGCTCTGCGCGTTCACGGCCGGGGTGCTCCGGGCCGAGGCCCGGCATCGCGAGGGCTGGTACGACGTCGTGCACACGCACTACTGGCTCTCGGGGCAGGTCGGGTGGCTCGCCGCCGACCGCTGGGACGTCCCGCTCGTCCACACCATGCACACGCTCGCGCGCGTGAAGAACGCGGCGCTCGCACCGGGCGACGCGCCCGAGCCGCTCGGGCGCATCATCGGCGAGGAGCAGGTCGTCGCGGAGGCGGACGCGCTCGTCGCCAGCACGGACGCGGAGGCGCAGGACCTCGTGCGCGACTACGCGGCCGACCCGGCGCGCGTGCACGTGGTGCCGCCGGGCGTCGATCTCGAGCTGTTCTCCCCGGCGCCGGGCGCCACGACCGGCGACGCCCGGGCGCGCCGCGAGCGGCGGCGCGCGCTGCGGGCCGACCTGGCCCTGCCGGCGGACGGCGGCCTCGTCCTCTTCGCCGGGCGCGTGCAGCCGCTCAAGGGCCCGGACGTGCTCGTCCGGGCGCTCGGCGTCCTCGCCGCGCGCGGGGTGCCCGTGCCGACGCTCGTCGTGCTCGGCGGCCCCAGCGGCCGCCCGACGGCGGTCCGCGAGCTCGAGGCCCTCGCCTACCAGGTGGGCGTGAGCGACCGGCTCGTCGTGCGCCCGCCCGTCCCGCGCGACGAGCTCGTGCGCTGGTACCGGGCGGCCGACGTCGTCGCGGTCCCCTCGCACAACGAGACGTTCGGGCTCGTCGCGGCCGAGGCTGAGGCGAGCGGCACGCCCGTGGTCGCGGCCGCCGTCGGCGGGCTGCGGACCGTGGTGGAGGACCAGGTCTCCGGCGTCCTCGTGCCCGACCACGACCCGGCGACCTGGGCGCGCGTCCTCGCGGACCTGCTCGCCGACGACGCCCGCCTCGCGACCCTCGGCGAGGGCGCCCGACGCGCGGGGGAGCGGTTCGGGTGGGACGTCGCGGCGGTCCGCATGCTCGACGTCTACGCGCAGGCGCGCAAGGTCCGCGCGGCGCGCTGACCGCGCGGACCGGCACGGGCCGCGCGGCGGGTCAGTCGCTCGCGCGCTCCAGCACGAGGACGGGGATCTCCCGCGACGTCTTCTCCTGGTAGTCGGCGTACGGCGGGTAGGCCGCGACCGCGCGCTCCCACCACAGCGCCTTCTCCTCGCCGTGGACCTCGCGCGCGACGTAGTCGTGGCGCTCGGGACCGTCCTGCAGCTCGACCCGCGGGTGCGCGAGCACGTTGAGGTACCAGACCGGGTGCTTCGGCGCGCCGCCGAGCGACGCGACGACTGCGTACGCGCCGTCGTGCTCGACCCGCATGAGCGGGGTCTTGCGGACCTTCCCGCTGCGGCGCCCGAGCGTCGTGAGGACGACGACGGGCATCCCGTTCATGGTCGTGCTGCGCGTCCCGCCGGACGACTCGTAGGCCTCCGCCTGCTCGCGGGACCAGGTGCTCGGGCTCGGTGCGTACTCTCCGTCGATCGGCATGCGGGAGAGAACGTGCGCGGCGGCGCGCTGATTCCCGGCCGCGCCCCCGGCCGTGGCGCGGCGCTGCTCGGGCGGCCCGGGACGGCCGGACCTTCGTCCCACGCCGCGCGGCGACGGTCACCACCACGTGGGACGCGCGTGCCGCGGCGCCGGGCCGTGCGGCAGGATGGAGGCATGACCTACACCCTCGTGCTGCTCCGCCACGGCGAGAGCGAATGGAACGCCAAGAACCTGTTCACCGGCTGGGTGGACGTCGCCCTGTCGGAGAAGGGCACCGAGGAGGCGAAGCGCGGCGGTCAGCTCCTCACGGAGGCCGGCGTCCTGCCCGACGTCGTGCACACCTCGCTCCTGCGCCGCGCCATCACGACGGCGAACCTCGCGCTCGACGCGGCCGACCGCCACTGGATCCCCGTGAAGCGGTCGTGGCGCCTCAACGAGCGGCACTACGGTGCGCTCCAGGGCAAGAACAAGAAGCAGACGCTCGAGGAGTTCGGCGAGGAGCAGTTCATGCTCTGGCGCCGCTCCTACGACGTCCCGCCGCCCGAGATCGAGCTCGGCTCCGAGTTCTCGCAGGACACCGACCCGCGCTACGCCGACGCCCCCGTCGTGCGCACCGAGTGCCTCAAGGACGTGCTCGAGCGCGCCCTGCCGTACTGGGACGGCGAGGTCGTCCCCGACCTCAAGGCGGGCAAGACCGTGCTGGTCGCCGCGCACGGCAACTCGCTGCGCGCGATCGTCAAGCACCTCGACGGCATCTCCGACGAGGACATCGCCGCGCTCAACATCCCGACCGGCATCCCGCTGCTCTACGAGCTCGACGAGGACCTCAAGCCCGTCACGAAGGGCGGCCGCTACCTCGACCCCGAGGCCGCCGCCGAGGCCGCCGCGGCGGTCGCGAACCAGGGCCGCTGACCGGCCCCACCCCCCCGCACGACCGTGGCCCGTCCGGAGATCCGGACGGGCCACGGTCGTCTGCGTCGGTCGAGCGGGTGCTCCCGGCGGCGGGTCAGGCGGTCGCGCGCGTCGTGCCCGCCGGGGCACCGCGGTCGTCGGCGAACTCGCCGGTCACGAGGTACGTGACGCGCTTGGCGATCGACACCCCGTGGTCGCCGAAGCGCTCGTAGTAGCGGCCCACGAGCGTGACGTCGACAGTCTCCTGCGGCGTGCCCGTCCACGTGCCGTCGAGCAGCGCGCTGAACGTGTCCTGGTGCAGCTTGTCGAGCAGGTCGTCGTCACGCTCGATGTTCGCGGCGACGGTGAGGTCGCGCGTCGTGAGGAGCGTGGTCGTGCGCCGCGCGACGCGGACGGCCGCGTCGTGCATCTGCTCGAACGTGCGGTGCAGCGACGGCTCGATCGCGCGGCCGGGGTAGCGGCCGCGCGCGACCTGCGCGATGTGGCGCGCGAGGTCGCCCATGCGCTCCAGGGTGGCGCTCATGCGCAGCGCGCTGACGACGACCCGCAGGTCGGTCGCGACGGGCTGCTGCTGCGCGAGCAGCAGCACGCAGCGCTCGTCGAGCTCGCGCTCGAGGGCGTCGATCGTGTGGTCGTCGCCGATCACCGACTGCGCGAGCTGCAGGTCCGCCGTGAGGAGCGCCTGCCCGGCGCGGTTCACGGCCGACTCCACCAGCCGGCTCATCTCGGCCAGGTCGTCGCCGACCTGCTTCAGCTCGGCCTCGAAGATCTCCCGCATCGCTTCCCTCTCGTCGTGACCGGTCGGTCCGGTCCGTGACGGCGTGCGCCCCGACGCGCCGGGAGGCGCCCGGGCACGCCGTCGGCTCCTGACACGCTCGCAGGCGTGGTCGACCGGCCGGTGAACACCAGTGCGCCGTCAGGTGAACTCTTGGCGGCTCGGGCCCGCCCAAGGTCCGGTGGGGCCGGGAGGGAGCGTGCGCGACCGTACGCTGGACGGGTGCAAGCCGAGAGTCTGATCGAGGGCGTGACCGTGCTGCTCGCCGGTGTCGTGGGCATCGTCGTCGGCGTGATCGCCGCGATCGCGTTCCGCGTGAGCGAGCGGCAGCAGCGCGCCGCGCGCGAGGAGACCGCGCCGGAGCTCGACGAGGGACTCGTCCGGGTGCTGGCCGTGCTGCGGTCCGCCGCCGTCGTGCTCGACGGCGAGGGGGAGGTCGTGCGGGCCAGCCCGCCCGCGTACGCGCTGGGGGTCGTGCGCGGCGACGCGATCGCGCACGCCGCGATCCGCGACATGATCGACGACGTGCGCCGGGACGGCGTGATCCGCGACGAGGAGCTCGAGCTCCCGCGCGGCCCCGTCGGCCGGGGCACGGTGATGCTCCAGGTGCGCGTGGCCCAGGTGGGCCCGCACCACGTGCTCGTGCTCGCGGAGGACCGGACGGAGGCGCGGCGCGTCGAGGCGATCCGCCGCGACTTCGTCGTCAACGTGTCCCACGAGCTGAAGACGCCGGTGGGCGCGCTCGCGCTGCTCGCGGAGACGGTCCAGGACGCCGCGGACGACCCGGTGGCGGTGCGCCGGTTCGCCGCGCGCATGCAGTCGGAGGCGACGCGCCTGTCCGCGCTCGTCCAGGAGATCATCGAGCTGTCGCGGCTCCAGGTCGCGGGAGCCCTGCAGGAGGTGACGGTCGTGCCGGTGCGCGGCGTGGTCGAGGAGGCCGTCGACCGCGCCCGCACGACCGCGCAGGGCAAGGGCATCGTGCTCACGACGGGCGGCGAGCTGGACGCCGCGGTCTACGGCGACCACAACCTGCTCGTCACCGCGGTGCGCAACCTCCTCGACAACGCGGTCGCCTACTCGGGCGAGAACACGCGCGTCGGCGTCGGCGTGACGCGGTCGGGCGACCTCGTCGAGATCGCCGTCGTGGACCAGGGCATCGGGATCGCGGCCGACGAGCAGGCGCGGGTCTTCGAGCGGTTCTACCGCGTCGACCCGGCGCGCTCGCGCGACACCGGGGGCACCGGCCTCGGGCTGAGCATCGTCAAGCACGTCGCCGCCGACCACGGCGGCGAGGTGACGATGTGGTCCGAGCCGGGCCGCGGGTCGACCTTCACGCTCCGCATCCCGGCGGCGAACGTCCCGGCCGCGCGGACGCGCGGCGCGGTGACCGACCGGGTGGCGGAGCAGGCACCCGACGGGCACGCGACGGAGGGTCGCGCACCGGACGAGCACGAGCGTGTGCCGCACGAGCACGCGTCGGACGACGGCGCCCCGGACGCGGGCGCACCGAACAAGGAGGTAGGCGCGTGACGCGCATCCTGGTGGTGGAGGACGAGGAGTCGTACCGCGACCCGCTGACGTACCAGCTGCGGCGCGAGGGCTTCGACGTCGTCGAGGCGGCGACGGGCACGGAGGCGCTGGAGCGGTACGACGCCGACGGCGCGGACCTCGTCCTGCTCGACCTCATGCTCCCCGGCCTGAGCGGCACGGAGGTGTGCCGGGAGCTGCGCCAGCGCGGCGACGTCCCCGTCATCATGCTCACGGCGAAGGACTCGGAGATCGACAAGGTCGTGGGCCTGGAGCTGGGCGCGGACGACTACGTGACCAAGCCGTACTCGTTCCGCGAGCTGCTCGCGCGCGTGCGCGCCGTGCTGCGGCGCAAGGGCGGGGAGGCCGGCGCCGAACCGGTCGCGGAGAGCGCGCTCGAGGTCGGTCCCGTCCGCATGGACGTCGAGCGGCACACCGTGAGCGTGGACGGCGAGGTCGTGCCGTTCCCGCTCAAGGAGTTCGAGCTCCTCGAGCTGCTCCTGCGCAACGCCGGTCGCGTGCTCACGCGCGGGCAGCTCATCGACCGGGTGTGGGGCACGGACTACGTGGGGGACACCAAGACCCTCGACGTCCACGTCAAGCGCATCCGGTCGAAGATCGAGCCCGAGCCCGCGAGCCCGCGCTACCTCCTCACGGTGCGGGGCCTCGGCTACAAGATCGCCGACGGCGTCGGGCAGGCCTGACCCGGCGGTCCCGTCCGGCACGGACGACCGGCGGACGACCGGCACGGCTGCCGGTACGACGACGGCCCCGGCGCGTCCCTCGCGGACGCGCCGGGGCCGTCGTCGTCCGACGCCGCGGGGCCCGCCGCGCGAGCCGGCAGCCCGGCACGGAAGGTCTGTGCACTGTTCATCCGTCGTTCACCCGCTCTCGGGGAACGCGTCACCCGGCGCTCCTAGCGTCGGGATCGTCACCGGCGCTCGCTGGTGGCACGAGACGCGTGAACAGGATGGAACGAAGAGTGAAGCTCAGCCGATTCTCCCGTGCAGGATCCGCCGTCGCGGTCGGCGCGCTCGCCCTGACCCTCGCCGCGTGCGGGTCGGACGACCCCGTCGGCGGCGCCGACGGCTCCACCGGCGGTTCCTCCGAGGGCTCGTCCGAGACCGCGAGCGACCTCAGCGGTGAGCTCAACGGTGCGGGCGCGAGCTCGCAGGAGTCCGCGATGGAGGCGTGGCGCGCCGGGTTCCAGAGCGCGAACCCCGACGTCACGGTCAACTACGACCCGGTCGGCTCCGGCGGCGGCCGCACCCAGTTCCTCGAGGGCGGCGTCGCGTTCGCCGGCTCCGACGCGGTGCTCAAGGAGGAGGAGATCACCCAGTCGCAGGCCGTGTGCGGCCCCGACGGCGCGATCGACCTCCCCGTCTACGTCAGCCCGATCGCGATCATCTACAACCTGCCGGACGTCGCCGAGCTGAACCTCGCCCCGGCCACGATCGCGGGCATCTTCAACGGCACCATCACGCAGTGGAACGCGCCGGAGATCGCCGCCGACAACCCCGACGCGACGCTCCCCGACGTGGCGATCACGCCCGTCCACCGCTCCGACGAGTCGGGCACCACCGAGAACTTCACCGAGTACCTCGCCGCGACCGCGGGCGACGCGTGGGGCCACGAGCCGAGCGGCGACTGGCCGACGCAGGGCGGCGAGTCCGCGCAGGGCACGTCCGGCGTCGTGCAGACCGTCCAGGGCGGCGAGGGCACGATCGGCTACGCCGACGCCTCGAAGGCCGGCGACCTCGGCACCGCGAAGATCAAGGTCGGCGAGGAGTGGGTCGCCTACTCCCCGGAGGCCGCGGCCAAGGTCGTCGACGCGTCGCCGCGCGTCGAGGGCCGGCACGAGCACGACATCGCGGTCGAGCTGGACCGCACCACGACCGAGGCCGGCGCCTACCCGCTGGTGCTCGTCTCGTACGCGGTGGCGTGCCTCAACTACGAGGACGAGGCGACGGGCGACCTCGTCAAGGCGTTCCTCACCTACGTCTCGAGCGAGGAGGGTCAGTCGGCCTCCGCGTCGGCCGCGGGCAGCGCGCCGATCTCGGAGGACCTGCGCACGGACGTCCACGCGGCCGTCGAGGCCATCACGGTCGGCGCCGCCGGCTGACGACCGCCGGGCGCCGGGGGGCGGCGGGGCCTGCGGGCCCCGTCGCCCCCGACCCGCGACCAGACCGTACGCCGCAGGACAGCACACCGGGAGCACGAGAGTGACCACCACAGCCCCACCCACGACGCCGGGCCCCGCGCCGGGCGGCTCGTCCGAGCCCGTGCGACGCGCGGGCACCTCGCGCCGCCGCGCCCGCAACAGCGACCGTGGTGTGAACCGCGCGTTCCGCTGGACCGCGACGGGCGCCGGCGCGCTCATCCTCGCCGTGCTGGCCGCGGTCGCGATCTTCCTGCTGCTGCGGGCGTGGCCCGCGCTCAGCGCGGGCGGGGCCGAGCTGAGCGAGCAGGTCGCGTGGTTCCCCGAGGGCGCGTCGCTGCTGTCGTTCGTGGGGCCGCTGATCTTCGGCACGCTGCTCGCGGCGGCGCTCTCGCTCGTGCTCGCGACACCCGTCGCGATGGGCATCGCGCTGTTCATCTCCCACTACGCGCCCCGCCGGCTCGCCTCGACCCTGGGCTACGTCGTCGACCTGCTCGCGGCGATCCCCAGCGTCGTCTACGGCCTGTGGGGCTCGCTCGTCCTCCCGCCGGTCGTCGTGCCGGTGTGGTCCTGGCTCGCCGACACCCTCGGGTGGTTCCCGCTCTTCGCCGGCCCGGCGTCGCCGACCGGTCGCGTCCTGCTCACCGTCGCGCTCGTGCTCGCCGTGATGATCCTGCCGATCATCACGGCCGTGAGCCGCGAGGTGTTCCTCCAGACGCCGAAGCTCCACGAGGAGGCCGCGCTCGCCCTCGGTGCGACGCGCTGGGAGATGATCCGCACCGCGGTCATCCCGTTCGGGCGGTCGGGCGTCATCTCGGCCGCGATGCTCGGCCTCGGGCGCGCGCTCGGCGAGACGATGGCCGTGCTCATGATCCTCTCGCCCGGGCTCCTCTACTCGTTCAAGATCCTGCAGGCGGGGCAGCAGCAGACGATCGCCGCGAACATCGCGGCGGACTTCCCCGAGGCGAACCCGCTCGGGGTGAGCGCCCTCATCGCGACGGGCCTCGCGCTGTTCGTCATCACCCTGCTCGTCAACATGGGCGCCCGCGCGATCGTCGCGCGGCGCAAGGACTTCTCGGGAGCCAACTGATGAGCGCCCTCAGCACCAGCCCCGCGCGCGGGGCCTCCGCACCGGACCCGGAGCGCACCGCGTCCGTGCGTGCGCTCCTGCGCGGCGCGGACGCCGGACGTCGCCGCAAGGACCGCACCATGACGGTCCTCATGTGGGGCGCGTTCGCCCTCGCGATGGTGCCTCTCGTGTCCGTCGCGTGGACCGTCGTCGTGCACGGCATGGAGCGGTTCGACGTCTACTTCCTCACGCACTCCATGCGCGGCGTCTTCGGCGGCATGGACGCGGGCGGCATCTACCACGCGATCCTCGGCACGCTCCTCATCACCCTCGGCGCCGCGGTGATCTCGGTGCCGATCGGCCTGCTCGCCGCGATCTACCTCGTCGAGTACGGGCGCGGGCCGCTCGCGCGCGCGGTGACGTTCTTCGTCGACGTCATGACCGGCATCCCGTCGATCGTCGCGGGCCTCTTCGCGTACGCGCTCTTCGCGGTGCTGTTCGGGCCGGGGGTGCGCATGGGCATCGTCGGCTCGGTCGCGCTGTCCGTCCTCATGATCCCGGTCGTCGTGCGCTCGTGCGAGGAGATGCTCCGGCTCGTGCCGAACGAGCTGCGCGAGGCCGCCTACGCGCTCGGCGTGCCCAAGTGGCTCACGGTCGTGCGGGTCGTGCTCCGCACGTCGATCGCCGGCATCACGACGGGCGTCATGCTCGCCGTCGCGCGCGTCATCGGCGAGACGGCGCCGCTCCTCATCACGGTCGGCGTCGTCGACTCGATCAACGGCAACCTCTTCGAGGGCCGCATGATGACGCTCCCGGTGTACGTCTACCGGCAGTACAGCCAGGGCCTGGTGCCCTGCAGCAACGTCACCGACGCCGTGTGCCTCCCCGACATCAACTACGACCGGGCCTGGGCGGCCGCCCTGACGCTGATCCTCATCGTCATGCTGCTCAACCTCGTCGGGCGACTCGTCACCCGCTGGTTCGCGCCCAAGACCCTCCGCTAGAACAGGACAGCCCCGATGGCACAGCGCATCGACGTCAAGGACCTCAACATCTACTACGGCGACTTCCTCGCGGTGCAGGACGTCGGCATGACGATCGAACCCCAGTCCGTGACGGCCTTCATCGGCCCGTCCGGCTGCGGCAAGTCGACGTTCCTGCGGACGCTCAACCGCATGCACGAGGTGATCCCCGGCGCGCGCGTCGAGGGGACCGTCGCGATGGAGGGCGTCGACCTCTACGGCGACGACGTCGACCCGGTCGCCGTCCGCCGCCAGGTCGGCATGGTCTTCCAGCGGCCGAACCCGTTCCCCACGATGTCCATCAAGGAGAACGTGCTCGCGGGGGTGAAGCTCAACAACAAGCGCATCTCGAAGTCCGACGCCGAGGACCTCGTCGAGTCGTCGCTGCGCGGCGCGAACCTGTGGAACGAGGTGAAGGACCGCCTCGACCGCCCGGGCTCGGGCCTCTCCGGCGGCCAGCAGCAGCGCCTGTGCATCGCGCGCGCGATCGCCGTCAAGCCCCAGGTGCTCCTCATGGACGAGCCGTGCTCGGCGCTCGACCCGATCTCCACGCTCGCGATCGAGGACCTCATCGCCGAGCTCAAGGACGAGTACACGATCGTCATCGTCACGCACAACATGCAGCAGGCGGCGCGCGTGAGCGACCGCACCGCGTTCTTCAACATCGCGGGCACCGGCAAGCCCGGGCGCCTCATCGAGATGGACGACACCGCGACGATGTTCTCCTCGCCCACGCAGCAGGCCACCGAGGACTACATCTCCGGCCGCTTCGGGTGACCTCAGCCCGTCCGTCACGACCCCGGCCCGACGCCCGACGGCGCCCCTCCCCACGCGGGGAGGGGCGCCGTCGGGCGTGCGGGACGGATCAGGGGATCAGGTGGCGCTGCCCTGGAGCGAGCCCGTGACGTCGGTGCCGTTCGTGTCGAGGACGCACTGGACCACGCGGTCGCCCTGCCGGTTCCAGCCGTCCGCGCGCGGCGTGAAGTACCAGTACTCGTGCGCCGACTCCTCGTAGGGGAGCCCCACGAACGGCTCGAACGCGCCGTAGCAGAACTCCTCGGCGCTCGTGGTCACGGCCTCGTCACCGGGGTAGTCGCCCGCGGGGAGCTCGGTCTCGGCGTAGACCTCGGCGTCGTGCGGCTCCGAGCACGGCACGACGGGCACGGACTCGACGAGGTCCGCGTCGTCCAGCTTCGAGGAGACGATGCAGTCGCCGACCTGGACCGAGAAGACGTCGGCGTCCGACGCCTCGGTCACCTCGCCGCCGGGCTCGTCGCGCTGGGCGTCGGCGGGCCCGGAGATCTCGTCGAGGATCGCGCCGCAGCCCGACGCGGTCAGGGCGAGGGCGACGGCGCTCACGACGAGGACGAGCGGCCGGCGGGTGGAGCGGGGGAGGGTCACCAGGGTTCCTTCGGTACGAGGCCCCGACCAGGGTGGTGGGGCGGCACGCGAAGGCTAGCGCCGGGCGGTGACACGAGCCGAGCCGATTTCCGGCGCGACCTGGGCGGTCACGGCAGGAGGTGCGCGTACTCCTCGAGGGTGCCGTCGAGGACGGGGAGGGAGAGGGTCTGCTCCTCGCCCGTCGTCGTGCTCACCGTGACGGGCAGCATCGCGCCGGGGGCCGCGTCGACGCGGCCGATCTGCGCGTCGAAGCCGTCCTCGGCGCCGAGGTAGACCGTCTCGCCGGCCGCGACGGGGATCGTCACCGGCGCGCCGCCCTCGGGCGTCACGTCGAACTCCACGTCCTCCGTCGAGTCGTTGGCGAAGGCCCCGACGAGGGCGCCCGGCTCGCCGTCCTCCGCGCTCACGACGAGCAGGTTGAGCCCGCGCAGCTCGCTGGTGAGGTCGACCCGCAGGCCGTCGGAGGGGGAGTACGGGCGGTTCGTCTCGATGGGGGAGCAGGCGGACGCGAGGGCCACACCGGCGACCAGGAGGGGCACGGCCCAGGCGCGCGCACGGCCGGTCGCTCGGGACTCCGCACGGGTCGAGGCTCGGGGGGTCGGGATGCGGGTCACGTGCACTCCAGGGCTGCAAGAAGGGGGACGGGATTCCGCGCCCAGCCTAGTGCGTCGGGAGGGCGCGGGCGGCCGGAACGGCCGGCTCGCGACCGCGGCGTGAGCGGCGTCACGTGGCTCCGGGCGCGCCGGGACGGTGGTCGTCGTGCGAGGTGAAGGTCCGGAAAGGGCCCGCGGGGCGCTCCCGAAGGGCCGAAGGGGCCCCTCCTCGAGATTCGTCAGGCGCGCTGACACGGCTCTGACCTGGGCGAACGTGCTGGTGACGGGCTTGTCAAGGGGCGCAGGGGCTCGGATTTCCGCCCTTCCGCGTGGTAAGGTGGACCACCGCGAAAGGGGACATCTGCAGATGACGTTCACAGTAGGCGAGACCGTTGTCTACCCGCACCACGGAGCCGCACTGATCGAGGAGATCAAGACGCGCACCATCCGCGGAGAGGACAAGATCTACCTCAAGCTCAAGGTCGCGCAGGGCGACCTGACCATCGAAGTCCCAGCCGAGAACGTCGACCTCGTCGGCGTGCGTGACGTCGTCGGCCAGGAGGGTCTCGACCGCGTGTTCGAGGTGCTTCGTGCACCCTACACCGAGGAGCCGACCAACTGGTCGCGCCGGTACAAGGCGAACCTCGAGAAGCTCGCGTCGGGCGACGTGATCAAGGTCGCCGAGGTCGTGCGCGACCTCTCCCGCCGCGACGCCGACCGCGGTCTGTCCGCCGGCGAGAAGCGCATGCTCTCGAAGGCACGGCAGATCCTCGTCTCGGAGCTCGCGCTGGCCGAGCACACCGAGGAGGACAAGGCCGAGGCGATCCTCGACGAGGTGCTCGCCTCCTGACGTCCCGGGCCGCGGCCCGCGCAGTCAGCGCCACAGACCCCCGGGGAGGGCGCCGTCCGTACGGACGGCGCCCTCCCCGTCGTCGTGCCCGGTAGCGTGTGCGCGTGCCGACTCTCGCCGTCCTCACCGCCGCAGGCTCCGGGACCCGCCTCGGGCTGGACCTGCCCAAGGCCCTCGTCGAGCTCGACGGCCTCCCGCTCGTGGCGCACGCTGCCCGGCGGCTGTGCGCGTCCGGGGTCGTGGACGCGCTCGTCGTGACCGCGCCGCCCGGGCTGCGGGACCACGTCGCGACGCTCCTGGCCGACGACCCCGCGGTCGACCGGCCGGTCCGGGTGGTCGAGGGCGCGGGGACCCGTCAGGCCTCCGTGGCGGCCGGTCTCCGGGCCGGCCGCGACCTCTCGGAGGGCGACGTGCCCGCCGACGTCGTGCTCGTCCACGACGCCGCACGGCCCCTCGCGCCGCCGTCGCTGGTCCGCCGCGTCGTCGCGGCCGTGCGCGCGGGCCACGGGGCCGTCGTGCCGGGGCTCCCCGTCACGGACACGATCAAGCGCGTCGCCCCCGCGGGCGCGGAAGACGCGTCCGGCGCGGAGCCCGTGGTCGAGACGGTCGACCGGAGCGCGCTGCGCGCCGTCCAGACCCCGCAGGGGTTCGAGGGCGAGCTCCTGGCCCGCGCGCACGCGGCAGCGGCGCACCGCGCGGACGACGAGTCCGTCGCCGCGACCGACGACGCCGGGCTGGTCGAGGCGCTGGGCGTCCCGGTCCACGTGGTGCCCGGCGACGCCGCGGCGGCCAAGATCACCACCGCGCACGACCTCCGGGTCGCGGCGCTCACGCTCCGGGAGGACCGATGACCACCCCTGCAGGCTCCACCGGGACACCGGCCGAGACGCCCACCACCGCACCGGCCGCCGCGGGCCCCGTCCCGGCGCTCCCGCGCACGGGCATCGGGGTGGACGTCCACGCCTTCGCGCCCGAGGGCGAGGATCGAGCGCTGTGGCTGGGCGGTCTGCACTGGCCGGGCGAGCGCGGGCTCGCCGGGCACTCCGACGCCGACGTCGCGGCGCACGCCGCCGCGGACGCGCTGTTCTCGGCCACCGGCCTGGGCGACCTCGGCTCGAACTTCGGCACGAGCGCGCCCGAGTGGGCGGGCGCGAGCGGTGCGAGCCTGCTCGCGGAGGCCGCGCGCCGGGTGCGGGCCGCGGGGTTCGAGATCGGGAACGTGGCCGTCCAGGTGATCGGCAACCGGCCGCGCCTCGGGCCGCGCCGCGCGGAGGCGGAGGCGGCGCTCGGGGCGGCCGCGGGCGCCCCGGTGACCCTCACGGCGACCACGACCGACGGGCTGGGCCTCACCGGGCGCGGCGAGGGCGTCGCGGCGGTCGCCACGGCCCTCGTGGTCCGGGTCGCGCCGCCCGCCTGACGTCAGCCCGCGGGCGCGACCTGGACGCTCTCGAGGATCGCGCGCGCCTGCGCGGCGCCGTCGGCGTCGTCGACGGCGTACGACGCCGTGAGGTCGACGACCCACGCGTCCGGCCCGTCGCCCGTCCGCACGGCCACGATCTCCTGCGCGACGGCGGTGCCCGCGGCGTCGTACGTCCCGGCCACGCGGTAGGCGGGCAGCCCGGCGAGGGTCGTGGGGCCCTGCCCGTCGGGATCGGGCACCCAGCCGGGGATCGAGGCGACCGCCGCCGTCGTCGCGGCGCCCGCCTCGTCGACGGTCTGCGCCGACTGCTTGCCGGTGACGACGACGTTCGCCCGGAAGTCCTCGGAACCGGTGCCGCTCGGCGCGCGCAGCAGGAACGCGCCGTCGCGGGTGCCGCGCTCCCAGCCCGGGGGCGCGGTCACCTGGACCGGGATCTCGGGGACGTCGTGCACGACCGGCTCCGTGCCGCCCGAGGCGTCCTCGGGCCCGCCGCAGCCCGCGAGGGCGAGCGCGACGGTCGCCGTGAGGGCGAGCGTCCAGGGGGAGCGGGGCAGGCGCGGTCGGGGCACGAGAGTCCTTCGTCGGGGGTGGGGCCGGGGCTGGTCCGGCTCGTCATTCTCGCCCGCTCCCGTCCGGCGTGCCAGGCCCGCCACCTGCCTCTACGATCGCTGGAAGCGCATCGATGTGTTTGACTTTCCCAAGAACGACACATGGGATGAATCGCACATGAACCGAATGTCCGTCGAGGAACGCCGAGCCCAGCTCGTCGACGCCGCGATGACCATCGCCGTCCGCGAGGGCGTCGAGGCCGTGACCATCCGCGGCGTCGCGGCCGAGGCCGGGGTCTCGCTCGGCGTCGTGCACTACTGCTTCGAGGACAAGGACGAGCTCCTCCAGGCGATGGGCAACAGCCTCGCGCTCGTGGCCTCCGAGCCCGTCCGGTCCGCCCTCGACGTCGAGGGCGACGTCGTGGCGCTCGCCCACGCCGCCGCCGACGGCCTGTGGAGCGGGCTGACGCCGCGTCGTCACATGCGGCTCCTCACCTTCGAGTTCGCGACGGCGGGCGTGCGCAGCCGCGCGCTGCGCTCCGTCGCGCACACGCACCTCGAGCAGACCTGGGCGATGACGCGCGGGTTCCTCGAGAACGTGGCCGAGCGGGGGAACGTCAGCTACACGATGGACATGGGGTTCCTGTCCCGGGTCGTCGCGGGGTACATCGACGGGATCGAGATCGCGTGGCTCGTCGAGCAGGACGACGAGACGGCGGTCCGCAGCTTCCACGCGCTCGCCGAGTACGTGCTGTCGATGATGGTGCGGCCCGACGGCTCGCCGGTGCGGGAGCACGGTCCCGAGCCCGTCCCCTGACGGGCGGACGACGTCCCGTCCCCTGACGGGTCCGGGACGTCGCCGGTCAGCGCCGCGCGGCCGGGGCCGGGCCGAGCACGCGGTCGGTGTAGCCGTTCGCGAACACGCCCTCGGGGTCCGTCGCGTCGCGGACGGCGACGGCGTCGTCGAACCGCGGGTAGAGCTCCCGGAACCGGTCCGCCGCCAGGCCGTGCATCTTGCCCCAGTGCGGGCGGCCACCCACCTCGGCGACGATGCGCTCGACGGCGTCGAAGTACCGCTCGTGCGGCAGGCGCGCGTACTGGTGCACGGCGACGTAGGCGGTCTCGCGCCCGTGGGCCGTGGAGAGCCACACGTCGTCGGGCGCCGCGAACCGGACCTCGACGGGGAACGGCACGTGCTCGCCGGACCGGTCGAGCCACGCGTCGATGCTCGACAGCACGTCGACGAGGTGCTCGCGCGGCACGGCGTACTCCATCTCGCGGAACCGGACGCGGCGCGACGTGACGAACACGTGGTGCGACGGCGCGACGTACGTACGCGGCGCGAGCGCCCGCGCGGAGACCGCGTTGAGGCGCGGCGTGACGCGCGGGACCGCGGTCGCGAGCCGGTTCACGAGCTCGAACGCGCCGTTCGACAGGAGCTCCTCGTCGACCCACGTGCGCGCCCGCGCGACCGGCCCGGGGCCCGTGGTGCGCAGCCGCTCGAGCTCGACGGCCTCCTCGTCGGGCGCGAGGCGGTTGTTGCGCTTGGTCAGCGCCCGGCGGGTGTGGGGGAACCAGTAGAACTCGAAGTGGTCGTTGCCGCCGACGAGCCCGTCGGGGTCGTCTGGCGTGCCGAGCCGCTCGAGCACGCGGTCGAGCGGCCACGGCTCCTCCTGCGCGCGCAGGAGGAACGCCGGGACCACCTCGAGCGTCACGGCGGACAGGATGCCCGTGACCCCCAGCCCGAGCCGGCTGACCTCGAACAGGCCCGGCTCGTGCCCGGGCGACGCCTCGCGCACCTCGCCGTCGGCCCCGACCACGCGGACGCCGCGCACCTGCGTCGCGAGGCCGCCGAGGCGTGCCCCGGTGCCGTGCGTGCCGGTCGAGATCGCGCCCGCGACCGACTGCCTGTCGATGTCGCCGAGGTTGCGCATCGCGAGCCCCGCGGCGGCGAGGGCCTCGTTGAGCCGGTGCAGGCGGATGCCCGCCCCGACGGTCACGAGGATCGCGTCGCCGTCGGTGCCGTCCGCCCCGCCGCGTGCGATGCGCTCGACGAGGCTCAGCCGGTCGAGGTCGAGCAGCAGGCCGTCCGTCACGGCGGCCGGGGTGAACGAGTGTCCGGCGCCCACCGCGCGGACGGGCATCCCCTCCGCCGCGGCGCGGGCGACGAGGCCGCCCAGCTCCGCCTCGTCGCGCGGCGAGGCCCGACGGCGCGGCGTCGCGGAGGCCGTGCGGGCCCAGTTGGTCCAGGAGAGGGCGTCGTCGCTGCTCACAGGTCGTACTGTCTCACGCCCGACGGGTGGCGTACGTTCTCCCCATGACGACCCACACGGCATCGGGGGCGGACCAGGGCGCGGGCCCGCAGGACCGTGACGAGCGGGGCGCGACACCGTCGCTCCTGGCCCGCCTGACCCGCGCGACCGCGACGCTCGACGGCCCGCTCGCCGTCGTCGACCTCGACCGGTTCGACGCCAACGCCGACGAGCTGCTCGCGCGCGCGGGCGGCGTCCCCGTGCGGGTCGCGTCGAAGTCCGTGCGGGTGCGCTCCCTCGTCGCGCGTGCGGGCGAGCGGGGCTTCCAGGGCGTCATGGCGTACTCGGTGCGCGAGGCGCTGTGGCTCGTCGAGTCGGGCGTCCACGACGTCCTCGTGGGCTACCCGTCGGTCGACCGCGGGGCGCTCGCGGCGCTCGCCCGCCACGAGGCCGGCCGGCGCGAGGTCACGCTCATGGTCGACGACGCCGCGCACCTGGAGCTCGTGCGCCACGCGCTCGCCGAGACCGGCACCGGGGACGAGCCGCCCGTGCGGGTGTGCCTCGACGTGGACGCGTCGCTGCGCGTGGGCCTCGGTCTCGTGACGGTCCACCTGGGCACGCGCCGCTCGCCCCTGCACGGTGCGCGCGACGTCGCGTCGCTCGCCGCCCGGGTCGTCTCGACGCCCGGTCTCGCGCTGCGGGGCCTCATGTTCTACGAGGCGCAGGTCGCCGGGATGCCGGACTCCAGCCTCGCCGTCCGCGCGGTCAAGCGGCTCTCGGTGCTCGAGCTGGGCGAGCGGCGCGGCGAGGTCGTCGCGGCGGTGCGGGACGTCGTCGGGCACGACCTCGAGCTCGTGAACTCGGGCGGCACGGGGTCGCTCGAGACGTCGTCCGCCGACGCGGTCGTGACCGAGGTGACGGCCGGGTCGGGCCTGTACGTCCCGGGCCTGTTCGACGAGTACCGCGCGTTCCGGCCTCGGCCGTCGGCGTTCTTCGGCCTCGACGTCGTGCGCGTCCCGGGCCCGGGCTGGGCGACGGCGTTCGGCGGCGGGTACGTCGCGTCCGGCCCGGCGACCCGCAGCCGGCTGCCGCGCGTCGTGACGCCGGGATGGTCGCTCACGGGCCGCGAGGGTGCGGGCGAGGTGCAGACGCCGCTGCACCGGTCGCGCGGCGCCGGGGCGCCCGACCTGGGCGTGGGAGACCGCGTCTGGTTCCGCCACGGCAAGGCCGGCGAGGCCATGGAGCGGTTCGACCGCGTGCACCTCGTGCGCGGCGACGAGGTCGTCGACGTGGTCCCGACGTACCGCGGCGAGGGCAAGAGCTTCGGCTGACGCGGCGAGGACGGGCCGGACGACGCCCCGGCGTCGCTTCGGCCGCGACGGTGCGTCCCCGGTACCCTTGCGGCGTGACCCTTCGCCTGTTCGACACCGCCACGCGGGACGTGCGCGACTTCGTCCCCCTGACCCCGGGCGAGGTCGGCATCTACCTGTGCGGCGCCACCGTCCAGGCCGCCCCCCACATCGGGCACATGCGCTCGGCCGTCGCGTTCGACGTCCTCGTGCGCTGGCTCCGGCGCGGCGGCGCGCGGGTGACGCTCATCCGCAACGTCACCGACATCGACGACAAGATCCTCGCGAAGTCCGCCGACGCGGGCGAGCCCTGGTGGGCCTGGGCCGCGACGTACGAGCGCGCGTTCACCGCCGCGTACGACGCCCTGGGCGTGCTGCCCCCCACGTACGAGCCGCGCGCGACGGGCCACGTCCCGGACATGGTCGAGCTCATGCAGCGCCTCGTCGAGCGCGGCCACGCCTACACCACCGGCCCCGGCGACGTGTGGTTCGACGTGCGGTCCTGGCCCGAGTACGGCGCGCTCACCAACCAGCGCCTCGAGGACCTCAACCCCGTGCCCGACGACGTCCCCGCCGACGCCGAGGAGGCCGCCGCCAAGCGCGACCCGCGCGACTTCGCGCTCTGGAAGGCCCCCAAGCCGGGCGAGCCGGAGACCGCGTCGTGGGACACGCCGTTCGGGCGCGGCCGTCCGGGCTGGCACCTCGAGTGCTCCGCCATGGCGCGCCGCTACCTCGGCGACACGTTCGACCTCCACGGGGGCGGCCTCGACCTGCGCTTCCCCCACCACGAGAACGAGCAGGCCCAGTCGCGCGCCGCGGGCTACGGGTTCGCGCAGCACTGGCTGCACAGCGCGTGGGTCACGCAGGGCGGCGCCAAGATGAGCAAGTCGCTCGGCAACGGGCTGCTCGTGCGCGAGGTCCTCGCGACCACGAGCCCCGCCGTGCTGCGCTACGCGCTCGCGTCCGTGCAGTACCGCTCGATGCTCGAGTGGACGCCCGCCACGGTCGTCGAGGCCGAGGCGACGTGGGAGCGGCTGGCGGGCTTCGTCGAGCGGGCGACCGAGCGGGTCGGCGGGGTCGACGACGTGCGCGACGCCGAGCTCCCGACCGCCTTCACCGCGGCGATGGACGACGACCTCAACGTGCCGGCGGCGCTGGCCGTCGTGCACGAGCACCTGCGCGCGGGCAACGCGGCGCTCGCGGACCGGACGACGGCCGCGGACGCCGTCGCGCGCCACCACCTCGTGGCGGTGCGCGCGATGCTCGACGTGCTCGGGCTCGACCCGGGCGACGCGCAGTGGGCCGACCGCGGCGACTCGCGCTACGCGGCGGTGCTCGACGCCGTGGTGGGCGCGGAGCTCGCGGCGCGGGCCGAGGCGCGCGCGTCGCGGGACTTCGCGACGGCCGACGCGATCCGCGACCGGCTCGCCGCGGCAGGCGTCGCGGTCGAGGACTCGGCCGACGGCGCGCGCTGGACCCTCGCCTGACGCCCGCCGGACGACGGCCGGGAGCCACCCGCCGGCGCACGAGACAGAGCTCCGGTAGCACGAGATAGAGCTCCGGTAACGCGAGGTAGAGCTCTGGTAGCGCGCGGGAGAACCCTGGTGACGACCACGGTTCCCCCTCGGCGGGGTGTCTGGGGGACACTGGACCCAGGAGCGAGACACGCACGCCGGGCGCCGAACCCGACGTGGACTGACCTGAACTGACCTGAACGACGACACGATCGGTGCACCATGGCTGGCAACTCACAACGACGCGGCGCGACCCGCAAGCCCGGAAGCAAGAAGGGCGCGACCGTCGGCTCGGGCGGGCAGCGGCGCAAGGGCCTCGAGGGCCGCGGGCCGACCCCGAAGGCCGAGGACCGCGTCTACCACGCGGCGCACAAGCGCAAGGTGGCCGACGAGAAGCGCGCGACCGGGCGCGGCGGCCCGGCGCGCGGCACCGAGCGTGCCGGCACGTCGCGCGGCGGGGCCTCGCGCGGTGGCGGCCCCAAGGGCCGCGGGTCGGTCCAGGAGGTCGTCGCGGGTCGCAACTCGGTCCTGGAGGCGCTGCGCGCGCGCATCCCCGTCGAGGTGGTCTACCTCGCGTCGCGCCTCGACGCCGACGACCGCACGCGCGAGATCGTCGACATCGTCGCGGGCCGCGGCTACGACCTCCTCGAGGTGGGCAAGCCCGAGCTCGACCGTCTCACCGACGGGGCCGTGCACCAGGGCGTCGCGATCAAGGTCCCGCCGTACGAGTACGCGGACGTCGACGACCTGCTCGACGCCGCCGAGGAGTCGGGGCGGCCGCCGCTCGTCGTCGCGCTCGACGGCGTCACGGACCCGCGCAACCTCGGCGCGGTGCTCCGCTCCGCGGGCGCGTTCGGCGCGCACGGCGTCCTCGTGCCCGAGCGCCGCGCCGCGGGCGTCACCGCGTCCGCGTGGAAGGTCTCGGCGGGTGCCGCCGCGCGCGTCCCGGTCGCCCGGGCGACCAACCTCGTGCGCGCGCTCGGTGAGCTGAAGAAGGCGGGGTGCTTCGTCGTCGGGCTCGACGCGGGCGGCACCACGGCGATCGGCGACCTCGAGCTCGCCACCGAGCCGCTCGTCGTCGTCGCGGGGTCGGAGGGCAAGGGCCTGTCCCGCCTCGTGCGCGAGGCGTGCGACGTCGTCGCGTCCATTCCCATCGGGTCGGACACGGAGTCGCTCAACGCCGCCGTCGCGACGGGCATCTCGCTCTACGAGGTCGCGCGCCTGCGGCGCGAGGCCTGACGCCGGCGCGCCCGGCAGCACTCACCGTCACGCGTCGCCCCGCCGGTCCTCGGACGGCGGGGCGACGCGCGTCCGTCAGCCGTAGTACTCGGGGTCCTTCTCGCCCGGCGCGAGGCCGAGGATCGCCTTCTCGTCCGGGCGGTGGCGCAGGACGTTCTCCACGTACGACTGCGTCGCCTCCGCCATCGGCACGTCGCGACCGGCGCGCTCCGAGATGAACCAGCGGTGGTCGAGGATCTCGTGGAAGAGCTGCGCCGGCTCGAGCTTGCGGCGCAGGTTCCGCGGCACGGCCTGGATCGTGGGCTCGAACACGCCGCTCAGCCAGTCGTGCGCGACGAACTCCTCGTCGTCGTTCTGCCGCTCGGCCGCCGCGCGGAACGAGTCCAGGTCGTTGAGCAGACGGCGGGCCTGGTTCTCCTGCACGTCGAGGCCGGTGAGGCGCAGCAGGCGTCGCGAGTGGTGCCCCGCGTCCACGACCTTCGGCTGGATCTGCACGGTCGTGCCGTCGATGTCGGTCGTGATCGCGAGCTCGTCGACGTCGAACCCGAGGTTGTTGAGGTGCTCGATGCGGGCCGCGACGCGCCACCGCTCGTTCGCGTCGAACGACTCGGACGTCGTCAGCGCCTCCCACAGCTCCTCGTAGCGCGCGACGAGCGCGTCGCCGATCGCGACCTCGTCCACGTCCTCGTCGAGCAGCTCGCCGGCGGCGAGGTCCATGAGCTCGCCGATGATGTTCGTGCGCGCGAGGTCGACGTCGTACGAGCGCTGGCCGGGGGAGAGCTCGCGGTGCAGGTCACCCGTCTCGGCGTCCACGAGGAAGGCGGCGAACGTCTCCGCGTCGCGCCGGAACAGCGTGTTCGACAGCGACACGTCGCCCCAGTAGAAGCCCACGAGGTGCAGGCGCACGAGGAGGACGGCGAGCGCGTCGATGAGGCGCGTGGCCGTGTCCGGCCGCAGCGACTGGCTGAACAGCGCGCGGTAGGGGAGCGAGAACTGGAGGTGCTCGGTGATGAGCACGGCCTCGAGCCGCTCGCCGTTCGCGTCCTGGCGTCCGGTGATGACGCCCACCGGGACGACGCTCGGCACCTCGAGCCGGCGGAGCTGCCGCAGCAGCTCGTACTCGCGGTACGCGACCGTCTCGCCGATCTCCTTGATCGCGATCACCCGCCCGGAGAGGCGGACGAACCGCACGATGTGCCGCGAGATGCCGCGGGGGAGGGCGGCGAGCGTCTCCGCCGGCCATTCCTCGAGCGGGACGTCCCAGGGCAGGTCGAGGAGCGCCGGGTCGGGGGCCGACGCGGTGATCTGCAGGTTGTGCACCGTCACGGGTCCATTGTCCATGGTCGTGGGGCCCGGGCGGGGCGGGCCCGACCCGTGAGGTCGGACCCGCCCCGCGACGAGGTGCCGCAGGTCAGGCGCAGGCGACCGCGTCGTGGTCGACCTCGACCGTCGACGTGACGTCCTCGCCGTCGACCGTCGCGGTGCCGGTGACGGTCACCGACCCGTTCTCGACGGAGGTGGAGCGCACCGCGAACGACTGGTACGCGTTCGCGCCCGGGGCGACGTCGGCCACCTCGCGGGTGCCGTACGGCGTCGCGAGCGTCACGTCGACCGGCTGGTCCTCGCCGTTCGCGGCGCGGACGGCGACGTACGCCTGGCCGGCGAGGCAGCGCGCCTGCACCTCGACGTCGAGGTCCAGCTGTCCGGCCGGTGCGCCGTAGACCTCGAGCTCGTAGAGGGAGAAGCCCCACTGCGTCGCGCGCTCGGTGAGGTAGAGCCGCACGTGCCGGCCCGTCCCGGTGATCTCCAGGTCGTCGAACCCGCCGTCACCGTCCGTGACGGTGCGGACCGTGGTCCAGGTCTCGCCGTCGGGCGACGTCTGGACCTCGTAGCCCGACCCGTACGCCGTCTCCCAGTCGACGACGACGCGGCTCAGGTCGTAGCTCGCGCCGAGGTCCACCGCGATCCACTCGGGCTCGCTCCACGCGCTGCTCCAGCGGGTCCCGGCGTTGCCGTCGACCGCCTTCTCGGGCTCGTGGCCGGCCTCGTCGATGCTGGAGGCCGTCACGGGCCGGCCCAGGGCGAGCGAGTCCTCGTCCTCCTCGCCGCCCCCGTCGTCGGACCGGAAGCAGCGCAGGTACTGGTAGGACTCCGCGGAGGTCTCGAACGACGGTGCCCAGTCCCACTCGTAGGTGAAGTACTCGACGTAGGGCTCGGCGGCGGCGATGATCGCCGGGAGGTCGAGCTCGCCGCGGCCGAGCGCGACCTGCCGCATGTCGCCCGGCGCGTCGACGTTCACGGCGTCCTTGATGTGGAGCAGCTCGATGCGGTCCCCGTGCTCCTCGATCCACGCCGGGACGTCGAGGCCGGCGTCGGCGGCCCAGCCGACGTCGAGCTCGAACGTGACGTAGCGCGGGTCGGTGTTCTCCTCGATGACCTCCCAGGCACTGACCGTCTCGCCCGTCCCCGGGTGGGTGTACCGCGTGGTGAACTCGCTCTGGTGGTTGTGCAGCACGATCTTGTTCGCGCCGTTCTCGTGCGCGTACTTCCCGAGCTCGTTCACGTACGCCGCGGTGGCGACCGCCTCGTCGTAGGTGCCGTAGCCGCCCGCCATGCCGCCGGTCCCGATGTAGTCCTGGCCCAGCGCGACGGCGTACGCGACCGTCGCGGGCCACGTGGCCCGGTCCGTGCTGCCGTGGCTCGACGACACCTGGAGGCCGTGCCGGTCGAGGATCGCCCGGTAGTCGTCGACCGGCATCGCGTAGGGCTGGTTGTACGGCTCGACGTTCGTGAACCCGGCCGCGGCCACCTCGCCGAGCACGCGGTCGAGGGTCTCCGGTGACGGGGTCCCCGAGCCGCCGAGCTCGCCCACGTGCGTGTAGAGCTGGATCGAGATCTTGGAGTCGGGGAGGCCGTCGTCCGCGTCGCACGTGACGGCGGCGGTGGTCGACGGACCCGCGGACGGCGCGGGCCCGACGGGCGCTGCGACGGCCGGCGCGGTGGCGAGCGCGGTCGCGACGAGCGCGCCGGTGGCCAGCGCCGCGCCGAGGCGCCGGGCGCGCGGGGAGGGGGACGGGATCTGCATGAGGCTCCAATTGACAGCGTTGTCGATTTGGGTGACGAACAGACGACTTTTGGCGTCGTGTGTGCAAAAGCAGTCTTGAGGTCCCCCATGACCCTGTCAAGGGCACGGACCCGGCGGGTCGGCGGGAGGGCGTGCCTCGCCGTCGCGAGCCCGGAACGCCGCAGGGCGGGCCCTCCCGACCGGGAGGACCCGCCCTGCGGCGGTGGTGCGGGGTGTCAGCTGATGCGCTGGCCCGAGGCGGCACCGAAGACGTGCGACTGACCCGGGCGGATCGTCACGTAGATGCGCTCGCCCTTGGCCGGGACGTTGCGCGGGTCGACGCGGACGATGACCTGGTTGTCGCCGGCGCCCGAGTGGACGTCGGCCTGCGAGGCCAGGTCGCCCTTGAGCGTGCCGTA
Source organism: Cellulosimicrobium funkei (assembly GCF_900155925.1). Taxonomy (NCBI): domain Bacteria; kingdom Bacillati; phylum Actinomycetota; class Actinomycetes; order Micrococcales; family Promicromonosporaceae; genus Cellulosimicrobium; species Cellulosimicrobium funkei. The sequence goes on from NZ_FTMI01000007.1 coordinate 54,653, forward strand.
GACGAACGCGTCGGAGCCGAGCTCCTCGACGATGTTGACCTCGACCGGGAACGCGGCCTCGTTGGCCTGCGACACGACGTCGAGGGCCTCGGGACGGAAGCCGATCGTCACCTTGCCGTTGTCGGCCTCGGTGATCTTGGCGGCCGTCTCGCGCTCGAGCGCGATGCGCGCGGGGCCGACCTCGGCGACGCCGTTGCTGACCGCGAACGTGCCGATGTTCATCGCCGGCGAGCCGATGAAGCCCGCGACGAAGACGTTGGCCGGCGTGTCGTACATCTCGCGCGGCGTGCCGACCTGCTGGAGCAGGCCGTCCTTGAGGACCGCGATGCGGTCGCCCATGGTGAGGGCCTCGGTCTGGTCGTGCGTGACGTAGACCGTCGTGACACCGAGGCGGCGCTGGAGCGACGCGATCTGGGTGCGCGTCTGGACGCGGAGCTTGGCGTCGAGGTTCGACAGCGGCTCGTCCATGAGGAACACCTGCGGCTGACGCACGATCGCACGGCCCATCGCGACGCGCTGGCGCTGACCACCGGAGAGCGCCTTCGGCTTGCGGTCGAGGTACTCGGTGAGGTCGAGGATCTTCGCGGCCTCCTCGACGCGCTGGCGGATCTCCGCCTTCGGCGTGCCGGCGATCTTCAGCGCGAAGCCCATGTTGTCCGCGACGGACATGTGCGGGTACAGCGCGTAGTTCTGGAACACCATCGCGATGTCGCGGTCCTTCGGCTGGACGTCCGTGACGTCGCGGTCGCCGATGTAGATGTGTCCGCCGTTGACGTCCTCGAGGCCCGCGAGCATGCGGAGCGAGGTCGACTTGCCGCAGCCCGAGGGGCCGACGAGGACGAGGAACTCGCCGTCCTCGATGTGCAGGTTGAGCTGGTCCACGGCAGGACGCTCGGTCCCGGGGTAGACGCGGGTTGCGTGGTCGTAGGTGACCGTAGCCATGACTGGTACATCCCTCCACCGGCAGGTACGTGCCGGACGATCCGTTGTGCAGTGACGTGCCACGTCGACGTAGCTGTTCGCGATGGCGGACGAGCGTGTCTTCGACGACACAGAAGAAGTCGGACCCCCTCCGGAACGGGCAGGGGACCCGACGTCATCGTGGACCCGATCCTACTCCCGGTCCTGAGTGCTTCGTCACAGCGTCGGTCACGATCCGGTAGCGGTTCGGTGCGGGCGGCAGGGCCCGCCGGACGCGCGCCCGGCGGAGCCTGCCCCGGGATCAGGCCTCCCGGCGCTCCAGGAGGTCCGCGAGGAGGTCGAGCACCGCGGCGAGCGCGTCGGCGTCGGGCACGCGCTGCTCGGCGAGCGTGTCGCCGTCGCCCACCTTGACGCCCAGGTCGCCCGGGCCGAGCACGGCGAACGCCGTCTCGTCGGTCGTGTCGTCGCCCGCGTAGAGCACGCGCGTGCGCGCGTCGGGGCGCCCGGCGTCCTGCCCGACGACGTCCCGCAGCCGGTCCACCGCCTCGCCCTTCGACGTCTCGACGACCGCGACCTCGACGACGTCCTTCCCGTGCATCGCGTGCAGCCCGAGCCGCTCGGCGACCGCGTCGGCCAGGTGCTCGGCGGCCTGCGTGTCCGCCGCCGAGGCGAGCCGCGTGTGCAGGACGGCGGCGCTCGGCTTCTCCTGCACCCACGCGCCCTCCCGCCCCGCGACGGCCTCGGCCATGCCCGCGCGCAGGGCGGCGAGGTGGTCCGCCTGCTCCGGCGTGAGGTCGAGCGGGACGGCGTCGAGCCCGTCCTCGGTCACGTGCCCGGTCTCGGCGCCGTGGCTGCCCACGAGGTACGTGCCGACGGGCGGCTCGCTGCGGTCCGCGAGGTCCGCGAGGTTGCGGCCCGAGACGAGGGCGAGGCGCGTCGTCGTGCCGACGAGCGCGGCGGCCAGCCGGTCGACGGCGGCCCGGGCGGACGGCGCCATGCGCGCGGCGAGCGGGTCGTCGACGAGCGGCGAGAGCGTGCCGTCGAAGTCGAGCGCGACGAGCCGCGCGGCGGGTGCGCCGTCCGCGTCCGCCGCGAAGGCGCGCACGGCGTCGGCGACCGGCCCGGGCACGGGCGCGGGGTGGTGCGTCGCGGTCACGCGCCCTGCTCCGCGGGCTCGTCGGCGCCCTGGCGGGCGTCCTGCGGCGCACCCGGCTCGTCGTCCCCCGGGCGGCGGCGCGGCACGCGCGACGGCATCGCGGTGAGGACGCCGAGGAACGACTCGGACCACCGTGCGACGTCGTCGGTGAGGACCTTGCGACGCAGCCGGCGCATGCGCTTGCGCTGCTCGCGGTGGTCCATGTGCGCGGCCGCGACGATGATGTCCTTCATCCCGTCGATGTCGTGCGGGTTGACGAGGAGCGCGCCGGACGAGAGCTCGTCGGCGGCGCCCGTGAACTCGGAGAGCACGAGCACCCCGCGGTCGTCGGAGCGGGCCGCGACGTACTCCTTCGCGACGAGGTTCATACCGTCGCGCAGCGCCGTGACGAGCATGACGTCGGCCGCGAGGTACAGCGCGGCCATCTCCTCGGGCGGGTAGGAGTGGTGCAGGTAGTGGATCGCAGCGTGCCCGATCTCCGCGTACTCGCCGTTGATGCGGCCCACCGCGCCCTCGACGTGCTCGCGCAGCTCCTGGTAGGCGTCGACGTTCTCGCGGCTCGGGCTCGCGACCTGGACGAGCGTGGCGTGCTCGACGTCGAGGCGGCCGTCCTGCAGCAGCTCGCCGTACGCCTTGATGCGGTGCCGGATGCCCTTGGTGTAGTCGAGGCGGTCGACGCCGAGCATCATGATGTCCGGGTCGCCGAGGTCCGCGCGGATCTCGCGCGAGCGCTGCTGGACCTCGGGCGTGCGGGCGAGCTCGTCGAACCGGCGCGAGTCGATCGAGATGGGGAACGCGGCGGCGCGGACGTGGCGGTCGCGCCCGTCCTCGCCCGGGACCGTGATGATCGGCCCGCGCGTCGTGTGGGCGCGCAGCCGTCGCACCGCGCGGATGAAGTTCGCGGCGTCGCCCGCGCGCTGGAAGCCCACGAGGTCCGCGCCCAGCAGGCCGTCGATCACCTGGCGGCGCCACGGCAGCTGCTGGAACAGCTCGAGCGGGGGGAACGGGATGTGGTTGAAGAACCCGATCCGCACGTCCGGGCGCTGGGCGCGGATCATCTGCGGCACGAGCTGGAGCTGGTAGTCGTGCACCCAGACGACGGCGCCCGGCGCCGCCTGCGCGACGGCGGCGTCGGCGAAGCGCTGGTTGACGCGGCGGTACGCGTCCCACCACGTGCGGTGGTACGTGGGCGGCGAGATGACGTCGTGGTAGAGCGGCCAGAGCGTGTCGTTCGAGAAGCCCTCGTAGTACCGCTCGATCTCGTCGGCCGAGAGCGTCACGGGCACGAGGCGCATCTCGTCGGCGTCGAACGGCTCGCTCGCCAGGTCGGGCGCGCCGGACCAGCCGACCCAGGCGCCGTCGGACGCCTGCATGACGGGCTCGAGCGCCGTGACCAGGCCTCCGGGCGACCGCTTCCACTCGATCTCACCGCCGGGGCCGACCGTGAAGTCCACGGGCAGCCGGTTGGCCACCACGACGAGATCGAATCCCTCTTTGCCTGTCAATGGACCTCTCCTTGAGCTTCGATGAATCGCGCCTGGGCGGCCCAGGGTAGTCCGCTCGTCGGGCGCATGGACGGGTCGTCCGGTGCCGGTCGCGTGCCGGACGCCGCCCCGGGCCGGGTCGCCCACCGGTCCCGTCGGGGCCGCACCCTCCAGCGCCGGCCCGTCCACTGCGGCTACCTTGTCACCATGGAGGAGCCCACGCAGCGCGTCGAGGCGCGGAACGTCGCCGGGGGGCCGTCGCGCGGACCCGCACCCGGCAGCGAGGTCGGGGGCTACCACATCGGTGCGCGGCTCGGGTCCGGCGCCATGGGCACCGTCCACAGCGCGCACGACGGCGGCGGCAACCTCGTCGCGATCAAGCTCCTGCACGCGCACGTCGACCTCGACGCCGCCGCGCAGGGCCGCGAACGGCTGCGCCGCGAGGCCCGCGCCCTCCAGCGCCTGCGGCACCCCGCCGTCGCGCAGATCCTCGACGTCGAGCTCGACGGCCCGGACGCGTTCATCGTCACCGAGCTCGTCGACGGACCCACGCTCGAGGACGAGATCGCCGAGGGCGGGCCGCTCGACGCCTGGGACCTCTACGAGCTCGCCGACCAGCTCGCCGCCGCGCTCGAGGCCGTGCACGCGGCCGGCGTCGTGCACCGCGACCTCAAGCCGAGCAACGTCATGGTGTCCTCGCGAGGCCCGGTGCTCATCGACTTCGGCATCGCCCAGGGGCTCGAGGACGCGCGCGTCACGTCCACGGGCCTCGTCATGGGCACCCCGGGGTACCTGGCGCCGGAGCTGCTCGAGGGCGCGGCCCCCAGCGTGGACACCGACTGGTGGGGGTGGGCGGCCCTGCTCGCCTACGCCGCGACCGGGCGGGCGCCGTTCGGCGTGCGCCCGACGGACGTCGTGCTCGCCCGCGCGCGCAGCGGACGCCCCGACCTCGCCGGCCTGGGGCCCGTCACCGCGCGCGCGATCGGTCGTGCGCTGCACGCCGACCCGGCGCAGCGCCTCGGGCCGACCGAGGTCGTGGCCGCCCTGCGGCACGCGGCCGACACCGGCGACGCCGCGCCCGCGACCCAGGTGGTCGCGCCGCCCACCGGACCGACCCAGGTGGTGCCGCCCGTCGCCGTCGTGCCCGGCGGCACGGGGGCCCAGGAGTGGACCGGCGCGTCCGCGTGGACCGGCCAGGCCCAGGTCGTGCCGCCGCCCCTGCCCACGTCGCAGGCGCAGGTCAACGACGGCCGCACGATGGCCGTCCCCGTCGGGCACGACCTCATGGACGACCTCGGCGCCCCTCCCCTCGGCGAGGACGGCGAACCGCTCTACGTGCGCCCCGTGCCCGCGGCACGGCGCACCGCGCTGCTCCTGCTCGCCGTGCCGCTCGTGCTGCTCGGCGGGACGTACCCCGGCGTGGCGTTCGTCGTGCTGTCGGTGCTGGTCGTGCTCGCGCGCGTCGTCGGCGTGACGACCGAGTCGCTGCACGCGCGGCGCGAGCGGCGCGGCGTCTCGTCGCGGGACACGGTGCGCGCGGTCGCGGCGTCGCCGTGGTACGTCGTGCGCGCGCTCGTCGGCGCGCTCCCGTCCCTCCTGGTCGCGGCGTGCGCCGCGGTGCTCGTGGTCGTGGCCGGGTGGTGGTTGCTCGAGTCCGACCGCTGGGTCGTCGTCGAGGGTCCCGACGGCGGCAACGCGCCCGTCGTGACGACCGTGCTGCTCTGCCTCGCGGCGGTCGCGGCGGTGACCCTGGCCTGGGTCGGGCCCCTGACGCACCTCACGCGGTACGGGACGCGGACCGCGCTGGCGCGGCTCGCCCCCGGACGCACGGGGACGCTCGTCCTCGCCGGCCTGGGACTCGTGCTCACCGTCGTGACCCTCGTGCTCCTCGCGGGCGACCCGGGCGTCACGTGGTGGCCGTTCCCCGGCCCGCCGTCGCTGCGCTGAGCCGGCACCGGCCCTTCCCAGCCCGCTGCCAGGCCGCGCGCGTAGGATGGGCGCCGTGCTCCGGACGACGGTGCCGCGCGCCCTGTCGCGCGGCGTGACGCGCACGTCCGTCGTGCCCGCAGCCGGCCGTCTGCTCGGCCCCGCGCTCCTGCTCCTCACCCTCCTCGCCGCCGTGGTGACGCACCTCGCCGACCGCGGGTACGCCGTCGTGCACCAGTGCGTGACGGTGCCGGGGGTGTGGGGAGCCGCCGGGATGCACCTCGCGCTCGTCCACGAGGTGCCGGACTGCCCGTCGGGCACCGCGCTCGGGGGCGACCCGGCCGCCATGGTCACCGTCGTGGGCGCGCTCGCGCTGCCCGTCGTCGTGGCCCACGCGGCGGCGGCTGCCGTCGCGTGGGGGCTCTCCGCGTGGGCGCGACGCGCGCACGAGCGCTCCCGCGCCGTCGTGACCGGGGCCGGGCGTGCGCTGCGCGCCGTGCTCCGGGGGGCGCTGCGCCCCGTGGGGTCGCTCGTCGGGGTCGCGCGCCGCGTCGTGCGCCCGGTGCCCGACGCCGTCCCCACCGCGCTGCACCACCTCGCCGACGCGGTGGTGCGCACCCGGCGCGGGCCTCCGCAGGTCGCGCTCGTCTGACGACGTCGTCGGACGCACGGCCCGCGCGACCCCGTCGGCGCGCACCCTGACACATCCCCAGCTCTCGGCACTCCCTCGGAGGACGACCATGCCCAGCAACGAAACCCAGACCAAGGCCCAGCGTCGCGAGGCCGCACGCGCGGAGGCGCTCGCGCTGCGTGAGGCGCAGGCCAAGCGCGACAAGCGCAACCGCCTCATCACGATCGGAGCGCTCGTCGCGGGCGTCCTCGTCCTCGTCGGCGTGTTCCTCGCCGTGTGGATCCCGGCCATGAACGACCGGAACAAGACGATCGACGCCGTCGCGGCGGGCAACCTCGCCGACGTCACGAGCCCCGCCACGAGCGACGCCGAGGACGGCGGCATCCCGATCGGTGCGGACGGCGCCGCCGGGACGCAGAACGAGGGTGCCGTCGAGGTCGGGGTCTACCTCGACTACATGTGCCCCATCTGCGGCCAGTTCGAGGAGACGAACGGCGCGACGCTCGACCAGCTCCGCGAGTCCGGTGACGTGACCGTCGTGCTGCACCCGATCTCGATCCTCGACCGCGTCGCGCAGTCGCAGCAGTTCTCGACGCGTTCTGCCGCCGCGGCGGCCTGGGTCGCCGACCGCGCGCCCGAGTCGATGAACGACTTCAACACCGCGATGTTCCAGAACCAGCCCCAGGAGGGCAGCGAGACCCTGACCGACGCCCAGATCGCCGACATCGCGGAGCAGGCGGGCGTGCCCGCCGACGTCGCCGCCGGCATCGAGGACGGGACGGCCGTCGAGACGTTCGGCGACTGGGTCGCGACGGCGTCGAGCCTCGTGAACCAGGACACGTCGCTGCACGGCGAGCGCGGGTTCGGCACGCCGACGATCACGATCAACGGCGAGCGGTGGGACGGCAACTGGAGCGACCCGAACGCGCTCCCGCAGGCCGTCACCGCCGCCCAGGGCTGACCGGCACGTCGTCGGTGTCCTGACCCGCGCCGCCCGCGCCGTGACCGGCGCGGGCCGCCGACCGGGGCGCGCCGGGCGAGCAGGTAGTCTGTTCGCTCGCCCGGCAGCCCCGGGAACGCCGCCTTAGCTCAGCCGGTAGAGCACTCGCCTTGTAAGCGAACGGTCGTCGGTTCGAATCCGACAGGCGGCTCCACCACGACGCCCCCGGCTCCACGGAGCCGGGGGCGTCGTCGTGCCGGTGCGCACCGCGGGGTCAGCAGTCGGTCGGCAGTCGCTGCCCGGATCGGTGGTGGCGCGAGCCGATCTCGGCAGGTGCTGCCGAGGTCGCCCGCGCTCAGCGGTCGGCGAGCGGGACGGGCAGGAGCTCGGGCGCCTTGGGGAGCCGCCCGTCGCCCGACGACGTCCCGCGCAGCCGCCGCTGCGCCCACGGCACGACGTGCGTGCGCACCCACTGCGCGTTCTGCCGCGCGCGGTCGAGAGCCGGCGCGGGCGGGAGGGGAGCCAGCGGGTCGTCCCACGCGGCGTCGTCGGGCGCCTGGCCGAGCGCGACGAGCGCCGCCTGGGCGACCCGCGCGTGCCCCGCGGGCGTCAGGTGGATGCGGTCCTCCGACCACACGCGCCAGTCCTGGAGCGCGCGCATGCCCCACAGGTCCAGCACGTACGCGCCCTGTCGGCGCGCGATCGACCAGATGTGGGCGTTGTACACGCCGACGCGCGGGCGCGTGAGGCCGACGAGCGGCGACTGCGAGGCGTCGAAGCCGGTCGCCATGAGCACGTCGATCCCCGCGCCGCGCAGGCGCGAGACCGCGTGCTCGAGGTTGCGCGCGAGGCGGTCGACGTCGGCGTTCGGCCGCAGGATGTCGTTGCCGCCGCCGATGACGCTCACGAGGTCCGGCCGGAGCTCGAGCGCCGCCGGCACCTGCTCCGTCAGGATCGAGCGCAGCTTGCGCCCGCGGATGGCGAGGTTGGCGTACCGCAGCGGGTCCTCGCCGGCGGCGACGCGCCGGGTCGCGAGGTGCTGGGCGAGGAGGTCGGCCCATCCTCGCTGGTGGTCCTCCTCGCCGGGATACGGGTCCCACAGCCCTTCGGTGAACGAGTCGCCGATCGCGACGTAGCTCGTCCAGCGCGGAGCGGGGTCGTCGGGTCGGCGTGCGTCGGCGGTGTCACCGGCCAGGGGAGTGGTCGTCGGGTTCTGCGTCGTCACCCGCCCCATTCTGCTCCTGCGGGGCGGCGTGCCGTCGACCCGGCGATCCTGGCGGGTCGAGCAGGTGGTCCTGGCGCGTCACGCGGCGCGGACGGGCCAGGACCACCTGCTCGGCCGCGGGCCGGGGGCCGGGGGCCGGGGGCCGGGGGCGGGGGGCGGGCGGGGGGTCAGGCCGGGGGGAGGGTCCAGTCGACGGGGGCGGCGCCCTGGGCGACGAGGAGCTCGTTGACGCGCGAGAACGGGCGCGACCCGAAGAACCCGCGGCGCGCGGAGAGCGGGCTCGGGTGGGCGCTCGCGACGACGGGGGTGTCGCCGAGCATCGGGCGCAGGGTCGCGGCGTCGCGACCCCAGAGGATCGCGACGAGCGGGGCGTCGCGCGCGACGAGCGCCCGGATCGCCGCCTCGGTGACGGCCTCCCAGCCCTGGCCGCGGTGGGACCCGGGCTCGCCCGGCCGGACCGTGAGCACCCGGTTGAGGAGCATGACGCCCTGGTCGCTCCACGCGGACAGGTCGCCGTTCGCGGGCGTCGGGGCGCCGACGTCGTCCGCGAGCTCGGCGAAGATGTTCTGGAGCGAGCGGGGCACGGGGCGCACGTGCGGCTGCACGGAGAACGACAGCCCCATCGGGTGCCCGGGCGTGGGGTACGGGTCCTGCCCGACGACGAGCACCCGCACCTCGGCCAGGGGGCGCGAGAACGCGTTGAGGATGGCCGACGGCGCGGGGAGGTACTCCCGTCCGGCCGCCACCTCGGCGCGCAGGAAGTCGCCGAGCTCGTGCAGCTGCGGCTCGACGGGTGCGAGGGCCTCGGCCCAGTCGGGCGCCATGATGCTCGCGAGGGCCGGGCGGGGGTCGGCCGTCGAGGCGGTCGCGACCGGGTCGACGGCGACGGGCTGGGCGGGTGCGCTCTCCACGGCCCCGAGCCTAACCGGCGTCCTCGGCAAGTCCGCAGCGTGCGGCGAGGACGAATGACACGGGTGTGGTTCGTGCGTAGGCTGAGAGGCGGCCGCGCGCGGGAGTGCGCAGGTCCGGTGACGAGAGAGTGCAGGGAGGGAACGATGAGCGAGGCGGCGTACGTGCTCGACGGACCCGACGCGGTCGGCGACCCGACCACCTCGGAGGCGCCGGCGTCGGGCCTGAGCGAGCGGGACCAGGAGATCCTGGCGTTCGAGCGGCAGTGGTGGAAGTACTCGGGCGCCAAGGAGCAGGCGGTGCGCGAGCTGTTCGACATGTCCGCGACGCGCTACTACCAGGTGCTCAACGCGCTCATCGACTCCCCGGCCGCGCTCGCGCACGACCCCATGCTCGTCAAGCGGCTGCGGCGGATGCGCTCCACCCGGCAGCGGGCGCGCACGGCGCGTCGGCTCGAGGGCCTCTGACCCGGGACGACCGGGTGCGCGTGAAGTCCGGGCGAACAGGGCGTTTAGCCGAGAGCCCCGACCGGGCTACCCTGTCGCCGTGACGAAGAGCCGCTACCCCTACGCGCCCGACGAGTTCGACGCGCCCGCGCCGCAGGGTGCGCCCGTGGGGGTGCACCGCACGCCGCGCAGCGGGTGGAGCAAGACGTGGCCGTTCCTGCTGGTCGCCGTCGTCTTCGCCGGCCTCGCGTACGGGGGCGTCGCGCTGCTGTCCGACAACGGTGCCACGGAGGACCCGCCGCAGGCGCAGTCCACGGAGCCGCCGCCCGCGGAGGCCGAGGAGCCGCCCGCGGCGGAGGAGCCGCCCGCGACCGAGGAGCCCCCGGCTGCGGAGGAGCCGCCCGCGACCGAGGAGACGCCCGAGACCCCGGACCTCGCGACGCTCATGGCGGCGGCCGACCCGAGCGCCTACGTCCGCGTGCTGAACGACAGCGGCATCGGCGGCGAGGCGGCCAAGGGCAAGGATGCCCTCGACGCGCAGGGCTTCAGCAACACCGTCGCCACGGACTACACGAACGGGCCGGCGCCGGTCGACGTCACCACGGTCTGGTACGTGCCCGAGCGGAGCGACACCGCCGCCGCGGTCGCCGCGACGCTGGGCATCCCCGCGGAGAACGTCGTCCAGGTCGACAGCCTGCGCGAGGGCGACGTCGCGGTGATCATCAAGTCCGAGCTCGCGCCGGTCGGCTGACCCGGACGCCCGGGCCGCCCAGGCCGTGGCGCCACGACCTGACGCTGCACCCGCGTGACCTGCTCGTTCGGCCGTGGAACCCGAGCTGTTGCCACGTGCCGTTCGACCTTCCGTGCACGCCGCCTGCGGGCTAGGCTCGGGCTACCACGGGGCGGCGGTCGCCTCGCGGGCGACGATGCACGAGGAGACGTACATGGCTCAGGGGACCGTGAAGTGGTTCAACGCCGAGAAGGGCTACGGGTTCATCACGCCCGCAGCGGGTGGACAGGACCTCTTCGTGCACTTCAGCGCGATCCAGACGGACGGCTACCGCACGCTCGACGAGGGCCAGGAGGTCGAGTTCGAGCTCGGCCAGGGCAGCAAGGGCCCGCAGGCCGAGCAGGTGCGGCCGCTCTGAGCCCGGCTCCGAGGGTCGCGTGACGGAGGATCTCGACGCCGTCGTCGTCGGTTCGGGCCCCAACGGCCTGGCCGCCGCCGTGACCCTCGCACGCGCCGGTCTCTCCGTGCGCGTGCTGGAGGCGCAGCCGACGTCGGGCGGCGGGGCCCGCACGCTCGCCCTCGGGCTGGCCGACGGCGTCGTGCACGACGTCTGCTCGGCGGTGCACCCGATGGCGTGGGCCTCGCCGTTCTTCGAGGCGTTCGACCTCGGCGCGCGCGGCGTGGAGCTGCTCGCGCCGGAGGTCTCGTACGCCCACCCCCTCGACGGGGGTCGTGCGGGCGTGGCCTATCACGACCTCGAGCGCACGGTCGAGCGGCTCGGGGTCGACGGCGCCGCCTGGCGCGCCTTGCTCGGCCCGCTCGCCGAGGGGTGGCGCGACGTCGTCGCGGTCGCTCTCGGTGACAAGCGCTCGGTGCCGGGGCGCGTGCTCACGCCGAGCGGCGCCGGTGTGACGGCCCGGTTCGGCGCGGCGGTGCTGGAGCAGGGGAGCCCCGCGTGGACGCGGCGCTTCCGCACCGACGAGGCCGGCGCGCTCCTCACGGGCGTCGCGGCGCACGCCATCTCGCGCCTCCCGTCGCTCGCCGCGGCCGGGACGGCGGTGCTGCTGGCGTCGCTCGGCCACGCGCCGGGCGGCTGGCCGCTGCCGCGCGGCGGCTCCGGCGCGATCGTCGCCGCGCTCGAGGACGACCTGCGTGCCCACGGGGGCGACGTCGTCACGGGCCACCGGGTCGGTTCGCTCGCCGACCTGCCGCGGGCCCGCGCCTACGTGTTCGACACGACGCCGCGCGTCGTCGCGGACGTGTTCGCGGACCGGCTCCCGCGGCGTGCGGAGGATGCGCTGCGCCGGTTCCGGCACGGCGACGCCGCCGCGAAGGTCGACCTCGTGCTCTCCGGGCCCGTGCCCTGGGCCGACCCGGAGGTGGGGCGCGCGGGGACCGTGCACCTCGGCGGGACGCGCGCCGAGATGGCGCGCAGCGAGGCCGACGTCGCGGCCGCTCGCCACGCTGCCCGGCCCGTGGTGCTGGTGAGCGACCCGACGGTCGTCGACCCCGGGCGAGGGGCGAGCGGGCTGCGCCCGCTGTGGACCTACGCGCACGTGCCCGCCGGGTCTACGCGTGACGTGACGGAGGACGTCGTCGCGCAGGTCGAGCGGTTCGCGCCGGGCTTCCGGGACGTCGTCGTGGCGTCGCGCTGCGTGCCCGCGGCGGAGATGGCGGCGCACGACGAGAGCTACGTGGGCGGCGACATCGCGGGCGGCGCCGTGAGCATGTGGCAGATGGTCGCGCGGCCCACGCCCCGGTTCGACCCCTACGCCGTCGGGCTGGAGGGCGTCTACCTGTGCTCGGCGTCCACGCCACCCGGGCCGGGCGTGCACGGCCTCGGGGGCTGGTACGCCGCGCAACGGGTGCTGCGGCGCGAGTTCGACGTGCGTGACGCGCCCGACCTGGGGCCCGTCGCGACGAGCGGCGCGACCACCCGGTAGCCCCGGCGCGCCGGCCGCGGCGGACCGGGAGAGCCCAGGAGGAGCGTCAGCCCGCGCCGCCCGGCGTGCCCTGGGCGCCGAGCTCCACGAGCGCGAGCACGACGAGCGCGGAGCTCCACGACAGCGGCGCGACGGCGGCGGGGGAGCCGTCGGCGAGGACCTTCTCGGGGATGGCCCCGGACGCGGTGCGGTGGTCGTCGACCCAGCGGAGCCACTCCTCGGCGTCGGCGCGGTCCTCGGGGTCGGACGACGACGCCGCGGCCAGCGCGTACAGCGTGGTCTGGGGCGTCCACGAGATGCCGTCGGCGCGCCAGCCCGCGCCCGGCGCGAGCCCGCCGGCCGGGCGCAGCATCTCGCGCACGGACGTGCGCCAGGCCTCGTCCGCGCCGGCGAGGGGCTCCGGCTGGAAGGGCGGCAGCACGAACGCCGTCGAGGCGTCGCGCGCGCCGCCGGTGACGTGGCGCGGGTAGCCCTGGGACCCGAACGAGCGCTCGACCGCCATGCGCAGGCGGGCGGCAGCGAGGGTCGCCTCGTGCGCGCGCGGCGCCTCGCCCGCGGCCGCGTACACGTCCGCCGCGGCCTCCAGGCCCGCGAGCAGGGGACCGGCGGTCCCGAGCGTGAGAGACGTGGGCTCGACCTCCCAGTAGTCGCTCGACGGCGGCGGCAGCGGGTCCTCGCCGTCGACGAGCTCGAGCGCGTGGTCCGTCGCGGCGTCGACCAGCGGGCGCAGCTCGGCGGCCACCTCGGCGCGGTCCGCGGCGGGCGTCTCCTCCAGCACGACGTCCGCGGCCCACAGGGCCCAGCCGACGCCGTCGGACTGGATGCCCCGGTCGTCCGGGACGCCCGACCCGTCGGGGAGGTAGCGCGCGTGGAACGAGCCGTCGTCCTCCTGGACCCGGGCGAGGAAGCCGAGGACGGCGCGCGCGTCGTCGACGTGACCGGTGCGCGCGAACGCCGCCGCGGTGAACGATGCGTCGCGCGGCCACACGTAGCGCCACTTGGGCGACGGCGCGGCGAGGGCAGCGCCGTCGTCGAGCGTGAGCGCGCGCAGGTCGAGCAGGGCCGCCTCGCCGAGCGCGGCGAACGGCCCGCCCGCACCCGGTACGACGCCGGACGCGAGCCAGGCCCGCGACGCGGTGGCGGTCTGGTGGGCGAGCGCGGGGTCGAGGAGCGCCGTCGCGTCGAGGCGCGCCCCGGCGACCTGCGCGAGCCGGTCCGCCTCGCCGTCCGCGGGGTCGACGCCTGCGGCGAGCGCGCCGGGGTCGAGCGACGCCGGGTCGAGCACGCGGCTGCCCTCGAGGTACGTCGCGCCGACGCCGGGCGCGAGGCGCAGCACCGCGGGGCCGCCGTCGGGCCCGGTCGTCACCGCGACGCCGTCCTGGTAGAGGTCGATGTGCTCGCCCGAGGGCGCCGCGACCGCGGTCGCGGCGGTCAGGCCGAGGGCAGGGACCAGCACGAAGCCGGCCAGGGCTGCGAGGGGGCGCCACGACGGTGTTGCGCGGATCACACCGCGCATCCTAGAGCGAGTCTCGCGACGCTCGGTTTCGCCCCTCGCGATACGCGGCGGCGTGGCGGACCGCTGTCTTGCACTCGCACCGTGCGAGTGCCAATAATGGCGTTAGCACTCTCGTCACGAGAGTGACAGAAGTGACCAGCGCAGGCAGCCGCTCAGGCGGCTGCGGCGCAACCCACCAGGTCGACAGGTGAGGCCCGCCCTGGCGGCGTGACATGAACGCCGCCGTCGTGGGCCGTCCGTCGCGGGCGCCGGCCGACCGCCATACGCCACCAGCGGAGGATCATTCCCCATGGCCAAGATCATCGCCTTCGACGAGGAGGCTCGTCGGAGCATGGAGCGCGGGCTCAACACGCTCGCCGACACCGTCAAGGTCACCCTCGGCCCCAAGGGCCGCAACGTCGTGCTCGACAAGAAGTGGGGCGCGCCGACCATCACGAACGACGGCGTCTCCATCGCCAAGGAGATCGAGCTCGAGGACCCGTACGAGAAGATCGGTGCGGAGCTCGTCAAGGAGGTCGCCAAGAAGACCGACGACGTCGCGGGTGACGGCACGACCACCGCGACCGTGCTCGCCCAGGCGCTCGTGCGCGAGGGCCTGCGCGTCGTCGCGGCCGGCGCCAACCCGATCGCCGTCAAGCGCGGCATCGAGAAGGCCGTCGACGCGGTGACGGAGCAGCTGCTCAACGCCGCGAAGGACATCGAGACCAAGGAGGAGATCGCCGCCACGGCCGCCATCTCCGCCGGCGACCCCGCGATCGGCGAGCTCATCGCCGAGGCCCTCGACAAGGTGGGCAAGGAGGGCGTCATCACGGTCGAGGAGTCGAACACCTTCGGCCTCGAGCTCGAGCTCACCGAGGGCATGCGCTTCGACAAGGGCTTCCTCGCGCGCTACTTCGAGACGGACCCCGAGCGCCAGGAGGCCGTGCTCGAGGACCCGTACGTCCTCATCGTCGAGTCCAAGATCTCGAACGTGAAGGACCTGCTCCCGGTCCTCGACCAGGTCATGAAGGCCGGCCGCTCGCTCCTCATCATCGCCGAGGACGTCGAGGGCGAGGCGCTCGCGACCCTGGTGCTCAACAAGATCCGTGGCACGTTCAAGTCCGTCGCCGTCAAGGCCCCGGGCTTCGGCGACCGCCGCAAGGCCATGCTCCAGGACATCGCGATCCTCACCGGCGGCCAGGTCATCACCGAGACGGTGGGCCTCAAGCTCGAGAACGCGACGCTGGACCTGCTCGGCCAGGCGCGCAAGGTCGTCGTCACGAAGGACGAGACCACGATCGTCGAGGGCGCGGGCGACGCCGACCTGATCCAGGGTCGCGTCAACCAGATCCGTGGCGAGATCGAGAAGTCGGACTCCGACTACGACCGCGAGAAGCTCCAGGAGCGCCTCGCGAAGCTCGCCGGCGGCGTGGCCGTCATCAAGGCGGGTGCCGCGACGGAGGTCGAGCTCAAGGAGCGCAAGCACCGCATCGAGGACGCCGTCCGCAACGCGAAGGCTGCCGTCGAGGAGGGCATCGTCGCCGGTGGTGGCGTCGCGCTCATCCAGGCCGGTGCCGTGGCGTTCGAGAAGCTCGAGCTCGAGGGTGACGAGGCGACCGGTGCGCAGATCGTGCGCGCCGCGATCGACGCCCCGCTCAAGCAGATCGCGGTCAACGCGGGCCTCGAGGGTGGCGTCGTGGCGGAGAAGGTGCGCAACCTCCCGTCGGGCCAGGGCCTCAACGCCGCGACCGGTGTGTACGAGGACCTCCTCGCCGCCGGCGTGAACGACCCGGTCAAGGTCACGCGCTCCGCGCTGCAGAACGCCGCCTCCATCGCGGCGCTGTTCCTCACGACCGAGGCCGTCGTGGCCGACAAGCCGGAGAAGGCTGCCCCCGCGGGCGACCCGACCGGTGGCATGGGCGGCATGGACTTCTGAGCCGACCTGCCTCCCCTCACGGGGAGTCGTAGGACACCGAGGGCCGTCGGCCGGGTTCGCCCGGCCGGCGGCCTTCGTCGTGCCCGCCGGGAGGTCCCGGGCGGGGTCTACCGCGCCGTGAACAGGCGCGCGGCCTGCGACTCGGCGTCGGCGTAGGTCTGCGCGGCGGCGCCGAGCGCGGCCGTGATGTCGTCGAGCGCGACCTCGACCTGGGTCTGCGTCGTCTGCCACTGCGCCATGACGCCCGTGAACGACGTCGCCGCCCCACCGCGCCACGACGCCTGCAGGTCCGTGAGGTGCCGCATCATGGCGCCGACCTCCGCACGGATCGCCGTGACCGACCCGTGCACTGCGGCGCTCGCCTGCGCGACGCGCGCGCTGTCCACCTCGTACCGGCTCATCCGAACCTCCGTCGTCCCTCGGCCCTGGGGGCCGTCCGTCGCCCCGGTGAGCACCGGGGCGTGGCGACGACGGTAGGCGGACCTCCCCGGGTCCTGAGGGGCGGAGGTCAGGCCTGTGGACGACGGTTCAGGCGCCGGAGGCTGGGGACGCCGTCGACGCTTCGGCGAGCTTGGCCTGCTCCTTGCGCAGGCGCTGGAGCTCCGCGTCGAGGTTCTGCCGCGCGGCCTCCTCCCAGGCCGCGCCGAGCGGGCTCGAGAAGAGCGTGCGCCGGTCGAGCAGCTTCGTGAGGATCGCGATGCGGGCGCGCACGTAGTCGGGCTTGGGGATGTGCGCGTACTCGTCGCGCACGTCCTTGAGGTACTCCTTGTAGCGCTGCGGCTCGGCCGCGAGCATCGCGAGGTCGGCGTCGCACAGGACCGCGCAGTCGAAGTCGGAGGCGTCCGGGGCGTGGCGGACGAGCGCGTTGACGAGGTGCGCGACGCGCCGCACCGCGGGCTCGGGGACGCCGAGCCGCGTGAGCTCGGCGACGGCGAGCGCGGCGCTCGCGGTCTCGTCCTCGCCGCCCTTGTTGGCGTAGGTCGCGCCGCCCTTCGCGTCGAAGATGGCGCCGTGGTACCAGGCCGCGAGGCGCACGAGGTCGGGGTCGTGCGTCTCCTGCGAGAGCTCGTCGACCCGGCCCAGGACGTCGGCCAGGTGGCGCAGGTTGTGGAAGTGGCGTCCCGGCTGGTCCCAGCGGTCGAGCAGCCCCTGCCCGACGGCGCGGATCTCGTCGTCCGGGGCGGTCGCCCCGGCGCCCCGGGCGCTGCGGACGAACGAGGAGAGGAACCACTGCGGTGCGTCGGCGCTGTTGACGCCCATGAACTTCAGCCTTCTTCGACGGAGACGAGCAGGACGGAGGTCGTCGTCGCCGGGCGTGCTGCCCGGCGCGGAGGCCCCCGCGTCGCCGCGCGGCCTCGTCTTCAGCCTAGGTCTCGCGGGACGACCCGCCATCGTAGCCCCAGTCGGCGGCGCGTCGGGACGCCCCGGCGGGCTCCCGCGCGACGTCGCGGACGGTCGCCCGCGAACCCGCAGGTCGGGCGGGGTGCAGGCCGTCAGGAGCCGAGCGGGAGGTCCACGCGGACGGTGAGCCCGCCGCCCGGCGTCTCACGGACCGACACGCGGCCGCGGTGCGCCCCGACGATCGCGGCGACGATCGCGAGACCGAGCCCGGACCCGCCGGACGAGCGGTTGCGCGACGTGTCCGCCCGGTAGAACCGCTCGAACAGGCGGCCTCGTTGGGTCGTCGGGACGCCCGGGCCGTGGTCGCGGACCTCGAGCACCGCGACGTCGCGCGCGGCGTCGCCGGCCGGGGCGCCGCTCCCGCCCGCGCCGTCGCCCGACGGCGCGTCGTCGGGCCGGGGGGCGGGCGCCGCGCCCAGCGCGATCTCCACCGGCGTGCCCGACGGCGTGTGGCGCGCGACGTTCCCGACGAGGTTGGCGAGCACCTGCCGCAGCCGGTCCTCGTCGCCCACGACGCGCAGCGATGCCGGCGCGTCCGCGCCCGGCGCGAGCCCGACGACCCGCACGTCGCGCGCGGGGTCGAGCGCGTGCAGGTCCTGTGCGGAGTCCCGCGCGAGGGAGACGAGGTCGACCGGCTCGTGGCGCAGCGGCCGGCCCTCGTCGAGCCGCGCGAGGGCGAGCAGGTCGTTGACGAGCGTGCCCATGCGGGTCGCCGAGTCCTCGATGCGGCCCATCGTGTCGTCGACCTTGTCCGGGGTGTCGAGCGCGCCCATGCGGTACAGCTCGCCGTAGCCGCGGATCGTCGCGAGCGGCGTGCGCAGCTCGTGGCTCGCGTCCGAGACGAAGCGCCGCATCCGTTCCTCGGACGCCTCCTGGACGGCGAACGCCTCCTCGATCTGGGTGAGCATCGCGTTGAGCGACGCCGCGAGCGAGCCGACCTCCGTCGTCGACGGCGCGGGGCGCACGCGTCGCGACAGGTCGCCCGCCGCGATGTCGGCCGCGGTCTCCTCGATCTCGCGCAGCGGGCGCAGCGCACGGTGGACCGCGAGGTAGGCGACCGCGCCGCCGACGAGCGCGATGCCCAGCGCGGACAGCGCGAGCGCGCGACCGAGCACCTTGACCGTCTCGTGGATGCCCGTGAGCGGCAGGGCGACGAAGACGGTCCCGGCCTGCTGGCCGTCCACGAAGAGGAACCGCCCGACCACGCGCCACTGGGCGGGGTCGGAGCCCCCGACGGATCGCACCGTGAAGGGCTCTCCCGCGAGGCGCTCGATCTCCTGGTCGGACAGCGCGGGGATGTCGGGCTCCCCGTACCGCGACGTCGTGGCCCGCCAGCTGTAGCCGCTCTCGTTGCCGGACAGCTCGCGGAGCAGGACGAAGTACTCGCTCGGGATCTGGCTCGCGGTGGTCGGGTTGCTGAGCAAGGAGGACCGGGCGACGGTCGTCGCCGACCCCTGGAGGTCCTGGTCGACCTGCCCGACCAGGTAGCTCGACACGACGGTCGTCGTCACGACCGAGGCCAGCCCGAGCCCGGCCGCGAGCAGGAGCACGGTGATCGCGACGAGGCGCGCCCGCAGCGGCACGCGCGCGAACCAGCCCCACCCCTCGGTGGGGACGGGCCGGCCGAAGGGGCGCTCCGCCGTCGGGCCGTCGGGGACGGGTGCGGACGCCGCGGGCTCGCTCGACGGAGCGCGGCCGGGCTGCGAGACCGCCCCGGGGGGCGGGGGAGGGGGCGGGACCGGCGGGGACCCGGCCGCCGTGCGGTCGGGGCCGGCCGTCATGACGCCGCGGGCGGCTGGCGCAGCAGGTAGCCGACGCCGCGCTTGGTGTGGATGAGCGGCGGGAGGGCCACGGGCTCGCCGTCCGGGCCGGGCACGGTGAGGTTGTCGATCTTGCGGCGCAGGTAGGAGATGTACGACTCGACGATGTTCGCGTCGCCGCCCCAGTCGTACTGCCACACGTGGTCGAGGATCTGCGCCTTGGACAGCACGCGGCCCGCGTTGAGCATGAGGTAGCGCAGCAGCTTGAACTCGGTGGGGGACAGGTCGATGTCGACGCCGGCGCGGCGGACCTCGTGCGAGTCCTCGTCCATCTCGAGGTCGGCGAAGCGCAGGACCGCGTCGTCGACCGGCTCGGCGTGCGTGCGGCGCAGCACGGCCCGGATGCGCGCCACGACCTCCTCCAGGCTGAAGGGCTTCGTCACGTAGTCGTCGCCGCCCACGGTGAGCCCCGTGACCTTGTCGCGCGTGTCGTCCTTCGCGGTGAGGAAGACGACGGGCGTGTGCTGGCCCTTCTCGCGCAGGCGGCGGGTCACGGTGAACCCGTCCATGTCGGGGAGCATCACGTCGAGCACGACGAGGTCGGGCTCGACGTCGCGCACGAGCCGCAGGGCGCTCTGCCCGTCCGCGGCGGCGTGCACCTCGAACCCGGCGAAGCGCAGGGACGTGGCCAGCAGCTCGCGGATGTTCGGCTCGTCGTCGACGACGACGAGGCGTGCCTCGGGGGTGGTGCTCATACGTCCAGTGTGCTCCCGCGGTCTGGGAGACGCCTGGGAACGTGCTCGATCCCGGCGGCACCGGCGCGACGCCGGCGCCGGGCGCGGCACGCGGGCGGGCGGGCGTGGGTGGCCCGGGGCAGGATGGCCGCCGTGCGGATCACGGTGGACCAGAGGCGGCGGCGGCTCGTCGCGCAGCAGCTCGCGCTCGCCACGGACCTGCCCGGCAGGCCGGCGGCCCGGAGCCCGGAGGACGTCGTCGACCGGCTGCTCGCGCTGCACGCGACCGACGCCCCGAGCGTCTACCTGTCGGTGCTCGCGCGGGTCCCCGGCCTCGTGCTCGACGACGTCCGGGACGCCGTCTTCCGGCGGCGCTCGCTCGTCAAGGTGCTCGCCATGCGACGCACGATGTTCGTCGTGCGCCGCGAGACGGTGCCCGTCGTGCACGCGGCGGCGGCCCTCGCCGTCGCGCGACGGCTGCGCACCCGCCTGCTCAAGGAGCTCGCGACCCTGCCCACGGACCCGCCCGTCGACGACGCCGCGACCTTCCTCGCCGCGGTCGAGGCCCAGGTGCACGCGGCGCTCGCCGAGCACGGCCCGCTCGACGGCGCGAGCCTGTCGCGGGCCGCGCCGCTGCTGCGCACGGCGTTCCTGCCCACGACCACCAAGACGTGGGACGTGCGCCGCACCATGACGTCCCCGCTGCTCTCGCTGCTCTCCGCCGAGGGCGTGGTGGTGCGCGGCGAGCCGCGGGGCACGTGGTCGTCCAACCGGCACGTCTGGTCACCCGTCGAGGACTGGTTCCCCGGCGGCATCCCCGTGC
Source organism: Cellulosimicrobium funkei (assembly GCF_900155925.1). Lineage (NCBI taxonomy): Bacteria > Bacillati > Actinomycetota > Actinomycetes > Micrococcales > Promicromonosporaceae > Cellulosimicrobium > Cellulosimicrobium funkei. The sequence goes on from NZ_FTMI01000007.1 coordinate 75,113, forward strand.
TCGACGAGGCCGCGGCGCGCACCGCGCTGGCGCGGGCCTGGCTCGACGTGTTCGGGCCCGCGACGGTCGAGGACCTCGTGTGGTGGACGGGCTGGAACCGCCGTGACACGCTCGCGGCGCTCGCGGGTCTCGACGTCGTCGAGGTGGAGGTCGAGGTCGGTGCGGCGGGCGGCGAGGACGCCCGCCCCGGCGTCATGCTGCGGGGCACGGACCTGCCCGGCCCGGACGAGGTGCCGATCGAGGGCCACGTCGCGCTCCTGCCGTCGCTCGACCCGACGACGATGGGCTGGACCGCGCGCGACTGGTACCTCGGGGCGCACAAGGCCGCCGTCTTCGACACGATCGGCAACGCGGGCGCGACCGTCTGGTGGGAAGGGCGGATCGTCGGGGCCTGGGTCGTGCGGCCGGGCGGCGAGCCCGCGTGGCGGCTCCTCGACGACGTCGGCGCCGACGGCGAACGGGCCCTCGCGGCCGAGGCCGAGCGGATCGCCGGGCTCCTCTGCGGCGACGGCGTGACGGCGTCGTTCCCGACGCCGCTGTACCGCGAGCTCCACGCGTGAGCGACGGAGCCCGCGGTACGGGCGGTCAGAGGTAGCGCATCGGGTCGAACTCGTCGAGCGGGATGATCCGCACGCGCGGCAGCACGGCCGTGAACGCGCCCGCGTGGTCCTCGAGGTCGAAGATCTCGAGACCGCGGCCCGTGAGCTCGGTGAGGCGCACGTTGACGAACTCGCGGAACGCGAGGACGCCCACGCGGCGGTCCTTGTCGTCGAGCAGCGTCTCGACCTGGGGCAGGAAGTCGCCGTCGTGGCTCGCGAGGAGGACGTCGCCCGGCTGGCCGGCGATCGCGTCCAGCATGCGCTGGATACCGATGTCGACGACCTTCTCGTTGCTCGACCCCGACAGCGGGATCGGGCGGTAGCCCATCGCGAGCAGCGCCTGCACGAACGACATCGGCATCTGGCCCGACGACGCGTTGAGGAAGAACAGGGGCGTGACGTCCTGGCCCCAGGCCTGGCGCGCGAAGTCGACGATGCGGTCCCAGCGCGGCCGCTCCTCCGGGGCGGGGCGGTGGCCGAGGACGTTCATGCCGAGCGTCGCGTCGATGTTCTCGCCGTCGACGACGAGGTAGGTGCGGCGCGGCGTCGTCAGCGCTCGGCCGTCGGAGGTCTGGAGGTCGGACATGCCGGTCAGCCTATCCGCGCGCGACCCGCCGCGCTCCGTCCCGGTGCGCCCGCCGCACTGTCCACGACGTGGGTGTTTGCGTCCTCCCACCCCCGAGTGGGTACCGTCAGGGTTCGTGACCACGCACGACACCGACGCCACGACCGCGACCGGGACCGTCCGGCTCACGGTCGTCGAGAACTCCCCGGACGTCACGCTCGACGCCTACGCCGACCTCCTCGACGCGGAGCTCCGCGTCGTCCGCGCGCACGAGGGCGAGCCCGTCCCCGTCGCGGACCGGCTCGACGAGCTCGGCGACGGCCTCGTCGTCCTCGGGGGCCACGTGTCCGCGTACGACGACGCGCGCGCCCCGTGGCTGCCCGCCCTGCGCGAGACCCTCGTCGCCGCCGCGACGCAGGGCGTCCCGACGCTCGGCATCTGCCTCGGCGCGCAGCTCCTCGCCGTCGCGGGCGGGGGACAGGTGGCGGTCGCCGCCCCGCCCGGCCGCGAGGTCGGCGCGACCCGGGTCTTCTGGCGTGCGGAGGCGGACACCGACCCGGTGCTGGCACCGCTCGCGACCGGCGACGACCCGGTGCGCTGCGTGACGAGCATGCACGGCGACGCGATCGTCGAGCTCCCGGAAGGCGCCGTCTGGCTCGCGTCGTCGAACATGTACCCCTACCAGGCGTTCCGCCTCGGGTCCGCGCTCGGCGTCCAGTTCCACCCCGAGGCGTCGCGCGCCGGCTTCGCCGCCTGGTGCGGCCGCTACGACGACGTCGACGCCGCTGCGGCCCTCGCCGGGTTCGACGAGCACGCCCCCGCGCTGCTCGACGGCGGGCGCCGGCTCGCGGAGTCGTTCGTCACCGCGGTCCGGGTCAGCCGACGACGCGTCCCCGCCTGACCCGGACCGAGGTCACCAGTCGGTCGAGGGGGCGTCCTGGGTGGTCGTCCCGGAACCGATCGCGGGCGTGACCTGGGTGGGCGACACCTGCGCGGCGGGGGCGGAGCCCTGCTTGAGCGCGGCGAGGCGGGCCTCGATCTCGACGGCCTCGCCCGACGTCTCGAGCTCGGCGAACTGGGCGTCGATGCTCGACGCGGCGACCTCCGCCTGGCCGAGCGCCTGCGCCTCCTCGCGGCGGACGATCTCCTCGTAGCGGGAGAGCTCGCTCGTCGGGTCGAGCACGTTGATCGAGCTGAGCGCGCCCTGCACGGTCTGCTGCGCCTGCGCGCTCTTCTGCCGCGCCACGAGCGAGTCGCGCTTCGACTTCAGCTGACCGAGCTTGTCCTTCATCATCGCGAGGCCGGACTTGAGCTTCTCGACCGACTCGCGCTGCGACGCGATGAGCGGCTCGGCCTGGCGGACCTCGCTCTCGGCGGCGATCTGCTTGCCGAGCGCGATCTTCGCGAGGTTGTCGAACTTGTCGGCGTTCGCGGCGTCGCCCTGCTGGCGGTACCGGTCGGCCTGCGCCGACGCGGCCGCGGCCTTCTGGCCCCACTCCTGGACGGCGGCGACGTCCTCGTTGTAGTCCTGCTCGGCGAGCCGCAGGTTGCCGATGGTCTGCGCGACGGCCTGCTCCGCCTCGGCGATGTTGTTCGTGTAGTCGCGCACGAGCTGGTCCAGCATCTTCTGCGGGTCCTCGGCGCTGTCCAGGAGCGCGTTGATGTTCGCGCGGGCGAGCTGCGCGATCCGTCCGAAGATGCTCTGCTTCTCCGCCATGGTCGTCCCTCTCTGGTGAGCCGTCTGGTGCTGGTCGTGTCCGTCGTGCCGTCGTCCCGTGGTGCGGGGCGTCAGGTGCCGCCCGTGCTCAGAAGCGTCCGCCGCGGCCGGAGCGTCCGCCCGACGACCGTCCGCCCGACCGTCCGCCGGAGCGTCCGCCGCCGAACCCGCCACCCCCGTAGCCGCCGCCGAAGCTGCCGCCGCCGAACCCGCCGGAGCGTCCGCCGCCGCCCCCGCCGCGGAGGATGGAGTCGAGGAGGATCCCGCCGAGGACCATGCCCCCGACGTTGCTGCCGCCACCCCCGCCGAACCCGCCACCCTGGGACGACTGCCAGCTCGACGCGTCCTGCTGCGCGCGCTGGGCCGCGGACTGCGCCTGCGCGTCGGCCTGCTGCGCGCGCTGGAGCGCGGCGACCGGGTCGGTCGGCTGGAGCGCGCGCGCCTCGCCGAGCAGCCGGATCGCCTCCGCGAGCCGGGTCCGCGCCTCCGGGCCGACGGCGCCGCGCCGCGTCTCGATGAAGTCGTTCGTCGCGCGGACCTGCGAGTCGACGCGCGCGAGGGTCTCGCGCAGCAGCGCGTTCGCGCGCGCCGCCTGCTCGGCACGCTCGCGGAACGGGGCGAGGACGGCGTCGAGCGCCGCCTCCGCGTCCGTGAGGCGACGGAGCGCGGCGAGCGGGTCGCCGCCGTCGCGCGCGGCCCCGGCGACCGCCACGGCGGCCTGCGCCTCCGCGAGCGCCGGCGCGACCGCGGGGTCCCCGGGGGCGAGCCGCCCCGCGTCCGCGATGTCGGACGTGATCGACGCGACGCCCCGGTCCAGGCGCGGACCGGACTCGGCGAGGTCGGTCCCCGCGCGGTCGACGGCGTCGAGCAGCGTCACCGCCTGCCCGACGGCGTTCTGCGCGGCCCGGGCGAGCGCGACGGCCGTCGCCCGGTCCTTGGAGGCGAGCGCCTCCCGGCCGCGCGCCACCGACTCGCGCGCGCCCGCGAGGAGCGCCTGCGCCTGCTCGGGGTTCTGCGCGACGGACGCCAGCGCCGTCGACGGGTACGTGCGCCCGAGCGCCTCGAGCGTCGCGCGCGCGGGCTCGACGCGGGCGAGCACCTCGGTCGCGCGCTGGTCGGTCTCGTCGAGCACCTGCGGCGCGCGGGCCTGCAGGTCGCGCAGCTCGTCGAACGTGCGGGACTGGGCGTCGAGCGAGTCCGCGACCTCGTCGCACAGGGCGACGATGCGCGCCATCATCTGCCGCGCCTGGGGCTCCGCCTCGGGCTGGTCGTCGTCGAGCCGCTGGCGCAGCGCGAACGCCTCCGCGACCCGCTGCTTGCCCTCGGCGAGGGCGGCGGAGAACTGCTGCGTCGCCTCGATCCCGAACTGCGCCTGCGCGAAGCCGAGCTCCTGCTCGGACGTCTTCACGGCGTCGTCGATCGCCACGAGGGCCGCGCTCGCGCGGCGGTCCAGCTCGGCCGTGGGCAGCGCCGCGAGCGGGTCGCCCGCCGGCCCGACGGCGGTCGCGGCCCGGCGGCGTCGTCCCGCCGCGCGGGCGACCACCACGACCACGATCACGAGCACGCCGCCGACGAGCAGGACCCAGAACCACGACACGCCGCCCGAGCCCTGGCTCGCACCCCGCGCCACCTCGGCCGCCGCGATGGCCGCACCCGCCCAGTCGTCGGCGCGCAGCTCGTCCTCCACGGCGGACGTGATCCGGTCCAGCTCGGCGTCCGACAGCGGGACGTTGTTGTCGTACGACAGCCCGTACCGCCGGTCCTGCGTCCCGACGGCCAGCAGCAGGTCGTCGACCCCCAGCCCCGACTGGTTCGCCGTCGCGTTCGCCCAGTCGACGCCGTCCATGCCGTCGAGGTCGTCCACGTACACGACGAAGAGCTGCAGGTCCGTGTCCTGGGCCAGGCGGTCGAGCGCCGCGCGCACGTCGTCCGTGCGGTCCCCGAGGACGCCGGACGGGTCGGTGATCTCGTCCGTCACGTCCATCGGCGGGACGGCGTGCGCGAGGCCCGCCGGGGCGACGAGGGCGACGCACGTCAGCAGCCCGACGAGCGTCGAGACGACGAGGGCGAGGAACGCGCGGGCGCCGCGGCCCCCGGCCGCGCGGGGGTGCCAGGGACGATCGGCCGTGCTCACGGCCCGATCCTTTCCCAGCCGCCCAGGACCCGCAATCGGTGCCGCGGGACCCTGTGTCACTGCACGACGCCCAGGTCCTTCGTGTTCTTGGTCGGCCCCGGGCGTCGTCCGTGCCGGGCGGGTGTCGCGCTCCTACGTCGCGGGACCCCCACCCGTCACTGCACGACGCCCAGGTCCTCCGCGTCGACGATGCGATAGGCGTACCCCTGCTCCGCCAGGAACCGCTGGCGGTGCGCCGCGAAGTCCTGGTCCACCGTGTCGCGCGCGACGACGGCGTAGAAGTGCGCGGTGCGGCCGTCGGCCTTGGGGCGCATGACGCGGCCGAGGCGCTGGGCCTCCTCCTGGCGCGACCCGAACGACCCGGAGACCTGGATCGCGACGGACGCCTCGGGCAGGTCGATGGAGAAGTTCGCGACCTTCGACACGACGAGCCGCGAGATCTCGCCCGTGCGGAAGGCGTCGAACAGGCGCTGGCGCTCGCGGACCGTCGTCGCGCCCGTGATGAGCGGCGCGTCGAGGTGCTGCGACAGCTCCTCGAGCTGGTCGAGGTACTGGCCGATCACGAGCACCTGGTCGTCCGGGTGCTGCGCGACGATCTGCTCCACGACCCGGTTCTTGCCGGTGGCGGTCGCGGCGAGCCGGTACTTGTCCTCGGGCTCGGCGACGGCGTACGTCATGCGGTCGGACTCCGGCAGCGTGAGCCGCACCTCGACGCAGTCCGCGGGTGCGATGTACCCCTGCGCCTCGATGTCCTTCCACGGGGCGTCGTACCGCTTGGGCCCGATGAGCGAGAACACCTCGTCCTCCCGGCCGTCCTCGCGCACGAGCGTCGCGGTGAGCCCGAGGCGGCGGCGCGCCTGCAGGTCCGCCGTCATGCGGAAGATCGGCGCGGGCAGCAGGTGCACCTCGTCGTACACGACGAGGCCCCAGTCGCGCGCGTCGAGCAGCTCGAGGTGCGTGTACACGCCCTTCCGCTTGGTCGTCAGCACCTGGTAGGTCGCGATCGTGACGGGCTTGATCTCCTTGCGCGCGCCGGAGTACTCGCCGATCTCGTCCTCGGTGAGCGTCGTGCGCCGTACGAGCTCGTCGCGCCACTGGCGCGCGCTCACGGTGTTCGTCACGAGGATGAGCGTCGTCGTCCCGGACTTCGCCATCGCGCCCGCGCCCACGATCGTCTTGCCGGCGCCGCACGGCAGCACGACGACGCCGCTCCCGCCGTGCCAGAACCCGTCCACCGCCTGCGCCTGGTACGGGCGCATCTCCCACGGCTTCGGCTCCTCGCCCTCGGCGCGCGGCGGCGTCGTCGGGCTGAGCGCGATGGCGTGCTTCTCGCCGTCGACGTACCCCGCGAGGTCCTCGGCAGGCCAGCCGAGCTTCACGAGGACCTGCTTGAGGTGGCCGCGCTCGGACGGGTGCACGACGACGGTCGTGTCGTCGATCCGGTCGCCCACCAGCCCGGCGGTGCGCTTGGACTTGAGCACCTCGGCGAGGACGGCGCGGTCCGTCGCCTCGAGCACGAGCCCGTGCGTGGGATGCTGCGCGAGCGTGAGCCGCCCGTACCGCGACATGGTCTCCGCGACGTCGATGAGCAGCGCGTGCGGCACCGGGTAGCGCGAGTACTCGATGAGCGTGTTGACGACCTGCTCGGCGTCGTGCCCGGCCGCGCGCGCGTTCCACAGGCCGAGCGGCGTGAGCCGGTACGTGTGGACGTGCTCCGGGGCGCGCTCGAGCTCGGCGAACGGCGCGATGGCCCGCCGCGCGTCGTCGGCACGGGGGTGGTCGACCTCGAGCAGGAGCGACTTGTCGCTCTGGACGATGAGAGGTCCGTCGGTCATGCGTTCTCCTTGCCGTGGGTGGCCGAGGGTCGTGCGGTCCGGGCGGTCGCCGGGCGGGCCGGTGGTGGTCCGGGGTCGGTCGGGTGACGGTCCGGGGGTAGTGCGGGGGCGGGGCGGGGTCAGTCCGGGGTCACGGACGCGATGCGGTGGACCGCGACCGTGAGCTCGGCGTCGCGTGCCGGGTCCTGCGCGCGCAGCCGTCCGGCGTCGAGCGTGAGGGGCCGCACGCGGCGGCGGTCCTGCGCGCCCGTCGACCCGACGACCTCGAGCCACACCATGGCGCCGTCCGCGATCGCCTCGCGCAGCAGCCCCAACGCCGCCACCGGGTCGCTTGTTCCCTCGGGGCCGTCGTCCCCGCGTCCCGCCCGGCCCGACGACGTCCCCCCGCCCCGGCGCGACCGGTCGCCCTCGGCGCGTGCTCCGCCGGCCGCGCGGGCCTGGGCCTGCTCCGCCCAGCGCGTGTCCGCGGCGCGGAGCCGGGCGACGAGGTCGGCGAACCGCTTCTCGCCACGCCCGGCCTCGTCCCGCGCCTCGTCGACGCGGGCCCCGGAGCCCGGGACGACGCCGGTCCGGGCGCGGCTCCCGCGCCGCCCGACGACCGTCCCGGCCCGTCCCCGCCGGGCCGGGCCCGCGGCGTCGGGCAGGTCGCGACGGCCCGCACGGTCCGCGACGAGCACGCGCCCGTCCGGGCCCTCCACGACCGACGGCACGCCGCGAGCCCGCAGCGCGTCCTGCAGCTCCCCGGCCGGTGCGCCGGACGCGAGCACGGTCGGCGCGAGCAGCACCAGGCCGAGGCCGCGCAGCGCCGGGTCCTCCGCGATGCCCGCGAGGAGCACCGGGTCCTCGGCGCGCACGTACGACGACGCCGTCCCGACCCGCACGCGCCCGTGACGTCGCGCGGTGTCGCGCACCAGGTACTCCAGCGGCTGGGGCACGGGAGTCCGGGAGTGCGACGCGAGCTCGGCGAGCAGCTCGTCGGCCGTCGCGCCCCGGTCGAGCGCGCGCAGCACCGACTCCGGCGTGAAGCGGACCGTGGTCGCGGCGCCGCGGGACTCGACGTCGGCCGCGACCTCCACGAGGCGCTCGAGCGTGCGCGACGGCCGGCCCGGCACGATGCCGGTGAGGTCGCCCTGGAGCAGGAGGTCGTCCACCTCGGGCGGGAGCACGGCCTCGAACGCGGCGCCCAGGTCCACGGGCTCCGACGACGGCGCGGGGTCGTCGCCCGCGACGAGCGCCCGGCCCGGGGGAGCGAGCGCGCCCGCGCCCGTCACGCCGAGCAGCGCGGCCTCGCGCAGCAGCCCCGCGACGGCCTGCTCCGGCGGCACCGCGCGCGGCGTGCGCCAGCGCAGGACCGCGACGACGTCCACCGGGCCGAGCGGCCGGTCGGGCGCGAGGGCGAGCACGTCGAGGACCGAGCGACGCAGCCGCGGGACCCAGGGCCGCCACAGCTCGGGGTCGAGCGCGGCGCGCAGGGCGCCCCGCTCGTCACGGCTCCCGACGAGCCACGGCGTGCGGCGCGACCGCCACCACCCGCGCGCGAGCGCGGCCCAGCGGTCGCCCAGGTCGTCGTCGAGCCAGTCCTCGGCCGTCGGGGTCGAGGCGAACGTGGGCGGGTCGTCGCCGTCGTCGGCCACGAGGCCCGCCGCCGCCGCGACCTCGACGACCGCGGCCGCCGTCGCGTCGTCGACCTCGAGGGCGAGGGCCGCGCGGCGCAGGTCGCGCACCCCGAGCCCGCCCGCGCGCAGGACGCCGGGCGGGTGCTCGGTCCAGTGCGTCACGAGGCGCGCGACGAGGCGCACCGCCTCCAGCCCGGCGCTCGCGGACTCGGCCTCGACCGTCGCCGCGGGGAGCTCGCGCGCGTCGGGCACGGGCGGCGCCGTGCGCACGTCGCGGTGGGTGCGCCCGCCGCGCAGCGCGAGCCCGACCTCGCGCGGCAGGACGACGTGCCGCTCGTCGGTCGCGCGCAGGTAGCCGCGCTCGACCAGCCAGGCCGTCGCCCGGCGTGCCGACGCGTCGGAGCGGGGCGCGACGCCCACGGGCGGCCCCCACGCGAGCGCGTCGAGGATGGCGCGCGCGCCCGGGGGCGCGTCGTCGGGCAGGACCGCGGACGGCGCCGGGGCGTCGCCGGAGACCGGGCCCAGGCCTGCGGGGTGCGGGCCGAGCACCTCGGCCGTCCCGGGCGCCGGGCGGAACCTGGCCGAGCGCGTGCCGGGCGACCACACGAGCGCGAGCTCGTCGAGGCGCGCGAGCGCCGCGGTGACCGACGCGCGGTCCACCCCCGTCGCGCGCGCGACCGCGGACGCCGTCGCGGGCGTGCCCACGGAGTCGAGCACGAGCACCGACTCGAGCACGTGCAGCGTCAGCTCGTCGAGCCCGGCGAGCGCGCGCTCGAGGCTCGTGCGGTTCATCGCGCGCGCGGCGAGCGAGAGCAGCGTCGAGGGGGAGGGCGTGGCGAGGTCGGGACGCCCCGCGAGCAGGGCGACCAGCGCGTCGTCGTCGCGCTGGCGCAGCGACTCGCTGTACGTCGGAGCCCGCTCGGGCCGGGAGGTGGCCATCCGTCCGATGCTACGCGCCAGCCGGGTGGGACGAGATCGGCGCTCGCGTGCGAGAACGGCAGTCGGGACTGCCGACGCCGACCGGACCCGCCGATCTCGTCCCCGGTTGCCGACCTCACCGCGGCGGGAGGAACGGATCGGCGCGCAGGCCACGGACGACGTCGGGCGGGACGTGCCGCAGCACCCGCGTCACGACGTCCTCCGGACGGTCCCGGGAGGTGACGCGGAGGAGGCGGTGCCCCGTGCGCTCGATCGCCTCCTGCCGCAGCTTCTCCCGGACCAGCACACGGCCCGGGTCCGCACGCGGCGCCAGGCCCGCGGGGCCGGTGCGGTACTTCACGAGGCCGTCGAACTCCAGCAGCAGGCGCCACCGCGTCCAGCCGAGGTCGACCCGGACCGCGCCGACCTCGGTGCGGAGCGCCACCTGCGTCTCCGGCCGGGGCAGCCCGGTCCGCAGCAGGACGTACCGGAGCCAGGTCTCGCGGGCCGACTCGGCGCCCGGGTCCGCGAGCGCGAGCACGTGACGAGACCGGCGCGACCCACGACCCCGTGGCCGGCGGTCGAGGACGGCCGTGACGTCCGACCGTCGGACGCCCCGGGCGAGGGCCGCGTCGACGACGACGAGCCCGTCGAGGGCGGGCATGGTGCTCAGGCAGTCGGCGACGGTGCGGACCAGCGAGGTCGTGGTGACGCCGAGGACCGTCGTGCGGTCGTGGGCGCCGACCTCGCCCACGTGCCGCGTGATGTCCCGTGCCGCGGAACCCGAGCGGCGGTAGGACTGGACCACGTGGGTGGTCGCCGGGAGCTCCCACAGGGGCAGGTCGTGCAGGAGCGCCGCGGACGCGTGGCTCACGACCGGGTCGGCACGGAGGCTCCGGGCGACGGCACGTGCGCGGTCCACCGCGAGTCCTCGCGCGGCCGTGGCCGGAGCCGAGTCCGGCGGGAGCGCGTCGCGGTAGGCGCCGCGCCGCACGCGTTCCCACTCGCCGTGGGTCACACGTCGCCGGGCCTCTTCCGGGAGGTGCTCGCGCGCGAGGTGCAGCGGGAGCGCAGCTTCTCGTCTCGACATGGGGCGTGATCGTGCCGCTCCTGGCCGGGTCGCGGTGCGGTGGTCGGCGGATCTGTGGACGACGGGCCGACCTGACGCGCCGAGATCGGCAGGTCCGGTCGACATCGGTAGTCGCGACTGCCGAGCTCGCAGCAGAGCGCCGACCTCGGCGAGAGGTGCCGATCTCGCGCTGTGGTCAGCCGCGGGCGGTCCGGCGGCAGACCTCGTCCCAGGGCGTGGGCTCGATGCCGAAGCGGTCGCGGGACGCGGTGTCGTCGAGGACGTAGGGGCGCTCCCACTGGTAGGCGAGGTCGCGCAGCTCGCGCAGCAGCGGCGAGAACAGCCCGGCGGCGGCGAGCCCGGGGCCGCGCAGCGAGCGCACCCGGACCGGGGGGCGCCCGACGCTCGCGAGGACGTCGGTCAGCGCCTCGCGCTGGGTGCGCGGCGGGTTGCTCGGGGTGTGCCACGTGCGGCCGAGGGCGCCCGGGTCCGCGGCCGCCGCGACGAGCGTGCGCGCCGCGTCCTGCACGTCGGTGAAGGAGTGGGGCAGGTCGGTGCGGCCGATCATCGTGACGGCCCGGCCGCGCAGCGCGGCGGGGACGACGCGCGACACGTGGCCGTTGGTGCCCACCCCGGGCCCGACGAAGTCGGAGCTGCGCACCTCGACGACCCGCGCGCGGCCGGCGCGGTGCGCGGCGAGGGCGTCGGCCCACAGCCGGGCCCGCAGGACGCCCTTGTGGTCGGTCGCGGCGTCCGGCAGGTCCTCGGCCATCGGTCCGTCGACCGGCCCGTAGGGGTAGAGGTTGCCCGTGATCGCGTAGACCGCGCCCGTCCGCTCCGCCGTGGTGAGCAGCGCGGCGGCGAGCGGCGGCCAGACCTTCTCCCACTGCGTGTAGTCGCCGGGGTTGGCGCAGTTGTAGAGCACGGCGGCGCCGTCCGCGGCACGGCTGAGCGCGTCGGCGTCGGACGCGTCGAGCGCGAGGTGCGTGACGCCGTCGAGCCCGGTGTCGCGTCCGCTGCGGGTGACGACGGTGACGTGCGACCCGCGGGCCGCGAGCTCGGCGGCCACGTGGCGGCCGACGGGGCCGGCGCCGACGACGACGTGCCGGTCGTCGGAGGACGAGGTGCTGGACATGAGGGCTCCTTTCCGAGAGCAGTGCTCTCGTTTCAGGAGCAGCCTGGCACGCGCCGCGCCAAGAAACAAGAGCGCTGCTCTCGTTGGTGGGCGGCGCTCTCGTCTGCGACCCTGACGGCATGACGGCACCTCGGACGGCACGCGCCCTGGCGCGCGAGACCCTCACGCGCGAGATCCTCGGCGCCGCCCGCGCGCGGCTCATGGCCGACGGGCCCGCCGCGCTCTCGCTGCGGGCCGTCGCGCGAGACGTCGGCATGGTGTCGTCCGCCGTCTACCGCTACTTCCCGAGCCGGGACGCGCTGCTCACCGCGCTCCTCGTCGAGTGCTACGACGAGCTCGGGGCCGCCGTCGAGGCCGCGGAGGCCGCCGTCGCGCGCGACGACCTGCCCGGCCGCTGGCTCGCCGCGTGCCGCGCGCTGCGCACCTGGTGCGTCGCGCGGCCCGGGGAGTTCGGGCTGCTCTACGGCACCCCCGTGCCGGGGTACGCGGCGCCGCAGGACACGGTCGAGCCCGCGACGCGCGTCGTGCGGACCTTGGTCCGGGTCGTCGCCGACTCCTGGGCGGACGGCGAGGGCCCGGCGCCCGCACCGCCGTTGGGCGGGGACGCGGACGCGCTCGTCGCCCCCGCCGTCGCGTACGTGAGCGCCCGCGGGCTCACGACGCCCGACGCCCCGCCCGAGGCCGTCGTGCGCACGCTCATGGCGTGGACGACCCTGTTCGGCACGGTGTCGTTCGAGCTGTTCGGCCACCTCCACCGCACGGTCGCCGACTACACCGACTGGTTCGACGCCGTCGCGCTGCGGGTCGGGGCGGACGCCGGGGTGGTCCCGCGGTCGGCCCCGCGCTGACCGGGACGACGGCGGGGACTCGGCCGGTCGTCCGGGCTCGCCCTGGGCTCGCCCGCGGTATGGATGCGGCTTTGCCGCCGCGTGGCCGGTAACCTGGGGGTTCTGGTTCCTACGAGCACGAACGAGGTCCACGTGCCCACCGGCAAGGTCAAGTGGTTCGACACCGAACGCGGGTTCGGCTTCATCGCCAACGACGACGGCGGCGAGGTCTTCCTGCACGCCTCCGCGCTGCCCGCGGACGCCCCCGCGCCCAAGCCGGGCGCTCGCGTCGACTTCGGCGTCGCCGACGGGCGCCGTGGCCCGCAGGCGCTCGCCGTCACGTTCCTCGACCCGGCGCCCTCGGTCGTCAAGGCGAAGCGTCGCTCGGCGGACGAGATGGCGGTCATCGTGGAGGACCTCATCAAGGAGCTCGACGGGATCGGCAACGGCTTGCGCCGTGGCCGCTACCCGGAGAAGGGCAAGGCCACCAAGGTCGCCGCGGTCCTGCGCGCGGTCGCGGACGAGATCGAGGCCTGACGATGTCCGCCGTGGCAGCCGCAGAGGAGCGCGTCCGAGGAGTCTCCGCACGCGCGGCGCGGGACGCCGTGCTCACGGGCGCGGTCGAGCTCGCGCGCGCCGCGGCGCAGGAGGTGGCCGAGAGCCCGGAGGACGTGGGCGAGCACCTCGGGACGGTCGCCGAGGCGGACCGGCTCATCTCCCACCGGTTCGCGTGCACGATGCGCGGCTACCGCGGCTGGCACTGGACAGTCACGCTCGCGCGCGTCCCGCGCGGCCGGACGGCCACCGTGTGCGAGGTCGAGCTCCTGCCCGGTGACGGTGCGCTGCTCGCGCCGTCGTGGCTCCCGTGGTCCGAGCGCCTGCGCCCGGGCGACGTCGGCCCGGGCGACGTGCTGCCCTTCCGCGCCGACGACCCGCGCCTCGAGCCCGGCTACGTGCCCACGGGCGACGAGGAGCAGGACGCCGTCGCGATCGAGGAGCTCGCGCTCGCGCGTGCCCGCGTGCTGTCGCCGCAGGGCCGCGACGAGGCCGCGGAGCGCTGGTACCGCGGGTCGCGCGGCCCGACGACGCGCGGCGCCGTCGCCGCCGCGGCCGACTGCGGGTCGTGCGGCTTCCTCGTGCCGCTCCAGGGCAGCCTCGGCCAGGTCTTCGGCGTGTGCGCGAACGAGTGGTCGCCCGACGACGGCAAGGTCGTGAGCCTCGACCACGGCTGCGGCGCGCACTCGGAGACGGACGTCGAGCCGCAGCGCAGCGAGTGGCCGGACCCGGACCCGCTCGTCGACGAGCTGCACGTCGAGATCGTCACGCTCCTCGAGTCCGCGGTCGCCCGGAAGGAGGCGGCCCGGGACGGGGCCGCGCCGACGGACACTGCCGCGGACGAGACGGTTCCGGCGGCGCAGGACGAGCCGACGCCGGTGGCCGACGCCCCGACGCCCGTCGACACCGCGCCGGAGGACTCCGCGGCCGTGGCCGTCGAGCCGGACGCCGCGCCGGACGAGGCGGAGACCGCCCCGGTCCCCGACGCCGTGCCGGACGACGCGGAGACCGCCCCTGACCTCGACGCTACGCCGGACGAGACCGCGCCGGGCGCCGCCGTCGACGCCGCGCCGGACGAGCCGCGGGAGTGACGCAGGACGTCTTCGGGACGGCCGCGCTGCGTCGTGCGGTCCTGGAGGCGTGGCGGTCCTCGCCGACGCGCCTGCGCGAGGACGCGAACACGGAGGAGGACCACGCCCACGGGTCGTACCGGGGGCGGGTCGTCGTCGAGCTCGCGCAGAACGCCGCCGACGCCGCCGTCCGCGCAGGTGTCCCCGGCCGCCTCCGGCTGAGCCTGCACGCGCCGTCCGACCCCGACGGGCGCTGGGTGCTGCGCGCGGCCAACACGGGCGAGCCCCTCGACGCGGCGGGTGTCGCGTCGCTCGTCGCGATGCGGGCCTCGGCCACGGGTCGGGGCGCGGGCGCAGCCGATGGCCCGCGCACGGTGGGGCGCTTCGGGGTCGGCTTCGCGGCAGTCCGCTCGGTCGCGGACCGCGTGCGCGTCGGCGCGGGAGACCACGCCGTCGAGCTCTCGCTCGACCGCACGCGCGTCGCGCTCGACGACGTCGTGGCGGACCGCCCGGACCTCGCCGCCGAGGTCGCGCGGCGCGGCGACCGGCTCCCGGTGCTGCGCCTCCCGTTCCCGGCGCATGTCGAGGTGCCGGCGGGGTACGACACGGTGGTCGAGGTCGAGCTGCGCGACGACGCGGCGCTCGACGCCGTGCGGGCCGAGCTCGCGGACCTCGGCGACCCGCTGCTGCTCGCCCTGCCCGCGCTCACGGAGGTCGTCGTGGCGGGCGACGGCGTCGCGGAGCGCCGCGTCGCGGACGTCGACGAGCGCTGGACGGTGCTGCGGCGCGAGGGGACGCTCGGCCCCGCGCTCCTCGCGGACCGTCCCGTCGAGGAGCGCGGCGCGGACCGCTGGTCGGTGACCTGGGCCCTGCCCCACGACGCAGCGGCGCCGACCGTGCTGCACGCCCCCACCCCGACGGACGAGCGGCTCACGTTCCCGGCCCTGCTCCTCGCGACGTTCCCGCTCGACCCCGCGCGCCGGCACGTCCCGCGCGGGGCCGTGACGGATCACGTCGCGCACGAGGCGGGTCGCGCGTTCGCGGCGCTCCTCGGGTCGCTCGCGGCCGACCGCGGTGCCGACGTGCTCGCGCTCGTCCCGACCGGGCTGCCGGCGAGCGCGGTCGACGCGGGGGTCCGCACGGCGGCGACGGCGGCCCTGGCCCGCACGCCGCTCCTCCCGCTCGACGTGCCCCCCGACCAGCCCGGCCTCTCGCTCGACGAGACCTGGGAAGGCCGGTCGATCCTCGCGGACCGTGACGAGCACGGTGCGCCGCAGCGGGCCGAGCGGCGGCTCCTCGCGCCCGCCGAGGCGCGCGTCCTCGCCGGGGACGTGGGCGACGCGCGCGTGCGCGTCGAGCTCGGGGCGGCGCACCTCGTGGACGTGCCGGGCCCGCTGCGCGCGGTCGCGCGGTCGCTCGGGGCGCAGGTCGTGGACCTAGCCGACGTCGTGGACGACCTCCCGCTCGTCGCCGACCCCGAGCGCTGGCGGGCGCTGTACGACGCGCTCGCGCCGCACGCGGGGGACCGGTCGGTGCTCGAGGCGCTGGGCGCGCTCCCGGTTCCGCTCCTCGATGGGCAGGTCGTGCGCGGGGCGCGCGGCCTCCTGCTCCTCGACGACGGTACGGACGACGGCATGGACGGCGGGACGCTCGACGCGCGGGACGCCGCCGACCTCGGTCTCCGCGTCGTCGACCCGCGGGCTGCGCACCCGCTGCTCGAGCGGCTGGGCGCGCGCGCGACGGACCTGCGCGCGGTGCTCGCCGACGGCGCGGTGCGCGAGCGCGTGCTGGCCGCCGCCGACGCCGCGGAGGCGGACGACGACCCCGCCCCGGAGGTCGAGCGGCTGCTCGCGCTGGTCGCCACCGCGCTCCGCGACGTCCGGGACCCGGCCGGCGACGTGCTGCCGTTCTGGTGGGGCGAGCTCCCGGTCCCGACGACGGACGGCGGCTGGTCGCCCGCGCGCGGCTGCGCCCTGCCGGGCACCTGGGCGGCGGACGCGCTCGACGGGCTCGACGTCGTCGACCCGGAGGTCGTCGCGCGCTGGGGCGAGCCGGCGCTGCGCGCGGTGGGCGCGGCGGCGGGGCCGACCGTGCTGCGGGTGCGCGACGTCCTCACGCCCGCGTCGGACGACGACGAGCCCGACCTGGACCCGCACGCGCCGGAGGGCTGGCTCTCCGACTGGGCCGGGTACCTCGAGCACCTCGCGGCGACGCTCGGCCCCGAGGCGTACGTGGGGGACGTGCTCGCCGTCGCGGACCTGGACGCGGTGGCCGACGGCGCGTGGCCCGACGTGCTCGCCCGGCTCGCGGGCGACCCCGCGGCGCGGGAGGCGCTGCTGACGCCCGTGCGCGCGGAGGGCGGGCGCGCGGCGTCGGCCCGGTCGTACACGGCGTGGTGGCTGCGCGAGGAGCTCGGCGGCCCCTTCGCGCTCGACGGCGGCCCCGCCTCTGCGTTCCTGCGTCCGGCACCGCCGGAGGTGGCGGGGCTCGACGACGCCTCGCTCGCCGCCGTCGGGGGCGTGCACGACCTCGCCGAGCTCGACCCGGAGGAGTGGGCCGACCTGCTGGACGGGCTGCCGCGCGTCGGGTCACCGGTCGACGCCGCGGCCGCGTTGGCACTGTGGCGCGCCCTGGAGACGCTGGCGGAGAGCGGCGTGCGGCTCGACCCGGCCCCCGCGCGGGTACCCGCGCTGCACGGCGGGACGGTCGTCGTCGCGGCGGCCGACGACGTCGCGGTGGCCGCGGACCCGATGTGGGTCCCGCTGCGCCCGCTCGTGCCCGCCGGACGGGACCTGGTCGACGACCTCGCGGACCTGCTCGACGTCGCGACGGTCGCCGGTACCGCTCCGGCGCCGGACGCCGCCGGGCGTCGCGAGGACGTCCCGGCCGAGGTAGTGGCCGTCGTCGGTGCGCCCCTGCCACGCACCTGGGAACGGCACGACGACCTCCGCGTCGGCGGGGTCGCGGTCCCGTGGTGGGTCGAGGGTCGTGGGGGAGCGGACGTCGTCGTGCACGCGACCGGTCCGGCGGGGCTCGCGGCGGCGCTCGCCGTCGTCGCGGGGCGCTACCGCGCGCGGCACGTGCTCGAGGAGGTGCTCCGCGACCCGCGCGGGGCGCAGGGCGCGGTGGCGCGGACGGCCTGGGACGACCCTCAGTCGTCGGCGGACGCGCGGTAGCGCGTCCGGTTCCGACGCTCCCAGCCGAGCCCGAGCGCGCCGAGCGCGAGCCCGACGGCGCACGTCGCGACCGCGCGGGGCGCGAGCGTCCCGGTGGCGAGGAGGACGGCGCACACGACGAGCGCGACCGTCCAGAGCGCCATGCCGGCGAGGATGACGACGCGCAGGTCGACCCGCCAGGACGCCGGGTCGGGGCGCCGGCGTTCGGGGTGGAGGAGCAGGGTCACGACCGAGGGCACCCGAGCATCGTAGCGACGCGCCGGTTTTTTCACCCCCACGGCGCGTCACTGGCGTGACCTGCGTCTCTTCTCCTCTGGTGTGAGCACACGTCCGGAGCACCCGCAACCGCGCGCTACGATGCAAGCGGCCCACCACGCTCTCCCGCTCGTGGTCGCCCGTCCAGCTCGAACCGCCCCGGTCTGTGGGTGGGAACTCCCTCACGCCTTCTCCGTACGCTGCGTCGCGTGCTGCGGAACGCCAGACCTGGACACCTGTCCAGTGAATTCCTCCGCGATATGCAGTCGACGTGAGAACCGCAGGATCCTGCGGCCTGGGACCTTCCGGACAGCAGTCGTCCGGAACGCCTTCTCACCCGGGTGAAAGCCCTCGTCAACCCTCGTTATCGCACTTTCTCGAACCTAGGATGAGTCGCCATGCAGGGTGTGGAGCCGACCGGAGGTGGACGCATGTCCCACAGCGTCACCGACGACACGAGACGAGGTCTGCGCACCTTTCTCACCGCGTCGCCCGCGGCACGCATCCGCGCCGCTCGGGCCGCGTTCGCCGCGCAGGGCTGGGAGGTCGCCTACCGCCGTCGGCTGCTCGTCACCGACACGGTGGTGATCGTCGTGGCCGTGCTGGTCGCCTACTTCCTGCGCTGGGACGCCGTGATCGACGAGCCCGTGAGCCGGGCCCGCGTCCCCTACGTGGTGCTGTCCGTGCTCGTGGGCGTCGCCTGGTCCGTGTCCCTCGTGGCCAGCCGGACGCGCGACCCCCGCGTCATGGGCAGCGGGCCCACCGAGTACCACCGCGTGTTCGACGCGTCGTGGCGCCTCTTCGCGGTGCTCGCCGTCCTCGCCTTCCTGCTCCGCTTCCCGGAGACCCGGGGCTACCTCGCGTTCGCGTTCCCCCTCGGCCTCGGCGGCCTGCTCGTTGGCCGATACGCGTGGCGCCAGTGGCTCCACCGTCAGCGCGCCCACGGCGGCATGCGGTCGGCGGTGCTCGCGATCGGGCACCGTGACCAGGCCGAGCGTCTCATCCGTGACCTCAACTCCCGCGACGAGTCGGGCTACCGCGTCGTCGGCGTGTGCGTCCCGTCGGGCGGGTTCGGGGCGGGCGAGGAGATCCACGGCGTCCCGGTGCTCGGCGAGCTCCGGCACGCGGGCGAGGTCGCGACCCGGGTGGGCGCGGACGTCGTCGCGGTCTCCGGCTCGGACGCCATCACGGCCGAGGTCGTGCGCCGCCTGGGCTGGGAGCTCGAGCCGTTCGGCGTCGACCTCATGCTCACGGCGGAGCTCGCGGACGTCGCCGGCCCCCGCATCACCATCACGCCTGCCGAGAGCGTCGCGCTCCTGCACGTGGACGCGCCCCGCTTCACGGGGCCCAAGTTCGCCGTGAAGTCGGTCGTGGACTGGACGGGCGCGGCCCTCATCACGCTCGTCGCGCTGCCCGTGCTCGTCGCGGTCGCGCTCGCGGTCCGGCTCACGAGCCGCGGTCCCGTCCTCTATCGCCAGGAGCGCGTCGGGCGCAACGGTCGCACGTTCTCGATGTTCAAGTTCCGCTCGATGCGCGTGGGCGCCGACCGCGAGGTCGAGCAGCTCGAGGAGCAGAACGACGGCTCCGGCCTCCTGTTCAAGATGCGCGACGACCCGCGCGTGACGCCCGTCGGCCGGGTGCTGCGCCGCTACTCGCTCGACGAGCTGCCGCAGCTCTTCAACGTCCTGCGCGGCGACATGAGCCTCGTCGGCCCGCGGCCCCCGCTGCCGCGCGAGGTGCAGAAGTACGAGAAGAAGGTCCGCCGTCGGCTCCTGGTCAAGCCCGGTCTCACGGGCCTGTGGCAGGTCGGCGGCCGGTCGGACCTGTCGTGGGAGGAGAGCGTCCGTCTCGACGTGTACTACGTGGAGAACTGGACGATGTTCGGCGACTTCCTCATCCTCGCGCGCACGGCGCGCGCGGTGTTCTCCGGCTCCGGGGCCTACTGAGGCCCGCCGGGGTGTCGGGGCGGGCAGGAGGAGGTGCGTCGTGCGGGTCTCGGTCTCGGGAGGCGGTCGCCGCGGCGTCCTGCACGCGGCCTGCCTCGCCGCCGCCGGGCACGAGGTCGTGCTTCTCGACCCGGACCCGCGCGCGCTCGCCGCGCTCCGCTCCGCGTCGAGGACCGCTGAGCCGCGGCTGCCCCGGCTCCTCGCGCTCGGCCTCGTGAGCGGGCGCCTGCGCCCGACGACCGACCGCACGGCCGTCGCCGGTGCGCGCGTGCACCTGCTCTGCGTCGGCGCCGGGGCCACGCCCGGCGCCGGCGGCGCGGCGCGCGTCGCGACGCTGCGGGACGCGCTCGACGGCCTCGCCCCGCACCTCGGCCCGGGCGACCTCGTCGTCGGGCGGGCCCGCGTCCCCGCGGGCACCGCCGAGCTGCTCGCCGCGTGCCTCGCCGCGGACGGCGTCCCGGCCACGGTCGCCTGGGTGCCCGACGAGCACCGGCCGGGCCACGCCGTCGTCGACCTCCTGCATCCGGCCCGGGTGGTGCACGGCGTCCCCGCGGGCCCCGCCGGGGAGCGGGCGAACGCGATCCTCGACGTGCTCCACGCGGTGCAGCTCGCCTCGGGCGCGCCGCGCAGCGTCACCGACCTCGCGACGGCCGAGTCCCTCGGGCACGGTCACGGCGTGCCCCGCGCGCACGACGGGGCAGCCCCCGGGCCGGCGGACGTGGTGTCGAGCACACCCCGGACGGCGCTCGACGCCGTCGGCGCGGCCTGACGTGCACGGACGGCCCGGGCGGGCGATGCCCGACCGTGTCCGGCGCGTTACCGCGCGGTCACACGGTTCTGGCAGCATTCTCCCCATGTCCACCCCCACCTCCGTCCGTGAGGACGAGCACGCCCCCGCGCCTGCGCGCGGCGCGATCGACCGCTTCTTCAAGATCACCGAGCGTGGCTCGACGATCGGCACCGAGATCCGCGGCGGTCTCGTGACGTTCTTCGCGATGGCCTACATCATCGTGCTGAACCCGCTGATCATCGGGACCGTCCAGGACGGCACGGGCCAGTTCCTCGGCGGGGGCGCCGAGCCGGATTTCGGCAAGATCGCCGCGGCCACCGCGCTCGTCGCGGGCGTCATGACGCTCGCCATGGGCGTCTTCGCGAACTTCCCGCTCGGGCTCGCGGCCGGTCTCGGCCTCAACGCCGTCGTCGCGTACTCGATCGCGTCGCTGCCCGGGGTCACGTGGGCGGACGCGATGGGCCTCGTCGTCATCGAGGGCCTCATCATCCTCGTGCTCGTGCTCACCGGGTTCCGCGAGGCCGTCTTCCGGGCCGTGCCGCTCGAGCTGAAGACCGCCATCAGCGTCGGCATCGGTCTGTTCATCGCGCTCATCGGCCTCGTCAACGCGGGCTTCGTCACCGCGGGCAGCGGCACGCTCCTCGCGCTCGGCAACCTCGGCACGTGGCCGATCCTCGTGTTCGTCGTGGGCCTCGTGCTGACGATCGTGCTCTGGGTGCGCAAGGTCAAGGGCGCGCTGCTCGTCGCGATCCTCACGGCGACCGTGCTCGCCGTCGTGCTGGAGAACACGCTCCACATCGGCGCGAAGGCCCCCGACGGCTCGAACCCGGACGGCTTCAACCTCAACGCGCCCACGTTCGACGGCGTCGTGCAGGTCCCGGACTTCGGCCTCCTCGGCCAGTTCTCCCTCCTGGGCTCGTTCCAGAACATCGCGACCGTCACCGTGATCCTGCTGGTGTTCTCGCTCCTGCTCGCCGACTTCTTCGACTCGATGGGCACGATGGTCGCCGTCGGCGCCGAGGCGCGCCTCAACGACGCCGAGGGCGTCCCGCCGCGCTCGCGCGCGATCCTCGTCGTCGACTCGATCGCCGCGGCGGCCGGTGGTGCCGGGTCCGTGTCGTCGAACACGAGCTTCGTCGAGTCGACGACGGGCGCCGGCGAGGGCGCCCGCACGGGCCTCGCGTCGGTCGTCACGGGTGTCGCGTTCCTGCTCGCGACGTTCCTGTCGCCGCTCGTCGCCCTCGTCCCGTACGAGGCCGCGGCGCCCGCGCTCGTCTTCGTCGGGTTCCTCATGATGACGCAGATCGCGGGCATCTCCTGGAAGAACGTCGAGATCGGCATCCCCGCCTTCCTCACGATCATCGTCATGCCGTTCACCTACTCGATCGCGGACGGCATCGGGGCGGGCTTCCTCGCCTTCGTGCTCATCAAGCTCGCGCTCGGCAAGGTCCGGGCGATCCACCCGCTGATGTGGGTCGCGGCGGCGATGTTCGTCGTCTACTTCCTCCTCGGCCCCATCCGGGACGCCCTGGGCCTCTAGGCTCGGCCCATGACGAGCGCGGCGGACGAGCGGTCGGGGGAGGCGTCGGTGGACGACGCCCTCCCCGGCGCTCGTCCGTCGTCGTTCTACCGGCTGGAGAACACCGTCCAGCGGTACGACTGGGGCTCGACGTCGGCGATCCAGGACCTCCTGGGGGTGGTACCGGACGGTCGTCCGGCGGCCGAGCTGTGGATGGGGGCGCACCCGCTCGCGCCGTCGCGCGTCGTGCCCGACGGCGGCGCCCGCCCGGGCGGGACGTCGCACTCGGGCGCGGAGACGGCGTCGGGCACGACGCTCGCGGACCTGGTGCGCGCGGACCCGGTGGGGGTGCTGGGCCAGCGCGTCCTCGACCAGTACGGGCCCCGGCTGCCGTACCTCCTCAAAGTGCTCGCCGCCGATCGCGCCCTCTCGCTGCAGGTGCACCCGCGCCCGCACCTCGCGCGCGCCGGGTTCAACCGCGAGAACCGGGAGGGCGTCGCGCGCGACTCGCCGCTGCGCAGCTTCCACGACGACCAGCACAAGCCCGAGATGGTCGTGGCGGTCTCCCGCTTCGAGGGCCTCTCCGGGTTCCGCCGGCCCGCGCGCATCCTCGAGCTGCTCGACGGGCTCGACGGCGCGCTCGCCGGACGGATGCGCGACACCCTGCGCGCCCGCCCCACCGAGGCGGGCGTCCGGGAGGCGTTCACCCTCGCGCTCCACGCCCGCGCGGAGCCCGACGTCGCGGCCGACCTCGCGCTGACCGTCGCGTCCGTCCGTGCCCGGGCCGGGCGCGAGCCGGCGGTGCCCGCGCCGGGGGGCAGGCGCACGTCGCGCCGTGCCGACGCGACCGTCCTCGCGCTCGCGGAGCAGCACCCGGGCGACCCGGGCGCCGTCGTGTCCCTCATGCTCAACCGCGTCACCCTGGAGCCCGGCGAGTCGATGTTCGTCCCGTCGGGGCACGTGCACGCGTACCTGTCCGGGTGCGCCGTCGAGATCATGGCGAGCTCCGACAACGTGCTGCGGGCCGGGCTGACGAGCAAGCTCGTCGATGTCGACGCCCTGCTCGAGTGCGCCACGTGCACGCCCGGTCCGGCCGCGCGACCGCGGCTGGTCGACGACGGCACCGGCCTCGTCGCCTACCGCCCGCCCGTCGCGGAGTTCGCGCTCCGGGCCGGCCGGGTCGCGGGCGCGGTGCCTCTGCCCGCCGCCGGTCCGCGCGTCGTGCTGTGCCTCGACGGCGCGGTGACGCTCGCGGCCGACCGCGCGGACGCCGGGGCCGGGACGCGGCTCGTCCGGGGGGAGTCCGTGTTCGTCCCGCACGGCACGGGGGCCGTCGTCGTGGACGGCGAGGGTGACGTCGTCGTCGCCTACGTGCCCTGACCCGACCGCCGAGCAGACCGCCCTCGCGTCCTCGCCGCAGGGCCGACCGGCACCTGCCGAGGCGCTGCGCGCGCCCAGGTGTGGTGTCTCTCCGGCGCGCCTCGGGAGTGACCTCCACCTCTTTTCTTACCTAGGGTAATGAGTTAGGGTAACTATCATGCCTGCTGCGGACCTCACTGCTCCTACCCGGAACCAGTACCGGCCCGCGACGCTCGGCGGCGACCTGCGGGTCGCGCTCACCCGGATCTCCCGGCGGCTGCGTGCCCAGCGCGGCGAGGCGGACCTCCCCGAGGGGCGGTTCGGCGTCCTCACCGTCCTGCACAAGCACGGCGCCATGTCGCCCAGCGAGCTCGCGGAGCACGAGCGCGTCCGGCCGCCGTCGATGACCCGTGCCGTCAACGCCCTCGTCGAGATGGGTCTCGTCGAGAAGGGGGAGCACGCGAGCGACCGCCGGCAGGTCGTCGTGCGCCTCACGGACGCCGGCGTGCGCGAGGTCAAGGAGACGCGGCGCCGCCGGGACGCGTGGCTCACGCAGCAGCTGTCCTCCCTCACCCCTGACGAAAGAGAGACCTTGGCCCGCGCCAGTGAGCTGTTGACCCGGATCGCCGCCCGATGAGCACCACGTTCTCCTCCCTCCAGTACTACAACTACCGCGTCTGGTTCGGCGCCGCGCTCGTCGCGAACGTCGGCACCTGGATGCAGCGCGTCGCGCAGGACTGGCTCGTCCTCAGCGACCTCACCGACAACTCCGGCGTCGCCGTCGGCGTCGTCACCGCGCTGCAGTTCGCGCCCGTGCTCGCCCTGTCCGCGTGGGCGGGCCTGCTCGCCGACCGGCTCCCGCGCCGTCGGCTCCTCATGGCCACCCAGGGCGCGATGGGACTGCTCGCGCTCGGCCTCGGCGCGCTCGTGCTGTCCGGGCACGTCGAGCTGTGGCACGTCTACGTGTTCGCCGGCCTGCTCGGCGTCGTCTCGGCGTTCGACAACCCCGTGCGCCAGACGTTCGTCGCCGAGATGGTGCCCGCCGACAAGCTCTCCAACGCCGTCGGGCTCAACAGCGCGTCGTTCAACGCGGCGCGCCTCGTCGGGCCGGGCGTCGCGGGCCTGCTCATCGCTGCGGTCGGCTCCGGCTGGCTGTTCATCATCAACGGCGTCACCTTCGGGGCGACCATCCTCGCGCTGCTGTACATGCGCACGCGCGAGCTTCACGTGCTGCCCAGCGCCCCGCGAGAAAAGGGTCAGATCCGCGAGGGCATCCGGTACGTGCGCGGACGGACGGACATCATCGTCATCATGGTCGTCGTCGGCGTCGTCTCGACGTTCGGGCTCAACTTCCAGCTCACGTCCGCGATGATGGCGAAGGTCGAGTTCGGCATGGGGCCGGGGGAGTACGGGATCCTCGGGTCCATCCTCGCGATCGGGTCGCTCACCGGGGCTCTGCTCGCCGCGCGCCGGGAGCGCCCGCGCGTCCGGCTCGTCATCGGGTCCGCGTTCGGGTTCGCCGTCGCCACGGGGGTCATGGCGCTCATGCCCACGTACGCGAGCTTCGCGGTCGCGTGCATCCCCGTGGGGCTCGCGTCGCTCACCATGATGACCGCGGCCAACTCGACCATCCAGATGTCCGTGGACCCCGTCATGCGCGGGCGCGTCATGTCGCTCTACATGATCGTGTTCCTCGGTGCGACGCCCGTCGGCTCCCCGCTCGTCGGGTGGATCGCCGAGGCGTGGGGCCCGCGCTGGGCGATCGGCGTCGGGTCGATCACCGCCGCGCTCGTCGCGGTGGGCGCCGCCGTCTGGGCCGTGCGCAACTGGCACCTCGAGGTCCGGTACCGCGTCCTGCAGCGCCCGCACCTCGTGGTGCGCTACCTCGACGCCGGGACCCCGACCGACCGTTCCGCCCGCGCCGAGGCGCGGCGGCGGATCGAGGCCGAGGACGCGCAGGAGGCCGCCCGGGCGGCCTGACGCCGCCACTCCCGCCCGAGCCACCAGGCCGGTGCCACCCCGGTCTCCCGGGCGGCACCGGCCTCGTGCTGGGCGCGGCCGTCGGTCGCGCGCTCGTCAGCCGAGGTGGTCGACGACGTGGTCCACGCACGCGGTGAGGGCGCGGACGTCGTCGGGCTCGATCGCCGGGAACATGGCGACGCGCAGCTGGTTGCGGCCGAGCTTGCGGTACGGGAAGACGTCGAGCACGCCGTTCTCGCGCAGCGCGGCGACGACGGTCGTCGCGTCGATCGCGTCGTCCAGGTCGATCGTGCCGACGACCGTCGACCGCTCCGCCGGGTTCGCGACGAAGGGCGTCGCCCACTCGCGCGAGTCCGCCCACCCGTAGAGGTGCGCGGCCGACTCGGCGGACCGGGCGGCGGCCCACTCCAGGCCCCCGTTGCCCAGGAGCCACTCCACCTGCTCCGCGAGCATGACGAGAGTCGCGATCGCGGGCGTGTTGAGCGTCTGGTCCTGGCGCGAGTTCGCCGCCGCCGTGCGCAGCGACAGCGACTCCGGGACCCAGCGGGTGCCGCTGCTCTCGACCTCCTCCGCGCGCGCGAGCGCGTCGGGCGAGCACAGCGCGAGCCACAGGCCGCCGTCCGACCCGAAGACCTTCTGCGGCGCGAAGTAGTAGACGTCGGTCTCCGCGACGTCCACGGGGATCGCGCCCGCGCCGGACGTGGCGTCCACGAGCGTGAGCGCGCCGCGCTCGCGCGAGCCGGGGACGCGGCGCACGGGCGCCATCGCGCCGGTCGAGGTCTCGTTGTGCGGCCACGCGTGCACGTCGACGTCGTCGGCGGGCTCCGGGAGCGCGACGGTCCCGGCGGGGGCCGAGATCACCTGGGACGGCGCGAGGAACGGCGCTGCGGTCGTCGCGGCGGCGAACTTCGCGCCGAACTCGCCGAACGCCGCGTGCTGCGCCTTCGAGCGGACGAGGCACGCCGTCGCGACGTCCCAGAACGTCGTGGAGCCGCCGTTGCCCAGCACGACCTCGTAGCCGTCGGGCAGCGCGAACAGAGCGGCGAGGCCCTCGCGCGTGCGGCGCACGAGCGACCGGACGGGCGCCTGCCGGTGGGACGTCCCCAGCAGCGAGGTGCCGGCGTCGGACAGCGCCCGGACCTGCGCGGCGCGGACCTTGGACGGCCCGGACCCGAAGCGGCCGTCGGCCGGCAGGAGGTCCGAGGGGATCGTGATCGAGGTGTTCGCGAGATCGGGCACGGCGTCACCCTACGCGCGCGCGGCGCGCCCCGGGAGCCTCGTCCACAGGCCGTGCGTCACCGCACGGTCCGCGCCGGGGCCCGCGGGGAGGCGCGGGCCACCAGGCACCACGGGTGCCTCTGGACGACACCGCGGTCGGGTCACGGGCTCGCCATAGACTGACCCCCAGCGGCCCGCCGGTGCGGGCAGGCGCCCCGTGGAGCGACGACCGGGCGCCCCGAGCCGACGAGCGACTGGGAGCGTGACGTGACCGATCTGATCGATACCACCGAGATGTATCTGAAGACGATCTACGAGCTCGTGGAGGAGGGCATCGTCCCGCTGCGCGCGCGCATCGCGGAGCGCCTCGGCCACTCGGGGCCCACGGTGTCGCAGACGGTCGCGCGCATGGAGCGCGACGGGCTCGTCGTCGTCACGGGGGACCGCCACCTCGAGCTCACGCCCGCGGGCCACGAGAAGGCGACGCGCGTCATGCGCAAGCACCGGCTCGCCGAGCGGCTCCTCACGGACGTCATCAAGCTCGACTGGGAGTACGTGCACACCGAGGCGTGCCGCTGGGAGCACGTGATGAGCGAGCTCGTCGAGGAGCGGCTCCTCGGGCTGCTCGACCACCCGCACTTCGACCCGTACGGCAACCCCATCCCGGGCCTGCCGGAGCTCGGGGAGCAGCTCGAGGAGGTCGACTTCCTCGACGGCGTCGTGTCGCTCCCCGTCCACCTCGCCCAGCACGGCCTCGGCGGCGGCGAGGTGCGCGTCGTGCTCCAGCGGATCGCCGAGCCGGTCCAGGTCGACGTCGAGCTCCTCGCGCGGTTCGCCCAGGCCGGGGTGCTGCCGCGCCGCACGCTCGTCGTGCGACCGGCACCGGCCGGCGGGGTCACCGTGCAGGGAGAGGGTGCGCCGGTCGTCCTCGACCTGCCCGACGACGTCGCGCGCCACCTCTTCGTCGCCCGCGGATAGCCGCCCGTTCACCGGGGGAAACGCCGTGACCTGCGGCGATGCGCGGGGCCGCGTTCCGTCGTGATGGGAACGTGACTTTTGCCGAGGGGTCCTGTACGGTCGTCCTGCTCCGTCGGGATACCCATCTGGCGGAGACCTCGCGCGGAACGCCTAACCCTGTCACCGCGAGAGGCCCACGACGACCCGATGACAGGGACGGGGGACCCACTTCCGGGTGCTGGAGACAGCGCCCTTGGGGTGAAGCCCGACGGACTCCGGTCCGCCAGGCCGGGTGACTCTTCCACCCGAACCCGACAGCTGACCTCGCAGGCGTCCAGGAGAGGCAACAGTGACCGTGAGCACGACTCGCGCCCGCCACCGCGCGGCGCGGCGTCCCGTGACGCCACTCAGCACCATCGCCCAGGCCGCATCGGACCAGATGTCGAGCGTCGGTCGTCGTACCGCCGTCGTCGCCGCGTCCTCCGGCCTCATCGTCTCGATGATCGGCGCCGCCGCCCCCGCGACGGCCGCCCCGGTCGACAACGAGTCCGGCAAGCTCAACGCCGTCGACCTCAGCGCCCTCACCGCGCAGGCCCGCCAGGCCCTCGAGGCCGCCCCGGCCGTGACCGTCGCGGCCGACGCGGCGTTCACCATCGAGGAGGCCCCGGTCACCGTGACCCCGGCCCCCGAGCCGGAGCCGGAGCCGGAGCCCGAGCCCGTCCGCACCACGCAGACGAGCCGCACGCAGGAGCGCCAGTCCACGCAGTCGTCGTCGTCCGACGAGTCGCAGGCCTCGGCCCAGCAGGAGGCGTCCGTCGGCGCCCCCGCGTCGGCGCACGGCTCGTCGATCGTCTCGATCGCGGCCCGCTACGTGGGCGTCCCGTACGTCTACGGCGGCACCACGCCCGACGGCTTCGACTGCTCGGGCTTCACCAGCTATGTCTACGCGCAGGTCGGCATCAACCTGCCGCGCACGTCGGGCGCCCAGGGTTCGGTCGGCACCAAGGTGTCGCGCGACCAGGCGCAGCCGGGCGACCTCATCTGGACGCCGGGCCACATCGCCATCTACGCGGGCGACAACATGATGATCGACGCCCCGCGTCCCGGGAAGTCGGTCCAGTTCCGCCAGATCTGGCAGTCGAACCCCACCTTCATCCGCGTGGCCTGATCGCTCACCCGATCAGGACCCCCGCGGTCACTGGCTGGACGAACCCCGTCCGCTCGCACTCTGCGCGAGCGGGCGGGGTTCGTGGCATTCTTGACGTGTTCGTGACTCGTGGCAGACGGACGGCCGGGCCTGGTCTCGGCTAGGTTGGTCGTCCGATGGCACCGGGCCGTCGAGAGGAGAGTCGCTCATGACCCGCACGGAATCCGTCCTCGTCGGTGTCGACGGCTCGGCGCCGAGCCTCCACGCGCTGGACTGGGCCGCGGCGTACGCGCTGCGCGTGGGGTGGCCCCTCCACATCGTGTGCACCTACTCGTTGCCGTCGTTCACGGCGGCGTCGCTCGACGGCGGCTACGCGGCCCTCGACGACTCGGCCATCCAGGAGGGCGCGCGCGCCGTCCTGGAAGAGGCTCGCGCCCGCGCCGAGGGCGCCGGCGTCCGCACGACGGCGACCGTCACGACCGGCGACGCCGCGGGGGTCCTCGTCGAGATGTCGCGCGAGCACGCGCTCGTCGTCGTCGGCACGCGGGGGCGCGGCGGCTTCACCGAGCGGCTGCTCGGTACCGTCTCCTCCGCGCTGCCCGCGCACGCGCACTGCCCGACGGTCGTCGTGCCGTATCGCGCGGGCGGGAAGGACGACGAGGGCGGCGCGCAGGAGCTGCCGCCGGTGCGGGACCTGCGCCGGATCGTCGTCGGGGTGGACGGGTCGCCGTCCGCCGAGATCGCGCTGCGGCACGCGATCCGTCAGGCCCGGGCCTGGGACGCCGAGCTCGTCGCGGTCGCCGGCGTCCCCGTCGGCGCCGGTGCGGGACTCCTCGCGTGGCTCCCCGCGTCGATCGACCACGAGCAGGTCCTGGCCGACGTCACCGAGGGGCTGAACGTCATCATCGACCGCCACGAGGCGGAGCACCCCGGGCTCACGATCAAGCGCATCGTGCTCGACGGCACGGGTGCGGAGCTCCTCACGGAGTTCTCCACGGCGTCCGACCTCATCGTCGTGGGCTCGCGCGGGCGGGGCGGGTTCCGCGGCCTGCTGCTGGGCTCCACGAGCCAGGCCGTGCTGCACCACTCCGCGTGCCCCGTCATGGTCGTGACCAAGAAGTGCGAGGACGACGAGCCGGCGGCCCAGGAGGGCTGAGCCCCCGGCACGCCGAGGCACCACGGCCCGTGGTGCCCCGGCGCGCGGTCAGCTCCGGTTGCGGTATAGCCGCATGGTGATCGGGGCGAGGATCGCGGTGAGGACGACGGACGCCACGAGGACCCACACGATCCCCTCCGTCGCGGGCTCGCCCGCCATGAGCCCGCGCACCGCGGTGACGAGGTGCGTGACCGGGTTGACGTCGACGAAGCGCTGCAGCACGACGGGCATCGTCGACGGGTCGACGAAGATGTTCGACGCGAACGTGAGCGGCATGAGCACGAGCATCGACGTGCCCATGACGGCGTTGGGGGAGCGCAGCACGAGCCCGAGGGCCGTGAACACCCAGCTGAGCGCGAACGCGAACACCAGCAGCAGCACGATCCCCAGGACCACGCCGACGACGCCGCCCGGCGGGCGGAAGCCCAGCACGAGGCCGAGCGCGAGGGTCACGACCGAGGCGATCGTGTAGCGCACGGTGTCGCCGAGCAGCGCGCCGACGATCGGCGCGGGCCGCCACACGGGCAGCGACCGGAACCGGTCGAACACGCCCTTGCTGATGTCCGTGTTCATCGTGTAGCCCGTGTAGATCGTCGTGAAGAGCACCGCCTGCACGAGGATGCCGGGCAGCAAGAACTGCAGGTAGCTCTGCACGTCGCCGGCCAGCGCGCCGCCGAACAGGTACGTGAACATCAGCGTGAAGATGATCGGCGAGACCGTGACGTCGAACAGCTGCTCGGGCACGTGCTTGATCTTGAGCAGCGCGCGCCACGTGTACGTCAGGGTCGCCGAGACGGGCGACGGCCGGTCCGGTCGCCGGTCGAGCGCGACCGCCGCGCGCAGCGCGTTCGCCTCCGGGGCGCGCAGCTCCGCGGCGGTGGTCGTGGGGTCCGCGGCCATCAGGCCACCTCCTCGATCGTCTCGTCGTCGTCCATGGGCTGGCCGGTGAGCGCGAGGAAGACCTCGTCGAGGCTCGGCTGCCCCAGCGTGAACTCGGGCACCACGATCCCCTCGTCGCCGAGGGCGGGCAGGATCCGCGCGACGTCCGCCGCGCCGTCGTCGGGCACGCGCGCGGTGAACGCGTACGGGTCGTTCGCGAGCGTGATGTCCGTGCCGAGCAGCGCGCCCACGACCTCCGCGGCCCGGCCCCGCTGCGTCGCGTCGGCGAGGCGCAGGTGCACCGCGCCCTCGCCCACCGACCGCTTGAGCTCGGTCGCGGTGCCCTCCGCGATGACCTTGCCGTGGTCGATCACGGCGATGCGGTCGGCGAGCTGGTCCGCCTCCTCGAGGTACTGGGTCGTGAGCAGCACGGTCGCGCCGTCGGCGACGAGCACACGCACGATGTCCCACACCTGGTTGCGGCTGCGCGGGTCGAGCCCGGTGGTCGGCTCGTCGAGGAAGATGACGCGCGGGCTCATGACGAGGCTCGCCGCGAGGTCGATGCGCCGCCGCATACCGCCCGAGTACGTCTTCACCTGGCGGTCGCCGGCGTCCCCGAGCCCGAACGCGTCGAGCAGCTCGGCCGAGCGACCGCGTGCCGTGCCGCCGAGGAACCCGTACAGCCGCGCGAGCATGACGAGGTTCTCCGTGCCCGTGAGGTCCTCGTCCACCGACGCGTACTGCCCGGTGAGCCCGACGACGGAACGCACCTTGTCGGCGTCGTGCACGACGTCGTGGCCGAGGACCCGCGCCGTGCCCGCGTCGGGGCGCAGGAGCGTCGCGAGCATGCGGACGGCGGTCGTCTTGCCCGCGCCGTTCGGCCCGAGGACGCCGAACACGGTGCCCTCGGGGATGAGGAGGTCGATGCCGTCGACCGCCTTGGTCACCGACTTCCCGGTCGTGAAGTGCTTGACGAGGCCGCGCGCCTCGACGGCGAGGTCGCCGCGTGCAGGTTCGGTCATGTCCCCTCCTGGCCGTTGCCGACGGGCCGCCCGGAGCGTCCGGGCCACCCACGCACCCACCGACCGCCCGGGGCGGCAGAACTCATCGGTCGCGCACCTCCTCCATCGTGCGCCGAGCAAGGCTCGCCCTACCAGACCAAGACGTCACGCCCGCGAAGGCACCCCCAAAAGTCGAGCAGGCGGTCGTGGCGCGTCAGGGGACCGGGACGCGCCACGACCGCCTGCTCGGCGGAGGAGTGAGGAGGGGCGAGCCGGCTACTTCGCGGCGTGCTCCGCCGCCGCGAGGAGGACGCACGTCGCGACGCCGTCCATCGCGACGCGGACCTCCTCGATCGGGGGGAGGGTCGGGGCGAGGCGGAGGACCTTGTCCTCCGGGTCCTTGCCGTAGGGGAACGGGGCGCCCGCGGGCGTGAGCGCGATGCCCGCGGCCTTCGCGAGCTCGACGACGCGCGACGCGGTGCCCGGCACGACCTCGAGGCTGACGAAGTAGCCGCCCTTCGGCTCGGTCCACGACGCGACGCCGGTGCCGCCGAGGCGGTCGGCGAGGATGCTCGTCACGGCGTCGAACTTGGGGGCGATGATGTCGCGGTGCTTGCGCATGTGGTCCCGCACGCCGTCGGCGTCGCCGAAGAACAGCGCGTGCCGGAGCTGGTTGACCTTGTCCGGGCCGATGGACTGGGCGGACAGGTGCTTCTTGTACCAGGCGACGTTCCCG
Organism: Cellulosimicrobium funkei; assembly: GCF_900155925.1. Lineage (NCBI taxonomy): Bacteria > Bacillati > Actinomycetota > Actinomycetes > Micrococcales > Promicromonosporaceae > Cellulosimicrobium > Cellulosimicrobium funkei. The sequence goes on from NZ_FTMI01000007.1 coordinate 107,272, forward strand.
GGGGACGACGCGAGGAACGCGACGCCCGCGCCGGCGAACGTGATCTTCGACGTCGAGGCGTAGAGGATCACGCGGTCCGGGTGGCCGGCCTCGGCGGCGAGCGCGATCGCGTCGGCGCTGCGGACCTCGTCGTCGGTGAGGTGGTGCAGGGCGTACGCGTTGTCCCACAGGATGCGGAAGTCGGGGGCGGCGGCGGGCACGGACACGAGCGCCCGCGCGACCTCCTCCGTGACGACCGAGCCGTCGGGGTTCGCGTACGTCGGCACGACCCACATGCCCTTGATCGTCGGGTCGTCGGCGACGAGCGCGGCGACGGCCGCGGCGTCGGGGCCGTCCGCCGTCATGGGGACGGTGACCATCTCGATGCCGAGCGCCTCGCACACGGAGAAGTGACGGTCGTAGCCGGGCACGGGGCAGATCCAGCGGACCTTCTCCTCGCGGCCCCACGGGCGCTCGGACCCGGGGACGCCGAAGAGCGTCGCGTACACGAGCGTGTCGTACATGAGCGTGAGGCTCGCGTTGCCGCCCGCGAGGAGCTGCTCGACGGGAACGCCGAGCAGCTCGGCGAAGATGCGCCGGAGCTGGGGCAGCCCGTCGAGGCCGCCGTAGTTGCGCACGTCCGTGCCGTCGGCGTCCGTGTGCACCCCCTCGCCCGGGAGCGCGAGCAGGGCCTCGGAGAGGTCGAGCTGCTCGGCCGAGGGCTTGCCCCGCGTGAGGTCGAGCTTCAGCCCCAGCGCCTGCAGGTCGGCGTACGCGCGACGCAGGTCGTCGAGGGACGACGCGAGGGTGGTGGTACCGGGTGCGGTGGGCTCGGGCGTGGTCACCCTCCGGACTCTACCGACCCCGCGCAAGGTCCGTCAGGGCGTCCTCCAGGGCGGACAGCCCGGTCTCGAGGTCCTCGGCCGCGATGGTGAGCGGGGGAGCGAGGCGGATGGTCGAGCCGTGCGTGTCCTTGGCGAGGACTCCGCGCGCGAGCAGCGCCTCGCACAGGTCGCGGCCCGTCCCGCGCGCCGGGTCGAGGTCGAGGCCCGCCCACAGGCCGAGGCCGCGGACGCCGTCGAGCAGGCCCGCGTCGACGAGCCCGGTGAGCCGGTCCTGGAACCCGGCGCCGAGCTCGCGCGCGCGTCGCTGCGGCTCGCCCGTGCGCAGCAGATCGACGACCGCGAGCCCGACCGCGCACGCGAGCGGGTTGCCGCCGAACGTGCTGCCGTGCGTCCCGGGCGTGAGCACCTCGAGCACGTCGCGCCGGCCGACGACGGCCGAGACCGGCACGATCCCGCCGCCGAGCGCCTTGCCGAGGGTCACGAGGTCGGGTCGCACGCCCCACGTCTCGGTCGCGAGCGTCGCCCCGGCGCGCCCGAGGCCGGACTGGATCTCGTCGGCCACGAGGAGCACGTCCCGCGCGGTCGTGATCGCGCGCAGGCGCGGCCAGTAGTCGTCGGGCGGCACGACGACGCCCGACTCGCCCTGCACCGGCTCCAGGAGCACGGCGACGGTCGTGTCGTCGATCGCGGCGGCGACGGCGTCGGCGTCGGCGTACGGCACGAGGCGGAACCCCGGCGTGTACGGGTCGAACCCGCGCCGGGCGTCGGCGTCGTCGGAGAACGACACGATCGTCGTCGTCCGGCCGTGGAAGTTCCCGGAGCCGACGACGACCGTCGCCTCGCCCGGGGGCACGCCCTTGACGTCGTAGCCCCACTTGCGCGCCGTCTTGATCGCGGTCTCGACGGCCTCCGCGCCCGTGTTCATCGGGAGGACGAGGGAGTCGGCCCCGCCCGTGGTGAGCGGCCCGACGAGCGCCGCGAGCGCCTCGGCGAACGGGTGCAGGAGGTCGTGGTCGAACGCGCGCGACGTGAGCGTGACGCGGCCGAGCTGGCGCGTGGCGGCGTCGACGAGCGCGGGGTGCCGGTGCCCGAAGTTGAGCGCCGAGTACCCCGCGAGGAGGTCGAGGTAGCGGCGACCGGTCACGTCGGTGACCCACGACCCCTCGGCGCTCGCGACCGTGACGGGCAGCGGGTGGTAGTTGTGCGCGAGCGCGCCACCGCCGGTGCCGTCAGCGGGCCGGTCGCCGTCGAGCGGGCCGGTGGCGCTGCTCGCGCTCGTGCCGCCGTCCGACGCGCGGACCTCCTGGGCGGTCACGACGCGCTCCCGGTCGGTGCCGGGGCGTGGACGGCGGGCTCGCGGATCTCGAGCGTGCAGCACTTGGCCCCGCCGCCGCCGCGCAGGAGCTCCGACGTGTCCGCCGCGACCGTCTCGTAGCCGCGCTCGCGCAGCGCCGCGGCGAGCCGGCCCGCACGCGGCGAGTGCACGACGTGCGTCCCGTCGCTCACCGCGTTGAGGCCGAGCACGGCGGCGTCCTCCTCGGTCGCGAGGAGCGCGTCGGGGTAGCGCTCGCGCAGCACCTCCTGCGCGGCGGGGGAGAACGCGGCGGGCAGGTAGGCGACGTCGACGGCCGGCGGGCCGGTGAGCGCGGGGTGGGTGGTGTCGTCGGGGTGCGCGGCGTCGCTGGCCCCGCGGGTGCCGACGGTGCCCTCGTTGCCGCGCAGCACGGTGAGCGCCGTGTCCAGGTGGTAGAACCGCGGGTCCACGAGCTCGAGCGTCACGACCTCCCGGCCCCACAGGGCCGCGGCCTCGGCGTGCGCGGCGCGCTCGGTGCGGAAGCCAGTGCCGGCGAGCACGACGTCGCCGGCCAGCAGCAGGTCGCCCTCGCCCTCGTTGACGTGCTCCGCCAGGTGGGTGACGTACCCGTGGTCGGCGAACCACTTGAGGTAGGCGGGTCCCTCGGGCCCGCGCTCGGGGTGGGCGAAGCGCGCGGAGTAGACGAGGCCGTCGACGACGGTCGCGCCGTTGGCCGCGTAGACCATGTCCGGCAGGCCGGGGACGGGGTCGATCGTCTCGACGGTGTGGCCGAGGTCGCGGAAGGTGTCGCGCAGGCGTTCCCACTGCGCGACCGCGAGCGCGGTGTCGACCGGTGTGCGCCGGTCCATCCAGGGGTTGATCTCGTAGCTGACGGTGAAGTACGTCGGCCGGCACATCAGGTAGTGCCGGGGCTGGCCTGGGCGCATCGCCGCCTCCTCGCGGGAGCCGGGCCGCCGGGGTGGTGCGGCCCGGGTGGGTGCCGGACGGGGGATGCGTCCGGTGCTGCTGGTGGGCTGCCGGTTGGCTGCTGGAAGTCAGCGTACGTCCGTGAGGTGTGCGCGTCCTGGGACGGCGCGCGAGCGACGAGGGTGTTGACAGCGATATTCTATCGATATATCGTTACCATATCGCTGAGCCCGAGACGCGGCTCGCGACGACCGCGCGGCCGGACCGGCCCGCCACGCTCCGCGGACCACCCGGAGCCCTCGAACATCCACGTACAGGAGACACCTCTCATGCACCACGCACACCAGCACCGGGGCAGGACCCCGGAGAACGTCCAGAACATGTCCCAGCCGTTCGGCGAGCGACCCGGGCCGCGCCCGGACCGCCGTCGTCGTGACGGCTTCCCGCCCGTGCCCGACGACGCGGCCTGGTTCCGCGGCGACGGCCCCCGTGGCCGCGGCGGAGCCCGTCGCGGTGGGGGACGCGGGTTCGGCGGACCGGCCGACGGCGGCCGGGGCTTCGGCCCCGGCGGTCCGGCCGACGACCGTCGCGGGTTCGGCCCGGGAGGCCCCGGGTTCGGCCCAGGCGGGCCCGGCTTCGGTCCGGGTCACGGCGGTCGTCGGCACGGGGGCCGCGGTCGCGGCCCCGGGCGCGCCGGCCGCGGCGACGTCCGCGCCGCCGTCCTGCTGCTCCTCGCCGAGCAGCCCATGCACGGGTACCAGGTCATCCAGGAGATCGCGGAGCGCAGCGAGGGCCAGTGGCGCCCGAGCCCGGGCGCGGTCTACCCGGCCCTGAACCTGCTCCAGGACGAGGGGCTCGTCGAGCTCTCAGCCGACGGCGGGCGCCGCCTCGCGACGCTCACCGAGGCGGGCACCGCGTACGTCGCGGAGCACGCCGACGAGCTGGGCGACCCGTTCGCCGACGCCGCCGGTCGCGGCGGCCGCCCGCGGCGCGAGCTGCGCGCAGGCGTCGAGGCCGTGGCCGCGGCGGTCCACCAGGTCGCCCGCACCGGCACCGACGAGCAGACGACGGCGGCCGCGGAGCTCCTCGAGCGCACGCGTCGCGAGCTCTACCTGATCCTCGCGGGCCCGGCCGTCCCCGACGCCTCGCCCGGCACGGCGCCGGGTGCCCCGACGACCGCCGCGGGCGACCGTGCGCCGTCGGGCAGCCCGGTGGAGGACGCCCCGGTGGAGGACGGGCCGACGGCCTGAACCCACCACCCCGGACCCGGGGTCGCGCGGTACCGACTGTTCGGTCCCGTGGGGCCCCGGGTCCGTCCGTCCGCGGGGCGCGGCCCGGCAGCCAGGCCGCTCGTGGCTACCGGCGGGCGCGCAGGCGCGCGTCGAGGCGGCGCAGCGAGACGTGCATCATGACGCGCAGCGCGACCCCCACGAGGGCCGCCGTGACGCCGCGGGGGACGGGTCCGGCGAGGTACGCCTCCTCCCACCACACGACCCGGCAGCGGCCCGTGCCGAGCGGCACGACCTCGAAGCCCGCGTCGCCGAGCAGCGCCGGGCCCAGCTTGCGGATCCGCGTGCTGCCCGGGCGGCCCGCCGCCACGGACGGGCGGTCGAGCGACTCGACGACCATGCGGTCCGGGAAGCCGCGGCCCGTGCGTCGGACGAGCGGGCCGCTCACCATGGTGAACCGGTCGCCCACCTCGGGGCCCCGGCCCGCCGGGGTCGTCATCACGGTGAGCGGGATGAACCGCGGGTGGGTCCGCGGGTCCGCGACCCACGCGAACGCTACGGATGCGTCGACGTCGAGCTCGCGCGCGACGGCGACGCGCCGCACGCCCCGGGTCGTCACTCGGCGTCGCGGGCGGGGGAGCGGTCGCGCCGCCCCCGTCCCGGCAGCAGCCGACGACGGCGGCGCGGCTCCGCGTCCTCGGGGACGGGGACGAGCCGCGGCGGCGCGTCCTGCACGGGCGACTCCACGACCTCGAGGAGCCGGCCGAACACCGACGGCGGCGGCCCGAACGCGCGCCGCGACTGGGCGATCACGCCGTGCCCGAGCGCCCGCGCCCCCGCCACGCCCACGACGGCGCCGACGCCGAACGGCACGAGCCGGCCGAGCGCGAGGCCGGACTGCTTCGCGAGCTGGGTGCGCAGGAACCGGTTGCCGAGCGCCTTGTTGACCTTGACGAGCGTCCCGGCGGGCATGCTCGTCAGGAGCACCTTGCCCCACGCGAGGCCCGACCCCTGGGTCGCGCGCTCGACGTCGCGCGCGCCCTTCTCGCCGAGAACGGTCGCGAGCAGGAGCGCCCGACGGCGGCCCACGTCGTCCACCGCGATGCCGTGCACGTCCGCCACCGCGAGCGCGAACGCGGCCGAGGAGGCGAAGAACGTCGCGACGTCGCTCGACGTCAGCGCGATCCCGACGCCCGTCCCGACCGCGGGGAAGGCGGCCGCCGCGCCGACGGCGCCGCCCGCCGTCTGGATGACGAGCAGGTACTCGCGCTCGAGGATCCGGACGATCTGCGCGGGGCTGGCCTCGGGGTTGCGCCGGCGCACCGAGTCGACGTGCGCCCGGATGACGTGCGACGGGATCGTCACCGCCTTGTCGAGCGCGGCGTCGAGCAGCGGCGTCGGCCGGTAGGCGGACCACTCGACCGCGTCCTGCGTCGAGAGGTCCCTGCGCCCGGCGTCCGGGGGCGGGGTCCCGTACTCGGGCACGCCGCCGCGCGGCACGGGGCTTCTCGAGGGGTCCTGCTGGTACGCCATGGCGCCTCCCGTCTTCCCGCGGTCAGTCCTGGGTCTCGACCTCGCGGCCGGCACCCTCCGGCTGGAACAGGTACTCGACCTCGGCGCCGGCCTTGACCGTCCGTCCTACCGTGCACGCCTTGTCGATCGCTCGCGCGGCGACGGTGACGAGCCGGTCGCGCGCGTCGTCGTCGAGCGACGTGAGGTCGATGTCGTACGTGCCCGTGATCTTCGGGTACCGCTCCTCCTCGAGGAGCTTGTCGCCCTGGACGTGGATCGTCACGGCGTAGTCGTCGCCGAGGCGGCGGGCGAACGTGCGGTCCGTGCTCATGCCCGCGCACGCCGCGAGGGCGATCTTCAGCAGCTCGCCGGGCGTGAACACCGCACCCTCGCTCGCCGGGCCGATCGAGACCTCGGCGCCGCGCGCCGACCGGCCCGTGTACGTGCGGGTACCCGTGCGCTCGACCCACAGCGCGTCGGCCGGGGCGGGCGACGGCGCGGGGACGTCGTGCGCGGCCTCGTCGGCGGCGCTCAGGGTGTTCTCGGCAGGCTGCGTCGTCATGCGTGAATCCTCGCACTCGTCGGGTCGCGGCGTCGGGGCGTCCGCCCTCCGGGGAACGTGCGGCGGCCGCGCGCGATTCCCGCCCGCGTGCCGAGCGTCACCGGCCGCCGGGCCGGAGCGGTGCCTAGACTGGCGGGCGTGGCCCTCGACGCAACCGACGTTCCGACCGCACCCGTGCGCACCGCCGAGCCCGCGACGTCGGGCAGCGCGCCCGGGCCCGTGCCCACCCCGTACGAGGACCTCCTGCGCGACGTCCTGGCGCACGGGACGCCCAAGGGCGACCGCACGGGGACGGGCACGCGCAGCGTGTTCGGCCGCCAGCTCCGCTTCGACCTGTCGCAGGGCTTCCCCCTGATCACGACCAAGCGCGTGCACCTCAAGTCCGTCGCGTACGAGCTGCTGTGGTTCCTGCGCGGCGACTCGAACGTGCGCTGGCTCCAGGAGCGCGGCGTGCGCATCTGGGACGAGTGGGCCGACGCCGACGGCGAGCTCGGCCCCGTCTACGGCGTCCAGTGGCGCTCGTGGCCGACGCCGGACGGCCGCCACGTCGACCAGGTCGCGCAGGTGATCGAGCAGATCAGGGCGAACCCCGACTCGCGGCGGCACATCGTCTCCGCGTGGAACGTCGGGGAGATCGAGGACATGGCGCTGCCGCCGTGCCACGCGTTCTTCCAGTTCTACGTGGCCGACGGCCGCCTCTCGTGCCAGCTCTACCAGCGCTCGGCCGACCTCTTCCTCGGGGTGCCGTTCAACATCGCGTCGTACGCGCTGCTCGTCCACATGGTCGCCGCGCAGACCGGCCTCGAGGTCGGCGACTTCGTGTGGACCGGCGGCGACGTGCACATCTACGACAACCACGTCGAGCAGGTGCGCGAGCAGCTCACGCGCGAGCCGTACCCGTACCCGACGCTGCACCTCGCGCCCCGCGACTCGATCGACGCCTACGAGTACGAGGACATCGAGGTCGTCGGGTACCAGCACCACCCGACGATCAAGGCGCCGATCGCGGTCTGATGCTCGGACTGATCTGGGCCCAGGCGCGCGACGCCGCCGGGACGCCCGTCATCGGCGCGGGCGGCACCATGCCGTGGCACCTGCCCGAGGACCTCGCGCACTTCCGGCGCGTCACGTCGGGCCACCCCGTGGTCATGGGCCGCCGCACGTGGGACTCGCTCCCGCCCCGGTTCCGGCCCCTGCCGGGGCGCCTCAACGTCGTCGTCACGCGCCAGGAGTCGTGGGTGCCCGACGGCGGCCGCCCCGAGGGCGACGGCGGCGCGCCCGTGCGCGTGGCAGGGTCGGTCGACGCGGCGCTCGCGGCCGCCCGCAGCGCGGCCCGGACCAGCAGCTCCGACGAGGTGTGGGTCATGGGCGGTGCCCAGCTCTACGCCGCGACCGTCGACGAGGCGGACCGGTGCGTGGTCACCGAGATCGACGCCGTCGTCGACGGCGACACGTTCGCCCCCGAGGTCCCCGCCGGGTGGTCCGTGCACGCGGGTGACTGGGCGACGTCGTCCACCGGACTGCGCTACCGCGTCGTCACCCACACCCGCCCCCCCTCACTGAGTGCGTGAATTCGTCGCGCTCGCACGGTCCGAGCGCGACGAATTCACGCACCCAGCGGTCAGGCGGCGTCGCCGACGCGGCGCAGGGAGTCGAGCACGAGGTCCCAGAACCGGCCGTGGTCGAGGGTGACCGCGACCTGCGTGCGGCACTCCTCGGGGCCGGGCTCGTCGCCGCGCAGGTCGGCGACTGTCATACCGGTCGTCAGCCCGCCGTGCAGCTCGACGTCCAGCGGCGCGCGGCGCGTCGTCATCACCGACGGGTCGACGACGTACGCGACCGCGCACGGGTCGTGCACGGGCGGGGAGGGGAAGCCCTGCGCCGTGCGGTACGTCGCGCCGTAGAAGTCCAGCAGCTCGCCGACGAACCGGGCCGGGGCGGTGCCGAGCGCGGCGATCCCGTCGCGCACGTCCGCCGTCGCGACGGCCTGGTGCGTGAGGTCGAGACCCACCATCGTCACCGGCCACGCCTCGGTGAGCACGACGTGCGCCGCCTCCGGGTCCGCGAGGACGTTGAACTCCGCGACCGGCGTCCGGTTGCCCACGTGGTACCCGCCGCCCATGAGGACGACCTCGCGGACGCGCGGCACGATCCGCGGCTCCTTGCGCGCGGCCATCGCGACGTTCGTCAGCGGGCCCGTCGGGACGAGCGTGATCTCGCCCGGCTCGGCCGCCAGGACCGTCTCGATGATGAGGTCCACCGCGTGCCGCTCGTCGACTGCGCGGCGCGGGGCGGGCAGCACCGGCCCGTCCATGCCCGAGTCGCCGTGGATGTCCGGCGCGACGATCCGGGGCCGGACGAGCGGACGGTCGCACCCGGCGGCGACCGGGACGTCGATCCCGGCGAGCTCCGCGACGGCGAGCGCGTTCCGCGTCACCTTCTCGAGCGTCTGGTTCCCGGCGACCGTCGTCACCGCGACCAGGTCGACGGCGGGGCTCCCGTGCGCGAGGAGCATCGCGATCGCGTCGTCGTGGCCGGGGTCGCAGTCGAGGACGATCCGGCGGGGCGGGGTCGTGCGGGAGTCAGGGGTCGGCGGGACGGGCTGGGCCGGGACGTGAGCGGACATCGACCCATCCTCGCGCGTCCCCGGAGCCGGGGCCGCCGGTGCGCTTCGCGTCCGGGCGCTCGTGACGGCTAGGCTGTGCTGCGGCCCTGACCCGGGGCCACGCGCCTGTAGCTCAGGGGATAGAGCACCGCTCTCCTAAAGCGGGTGTCGCCAGTTCGAATCTGGCCAGGCGCACCGAGCAGGACCGCCGTCCAGAGTCCAGCGAGTCTGGCGCTCCCCGCACCGAGACCCGGTGCGCATGGCGGTGCGGTCACTTCGTGGCGTTCGGGTGGTGCGTGTGCACGTCGAGCACGTGGACCGTGCCCGGGGCGCCCGGTTGCCCTTCAGCGGGTGGCAGGTCGGGTCGTTGCGGACCGGGTCGCGCGTCAGGGCGTCCCAGGCATCGGCCAGTGCGTTGAGCTTGGTGGCGCGAAGGTCGCGCCAGCCCTTCTGCGCCTGATGGGTGGCGAAGTCCAGTCGGTGCTCGGTGCGTTTCGTCGGCCGCTCGACCTGAACGTCCTTGGGCACGATCACTCGCCGCCGTCGGGGCGCTCGACCTCGACCTGCTCGTCGAGCCACACGTATTCGGTACGGTCCCAGCCGGCTGCCTTGGCCTGCGCCGTCGACATCCACGCATGGATGACCGTCGACAGCGGTTCGAACTGCGCAACGGATGCGCACGCGCGAGCGGTACGGACGAGCTCGTCGGCGAACGCCTCCTGCTCGGCGTCCGAGAGGAAGATCATCCACGGGAACGGCTCGTGAAGACGGGCCGCGAAGGAGCTGGGCCAGTCCGAGACGGCGACAGCGACGATCTGCGCGGCCAGGGCGAGCCCGGCGCGGTCTGCGTCGGCCTCGGCCTTGCGCATGAGGACGAGCTCGTCGCCGTCGCGGCGCGTGATGGTCACCGGGCCGCGGTCGGCTGCCGCGGCGACGGCCTTGCTGTCGCGCGACAGGTCGGAGAACTTCACGCGCTGCTCGACAGTGGAGGTACTCATGCCGCCGTGATTTCAGAACTAGTTCTGAACAGCAAGGGCGAGCGGGACGGAGCAGTCCCAGGCGTGGAATGGAGAGCGGACTGGTCAGCGTCATGGCGCCACCTCGGCCTTCCAGGCCTCCGCACGACCACGGCCGGCGTGCGCGGCACGACGGCGAGGCTCGGCACCGGCGCAGGGACTGACCCCGCGCGGTCAGTTGATGATCTCGCCGCGCTCCTCGGTCCGCAGGGCCGCGAGGCGCGCGCGCCAGCTCGCGAGCTCCTCGGGGCTGAGCCGCGGCCACTCGGCGACCTCGCGGACCACCCGCAGGGGCGCGCTGCTCCGGTAGGACCGCGTGGGGTTGCCCGGGAACTTCTTGTCGGTGACGTTCGGGTCGTCCTCGAACGGGCCGGTCGGCTCGACCTCGTAGACGCGCGGTGCGGCGTCCCCGGCCGCCAGCTCGGCGGCCAGCGCGGCGCCGCCGACGAGCGCGGTGAAGTAGACGTGGTTCATGACGATCTCGGGCCGGTAGTTCGACCGGAACCCTGCGGTCAGCAGGTCGACCGCCTGCAGGTCGGCCTTCGTCCCGTGGAAGAAGGGCCCCTCGTCCGTCGCCTGGATCACCCGTTCAGGGTAGGACGGACGGGTGTCCGCCGTCGGCCCGGGACTTCCGGTTGCGGTTCTCCCGTCCCGCGGGCAGCGTCGCCGTGGCGGCGCGACGCCCAGACCACCGCTCCCGCGACCGCGTCAGCTGCCTGCCGAGGGAGCCACCGTGCCGTACACGCCGAAGGACGCCACCCCCACCACCGCCACCGCCAACCGCGACGCGCGCGCCCTGTACGCGCTCGACGACGTCGAGGACTTCGAGACCGCCCGGCGTGGGCACCTCGCGGACGTCCCCGGCGGGAAGATCCTCCTCGACGACGGCCGTGTCAGCTACGACACCACCGCCGTGGCGTTCCTCGACGACGCCGCGTCCGAGAACCCGGACACGGTGAACCCGAGCCTGTGGCGCCAGGCGAAGGTCATCCACCGCGCGGGCCTGTACCGGGTGGTCGACCGCATCTACCAGTTCCGCAACGCGGACATCGCGAACCTGACGATCGTCGTCGGCGACGAGGGCCTGATCGTGGTCGACTGCGCGTCGTCGGTCGAGTTCGCCCGGACGGGGATGGCGGTGTTCCGCGAGCACGTGGTCGACCTGCCGGTCGTCGCCGTGATCTACACGCACACCCACATCGACCACTACGGCGGCGTCAAGGGCGTGGTGGACGAGGCGGACGTCGCCTCGGGGAAGGTGCCGATCATCGCTCCGGGCACGATCGCGTCGTTCGACAAGTACGCGATCGGCGAGAACGTCGTCGCGGGCAACGCGATGAGCCGCCGCGCGTCGTACGCGTTCGGGAGCCTGCTGGACCGCGACCCGCGGCAGTTCGTCAGCTCGGGCATCGGGTCGGGCACGGCGGACGGACCCACGGTCTCCTACATCTCGCCCACGGACCCGATCACCGAGACGGGCCAGTCGCGGCACATCGCGGGCCTGACGTTCGAGTTCCTCTACGCCCCGGACACCGAGGCGCCGGAGGAGATGCACATCTGGATCCCGGAGCTCAAGGCGCTCACGTGCGCGGAGAACGCGAACCACTCGCTGCACAACATCCAGACGCTGCGCGGGGCGCGCACGCGCGACGCCCGGAACTTCGCGCGCTACCTCGACGAGACGCTCGTGCGGTGGGGCGACGAGGTCGAGGTGCACTACGGCCCGCACACGTGGCCGGTGTGGGGCAACGCGGAGGTCGTCGCGTTCCTCGAGTCGCAGCGCGACACGTACAAGTACATCCACGACCAGGCGCTGCGCCTGGCGAACAAGGGGTACACGCCGCTCGAGGCGGCAGAGGTCGTCGAGCTGCCCGAGGTCCTGCGCCGCAAGTGGTACAACCGCGGCTACCACGGGACGCTCCACCACGACGTCCGCGCCGTCTTCACCAAGGAGCTCGGCATGTGGGACGGCGACCCCGTGTCGCTGCACCCGCACCCGCCCGTCGACACCGCGACGCGCTACGTCGCCGCGTTCGGGCGCGACGCGATCCTCGCCGAGGGGCGTCGCGCCGTCGAGGCCGGCGACTACCGGTGGGCCGCGCACGTGCTGCACCACCTCGTCTTCGCGGACCCGGACGACGTGGAGGCCAAGAACCTCCAGGCCGACGCCTACGAGCAGATGGGCTACCAGGCCGAGGGCCCGCAGTGGCGGGGGGTGTTCCTCACCGCGGCCCGTGAGCTCCGCGAGGGCATCCTCGCCGCGCGGTTCGCGACGGCGAGCCCGGACACGGTCGCGGGCATGCCGATCGACATCCTCCTCGACTACGCCGCCGTGCACGTGGTCGGGGAGAAGGCGGCCGAGGTCGACGTCCGGTTCGACGTGGAGTTCACCGACCGGGACGAGACGTGGAACGTGCGCGTGCGCGACGGCGTCCTCAACGCCCGCCCCGGCGCGTCCGACGGCGCACCCCTCACGGTCCGCGCGCCGAAGCCGCTCGTCGCGGCCGTGCTGCTGCAGCCCGCGGCGGCGGCGAAGCTCGCGGACGCCGGGCAGGTGACGCTCGACGGCGACACCTCCGTGCTCGACGCCTACGCGTCGGTCCTCGACGAGTTCGACCCGAACTTTCCGATCGTCACGCCGTAACGCACGGCCGGTCCGGGGCCGGGCCTGCCAGGGTGCGACCGGGAGCGTCCGGTGGACACGATGGCGGTCTCGGCCCGACCGGGCCGACGGACGGAGGTGACATCGTGGGGATCGACGACCTGAAGGGCAAGGCGTCCGACGCGCTCGACAGCGACAAGGGCGAGAAGGCGTCCGACGCCGCGCTGGACAAGGGTGGCGACGCGGCGTCGAAGGCGACCGGCGGCAAGCACGACGACCAGATCGACAAGGGCGCCGAGCGGGCTGACGAGCACCTGGGCCAGCAGTAGACGCGGGACTTCCGCAGCAGCACCGGGTCCGGGCCGCGAGGTCGGGGCCCGGTCGCGTGCGCCCGGGCCCCGGCGCCGGACCCCGAGTCGCGTGACGGCCTCCGCCCTGCCCGGCTCGAGCGCCGCTCGGCCAGAGGTGCACCGGCTGCGGGCTTCTTCACGGACCGGTGCCCCCTGCGGCACCTCGGCCGCAAGGACACCCTAAGAACCGTCTCCCCGTGCTCGCCACCTGTCGCCTTCTCCGGTTCGGGAGTACGGTCGAAGGGTTGAGTCTGGACCTGGCTCCTCATCCTCTGGAGAAGACGGAGCACGACATGTCCGTGGACGACCATGCCATTGACCATTCGTTGACCCGCGGGGCGGGTCAGAAGATCGGCCAGTATCGCCTCGACCTGGGTACCGGCACCTGGTGGTGGTCGTCTGAGACGTACCGGGTCCACGGGTTCGAGCCGGGCGACGTGGTGCCGACCACCGAGCTCGTCCTGGCGCACAAGCACCCCGACGACCGTGAGCACGTGCGGGCGGTCCTCGACCGCGCCGCGACCACGGGTGAGCCGTTCTCGAGCGTGCACCGCATCATGGACGCCCACGGCGTCGAGCGGTACGTCGTCCTCGTGGGGCAGGGGCGCCGCGACCGCGAGTCCGGCGAGGTCGTCGAGCTGCTCGGCTACTTCGTCGACATCACGGCGACGGTGGCGGGGCGCGCGCAGGAGCGTGCCCGCCGTGACATCACCGCGGCCGCCGAGGGCCGCGGCCCGATCGAGCAGGCGAAGGGCATCCTCATCGCCACGCACGGCGTGAGCGCGGACCAGGCGTTCGCCCGCCTCAAGCAGGTCTCGAACGACAAGAACGTCCGCCTGCGCGAGCTCGCCTCCGTCGTCGTCGACGAGGCGGGGCGCGCCGGCGGGGACTGCGCCGAGCGCGTCGACGCGATCCTGCGGTAAGCGCCGCAGACGAGAAGAGCCCCGCGCTCCCGGACGGGAGCGCGGGGCTCTCTCGCGCGGGGACGCGCTCGGGTCGCCCGTGTCCGGCTAGGCCGACGCGGGCGTCGGGGCGGGCGCGCTGCCCGGCGTCGACGGCGTCGGAGCGGTCCCGGTGCTCCCGCCGCCCGTGCCCGTCTCCGCCTCGGACTCGGTACCGCCCCCGGTGCCCCCGGCGCCTCCGGCCCCCTCGCCCGGGCCCGGCGAGGGCGTCGGGGCGGGTTGTTCCGGCGTCGTCGGGTCGGGGGTGGGGTCCACGGTCGGCTCCGGGGTGGGCGCGGGCGTCGTGGACGGCTCGTCGGACGGCGTGGTCGACGGCGACGGGCTCGGGCCCGGCGTCGGGACGGTCGCGGGGTCCTGCGAGGGTGTGCTGGGCGCCGGCGTCGTCGGGTCCTCGGTGCTCGGGGTCCGCTGGTGGCTGATCGTCGTGCCCGACCCCTCGACGCCGCGGACGGCGTCCGCGAGGGGCTTGCCGAGGACGAGCTCGACGACGAGGACCACGCCCATCACGGCGACGAACAGCGCGAGCGCCGTCACGGTGAGCACGCGGCCGCGCCCGTACCGGTCGATCAGCCGCAGCCAGCGGTTCTGGCCACCCTCGGAGTCGTCCGCCCCGGCCGTCCCGGCCGCCTCGCCGTCGGCCCCTGCCGAGCCGACGGCGGTGGCCACCGCCGTCTCGACGGTGTCCGCCCGCGCGTCGGGCTCGACGGCCCCGCGGGGCACCGACGCGACCGCCGTGGTGGTGCGGGTACGCGTGGTGCCCGTGCCCGCGGTGGCCTGCACGACCTTGCCGACGACGGGCACGAGCTGCTCGCGCGTCTTCTGGATCGAGCGTGTGTAGACGTAGTTCGCGACGACGGTCAGCGCGCTGGCGATGCCGGCGCCGATGATCGTCCCGGCGGTCCCGAAGTAGGACAGGAGCACGGTGGTGCTCACCGCGGCGAGCGCGCTCGCGACGACCTGGGTGAGCGAGAGGCGGGCCGGGGCCTCACGCTCCTTCTCGGGAGCCGGCTCCGCGGTGGTGCGTCCCGCGGGGTGTCCGGCGTCGGGGCCGGGCTCGTCGCGCGGGACGCGCGGGGCGTCGCGGTCGAGGCGGGGGTTCTCGGAGGGCGTGGTCACGTGGTGCTGGTTTCCGGTCGTCGGCGGGCTGGTCCGCCCGCCGCCACCGGCCGTGACGGCCGCGCGCCAGGGACCGGCGTCGGGCCACGGGCGTCCTTCCACGGTAGGACGTCCGTGTGGACCTCGCTCACGGGGGCCGTGCCCGGCCCTCAGAGGAACCGGGAAGATCCTGTGACGCCGCCGGTCAGGGCGCCGGACGCCGCACCCGCCGCGTCGCAGGGCGCTCCTGCGCGCCGGACGGCGGGGGAGGGCCGTATCCTGCCGAGGGTCGTCGTGACCGTGCGGTGGCCGCCCGGCAGGGCGTGATGTGATACGCACCACACGCCGAGACGGCGGCCCGGTGGCCCGGGATCCGCGGAATGCCGCGCCTCCTCGTGGACGCCCGTCCAGGTCGTTCTCAGGCGTTTGTGCGGCTCGCCGGGTGGTCGTGCGTCCAGCGCCCGGGCCGTGTTGACGCCTGGGCTGCGCGCCGTGCAAGATAGTTCTCGACAGCGCGCATCGCCTGCCCCCTGCGCGGTGCGCGCTGTTTCACACTTCTCCGGGAGAACATCTCGGAATTGCTCGAAAACGACGGCCTCGGAACGCGAATTCTCGTGATCCGGGGCCGTTCGTCGTTCTCGCTGCAACCCGCGCCCGGGTGCGGTCGTCGCCCGGCGCCGTGCGGCGCAGCGGGTCGCGTCCTCCCCGGCGCGCCGCGTCGAGCGGCACGGGGCGGACGGTTAGCGTCAGAGGGTGAATGCCGCAGCCCGCACCAGCTCAGCCGCCCGGAGCGTGGCCGATCCTGCTCGGCTGCCCTCCACCCCTCCCGGCGGGACCGACCAGCCCGACGCCGAGGCCGGCGACGTGACGTCGTCGCGCCCCGTGCTCGTGCCCGAGCCGACGACGTCCGACCTCGTCGAGGAGGCGGTCGCCCGCTGGCGCGCCGGGCTCGTCGAGCTCGCCGGAGGCTCGTCGCTCGCCGACGTCTCCCTCCTCGGCGACGCCGTCGTCGACCTCACCGCCGCGCACCCGTCCGGCATCGCCCAGCTCTTCGCGGGGCGGCCGACCCGGTTGTCCAACCTCTTCCGGGAGGGGGGCTCCCTGCCCGCCGCCCGCCGGCGGGCGCGCGCCGTCGTCGTCCGGGCCGCCGAGCACGCGCAGCGCTACGGCGTCGCCCCGACGTACCTCGCGATCGGCGTGGCGACCTGGACCCAAAGCCCGACGGCGCCCCTCGCCGAGGACGACGTCGCGGCGCTCGCCCGCGTCGCCGGCCGCGCGCCCACGGTGGTGCCGGCCGACGGCGACGCGAGCGGCCCGGCGGACGTCGAGCCCACGGTGACGGCCCCCGACGCCGCGGACGCGCCGCTCGTGCGCCCCGGCGACCCCTCCGACGGCGTGCCAGGCCCCGAGGAGGAGCCCGCGCCCCGGACGGTGCGCGCTCCCGTCCTGCTGCGCCCGCTCACCGTCACGCCCCGGGGCGACGGCGAGACGGACTACGAGCTCACGCTCGAGCCCACCGCCGAGATCAACCCGCTCCTCGCGCGCACCCTCCGGGCGCACGGCGCCCTGCTCGACCCCGTGACGCTGGCACGGTCCACGTTCACCGGCGCGGGCTTCGACCCGGGCGACGCGACCCGGCGGATCGCGGCCCTCGGGCAGGCGGTCCTCGACGACTTCGACCTCACCCACCGGGTGCTCGTCGGGACGTTCGTGCACCCGGGCCAGGTGCTGGTCGACGACCTCGACGAGCTCGCGCCCGCGCTCGAGCGGCACGAGGTCGTCGCGGCGCTCGCCGGGGACGAGCGGTCCGCCGCCGCGCTGCGGGCCGACCTTCCCGCACCGCGCGTCGGCGACGCCGACCCCGTGCTCGAGCGCGGCGCGGGCGACCTCGACCCGTCCCAGCGGCACGTCGTCGACGTCCTCGCGACCGGCTCGCACCTGTTCGTCGACGCCCCCACCGGGTCCGACGTCGCGGGCACGCTCGCCGCCGTCGTCGCCGAGGCCGCGGCGTCGGGACGCCACGTCCTCTACGTGCCCGGCCACCGCCGCGCCGCCGACGCGCTCCTGGCCCGTCTCGACGCGCTGGGCCTCGACGGGCTCGCGCTCGACGTGGCCCCCGAGCCGACGTGGCGCGAGACCGCCTCCCACCGGTTGCTCGCCGCGATGGCGACCGAGCCGGAGCCGGTCGAGGACGACGACCTCGTGCGCACACGCGACGCCCTGCTCGGCGCGCGCGCCCGGCTCGCGGGGTACATCGAGGCGCTGCACCTCGTGCGCGACCCGTGGGGCGTGTCGGCGTACGACGCGCTCCAGGCTCTCGCGCGGCTCACCGCCGAGCGCCCGGCGCCGGACACGCGGGTGCGGCTCACGACCGAGGTCGTGCTCGCCGTCGGGCCGCAGCGCGAGCGGGTCGCCGCAGAGCTGCGCGAGGCCGCGATGCTCGGCGCCTTCACGGCGCGCGCGACGTCGACCCCCTGGTACGGCGCGGCGCTCACCACGCCGCAGGAGGCGCACGACGCCCTCGTGCGCGTGGAGCGGCTGCGTGCCCACACGCTCCCGCAGCTGCGCGCGCAGGTCGAGCAGGTCGCGGAGCGCACCGGGCTCACGACCGCGACGACGCTCCGCCAGTGGGGCGACCAGCTCACCATGCTCGGCGGGATGCGGGGCACGCTCGACGTGTTCCAGCCGCTCATCTTCGAGCGCACCGCGCAGGACATGGTGGAGGCGACCGCGACGAAGCAGTGGCGCGAGCAGCACGGGATCGAGATGGGCTGGTTCGCGCGTCGCCGGCTGCGCCGTCAGGCGCGCGACATGGTGCGGCCGGGTGTCCGCGTGCCCGACCTGCACGCCGCGCTCGTCGAGGTCCAGGCGCAGCGCGCCGTCTGGCAGGAGCAGTGCCCCCGTGGCGGCTGGCCCGTGCTGCCGGAGGGGCTGTCGGCCATCGAGGACACGCACGAGGCCGTCCGCATCGACGCCGAGGAGCTCGAGCCGGTGCTCGCGGGCACGCCCGCGGGCGGCGGGCTGCTCGACACGCCGCTCGACGCGCTCGCCGCCCGCCTCGACGCGCTCGCCGAGGACGCCGCCGCGCTCGACGCGCTCCCGGCGCGGACCGCGATCCAGCACCGGCTCACCGATCTCGGCCTCGGCGAGCTCCTCACCGACCTCGCGGCACGCCGCGTCGAGCCCGACGAGGTGGGCCCCGAGCTGGAGCTCGCCTGGTGGAGCTCGGTGTTCGAGCAGATCCTCGCGCAGGACCAGGCGCTCGCCGGGCAGGACGGCGCGGGCCTCGACGCGCTCGCGCGCCGGTTCCGCGAGCTCGACCGCGCGCACGTCGCGTCCCTCGCGGCGCCCGTCCGGGCGGCGGTCCGCGACCACCTCGGGACCGCGATGCGTGAGCACCGCGACGAGGCGGAGGCCCTCTTCACCGAGCTGCTCGAGGGGCGGCTCGTGAGCCTGCGCGAGACGGCGGAGCAGCACCCCGCCGTGCTGCGCCGGCTGCGCCCCGTGCTCGTCGCCACCCCGACGCTCGTCCCGCACCTCGTGCCGGCGACCCGCACCGTCGACCTCGTGGTGCTCGACGCCATCGAGCACACGCCCGTCGAGCTCGTGCTGTCGGCGCTCGCGCGCGGGCGTCAGGTCGTCGCCGTCGGCGACCCGCGGGCGGCGTCCACGGACACCGTGCGCGAGCTCGCCGAGCTCCTGCCGACGGTCGCGCTGCTCGCCGACGGCTCGCGACGCGACCCGTTCGTCACCACGTTCCTCGCCGAGCACGGCTACGCGGGCGTCCTGCGCCCGTCGCCGCTGCCGCGCGCGGAGGTCCTCGTCCAGCTCGACGTCGTCGACGGCGCCGGGATGCCCGACACGGCGTCCGGCGCGGTCGAGAGCACGCAGGCCGAGGTCGACCGCGTCGTCGAGGTCGCGATCGAGCACGCGCTCACCCGGCCGGACGAGTCCCTCGCGATCGTCACCGTCACGCCCCTGCACGCCGACCGCATCCGCGACGCGCTCCTCGTCGAGGTCCGGCAGAACCCGGCGCTCGCCGGGTTCTTCTCCGGCGCCCGCGCGGAACCGGTCGTCGTCGCGGACGTCTCCGGCGTCGCCGGGCTCGTGCGCGACACGATCGTGCTGTCCGTCGGCTTCGGGAAGACGCCGCACGGCCGCGTGCTGCACCGGTTCGGCATCCTCAACACCCCGGGCGCCGAGGCCATGCTGCTCGACGCCGTCGGGGCGACGCGCCGGCGTCTCCACGTCGTCTCGTGCTTCACGGCGGGCGACCTCGACCCCGAGCGCCTGCGCGGCGCGGGCGCCCGGCTGCTCGCCGAGGTGCTCGACCTGGCCGAGCAGCGCAGCGGCGCCGCCGACCAGGTCACGCTGGGCAACGGCGTCGACCTCGGCGGCAGCCCCGACCGGCTCGTCCTGGACCTCGCCGAGCGGCTCTGGCGCGCGGGGCTCGTCGTCGAGACCGACTACGGCATCGGCGACGGCGACCGCATCCCGCTCGTCGTCGGCCACCCGGACCTGCCCGGCGAGCTCCTCGTCGCCGTGCTCACCGACGACGCGGCCTACGTCGCCGAGCGCAGCGTCCGCGTGCGCGACCGGCAGGTCGCCGAGCGGCTCGAGCGCATCGGCTGGACGGTCGCGCAGGTCTGGTCCGCCGCCGCGTTCCTCGACCCCGCCAAGGAGGCCGAGCGCATCCGGCGGGTCGTGCAGGCCGTGCGCGACGCGCGGCTCCCGGAGACGGGCGGCGTCGCGCAGACGGGCGGCGGCGACCGGATCGTCGTCGTGCCGGTGATCGACGACGACGAGCAGCACGGCGACGAGGACCTGTAGCCCGCCGGTGGGACCATGGGACGCGTGAGCACGACCGCCGACCCGAGCCCCGACCCGCGGCACCTGCCCGACGACGCGCGCGACCGTCCCGAGCCTGAGCCTGAGCCTGAGCCTGAGCCTGAGCCTGAGCCCGAGCCCGAGCCCGAGCCCGAGCCTGAGCCCGAGCCCGAGCCCGGGCGCCGTCGGCGTCCGCGGCGGGCCGTGCGGCGGGGGACCGAGAGCACGGTGGTGCCCGGCACGAGCGCCGACGAGCGGGCCGAGGGCTGGGGCGACGAGTCAGCCCCCCGCCGCGGCGCTCCGGGCGAGAACGACGACCGCCTGCTGGGCGACGTGCCGCCCCACTACGGGCGCCACTGACGGCTCGCCCGGCGACCGGCTGAGCGGCGTCAGAGGTGCTGCGGGGGCGTCGTCCCGCCGGGCGGCGTCCCGCCGGGCGCCGCGGCGGGGCCGCTCCCGGCCTGGGCGGCGAGGAGGTCGCGGATCTCCTGGAGCACGCGCACGTCCTCGGCCGGTGCCTCGGGCTCGGGCTCCTCGTCCTTCTTGCGTCGCTCCGCCAGCTTGTTCATCGGCAGGACGATGACGAAGTAGAGGGCGACGGCGATGATGAGGAACTGGAGGATCGCGTTGAGGACCCCGCCGACGGAGATGACGGAGGGCGGGATGTCCTTCGCCGCGTCTCCCGCGCGCAGCGTGATGTCCCACAGGCCGGTGAGGTCGGGCTTGCCGAAGATCGCCCCGATGAGGGGGTTGATGAAGTCCTCGACGATCGCCGTGACGACCCCGGAGAACGCGGCCCCGATGACGACACCGACCGCCAGGTCGATCGCGTTGCCACGGAGCACGAACTCCTTGAACCCTTGGAACACGCCCTTCATGTGCTGCTTCCCTCTCCTGTCGACGGGCACGCGTGGCGGCGGCGCCACGACATGCACGCGCGATCCTGCCAACGGGCGCGGCGAGCGGCAACGGCTTCGCCCGGCGGGTCGGCGGTCTCACGGAGTCGTCAGGGGACCAGGACAGCTGTGACGGGGGCGTGCCCGGTCCGCGCCGCCAGCCGGACGGCCTCCTCGGGGCGTACCGCGACGAGCGTCACGACGTCGGAGCCCGACCCACCGGTGCCGAGCAGGCCGCCGCCGTCGTCGGGCTCGGGCGCCGGCACGACGACCGCGGCGCGGGCCAGGTACGGGTCGACCGGGGGAGCGGCCTCCGTCTGTTCGGAGTCCGTGGGCCCCGGGGCGACGGCGGGGTCGCCCGCGGCCAGCAGGTCGACGCGGTCGCCCGGCCCGAGGAGCGCGGCGACGCCCGGGTCGAGCCGGACGGGCGCGACCACGGTCCCGGCGGGCGCACCGGCGGCGAGCTCTCCTCCGGCGACGAGGCCGTCCTGGAGGAGGGTGCCCTCCGGAAGGGCGACGGTCGCGCGGCGCCCGACGACGTCGTCGGGCCGAGTCGGCGCCCCGGCGGGCAGGAGGGAGGCCGGGACGTGGTCCACCCGCACGTCGGGTGCCGCGAGCGTGGTGCCGGGCGGCACGGCGCGGGCCGTCACGACGGCGGGAGCCGTCGGCGGGGGCGGGGGCCGCAGCGCACCGACGACGACCGACGCCGCGAGCCCGCAGCACAGCGCCGCGACCACGAACCGGGACCGCCACCACAGGCCGTGCAGCAGCCGCCGCCGGACGGCGGCGCGGCCGGGGTGGGCTGACGGGCCGGGCGGGCGGGAGGAGCGAGGCATGGCGCGACCGTAGCCGCGCGCGGCGAGCCGGTGGCCGCGGTGCGCGGCGGTCTGTGGACGACGCGGCGCGCGGTCCGCCCACCGTGAGCCGACCGGCCCGCTGTGGTCGGCCGCGCACCGGTGCGGCGCCGACGCCGGAGCCCGGGCGCGTCAGGGGCGAGCGACCCGGCGGCGCCGCGTCAGGTCAGGACGACGCGGCAGAGCTGCTCGACGCGCCGCCCGAGCCCGTGCCGCCCGACGACGAGGGCGACCCCGACGACGACGACGAGGACGACGACGCGCTGGACGCCGAGGCGGCGGGCGCCGTCGACGTCTTCCCGCCGGACCGCGAGTCCGTGCGGTAGAAGCCGGAGCCCTTGAACGTCACGCCCACGGAGGAGAACACCTTGCGCAGGCGGCCCGAGCACTCGGGGCACACCGTGAGGGCGTCGTCGCTGAACGACTGGTGGATGTCGAAGGCGTGACCGCAGGCGGTGCAGCTGTAGGCGTAGGTGGGCACGGGTTCTCCTCGTTCACGAGACGGCCGTCGAGGCGGCCACCGGCGGGTCGGGATCGGGACGGTCTCGGCCTGGTCGACGGTGTCAACACCGCCTGGCACTCGAAACTTCCGAGTGCTAATCATACGCGGACCGGCGCCCGGGCAGGGCCGGGGTAGTCTCGCATCCGTGTCTGCGCACGAACCCGCCGAGGCCCCCGCCGGTGACCCCGCCACCGGTGCCGACCCCGCGACCCCGGGCGAGGCCGCGGCCGCGCCGCGGCGCCGTCGCCGGTCCGTGCGCCGGCGCGTCCTGATCGGCGTGGCGGCGCTTCTCGTCGTCGCGCTCGTCGCGGGTGCCGCGTTCGTCGTGGTCACCGTCCGGCGCCCGCTCCCGCAGGCGTCCGGCGAGATCTCCGTGCCCGGCCTCGGCAGCGAGGTGACCGTGCTGCGCGACGCCCAGGGCGTGCCGCAGATCTACGCCGACACCCCCGAGGACCTCTTCCGCGCCCAGGGCTACGTCCAGGCGCAGGACCGCTTCTTCGAGATGGACTACCGCCGGCACGTCACGTCGGGGCGGCTCGCCGAGCTCGTCGGCGACAACCCGGACGCGATCGCCGCCGACACCGTGACGCGCACGTTCGGCTGGCGCCAGGTCGCGGAGGAGGAGTGGGACGTCGTCTCTCCCGAGACCAAGGCGTACCTCCAGGCGTACGCGGAGGGCGTCAACGCCTACCTGGAGGACCGCAGCCCGTCGGAGATCGCGCTCGAGTACACGGTGCTCGGGCTGCAGGTCGACGTCGCCGAGCCCGAGCCCTGGGACCCGGTCGACTCGCTCGCGTGGCTCAAGGCGATGGCCTGGGACCTGCGCGGCAACTACGACGACGAGCTCGACCGCGCGCTGGCCTACGGCACGCTCCAGGACACGGCGCGCGTCGCGGAGCTGTTCCCCGCCTACCCGTCCGGGCTCAACGCGCCGATCCTCGACCCCGGCGAGCTCGAGAACCCGCAGGAGGTCGCGCTCGAGCTGGGCCCGCAGGCCCGCGCCGAGTACGGCTCGGACCACCTCCAGGCCGCGCTCCAGGCAGCGGACCGCGCGCTCGGCGCCGTCCCCGTGCTCATCGGGCGCGGCGAGGGCACCGGCTCGAACTCGTGGGTCGTCTCCGGCGAGCACACGGCGTCGGGCAAGCCGATCCTCGCGAACGACCCGCACCTCGCCCTCGGGGCGCCCGGCATCTGGGCGCAGGTGGGGCTCCACTGCAACGAGGTCTCCCCGGCGTGCGGGTTCGACGTCGCGGGCTTCTCGTTCGCCGGCTTCCCCGGCGTGGTCATCGGGCACAACGCCCAGCTCGCCTGGGGCCTGACGAACATGGGCGCCGACGTCACCGACTTCTTCGTCGAGCGCGTGCGCGACGACACCTACCTGCGCGGCGACGAGTGGGTCCCGCTGGAGACCCGCACCGAGACGCTGCGCGTCGCCGGGGGCGACGACATCGAGATCGAGGTCCGCTCGACGCTCCACGGGCCGATCGTCTCCGAGGCGATCCCGGCGACGGACGCGGCCGTCGACACGCCCGCGCTGGACACGCGGCTGGGGGAGTACGCCGTCGCGCTCCAGTGGACCGCGCTCGAGCCGGGCCGCACCGCCGACGCCGTCTTCGCGTTCAACCTCGCGCAGGACGCCGAGGACATGCAGGCGGCCGCCGCGCTCTTCGAGGTGCCAGCCCAGAACATCGTCTTCGCGACTGCCGACGGCCACATCGGCTACCAGGCGCCCGGGAAGATCCCCGTCCGCCAGGCGGTCCCCGACGCCGAGGTGCCCTCCGACGGCACGTGGCCGCGCGACGGGTCCGACGAGCGCTACGACTGGCAGGGCTACGTCCCCAGCGAGCAGATGCCGCGCGTCGTGGACCCGGCCGAGGGCTTCATCGTCGCCGCCAACCAGGCCGTGCTGCCGGACGGCGTCGCGCCGTTCCTCACGACCGACTGGGACTACGGCTACCGCTCGCAGCGCATCCGCGAGCTCCTGGAGGCCGAGATCTCGGCCGGGCGCACCGTGGACGTCGACACGATGAACGAGGTCCAGGTCGACGACCGCAGCCCGTACGCCGAGGTGCTCGTGCAGCCCCTGCTCGAGCAGGAGATCGACGACGACTTCGCGGCCGAGGGCCAGCAGCTCCTCGCGGACTGGGACTACCGGACCGACACCGACTCCGCCGCGGCGGCGTACTTCGCGGCCGTGTGGCGGAACCTGCTCCAGCTCACCTTCTGGGACGACCTGCCCGAGTCGGCGCGTCCGGGTGGCGGCAGCCGCTGGCTCGCCGTCGTGCAGAACCTCCTGGAGAACCCGACCGACCCGTTCTGGGACGACCGCCAGACGGTCAGCGTGGTCGAGACGCGCGACGAGGTGCTCACGCAGGCGCTCGTCTCCGCGCGCCTCGACCTCACCGTCGAGCAGAGCAAGCAGCCGTCGGACTGGGCGTGGGGCAAGATCCACGTGCTCGCTCTCGAGCACCCCGTGCTGGGCGGCGAGTCGATCCCGGGGCCGGTGCGCGACTTCGTCAACCCCACCCCGGTCGGCATGCCCGGTGGCTCGTCGATCGTCAACGCGACCGCGTGGGACGCCGCGTCCGGGTCGTTCGACGTGACGGCCGGGCCGTCGATGCGCATGGTCGTCGACCTCGGAGACCTCGACCGCTCGACGTGGGTGACCGTCACGGGCACCTCGGGGCACCCGGCGTCGAAGCACTACGCGGACCAGCTGAAGACCTGGGCCCGCGGCGAGACGTACGCGTGGCCGTTCTCCACGGAGGCGGTCGCCGAGGCGAGCAAGGACGAGCTCACCCTCGTGCCGTAGCGGAGCCGCAGGCGCGTCCGCCCCGTGCGCGGGCGCGGTGGCGGACGGCGCGGTGGCGGACGGCGCAGCCTGCTACGGCAGCCAGCGCCAGCCGAGGGGCGTCGCGACGGCGTCGACCGTGCGGTCGTGCGGCTCGACCGGCAGCGGTCGGTCGCTCGCGTCGTAGACCTCCTCCGGGAACACGACGGCCACGACCTTGGTGCCGGGACGCACGTGCTCGAGCGCGCGGTCGTACCACCCGCCGCCCTGGCCGAGCCGGACGCCGCGTGAGTCGACGGCGAGCGCGGGCGCGACGACGACGTCGGCCTCGGCGATCGCCTCCGGACCCAGGGTCGGGGTGCCGGGCTCGGGCGGCCGCCCGGGCGCGCGGACCTGCAGGTCGGCGGGGCCGTCGTAGACGGCCCAGTCCCGCTGGAGCCCCGCGCCGAGCACGGGGAGCAGCAGGCGGACGCCGCGCGCGGCGAGGCGCTCGAGCATCGCCGACGTGCCGGGCTCGCCGGGGCGCGCGGCGTAGGTCGCGACGCACGTGGCGGCGGCGACCTCGGGGATGGTCTCGACGACGTCGGCGATGGCGGCGTCCGCTTCCTTGCGGAGCCGCTCGGACCGCGCCTGGCGATGCGTGCGGATGGCCTTGCGGAGGATCTCCTTCGCGTCCTCGGCTTCGATGCTTCCGTGCAGGGGGTATGGCTGGACCGGGCCACTCATGTCCCTATTGTCACCCGGCGCGCGCGTCCGCGCCGACGCCGCGCGGGTGACCTTCGGCCCCGGAGTCCCGGAGCGGGTTCCGCGGACGCGTCCGTGGTGCCTATGATCGGAGGGAGCCAGTAGTTCGGACTCCTGACAAATGGGTCGCCGTCCGACAGAGGTGCCGACAGTGAGGACGCCATGACCGCGACGACCGCGAACCCCACCGAGACCGCCCCACGAGGGGGCGCCCACCCGAGGACCGGTCGTGCCGCCGTCGTGCTGGCCGCGGGCCACGACGACGCGTCGCGCGAGCTCCTGTCGCGGCCCTTGGGCGGCGCGACGGTCGTCGAGCTGGCGGTCGCGAACGTCCGCCGCGTCGTCGACGCGGGCCGCATCGTCGTGGTCGTGTCGCCCGACGACCCGACCGTGCGCGAGCTGCTCGGCGAGGACGTCGTCTACGTGGAGCAGGAGTCGCCGCTCGGCACGGGCGACGCGGTCCTCGCGGCGCGCGAGGCGATCGCGTCGGTGCTCGGGCCGGGCGTCGACGAGCCGGTCCTCGTCGCCTACGCGGATACGCCGCTGCTGCGCTCCGAGTCGCTCCTCGGGCTGCTGACGCGCCACACCCTCACGGGCGCGGACCTGTCGCTGCTCTCCGCCGTCGTCGACGACCCGGACGGCTACGGGCGCGTGGTCCGCGCCGGGGGCGAGATCACGGCGATCCTCGAGTCGTCAGAGGTCGCGGACGCCGCGCCCGAGCCGCGCACCGAGATCAACGTGGGGGCGTACGTCGCGGCGCCCCGCCTGCTGTTCGGCGAGCTGGAGCGCATGGCGGCCGACGGCGAGCACCGGCTGACCGAGCTCGCGCGCCGCGTCATCGGGGCGGGCAAGCGCATCTCGTCGTACCGCATCGTCGACGTGGACGAGGTCCGCGGCATCAACACCCCGGACGAGCTCGCCCAGGCGGCGGACATCGTCCTCAAGCGCCTGTTCGTGCCGAAGAAGAACACGGACACGAAGATCGTGTTCGGCACCGGCGGCTGGCGCGCGGTCATCGGCGAGGGCTACACGCTCGCCAACGTGCGCCGGCTGTGCCAGGCCATCGCGAACGAGACGATCCGACGCGGGCTGGACGGGAAGGGCGTCGTGATCGGCGGCGACCGCCGCTTCCTCTCGCGCGAGTCGGCCATCGCCGCGGCCGAGGTCTTCGCGGGCAACAACATCGCCGTGACCCTCCTGCCCGACGACGTCCCGACCCCGCTCGTGACCTTCGCCGCGCCCTACCTCGGGGCGGCCTACGGCGTCATCGTCACCTCGAGCCACAACCCGCCCGAGTGGAACGGCATGAAGGTGTTCCGCCAGGACGGCTCGCTCCCGCTGGACGACGAGACGGACCGCTACCAGGACGAGGCGAACGCGCTGTCGGTCGACGACGTCATCACGCTCGACATCGACGTGGCCCGCCGCACGGGCGTCGTCGTCGACCGGTCGCTCACGGACCCGTACGTCGACGCGATCGAGCGGATCATCGACGTCGAGGCCGTGCGCGGCTCGGACCTGCAGGTCGTCGTGGACCCGATGTACGGCACGAGCCAGCTCACTCTCGGCACCATCCTGTCCGACATGCGCGTGCGGTCGGAGTTCATCCACGCGGCGCACAACCCGCTGTTCGGCGGCGTCGCGCCGGCACCGGACCTCCAGCGCCTCAGCACGCTCGTGACGATGATCCAGCAGGGCGGCGGCCGCTACGACCTCGGCATGGCGACGGACGGAGACTCGGACCGCATCGGGATCGTCGACGAGACGGGCGAGTACATCTCGACGAACGACCTGCTCCTCCTCCTGTATTGGTACCTGCACGAGGTCCGCGGGGAGAAGGGCGGCGTGGTGCGCAACCTCGCGACGACGCACCTGCTCGACCGGCTCGCGGCGCACTTCGGCGAGGAGTCGCGCGAGGTCAAGGTCGGGTTCAAGCACGTCACCGCCGGCATGGCGGAGATCGGCGCCGTGCTCGGCGGCGAGTCGTCGGGTGGCCTGACGATCCGCGGGTGGATCCTCGGCAAGGACGGCATCTTCGCGTGCGCCCTCGTGGCCGAGATGCTGGCGCGCACGGGCAAGCGGATCTCCGAGCTGCGCGCGATGCTCTACGAGATCACCGGCCGCCTGTACACGCTCGAGGCGGGCGTGCCGGCCACCCCGGAGATGCGCGTCGAGGTGCCGCGCCGGCTCGAGGCGCAGCCCCTCACGCACGTCGGGCCGTACCCGGTCGTCTCGGTCTCCCACCTCGACGGCACCAAGATCCTCCTCGAGAACGACAACTGGGCGCTCCTGCGGTTCTCCGGGACCGAGCCCGTCCTGCGCATGTTCGTCGAGGCGGACACCCCCGAGAAGGCCGCCGAGCTCCTCGAGTGGCTGCAGGGGTTCGTCACCGCCGGCGTCTGACGCCCGCGCCCCCACCCGGCACCCCGCCGCACCCAGCCCCCAGCCCCACCCCAGGACAGGAACCAGAGCAACGATGCGCTACGGCCACTTCGACACCGCGCACGACGAGTACGTCGTCGAGCGCCCCGACGTCCCCGTCTCGTGGACGAACTACCTCGGCACCCGGGACATGTGCACGGTCCTGTCGCACCACGGCGGCGGGTACTCGTACTACAAGAGCTCGCAGTACGGGCGCATCTCGCGCTTCCGCCAGAACGGGGTGCCGTTCGACCGCCCCGGTCACTACGTCTACCTGCGCGACGACGCGGACGGCGACTACTGGTCGGTGTCCTGGCAGCCGGTCGGCAAGCCGTTCGTCGGGCCGGACGAGGAGCTCGACCCGGCCGGCGGCGCGGGGCGCTGGACCACGCGCCACGGCCTGAGCTACACGACCTTCCGCTCCGAGTACAAGGGCATCGACGCGGAGCAGACGGTCTTCATCCCGCTCGACGACGACGTCGAGCTGTGGGACGTGCGCGTCACCAACACGACAGACGAGGTGCGCGAGCTCACCGTCGGGTCGTACGTGGAGTTCTCGTTCCACACGATCACGATCGACAACCAGAACCTGCAGATGTCGCTCTACGCGTCCGGCTCCTCGTACGAGGACGGGATCATCGAGTACGACTTCTACTACGAGCCCTGGACGTACCACTACTTCGCGTCGAGCGAGACGCCGTCGTCGTACGACTCGCTGCGCGACAGCTTCATCGGCCCGTACCGCACCGAGAGCAACCCGGTCGCGATCGAGCGGGGCGAGGGCTCGAACGCGAGCGCGACGACGCAGAACCACTGCGGCGCGCTGCTGCACAAGGTGACGCTCGCGCCGGGCGAGACCAAGCGCCTCGTCTTCATGCTCGGCTACGGCTCGCGCGACGCGGCCGGGCGCGCGATCCAGGCGAAGTACTCGGACGTCGCGGCCGTCGACCACGAGCGCGAGCGCCTGCGCGACTACTGGCGCGCCAAGCAGGACAAGCTGCGCATCCGCACGCCCCACGAGGGCATGAACACGATGATCAACGCGTGGACGCTGCTCCAGGCGGAGACGTGCGTCGTGTGGTCGCGGTTCGCGTCCTTCGTCGAGGTGGGCGGGCGCGCCGGGCTCGGCTACCGCGACACGGCGCAGGACGTCATGAGCGTCATCCACTCGAACCCGACGAAGACGCGGCAGCGCATCGTCGAGCTCCTGCGGGCCCAGACGGAGGCCGGCTACGGCCTGCACCTGTTCGACCCCAAGGCGTTCGATCCCGACGCGGAGAAGCTGCCCGACGTCCCGTCGCCGACGATCGTCCCGACGGTCGACCCGAAGGACCTCATCCACGGCCTCGAGGACACGTGCTCCGACGACCACCTGTGGCTCGTGCCGTCGGTCGTGGAGTACGTCAAGGAGACGGGCGACCGCGCGTTCCTCGACCTGGAGATCCCGTTCGCCGAGGGCACGCCCGCGACCGTCTACGACCACCTCGTCCGCGCGCTCGAGTTCTCCGCAGAGCAGGTGGGCCAGAACGGCGTCGCGCTCGGCCTGCGCGCCGACTGGAACGACTGCCTCAACCTCGGCGGCGGCGAGACGTCGCTCGTGACGTTCCTCCACGCGTGGGCGATCGGCGCGTTCCTCGAGGTCGCGGAGCCGCTCGCGGCAGCGGGCGACGAGCGCGCCGAGGCGGACGTCGTGCGGTTCACGGCGGAGCGCGAGCGCATCGCGAAGGTCGCGGACGCGCAGCTGTGGGACGGGCGCTGGTGGATCCGCGGCTACACGCGCGACGGCGTGAAGATCGGCTCGGCGCAGAACGACGAGGGCAAGATCTTCCTCGAGCACCAGGCCTGGCCCGTCATCGCGGGCATCACGAGCCAGGAGCGCGGCGAGGCGTCGATGGACGCGGTGCGCGAGCTCCTTGGTTCCGAGTACGGCAACCACCTCAACTGGCCGGCGTTCACGAAGGTCGACGACACGGTCGGCTTCGTGACGCGCGTGTACCCGGGCATCAAGGAGAACGCCGCGATCTTCTCCCACCCGAACGCGTGGCCGATCATCGCCGAGGCGATGCTGGGCCGCGGCGACGAGGCGGTGCAGTTCTACGACGCGATCCTGCCGTACCACCAGAACGACAACATCGAGGTCCGCGGGGCGGAGCCGTACGCGTACGTCCAGTTCCTCTACGGCCGCGACCACGAGTGGTTCGGCAAGGCGCAGAACCCGTGGCTCACCGGCACGGCCGGCTGGATGTACACCGCCGTGACGAAGTACGTGCTCGGCGTCCGCCTCGCGCTCGACGGCCTGGTCGTCGACCCGTCGATCCCGAAGGACTGGGACGGGTTCGAGGTGCGTCGCGAGTGGCGCGGCGCCGTCTACGACATCGAGGTCCGCAACCCGGACCACGTGTCGAAGGGCGTGCGCTCGGTGACGGTCGACGGCGTCGAGCACGACCCGGCGACCCCGATCCCGGCGCTGCCCGCGGGCACGGAGGCGAAGGTCGTCGTCACGCTGGGCTGAGGACGGGTCCGAGTGCGGGACTGAGCACGGGGACACCATCGGGTGCCCGCGTCACCGGTCGGTGGCGCGCGGGCGCCCGGTGGTGTCACCCTGTGCACCGAGGGCCGGGCGCACCGCCGGTCCTCGTCGCCAAGCCCACCGACAGGCCGAGGACGGTACACCGCCGCATGACCCACAAGATCGCGCGCGGCTGGACCGTCGCCAAGCCGTGGCCCGTGACGCTGCGGGACGACACCCTGGGCGGGTCCGTGGTCCTGCGTCCGCTGCGGCGCCGGGACGCGAACGCCTGGATGCGGCTGCGCGCGCGCAACGCGGACTGGCTGGAGCGGTGGGAGGGCACGTCGCCGCGTCCCGGCACGCCGGGCGGGCCGCCCACGTTCGCGGAGTACGTCCGGGTCCTCTCGGCGCAGGCGCGCGCGGGGTCCTCCCTGCCGTTCGCCGTCGAGCTGGACGACGAGCTCGTCGGCCAGCTCACCGTGTCGTCCATCACGTACGGCTCGTTGTGCGGCGCGAGCATCGGCTACTGGGTGAGCGAGCACGTCGCGGGCCGCGGCGTCATCCCGACCGCCGTCGCGATGGCCACGGACTACTGCTTCACGATCCTCGGGCTGCACCGGATCGAGATCAACATCCGCCCGGAGAACGGCCCGAGCCTGCGCGTCGTGGAGAAGCTGGGGCTGCGCGACGAAGGGGTCCGCGAGCGCTACCTGCACATCCAGGGGGAGTGGCGCGACCACCGGACGTTCGCCGTCACGAGCGAGGAGGTCCCGGACGGCCTCCTCGCGCGCTGGCAGGCGACACGCCGCGAGAGCATCTGAGCCGCCCGACACGCCGGGGCGCGTGCGGAGCGTGACCGCGGGCCTCGCCTACGGTCGTGATGTGGAATCGGCCTCGGGGATCGTCGCGCTCGCGGTGTTCCTGCTGTGGGTCGGCTTCTACGTCCCGCACCGGGTGCGTCACCGGCAGCAGCTGCTGGACGCGCGCACGGACGACCGCTTCTCCGGCTCCCTGCGCGTCCTGGCCGTCGCCGGCCCGGGCGGCGGGGGGTTCGACCGCTGGGACGCCCGGCTCGACGGCGTCACGACCGTCGCGGCGATCGCCTCCGGTCCCGCCGGAGCCGGAGGGCGCCCCCTGCTCGGGGCAGCCGGGACGCAGAGCCGGTCCGAGGACCGGACGCACGACGAGGAGGGAACGCACGCCATGGGGAGCACCGTCAGCGCGTCACCCTCGCGCGGGGCACCGCCGCGCCGTCAGCCGGCCTCCGAGCAGTCCCGCCTCGAGCTCCTCGAGCGGCGCGCCGCCGCGGCGCGCCGTCGTCTCGCGCTCACGGTCGTGCTGCTCCTCGCGACCGTCGGGGTGTGGGTCGTCGTCGCGCTCGGGCTCGTCCCGTGGTGGGCGGGCGTGGTCCCGACGGCGTTCCTCGGGCTCGTGCTCGTGCTCGGCCGTCGTGCGGTGCTCGCCGCCCAGCGGTCCGACGCCGCGTGGCTGGCCGAGCGTCGTGCCGCGGCCCGCGCGGCTCGCGGCGCCGTCCTCGGTGCGCCGCCCGCGCCCCGGGGTGCGCGCCCGCGCGTCACGGGGCGCGCCGTCCACGGCTCGCAGGTGAGCACGCAGATGATCCCGCGCGTCACGCCGCAGGACCTCGCCCGTGCGAACGCCGCGGCGTCCGCCGACGCGGGCGCACCGGCTGCGTCGTCCCGCGAACGGACCACCGCGTCCGGCGCGACCGAGGGCCCCGCGTCCGAGGAGCCCGCCCCAGCGGCCGACGAGCCGACCACCGTTCGCGGGACGACCCCGGTCGTCGAGGCCGTCGAGGCCGAGCGTGTCCCGACGGGTCGCGCGTGGGACCCCGTGCCCGTGCCCCCGCCGACGTACACCATGAAGCCCACGGCGCCCCGCCGCGAGCCCGCCCCGCTCACGGACGACGACGTCGTCTCGCCCACGGTGTCGGCCCGCGTCGAGCCCGTGCTGGCCGCCGACGCCCGGTCCGGCGCCCCGGCCCCGGCCGCGGGCGACGAGCGCAAGCCCTCCACGGAGACGCTCGGCCTGGACCTCAACGAGATCCTGGCGCGACGTCGGGCGGCAGGGCAGTAGACCCCCTGAGGGCGGCCGGTTTGCGAGACCCCGCCCTCGGGGTGCTAATCTGTTCCTCGCTTGAGGGGCTATGGCGCAGTTGGTAGCGCGTCTCGTTCGCAATGAGAAGGTCGGGGGTTCGAATCCCCCTAGCTCCACCGGTTGAAGGCCGTCGGTCAGGACGAGAGTCCCGACCGGCGGCCTTCTGCATGTCGTGGGAGAGCTCCGTCGGGCGTCCCGCCTGCTCCGCCGCACGGCTCACGAGACCTGGACGGCACGGACGACGTCGGTGACCGCCAGCTCGTGCACGGTCGCCTGGAGCGGACGCGTGGTCGGTACGGCGTCCAGGTCGAAGATCGCGTCCCAGCTGGTCTCGGTCGTCGCGCGCAGCTCCCGGGGCCAGGCGTCCCACGCCACGTCGCGATACGCGTCGGCCTCGCTCGCCCACGCCTCGTATACGGTCTCGAAACGCCGTTCCCAGGCGTCGTCCCGTTCTCCGGGGAGCGGGACGACGTTGAGGCTGCGGTTGAGGACCTGGTGCCAGTCGAGGTAGTCGGACAGCAGCACCCGCTCACGGGCGACCCGGGCGACGACGAGGACCTCGCCCCTGGCCTGGCGCGCGTGCTGGAGGAGCGCTCGTCGGGTGGCGCGCGCCCACGCCCACAGCATGCCGTCGCCGTCGGTCGGCAGCCGGTCCCGCATCCGGGCTCCCATCCAGGTGTACGCCTCGCGGAACCCGGGTTCGCCGTGCTCCGGGCGTGCCCGCAGGACGCCGTCGTGGAGCAGCGTCCGGTAGGCGTCACGGGACTGCAGGGTGACGAGCGTGAGGTGGGGGGAGGCGAGGTCCGGCCGTGCGATCCGCGGCAGGGGCAGCAGCCCCACCGGGCGCCGGGGGAGCCGGGCGTCGTCGGGATGCGCGGTCGGTGCGGCGCGGCGCTGCGGCGCGGCCGTCGGGTCCTCGGTCTCCTCGTCCACCCGAGCCATCGTGCCCGCCGCCACCGACGCGACCGGGTGCGGCGCGCGTGAGGCGGCGCGCCGCGGAGGCCCGCCGACGGCGAGCCGGTGGCCCGCTGCCGCCTCGGGCACGACGAAGGCCCCCACCAGACGGTGAGGGCCTTCGCGGAGCGGCGTCGCAGGACGACGTCAGGGGCAGGTGACGGGCTCGCCGCGCACCTCGACGACCGTGCCCGAGGGCACGCCGGAGCACGCGTCGAGGACCTCCTGCGTCACGGCGCCGACGGTGCTGAAGAACACGATCGAGCCGATGATCGTCAGGACGAGCACGATCGCGCCGACGATGATGCCGGCGAGCGCGAGGCCGTTCTTGTAGCCGGCCTTCTTGGACTTGTTGAAGGCCACGATGCTGAGGATCAGGCCGACGATCGAGAGGCAGCCGAGGAACGACAGCACGAGGCCGACGATCCCCATCGTCTTGCCCGGGTCCTGGCCCGGGGCGGAGTACGACGGGGCGCCCGCCTGCGGTGCGCCGTACTGGGGCGCCTGCGGTGCGCCGTACTGCGGGGCCTGAGGGGCGCCGTACTGCGGGGCCTGCGGCGGCTGCTGCGGCTCGCCGGGCTGCGGCGCCCCGTAGGCGGGCGGGCCGGACGGCGTCCCGCCGGGCTGCTGCGGGTTCTGGTCGGGCTGGTCGGGGGTCGACATGCGATCTCCTCGGCGTTCGGTCAGGGCCCGTCCAGTATGCCGGTCGGGGGCGCCGCCCGCCCTGTGGTTCCGCGGCGCGCTCGGCGGGCGGCGCGGGTGGTGGGGGTCACGCGACCCCGCGGCGGGTCGGTCCGACCGTCACGAGTCCCTCACATCCCTCGGTCGGCGAGCCGCGCCAGGTGCGCGATGATGGGGGCGTGAACACTCGGAAGGTCCGATTCGTCCCTGTCGCCCTCCCCGTCGTCCTCTCGCTCGGTGCCGTCGTGGCGCTGGGCGGCTGCGCCGCGGAGACGGCGGAGGCCGACGGGCCGTCCGCGGGCGAGACCGGGCTCGTCGCCCGCGCCGCCGAGCCGAGCGACGGGGTGCTCGTGCTCGGCTCGACCGAGCCGGCGGAGCTCGCGCTGACGAGCAGCCAGGCGTTCTTCACCAACGCGCCGGTCGTCGTGCTCGCCGCGGCGGACGACGAGGCCGCGCGCGCGACCGCGGCCGCGGCCGCCGTCGAGCTGGCCGCGCCCGTGCTGCTCGTGGGTGGCGCCATCTCGGACGGCGGGCTGCGCACGGAGCTGCGCCGGCTCGGCGCGGTCGCCGTCGTCGAGGTGGGCGAGCCGGAGGCGCCCCCCGGCCAGGAGGGCGTGGGCGAGGAGCCCGCGCGCGCGACCCTGGGCGACGTCGACGGCGTCGAGCGCGTCCTGCTGGAGGTCGGGGCGCTCCTTCCCGACGGGACGCTCGACGAGCGCGACCTGGACGAGGTCCGCGCCGCGCTGCCCGATCGGGGCGAGCCGGAGACGCTGACCGAGGTCCTGGCCCTCACGGAGCCGGGCAGCCTCGCGGTGCCGGGCGGACCGCAGTCCGCCGCCATCGCGACCGCGCGCGCCGCGGGCGCCGTGCCGCTCGAGGTGCCGCAGGGCGACCCGCGGGCGTCCGCCGAGGTCGTCGACGCGATCTCGGCGGCGAAGGCGCTCGCCGTCGTGGGCATCGGCGCGAGCTTCGGCACGGCCGACGACCTCACGTGGCGGCTGCGGTCGGCCGAGGCGGGTGACCTGCTCCCCAGCGGTTCGCAGCTCGTCCTGGCTGACGGCGTCCGGTACGTCGCGGTGGGGGCCGACGCCGTGACGTCGGGCCTCGTGGCGGTGGGGGAGCGCTCGGCGACGGAGGCCGTCGAGCGTGCGCAGGAGGCGGCGGCGGCGTACGCCGAGGCTGCCCCGGACGACGTGGTGGTCCCGGTGCTCGAGGTGCCGGCGACGCGAGCGTCGTCCAACCCGGGCGCGGACCGCGACTACTCGACCGAGATCCCCGCCGAGGAGCTCGTCCCGCTCGTCGACACCGCGGCGGCCGCGGGGGTGCTCGTGGTGCTGCGCCTCGAGCCCGGGCGCGCGAGCTTCGACGAGCAGGTCGCCGAGTACGCGGACCTGCTCGCCCGCCCGACCGTGGGCGTCGCGCTCGCGGTCGACGCCCGTCGCGCGGGCGAGGAGTCGCGGGCCGGCACAGTGGGCGCGGCGGAGCTCAGCGCCGCGATCGGCGCCGTCGGCGAGGTCGTGCGCACGCAGGGCCTGCCGCAGAAGCTCGTCGTCGTGCAGCGGCCCGACGCCGAGGCGGTGCTCGACGCCGCCGCGCTCGACGTGGGTGCGGGCGAGGCGGCCGTCGTGCTGCAGTCGACGGCGCAGGCCAGGTTCGGCGCCCGCGCGCGCGAGTGGGGCACGCTGCTCGACGACGTCCCGGCGGGCGTGGTGGGAGGCTGGACCACGGGTTCGGCGGACCCGGCGGGGGACGTCGAGGGCGTGCTGTCGCTCGACCCGAGCCCGCGCTACGTGGCGGCGTCGCGCTGACGATCCGCTCCTCTGGGCACTTGGCCGGTCCCGCGCGAGCGGGTTAGGGTGTGTCGCTCGCAAAAGCCGAATCGATTCGACCAGACCCAGACGACGAGGTACCTGATGGTCTCGATCATCCCCCAGCCCCTGCACGTCGAGCCCGGCGAGGGACACGTCCCCGTCCCCGCCCTGGAGGTCCACGCGGTCGGTCTCGACGGCGCCGCCCCCTGGCTCGCCGACCTCGCCGCGAAGCTCCTCTCCGGCCTCGACGGCGTCACCGCGACGCACGACGACCCCGCCGCCGTCGCGGTGCCCGCCGCGGACGGGGAGCGCACGGCGCTCGTCCTGCGCGTCGACGAGGCGGCCGGGCCGGAGGGCTCCACGAGCCCCGAGCGCTACAGCCTCGTCGTCGACGCGGCCGGCGTCATCGCCACGGCGCCCGAGCCGGCCGGGCTGCTCCACGCGGTGCAGACGCTGCGCCAGCTCGTCGTCGCGCCGGGTGACGGGGCGCTCGCGCGAGTGCCGCACGTCGTCGTGCACGACGCGCCGCGCTACCCCTGGCGCGGTCTCTCCGTGGACGTGGCGCGCACGTTCTTCGGGCTCGACGCGCTGCGGGCCGTGGTCGACGTCGCGGCGGCGTACAAGCTCAACGTGCTGCACCTGCACCTCACCGACGACCAGGGCTGGCGCATCGAGTCGCCGTCGCGGCCCGAGCTCGCCAAGCTCTCCTCGGGCGGCGACACGTCCGGCGGGACGGGCGGCCACCTGTCCCTCGCCGACTTCCGCGCCCTGCAGGACCACGCGGCCGAGCGCTTCGTGCGCGTCGTGCCGGAGATCGACGTGCCGGGCCACATCAACGCGGCGACCCACGTGTACGGCGACCTCATGCCCGACGGCGTCCCCACGGACGCCTACCACGGCATCGAGGTGGGCTTCTCGCGCCTGACGTTCGACCTCCCGGCCACCGAGCCCTTCCTGCGCGACGTCTTCACCGACCTCGCCCACGCGACCGACGGCGAGCACGTGCACCTCGGCGGAGACGAGGTGCTGAAGATGGAGCCCGCCGAGTACGCGCGCTTCGTCGAGCTGTGCGAGCGGCTGATCCTCGAGGCGGGCAAGAAGCCGGTCGCGTGGCAGGAGGCGGCGAAGGCGCCCCTGCGCCCGGGCACCCTCGTGCAGTACTGGGACACCCACCCCATGGACCTCACGTACCTCGTCGACGCGGCCAGGGCGGGAGCGCGCGTCATCATGTCGCCCGCGAACCGCGTCTACCTCGACATGAAGTACACGGCCGACTTCCCGCTCGGGCAGGAGTGGGCGGGGCTCGTCGAGGTCCGCGACGCGTACGACTGGGAGCCCGAGCAGGTGGTCCCCGGGCTCCCTGCCGACTCGATCGAGGGCGTGGAGGCCGCGGTCTGGACGGAGCGCATCCCCACGCTCGACGCGCTGTTCACGATGCTCCTGCCGCGCCTGAGCGCCGTCGCGGAGGTCGCCTGGACAGCCCCCGACCGCAAGGACTGGGACGACTACCGCCGACGCGTCGCCCGCGAGGCGCACGCGTGGCGCCGCTCGGGCACCCCCTTCCACCCCTCGGAGCAGGTCGACTGGTGACGCGGGCGGGCGACGCCCGCGGGGTGGTGGACGTCACCGGGGAAAAGCCTTCCTGCGGTCGCGAGGCGGGCGACCGCTGACGGACCATCGATCGATGGCCTTCGTGACCCTCTCCGCCGCCCGCCACGACGACCCGTCCGGATCTCCCTCCCCGACCCCCCGCCCCGGCTCCCGCGCGCGCCGGAGCGGCCCGCGCCGTCGTGCGGCCGCGCTCGCCGCGGCGCTGGCCCTGGCGACCGCGCTCGCCGCGTGCACGGGCGGCGACCCGGACCCCGCCGCGAGCAGCACGGGGCCCGCCGCAGGCGCCGAGGCCGAGGCCGACGGCGCCCGCGCCGCGACGCCCGAAGGCGTCCTCACCCTCGCCGACGAAGACCCCGCCGCGCTCGCGCTCGCGGCGAGCCGCACGTTCTTCGCGACCGCGCCGGTCGCGGTCGTCGTGCCGGACGACGCCGTCGAGGACGCGACCGCGGTCGGCGTCGCCGCGGCGCTCGCCGAGCGGGTCGTCGCGCCCGTCCTGGTCGCGAGGGACGACGCGGCGCTCGCCGAGGAGCTGGCACGCCTCGGCGCCGCCGAGGCGGTCGTCGTCGCGCCGGAGGGGACGAGCGTCCCCGGCCTCGACGACGTGTCCACGGTGCACGTCGACCCGGCGGCCGTCGCGCCCGACGGCGCCGTCGACGAGGAGTCGCTGGCGGGCGCCGCCGACCTCGCGGTCCGGGACCTCCCGGCGTCGGGCGACGCCCAGACGTCGACCGGCGTCCTCGCGCTGACGGACCCCGACGCCGGGGCCGCGGCCCGACCGGCGGCCGCGACGGCCCGCGCGTCGGGCGCGACGGTCGTCGACGCCCCCGGCGGCGACCCGCGCACCACGTCCGAGGCCGTCCAGGCGGTCGCGGGTGCCGGGGCGACGGCGACCGTCGGCCTCGGGGCGTCGTTCGGCAGCCCCGACGACCTCGGGTGGCGCGTCGAGGCGGCC
This sequence comes from Cellulosimicrobium funkei, assembly GCF_900155925.1. NCBI lineage: Bacteria > Bacillati > Actinomycetota > Actinomycetes > Micrococcales > Promicromonosporaceae > Cellulosimicrobium > Cellulosimicrobium funkei. Next base: position 145,918 of record NZ_FTMI01000007.1, read on the forward strand.
GCGACGGGCACGGAGCTGCCCGGCGGCGGGCAGCTCGCCCTGCCCGGCAAGCGCTACGTCGCGCTCTACGGGTCGCCGGGGGCGCCGGTGCTCGGCGTGCTCGGCGAGCAGGACGTCGCCGCGACGATCGCGCGCGCCCAGGAGCACGCGGCCTGGTACCAGGGCCTCACGGACGAGCCCGTGGTGCCGACGCTCGAGATCATCACGACGGTCGCGTCGGGGTCCGCGGGCTCCGACGGCAACTACTCGAACGAGCGTGCCGCCGACCTCGTGCGGCCCTACGTGGACGCCGCGCGCGAGGCGGGGGTGTACGTCGTGCTGGACTTCCAGCCTGGACGTACCGACTTCCTCACGCAGGTGCGCGCGTACGAGGACCTCGTCGCGCAGCCGCACGTCGGCGTCGCGCTCGACCCGGAGTGGCGCCTCGGCCCCGACCAGGTGCACCTCGCCCAGATCGGCTCCGTCGGGGTGGACGAGGTCAACGCCGTCGGCGACTACCTCGCGGGCCTCGTGCGCGAGCGCGACCTGCCGCAGAAGGTCTTCCTGCTGCACCAGTTCCGGACGTCGATGATCGCCGACCGCGCCCGCCTCGACACCGCCCACCCCGAGCTCGCGACCGTCGTCCACGCCGACGGCCAGGGTGGCCAGGGCGCGAAGGCGGCCACGTGGTCCACGCTGCACCAGGACGCGCCGGCGGGGCTGTTCTGGGGCTGGAAGAACTTCTACGACGAGGACGCGCCCATGCTCACGCCCGAGCAGACCTGGGGCATCAGCCCGACCCCGGACTTCGTCAGCTACCAGTGACGCCGGCCCGGCTCGCGCCGGGGAGCCCGGCCGGCGCTCCGGGCCAGCGCGTCAGATCCACGTGGGCAGCCACATGTGCATCCGCCAGAACCAGTACGGGACCTGCCACGCCGTCCAGATCGGGTAGAAGAACACGCTCACGGCGCCGATCGTCGTGAGCAGCACCGTGATCCCGACGCGCACCCGGGCCCGGGCGACCGCCCGGCCCTCCGTGCGCTCGAGCGCGAGCGTGATCGCGTAGACGAGGGTGAGCACGACCCACGGCAGGAACACGATCGAGTAGAACGTGAAGATCGTCCGCTCGGCGTAGAGGAACCACGGCGCCCACCCGGCGACGATCCCGCTGAGCACGGCGAGCGCGCGCCAGTCCTTGAGCCGCACGAGCGCGTAGAGGGCGACGAGGATCGCGAGCGCCGCCGCCCACCACAGGACGGGGTTCCCGAGCGACGTGATCGCCCGCGCGCACCGCTCGACCTCGCAGCCCGCCTCGCCGGCCTCGTACGAGCGCCAGTAGAAGGACGTGGGCCGCCACTGGAGGATCCAGCCGAGCGGGTGCGCCTCGTACGTGTGCTCGGACGTGAGCCCCGTGTGGAAGTCCCACATCTTCAGGTGGTACTCCCACAGCGACCGCAGCGCCGGGGGCAACCACTGGACGCCCTCGCCAGGGTGCTCGACGGCCCACTGGCGCATGTACGCGCCGGGCGAGCGGAACCACGACGTCCACGTCGCGACGTAGGTGAGCGCGGCGGTGGGGAGCATGACGAGCGCGGCCGGGATCGCGTCGCGCACGAGCGCGTCCTCCCACCAGCGCCCGACGCCCGCGGTGCGCCGCGCCGTCGCGTCCCAGAGCACGGAGACGACGGCGAGGACCGCGAGGAAGTACAGGCCGGACCACTTGACCCCGCACGCGAGCCCGAGCGCGACGGCCGCGGCGAAGCGCCACCACCGCCACCCGAGGCCGGGGCCGTAGCGCCCGATGCGCCCGCCCGCGTCGAGGATCGCCCCGCAGCGCTCCGCGAGGCGTCGCCGGGCCTGCTCGCGGTCGAGCAGGAGGCACCCGAACGCGACGAGCACCCAGAGCATGAGCATGTTGTCGAGCAGGCCGGTGCGCGCGTGCACGATCGCCTCGCCGTCCACGGCCATGAGCGCGCCCGCGACGATCCCCATCGCCGTCGAGGCGAACAGCCGGCGCGCGATGCGCGCGACGAGCACGACCGCGATCACCCCGACGACGGCGGACGCGATCCGCCACGACCACGGGTTCTCGGCCCCGCCGAGCGCCTTCATGCCGAGCGCGATCATCCACTTGCCCAGCGGCGGGTGGACCACGTAGTCGGCCGTGGGCAGGAACGAGTTCACGTCCCCGGCCTCGAAGGCCGGGTTCGGCTCCTCGGGCCAGTCGGCCTCGTACCCGACCCGGAGCAGCGTCCACGCGTGCTTGACGTAGTACGTCTCGTCGAACACGAGCGTGCCGGGCCGGCCGAGGTTCCACAGCCGCAGCACCGCCGCGACGACGGCGACGATCGCGACGCCGAGCCACCCCCACAGCCGGTCGTGCGCGGTCGCGCCGAGCGCGAGGCGCCGCGGGCCGAGCAGCGCGAGGAGGAGCCGCTCGCGGTGGCTCGGCGCGGGGCCGTCGTCCGTCGTCACGTCCGACGGCGGTGCGCCGTCGTCCGCCCTCACGTCCGTCGGCGGTGCGTCGGTGGCGTCGGCCGGGGGGCGGGGGCCGGGGGTCGCGTCGGCGGGCGGCTGGGACACGCTGGCCATCGTAGGGGCCGCGCACGTGTGGAACCCTGGGAGCCATGTCCTCCTCGACCGACGTGCCCGGCCCCGACGCGCCCACGACCCGGCGGGAGGCCGGGCACCTCGTGCTCGGCGGCACGCCCATCGGGAACGCGGAGGACGCGAGCCCGCGCCTGCGCCGCCTGCTCGCGGAGGCCGACGTCGTCGCGGCGGAGGACACGCGGCGCCTGCACGCGCTCGCGGGCCGCCTCGGCGTCCAGGTCGGCGGGCGGGTCGTGAGCTTCCACGAGCACAACGAGGCGGAGCGCGCCGACGACCTGCTCGACGTCGTCGACGGCGGCGGCACGGTGCTGGTCGTGTCGGACGCGGGGATGCCCAGCGTGTCCGACCCGGGCTTCCGCGTCGTGGGCCGTGCGGTCGAGCGCGGCCTCCCGGTGACGACGGCGCCCGGGCCGAGCGCGGTGCTCACCGCTCTCGCGCTCTCGGGGCTCCCGACGGACCGGTTCTGCTTCGAGGGCTTCCTGCCCCGCAAGGCGGGGGACCGCTCGCGTGCGCTCGCGGCGCTCGTCGACGAGCCGCGCACGCTCGTGTTCTTCGAAGCACCGCACCGCGTGGCCGAGACGCTCGCCGCGATGGCGGGCGCGTTCGGCCCGGACCGGCCGGCCGCCGTCGCGCGCGAGCTCACCAAGACCTACGAGGAGGTGCTGCGCGGCCCCCTCGCCGAGCTCGCGGAGCGCGCCGCCGAGGAGCAGCTGCGCGGGGAGATCTGCGTCGTCGTCGGTGGCGCGCCGCCGCGCGGGCCCGTCCCGCTCGCCGAGCTCGTGCCCGCCGTCCTGGCGCGCGTCGACGGCGGGGAGCGGCTCAAGGACGTGGTCGCGGACGTCGCCCAGGGCGCCGGGGTGCCCAAGCGCGACCTGTACGCCGCCGCGCTGGACGCGCGCCGCGGGTGAGCGCGGTCCGGGCGTCCCGCGGGGTCGCCCGGACCGCGACCGCGGTGGTCAGCGCCCGACGGCGTCGCTCGCCACGAGCGTGACGCCCGCCGCAGCGAGCTCCTCGCGCGCGGCGGCACCGAGCTCGGGCGTCACCGGCACGGTGAGGTCGGTGAGGACCCGCGTCGCGAGGCCGAGCGCGTGCGCGTCGAGCGCGGTCGCGCGCACGCAGTGGGACTCGGCGATGCCGACGACGTCGACCGCCTCGATCCCGGCGTCGCGCAGCAGGTCCACGAGCGGTCGGCCCGCGACGTCCACGCCCTCGAAGCCCGAGTAGGCGGCCTGGTACTCGCCCTTCTTCACCCCGGCGTCGGGCGCGAGGTCGGCGAGCGCCGGGTGCAGCTCGGCGTTGGGGGTGCCGGCGATCCCGTGCGGCGGCCACGTGTCGACGAAGTCCGGGTCGGGGCTCCAGTGCTGGCCCGGGTCCACGTGCCAGTCCTGGGTCGTCACGACGAGGTCGTACGCGTCGCGGTGGTCGCGCGCGTGCTCGGCGATGCGTTCGGCGACGGCGTTCCCGCCCTCGACGCCCAGCTCGCCGCCCTCGCAGAACGTGGGCTGGACGTCGACGACGATCAGCGCGCGGCGCGGCGCGGGGGTGCTCTCGGTCATGCGCCCACTCTGCCACCCCGGCGGGCACCGGGGGAGCGCGGGTGCGAGAGTGGGCCCAGCCGTGATCCGACCGGGAGGCAGCCATGACCGAGGACCAGGAAACGCCCACGACGACCTCCGGCACGGACGCCGGACGCCCCCTCGGGTACTGGCTCAAGCTCGTGGACCGGCTCATCGACGAGAACCTCGACGCCGTGTTCCAGCACTCGGGCCTCACGCGCCGGCACTGGCAGGTGCTCAACACCATCCGTGACGGCGTGAGCGAGGAGACGAGCGTCGACGGCGTGCTGTCACCCTTCACGGGTGCCGGGGCGGGCGGCGCGAGCGCTGTGACGGCGGAGATCGACGACCTCGTGCGCCGCGGCTGGGTCGCGCGCGGCGACCAGGGCCTGTCCGTGACGGTCGCGGGCAACCACGCGTACCACGACCTGCTCGACGCGGTGTCGGTCGCGCGCGAGCGCGTCGCGCAGGGCGTGAGCCGCGAGGAGTACGCGCGGACGGTCGCGACGCTCGAGCGCATGGCGCGCAACCTCGGCTGGTCCGGCTGACCCGCGGGCGGCGGGCCGACCGCGAGACGCGGTGTCACGTCGTCGGGCGGCAGGCGTACCCTGCGAGACCCGCGACCCGTGCGCATCCCCGCGCCCGGGAGCGCCGCACAGAGCTGGAGCACTGCGATGGAGTTCCGCCGGATCCCCGGTCTGCCGCCCTACGTCTTCACGATCATCGACGGGCTCAAGATCGAGGCACGCCGAGCGGGGCGCGACGTCGTGGACCTCGGGTTCGGCAACCCGGACCTGCCGAGCCCGCAGGTCGCCGTCGACAAGCTCGCCGAGGCCGCGCAGAACGCGCGCAACCACCGGTACTCCGCGTCGCGCGGCATCCCCAAGCTCCGCGAGGCCGTCGCCGGGCTGTACCAGCGCCGGTTCGGCGTGAGCCTCGACCCGGACACGGAGATCATCTCGACCATCGGCGCCAAGGAGGGCTTCAGCCACCTCATGTGGGTGCTGCTGCAGCCGGGCGACGTCGCGCTCGTCCCCACGCCGAGCTACCCGATCCACATCTGGGGGCCCTACTTCGCGGGCGCCGACGCGCGCCAGGTCCCCATCGGCGACGGGACCGACGCCGCCGGGTACATCGACCGCATCATCGAGGCGTGGGAGCTCGGCTGGCCCAAGCCGCGCGTCGTCGTGCTGTCGTTCCCGCACAACCCGACGACGACCGTGGCGACCAAGGAGGACCTCCAGCGCCTCGTCGACTGGGCGCGGGACAAGGACGTCGTGCTCGTGCACGACCTCGCGTACGCCGACATGACGTTCGACGGGTTCGAGCCGCCGTCGATCATGGAGTGCGAGGGCGCGCGCGAGGTCGCGGTCGAGCTGTACTCGATGACGAAGTCGTTCTCCATGGCGGGCTGGCGCGTCGCGTTCCTCGTGGGGCGCCGCGACGTCGTCGGGGCGCTCGCGAAGCTCAAGAGCTACCTCGACTACGGCACGTTCCAGCCGATCCAGATCGCCGCGACCGTCACGCTCAACGAGGCGACGGAGTTCCCCCGGGAGATCTCGTCCGTCTACGAGTCCCGGCGCGACGCCCTGTACGACGGCCTGCAGCGCATCGGCTGGGACATCCACAAGCCCGGCGGGACGATGTTCGCGTGGGCCCGGATCCCCGAGCCGTACCGCGACATGGGCTCGATCGAGTTCGCGACGCACCTCGTCGAGGAGTGCGACGTCGCGGTGTCCCCGGGCGTCGGGTTCGGCCCCGGCGGCGACGAGTTCGTGCGGTTCGCGCTCATCGAGAACGAGCACCGCATCGGTCAGGCCGTCCGGGGCCTGCGCCGCGGGCTCACCCGACTGGGCTAGGGACCGTCCCCGTCCACACGTCGTCGCCGCGCAGCACGGCGTCGGCGCCGCCGTCGTCGTAGATCGTCTGCCCCGTGACGTGCGTGTTCGCGGCGTCGGTCAGCCACAGCAGGAGGGACGCGACCGACTCGGGCGACTGGTGCCCGTTGAGGGGCATCGGCACCGCGGCGTCGACCATCGCGACCGACTCCGGGGTCGACAGGAGCTGGGTCGTCATCGGCGTGAGCACCGTCCCGGGCGCGACGGCGTTGAGCGGGATGCCCCGCCCGGCCCACGCCGTCGTCACGCACTCGCGGCGCACCCAGCGCGACAGCGCGCGCTTGGACGACGGGTAGGCGAGGTACCCGACCTGCGGGCCCTGCTCGGCGAGCGTGCCGGCGACGCGCAGGGCCTCGTCCTCGTCGTCCGCGAGGCACGCGTCCACGATCGCCTCGGACACGGGCTGGAGCGTCGCCATCGACGACACGACGGCGACGCGCGGCGCCTGCGAGCGCTCGAGCGCGGGCAGGAGGCCCGTGAGGAACCGGGTGACGCCGAAGAAGTTCACCGCGACCGTCGTCGGGACGGGCGCGGAGATCCCGGCGCACGCGACGACGGCGTCGACCGTGCCGTCCGTCGCGGCGAGCACCTCCTCGACCGCACGCTCGCGACCCTCGTCGGTGCTGAGGTCCGCCTGGACCTCGGCGTCGCGCAGGTCCACGCCGACGACCCGGTCGCCCCGCTCGCGCAGCAACCCGGCCACGCAGGCCCCCACGCCCGATGCCGATCCCGTCACCACGTACGTCCGCGACATGTGCACACGCCTCCTCGCCCACGTCCCCGGACCTCGGGGACACCTCCAGCATGCCTCGCCGTCCCGGCCCGGGCGGCCGCCGAAGGACCGGCGGCGCGGGCCGAAGGTCCGTCGTCCCCGCCGGCGGTCACCCGGCGCGACGCGCCGCCCCGGGTGACGATGGGCAGGTGCGACGCCACCACGGAACCCGGGCCGCCCGGCGAGGTCCCGACGTGCCCGCGCGGGCCGGCGGGCCTGCGCTCGCCGTCGGGCTCGCCGTCGTGCTCGGCGCGTGCTCGGGCGGGGCGCCGGACGACGCGCCCGCTCCCGCGCCGTCGGTCACGACCGCCACGTCCGCGCCGGCCGACCCCGGCACGCCCGACGCGTCGGGCTCGTCGCAGGCACCGGCCGCCGACGGCCTGCTCGTCGTGCCGGAGGTGCGCGTCGACGTGGCGGAGGTCGCGACCGGGTTCCCGGCGCCGTGGGGGCTCGCGGCGCTCGCGGACGGCACGCTGCTCGTCTCGCTGCGCGACGAGCGCCGGCTGGTCGTCGTCGACCCGGCGACGGGCGCCGTCGAGCCGGTGACCGGGCCGGGAGCGGACGACCTGCGCGACGGCACGGTCGCGCGCGGCGAGTCGGGGCTCCTCGGCGTCGCGGTGGGCCCGGCGGGCGGCGCCGCGGCGGGGGAGGTGTTCGTGTACCGGACCGCGCCGGACGGCAACGAGGTGCTGCGGGGGACGCTCGCGGGGCGCGAGCTCTCCGCCCTGACGCCGGTCGTCGAGGGCGTGCCCGCGGCGTCCACGCACGACGGCGGTCGGCTCGCGTTCGGGCCCGACGGCCACCTCTACGTCACGACGGGGGACGCGCAGCAGCGCGGTGCGGCGCAGGACCCGGGTGCGCTCGCGGGCAAGATCCTGCGCGTCACGGTGGACGGCGACCCCGCGCCGGGCAACCCGGACCCGGCCTCGCCGGTGTGGAGCCTCGGGCACCGCAACGTCCAGGGGATCGCGTGGGACGCGACGGGTCGGATGCTCGCGTCCGAGTTCGGCCAGGACACGTTCGACGAGCTCAACGTCGTCGTGCCCGGCGGGAACTACGGCTGGCCCGACGTCGAGGGCACGGGCGGGGCGGCCGCCGGGTTCGTCGACCCGGTGGCGACGTGGCCGACGTCGGACGCCTCGCCCAGCGGGATCGCCGTGACCCGTGAGGGCGCGTACCTCGCGGGGCTGCGCGGGGAGCGGCTCTGGCGCGTGCCGTTCGCCTCGCCCGACGGCGGCACCGACGCCGCGGCGTTCGGCGCGCCGCACGCGGTGCTCACGGACCGGGGGCGGCTGCGCGCGGTCCTCGTCGACCCGGCGACGCCGCCCGGCGACGACGGGAGCGCGGTGCTCTACGTGCTGACGAGCAACACCGACGGTCGGGGCGAGCCGCGCGACGGCGACGACCGGCTGCTCCGGGTCACGGTGACGCCGGCGGGGTGAGCGCCCGGGAGTGTGCGCGCCGGACGCGCGAGCTGACCAGGCGGTTTGGTGTGCGATAACGAATCGGTTACGGTCGAGTGTCTCGCGTAGCCGCTCACCGGGGACAGGTGTAATGGCCGGCCGTGGGACGCGGCCTCTCCCGGGCGCCCAGGGCGCCGAGGGCCGCAGGACGCCGGATCGGCTGGTCGAACCGGGTGCGCCCGCCACGCTGCGGAGCACCCCGCGGGCGCGTGCGCGCCGTCGACCCCCGTGCCCGGGAGCCCCCGACGACTTGGACCACTGTGCACAACCCCTTCCGTTCCCGCGCGCCCGAGACGGCCGACGTCACGGCGCACACCCCCCAGACCACGCCCGAGGCGGTGCCGACCGCCGAGAGCCCCGAGAGCCCCGAGAGCCCCGAGAACGCCACCCGTCGGTCCGCCCGCGCGGCCCGGACCCTGCGCTCCACGCGCCGACGCCGCTGGTCGATCGTCACGGCGGCCACCGCCGTCGCGCTCGTCGGCTCCGGTGCCGTCGCCTACGGCGAGGCCAGCAAGACCGTGACGATCGACGTCGACGGCGAGACGACCACCGTCAGCACGCTCGCCGGCTCCGTCGGCGGCGCGCTCGACGCCGCCGGGGTCGAGGTCGGCGCGCGCGACCAGGTCGCGCCCGACCCCGGCTCCGCGCTCAGCGACGGCGACGACGTCGTGGTGCGCCTCGGCAAGAAGGTCACCGTCCAGACCGACGGCGCGCAGTCCGACGTCTGGCTCACCGCGCTCGACGCCGACGAGGCGCTCGACACCCTCGCGGAGCGCGGCGGCGACGTCCGCCTCGTCGCGTCGCGGTCCGGCGAGCGCGCGTCGCTCGACCTGCGCCTCGACACCGACGGGCCGGTGAACGTGGTCGCCGACGGGCAGACGAAGGTCGCGCCCGACGGCAGCATCGGCATCCCCGCGATCCTCGACCAGCAGGGCATCGAGCTCGGCGACCTGGACCGCGTGAGCGTCCAGCGCGTCGAGGCGCCCGAGCCGGGTGCGCCGGCGGTGTCGCTCGTCGTGCAGCGCGTCGTCGTCGAGCAGCAGCAGACGACGACCCCCGTGCCGCACGGGACCGTGCAGCAGCCGGACGACGCCAGGTACACCGACGAGTCGGCCGTCACCCAGGCGGGTGCCGACGGCGTCACCACGACGACGTTCGAGGTCACCCTCGTGGACGGCGTCGAGGAGTCGCGCGAGCAGCTCTCGCAGGAGGTGACGACCGCTCCCGTGGACGAGGTCGTCGCGACCGGCACGAAGGAGCGCCCGAAGGACCCGCGCTCCATCGGGCAGGCCATGGCCGCCGAGCGCGGCTGGACCGGCTCGCAGTGGACGTGCCTCGAGAACCTGTGGACCAAGGAGTCCAACTGGAACCCGACGGCGGACAACCCGACGTCGAGCGCGTACGGCATCCCGCAGTCGCTGCCCGGCTCGAAGATGGCGAGCAAGGGCGCCGACTGGGCGACCAACCCCGCGACCCAGATCGCCTGGGGCCTCGACTACATCGCCGGCTCCTACGGCTCGCCGTGCGGCGCGTGGTCGCACTCGCAGGCCGTCAACTGGTACTGAGCACGCGCCTTCCCTCCGCCGAGCACGGGGTTGCCGACGTCCTGGAGCTGAGAACGTCGGCAACCCCGTGCTCGGCGGCGCTCGTTCCCCGGCGGTGGACGCCGCCGCGAGGCGCGGCGCTGCCCGACTAGGATCGGGCACCATGACCCACATCCTCTCGGCCGTGGCGTGGCCGTATGCCAACGGGCCGCGCCACATCGGCCACGTCGCAGGTTTCGGTGTCCCGTCGGACGTCTTCAGCCGGCACATGCGGATGGCGGGTCACGACGTCCTCATGGTCTCGGGCACCGACGAGCACGGCACGCCGATCCTCGTCCAGGCCGACAAGGAGGGCGTGAGCCCGCAGGAGCTCGCGGACCGGTACAACCGCGTCATCGTCGAGGACCTGCACCAGCTCGGCCTGTCGTACGACCTCTTCACGCGGACCACGACGCGCAACCACTACGCCGTCGTGCAGGAGATGTTCCGCACGGTCCACAAGAACGGGTACATGGTCGAGCAGACGACCATGGGCGCGATCTCGCCGTCCACGGGCCGCACGCTGCCCGACCGCTACATCGAGGGCACGTGCCCCATCTGCGGCTACGACGGCGCGCGCGGCGACCAGTGCGACAACTGTGGCAACCAGCTCGACGCGATCGACCTCATCAACCCGCACAGCCGCATCAACGGCGAGACGCCGAAGTTCGTCGAGTCGAACCACTTCTTCCTCGACCTGCCCGCGTTCGTCGACGCGCTGGGGGACTGGCTGCGCACGCGCACCGCGTGGCGCCCGAACGTCCTGAAGTTCTCGCTCAACCTGCTCGACGACGTGCGCCCGCGCGCCATGACGCGAGACATCGACTGGGGCATCCCGGTCCCGCTGCCCGGGTGGGAGGAGAACTCGAGCAAGCGCCTCTACGTGTGGTTCGACGCGGTGATCGGGTACCTCTCGGCGTCGATCGAGTGGGCGCGGCGCAGCGGCGACCCGGACGCGTGGCGCGCGTTCTGGAACGACCCCGAGGCGCGGTCGTACTACTTCATGGGCAAGGACAACATCACGTTCCACTCCCAGATCTGGCCGGCCGAGCTGCTCGGCTACGACGGCCGGGGGAGCAAGGGCGGGGCGCCGGGGGCCTACGGGAACCTCCAGCTCCCGACGGAGGTCGTGTCGAGCGAGTTCCTCAACGTCGAGGGCCAGAAGTTCTCGTCGTCGCGCGGCGTCGTCATCTACGTGCGCGACATGCTGGCCCGCTACCAGCCCGACGCGTTCCGGTACTACGTGGCGTCCGCCGGTCCGGAGACGCAGGACGTCGACTTCACGTGGGCCGACTTCCAGCGCCGCACGAACGACGAGCTCGTGGCCGGCTGGGGCAACCTCGTGAACCGCACGGCGAACCTCGTGCACAAGAACTTCGGGGCGATCCCGGAGCCGGGGCAGCGCCAGCCGATCGACGAGGGCGTCCTCGCGACGACGACGACCGCGTTCGGGCGCGTGGGCGAGCTCATCGCGACGCACCGCCAGCGCGCCGCCGTCGCCGAGGCGATGAAGACGGTCGGCGAGGTGAACAAGTACGTGTCGGACACCGAGCCGTGGAAGCTCAAGACCGACCCGGACCGGCTCGCGACCGTGCTGCACACCGTGACCCAGGCCGTGAGCGACCTCAACACGATCCTGTCGCCGTTCCTGCCGCACTCGGCGCAGCAGGTGCACGAGGCGTTCGGCGGCACGGGCACGTTCGCCGCGCAGCCGCGCATCGACGAGGTGACCGACCTCGACGACGACTCGCGCCACTACCCGGTCATCACGGGCGACTACCGCGCCGAGGGCCTGGCGACGTGGGAGCCGAAGGCCGTCGTGCCGGGCACCCCGGTCGGCAAGCCGACGCCGGTGTTCACCAAGCTCGACGACTCGATCGTCGAGGAGGAGCTCGACCGCCTGCGCGAGGGCGCCTGACGGTGGCCAAGCAGCGCGAGCGCGGCTGGCCGCCGGACCCGGAGCCGCTGCCGGTCCCGGTGGTGGACAACCACACGCACCTCGACTCGATCGCGCACGTCCTCCCCGAGGGCACCCCTGCCCCGACCGTCGTGGACCACCTGGCCCGGGCGGCGGCCGTCGGCGTGGACCGGGTCGTGCAGGTGGGCTGCGACCTCCCGGCGGCCCGCTGGACGGACGCCCTCCTGCGCGGCGACCAGGCGGTCTGGGGTCGCGAGCAGGCGGATCCGGCGCGTGCTGAGGCGGGGACGAGCCAGGACCACCTGGTCGGCGGCGCGGGGGCGCCGGGGGTCGGGCGGCTGCTCGGGGCCGTGGCCATCCATCCGAACGAGGCCGTGCTGCACGGCGGGGTGCGGGAGGTCGGGCCGGACGGGCTCGAGCCCGACCCGCGGCCGCACCACGACGTGCCGCTCGACGACGCGGTCGCGGAGATCGCGGCGATCGCGCGTGCGAACGACCGCGTGCGCGCGATCGGCGAGACCGGGATGGACCTGTTCCGGACCGGTGCCCGGGGCGAGGCCGTCCAGCGCGAGGCGTTCCGCGCGCACGTCGCGCTCGCGAAGGAGCTCGGCCTCGCGCTCCAGATCCACGACCGCGACGCCCACGCGCAGGTGCTCGACGTCCTCGCGCGCGACGGCGCCCCCGAGCGGACGGTCTTCCACTGCTACTCGGGCGACGCCGCGATGGCCCGGTTCTGCGCCGAGCAGGGCTGGTACCTGTCCTTCGCGGGCCCGGTGACGTTCCGCGCGAACGACGAGCTGCGGGCCGCGCTGCGCGCCGTCCCGCTCGGGCAGGTCCTCGTCGAGACGGACGCGCCGTACCTCACGCCGCACCCGTACCGCGGGCGGCCCAACGCGCCGTACGTCCTGCCGACGACGGTCCGTACGGTCGCGGAGGTCGTGGACCGACCGCTCGCGGACGTGTGCGAGCGCCTGGCCGCGACCTCCGTCGCGGTCTACGGCTCCTGGTGACGACGAGGCGTCCGGGCGGGCGCACCGCGTCCGGTGCGCGAGGGCTGCGAGGTTTCGCCCCAGGTCACGTTTCGGCTACGGTCGGGTCCGTGCGTCGCGCGCCCCGCGCCGACGACGTCCCGCACCTCGCCCCCGGCGCTCGCCGGCGGGCGTCCTCCCGCAGAAGGGACCGCCCGCGTGCTCGCACCTGACGGAACCGGCCGGCGGCGCGTGCAGCGCCTCGCGGCCCAGGGCCTCGTCGTCGCGAGCCTCGTCGGGGTCACCGGCGCGTTCGCCACGCTCCACAAGGACGTCACGCTCGACGTGGACGGCGAGCTGCACCAGGTCTCCGCGTACGGGCGCACGGTCGCCGCGGTGCTCGACTACCAGGGCGTCGCGGTCGGCGAGCAGGACCTCGTCGAGCCCGCGCTCGCCGACCCGGCGCGCGACGGCGGCACGATCGTCGTGCGCACGAGCCACGACGTCACCGTCGAGATCGACGGCCAGGTGCAGACGATCCCGACGACGGCCCGCACCGTGGGCGAGCTGCTCACCTACCTCGGCCCGCGCGCCGAGGGCGCCGTGACCGAGGTGTCGCGCACGCAGGCCCTCGGGCGCGAGCCGATCCGGGTCTCCACGCTCAAGACGGTCCACGTCGCGGTGGACGGCGCCGTCATGCCCATCACGACGGCCGAGCCCACGGTGCGCGGGGTCCTCGCGACCGCGGGCATCGTGCTGGCCGAGGGCGACGGCACGTCCGCGCCGCTCGACGCCGCGGCGGTGGACGGGATGCTCGTGCTCGTGAGCCGCGCGGCGGCCACGGCGGACACGGTCACGGAGGTCCTGCCGTTCGAGACGGAGGAGCGCGAGGACCCGACGCTCCCGCAGGGGCACCGCGTCGTCGTGCAGTCCGGTCGCGTCGGCGAGGCGGTCACGACCTACTCGGTGCAGACGCTCGGCGGGGCCGAGGTGTCGCGCACGGTCCTCACGCGCACGGTCACGACGGAGCCGCGGAACGAGGTCATCAAGGTCGGGACGATGGACGTCTCGGTCTCGGTGGACCCGGGCTCGGCGCGCGCCGTGGGCCGCTCCCTCGCCGCGCAGCGCGGCTGGGGCGACGACCAGTTCGTGTGCCTCGACAAGCTCTGGACCAAGGAGAGCAACTGGCGCGTCGACGCGGACAACCCGAGCTCGAGCGCGTACGGGATCCCGCAGGCGCTCCCCGGCTCCAAGATGGCGAGCGCGGGCTCCGACTGGCGCACCAACCCGGCGACGCAGATCACGTGGGGCCTCGGGTACATCGAGGGCCGCTACGGCACGCCGTGCTCCGCGTGGTCCCACTCCGTCGCCAAGGGCTGGTACTGACCGCTCCGCAGTCGCGCCGCTACCGCCCGAGCATCTCGAGGTAGTGCGGGTTCTGCATGATCCCGAGGACGTTGCCGAACGGGTCCACGACCGAGGCGGTGACGAAGCCCTCGCCCTGCCCGCGCTCGACGACGCCCTCGTACTCCGTCGCGCCCAGCGCGAGGAGGCGGGCGAACGCGGCCCGCACGTCGTCGACGTGCCAGTTCACGATCGCGCCGCCCGGCGTGCCCGGCTGAGGGCGCGGCGACCACGACCGGGCGATGATGCCCAGCTCGTCCTGCCGGTCGCCGACGCGGAACTCCACGTACCCGCCCGGCACCACGTAGTAGGGCTCGGTCTCGAGCACCTCCGCGTACCACGCGGCCGCGGCCTCGAGGTCGTCGGCCCACAGGTTCAGCGTCGCCATCCCACGCAGCATCGTCGTCTCCTCCGTCGTCGGGCGGTGCCCGGTCCCGTCCTCCCGTCGCCCCCGGCGGGGCCGACACGTCGACCGTAGACCCCGCTGCGGAACGTGCGGTTCCGCATCGTGCGGCACGATGGGGACGTGCTCGACACCTCGGTCCGGCTCCTGCGCCTCCTGGCGCTCCTGCCGGCGCGCGCGTCCTGGTCCGGGCCCGAGCTCGCCGACCGCCTGGGCGTGACGACCCGCACGGTGCGCAACGACGTCGAGCGCCTGCGCCTGCTCGGCTACGAGGTGCGGTCGTCCCCGGGAGCCGCGGGCGGGTACCGGCTGGGCTCGGGGGCGGCGCTGCCGCCGTTGCTGCTGGACGACGAGGAGGCGACCGTCGTGGCGGTCGCGCTGCGCGCCGCGGCCACCGGGTCGATCGCCGGGGTCGAGGAGGTCGCGGCGCGCGCGCTCGTCAAGCTCGACACGGTCCTGCCCGCCCGCCTGCGCGTCCGGGCGGACGCCCTGCGCGCCGCCGTCGTGAGCGCACCCGGCGGTGGGCCCGCCGTCGGGGCGCAGGTGCTGGCCGACGTCGCGGCGGCGATCGCCGCACGCACGGGGCTGCGCCTCGACTACCGCGCGCACGACGGCACGACGACGTCCCGCGCCGTCGAGCCCCACCGCCTCGTCCACGTGGGGCGCCCCTGGTACCTGCTCGCGTTCGACCTCGACCGGGACGACTGGCGCACCTTCGGCGTGGACCGGCTGACGCTGCGCACGCCCGGCGGCCCGCGGTTCGTCCCGCGCCCCGTGCCGGGCGGCGACGCCGTCGCGCACGTCGTGCGGGGCGTCGGCTCCGCCGCGTGGGCGCGGCCCGTGAGGGTGCGGCTGCACGCCCCGGCGGGCGTCGTGGCGGAGCGGCTCTCCCCGGTCGCGGGCGCCCTCGCCGACGACGGCCCCGACGCGTGCGTGCTCGAGACCGGGGGCACGTCGCTCGCCCAGGTCGCGGGGTTCCTGCTGAGCCTGGACGTGGACGTCACCGTGCTGGACCCGCCCGAGCTCGCGACGGTCCTGGCGCGGCTCGGGGCGCGCGGCGCGCGCGCCGGGCGCGCGCACGGGCACGAGCACGGGGAGGGGGAGGGCGCGTGAGGCGGCGTGCGGAACTCGTGGAGAGCGCACGACATTCACGCCGAAATCCGGACAGAACTCGCCAGCGTATCCCCCCAGGGGTTGGACTTCGATAACAGATCGGTTACGGTCGATCGTCGCTCGCGCCTGAACGGCGTGCTCCGACGGTCCACCCGGACCGGCGGGACGTGCCCGGACCGACGCGAGCGGTGCGCCGTCGACGGGCCCTGGGGAAGGGGTGCCGAGGGTGGCGCCGGCAGCCGGATCGGCCGCTCGAGACCCGTGGTCGCACGTGTGCGCCCGCCGCGGAGGACGTCAGTCCGCCGTGGGCCACGGGTGGTGCCACGCGCCGTCGAGCCTCCGTGCCCGGGACGCACGACGACTGGACCCGAGTGAAGAACCCCTTCCACCGGACCGCTGACGCGGCCGGCGCCCCCGAGGGCGCCGACATCACCCCCGACACCACCGAGACCCTCGCGGAGAGCCCCCAGAGCCCCGCGACCACCACCGCGCACCGTCGCCGCCGCTGGCCGCTCGTCGCCGGCGCGACCACCGTCGTGCTCCTCGCGACCGGTGCCGTCGCCTACGGCCAGGCGCGCAAGACCGTCGAGCTCGACGTCGACGGCCAGATCACCACCGTCACGACCTTCGCCGGCTCGGTCGAGGGCCTGCTCGCCGAGCAGGACGTCGCCGTGGGCGACCGCGACCTCGTCGTCCCGGACGTCGACTCCGCCCTGCGCGGCGGCGGCGACGTCGTCGTGCGCTACGGGCGCGAGGTGCCCGTGCAGGTCGACGGCTCCCAGTCCTCCGTGTGGCTCACGTCGCTCGACGCGGACGAGGCCCTCACGACCCTCGCCTCGCGCGGCAGCGACGTGCGCCTCGTGGCGTCGCGCTCCGGCGAGCGCGCCTCCCTCCCGATCCGCCTCGACGCGGACGGCCCCGTGAACGTCGTCGTCGACGGCGAGACCAAGGTCGCCCCCGACGGCAGCATCGGCATCGACGCGATCCTCGACCAGCAGGGCGTCCAGCTCGGCGAGCTCGACCGCGTCCACGTCGAGAAGACCGAGCAGGTCGAGGCGGCCCAGGCCGCCGCGGCCCCGGCCGAGGCGCCCGCCGCCGACGCGGCCGCCACCGAGGAGCCGGCCGCCGCCGCGACGTCCGAGGACACCGAGGCCGCTGCGGACGCCGCGCCCGTCTCGCTCGTCGTGCAGCGCGTCAAGGTCGAGGAGGTGCCCACCGAGGCGGCCGTCCCGTTCGAGACGGTCACCGAGGAGGACGCCGACCGGTTCAAGGACCTCGACCCGGTCGTCAAGCAGGAGGGCGCCGAGGGCGTCCACACGACCGTGCACCGCGTCACGACGGTCGACGGCGTGGAGGAGTCCCGCGAGCTCGTCTCCGAGGGCGTCACGACGCCGCCGGTGAACAAGATCCTCGTGCAGGGCACCAAGGAGCGCCCCAAGCCGGAGCCCAAGCCGGCGGCGCCGCAGCGCTCGTCGTCCTCGTCGTCGGGCGGCTCCTCGTCGGGCGGTTCGTCCGCCCCGGCGCCCGCCCCGGCTGCCGACCTCGGGTCGGCCCCGGCAGGGGTCTGGTCCGCGCTCGCGCAGTGCGAGTCCGGGGGCAACCCTGCGACGAACACCGGTAACGGCTACTACGGCCTCTACCAGTTCTCGCTCTCCACGTGGCGGGCGATGGGCGGCTCCGGCCTCCCGTCGGAGGCCTCGGCGGCCGAGCAGACGCAGCGTGCCCAGGCGCTCCAGGCCCGTTCGGGCTGGGGCCAGTGGCCCGCGTGCGCGCGCAAGCTCGGGCTCCTCTGAGCCCGTACGGCACGCACCCGGCCGCCTGAGGGCGGACCGGTGGACGACGACGAAGGGCGGGGCGCACGGCGTCCCGCCCTTCGTCGTCCCCGGCGAGGGCCGGTCGGCGCCGGGTCGGTAGGCTTGCGTCCCATGAGCGATACCCGAGGCGCCCTGCTGGGTCCGGCCGAGATCCGTGACCTGGCGGGGCGTCTCGGCGTCCGCCCCACCAAGACCCTCGGTCAGAACTTCGTGCACGACGGCGGCACCGTCCGCAAGATCGTGCGCGCGGCGGACGTCCGCCCGGGCGAGCGCGTCGTCGAGGTCGGGCCCGGGCTCGGCTCGCTGACCCTCGGGCTGCTCGAGGTCGGCGCGAGCGTCGTCGCGGTCGAGATCGACCCCGTCCTCGCGCGGCAGCTCCCGGACACGGTCGCGACGCACGTGCCCGACGTCGGCGACCGGCTCGAGGTCGTGGGCGCCGACGCGCTCGAGGTCACGTCGCTGCCCGGCGAGCCTCCCACCGCGCTCGTCGCGAACCTCCCGTACAACGTCGCGGTGCCCGTGCTGCTCACGTTCCTCGAGCGCTTCGACTCGCTCGAGCGCGTGCTCGTCATGGTGCAGGCGGAGGTCGCGGACCGGCTCGCCGCGCCCCCCGGGTCGCGCACGTACGGCGTGCCGTCGGTCAAGGCCGCCTGGTACGCCGACGCGCGGCGCGCGGGCACGATCGGGCGCTCCGTGTTCTGGCCCGTCCCCAACGTCGACTCGGCCCTCGTCGCGCTCGACCGCCGCGAGCCGCCCGCCACCGCCGCGACCCGCGAGCAGGTCTTCGCCGTCGTGGACGCCGCGTTCGCGCAGCGCCGGAAGATGCTGCGCTCGGCGCTGTCCGGTCTGGCGGGCTCCGCCAGCGTCGCGGCCGAGGTGCTGGAGGCCGCGGACGTCGACCCGCAGGCGCGCGGCGAGGTGCTCGACGTCGAAGCGTTCGCGCGCGTCGCCGAGCAGCTCGTCCGCCGCGTCGGACTCGCCGACCGTCCGGCGCGCGGCGCCGCCCCCGCCGCGGGGCGGCCCACCGGCCGACCTGGCACAGTGGACGCGTGACACCCCCGCGCCCGCCGAGCATCTCCCTCGCGCCGCCCCCGTCCGTCCGCGTGCGCGCGCCCGGCAAGGTCAACCTCTCGCTGCGCGTCGGGGCGGTGCAGGACGACGGCTACCACCCGCTCGTGACGATCTTCCAGGCCGTCGGGCTCAGCGAGGACGTCGTCGCGCACCAGGTGCCGCCCGGCTCCGGGGTCTCGCTCAGCGTCTCGGGCCTCCAGGCGGACGCCGTGCCGACCGACGAGACGAACCTCGCGTGGCGCGCCGCCGTCGCGCTCGCGGAGCACGTGGGGCTCGACCCGGACGTGCGGCTGGAGATCCACAAGGAGGTCCCCGTCGCGGGCGGCATGGCCGGCGGGTCGGCCGACGCCGCGGCCGCGCTCGTCGCGTGCGACGCGCTGTGGGACGCGGGCGTGCCGCGCGCCGAGCTCGTCGCCCTCGCGGCGGGGCTCGGAGCCGACGTCGCGTTCGGGCTCGTCGGGCACACCGCTGTCGGGACGGGGCGCGGCGACGTGCTCACCCCCGCGATGACGCGCGGGGAGTTCCACTGGGTGTTCGCGGTCCAGGCCGAGGGCCTGTCGACCGCGCAGGTCTACCGCACCTTCGACGAGACCGTGGGCGGGCCCGCCGAGCTGGACCTCGCGGAGGACACCGCGCTCATGCAGGCCCTGCGCGCGGGCGACGCCGTCGGGCTCGGGCAGGTGCTGCGCAACGACCTCCAGGGCCCGGCGCTCGCGCTGCGGCCCGAGCTACAGCGGACGATCGACGTCGCGACGGAGGCCGGCGCGCTCGGCGCGATCGTGTCCGGCTCCGGCCCGACCGTCGCCGCGCTGGCCCGCAGCCGCCAGCACGCGCTCGCGATCGCGGCCTCGTGGACCGCGAACGACGCGTGCGACACCGTGTGGTGCACCACGGCCCCCGCGGCGGGCGCGCGCGTCGTCGCGCACTGACCCCGTGCCCGGGCGGCGGTACGCCCCGGCAGGCGGCCGAGCGCGTAGGCTCGCCGACATGGTGGGGGAACGGCTCGGACTGCTCAGCCTGCGGCTCGACGCCGCGTACTGCCTCGTGCTGGGCGTCGTGGTCGCCGCCCTCGCGCCGTCGTGGGCACCCGCGCTGCGGGTGCCGGTCCCGGTCCTCGCAGGGCTCGGGGTGGCGGTCGTCGCGTGGGCGGGTGCCGTCGTCTGGATGACCGCGCGGCTGCCGCTGCGCGCCGCCCTGCGCACGGTCATGGTCGCGAACGTCGTGGCCGCCGCTGCCGTCGCCGCGTTCTCGGCGACGACGGCGGGCGTCCTCGTGCTGCTCGCCGTCCTCGCGGTCGCGGCGGACGTCGGGCTGTTCGCGGGCTCCCAGGCGGTCGCGCTGCGCCGGTTGCGCGCCGCGCCGGGCGGCGCGACCTCGCGGTCGCGCGGCCCGGCGGTCTAGCGGTCGCGCGGCCCGGCGGTCTAGCGGTCTCGCAGCCAGGCGGTCCAGCGGTCGAGCAGCCAGGCGGTCTAGCGGTCGCGCAGCCAGGCGAGCTGACGGGCGAAGCGGTAGCCCTGGCCACCCTCGTGCTCGTTGTAGCGGTAGACGTCGATCGCGCGCTCGGCGCCGGGAGCCGCCCCGGCGGCCGCACCCCAGCCGTTGTACGCCGCGTAGACGGTGGACGGCGGGCAGACCTGGTCCATGAGCGCGACGGAGAACAGCGCCGGCGCGGTGGCGCGGCGGCCGAGCACCGCCCCGTCGAGGTAGGACAGCGTGCGGAACACGGTCTCCTCCGCGTCGCGGTGGACGGCGAGGTAGCGCGTCAGCTCGCGGTACGGGTCGCGGTCCGTGATCTCGACGGCGCGGCGGTAGTGGCACAGGAACGGGACGTCGGGGAGGGCCGCGACGAGCCCGTCGGCGAGGCCCGCGACGGCGATGGCGATGCCGCCGCCCTGGCTCACGCCGTGCACGGCGACGCGCTCGGGATCGACGCCGGGCACCGAGCGCACGGCGTCGACCGCCCGCACGCCGTCGGTGAAGACGCGGCGGTAGTAGTGGTCGTGCGGGTCCTCGATGCCGCGCGTGAGGACGCCCGGGACGGCGGGCCCCGACCCGGCCGGGTCGGGAGTGCCGCCGCCGCTGCCCCACTGGCTGCCCTGGCCGCGCGTGTCGACGACGAGGTGCGCGTACCCGGCGTTCGCCCATGCGAGGTGCTCGTGGGGCAGCCCGCGGCCGCCGCCGTAGCCGAGGAACTCGACGACCGCGGGCAGCGGGGCGCCGTCGCCGGCCGTGGCGGCGCGGGCAGCCTCGGCGGGCCGCACGAGCCACGCCTTGACGGGCTGGCCGGCGAACCCGGGGAACGTCACGTCGTCGACCACGACCAGGTCGAGGCCGGTCTCCACGCGCTCCAGCCGCACCGACCGAGCCAGGTCCCCGCCCGCCTCGCGCGACTCCGCGAGGGTCCGCGCCCAGAAGGCGTCCAGGTCGGCAGGCTCGTCGAGCGCGGGGGCGTAGGTCTCGAGCTCGGCGAGGGGCAGGTCGAAGAGCGGCACGGGGCGATCCTCCGGTCAATACGTCTGATGTCCGACGTTCGGGTGCGGTCGGGACGACTCTAGCGTCGCGGCCCGGCGCACCGTGAGCACGCTAATAATGCGCATCATCCCTTTGACCTGCCCCGCGCCCCTCCGGCGACACTGCCACCAGCCCACGTCTCCACGTGGCGCCCGGCGGCGACGACGCCGCCGGCGAGGAACCGACGGAGGTCCCCTGTGAGAACCCGAGCAGCAGCACCACGCCGCAGACCGCGCGCCGTGGCGACGGCGGTCGCCACCCTGACGGCGGTCCTCGCCGCCGGGGCGGTCGTCCCCGCGACGGCCCTCGCCGCGGGACCGCCGCCCGCGGCCACGGCCGCCACCACGACCGGGGTGACGACCGGAGCGACGACCGACGGACCGTCCGTGTCCGACCTGCCCGTGTTCGAGTACCGCGGCGTGGTCACCGACAAGGAGTCGATGATCTACAACCCGACGGACGAGTTCATCTTCCCGAGCGTCTTCCACGCGGGCGCGTACCTCGACGACCCGCTGGGGGAGTGGTACCTCTACTACGCCCCGCACGACTCCCCGGGCGGCATCTCGGTCATGTACGCCGACTCGCTCGAGGGCCCGTGGACGGAGTACGCGCACAACCCGATCGTCGCGGACGAGTGGCTGCCGTTCTACGAGCGCGTCTCGCACGTCTCGTCGCCCGACGTCCTGTGGGACGACGCGACGGACCAGGTGCTCCTGTACTTCCACGGCGAGAACTCCACGACGCGCTGGGCGACGTCGCCCGACGGGCTCGCGTTCGACGACTCCGGCGTCGCCCTGACGAACGCCGACGGCGGCGCGGGGACCACGGAGACGTCGTACGCGCGCGTCGTCGAGCACCCGGACCCGTCGTCCGGCTACCGGTTCGCCATGACGTACATGCAGAACCGGACCGACAACATCCGGCGGATCAAGCTGGCCGAGTCGGTCGACGGCAAGACCTGGGTCGTGCGGCCGGACCCGCTCGTCGTGCCCGACGCCGCGACCGGCACCAACGTGTCCGGCGGCAACCTGTGGGAGTGGGACGGTCAGCTGTACGTGATCTACCACGGCTCCACGGGCATCACGTTCGCCCGCACGCTCGACCCGACGATGACGCAGGTCGGCCCGCGGTGGGAGCTGCACCGCGCGAGCGGAGTGGGCGACGACACGGGCCGGGTCGCAGCCCCGGAGATCGTCACCGACGGCGACGAGACGTACCTCTTCTACGAGTCCGGCGACCGCCTGGGCGCGACGATCGCGTGGGCGCAGCGCGACCCCGACGCCGTGCGGCCCCCCGAGCCGGGCCAGGACCCCGACCCGCTGCGCGAGCGGTGCAGCGGCGCGGCGTCCGACGAGTTCGACGGCACGACGCTCGACCCGGCGCGCTGGACCGTGGTCCGGCCGGGGACGGCCCGGCACGAGCTCGTCGACGGCGCGCTGCGCGTCCCGGCGTACCCGACCGGCGTCGCGGGCGCCGCGCTGCCGCTCCAGGCCGTGCCCGCCGGGTCGTGGGAGGTCACGACGGCCGTCTCCGTCTCCCCGACGGAGCGGTTCCAGCAGGGCGGTCTCCTGCTGTACCGCGACGACGCGAACTACGCGAAGCTCGACCTGGTGCACGGGTCGCTCGGCCCGCGGGTCGAGTTCATCTGGCGCCAGAACGGCACGGACCGCAACACCGGCTTCGACTCGGTCGTCCCGCCGGCGGGCCTCGGCGACACCTTCTGGCTGCGCCTGACGAGCGACGGGACCGCCGTGCAGGCGTCGGTGTCGGTCGACGGCGTCGAGTTCGCGCCGTGGGGTCGCACGGTGGACGTGGCGGCGCTCCGGGCGACGGGCGTCGGTCCGTTCGCGATGCGCGGCTCGGCGACGCCGCCGGAGATCGTCGCGTCGTTCGACTGGTTCCGCTGGACGCCGACCGCCCAGGAGGCGGCGGCGTGCGACGACGACGAGCCCGCGGTCGAGGTCGAGGCCGTCACGCGGTGCCTCGCGGGCCGCGCGTACGTGGCCGTGACGGCGCGCCCCGCGGGCGACGACGCGGTGGCGGTCCGGCTCGCGACGCCGTTCGGCGAGCGCACCGTGGCCGACGTCGCGCCCGGGCGCAGCGCGTACCAGTCGTTCGCGACGCGGGCCACGACGGTCGCGGCGGGCGAGGCGACGGTCGAGGTCGTCGGGACGGACGGCGTCGGGCAGGGGACGACGACCGCGCCGTACGGCGCGCTGACCTGCGGGTAGCGCGCCGCGCGAGCAGGGGGGGGCGACGGGCCCGGGGACGCACCACGGTGCGGCCCCGGGCCCGTCGTGCGTCCCGCGCCGCACGCCCGGCCACGGCGACGACCGGGGCATTATGCGGATCACCCGGCGCCCGCCCACCCGCGGAGCCGCGCGGGTCCCGGCGTAATAATGCGTATTACCTCGTTGACCGGCCGGGCCCGGCCTGGCGAGACTCCTTCCACGTCATCGACGACGTGATCGAGGAGGATCCATGCCGAGGCACCGCATCACCCAGGCCGACGTCGCCGCCATGGCGGGCGTCAGCCAGGCGACGGTCTCGTTCGTGCTGAACGACTCCACGCCCGCGGGGGTGCGGATCAGCGAGGAGACGCGCCAGCGCGTGCTCGACGCGATCCGGATCACGGGCTACTCGGCGAACCCCGTCGCGCAGCGTCTCGCGGGCGGGCGCAACCAGATCCTCGGCGTCTTCACCTACGAGGCGACGTTCCCGCGCTCCGGTCGCGACTTCTACGGGCCGTTCCTCGTCGGGATCGAGCACGCGGCCGAGAAGCTCGGCATCGACATCCTGCTGTTCACGAGCGCGCGCGTCGTCGACGGGCGCCGCCGCCTCACGCGCGACGGCTGGCAGCGCCTCGGGATCGCCGACGGCTGCCTGCTGCTCGGCCAGCACGAGGACCGCGGCGAGCTCCAGCACCTGCTCGACACGAACTACCCCTTCGTCTTCATCGGCAAGCGCGGCAGCGACGGCGGACGCCTGCCCTACGTCGGCGCCGACTACGTCGCGGCGACCGCGCGCCAGGTCGAGCGGCTCGTCGAGCTCGGCCACGAGCGCATCGGGTACGTCGGGCCCCGCGGCACCGACCAGCCGACGCTCGACCGCGTCGACGCCTATCGCGCCACGATGAAGGCGCACGGCCTGACCGTCCGGTTCGTCGAGCTGGACGACGTGCCCGCGACGGCGGCCGAGATCGTCGACCAGCGGCTCACCGCCGTCGTCGTGGCACCCGAGAACTCCCCGGAGGAGCTCGTCGACGAGCTCGAGGACCGGGGCGTGCGCGTGCCGGCGGACGTCTCCGTGCTCCTGCTCGGCCAGCCGCACCACGGGCGCCCGGGCGGGCGCCGCTGGTCGGGCTTCTCCATCCCGCGCGAGGAGATGGGCGCGCGCGCCCTCGTGCTGCTGTCCCGCCTCGTCGCGGCCGAGTCCGGCTCGGGCCGCTCGGACCGCCGGGCGTCGCGCGCCGTCGCCGTCCCGGAGGACGAGCTCCACCAGCTCCTCGAGTGCGTGGACGTCGACGGCGAGACCGTCGCCGCGCCGTCGGGCGTCGCGGCACCCGCCTGACCGACCTCAGACCGCACCACCGAGCACCAGAGAAACGGAAACCCCAGCGTGACCCATGCAGACCTCCAGGCAGACGTCCTCGTCGTCGGCGGCGGGCTCGGCGGCGTGGCCGCCGCGCTCGCGGCGGCGGAGCGCGGCGCCCGCGTCGTCCTCACCGAGGAGCACCCGTGGATCGGCGGCCAGCTCACGTCCCAGGCGGTACCGCCGGACGAGAGCCCGTGGGTCGAGCGGTTCGGCGTGACCGCGCGCTACCGCGCGCTGCGCGACGGCATCCGCGACGTCTACCGCCGCTCCTACCCGCTCACGGACGCCGCGCGCACGTGGGACGCCCTCAACCCCGGCGCGGGCTGGGTCTCCAAGCTGTGCCACGAGCCGCGCGTCGCGGTGGGCGTGCTCGAGGAGATGCTCGCCCCGTGGCGGTCCGCGGGCCGCATCCGCCTGCTCGAGCGCGTGCGCCCGACGGCGGCCACCACCGACGGCGACCGCGTCACCTCCGTGACGCTCGCCCCGGTCACGGCCGACGCCGGGGGCGCGGCCGTGACGGTGCACGCGGCGTTCGTCGTCGACGCGACCGAGACGGGCGAGCTCCTGCCGCTGACGGGCACCGAGTACGTCACCGGGTTCGAGTCGAACCGCGAGACCGGGGAGCCGAGCGCGCCGGACGAGGCGCAGCCCGACAACGTGCAGGCCCTCAGCGTGTGCTTCGCCGTCGAGCACGTGGACGGCGACCACACGATCGACCGCCCCGAGCGCTACGACTTCTGGAGCACGTACACCCCAGGCCCGTGGAACGGGCGCCGGATGCTGTCGTGGGAGGCGCCCAACCCGCGCACGCTCGCGATGGACGTGCGGTCGTTCACCCCGAACCCGGGCGACGACCCGCGGGCCGTCGACGCCGACCAGTCGAAGAACCCCGGCGACGGGAACCTCTGGACGTTCCGGCGCATCGCGGCCCGCGACCTCTTCGCGCCG
Organism: Cellulosimicrobium funkei; assembly: GCF_900155925.1. NCBI lineage: Bacteria > Bacillati > Actinomycetota > Actinomycetes > Micrococcales > Promicromonosporaceae > Cellulosimicrobium > Cellulosimicrobium funkei. The sequence goes on from NZ_FTMI01000007.1 coordinate 171,523, forward strand.
GGCCATTACGCGAGCGACCTGTGCCTCGTGAACTGGCCGAGCATCGACTACTTCCTGGCGCCCGTGCTCGACGTGCCGCGCGACGTGGAGGAGGCCCGGATCGCCGACGCCCGGCAGCTCAGCCTCTCGATGCTCTACTGGATGCAGACCGAGGCGCCCCGCGCCGACGGCGGGACCGGCTTCCCGGGCCTGCGCCTGCGGCCCGACGTCATGGGCTCGGCCGACGGCCTCGCCCAGGCGGCCTACCACCGCGAGTCCCGCCGCCTGCGCGCCGTGACGACGGTGACGGAGAACGACGTCTCGTACGCCGTGCGCGGCGACCGCGGCGCGACGCGCTACGACGACTCGGTCGGCGTCGGCATGTACCGGATCGACCTGCACCCCTCGACGGGCGGCGACACGTACATCGACGTGGCGTCGACGCCGTTCGAGATCCCGCTCGGGGCCCTGCTGCCGCAGCGCGTGACCAACCTGCTCGCCGCCAACAAGAACATCGGCACGACGCACATCACCAACGGCTGCTACCGCCTGCACCCGGTCGAGTGGAACGTCGGCGAGGCCGCCGGCCACCTCGCGGCCCACTGCCTCGCGACCGGCCGCACGCCGCACGCCGTCCAGTCGAAGGCCGACCTCCTCGCCGACTACCAGGACGAGCTCGTCCGGGCGGGCGTCGAGCTGCGCTGGCCCGCCGAGGCCCACCCCTACTGACCCGGGCTCCCCGCGCCCGGGACCCCCGCCCACCCTCAGTCCGAAGGAGAACTGATGAACCCCCTCACCCCACGGTCGGCCCCTCGGTCCGCCCCGCGCCGCCGCCTCGTCGGCGCACCCCTGGCCGCCGGCGGCGTCGCGCTCGCCCTCGTCCTCACCGCGTGCTCCGGCGGCGGCGACGACGTCGCGGGCGAGCCGAGCACCCCGAGCGAGCCGGTCGAGCTGCGCATGACCGTCTGGACGGCCGACGAGACGCAGCTCGCGCAGTTCCAGGAGATCGCCGACGCGTACGTCGCGGAGAACCCCGACCTCGTGTCCGGCGTGACGTTCGAGACCATCCCGTTCGAGGACTACACGACGTCCCTCACGACGCAGCTCGCGGGCGGCAACGCGCCGGACCTCGCGTGGATCCTCGAGAGCTACGCGCCCGAGTTCGTGGCGAGCGGCGCGCTCGTCGACGTCGGCCCGAAGCTGCAGGAGACCGAGGGGTACGCGTACGACGACCTGCTCGACTCGTCGCTCGCGCTGTGGGAGAAGGACGGCGGCCTCTACGCCTACCCGTTCTCCAACTCGCCGTTCGCGCTGTTCGTCAACACCGACCAGGTCGCCGCGGCGGGCCAGCCGAACCCGGCCGACCTCGTCGCGTCGGGCGACTGGACCTACGACCAGGTCCGCGAGATCGCGGCGGCGGCCGCCGCGACGTCGGGCAAGCAGGGCCTCGTGGTGCGCGACTTCGACTACAAGGTCTGGGAGAACCTGTCGACGATCTGGGACGGCTGGGACGCGACGCCGTGGAGCGAGGACGGCACGCAGTGCACGTTCACCGACCCCGAGATGGTCGACGCCCTCACGTGGATCCACGACGCGACGTTCGTCGACAAGGCGCTGCCCGGTCCCGGCACGACGGCCGACTTCTTCGCGGGCGACTCCGCCATGACGATCACGCAGATCAGCCGCGCGTCGTCGCTCGACGACTCGTTCGGGTGGGACGTCGTGCCGCTCCCGGCGGGCCCGGCGGGCCAGCAGAACGTCATCGGCCAGGCCGGCATCGGTGTCTTCGCCGCCGGGGAGCACCCCGACGTCGCGGCCGACTTCCTCGCGTGGTTCACCAACCCGGAGAACGCCGAGACGCTCGCCGCGTACTTCCCGCCGCCGCGCGAGTCGCTGCTCACCGCCGAGACGCTCGGGGCCGCCAACCCGAAGCTCAGCGAGGAGCAGCTCCAGGCGGTCGTCGTCGACGGCATCCAGGGCGCCGTGACGAAGCCGTCGCACCAGAACTTCGCCAAGCTGCAGGACACGGTGCGCGCCCAGCTCGACGCGCTGTGGACCGCCGACGCGGACGTCGAGGGCGTCCTCGCCGACACGTGCGCGGCGATCCAGCCCCTGCTCGGGGACTGAGCGTGGCGTCCTCCGCACTCGCACGACGGGACGCGGCCGTGGGCTACACCATGGTCGCGCCCGCCGTGCTCGGCGCGCTCGCGTTCGTCGTCGCGCCGCTGGTCGCCGTCGTCTGGTACTCGCTGCACGAGTGGAACGTCCTCGCGAACACGTTCACGTTCGCGGGCGGGGACAACTACGAGCGGATGCTCGCCGACCCCGGGCTGCGGGACTCGCTCCTCGCGAGCCTGTGGTTCTCCGTCGGGCTCGTCGTGCTCAACATCTCGCTCGCGCTCGTCCTCGCGGTGCTGCTCAACCAGCGGCTCCCCGGCACGACGACGTTCCGCACGTTCTTCTTCTCGCCCGTCGTCGTGTCCCTCGTGGCGTGGACGATCGTGTGGAGCTTCCTGCTCCAGGCGGACGGCGGCATCAACGGGTTCCTGTCGCTGCTCGGCGTCGACGGCCCGAACTGGCTGCGCGGGGAGACGACGGCAATGCTCTCGGTGATCGTCGTGCAGGTCTTCAAGAACGTGGGCCTCAACATGATCCTGTTCCTCGCGGCCCTGCAGGGGGTGCCCGAGGAGATCCAGGAGGCCGGGCGCATCGACGGCGCGGGCGCGTGGCGCCGGTTCCGGTCGATCACGCTCCCGCTCATCAGCCCGACCGTCCTGCTGGTCTCGATCCTCACGATCGTGGGCTCGCTCGAGGTGTTCGCGCAGATCGCCGTGCTCACGGGCGGGGGGCCGGGGAACTCGACCACCGTGCTCGTCTACTACCTGTACCAGCAGGCGTTCCGGTTCAACGACTTCGGCTACGCGAGCGCGATCTCCGTCCTGCTGTTCGTCATCGTCCTCGTCCTGACACTCGTGCAGTGGCAGACGCGCAAGAGGTGGGTCTTCCATGAAGTCTGACGTGATGCCCGGCCCGGCCACGCTCCCGGGCGCGGACGACGGCCCGGCCCGGCCTGCGGCGTCGGGCACGGGCGGCGCCGACGGCGCGGCGACCCGCGGCGGACGGCCCGCGCGCCGCACGGGGAGCGCGCGCACGCGCCGCCGCTGGGGGCGCGCGGCGCTCGTGGCGCTCCTCGTGGTGCTCAGCGTGCCGTTCGTCTTCCCGACGTGGTGGATGGCGACGTCGAGCCTCAAGCCGATGAGCGAGATCCTGCGGGCCGTGCCGACGCTCTGGCCCCAGGACCCGTCGTTCGCGGCCTACGGCGAGGTGTTCCGGCTGCAGCCGTTCGCGCAGCAGTACTGGAACAGCCTCTACATCGCCGTGGTCGTGACGGTCGGGACGATCCTCGTGGCCTCGATGGCCGGGTACGCGTTCGCGCGCATCCGGTTCCCCGGGGCGAACGCGCTGTTCCTGCTCGTGCTCGTCGGGCTGCTCGTGCCGTCGGAGGTGACGATCGTCCCGCTGTTCCGGATGGTCAACTCGCTCGGGCTCATCGACACGCACTGGCCGCTCGTGGTCATCCCGATCCTCGGGGCGCCGAGCGTCCTCGCGACGTTCATCATGCGCCAGTTCTTCCTCGGGCTCCCCGGCGAGCTCGAGGAGGCGGGGCGCATGGACGGCCTCGGGCGGTGGGGGATCTTCTGGCGGATCGCGTTCCCGCTGTCGCGCTCGGCGATCTCGGCCGTCGCGATCTTCACGTTCCTCAAGTCGTGGAACCTCTACCTCGAGCCGATCGTGTACCTGTCCAGCAAGGACCGGTTCACGCTCCCGCAGGCGCTCACGCAGTACGTCGACGCCTACGGCGGCCCGATGTGGAACGTCCAGCTCGCCGCGACGACGCTCACCGTGCTGCCGGTCCTCGCGGTGTTCCTCGTCGCCCAGAAGCAGTTCGTCCAGGGCCTCGCGCACACCGGCCTCAAGGGCTGACCGCCCCTCCCGTGGGTGCGGGGGACAGTCGTGGTCCCGTCGCGGATCGGCGGCTATTTCCCGCACTCACGGGGTGCGGCCTAGGCTCGACGGCGTGGCTCACCTTCTCGGCGCCGACGGCATCTCGCTGACCGTCGGCACCCGCACCCTGCTCGACGACGTCTCGCTCGGCCTCGACGACGGCGACCGCGTCGGCATCGTCGGCCCCAACGGGGCCGGCAAGACGACGCTCCTGCGCCTCCTCGCGGGCACGCAGCAGCCCGACGGCGGCCGTGTCACCCGCGTGGGCGGCCTGCGGGTGGGCCTGCTCGACCAGCGCGACGACGTCGGCACCGGCGCGACGATCCGCGATCTCGTGCACGGCGACGCCGCGACCCACGCCTGGGCGTCGGACGCGAGCATCCGCACCGTCCACGCGGGGCTGCTGGGCGACCTCGACCTCGACGCCCCGGCGGACACGCTGTCCGGCGGGCAGCGTCGCCGCGTCGCGCTCGCGGCGCTCCTCGTCGCCGACCACGACGTGCTGTTCCTCGACGAGCCCACGAACCACCTCGACGTCGAGGGCGTCGCGTGGCTCGCCGCGCACCTGGGCGACCGCTTCGCCCGCCCGGGCGCGAAGGGCGCCCTCGTGGTCGTCACGCACGACCGCTGGTTCCTCGATGCCGTGTGCTCGCGCATGTGGGAGGTGCGCGGCGACGGCTCGGGCCAGGTCGAGGGCTACGAGGGCGGGTACGCGGCGTACGTGCTCGCGCGCGCCGAGCGCCAGCGCACCGCGGCCGTCGCGGCGGAGAAGCGCGACAACCTGCTGCGCAAGGAGCTCGCGTGGCTCCGGCGGGGCGCGCCCGCGCGCACGTCCAAGCCCAAGTTCCGGCTCGACGCCGCCGCCGCGCTCATCGCCGACGTCCCGCCGCCGCGCGACACGCTCGAGCTCACGCGCACCGCGACGAAGCGCCTCGGCAAGGACGTGCTCGACCTCGAGGACGTGACGGTCGCGGTGCCGCGCCAGGACGGCCAGGGCGAGCGCGTGCTGCTCGACGACGTCACGTGGCGCCTGGGGCCCGGCGACCGGTACGGGGTCGTCGGGGTCAACGGTGCCGGCAAGACGACGCTCCTCGCGCTCCTCGCCGGGCGGCGCGAGCCCGACTCCGGGCGGGTCAAGCGCGGCAAGACCGTCCACGTCGCGGAGCTGTCGCAGGACGTCGGCGAGCTCGACGACATCGCCGGCGCGCGCGTGATCCAGGTGATCGAGGACGAGAAGCGCTCGGTCGTCGTCGACGGCAAGGAGCTCTCCGCGTCCCAGCTCGTCGAGCGGCTCGGCTTCACGCGCGAGCGGTCGCAGACGCTCGTGCGCGACCTCTCGGGCGGCGAGCGGCGCCGCCTCCAGCTCCTGCGCCTGCTCGTCGCCGAGCCCAACGTGCTCCTGCTCGACGAGCCGACGAACGACCTCGACACCGACACGCTCGCCGCGCTCGAGGACCTGCTCGACGGCTGGCCCGGCACGCTCATCGTGGTCTCGCACGACCGCTACCTGCTGGAGCGCGTGGCGGACCGCCAGGTCGCGCTGCTCGGCGACGGCCAGGTGCGCGACCTGCCGGGCGGCGTCGAGCAGTACCTCGAGCTGCGGCGCGCGGCGCTCGCGGGCGCGGGCGCGGCGTCGACCGGGTTCGCGCCCACGGGCGGCGCCGACGCGACACCGGACGCGGGGCCGGCCGTGGCGGCCCCGGGCCCGAGCGCGGCCGAGGTGCGGGCGGCGAAGAAGGAGATCAACCGCATCGAGCGGCGCCTGAGCAAGATCGCGGAGGCCGAGGGCCGGCTGCACGAGAAGATCGCGGCGAACGCGACCGACTTCGCGGCGGTCGCGGAGCTCGACGCCGAGCTGCGCACCCTCGCGGCGGAGAAGGACGAGCTCGAGGCGGCGTGGCTCGAGGCGGCCGAGGTCGCCGGGTGACGGCCGACCGGATGCGCGTCGCGGTGTCCGCGCGCGGCGTCGAGGTCGACGACGGGCAGGGCGGCGTCCTCGCGCCGTGGGCGGACGTGCGCCGCGTCACCGCGTTCGCGCTCGGTGCCCCGGGCGGCACCGCCCGGTACGTGTCGTTCGACCTCGTGAACGGGCACAGCGTCGAGGTGGACGACGCCGCCCCGGAGTGGGACGACGTGCTCGCCGCCCTGCCCGGGCGGGTCGAGCTCGCGGTCGACGACCCGCTCGTCGCGCTCGGCGCGCTCGCGCCGGGCGAGCGGCTCGTCCTCGCGGGGCCCGTGCGGACCCGCTGACCCCGCGGGGACCCGGGTCCGGACGCCCGGGGCGTGTCGCCGGGGCCCAGCCGGGCGCGGGTGTGCGGCTCAGCGCCGCAGGAAGCCCATGCGGTCGTCGGGGTCGACGCGCTCGAGGATGGCGCCCGCGATGGCGTCCAGCTGCTCGACCTGCTCGTCGGTGAGCGCGTCGATCACGTGGTCGCGCACCGTCCCGACGTGCCCGGGCGCGGTCGCGACGACCTTCTCCCAGCCGGCGTCGGTGAGGTGCGCGTTCGTCGCGCGGCGGTCCTCGGGGCACGGCACGCGCTCGACGAGGCCACGCTTCTCGAGGCGCGCGACGACGTGGGAGAGCCGGGGGAGCGTGGCGTTGGTGGCGCCCGCTAGGTCGGTCATGCGCAGCGTGCGCCGCGGCGCCTCGGAGAGCATCGCGAGCACGTAGTACTCGAAGTGGCTGAGGTCGGCGTCGCGCCGGAGCTGGGAGTCGAGGACGCCCGGCAGCAGCTCCACGACCGCCACGAGCCGCTTCCACGCGTCGAGCTGCTGGTCGTCGAGCCAGCGGGGTTCCGTCGTCATCGTGCCTCCTCCGGTGCGGCGATGCGCATAGTTGACGGTACAACTTTAGCGACGTACGGTGTTAGTTGTAGCAACAACTAATAGCCGACCGTCGGGCCGGCGGAGGAAGGGAAGCCACCATGAGCAGCATCACCATCATCGGCGCCGGGAACATGGGCTCGGCCATCGCCGGTCTCGCGCTCGCCGCGGGCAGCCAGGTGCAGGTCCTGACCCGTGAGGCCACCGAGGTCGACCCGCGCGTCACGGCGGGCACCGTCGGCGACGAGATCACCGGCGACGTCGTCGTGCTCGCGCTCCCGTACGGGGCGCTCGACGACGTCCTCGGCGCCTACGAGGGCCGCCTCGACGGCAAGGTCCTCGTCGACATCACCAACCCGCTCGACTTCGCGACGTTCGACTCCCTCGTCGTGCCCGACGGCTCGTCGGCCGCGGCGCAGATCCAGGAGCGCGTCCCGGGCGCGCGCGTCCTCAAGGCGTTCAACACGAACTTCGCGGCGACGCTCGCCACCGGCCAGGTCGGGCCGCTCGCGACGACGGTCCTCGTCGCGGGCGACGACGCCGACGCGAAGGCCGCCCTCGCGGGCGCCGTGTCCGGGGTCCGCGTCGTCGACGCCGGCTCGCTGAAGCGCGCGCACGAGCTCGAGGCTCTCGGTTTCCTGCAGCTCACGCTCGCGGCGGGGGAGAAGACCTCCTGGACGACGGGCTTCGCGCTCGCCGAGTGACCCCGCCCGCTCACGCACGACGGCGGCCGGCCACCCCGGGGGGTGACCGGCCGCCGTCGTGCGTGGTGCGTCAGCCGCGCGCCTTCTCGACGGCCGCGCGGGCCGCCTCGTGCTCCGCCTTCTGGGCGTCCCGCAGGGCCTTCTCGAGCTCGCGCACCTTCTTCTGGGCCTCGCGCACGCGCCGCTCCGCGTCGCGCCGCCGGAGCGTCGCCTTCTTGACCCGCGCGTCCTTGACGTGCACCGCGACCTCGACGGGCGCGACGGCGTCGCGCGGGTCCGTCGCCGGTGCGGGCTCTGTGACCGTGGCGGGCTGCCGCCCGGGCGCGCGGCCCGCGCCGGGCGCCCCGGCGGCCCGCGCGTCGACGTAGACGGCGATCCCGTCGAGCACCCGCTCCAGGCCCCATGCGGTGTCGTCGATCTCGCCCTCGCCCGCGTACGTGCCGGCCTCGACGAGCGGGCGCAGGTAGGGGAACCGCACCTCGTCCACGAGCCCGCGCAGCGCGTCGGCCCACGCGCCGCCCTGGACCGCCTCGTCGCCCCCGGCCGCCGCGACGGCGCGCGCGAGGTCGGTCTGCAGCCGCGCCGCGCTCCGGGCGTACCCGCTGACGAGGAGGATGACGGACATCTTCTCCTCGTCGTCGAGCGGCGTGGACCGCAGCGCGCGCAGCCCGGCGTCCGCGCCGCGCAGGTTGTTCGGCGTGAGCGGCGCGCCGGTCACGGGGATGTCGAGGAACCACGGGTGCGACGCGAACACCGCCATCGTGAACTGCGCCCACTCGCGCAGCTCGGCGCGCCAGTCGGCGGGCTCGTGCGCGGGCGGGTACTCGACGTCGAGCGCGGCCTCCTGCATGAGGAGCAGCAGGTCGTCCTTGCTCGTGACGTACCGGTAGAGCGACATCGTCGTGAAGCCGAGGCTCTGCGCGACCTTCGCCATGGACACTGCCCCGAGCCCGTCGGCGTCGGCGAGCTCGATGGCCGCGTCGACGATCCGCTCGATGCTCAGCTCGCGCTTGGGCGCGCGCTCGGGGCGTTCGGCCACGCCCCACGCGAGCGCGAGCCGGGGCGGGAGGTCGGGTGCGTCCGTCATGGCTTCATCCTCCCCGACGGCGCCCGGACGTGGGTCGCAGCCGTGCCGAGCAGGCCCTCCCGGTGGCGCGAGCAGGTGGTCGTGGTGCGTCCTGTCGACCGGACGCACCAGGACCACCTGCTCGGCCGCGCGGGGGTGGGGGCGGGGGTGGGTGGGAGAGAGGGGCGGAGGGGGGTCAGCGGGCGGTCCGCCGGCGGTAGAGCAGGGAGCCGGCGGTGCAGCTCGCGACGAGGAAGCCGGCGAGCCACGCGACGGCCGTGAGGACCGTCGACGCGTCGGGCGCGCCTGCGAGCAGCCCGCGGAACGTCTCGATGACCGGCGTGAACGGCTGGTTCTCGGCGAACCCGTGCAGCCACGACGGCATGGTGTCGATCTGGACGAACCCCGAGCTGAGGTAGGGCACGAACAGGAAGAGGAAGTTCACGGACTGCGACGCCTCGACGCTCAGCACGAGGCCGAGCGCCACGCTCAGCCACGTGAACGTCAGCACGGCGAGGACCGCGAACGCGACGAGCCCCGCCCAGTCGGCCGGTCCGGCGTCGGGCCGGAAGCCGAGCGCGAGCGCGACACCGACGACCACGACGGCGGACGCGAGGTTGCGCACGACGCTCGCCACGACGTGCCCCCACAGCGCGGACGGCCCGAAGATCGGCAGGGTCTTGAACCGGTCGATCGTGCCGGACGTCATGTCCTGCGCGACGCCGACCGCGGCCGTCGCGGAGCCGAACCCCAGGCACATCACGAGCACGCCGGGCACGACGTAGTCGATGTAGTCGTCCCCGCCGATCGCCCCGCCGAAGATGACGACGAAGACGAGCATGATCATCACCGGCAGCGCGAAGGCCGTGACGAGCCCGTCGACGCTGCGCAGCTGGCGGCGGGTCTCGCGGCCGACCATCGTGCGGACGTCGCGCGCCGCGGTGGCCGGGGTCTGCCGCGCGCGCGGCCGCGTGGTGCGGGACGGCCGGGGCAGCGTGGTCGTGGGTGCGGCGCTCATCGGGCGCCCTCCTTCCGGGTCAGGGCGAGGAACACGTCGTCGAGCGTGGGCCGCACGACGCTGACCCCCACGACCGCGAGCGCGTGGGCGTCGGCGGCCGCGAGCACGTCGCGGATGGTGCGGACGGGGTCGTCGCTCGGTGCGGTGAGCGAGAGGTCCTTCGCGTCGGCCGTGGGGCGGGCCAGGCCGATCGAGGGCGCGAGCCCGACGGCGGCGGCCAGGCTCTCCCGGTCGTCGAACGCCACGCGCACGTGGTCGCCCGCGACGAGCGCCTTGAGCTCGGCGGCCGTGCCCCGCGCCGCGACGCGGCCGTCGTGCAGGACGGCGATCGTGTCGGCCAGGCGGTCGGCCTCCTCCAGGTACTGGGTCGTCAGCAGGACGGTCGTCCCGTCGGCGGCGAGGCCCCGCACGACCTCCCACAGCTGCGCGCGCGACGCCGGGTCGAGGCCCGTCGTCGGCTCGTCGAGCACGAGCACCGCCGGGTCGGCCACGAGGCTGATCGCGAGGTCGAGACGGCGGCGCATGCCGCCCGAGTAGGTCCCGACCCGCCGGTCCGCGGCGTCGGTGAGGTCGAAGCGCTCGAGCAGCGCGGCGGCGCGCGGGCGCACCGCCCGGCGGGGGAGGTGCGCGAGCTCGCCCATCATCACGAGGTTCTCGCGGCCCGTCTGGAACTCGTCCACCGACGCGTACTGGCCCGTGAGCGCGATGGTCTCGCGCACCCGGGCGGCGTCGTGCACGACGTCGGCGCCCGCGACGCGGGCCGTGCCGCGGTCGGGCCGGACGAGGGTCGTGAGGATGTTGACGGTCGTCGTCTTGCCCGCGCCGTTGGGCCCCAGCAGCGCGAAGATCTCGCCGCGGCGCACGGTCAGGTCGACGCCGCGCAGCACGGCGTGGTCGCCGTAGGACTTCTCCAACCCCTGCGCGGCGATCATCGGTCCGGTCATCGCCTTCTCCTTCTCCGTCGGCCGTTCGTATGCGGCGCACACTGTTTGTGTGCGCCGTAAACTGTGTGTACACCATAAACACCGGCGCGAGTGGGGGTCAAGGGTCGAGGAGGCGCTTCGGGGGAGAGGGGCCTCGCGCTCAGCCCGCGCGACGACGGGGAGCGCCGGTGAGGACCAGCCCGATCCCGGTCATCACCACGAGCGCACCCAGCACGACGGCGACCGGCACCGTCCACGTCCCCGTCGCCGTCTGCAGCGCCCCGGCCGCGGTGGGCGCGACGGCGGCCAGGCAGTACCCGACGGACTGCACCGTCGCCGACGCCTGCCGGCCGCGCCGGACCGTCGGGTAACGCTGGGCGACGAGCGTGAAGATCACGACGAAGTTCGCCGCCTGGGCGACGCCCGCGGCGGACGCCCACACCGCCCAGAGCCCCGGCGCGGCGAGCAGCCCCACGGGCAGCGTCAGCCACAGCACCGCGATCCCGACGAACGTCTGCCGCAGGCTGAGGCGGCGCGCGGCGAGCGGCACCGCGAGACCGCCGACGATCGCGAAGCCCTGGAACAACGACGCCGCGCCGCCCGACGCCGAGCGCGGGATGCCCGCGAGGTCCTCCAGGACGAGCGGCAGCCACGCCGTGAGCGCGTAGAAGCTCGACGACTGGAGCGCGAACATCGCGCACAGCCACCACGTGAACGGCGTCGCGAGCACGTGGCGCTCACGGGCCGTCGTCGGGTCGGTGCCCGTGACGCCCTCCGCCGCGGCCGCCGCCAGCACGTCCGCCTCGGCCGCATCCCCGGCCGCCCCGGCCTTCGTCTCCGATGCCGCCGGGCCGGGCACGGTCTCCGCCGACACGCCCCGGGGCTCGCGCGCCTCGCGCGGCACCGCGCGCAGCCACCACACGAGCGCGACGACCGCGAGCACCGACCACGACGCGAGCGCCCAGCGCCAGCCGACGGCGTCCGCGAGCGGGGCGGTGAGCGCCGTCGTCGCGACGGTCCCGACGTTGATCGCCGCCGTGTACAGGCCCGTCACCGTCGCGACGTGCCCGGGGAAGTCGCGCTGGGCGATCATCGGCACCGCGAGGTTCGCCGTCGTGATGCCCAGCCCGAGGAGCACCGTGCCCGCGAACGTCCCGGCCGCGCCGAGCGCCGCGAGGTCCGCCGAGCGCAGGACCGTCCCCGCGACGATCAGCGTGAGCGCGACGGCGATCGCCGTCCGCAGCGACGACCGCCCGAGCAGGCCCGCGACGGCGGGCGTCGCGAGCGCGAAGCACAGCACCGGGATGCCGGTGAGCAGGCCCGCCGCGGCGGCGGTGAGGTCGAGGTCGGCCGCGACGTCCGCGACGACGGGCGGGAGCGCCGTGAGCGGCGCCCGCAGGTTGACGGCCACGAGCAGCACGGCGACCAGCAGGACCCCGTCGATCCCGCCGCGGAACGTGCTCGGGCGGGGCGGCCGTGACGACGGCATCGGGCGGGGACCTCCGGGTGCAGGCGCGTGCGGCGACGCCCGCCCGGTCGTCCGGGCCGTCGGTCAGTCGTCGAACTGTCCTCCGACTGTACGCAGGAGCGCCGCGAGCGCAGGTCGCTCGCCCGGCTCGAGCGCGTCGAGGATGCGGGCCTCGACGGCGAGGAGGTCGGTCATCGCCGTGTCCACGCGCTCCAGGCCCTCGGGCGTGAGCTCGACGAGCACGCCGCGCCGGTCGTCGGGCGAGCGGCGGCGCACGACCAGCCCGCGCTCCTCGAGCCGGTCGATGCGGTTCGTCATGGTCCCGCTCGTCACGAGCGTCTGGGTGACGAGCGCCCCGGGGGAGAGGCGGTACGGCTCGCCGGCGCGGCGCAGCGCGGACAGGACGTCGAACTCCCACGTCTCCAGGTGCCCGCGCGCGAACGCCGTGCGCCGCGCCCGGTCCAGGTGCCGGGCGAGCCGGTCGACCCGGGAGAACACGGTGAGCGGCTCGACGTCGAGGTCCGGCCGCTCGCGCTGCCACGCCGCGACGATGCGGTCGACCTCGTCCTCGTGCTGCTGGTCCATGACGCGAGGGTACTCGACGTGTCTCGACGTCAAGACTCTTGACGGCTCGCCGGCCGTCGCGGCGCGTCGCAAGACCCGCCGCCGCGAGGTAGAGCCCTGGCCCCGCGAGGTAGAGCCGCTGTCCGCCGAGGTAGAGCCGCTGTCTCGCGAGGTAGAGCCGCTGTCCGCCGAGGTAGAGCCGCTGTCCCCCGAGGTAGAGGCGTGGTCGCGCGGGCCGTGCCTGGGCGCGCACCTACCAGGGCGACACGAGCACGGGGTGGGGCGACCCACCGTCGTCGACCACCGGACCTGGCCTCGACCTCGCCGAACCTGGGCTCTACCTCGCCGAACCCGGGCTCTACCTCGGCGGACCAGGCCTCTACCTCGGCGAACCACGCCTCTATCTCGGCGGAGCGGGGGCCGTGCCCCGCCGTCAGGACGTGCGCAGGGCGTCCGTGAGCCTGACGCGGGCGCCGGTGCGCAGGACGGCGTTGGAGTAGATCTTCGCCGCGAGCCACACGAGGAGGGGGATGACCGCCACGGAGAGGCCCAGCGCGACGAGGGCCTCCCACGTCTCGGCGCTGCCGAGCGCGATGCGGACCGGCATGAGCAGCGGCGAGCACAGCGGCACGTACGACAGCCAGACGACGAGCGGGTTGTCCGGCGCCCACGGCGCGACGGAGACGCCCACGATGTACGGCACGATCATGAGGAACGTGACGGGCGTGGTCACCGCGCCGACGTCCTCCTGGCGCGACACCAGCGCGCCGAGGCCGGCCATGAGCAGCGCGTAGCTGACGAAGCCGACGACGAACCACACGAGCGCCCAGGCGGCGGCGGTCCCGAGGTCGATCGTCGAGGTGTCGACGAGGCCGAGGCCGAGCGCGGTCCCGACGCCCGCGAGCACGACGAGCGCGACCTGCCCCAGCCCGACGAGGCCGATGCCGAGGACCTTGCCGGCCATGAGCTGCCACGGGCGCACGGTCGAGAGCAGGAGCTCGACGACGCGGCTCGTCTTCTCCTCGACGACGCCCTGCGCGATGAGCTGGCCGCTGATCATGATGGCCATGAAGAGCAGGATGCCGGTGACCAGGCCGGTGACGTAGCGCGCCGGGTCGAACTCGCTCGGCTCGCCGATGGTGCGCACGTCCGGCGCGGCGGTCGCGACGTCGCCCGCGACCTGGGCGGGGTCGCCCCCGAGGCTCGCGACGGCGTCGGACAGCGCGGTCTGCTGGGCGAGCGTGGTGAAGACGGCCGTGAGGCCCGACGACAGCTCGGTGTCGACGACGACCGTGGGGGAGCCGACGCTCCCGGTGACGAGCGCGTCGAGGTCGCCGTCGCGCACCTGGGCCTCGCCCGCGGCGTCGTCCGCGACGTCGACGGTCTCGACGTCGGTCCCGAGCGTGCTCCCCGTGGTCTCGATCGCCTCGGCGAGCGCCGCGGTCTGCGGCGTGACCCCGACGCGCTCGGCGCTCGGGCCCGACCCGTTCGCGAGATTGAGCACGACCCCGCCGAGCACGACGGCGCCGACGAGGATCACGGTCAGCCACACGAACGACTTGGAGCGCAGCCGCGTCATGATCTCGCGGCCCGCGACGAGGCGGATCGCGCCCCAGGACGTCAACGAGGTCCCCGTGCTCATGCCCCCACCTCCACGGTCTCGGCGGCCGTCGCGGCCGGCTTCTCCTCGGCGCTCACGACGTCGCGGTACAGCTCGGTGAGCGACGGCCGGACGAGCGCGAACTCGTGCACGGGCCCGGCGGCGAGCGCCGCGCGCAGCACGGCCTGCTCGCGCCCGCCGGTCCCGTCGCCGGTCGACCCACCGGGCACGAGCTCGACGACGGTGCGCGACCCCTCCAGGCTGACGGCCCGCGCGTCGGGCACGGCGCCGATCCACGTGGCGCCGGGCGGGCCGTCCACGACCCAGCGCTCCTGCTCGGTGCGACGGAGCTCGTCGATCGTGCCGACCTCCACCATCGCGCCGTCCTTGATGATGCCGACGCGGTCGCACAGCCGTTCCACGAGGTCGAGCTGGTGCGACGAGAACACGACGGGCACGCCTGCCTGGGCGCGGTCGCGCAGGACTCCGCTCATGACGTCGACGGCGACGGGGTCGAGCCCGCTGAACGGCTCGTCGAGCACGAGCAGCTCGGGGTCGTGGGTGAGCGCGGCGGCGAGCTGGACGCGCTGCTGGTTGCCGAGCGAGAGCTTCTGCACCTCGTCGCCGCGGCGCGCCTCGACGCCGAGCGTCGTGGTCCAGCGCTCCATCGCGTCCTTCGCCGCCGCGGCGGACAGCCCGTGCAGCCGGGCGAGGTAGACGAGCTGCTCGCCGACCTTCATGCGCGGGTAGAGGCCGCGCTCCTCCGGCATGTAGCCGATGCGGCGGCGGGCGGCCAGGTCGAGGGGCCGGCCCTCCCACCGGACCTCGCCGCCGTCGGCGGCGAGGACGCCGAGGACGATGCGCATCGTCGTCGTCTTGCCGGCGCCGTTGGAGCCGACGAAGCCGAAGATCTCCCCGGCGCGGACGTCGAACGACGTGCCGCGCAGGGCGCGCACGTCGCCGTAGGACTTGGTCAGCGAGTCGATCTCGAGTGTCGCCATGCGCTCCACACAACCACGCGCGAACGCGCGCGGCACGGGACAGATGTCACGTCCTGGCCGTGCGGAAGCAGGGGGTGCGCCCCTGCCGACGTCGGGCCCGCCGGTCAGCCGAGGTGCTCGTCGCGCACCGTGGGCAGCGTCCGCGCGGCCCGCACGGCGAGGCGCAGCATCGTCCCGGTCGCCTCGTCGACGGCTGCGGCGTCGTCGCGCCGGACGGCGTCGAGCGAGACCCAGAGCAGCTCGCGCGCGAGCGCGGCGTCCTGCTCGTCGAGCCGCCCGGACACCGACTCGACGGCGCTCATCGCGACGAGCACGCGCATCACGGCCGACGTCGGGGGCGCGACCCGCACGCGCCGGATCTCCACGGCCCGGCGCAGCGCGCGACGCTCGACCCGCGTGAGGCGCGGGCCCGTCACGTGCAGGAGCACGACGGTGAGGAGCGCGGCCACGAGCCCGAGGACGGCGGCGAGGAGCAGGGTCTCGGGCGTCGCGAGGTTCCGCCCGGCGACCAGGGCGGCGAGCGCGGTCGTCACGCCTGCGACGAGACCGACCCGCACCACGTCGACCGACGCGCGCCACTCGGCGTGCCGACGCACCCGGTCCAGCTCGTGGGGGGTGAGGCCCGGGACGAGCACGTCGGTGCGCTGGACGACGCGCGCGGGCGCGCCCGGGACGTCGCCCTGCAGACACCGTGCGGTCGTCCAGGTCA
This sequence comes from Cellulosimicrobium funkei, assembly GCF_900155925.1. NCBI lineage: Bacteria > Bacillati > Actinomycetota > Actinomycetes > Micrococcales > Promicromonosporaceae > Cellulosimicrobium > Cellulosimicrobium funkei. The sequence continues at coordinate 187,383 of NZ_FTMI01000007.1, forward strand.
CGTACCCCCAGACCGTGGGACGGATCTCGTCCCGTGGGTCGCCGTACCCCTGGTCGGCCGACCGGTCGTGCCCGTGCATCCGCTGCCCCGCTTCGTCGTTCTGCTCTGCCGCCAGAGAGACGGGCTGACCCCGCTGTCATGACGCGGGTTCGGGGAGCGGATCTGCGTCAGGACCTCGTGGTGATGAGGTGCGGCCGCTTCTCCATGTCCGCGAGGCCGTTCCAGGCGAGGTTGACGAGGTGCGCCGCGACCTCCGTCTTCTTGGGGGAGCGCGCGTCGAGCCAGTACTGACCGGTGAGGGCGACCATGCCGACGAGCATCTGCGCGTAGATGGGCGCGACCTTCGGGTCGAGGCCGCGCGTGCGGAACTGGTGCGCGAGGAGGTGCTCGACCTGCGTCGCGACGTCGCCGATGAGGCTCGAGAAGGTGCCCGTGGCCTGCGCGACGGGGGAGTCGCGCACGAGGATCCGGAAGCCGTCCTCCGACGCCTCGATGTAGGACAGGAGGGCGAGCGCGGTGCGCTCCAGCAGCACCTTCGGGTGACCGCCCTCGTCGAGCGCGCCCGACAGCGCCGCGGTGAGCGCCTGCACCTCGCGGTCCACGACGACCGCGTAGATGCCCTCCTTGCCGCCGAAGTGCTCGTACACGACGGGCTTGGACACCTCGGCGCGCGCGGCGATCTCCTCGACGCTCGTCCCCTCGAACCCCTTCTCGGCGAACAGCTTGCGGCTGACGGCGAGCAACTGCTCGCGCCGCTGGCTCGCGGTCATGCGGGATCGGGGGGTGCGCCTGGAGTCTGCCACGGGTCCATCATGCCGTGCGGGCGGTCGCCGCAGCCGGAGGGTCCGCGCCCGCCGGCGCGGGCGTCGTCGGGCGGGCGCGCGCGGGTGTGGTGCGGGCCACGCCCCGCGTCCGGTGCGGATGGGGCGAGACGGGCACGCGCGGCGTCGGGCACGGGGACCGACCTGGCAGACTGTTCCCGGACCCGGCCCGCCCGCCGCGGCCCGGGTCGAACCGGGGGCGCGGCGACGGGCAGGTGACGTGCACGTGCCGAGCACGTGAGACGGCGTCGCCGGGTCCGGTCCGCCTTGGTGTAATCGGCAGCACAAGGGTTTTTGGTGCCCTTGGTCCAGGTTCGAGTCCTGGGGGCGGAGCTCGTGCCACCGATCCCGAGGGGAACACCCATGGAAGCTCAGCAGGGCACCGACACCACCGTCGCCCCCGCTGCCGTGATCGTCCTCGCCGCAGGCGAGGGCACGCGGATGAAGTCGTCCACCCCCAAGATGCTGCACACGCTCGCGGGCCGCAGCCTGCTCGGGCACGTGCTCGTCGCGGCGCGCTCGCTCGACCCGGCCCTGCTCGCCGTCGTCGTGCGGCACGAGCGCGACCGCGTCGCCGAGCACGCGGTGTCGGTCGACCCGGACGCGGTCGTCGTGGACCAGGACGAGATCCCGGGGACGGGCCGCGCCGTGCAGTGCGCGCTCGTCGCGCTCGACGCGAAGGCGCACGCGCAGGCGCTCGTCCACGGCGTGCCCGACGGCGAGGAGGGGCGCGGCGTCGGCGACGGCCTCGAGGGCCCCGTGGTCGTCACCGCGGGCGACACCCCGCTGCTCGACGGCGGCACCCTCGCCCAGCTCCTCGCGGCGCACGTCGCCGACGGCAACGCCGTGACGATGCTGACGACGCAGCTCGACGACGCGACGGGCTACGGCCGCGTCGTGCGCGACGACGCGACCGGCGACGTCCTGCGCATCGTCGAGCACAAGGACGCGTCGGCCGACGAGCTCGCGATCCGCGAGATCAACGCGTCGATCTACGTCTTCGACGCCGCCGTCCTGCGACGCGGGCTCGGCACGCTCGGCCGCGACAACGCGCAGGGCGAGGTCTACCTGACGGACGTCGTCGCCGCGGCGCGCGCCGAGGGCGGCGTCGTGCGGGCGCTCGTCTCGGACGACCCGACGGTCGTCGAGGGCGTCAACGACCGCGTGCAGCTCGCGACGCTGCGCGCCGAGCTCAACCGCCGGATCCTCGAGGACTGGATGCGCGCGGGCGTGACGGTCGTCGACCCGGCCACGACGTGGGTCGACGTCGACGTCGAGCTCGCGCGCGACGTGACGCTGCTCCCGGGGACGCAGCTCCACGGCGCGACGGTCGTCGCCGAGGGCGCGACGGTCGGCCCGGACACCACGCTCACCGACACCGAGGTCGGCGCCGGCGCGACCGTGACCCGCACGCACGGCTCGCTCGCGGTCCTGGGCGCGGGGACGTCCGTCGGCCCGTTCGCGTACCTGCGGCCCGGCACCGTGCTCGGTGCGCAGGGCAAGATCGGCACGTTCGTCGAGACGAAGAACGCGGAGATCGGCGAGGGGTCGAAGATCCCGCACCTGTCCTACGTCGGCGACGCGACCATCGGCGACCACACGAACATCGGCGCCGCGTCGGTCACGGTCAACTACGACGGCGTGCACAAGCACCGCACCGTCATCGGCTCGCACGCCCGCACCGGCGCGGACAACATGTTCGTCGCGCCCGTGAGCGTCGGCGACGGCGCGTACACCGCCGCCGGGTCCGTCATCCGCCGCGACGTGCCCGCGGGCGCGCTCGGCGTGAGCGGGGGCCAGCAGCGCAACATCGAGGGCTGGGTCGAGCGGCGTCGCGCCGGCACGCCCGCCGCCGAGGCCGCGGCCGCCGCGCGCGCCGCGGACCCGGAGGCGCCCCCGCTCGGGGCGCAGGCGCAGGCCCAGCTCGCGGACCAGAGCGCCGCCGCGACGGCCGACCGCCCCACCCCGCCGCCGCCCGCGCCCGAGCTCGAGCACACGCTCGAGGCGCTGCGTGGCGGTCGTCCCGCCACCACGACAGACTGACCGCGACCGGCCAGCCGACCTCAGACCTACCCCCGCACCCGGAAACCCCACCGAAGGAACCCACTGGTATGAGCAGCACGATCGCCGGCAACGGGGAGAAGTCCCTCGTCCTCGCCTCGGGGCGCGCGCACCCCGAGCTGGCCAACGACGTCGCGCGGGAGCTGGGCATCGACCTGCTGCCCACGACCGCGTACGACTTCGCGAACGGCGAGATCTACGTCCGGTTCGGCGAGTCGGTGCGCGGCTCGGACGTCTTCATCCTCCAGAGCCACACCGCGCCGATCAACCAGTGGATCATGGAGCAGCTCCTCATGGTCGACGCCGCGAAGCGCGCCTCGGCCCGCACGATCACGGTCGTGCAGCCTTTCTACGGGTACGCCCGCCAGGACAAGAAGCACCGCGGTCGCGAGCCGATCTCGGCGCGCCTCATGTCCGACCTGTTCACCGCCGCGGGCGCCGACCGCCTCATGAGCGTCGACCTGCACGCCGCGCAGACGCAGGGCTTCTTCGACGGGCCGGTCGACCACCTGTGGGCGATGCCGATCCTCACGGACTACGTGCGCTCGCGCGTCGACACGTCGAACGTCACGGTCGTCTCGCCCGACGCGGGCCGCATCCGCGTCGCCGAGCAGTGGGCCGCGAAGCTCGGCGGCGGGCCGCTCGCGTTCGTCCACAAGACGCGCGACGTCACGCGCCCGAACCAGGCCGTCGCGAACCGCGTCGTCGGCGACGTCGAGGGCCGCGACTGCGTGCTCGTCGACGACCTCATCGACACCGGCGGCACGATCGCCGAGGCCGTGCGCGTCATCCTCGCCGCGGGCGCGCGGTCGGTCATCGTGGCCGCGACGCACGGCGTGCTGTCCGACCCGGCGGCCCAGCGCCTGTCCGAGTGCGGGGCGAGCGAGGTCGTCATCACGGACACGCTGCCCATCGCGGCCGAGAAGCAGTTCCCGCAGCTCACGGTGCTCTCCATCGCGCCGCTCATCGCGCGCGCGATCCGCGAGGTGTTCGACGACGGCTCGGTCACCTCGCTGTTCGACGGCAACAGCTGAGGCTCAGCCCAGCCACCCGGCCAGCGCGGCGCGCAGCCGGTAGCGCTCCGACGGGGTGAGCCGCAGGCGCACGACGCGCGACCGCACGGCGCGGGCGACGTCGTCGGGAAGCCCCTCCTGGGGCAGGGCGCCCACGTCGTGCGCGAGCAGCACGTCGAGCACGTCGCAGCGGCCCGGGAGCGCCGGGAGGTCCGCCGCGAGGTGCGCGGCGGCGCGCACCCTCGCGGCCTCCTCGGGCGTCGTCCCGAGGAGCGCCGCGAGGTCGGGCGGGGGGACCGCCACGATCCGCTGCTCCGTCGTCAGGCCCCACGCGCGCAAGGCCGGCGAGTACCGGGCGAACGGGGCGACCGCGAGCAGGTCGAGCGGGTCCTGGCCGAACTCCGCGGCGTACTCCGGCCGCTCACGGTACGCGGCCAGCATCGGGTCGTCGTGGAGCCACGCGCGCAGGTCGGCGAGCACGACCGCACGCCGCAGGTGGTCGGTCGTGCGGAGCGCGTCCGCGGCACCGAGCGGCGTCGTGCGGACGGCGTACGTGCACGCCAGGTTGTACTCGCCGGTCGGGGTCGTGGGGGACGGCGCGTCCGCGCCCTCGGGGTCGCGGGCCAGGGCGGCCCGGTAGGCGCGCCGCAGGCGCTCCCGGGGCGTCTCGGCCGTCTCGCTCGGCTCGGCCCGCTCGCCCGGCTCCGTCCCCGGTGCCGTCGGCACCCGTTGCGGTGCCACGGGCTCCAGCGCCCGGGCCGCGACCTCCGCCTGGAGGTAGAGGCTCTCGACGGCGTCCTGGAGCCGGACGACGAGCGCGTCCTCCCGCCCCGCGGCACGCTCCACCGCGAGCGCCTCCAGCAGCGCGCGGACCGCGTCGACGGCGGTCGCGTCGAGCCCGCCCGCCGGGTCGTCCCCGTCGCGGCCCGGGGCGAAGCATGCGTTGACCGTCGTCGCGGCGCGCGAGTACTGGGCCCGCAGCCGCAGCGAGCGGTACCCGCTGCGGCCCTCGCTCCGCGTGACGAACCGGTCGAGCCAGCGGCCGTACGCGTCGAGGTCCTCGCGCAGGGTGTGGTGCCGGCCCTCGGCGTGCGCGAGGGCGACCTGGGCCAGGTCGTTGCGCGGGTCGACGTCGACGGCGCGCGCGAGGAGCTCCCGCTCCCGGTCCGGCGCGTCGGTGAGGTCGCTCTGGGCGACGTACTGGAGGGCGAGGCTGCGCCACGACGTCGCCCCGCACAGCCCCTCGAAGCCCGCGTGGTGGCGTGCCAGCGTCAGCAGCACGACGGCCGCGGCGGCGCGGTAGAGGTCGACCTGCGCCGCGGCGGCGGCCGACGCCGGGTCCTCGGGGTCGAACCGCAGGAGCCCCGCCCGGTCGAGCGCGGCGGAGCCCGCGGCCCGCCCGTTCCTCGTGACGACGACGGCCAGGTGGTCGGCGTCCCGCTCCTCGACCGTGACCCGCCAGGGGACCGAACCGACGACGCCCTGGGCCAGGCTGACGACCGCCTTGACGAACGCGCCCTGGGGCAGCTCGGAGAGCGCGGACCCGCTGAGGGCGCTGATGTCCGTGCCGCGGGGCACCTCCAGGCCGCGCGGCGGCTCGGCGCCCAGCTCGCCCAGGAGCGCGACGAGGCGCGCCCCGCCCGTCCCCTCGTGCGACGTCGTCCGGTCGCCCGAGCGGCCCGACGTCACCTCGATCGTCAGCCGCAGCCGGGTCGCGAGGACCGTGGCGACGAGGAGCACGCCGAGCGCCGCCAGGACGGCCCCCGCCACGAGGGACCCCGCCGCGACGGGCCCTGCCGCGACGGTGCCCGGGCCCCCGAGGGCGCGGGCCGAGAGCACGACGGCCGCGACCGCGGCGACGCCGGCCACGGCGGTCGCCCACGCCCACCAGCGGGTGCGGTCGGGGCCGGCACCCGGCGCGACGAGCCGCCCGAGGGCGAGCGCCACCGCCACGACTCCGGCCACGAACCCGAGCACGAGGACCACCACCGCGAGGGTCGCGCCCGCGACGCCGGAGCCCGTCCATGTGCTCGCGCCCGCGGCGGGGCCCCACACGAGGAGCGCCGCGCCGGCGACGAGGGCGCCCCACCCGGCGGCGCCCGCGCGCACGCGCTCTCCCGCGGACAGGACGGGCCAGCGCAGCGTGACGGGGACGACGAGCCGCGCGACGACGGCGAGCACGAGGACGCCGACGAGGAGCGCGAGCAGGGGCGGACCCAGGGGCGAGACCGCCTCGACGAACCCGTCCCAGGCGGACGCCGCGCGGTCCGGGACCGTCGTCTCCTCCTCCTGCGCCGCGCGGACCACGGCGGCGGCCCGCGCGTCCTGCGCGTCGAGCGCGAGCGCCTGCTCCGCGCGGGCCCGCGCGGCGGCCCAGGACTCGGCCTCCCCGGACGTCGGCCGCGCCCCGCCGGGCTCGAGGGCCTCCGCCTCGGCGGCGAGCGTCGCGGCGGTGTCCCGCGCGGCGACCGCCGCGTCCCGCACGTCGGCGCACGCCGTGGCCCGCGCCGCCGGGTCCGCGGGGGACGAGGCCGTCGCGCGGTAGGCGTCGACCAGCGCGACCGCGTCCCGGGGGCGGGAGTCGTCGAGCAGCGCGAGCGCGTCGGCGCACGCGCGCGGGGTCGTGGCGGCCGGGTCGGTGCCCGCGGCGTCCGCGGCGGCCACCCCCGGGGCGGGGGCGAGCGCGACGAGCAGCGCGGCGAGCGCGAGGAGACGTCTCACGCGGACCTCCCGGGTGCGGGACGGGCACGACGTCGTGCCCCTCTGACACGAGAGTGGCAGGCCGCGGGCCGTCCGTGCCGCGCTCACCCGGGTGAAACGGGGGCGACCCCGGGCGGTTCGTGCGAACATGACGGCCATGAACGGCTCTGGGGTGACGACCACCGGTCAGGGAGCGGTGACGGCCACGCCGGACGTCGCCGTCGTCGAGCTCGGCGCCGAGGCGAGCGCGCCCGGCGTCCAGGACGCGCTCGACCGCGCCAACGCCGGGCTCGCCGCGGCGCGGGACGCGCTCGTCGCGCACGGCGTCGCGCCGTCCGACCTGCGCACGTCGCAGACGTCCACGTGGACCGAGCAGCGCGAGGACGGCCCCCGCACGACCGCCCGCCTCACGCTGCGCGCGACGCTGCGCGACGTGGGGGCGAGCGGCGAGGTCGTGCGCGCCGCGCTCGACGCCGCCGGCCCGGTGGGCCGGCTCGACTCGACCAGCCTCGCCGTGGGGGACCCCGGCCCGCTCGCGGCCGGGGCGCGCGAGGCCGCGTTCGCCGACGCCCGCGCCCGCGCCGAGCAGTACGCCCGCCTCGCGGGCCGCTCGCTCGGCCCGGTCGTCGAGATCCGGGAGGACGACGGCGCGCCCGCCCCGGTGGCGCGCGTCCTCGCGGCGAAGGCGACGAGCGACGCGCTCGTCGTGGAGCCGGGCAGCCAGGAGGTCCGCGCGACCGTCACCGTCCGGTGGGAGCTCGCCGACCCGGCGGACCGGAGCCCGGCGTCGCCGACGGCGTGAGACCTGCACCGGGCACCGGTGACAAACGGCAGGTGCCCGGCCCCGTCGCCCGGTCCTAGCGTGGACGCATGCTCATCCTCGAGGACTACCTGCTGCTCACGCTCGACGACGTGACCGGGAAGGCCGTCGTCGACGCCTCGTACCGCGAGCAGGTCGCCGCGGGCGCGCTGCTCGTCGAGCTCGCCCTGCTCGGCCGGGCCGACCTCGCGGGCGACGGCGACGGCGGCCGGGTGGGCCGCATCGTCGTGCGGGACGCGTCCCCGACCGGCAACGCGCTGCTCGACGAGGCGCTCGACGTCGTGCGGGCGCGCGAGGGCTCCACGCCGAAGGCGCTCGTCGCGCCGATCGCCAGGCTCCGGCCCGCCGCCCGCGCGGTCGAGGCGCTCGCGGAGCGCGGTGTCCTGCGGCGCGAGGAGGGCCGCGTGCTCGGCATCTTCCCGACGACGCGATTCCCCGCGGCGGACTCCCGCCACGAGGACTCGGTGCGGGCCGACCTGCAACGTGTCCTCGTCGAGGGGCAGGCGCCGGACGCACGCGCGGCGGCGATCGTCGCGCTGCTCGCCGCGACGGGCCAGGCCGGCCGGGTGCTCGCGGCCGGCGGCACGGACGCCGACGGCGGGCCCGGACGCACCGCCGCGGGGCGTCGCGACGTCGACGCCCGGGCGCGCGAGATCGCGCGCGAGAGCTGGGCGAGCGAGGCCGTGCGCGCGTACGTCGAGGAGGTGACCGCGGTGATCCTCGTCGGCGCGACCGTGGCCACGACCGTCGCGACGACCACCGCGACGGGCTGAGCGCACGATCTCGCCCGGGTGAAATGACGGCGAGGCCCTCGTGGCCGTCGCCGTCGCGAGGGTAGGTTCGCACGGTCCGCGTCGGTCCCGACGGCCGGGGGTCTCCCGGTCCGGTCGTGGCAGCGCCCGCGCGGTCCCGCCCGCAGCGTCCGGAGGTGACGACGTGCCCCGGCAGCAGACCGCCGAGCGAGTGCGCCTGCGCTGGCCCGACGCCGCGCGCGGCCTCGCGATCCTGCTCGTCGTCGTGCTGCACGCGACGCGCGCGCTCGGCGACCTCGACCTCTCCGGCGCCTGGGGCACGGTCCTGGCCGGGTGGGACCGGGTGAACGCGGCGCTCGGCACGATGCGCATGCCGCTCTTCTTCGCCGTCGCGGGCCTGTTCGCCGGAAAGTGGGTCCGCGGGCCCTGGCGCGCGCTGCTCGCCTCGAAGGTCGCGCTCTTCGCCTGGCTCCTGCTCCTGTGGCCGTTCGTCCGGGCGCTCGGCTACCTCCTCGGGGCCGTCGTCGCGGGCGACCCCGACCCGGTGCACGAGGCGCTCGTCGGGCTGGAGCTCCCGCCCGGCCTGGCGGACGACGGCGGCCCCGCCCTGCAGGTCGGCGCGGCCGCGCTCTCGGCGTGGGTGTGGCCGTCGGGGATCCGGTGGTTCCTCTGGGCGCTCGCGGTGTTCTTCGTCGTCGCGAAGCTCCTCTCGGGGCTGTCCCCGCGCGTGCAGCTCGTCGGGGCGGCGGCCGTGTCGCTCGCGGCGTTCGCGTTCGCGCTCGAGCTGCCGAACAACGCCTGGGACAGCGCGCCGAAGTACTTCGTCTTCTTCCTGGGCGGCCTCCTCCTGCGCGACCGCGTCCTGGGGCTGACCGAGCGCCTGACGCTGTGGACCGGCGCGGGCGTCGTCGCGCTCTGGGTCGCGGGCTGCGTGCTCGCGGCGCACGTGGCGTCGGGCGTCCTGCTGTGGGTCGTGTGCGTGCTCGGGGTGGCCGCGGGCATCGTGCTCGGCGTCGCGACGAGCGGGCTGCGGCCGCTGCGCGCGCTCGGGACGCGGACGCTGCCCGTCTACCTCACGCACATGCTCGTCATCCACGCGATCCTGCTCGTCGGCGGCGACGCGCTCGACGCCGTGCCCGCCCCGGTGGCCGCGCTCGCGCCGCCCGTGCTGGCGCTCGTCGCGACCCTGGCCTCGGTCGGCGTGCACGCCGTCGTCTCCCGGACGCCGGTCTACTGGCTGTACGAGCTGCCCCGGAGCCTCGCGCGCCGCCTCGCCGGCCGGCCCGCGCCCCGTCCCGAGACGGCCCGCGCCGACGTGACGCCCTGACGCCCTTCCCGACGACGGCCGCAGGCCTCGCGGCCGCGGCTCCGGGTCCGGCGGCGGGGAGCGGGTTTCCGACTCGCGCCGCGCCCGGGTACAGTTATCAGGTTGCCTCGGCGAGGGACGTCTGACGGCCGGCAGCGCTGGACCGGTGAGCACACCGGCGGCGCGGGACCGCACGTGTCAGCCAGACCTGTTGGATCTCCGTTATCGACTGGGCGGTCGTCCTCCTGCGCGCCCGTCACACGTCCCGCGCCGACGCAACCGCCCGTCCGGGAGGCCCTCTCACCGTCCGGACAGCCGACCGTCCCCCACTGGCGGCCGGCCCGCAACGCATCTTCCAGGAGTGATCCACGTGTCCGAGATCAAGCTCGCCGCCGAGGCCCGCACCGAGTTCGGCAAGGGCGCCGCGCGCCGCATCCGCCGCGCCGACAAGATCCCCGCCGTCCTCTACGGCCACGGCAGCGCTCCGGTGCACGTCACCCTGCCGGGCCACCAGACGATGCTGGCGCTCAAGCACTCGAACGCGCTCTTCTCCATCGAGCTCGAGGGCAAGGGCCAGCTCGCCATCGCCAAGGACGTCCAGCGCGACCCGGTCCGCAACGTCATCGAGCACGTCGACCTGCTCATCGTGAAGAAGGGCGAGAAGGTCGCCGTCGAGGTCCCGGTCGCCGTCACCGGCGAGTCCGCCCCCGGCACCATCCACCTCGTCGACCTGCAGACCCTCGCCATCGAGGCCGAGGCGACGCACCTGCCCGAGTCCGTCGAGGTCTCCATCGAGGGCCTCGAGGCCGGCACCACCGTCACGGCGGGCGAGGTGAAGCTCCCCTCCGGCGCGACGCTCACGACGGACCCCGAGCTCGTCGTCGTGACGATCTCCGTGCCGCAGGACAACTCGGCGGACATCGAGGCCGCCGAGGCCGAGGCCGCCGAGCAGGCCGCCGGCTCCGAGGCCGCCGCCGAGGCGACCGCGGGCGAGTGACCCCCCGCGCGGACGTCGTCCGCGCCATGCTCTCGTCGAGGCGTCCGGCACCCTGGTGCCGGACGCCTCGTGCGCGTCGGGAGCCGGGACCGTGCAGGACGTCAGCGAAGGAACGGTGCACATGAGCGACCAGCCGTGGCTCGTCGTCGGGCTCGGGAACCCGGGCTCCGGCTACGCCGGCAACCGCCACAACCTCGGCCACATGGTCCTGGACGTCCTCGCGGGCCGGGCCGGCGCCCGGTTCGCGCGGCACCCGCGCGCGCAGGCCGCCGTCGCGGAGGCGCGCCTCGGCATGCTGCCCGGCGGGCGCCCCGGGCCGCGCGTCGTGCTCGCGAAGCCCACGACGTACATGAACGTCTCGGGCGGGCCCGTGGCGGGGCTCGCCAAGTACTACGGGATCGACCCCGAGCACGTGGTCGTGGTCCACGACGAGGTGGACATCCCCTTCGGCACCGTCAAGCTGAAGATCGGCGGCGGCGAGGGCGGCCACAACGGGCTGCGCGACATCACCAAGGCGCTCGGCACGAAGGACTACGTGCGGGTCCGGGGCGGCGTCGGGCGCCCGCCCGGCCGCATGGACACCGCCGACTACGTGCTCAAGGACTTCAAGGGCACGGAGGCGAAGGAGCTGCCCTTCCTCCTCGACGACGCCGCCGACGCGGTCGAGATGGTGCTCACCGAGGGGCTGCTCGCGGCGCAGGGCAAGTACCACGCCCGCGCCTGACCCGTCCCGCCCGCCGAGGCCTCTCCACCCCGTCCCCGCCGGGGAAATCACCCGGGTGAGGCGCCGGGAACCCGGCCCCACGGGCCCCGCGCACCACTAGCCTCGCAGGAAGGCACAGGGCGGCAGGGCGGGAGTGACGGTGGCGGCGACGCTGAGCATCGCGATGGTGGGCACGCGCGGCGTCCCGGCACGGTACGGCGGCTTCGAGACGGCGGTCGAGGAGGTCGGCTCGCGCCTCGCGGCGCGCGGGCACCGCGTGCGCGTCTACACGCGCACGGGGAACACCGAGGACGTCGTCCGCGAGCACCTCGGCATGGAGGTCGTCACGGCGGGCGCGCTGCGCAGCCGCTCGCTCGAGACGCTGAGCCACACGGGCCTGTCCGTCGCCCACCTCGTCGCGCACCGCACGGACGCGGCCTTCGTCTTCAACGCGGCGAACGCCCCGTTCCTGCCGCTGCTGCGCGCGGCGCGCATCCCCGTCGCGACCCACGTCGACGGGCTCGAGTGGCGGCGCGCGAAGTGGGGTCCCACGGGCCGCCGCTACTACCGCGCGGCCGAGACGACGGCCGTCCGGTGCTCCGACGCGATCATCGCCGACGCCCGGGGCATCCAGGACTACTACGCGCGCGAGTACGGCGTCCCGTCGTCGCTCATCGCGTACGGCGCCCCGCTGCTCGACGACGACCGCGGCGCGCGCGTCGCCGAGCTCGGGCTGGAGCCCGAGGGCTACCACCTCGTGGTCGCGCGGTTCGAGCCCGAGAACCACGTGCAGGAGATCGTCGAGGGCTACGCGCGGTCCGCCGCGACGAAGCCCCTCGTGGTCGTCGGCTCCGCGCCGTACTCCGCGGAGTACACCGACCGGATCGACCGGCTCGCGCAGGGGGACGCGCGGGTCCGGCTGCTCGGCGCGGTGTGGGACCAGGAGCTGCTCGACGACCTCTACGCGTCCGCGTTCACCTACGTCCACGGCCACTCCGTCGGGGGGACCAACCCGTCGCTCCTGCGCGCGATCGGCGCCGGCGCGCCCGTCGTCGCGTTCGACGTGGACTTCAACCGCGAGGTCGTGCGCGACCCCGGCCTCTACTTCCGCGGCCCGCACGACCTCGCCGGGATCCTCGAGGACGCCGAGCGCGACGAGCTCGGGACGCTCGAGCGCGGACGCGCGAACCGCAAGCGCGCCGAGGACTACTCGTGGGACGACGTCGCCGACGGGTACGAGCGGCTCGCACACGACCTCGCAGCCCGGCGGACGCCCGGGCCCTGGCGGACCGCGCGCCGTCGCACCGCGGCCGGGGACCGGCGGGACGCGCCTCGCCCCGCCGCAGCCGCCGACGACCCCGCCCGCGACGACTCTCCCCGCCGAGTCCTGTTCGACGCCTACTGGTGGGACCGGGGGCCGTTCTCGAACCGGTCGGTCCAGCGCGCGCTCATCCACCACTGGCACGAGCGGTTCCCGCAGGACGAGCTCGTGCTCGCCGTCCGCGGCGGGGAGGGCGCCGCGCCGTCGGACCTGCCGCCCGGCGCGCGGACGATCGGGACGCGCCTGTACCCGCACGCGGTGTCGAACGCGGTCGAGCTCGGCCGGCTCGCGCGGACGGTCCACGCCGACGTCGTCGTCGCCCACAACTACACGCCGGTCGGGCGCGTCCCGACGGTGACGTTCGTCCACGACGTGATGTTCCGCGACCACCCCGAGTGGTTCTCGCGGACGGAGCGCGCGTACTTCGCGCCGATGATCCCGCTCCTGCGTGCGGCGGACGCGGTCGCGACGTCGTCGCGCACGGAGGCGGACCGCATCGAGGGCCGCTCCGGCCGCCCGGTCACGCCCGTGGGGCTGGGCGTGCCGCGCACCCTGACCGACGCCGTCCCGCGCCCGCCCGCGGGGATCGACCCGGGGCTCCCGTTCGCGCTGTGCGTGGGGCGCCTCAACGTCCGCAAGAACCTCGAGGCCGTGCTGCGCGCCGTCCCGCTGTCCGCGCGGCTGGGGCCCGAGGCGCCCCTCCTGGTCGTCGGGGGAGCCGAGCACTCCGGCGTCGCCCCGGACCTCCCGCCGGGCACGGACGCGCTCCTCGCGAGCGGTGCGGTGCGGCTGCTCGGCGCGATCGACGACGCCGAGCTCGCGTGGCTCTACTCCCGCGCCGCCGTCACGGCGTTCCTGTCGCGCGACGAGGGCTTCGGGCTGCCGGTGCTGGAGGCGACGCACTTCGGCTCGCCGCTCGTGCTGGCCGACACCCCCGTCTTCCGCGAGCTCGCCGACGGCCTCGCGCGCTTCGTCCCGCTCGACGCGCCGTCGCGCGACGTCGCGGCCGCGCTGGACGCCGCCTGGGGGACGATCCCGGACGCCGCGCTGCGCGAGCGGCTGCTCGCCCGGTACGAGTGGGACCGCGTGGTGGAGCGGTTGCGCGGGCTCGTCCCGTGACGCGGCCGCGCGTCGTCGTGCACCTCGCGCACGAGCAGGACCCGGTGGCGTGGCGGGCGCGGTACGCGGCGGGGGAGACCCTGGACCGCACGCCCTACGGCTACGACCTCGCCGCGGGCGCGGTCGACCTCGCGTGGAGCGTGTCCCACCGCGAGCGGCCGTCCGTGGCGCGCGTGCGGCGCGCGCTCGCGGCACGGCTCGGGACCGACGTCGTGCACGCGTGGCGCAACCGCGCGCTCCTGGGGAGCGCCGACGTCGTGTGGACGCACACCGAGCGCGAGCACCTCGCGGTCGGCCTCGTGCGCGCGACGCTGCCCCGACGCCGCAGGCCCGCTGTCCTCGCGCAGTCCGTGTGGCTCTGGGACCGGTGGGACGACCTCGGTCGCGCCCGCCGCCGTCTCTTCGCGGCCGTGCTGCGCGGGCACGCGGTCGAGGCGGTGCACAGCGACGTCAACCGGCGCGTGGCGCTCGACCGGGTGCCCGGTCGGCGGGTCGTCCTCGTCCCGTTCGGGACGGCACCCGCCACGGGGGAGGGGGGTGCCGCCGGGACCGACGGCCTCGGGACGGCGCCCGAGGTGCTGGCCGTGGGCAACGACCGTGACCGGGACTGGGCCGTGCTGCGCGCTGCGCTCGACCTGCTGCCCGGCGTGACCGCGCGCGTCGCGTCGCGGTCGGCGGCCGCGGCCCGGGTCGCGGTCCCGGGCCGGGTCGACGTCGCGCCCGCGACGGGCCGCGCCGAGCTCGCGCGGCTCTACGCGGGCTGCCGGGTCGTCGTCGTGCCGCTGCGCGAGAACCGGCACGCGTCCGGCGCGACGGCGTGCGTCGAGGCGATGGCGGCGGGCCGCGCGCTCGTCGTGACGGACGCGGGCGGGGTGCGCGACTACGTCGCGGGGACGCGGGCCCGGCTCGTCGCCCCGCACGACGCCGCCGCGCTCGCCGAGGCGGTGCGGCACGCGCTCGGCCCGGGGGAGGCGACGAGCGCCGCGGACGTCCGGGCGCGGGGCCTGCGGCAGGAGGACTACGTCGCGCGGTACGTGCTGCTCACGCGGGCGCTCGTCGCTCAGGCGGAGATCCCCGCCGCGGTCTCGTCGTTCGAGCCGGTCGCCGAGGAGGCGGGCCTGGCCCCCTGAGGCGTCGCGTCGTCGCGGGCGTACTGCCGGTGCAGGTGCCCGAACGCGCCGGCGACCATGCCCCGGCCCCGGTGGCTCGTGCGCAGGCCGCGCGCGTCGCTCTCCAGGTCGCCCGTCCAGCGGCCCCAGACGTGCCGGGCCGCGCCCGCGACGGTGCGTCCGGCGCCTCCGACGAGGGCGCGCGCCCGCGCGAGCGCCCGGCGCGCGGGGCCGCGCGCGAGGCGGAGCTCGACCTGCACGGCGCCGTTGCCGCCGTTGAACGCGCGCCGCATGGCCCACGCCCGGGTCATGCGTTCGGCCGGGACGAGGTCCTCCGCCTCGGACTCGTTGCACCACACGATCCGGCCGCCCGCGGCGACGAGCGCGCGCGAGAAGAGCGTGTCCTCGCCCCCGGCGAGGCCCAGCGTGACGTCGAACCGGGTCCCGAGCGAGCGCACCTGCCGCAGGTCCAGCAGGAGGTTGCCGCTCGCCGCGACCGGGATCTCGATCCCGGTCGGGCGCGGACGACGGCGGAACACGCCCGTCGCGAGCAGCCACGGGTCGGGCTCGTGCGCGAACACGGAGATCACGCGGCCCATGACGGCCGCCGGGCGACCCGTCTCGCGCCACGTGTCCACGAGGGCCGCGAGCCACCGCTCGCGCGGGCGCTCGTCGTCGTCGAGGAACGCGAGCAGGTCGGCGTCGGCCGTCTCGTCGAGCGCGCGGTCGCGCACGGCGGCGATGCCCGGGCGCGGCTCGACGACGTAGCGCACGGGCAGCGGGGCGTCGCGCACGACCTCCCGCGCCGACCCGGCGGGGTCGTTGTCCAGGACGAGCACCTCCACCCGGGCACGCTCCACCTCGGCCACCCGCTCGGGCAGCCGCGCGAGCAGCCCGGCGAGCGTGGCGGGGCGCCGGAACGTCGGGACCGCGACGACCAGCCGGAGCTCAGGAGGGGGCGTCACTGCGGATGAACCTCATCTTCCCGCCCACCTGCGGGATGTGGTCGACGAGCTCGAGCGTCACCGGCACGAGCCCGCGCGTCGCGCGGCGCAGCGTCGCGAGGGCCCGCTCGATGTCGGCGCGCTCGTCGCTCGCCGGGATGCAGCGCAGCGTCACGGCGTAGTCGCGGCCCTGCACGATCTCGAACTGCCGCACCGAGAGCGGTGCGTGGTCGAAGATGTGGCCGAGCGCCCCGGCGATGGTCGTCCCGTCCGGGAGGCGGACGGCGTCGGAGGCCCGCCCCGAGACCGCGCCGAGCCGGGGCAGGGACCGCCCGCACGCGCACGTCTCGCGGTGGATGCTGCTCACGTCGCCGAGGCGGTACCGCACCACGGGGAAGACGCGGTTCGTCAGGTCGGTGACGACGACGTTGCCCTCCTGCCCGTCGGGGACCGGACGGTCGTCGTCGTCGAGGACCTCGACGCGGCGCACGTCCCAGAACACGTGCATCCCGGACTGCTCGGCGCACTCGCCGGCGATCCACGGCACCTCGGCGCTGCGGTAGTGGTCGTAGACGGGCGCCCGGAGCGCCGTCGCGATCTCCGCGCGGACGCCCGGGGCGAGCGGCGCGGCGGTGACCGCGACCGCGCGCGGCGGCGCGAGCTCGATGCCGAGCCGTCCCGTGCGCCGGACCAGCTCCAGCACGCCCCCGCCGTAGCCCAGCAGGAAGGGCGGCCGCAGCCGGTTCCAGCGGCGCGCGAACTCGGTGACCGTCTCGTCGGTGATGCGGAACGCGTCGAGCTGCACGCGGCGGCTCGGGAGCCACTGCAGGTCGTGGCGGACGCGCGCGAGGCCCTCCAGCATGTGCCGGGTGATGATCCCGCGGTCCTCCCACGGCTCGACGCCCCACCACCGGAACAGCCGCCACTCGAGCGCGCGCGCCGGGAAGCGCAGGTCGCGCAGCACGTGCAGGGGGAGGCCCGTGCTGCCGCCCGTGCGCGACGTCGCCGACGTGCGGTCCGTCGCCTCGTCGGTGCGGATCGTGTCGAAGTGCTCGCGCAGGGCGGGCTTGTCGACCAGCGGGAGCGCGTCGAGCACCGCGTCGTCCCGGAGGTCGGCCGCGGTGATCCCGGCGTCGCGGTAGAGGTCCCGGTAGAACGGGCTGTGCTCGGACGCGAACCGGGCGTGCCGCAGGGCGCGCTCGCGCGAGAGCTGCTCCAGCGCCGCTGCCGGGAGGGCGTCGTGCCGCACGAACGAGTCGAGCTGGGCCGTGCTGTCCCGGCCCACGACGGCGGTCTTGGCGCGGAACGCCGCCTCGGCGATCACGCGGCCCCCTCCCGCCCGGCGCGGCGGCGCGACCGGCGGCCTGCGAGCGCGGTGCGGTAGGCGCGGGCGTGCGCCGCCCCCGCGTCCGTCCACTCGCGGCGCGACAGGTCCGGACGCGCGCCCTCCGGGATCGCGGCCGCCTCGGCGAGCGCCCCGACGAGGCGCTCGCCCGTGAGCCGGTCGTCGAACATGAGCACCCACTCGTCGCCCACCTCCTTCGCGAGGGCCTCGTTCACCGCGTTGCGCGGCACGAGGACCGGGCGGTCGAGCGACAGGGCGGCGAGCACGCTCCCGGAGTTGTGCATGAACCGGTAGGCCAGCACCACGAGCTGGGAGCGCGAGGCGAGGGCGACGAGCTCGTCGTCCTGAAGGAAGCGCAGGGTCAGCTCGACCCCGGGCAGGTCCGCGGTCTCCGCGCGCAGCGAGGTCTCCAGCTCGGCCGACGACGGACGCCCGCCGATCTCCAGGCTCAGGTCGTCGCGCAGGGCGCGCGCCTCGCGGTAGGCGCGCACGAGGTCGCCCACGCTCTTGTAGCGCCGCACGCCGCCGAAGTAGCCCGCCCGTCCGGGGACCCGCTCGTCCCGGGCGTACCGGGCGAACCAGTCGCGGTAGTGGCCGTGGAGGATCGTGGTGCGCGGCTGCTCCGGGGGCAGCTCGGTCGTCTCGTTGAGGACGATGCGGTGGTCCGTCGAGCGGTCGACGCGGACCAGGAGCCAGCGTGAGACGCGCGGGACGTCGGGCAGCTCGACGTTGTGGACCGTCCGCACGACGACCACGCGGCTCAGGCGGTGCCGCACGAGGATCGCGGCGACGAGCGCGTGCTTCGCGGCGGCCTTCCACCACGTGGTGCCCTCGAGCTTGCCCTCGGGCCAGTGCCAGTGGAAGACGTCGTAGCGGCCCACGATCGCCGTGCGCCAGTCGAAGCGCAGGTGCTCCACGGACGGCTCCGCCGCGAGGGCCGCGTCGAGCTGGGTGATGTACGGGTTCGTCGTCGGCCGCGGCGCGCGGAACGACTGCATCACCCGCACCGGCCTCACGAGCGGACTCCTGCCGTCGTCGCCGCGCCACGTTCGAGGGCCTGGAGCGACCGGTACCACCGCACGGCCGCGACGGGCAGGACGAGCGCGTTCACGACGGCGAGCGCGGTGTACACGACGAGGAACGCGGAGGGGAGCCACAGCAGCGCGAACGAGAGGCACAGGAAGCCGTAGTCGGTCGGGAGCACCGCGAGCGTGTAGAGCGGGTGCTCGCGGAGCCGGCCCCCGGTCCCGTGCGCGGCCCCGCCCGGCGAGCCCTTGGCGCGGCGCACCAGGTCGACCGCGACGATCCCGAAGAAGAACGTGCTGCTCACGACGCAGAACGCGAGCGGCACGACGAGCCAGCCGGCGTCGACGTCGTAGTACCGGAACCAGCAGACGAGCACCGCGAGGTGCAGGGCCACCGTCTTGAGGGCGTCGAAGAAGTGGTCGAGCCACTCGCCCGCCGCGCTCCCCGACCGCGAGAGCCGCGCGAGCTGGCCGTCCGCGGAGTCGAGGGCGTACCCGAGGACGAGGAGCACGACGGCCGCGAGCGACGACCCGAGCGTCGGCTCGGCGAGCGCGATGGTCGCGATCCCGGCGAGCGTGGTCGCTGCGCTGACGAGCGTCACCGCGTCCGGCGTCAGGCCGAGCACGTACGCGCCCGCGGCGAGCGGGCGGCCGAGGGGGCGGTTGACGAAGCGCGAGTACGCGGCCGCGCCGCTCGACGACTTCTGCGCGTCGTGCAGTCGCGTCATCGCCGCGCCGAACTCGGACATGGGCACCTCGCGAAAGAGACGGGGGGAGCTTCTGGGAAGCGGCGGCGACGGATTGTCTGCCCGCCCCCGACCGTGCCGAGAATCGTATCCAGGCGGGCGCGGGTGAACAGCGGGTGAGGTTGTATCTCGCCCGGGTGAATTCCGGCGTCACGGCCCGACGGCGGGCTTAGGATCGCCGCGACGGCCGACGTGCCAGGACCTGGAGGTGACGACCGTGGACGACGTCTCGGACGCCTCCGGCGACCTCGCGATCGTGGTCGTGAGCTACGGCTCCGCCGCGCTCCTCGAGCGCAACCTCGGCGCGCGCGGCGCGGTCGGGGAGGCCCGCGTGGTCGTCGTCGACAACCGGTCGACGACGCCGGAGCGCGAGCGGGTCTCCCGCCTGGCGGACGAGCGCGGCTGGGACCTGCTGACCCCGGCGGAGAACCTGGGTTTCGGCGGCGGCGCCAACCTGGGGATGCGCGCGGCGTTCGGCGCGGGCGCCGCCGAGGTGCTCCTGCTCAACCCCGACGCGACGATCGCCGCGGCCGACGTCCGGACCCTGCGGGCGGCCGTCCAGGACGACCGCCTGCTCCTCGTGTCCCCGGTCGTCCTCACGCCCGCCGGGCGCCGCTGGTTCGGGGGCCTCGACGTCTACCTCGACGACGGCACGTTCCGCGCGCCGTCGCGCCGCGACGAGCACCCGGGCGCCGCGCGCGTGGAGTGGCTCAGCGGCGCGTGCCTGCTCGTCACCCGGGAGGTCTGGGAGCGCACTGGCGGGTTCGACGACGCCTACTTCCTCTACTGGGAGGACGTCGACCTGTCCTACCGCCTGCAGCGCGCGGGCGGCCGGGTCGCCGTCGTCGAGGACGCCGTCGCGGTCCACGACGAGGGCGGGACCCACCGCGACGGCCGGCAGCGGCCGGAGGCCAAGTCGGAGACGTACTACTACTACAACATCCGCAACCGGATGCTGTTCGCCGCGCAGCACCTCGACGAGGTGTCCGTGCGGCGCTGGCGGCGCAGCGCGCCGGGCAACGCCCGCGCGGTCCTGCGGCGCGGCGGCCGGCGCCAGTTCCTGCGGCCGGTCGTCCCGCTGCGGGCGGCCTGGCGCGGGCTGCGCGACGGCCGGCGGGCGGCCCGGCAGGGCGCCGCGACGGCGGACCGGCGCGAGCCGGCACGGAGCACGACCGGAGGCGGACGATGAACGCGGAGAACGACGGCGCCCCCGAGGGCGCCACCCCGACGCGGCGGCCCTCCCGCCGTGCCGTCGCGGTGATCGGGGCGGCGGTCGCGCTCGCGGTCGCCGTCACCCTCGTCGTGCTGCAGCCGTGGCGGTCCGACGGCGACGAGTCCCCGGGCGGGACGGTCACGCCCGCGCCGGTCGCCTCCCCGGAGGAGAGCGGCGACGCCTCGGCGGACGCGACCGCGGACGACGCGGGCGACGGGGACGGCGCCGCCGCGGCGGACGGCGACGCGGCCGCCGGGACGGGCGAGACCGACGGGGCGGACCCCGCCGTCGTGCCCGTGGCCCCCGAGCTCGAGCCGGCCGCGCCCGACCAGACGGTCCAGGCGCCCGACGGCGTCACCGTGCGGCTCGCGCAGGTCGAGCACGTCGAGGGCGAGGCCGTGGCCGCGGGCGAGACCTCGGGTCCGGCCGTCCGCCTCACCGTCGAGGTCACGAACGGGACCGACGCCCCGCTCGACCTCTCCTACGCCGTGGTCAACGCCTACACGGGCGAGGACCGCGCGCCGGCCGGGCGCCTCGTGCAGCCCGGCGGCCGGCCCTTCGAGGGCGAGCTCGCCCCGGGCGAGAGCGGGACGGGCGTCGTCCTGTTCTCCATCCCCGACGCCGACCGCGACGACGTCACCGTCGCGGTGGAGTACGCGCCGGGCACGTCGACCGTGGTATTTCGCGGCGATCTGTCCTGACCCGCGCGGGAAGGGGCGGTAAATTTCGCCCGCTCGCGCCGTTCTGCGGCCGGTTCGCCGGCGCTACAGTCACAACGTCCGGCTGATGGACCGGCATTTCCGCGGGTCCGCGACGAAGAGAGTGACCCATGAAAAACAATGATGTGAGTCGGACGGTCGTCCAGGGCTCTCTTCGGGGCGCGCCGCCGGGACGGCGACGCGTCGTCGGCCGCGTCGCCGGGCTGACCGTCGCCGCCCTCGTCGCGACGGCCCTCGTCGCCCCGGCGGCCGGCGCGGTCGAGAGCGCGGCGCCCGCCGCGGCCCCCGCCGCCGTCGCGCCCGACGCGCCGGTCGCCGCGGCCGCCACCCCGGCCGACGCGACCGTCCCGGTCACGGCCGACCCCCTGCCCACGACCCAGATCGACGGGATCGTCTGGGCGCAGACCATCGTCGGCGGCCGCGCGTACGCCGGCGGCCAGTTCACCTCGGCACGCCCCGCGGGTGCGGCGGCCGGGACGGGGGAGACCCCGCGCGCGAACATCCTGCGGTACGACGTCGAGACCGGCGTGCTCGACGCGTCCTGGAACCCGGGCACGAACGGTCGCGTCCTCGCGATCTCGTCGTCGCCGGACGGCAAGCGGCTCTTCGTCGCGGGCGCGTTCACCGAGATCGCCGGCCAGACGCGGTACCGCCTCGCGGCGTTCGACACCGCGACCGGCGCGCTCGTCTCGAGCTGGAACCCGGGCACCAACTCCACGGTCTACGACATCAAGGCGACGAACTCCACGGTCTACATCACCGGCGAGTTCTCCAACGTCAACAACACCGCGCGCGCCCGCATCGCCGCGCTGGACGCGTCCACGGGCGCGCTGCTCGGCTTCGCGCCGGAGCTCGCCGGCGGGTACGGCGGCCGCGCGATCGAGATCTCGCCCGACGGCGCCAAGGTGGTCGTCGCGGGCTCCTTCACGAGCACCAACGGGTCGACGAACCCCGGCCGCGGCATGGCGGCCCTCGACGCGACGACGGGCACCGTGCTCCCGTGGGCCGTCAACTCCGTGATCCGCAACGGCGGCGACAACGCCGCGATCTACTCGCTCGCGTCCGACGGCGACAGCGTCTACGGGTCGGGCTACGACTACGGCGGCAGCAAGACGGAGGACGACTTCGAGGGCTCGTTCCGTGCGAGCTGGTCCGACGGGTCGCTCGTCTGGATGGAGGACTGCCACGGCGACACCTACTCCGTGTACCCGGCCGGTGACTCCGTCTACGTCGCGACCCACGCGCACTACTGCGGCAACATCGGCGAGTTCCCGCAGACGGACCCCTGGACGGTGAACCACTCGCTGGCCTTCGCCAAGGAGCCGTCGGACCGCAAGATCACGCCGGACGTCTGGGGCTACCGCAGCTTCACGGGCCAGACGGCGGGCAAGCTGCTGCACTGGTACCCGACGTGGAGCACAGGCAGCGCGTCCGGGATCTCGCAGGCGGGCTGGGACATCACGGCCAACGACAAGTACGTCGTGTACGGCGGCGAGTTCACGCGCGTCGCCGGGGCCCGGCAGCAGGGCCTGGTCCGGTTCGCGCGGCGCGACGTCGCCCCGACGAAGATCGGCCCGACGATCCAGGGCGGGCAGTACACCATCTCGACGCGGTCCCTCGTCAGCGGGAGCGTCCGTATCTCCTGGCCGGCGAACATCGACCAGGACAACGCCGAGCTGACCTACGAGCTGTACCGCCGCGGCACGACCGCCCCGATCTCCACGCAGAAGGCGTCGTCCACGTACTGGGTGCGCCCGACCATGGGCTACACCGACTCCGGCCTCGCGCCGGGCAGCACGGTCGAGTACCGCGTCAAGGTGATCGACGGCGACGGCAACTCCACGGTCTCCAACTGGACGCCGGTCACGATCGCGGCGCAGGGGTCGAGCACGGCCTACAACGACTCGGTGCTCGGCGACTCGCCGGTGAGCTACTGGCCGATGGGCGAGGCGAGCGGGAGCAGCGCGACCGACTGGGCGTCGCTGTCCGACCTCGCGCTCACGAACGGCACGACGCGGGGCGTCGACGGCAAGGACGTGCCGCCGACCGCGAAGGCGACGCGATTCTCGGGCGCCAACGGCGTCTCCGGGAGCACCCCGACCGCGACCACCGGACCGCAGCGGTTCTCCGTCGAGGCCTGGTTCCGCACGACCTCGACGTCGGGCGGCAAGATCGTCGGCTTCGGCAGCTCCAAGACCGGCACGTCGTCGAGCTACGACCGGCACATCTACATGAACAACTCCGGACGCCTCACGTTCGGTGTCTACCCGGGGACCGTCCGCGAGATCACGACGGCCGGCTCGTACAACGACGGCGCGTGGCACCACGTGGTGGGCACGCTCGACGGCTCCGGCATGACCTTCTGGGTCGACGGCATCAAGGCGGGCCAGCGCAGCGACACGACGTCGGCCCAGTCCTACTCGGGCTACTGGCGCGTCGGTGGTGACAGCCAGTCAGGCTGGCCGAGCAGCGGGAGCTCGAACTTCTTCAACGGCACCATCTCCGACGTCGCCGTGTACGACCGTGCGCTCACCCGTGGCGAGGTCTCCGACCACTGGACGGCGAGCGGCCGTCCCGCGGCCGGAGCCACCGCGCCGCAGGACGCGTACGGCCAGGCGGTCTACTCGCTCGAGCCGACGCTGTACTGGCGGCTCGGGGAGTCCTCGGGCTCGGTCGCGAAGGACTCCGGGCCCGACGCGTCCGACGGCTCGTACTCCGGGCCCGTGACGAAGTCGCAGACCGGCGCGCTCACGGGCGTCACGGACACGGCGGTGCGCTTCCAGCCGACGAAGAACGTCTTCGGCACCTGGAACGGCGGGCTCGTCGCGAGCCAGCGCAGCTACGCCAACCCGACCGTCTACTCGGTCGAGACGTGGTTCAAGACCGACACCACGACCGGTGGCAAGCTCATCGGGTTCGGCAGCAGCCGCACGGGCACCAGCTCCAACTACGACCGCCACGTCTACATGTCGGCCGACGGCAAGGTGAAGTTCGGCACGTACGACGGCGCGCAGCAGGTGCTCAGCACCACGGGGTCGTACCGGGACAACGCCTGGCACCACGTCGTGGCGACGCAGTCGAGCGCGGGCATGCGGCTCTACCTCGACGGCGAGCTCGTCGGGTCGAACGACAAGGCCGTGCCCGAGAACAACACCGGCTACTGGCGGCTCGGCGGCGACAACGGCTGGGAGGGCGACACCTACTGGAAGGGCTACCTCGACGAGGCGGCCGTCTACCCGGTCGCGCTCACGCCGGCCCAGGTGAAGCAGCACTTCCAGCTGGGCTCCGGCACCACGCCGAACGTCCCGCCGCAGGCGGTCGTGACGGCGCAGGCCGACGGGCTCACGGTGTCGGTCGACGGCTCGGGCTCGAGCGACCCGGACGGCACCCTGACCGGGTACGCGTGGGACTTCGGTGACGGCGCGACCGGCACCGGGGCGACGGCGACCCACACCTACGACGCGCCGGGGACGTACACGATCACGCTCGACGTGACCGACGACCGCGGGGCGACGGCCACGTCGACGACGTCGGTGCAGGTGCTCGCGCCGAACGTGACGCCGCAGGCGGCGTTCACGGCGTCCGCGACGGACCTCACCGTCGCGGTGGACGGCTCGTCGTCGAGCGACCCGGACGGCACGATCGCGTCGTACGCGTGGAGCTTCGGGGACGGCGCGACCGCGGAGGGCGCCACGGCCTCGCACACCTACGCGCAGGCCGGGACGTACGCGGTGACGCTCACGGTGACGGACGACCGCGGGGGCACGTCCTCCGTGTCGCACGACGTCGTGGCGACCGCGCCGGCGGAGAACGTCGTCGTGCGCGACACGTTCGACCGTGCGGTGACCTCCGGCTGGGGCACGACGACGTCGGGCGCGGCGTGGTCCGCGCTCGGCGGGGCCGCGGCCTTCTCGGTCGCGGACTCGGCCGGCACGCTGACGATGTCGCCCTCCTGGACGCGCGAGGCGCGCCTGGCGGGGGTCTCGGAGTCGCGGGCCCGCACCGAGACGACGTTCTGGTCGGACGTCGCGTCGGTGGGCGGGACGACGTCGGTCACGCTCGTCGGCCGGCAGGTCGGGACGAGCACGTACTCCGCGCGTGTCCGCCTCGAGCCCAACGGGCTCATGCGGCTGTACCTGCTCCGGGACGAGACGCTCCTCGGGAACCAGCTGCTCCCCGCGACGTACGCACCCGGCACGCGGTACACGGTGTCGATCTCGGCGGTCGGGACGTCCCCGACGACGCTCTCCGCCAAGGTGTGGCCCACGGCGGCCGGCCCGGCGCAGGCGTGGCACCTCGAGGCGACCGACACGACGGCGGCGCTCCAGT
Source organism: Cellulosimicrobium funkei (assembly GCF_900155925.1). NCBI lineage: Bacteria > Bacillati > Actinomycetota > Actinomycetes > Micrococcales > Promicromonosporaceae > Cellulosimicrobium > Cellulosimicrobium funkei. The sequence goes on from NZ_FTMI01000007.1 coordinate 212,426, forward strand.
CGCCCGGCACGGTGAGCATCAAGGTGGCCGTGAGCTCGGCGTCCACCAACCCGACGACGCGCGTGTCGTTCGACGACGTCAAGGTGGTGCGCGAGCCGTAGGCCCGCCGCCCCTCACGTCCGCCGGTGCCCCCGGGTCCTCGACCCGGGGGCACCGGCGCGTCCCGGGGGCTTCCCGGGGGGCTCAGGGACTACCGAGCGGGGTGGCGCTGCCGCGGTCGGGCAGCGTGTACGGCGTCGCGATCGCCACGCCGAGCATGAGGACGGTGGCGGACACCGAGTAGAACGGGCTGAAGAGCAGGTCCCACGCGCACGAGAGCGCGAGGTAGAGCAGGAGTGCCGACGCCGCGTTGCGGCCGAGGTCGGCCAGCGTGCCGCGCCAGACGACGACGACGCACGCGACGGCGAACAGCATGCCGACGAGCCCGAACCGGATCCACTGGTCGCCGAGCACGGAGTGCACCTCGAAGCCCGACCCGAAGAGGTACTTCTCCACGTAGCCGTTGTTCGGGTCGTAGTTGAGCCGCGCCATCCCGGTCTTGGCGGTGAGCAGGTCCTCGAGGTTGGGCACAGCGCCTGCTCCGTACCCCCAGGGTCGGGCCGCGACGAGCGCGGTCGCGGCCCCCATCTCGGGCCGCCCGCCCGTGAAGACGGAGCCCGACGTCTGGATCTGCATCTCCGTGCGCTGCTGCGCGTCCGCGCCGAGGTAGCCGTCGAGCACGAGGGTCTGCATCCCGAGGAAGACGACGAGCGCGAGCACGCCGAGCTGCGTCGCGACGCGCACCCCGCCGGACCGTACGCGCAGGCCGGTGCGCATCGCCTGCCAGGCGACGAGGAGGGCGACCATGAGCATCGTCGTCGCCGCCGACCGGGAGTCGTTGACCGCGGAGACCCCGGCGAGCGCGAGGGCGGCGACGACCTGGAGCCCGCGCGACCGCGTGCTGAGGCACAGCGCGAGCACGAGCACGGTCACGGGCATGCCGAACGTGTACTTCCAGGGGTTGTCGGCGCCCCCCGTCCGGAGCACGGCCGCGGCGAGCGCGCCGACCCCGAAGAGGACGGCGACGGTCGAGGTCTCGAGGACGGCGCGGCACCACAGGAGCACCCCGGCGCCGAGGACGAGCGCCGAGAGCGTGATGAGGCCGCCACGCAGCGCCAGCGACGACAGCACGCGGTCCGGGGCGGAGAGCTCGGTGAGCAGGACGCCGCTGAGCAGGGCGAGGACGCCGAGCCCTACGAACCACCGGCCGGGCCGGGACCGGCGCACGACGGGGAGCCACACGGGGAGCAGCACGAGCCCGACGACGATCGCCGGGGTGATCCCCGCGACGGTCGGGACCCAGGCGCCGCACGCGAGGGCGGCTGCGCCGGCCGCGATCCGCGTCGCGACGTCGGACGCCCCCGGGAGGGGCTGCGGCGCCGGGACGGTCGTCCGGGGCCCGGTGCCGGGCTCGGCCCCGGCGCGCGCCGTCATCGCGTCGTCACCCGGTCGTCACGGCGTCGTGCGGCGGTCCGCGTCCTCGACGGCGCGCGGCGCCGCCGCGTCGTCGGCCGTCGCGACGGGGCGGACGTCCGCGGATCCGGTCTCGCGAGAGAACGCGCCGGGGATGCCGACCCGGGGGTCGTCGACGTAGTAGGCGCTGCGCCCGCGCGGCTTGACGTCGTTGAGCACGATGCCGATGACGTCCGCCTCGCCCCGCTCGAACTTGTCGACCGTCTGGCGCAGCCGCGAGATGCGGGTCTTGCGGGCCCGCGCGACGACGAGCACGCCGTCCACGGCGCGCGAGAGCCACAGCGGGTCGCTCAGCGGGAGGATGGGCGCGGTGTCGATCACGACGTAGTCGTAGTGCGTCCGCAGGTCGCCGATCACGGCGACGAGCCGCTCGGAGGACAGCAGCACGCCGGGGTTCGCGGGCAGGACGCCGCTCGGCAGCACGAAGAGGTTGGGGCGCGTCCAGGGGAGCACGATGTCCTCCTGGGCCACGTCGCCGACGAGCAGGTTCGTCAGGCCGACCGACCCCTCCAGCCCGGTGACGCGCGCGATCGAGGGCCGGCGCAGGTCGGCGTCGACGAGGAGCACGCTGCTCCCGTCCTCGGCGAGCGAGAGCGCGAGGCTGATCGCGATCGAGCTCTTCCCCTCGCCCGCGTCGCCGGAGGAGACCATGAGCACGCGGCGGCCGTGGTCGACGTCCGCGAAGCGCACGTTGGCGACGAGCGTGCGCACGCTCTCGGACGGGCGGCTGCCCGGCCCCGCGGCGACGACGGCGGGCAGCGACGTGCGCGACGGCACCTTGACGACCTCGCCGAGGAACGGCACGCCGAGCATCGACTGGATCGACGACGAGCTGACGACGCGGCGCGCGAGCAGCTCGCGCAGGACGGCGTACGTCACGCCGACGGCGAGGCCCGCGGCGAGGCCGACCATCGTGAGCAGGCGCGTGTTGGGCGCGATGGGGTTCACGGGCTGGCGCGCGGGGGCGATCGTCGTGATCCGCACGGCCGACGAGCTGTCGGCGAGCTGCGGCGACAGCTCGGGGACGGCCAGCGCGAGCTGGTCGCTGATGCCGTCGGCGATCTCGCGCGCGCGGTCCGGCGAGGTGTCGCTCACCGCGATCTCGATGACCACCGTGTTGAGCGGCGTGTTCACGCTGACGCTGCGGGCCAGGCGGGCGGGCGTGGTGTCGAGGCCCAGGTCCTCGATCACGGGCTCCAGCACGTACGGCGACTGCGCGAGCACCGCGTACGACGCCACGAGGTTCTGCACGTAGTTCGAGCCCTGCACGAGCTCGGCGGCGTTCTCGCCCTGCTCGGGGACGACCATCACCGACGCCGACGACTGGTACACCTTCGGTTCCGAGCGCGCGTAGCCGAACCCGGCGACCGCCCCCAGGACGGCGCACACGGCGACCACGACCCAGTGGCGCAGCACCGCGGTCACGTACTCGCGCAGCGTCATCTCTCGCCCTCCGCGGCCGGTCGGCACCGTCGGCGACGGGCCCTGCCGTCCACCGTAGTCGGGCGCACCGGACGGTCGCCGCAGGTCGGGCGGGATTCACCCTCCCGCGACGGTCGGATCTCGTGGAGAAGGTCCTAAGATCGTGAATTCCGGGCAGCGGGCCGGCGCTCGGGCCTGCGGGCGACGCACCGGGAGCACGAGGAGGACGAGTGGGCCTCTGGCGTTCGGTGACCGGCACGGCCGGCGCCAAGGTCGCCGTGATGGGCCTGGCGGGGCTCCTCGGGATCGTCACCAGCCGCCTCATCATCGAGCACTTCGGCGTCGCGTCCTACGCCCAGTACGGGCTGCTCAACGGGCTGCGCAACCTCCTGCCGTTCGCCGACCTCGGCATCGGCGCGGTCGTCATCAACGCCATCGCGGAGGCGTCGTCCCCGCGCGAGTCGGAGCGGGTCCACCGGACGCTGACGACGGCGCTGCGCGTCCTCACCGTCTCGGGCCTGACCATCGCCGCCGTGTGCGTGGCGATCCAGCTCCTCGGGTGGTGGCCCCTCCTGCTGGGCGACGGCCTCGTCGCGGGCGGGGACGTCGTCGCGACGCTGTGCCTCGTGGTGTTCGGGCTGTCGCTCCCGCTGGGGATCGGCATCCGGGTCCTCATCGGGCTCAAGCAGAACGTGCTCCAGACGTTCCTCCAGGGCATCGTGTCGCCGCTCTTCTTCGTCGGCGTCGTCGTGCTCGTCCTCGTCGGCAAGGGGCAGGGCGGCAACTACGTCGCGCTCGTCTCCTACGTCGCGGCCGGGCTCGCGTCGGCGATCACGGTGAGCGTCGCGGCGCGCCTGCTCGCGCCCCAGGTCGGCCGGGCGTTCCGCGACGTCCCGCGGCGCCGGGCCGTGCCCGGGGTGCCGGTGGCCGCGGTCGCGGTGCCGATGCTCGTGCAGTCCGTCGCGATGCCGGTCGCGATGCAGAGCGACCGGCTGCTCCTGTCCCACCTGTCGACGACGCAGGCGCTCGCGCAGTACACGTTCGCGACCCAGCTCTTCGGGCTCGTCATGCAGGCGATCATCGCGGCGGGGGTCAGCATGTGGCCCTACTTCGCGCAGGCGCGGGCGCGCGACGAGGTGATGAGCCCGTTCCGGATCTCGCTCGCGTTCCTCGCCGGGGGCGTGCTGCTGTCCACGGTGCTCGCGCTGTGCCTGCCGTTCCTCCAGGACGTGGTCGCCGACGGCAAGATCACCGTGCCGCTCGCGCTCGTCCTCGGCTACTGCGCGCTCGTCGCGGTCCAGGCGCTCAACTACCCGCCGGGCATGTACATGACCGACGAGCGCGGCCTGCGGTTCCAGGTCGTCCCTGTCCTGCTCATGACCGTGAGCAACGTGGCGCTCTCGTGGGTGCTCATCGAGCCGCTGGGCGCGGCCGGGCCGGTCGTCGGGTCGGCGGTCGCGATCCTCGTCTTCCAGGTGGTGCCGAACTCGATCTGGGTCGCCCGGGACCTGCGCGCCCGGCGGCGGGCCGCGGCGGCGGGGCGCTCGGAGGAGGCCCCGGTGGCGGGGGCCTGACGCACGCCCGCGCGCGGAACGATGTGGGTCCACGCGCGTAGTGTGGACGCCGGACCCGATCGCCCGCCCCGGTCGGGACCGTCGTCGTGCCCTCTCCTCGAAGGACCCCCATGAACCTCACCGGCATCCTGCCCGCGCTGCTCGCCGACCAGGCCGCGGCGGCCGCGGTCGAGCACGTGCGCGCCCGCGGCGAGGCCGACGTCGTCGGCCCGGCCGGCGTCCGCCCGCCGCTCCTCGCGGCGATGGCGGGGGCGCGCGCGACGGGGCCGGTGCCGGACGGCGACGCCCCGGCGTCGGGCGGCGGGGGTGGCCCGGCGTGGGCCGCGGGCTCGCGCCCGCTCGTGGTGGTGACCGCGACGGGGCGCGACGCGGACGAGCTGGCCGCGAGCGTGCGCGCCTACCTGCCGGACGAGCTGGGCGACGTCGTCGCGGTGCTGCCGAGCTGGGAGACGCTGCCGCACGAGCGCCTGAGCCCGCGCGCGGACACGGTCGCCAAGCGCATCGCGGTGTTCCGGCGCCTCGCGCACCCGGACCCGGAGGTCGGCCCGTCCGGTCCCGTCCGGGTGCTCGTCATGCCGGTCCGGGCGCTCCTGCAGCCCGTCGTGGACGGGCTGGGGGACCTCGAGCCGGTCGAGCTGCACGCGGGCACGACGGCGGACCTCACCGACGTCGCGGAGCGGCTCGTCGCGGCGGCGTACACGCGCGTGGACATGGTCGAGCGGCGCGGCGAGTTCGCGGTCCGCGGCGGCATCCTCGACATCTTCCCGCCCACGGAGGACCACCCGCTGCGCGTGGAGTTCTGGGGCGACGAGGTGTCGGAGATCCGCTGGTTCGCGGTCGCCGACCAGCGCAGCCTGGAGATCGCCGAGCACGGGCTGTGGGCGCCGCCGTGCCGCGAGATCCTGCTCACGGACTCGGTACGGGCGCGGGCCGCCGCGCTGGTGGAGGACCTGCCGGGCGCGACGGAGATGCTGGACCGGCTCGCGGCGGGCGTCGCGGTCGAGGGCATGGAGTCCCTCGCGCCCGTGCTCGTGGACCGCATGGTCCCGGTGCTCGAGCTCGTGCCCGACGACGCGCTCCTCGTCGTGGACGACGCCGAGCGCGTGCGCCGTCGCGCGCACGACCTGGTGGCGACCACGGAGGAGTTCCTCGCCGCGGCCTGGACGGGCGCGGTGGCGGGCGGCAAGGCGCCGGTCGACCTGTCCGCGGCGTCGTTCGAGACGTTCTCCGAGGTGCGCGCGGTCGCGCAGCGCCGCGGCCTGGGCTGGTGGACGCTGTCCTCGTTCGCGCTCGACAACCCCGACCTCGACGTCCCGCCGGGCGCCGACGGGGGCGCCGCCGGGAGCACCGACGGGAGCACCGACGCGGCGGGCGGCGGCTCGGGCACGACGGCCGCCCACGTCGGCGAGAGCGCCGACGGCGTGCCGACCTTCACGCTCGGTGCGCGCGACGTCGAGTCCTACCGCGGCGACGTGGCGCGCGCGCTCGACGACGTGCGGGGGCTGCAGCACGCGGGCTGGCGGCTCGTGCTCACGACGGAGGGCCACGGGCCAGCCAAGCGCATGGTCGAGCAGCTCGGCGCGGCGGACACGCCCGCGCGGCTCGTGCCGCGGCTCGACGACGAGCCCGAGGGCGGCATCGTCCTCGTCACGCCGGCGATGGTCGGCAAGGGCTTCGTCGCGCCGGGGCTGCGGCTCGCCGTCTTCTCCGAGGCCGACCTCACGGGCCGGGCGGGGACGAGCACGCGCGACATGCGCAAGATGCCCAGCCGGCGTCGCAACGTCGTCGACCCGCTCCAGCTCAAGGCGGGCGACTTCGTCGTGCACGAGCAGCACGGCGTGGGCCGCTTCGTCGAGCTCGTGCAGCGCACGCTCGGCACGGGCGGCAACGCCGCGACGCGCGAGTACCTCGTGATCGAGTATGCGTCGAGCAAGCGTGGCCAGCCGGGCGACCGCCTGTTCGTGCCCATGGACCAGCTCGACCAGGTCACGAAGTACACGGGCGGCGAGGCACCGAGCCTCAACAAGATGGGCGGGTCGGACTGGGCCAAGACGAAGTCCCGCGCGCGCAAGCACGTCAAGGAGATCGCGGGCGAGCTCATCCGCCTGTACTCGGCGCGCATGGCGACGCAGGGCCATGCGTTCGGCCCGGACACGCCGTGGCAGCGCGAGCTGGAGGACGCGTTCGCGTACGTCGAGACGCCCGACCAGCTCGCGACGATCGACGAGGTCAAGGCCGACATGGAGAAGACGGTCCCGATGGACCGGCTCGTGTGCGGCGACGTCGGCTACGGCAAGACGGAGATCGCGATCCGCGCGGCGTTCAAGGCGGTCCAGGACGGCAAGCAGGTCGCGGTGCTGGTGCCCACGACGCTGCTCGTGCAGCAGCACCTCGAGACGTTCTCCGAGCGGTACGCGGGCTTCCCCGTGACGGTCAAGGCGCTGTCGCGCTTTCAGACCCCCAAGGAGTCCGAGGAGGTCGTGGACGGGCTGGCCAAGGGGACGGTGGACGTCGTCATCGGCACCCACCGCCTCATCACGGGCAGCGTGCGGTTCAAGGACCTGGGCCTCGTCATCATCGACGAGGAGCAGCGGTTCGGCGTCGAGCACAAGGAGACGCTCAAGCAGCTGCGGACCAACGTGGACGTGCTCGCCATGTCCGCGACCCCGATCCCGCGCACGCTCGAGATGGCCGTCACGGGCATCCGCGAGATGTCGACCCTCGCGACCCCGCCGGAGGAGCGCCACCCCGTCCTCACGTACGTCGGGGCGTACGAGGAGAAGCAGATCGCCGCGGCGCTGCGCCGCGAGCTCCTGCGCGAGGGTCAGGTGTTCTACGTGCACAACAAGGTCGAGACGATCGAGCGCACCGCGGCGCGGCTGCGCGAGCTCGTCCCCGAGGCCCGCGTGGGCGTCGCGCACGGCAAGATGAACGAGCACCAGCTCGACCAGGTGATCCGGGCGTTCTGGGAGAAGGAGCTCGACGTCCTCGTCTGCACGACGATCATCGAGACGGGCCTCGACATCTCCAACGCGAACACGCTCATCCTCGAGCGCGCGGACATGCTCGGCCTCTCCCAGCTCCACCAGCTCCGCGGCCGCGTGGGCCGCGGGCGCGAGCGCGCGTACGCGTACTTCCTGTACCCGCCCGAGCGGCCCCTCACCGAGACCGCGCACGACCGCCTCGCCACGATCGCGGCCCACACCGACCTCGGCGCGGGCATGCAGGTCGCGATGAAGGACCTCGAGATCCGCGGCGCGGGCAACCTGCTCGGCGGGGAGCAGTCCGGCCACATCGCGGGCGTCGGGTTCGACCTGTACGTGCGCATGGTGGGGGAGGCCGTCGCCAACTACCGGGGCGACGGGCCCGAGGAGCAGCCGGAGGTCTCGATCGAGCTCCCGGTCGACGCGCACCTGCCGGAGTCCTACATCGCGACCGAGCGTCTGCGGCTCGAGGCGTACAAGAAGATCGCCGCCGCGGCCGACGCGCCGGAGCTCGCCGAGGTGCGGGCCGAGCTCGTCGACCGCTACGGCGCCCTCCCGGACGTCGCGTCCGCGCTGTTCGACGTCGCCGACTTCCGCAACCACGCCCGCCGGGCGGGGCTCACGGACGTCACCGCGCAGGGCAAGTTCATCCGGTTCGCGCCGGTCGACCTCCCCGAGTCGGCGCAGCTGCGGCTCAAGCGCCTCTACCCGGGCACGCTGCTCAAGCCCGCGATCCGGGCGATCCTCGTGCCGTACCCGACGACGGCGCGCATCGGCGGCCGCCCGCTGCGTGGCGCGGAGGTCCTCGGGTGGGCGCGCCAGCTCATCGACGCCGTGGTGCTCGGCGAGGTGAGCGCGGCCGCGACGGTGGGGACGTCGTCGGCCCGCTGACGCGCGGTCAGCGCAGGCGCCAGCTCCGCCGGCCGCCGTGCCGGGGCGAGCTGCTGCCGCCGCGCCCGGTGGGGTCGGTGCCGTCCCGGCCGCCGGGGAACGGCGGCGTGCGCGCGCCGCGCTCGGTGAGGGTGGGGGACCACTCGAGGCGCCGGGCGGCGGGCGGGTGCACGACGCGGGCGACCGCCGCGACGGCGGTGTCGATCGTCGTGAACGCCTGCCGGTAGGCCCGCTCGGAGCGACCGTGCGGGTCCGGGATGTCGAGGGGCGTGCGCGGGGTGATCGTCCGGACGCGCTGCGCGCTCGCGATCTCCGGGAGGCGGGCGATCCGGTCGGCGTCGGTCTCGTCCGGGTCGACGGGCAGGTCGATCGCCGAGAGCAGCGCGGCGAGCTCCAGGAGCGTGTAGGTGCGTCGGACGGCCTGCGGGACGAGGGTGACGACGGCGGCCCGCTGGGCCCGGGACATCGTGAGGACGAGGTCCGCCTGCTCGATCATCGCCGCCGTGAGCTGCCGCCCGGTGTGCGTCGACGCCTCCAGGCCGCGTGCCGTGAGCAGCCGCGCCATCGGCTCGTCGAGCGGTGCTCCTTCGAGCGCGTGCGTCCCGGCGCTCGACACCGTGACGCTCGTGTCGCTGCGGATGCTCAGCAGCCTCTCGGCGGTGGGGGAGCGGCAGACGTTCCCGGTGCACACGGTGAGGACCTGGGACGGCATGACTGAGGTCGGCACTCCCTCCGGTGCGCGGGGACGTCGTCCGGAAAGGCGACCGACCGAAGGTAGCACGCAGCGATCGGGCCCCTGCCGGGCGGGCGGGCGGGTGCGCTCCCACGCGCTCGTGGGGCCCACAATTCACCCGGTGGGCCGCACTCTTCACCCTCGGAGGGCGTGGTTCCGGGTCTCCTCCCGGTCCTAGCCTGGACGCGGCCCCCTCGCCGTGCGGGGCGCGCGGCTGAGGACGGGAGGACGGGCATGAAGGTCGGGTACGCCCCCGGTGCGTGGGACCTGTTCCACGTCGGGCACCTCAACGTCCTCCGGCACGCCCGCAGCGAGTGCGACTACCTCGTCGCGGGTGTCGTGGACGACGACATGCTCGAGCTCGCCAAGGGCCGGCGCCCGGTCGTCCCCGTCACGGAGCGCGCGGAGATCGTCCGCCACGTCCGGTTCGTCGACGAGGTGTTCGTCGAGACCCAGCCCGACAAGCTCGAGACCTGGCGCCAGCGCCCGTTCGACGTGTTCTTCAAGGGCGACGACTGGCGCGGCACCCCGAAGGGCGCGGAGCTGGAGCGTCGCTTCGCCGAGGTGGGCGTCGAGGTCGTCTACTTCCCCTACACCGTGCACACGTCGAGCACGGCGCTGCGGCGCGCGCTGACGCTGCTCGAGCCGACGGCGGGGCTCACGGTCGAGGGCTGAGCCCTCCCGCGGTCAGCTCTTGCGGCCGTCGAGGAAGTAGGCGATGGGCCCGACCCAGTTGACGAGGAGCGCGAGGCCCCACGCGAGCTTGGTCCCGTTCACCTGGTCGGCCGGCCGACGCACGAGGTCCCGGTACGCCGCGGCGGTGAGCGTGACCTGTGCGGCTCCCACCGCCCCGACGGCGATCCGCTGACCCTTCGTCAGGTCCTTCCACCGGCGCTTGGTTCCCATGGCGTCTCCTCTCGGTGTGTCCTCCGACGCTATGCCGTCCGGGCCGCCGCCGCACCGGCACGACCCGTCCGCACGACCCGTGGACACAGGTCGTGACAGCCCGCGCCGGTCTCTGTAAGGTTGCAGCAACATCCGGAAACATCCTGCAACGCCGCAGGTGCCGGTCGCGCCCGCCACCCCGGGGCGCTCGTCATCACCGCGTGGCCCGCCCGTGCTCGACGCCGAGCGAGGGGCGGCCGCATCCTCGAAGGAGCTGCAATGACGCGCACCACCGACCTCGCCGGACCCCCGGCGCCCACCCCCGTCCCCGCAGGCCGCCCCGCCAGCCCGCACCGCGGGCGCCTGCGCCGCGTCCTCGCGGCCGGCGCCTCGGCGGCCCTCGCGCTGACCGCGGCGCTGGCCGCGGTCCCGGTCGCCGGACCCGCCGCGGCCGCGCCGCCCGTGCCGACGCCCGTCGTCGACTCCCCGAACGGCCGGGGCGACGTGATCCTCAACCTCTTCCAGTGGACGTGGGACTCCGTGGCCGCCGAGTGCACGAGCACCATCGGCCCGGCCGGGTTCGGCTACGTCCAGGTCTCGCCGCCGCAGGAGCACATCCAGGGCACGGCCTGGTGGACCTCCTACCAGCCCGTCAGCTACAAGCTCGAGTCCAAGCTCGGCACCCGCGCCGAGTTCCAGCGCATGGTGGGCGCCTGCAAGGCGGCAGGCGTGGGCGTGATCGTCGACGCGGTCGTCAACCACACGGCGGGCGCCGACACCGGGTCCGGCACCGGGACCGGCGGGACGAGCTACTCCGTGGACAGCTTCCCGGGCGTCCCGTACGGGCCGAACGACTTCAACGACTGCCGGTCGAACATCAGCAACTACGGCGACCGGTACAACGTCCAGAACTGCCGCCTCGTCTCGCTCCAGGACCTGCGGACGGGCTCCGACTACGTGCGCGGCAAGATCGCGGGCTACCTCAACGACCTCCTGTCGCTCGGCGTCTCGGGCTTCCGCATCGACGCCGCGAAGCACATCCCGGCCGCTGACCTCGCGGCGATCAAGGCGCGGCTCACGAACCCGAACGTCTTCTGGGTGCACGAGGTCATCGGCGCGAGCGGCGAGCCGATCCAGCCCTCGGAGTACCTCGGTTCCGGCGACTCGCACGAGTTCTTCTACGCGCGCGAGCTGAAGTCCCGGTTCGACGCCCAGATCAAGGACCTGCGCACCATCGGCGACAACAAGCTCCCCTCCGACCGCGCGGGCGTCTTCGTCGACAACCACGACACCGAGCGCAACGGCGAGACGATGAACTACAAGTGGGGCGCCAAGTACCGGCTCGCCAACGCGTTCATGCTCTCGTGGCCCTACGGCGCGCCGAGCGTCTACTCGGGCTACACGTGGAGCGACAAGGACGCGGGTGCGCCCGGCGCCTCGGCCACCTCCGTGCCGGACGCGAGCTGTGCCGACAGCGCGTGGGTCTGCACGCAGCGCTGGACCGAGATCGCGGGCATGGTCGGCTTCCACAACGCGGTCGCCGGGACCTCGGTGACGGGCTGGTGGGACGACGGGAACAACCACATCGCCTACGGGCGAGGCGCCAAGGGCTACGTGACGATCAACAACTCCGCGAACGCCGTGACGCGCACCTACCAGACCTCGCTCCCCGCCGGGACGTACTGCGACGTCGTGGCGTCGAAGGACTGCTCGAAGACCGTCTCCGTCTCCGGCTCGGGCACCTTCACGGCGACGGTGCCCGCGTACGGGGCGCTCGCGCTCCACGTCGGGGCGCGCGGCGACGGCGGCACCGGGGGCCCCGGGCCCGTCGACCCGGCCGGCACGACGACCGTCTACTACGCGACCGACAAGGGCTGGAACGCGTACAACGTCCACTACAAGGTCGGCACCGGCGCCTGGACCAGCGTCCCCGGGCTCCCGATGACGGCGGCCTGCACGGGCTGGGTCTCGCGGCAGATCAGCCTGCCCAGCGGGGCGACGGGCGCGGCCGCGACCGTCACCGCCGCCTTCACGAACGGCTCGGGCGCCTGGGACAGCAACGGCGGCAAGGACTACGCCCTGTCCGGCGCCGCGGTCGCCGTCTCCGGCGGGACGGTCACGGCGGGCGACCCGTGCGACGGCGGCGGGTCGCCGGGCGGGCCGGTCGAAGGGCAGGGCGACGCGTCGTTCTCCGTCACCGCGACCACCACGTGGGGCCAGACGGTCCACGTCGTCGGCAGCATCCCGGCGCTCGGCTCCTGGGCGCCCGCGAACGGCGTCCCGCTGTCGTCGTCGGCCTACCCGGTGTGGACCGCGCGCGTCGACCTCCCGGCCGGCACGACCTTCCAGTACAAGTACGTCAAGCGCGACGGCGGCGGGAACGTCGTCTGGGAGAGCGGCGGCAACCGCACGGCGACGGTCGGCGCCGACGGCTCCGTGACGCTGTCGGACACCTGGCGCTCGTAGCGCTTCCGCCATCCCCACCACGCGGTCGTGGCCCGGCCCGGGCCACGACCGCGTGCTGGGGGCAGGCAGCGACGGCACGCTCGACCGGCGGTGACCGCGCGCCCGGCGAACCTACGATGAGGCGGTGACCGCCCCCGAGCCCTCGGCCGCCCCGGACCCGCACGAGCCCGCGCACGACCGCGCGCCCGACGCCGCGACCGACCCGCTGCGCGACGTCGTCGCCGTCATGGACCGCCTCTACTCCCCGGGCGGGTGCCCGTGGGACCGCGAGCAGACGCACGTCTCGCTCGTGCGGTACCTCCTCGAGGAGGCGCACGAGCTCGCCGACGCCATCGAGACCGACGACCGCGCCGGGATGCGCGAGGAGCTCGGCGACCTGCTCCTGCAGGTGCTGTTCCACGCGCGCATCGCGAGCGAGGAGCCGGACCCGTTCACCGTCGACGACGTCGCCGCCGACCTCGCGGCGAAGCTCGTGCGGCGCCACCCGCACGTGTTCGCGGACGCCGACGCGACCGACCTGCACGGGCAGTGGGACGCGATCAAGAAGGCGGAGAAGCAGCGCTCGTCGGTGCTCGAGGGCATCTCGCACACGCAGGGGTCGCTCGCACGCGCGCAGAAGGTCCTGTCCCGGGCCGGGCGCGGCGGCCTCGGCGACGTCGTCGGCGCGGCGCTCGCGGCGCCGTCGGGCACCGGGGCGGGTGCGGTCGGCGAGGACGGCGCCGGCCCGACGCCGGACGAGCGGCTCGGGCGCGAGCTGCTCGCGCTCGTGGCCCGCGCGGAGGCCGACGGGCTCGACGCGGAGGCCGCGCTGCGGGGCGAGCTGCGGCGCGTCGAGGCGCGGATCGTCGCGGCCGAGACGTCGGTAGGGGCGCCCGCGGAGCCCGGCCCGGCGGCGCAGGGCTGAGGCGGGACGTTCGTCCCGATCGTCGACGCGCAGGTCCCCGACCCGGGGCCCACGGACCGGACGCAGCGGCGCAGGTCACAACCGGGCACTAGGCTGTGGTCGTAAACCCACCATCGTCGCGGGCGCGCACGCGGCGTCCCGGGTTTCCCTGCCCGGGTCCGCCACCACCGTTCGAAGCGCCCGCAGCCCTGCCCCGAAGGAGCACCTGTGGCCAGCATCGAAGCCGTTGGAGCGCGCGAGATCCTCGACTCCCGCGGAAACCCGACCGTCGAGGTCGAGGTCGTCCTGGACGACGGGACGTTCGCCCGCGCCGGAGTGCCCTCGGGCGCGTCGACCGGTGCGTTCGAGGCCGTCGAGCGTCGTGACGGCGACAAGTCCCGCTACCTGGGCAAGGGTGTCGAGGGCGCGGTGAACTCCGTGATCGACGACATCGCCCCGGAGCTCATCGGCTTCGAGGCCGAGGACCAGCGCCTCATCGACGCCGCCCTCATCGACCTCGACGGCACCCCGAACAAGGGCAAGCTCGGCGCGAACGCCATCCTCGGCGTCTCGCTCGCCGTCGCGAAGGCCGCCGCGAAGAGCGCGGGCCTCGACCTGTACCGCTACGTCGGCGGCCCGAACGCGCACGTCCTGCCCGTGCCGATGATGAACATCCTCAACGGCGGGTCGCACGCGGACTCGAACGTGGACATCCAGGAGTTCATGGTCGCCCCGATCGGCGCCTCCTCGTTCCGCGAGGCGCTGCGCACCGGCGCCGAGGTCTACCACGCGCTGAAGTCCGTGCTCAAGGAGAAGGGCCTGGCCACCGGCCTCGGCGACGAGGGCGGCTTCGCGCCGAACCTCGCGAGCAACCGCGAGGCGCTCGACCTCATCCTCGTCGCGATCGAGAAGGCCGGCTTCGCGCCGGGCACCGACGTGACGCTCGCGCTCGACGTCGCGTCCACCGAGTTCTTCAAGGACGGCGCGTACCAGTTCGAGGGCGGCGCGAAGACGCCGGCCGAGATGATCGCCTACTACGAGCAGCTCGTGCGCGACTACCCGCTGGTCTCCATCGAGGACCCGCTGTCCGAGGACGAGTGGGACAGCTGGTCGCAGCTCGTCGCCGAGGTCGGCGACAAGGTGCAGATCGTCGGCGACGACCTGTTCGTCACCAACCCGGAGCGTCTCGCGAAGGGCATCGAGCTCAAGGCGGCGAACTCGCTCCTCGTGAAGCTCAACCAGATCGGCACGCTCACCGAGACGCTCGACGCCGTCGAGCTCGCGCAGCGCAACGGCTTCACCGCGATGGTGTCGCACCGCTCGGGCGAGACCGAGGACACGACGATCGCGGACCTGTCCGTCGCGACGAACGCCGGCCAGATCAAGACGGGCGCCCCCGCCCGCGGGGAGCGCATCAACAAGTACAACCAGCTCCTGCGCATCGAGGAGGCGCTGGACGACGCCGCCCGCTACGCCGGCCGTGGCGCGTTCCCGCGCTGGACGGTGCAGGGCTGACCTGCGGCTGACCGTCGGTCGCGCACGACCCCGCCGGGACGACCCGGCACCCGGAGCCCGGAGGGCCGCTCGTCGGCCCGCCGGGCTCCGGCGCGTCCGGACGGGTGAAGAAGTCGTGTCGATCGCCTCACGTTCGCGGGCGCACCGCGCGTGCTCCCGGCGCGCCGCGTCTCGCGGCAGCACAATCGGGGCATGCCGTCCTCGCGTCGTCCCCCGCGCCCCGGTGCCCCCGCGCGGCCGGGCTCCGGGCCCGCGCGCGGCACGTCCGGGACGAAGCCCACGAAGCGCTCCGCGTCCTCGGGGGCCGCGAGCCCGCGCCCGGCGTCCACGGGCGCCCCGCGGACGGCGTCGGGCTCCTCGGCGAAGTCCCCGGGCGGCGGCTCGACCGCCCGGACCCCGTCGTCGTCCGGAGCGCGCCGCCCCGCCGCCCGACCGAGCAGCGCGACGTCGACGCGACGTGCGGCCGGCCCGGCGCCCGAGGACCGGCGCCGGAGCCGCTACGGCTTCCTCCTGCCCGAGGTGGTGACCGTCCGGACCCTGGTCCTGTCCGTCGTCGTGCTGCTCGCCGCGGTGCTCCTGCTGCCGACGCTGCGCGCGTACGTCAACCAGACGGGGGAGCTGCGCGAGCTGCGCGCCGGCCTCGAGCAGGCGCAGGCCGAGCACACCGAGCTCGAGGCCGAGCTCGCCCGCTGGGACGACCAGGCGTACGTCGAGCGCGAGGCGCGGGACCGGCTGAACTTCGTCATGCCGGGGGAGCGGCCGTGGCGCGTGCTCGACCCGGAGACGGTCGTCGACGACACCGACCCGCAGACCGGGCGGACGATCACGGACGGGCCCGTCCGGGGGTACGAGGAGGGCACGCCCTGGTACGAGGCCATCTGGGAGTCGGTGCAGGTCGCGGGCGGTCCGCGCACGTCCGGCGGCGACGACGCGGGGACGTCCGACGGGACCGCGCCCGCGGGCGAGGAACCGGCCGGCGACGAGGGCGCTCCGCAGAGCGGGGAGAATGGGTGAGGCGTCGTCCCGACGCCGCCGACCGACCCGAAGGAAGTCCCGTGCCCGACGCCCGCCTGGCCATCCCCGCCGACGACCCGGACGCCGTCGTCACCGAGCGCGACCTCGAGACGCTCGCGGAGCAGCTCGGGCGCACCCCGCGCGGCGTCGTCGGCATCGCCGCGCGGTGCGCGTGCGGGCGCCCGCTCGTCGTCCGCACGGCGCCGCGGCTCGAGAACGGCACGCCGTTCCCCACGACCTTCTACCTCACGAGCCCGGGCGCGGTCGCGGCCGCGTCGACGCTCGAGGCGAACGGCGTCATGAAGGAGATGTCGGAGCGGCTCACCGAGGACGAGGAGCTCGCCGCCGCCTACCGGCGCGCGCACGAGCACTACCTCGCGCAGCGTGAGGCGCTCGGCCACGTCGAGGAGATCGACGGCATCTCGGCGGGCGGGATGCCCACGCGCGTGAAGTGCCTGCACGTCCTCGTGGGCCACGCGCTCGCGGCCGGGCCGGGCGTCAACCCGCTGGGCGACGAGGCGCTCGAGCGCGTGCGCGACGTGTGGCGCCCCGACCGCTGCACCTGCTGACCGCGTGGCACGCTTGGACGCATGACCTCTGGCTCCACCTCTCCGCTCACCCGGGACCCGGGCGCGACCGCCGCGCCGGCCGCCTCGCCCGCCCCCGTCCCGCCCGGCGCCTCGCGCGTGGCGGCGATCGACTGCGGCACCAACTCGATCCGCCTCCTCGTCGCCGACGTCGACCCGCAGGCCGGGACGCTCGTCGACCTCGACCGCCGCATGGAGGTCGTCCGGCTCGGCCAGGGCGTCGACCGCACGGGTCGGCTCGCCCCCGAGGCGCTCGCGCGCACGCTCGACGCCGCGCGCCGCTACGCGCAGGTGATCGACGACCTGGGCGCGACGCGGACGCGCTTCGTCGCGACGTCGGCCACGCGGGACGCCGAGAACCGCGACGAGTTCGTCGCGGGCGTCCTCGACGCGCTCGGCGTCGAGCCCGAGGTCGTCTCGGGCGAGGAGGAGGCGGCGCTGTCGTTCCGCGGGGCGACGTCGACCGTCGCGGCCGTGCGCCCCGGCCCCTACGTCGTGGTGGACCTCGGCGGCGGCTCGACGGAGCTCGTGCTCGGCACGACGACGCCCGACGCCGCGTACTCGATGGACGTGGGGTGCGTGCGCATGACGGAGCGGCACCTGCGCTCCGACCCGCCGACCCCCGAGGAGGAGGCGGCGGCCCGCGCCGACGTGCGGGCCGCGCTCGACGACGCGGCCCGCGTGGTGCCGCTCGGGAGGGCCGCGACGCTCGTCGGCCTCGCCGGGTCCGTCACGACGGTCACGGCCCACGCGCTCGGCCTCGCCCGGTACGACCGCGACCGGATCAACGGGTCCGTGCTGCCGGTCGACACCGTGCTCGCCGCCTGCGACGACCTGCTGCACCGCACGCGCGCCGAGCGCACCGCCCTGGGGCTCATGCACCCCGGGCGTGTCGACGTCATCGGCGCGGGCGCGCTCGTGTGGTCGGAGGTCGTGCGCCGCGTACGCGACGACGTCGCCGCCGCGGGCGGGTCGCTCACCGAGGTCGTGACGAGCGAGCACGACATCCTCGACGGGATCGCCTGGTCGCTCGCCTGACCCGCGGCCGCCTCGGCGGCCCTTCCTGCCCGACCGCCGAGCCCGGCGTCGCGCGGCACCGGACCCCGGTGCCCGCGGCCCGGGCTCCGGCGTCTCCGGGCGAGGGGCGTGTCGTGTGCACGGTACTGCGCATCGCGCGGTAGTGTGCATCCCGTGATCCCGGTGGCCGAGCACCGGGACGGACCGGGGCCACGCCCGACGGAGGGACGGATGGACACCACGCAGCTGCTCAAGGGGGTGCTCGACGCGGCGGTGCTCGCCGCGGTCGAGGCCGAGGACGGGTACGGGTACGACGTCGTGCGGCGCCTGCGCGCGGCGGGGCTCGAGGACGTGGGGGACGCGTCCGTGTACGGGACGCTGCGGCGCCTGTACGCCGGCGGGGCGCTGTCCACCTACGTCGTGCCGTCCGACGCCGGGCCGCACCGCAAGTACTACGGGATCAACCCGCAGGGCCGGGCCATGCTCGACCTGCACCGCAAGGAGTGGCAGACGTTCGCGGGCACCGTGTCCGCGCTGCTGCGGACCGGAGAGGTGGCCGCCTGATGAGCACGACGACCCCCGCGCAGCCGCCCGCCGGCGCGCCCGTCGGACGGGCCTTCTACGGGCACGTCCACGCCTACGCCCAGGAGGTGCGCGCGCACCTCGCCGACCTGCGCCCCGACCAGGTCGAGGAGCTCGCCGACGGGCTGGAGGCCGACCTCGCCGAGGCGGTCGTCGACGCGCCCGGCGCGCTCCCGCGTCGCGCCCCCGCTCCGGCGTCGTCCGACGGCGCTCCGGCCGGCACAGACGGCACAGACGGCACGGACGGCGCGGAGGCGCTCGACGACACGGGCCTCGACCTCGTCGCGTTCTTCGGTCCGCCCGCCGAGTACGCCGCCGAGCTGCGCACCGCGGCCGGCCTGCCTCCCGTCGCCCCGGGCGCCGCGCGCGGCCCACGCCCCGGGCTGCGCCGTCGGCTGGCCGGGCTCGGCGCGATGCTCGCGGCGGACTGGCGCGCGGGGTGGCAGCCCGTCACCTCGTCGCCGCAGTGGGCCTCGACGGCCGAGTTCCTGCGCGCCCTCACGCCCGCGTGGTGGATCCTGCGCGGCTGGGTCGTGGCGACGCTCCCGCTCGCCCTGGTCGCGGGGTACCAGGTGGCCGTGCTCCCGCCGGACCTGTCCGCGCGCGTCGTCGTGCTGATCGCGGTCGTCGTGAGCGTGCAGTGGGGCCGGGGCCGGTGGCTGCCCACCCGCGGGCTGCGGAAGGTCGGCCGTCCGCTGTCGGTCGCCGCGGCCGTCGCGGCCGTGCCCGCCGTCCTCGTCGCCGCCTCGGCGAGCGCGTCGAGCCCGTACGCGTGGGACCGCGGCTACGAGCAGGGCCGCAGCGACGCGAGCAGCGGCCTCGTGAGCAGCGTGTCGTTCGGGAGCGGGGACTCCCCGGGCACGGCGGGCGTGTGGGTCGACGGCGCGCAGGTGTCCAACCTCTTCGTGTACGACGCGGCGGGCGAGCCGCTCCGCGACGTCCAGGTCTTCGACGACCGCGGCCGCCAGGTCCGCACGGTCACCGAGGAGGGTGCCTCCGGGGCGTGGGCGGTGCCCGACGTCGAGGGCGCGTGGTACTTCCAGCCCGCCGTCTCGACGGACGGGCGCGAGCGGTGGAACGTCTACCCGCTGCGCGCGGTCGCCGAGGAGGACGTCGAGTACCCCGAGGGCGACGGCCGCCCCGTCCCGGCGACGGGGACGCGCACGCGCGACATGCCGTGGCCGTTCCTCCAGGCACCGACCGCGGTGCCGTCGAGCGTGGGGACGGGGGAGACGTCGTCGGGCACGGGCGGGACCAGCGGCGCGCCGGCCGACGAGCCGGCCGAGGGCGACCCGGCGCCGTCGCAGGAGGCCCCCGCGACGCCGCCGACGGGCGGGGTGCCGCCCGCACCGACCGGCCCGACGCCCGTCGTCGGCGCGATCGGCTGACCGGCAGGCCCGGGGTGGTGCGCCGACCGCGGACGGCGGCGCACCACCCCGGCCCCGGGCCCTGCGGAATGTCGCCTGTGCCCGCGTGTGCCCGCCTCTGTGCCCGTCCGTCCGCGGGGCGTGGGGCGCGTCACGCCCGTCAGGCGGACGCTCCGGCTCGCCTGTGCCGCAACCGGTAATACTCTGGAACCATGCCTCAGAATGACCTGACCTCGGTCAGCCGTGCCCAGACCGCTTCGCCGCGGCCCCGCAAGGTGCCCCGCGTCGTCGTCCTCGGCGGCGGCTCCGTGGGTCTGTACGCCGCCCGCCGGCTGCGCAAGAAGCTCGGTCGCCGCGAGGCGGCGATCGTCGTCGTCGACCCGCGCCCGTACATGACGTACGCGCCGTTCCTCCCCGAGGCGGCCGCGGGCTCGATCGACGGCCGCGACGTCGTCGCGCCGCACCGCCGTGCGCTCAAGGGCGTCGACGTGCTCCAGGGCAAGGTCGTCTCGATCGACCACACGGACCGCCGCGTGACGATCCACCCGGAGGAGGGCGACGACTACTCGGTCACGTACGACCACCTGATCGTCGGCCTCGGCTCGGTGTCGCGCACGCTGCCCATCCCGGGCCTGGCGGAGAACGCGATCGGCTTCAAGAACGTGGAGGAGGCCATCGCGGTCCGCAACCACGTGCTCAACCGGATGGACGTCGCGTCGTCCACGTGGGACGAGAAGCTGCGTCGCCGCATGCTCACGTTCACGTTCGTCGGCGGCGGGTTCGCGGGCATCGAGGCGCTGGCCGAGATCGAGGACATGGCCCGCTACGCGACGCGCAACTACGCGACGATCGAGGAGAAGGACCTCCGCTTCGTCATGATCGAGGGCGCGGGCCGCATCCTGCCCGAGCTCAGCGAGCCCATGGCGCAGTACGCGCTCGACGAGCTGAAGAAGCGCGGCATCGAGTTCCACCTCAGCACGTTCCTGTCGTCGTGCGTGGACGGCCACGTCGTCACCTCGACCGGGGTCGAGTTCGACTCCGACACGATCGTGTGGACCGCGGGCGTCAAGGCGAACCCGGTCCTCAAGGAGTCGTCCGACCTCCCGGTCGACAAGCTGGGCCGCATCACCGTGCTGCCGACGCTCCAGGTCGCGGACGCCGACGGCAACGTCGTGCCGAACGCGTGGGCCGCGGGCGACTGCGCCGCCGTCCCGGACGTGCTGAACCCGGGCAAGTTCTGCCCGCCGAACGCGCAGCACGCCATCCGTGAGGCCACGCGCCTCGCCGACAACCTCGCGCTCGAGCTGCACAGCGAGCCGCCGGTCGAGTACCGCCACAAGAGCGTCGGTACGGTCGCGTCGCTCGGCCTGTACAAGGGCGTCGCGGAGCTGTTCGGCGTGTTCAAGCTCCGCGGGACGCTCGCGTGGCTCATGCACCGCAGCTACCACGTCATGGCGATGCCGACGGGGAACCGCAAGATCCGCATCTTCATCGGCTGGATCGGCCAGTTCCTCATGGGCCGCGAGCTCGTGTCGCTCGGCTCGCTGCACGACCCGCGCGCGGAGTTCCGCGCCGCGTCCGTCCCGCCCAAGAAGGACGGCGACCCGATCAAGCAGACCGCGCAGGGCTCGGCGGCCGCGGCGGAGTCCGGTGCGGGCACCGTCGACGCCGACGACCGGACGCCGGCGGCGAAGGCCTCCTGAGGCCGCGGCCGGGCCCCCGGCCCGGCCGTCGTGCCCGACGACGAGGGGCGAGCCGCGCGTGCGGCTCGCCCCTCGTCGCGTCCGGGTCCGAGCGGGCGGCCGTCGTGGCGACGGGCCCGGGGAGCCCCGCGCGCGCGGTAGATTCGGCCCGCGCCCCCATGGCCCAACTGGCAGAGGCGGCCGGCTTAAACCCGGCGTGTTCCGGGTTCGAGTCCCGGTGGGGGCACCATGCCGACGGGCGGTCGGCTCCGAGGCGCCAGGGCTCCCCGGGCTAGGACAGCCCCGTCGGCCCCTCCGGCTCGGCCGGGGGAGCGGCCTCCTGGCCGAGGATCACGACGGTGCCGTCCGGGTCCTGCACGCGCGCGACGCGCTCGCCCCACGGCTGGTCCGCGGGCGGCTCCAGGACGGGCACGCCCGCGGCCGCGAGGTGCTCGACGGCGCGGTCGCAGTCGTCGACGTACACCCACAGCACGACGCGGGTGTCCGCCGGAGGCGGGTCGCCCTGCCCGAGCCCGAGCGGCGACCCGCCCACGCGCACGCTCACGTAGACGGGTGGGCCGTCGTCGGGGAACGCGTACTCGACCGTCCCGCGCAGCAGGTCGCGGTAGAAGCCGAGGGACCGGTCGAGGTCGGCCACGGTGAGGACGGGGAAGAGGCTGCGGAACACGGTCGCTCCTCGGTGCGCTCGGCGGGTCCTCCCATCGTGCGCCTCGTGCCCCGGGCGCGCGCCCCGTGCCCGGGGCGCCGCGCCTCAGCGCGCGAGCAGCTCCTCGGTCGTGGTGCCGGGGACGGACAGCGTCACGCGCGTGCCCCACGGGTCGTGCACGACGACGGAGCGGCCGTCGTCCGCGTGCTCCAGCCCGCGGGCACGGAGGCGGGCGACGAGCGCGTCGAGGTCCTCGCGGCCCGGCACCGTGACGGCGACGTCGCCGAGCCCGAGGCTCGCAGCGCGGGGCCCGGCGCCCGCGCTGTTCCACACGTTCATCGCGACGTGGTGGTGGTAACCGCCCGCGGACGCGAAGAGCGCCCCGCTGTACCCGGTGAGCGTCGCCTCGAAGCCGACGGCGTCGACGTAGAAGGCGTGGGCGGTCGCGACGTCGCCCACCTGGAGGTGCACGTGGCCGACGCGGCCCGCGAGCGAGGGGCCGGCGTCGAACGTCTCCTGGTCGAGGTGCGTGCGCAGGTAGGCGTTCGGGTCGAGGAACGTCGTCGTCATGAGGATCTGGCCGTGCTCGCGCACCCAGGTCTCGCGGGGGCGGTCGGTGTAGAGCTCGACGCCGTTGCCCTCGGGGTCGGTGAAGTAGAACGCCTCGCTGACGAGGTGGTCGCTCGACCCGACGAACGTGCCGCGGCGGTCCTGCGCGGCGCGGTAGACGGTCGCGGCGAGGCTCGGGCCGTCGTCGAACAGGAAGGCCGTGTGGAACAGGCCGGCCTGGCGCGGGTCGACGGGCGGGAGCCCGGGCGTGTGCACGAGGCGCAGCATGGGTGTGCGGCCGCGGCCCAGCACACGGTGCACCTCCGCGCCGCGCGACCGCTCCTCGAGCGGGGCGAGGGCGAACGCGCCTGTGTAGTACGAGGTCATGAGCTCGAGGTCGCCCACGCGCAGCGTGACGGCGTCCATGCTCGTGGACGGGGACAGGAGGCGGTCGGTCGGCGCGCCCGGCGTGCTCGTGGTCATGTCTGCTCCAACTTGTTGTCGCTACAACTATATTCCCACACCGTGGCGAGGGCTCCCGCACCGGCGCCGTCCTTGCTAGGGTCGGCGCGAACCACGCGGGGCGTCCCGCCCGGGCCACGGCCCGGGCCGAGGGACTGAGACGAGCGGTACGGCCGCCCGGACCCGTCGAACCTGATCTCGCTAGCACGAGCGGAGGAACGTGGGCATGACGACGCCTGCTGCCATCACCCTGAACCCTGTCCTCGCGGACGACCCGACCGCGCTCGTCCGGCAGGAGGAGACCGGCTTCACCGCCGACCTCGCCCGCCGGTACGCGGACCTCTTCGAGACGTTCTACGACCACCCCTTCCTGGCCGGGCTGCGCGACGGCTCCGTCGAGCCCGCCGCGGTCCGCCACTACGTGGGCCAGGACCACCAGTACCTCACGGCCTACCTGCGCTGCTACGGCCTCGGCATGGCCCTCGCGCCCGACCGGTCGTGGGCGGCCTACTTCCACGACAAGGCCGGCTTCCTCCTCGACGACGAGTCGCACGCGCACCACGCGATGTGCGACTTCCTCGGCGTGACGTACGAGGAGGCGCAGACGCACCGCCTCGCGCCGAGCGCGCAGGCCTACGTGGACCACATGACGGCGGCCGGCCGCGACTCGCTCGGCGTGCTGCTCGCCGCGCTGCTCCCGTGCCCGTGGACCTACATCTGGTCCGCGCGGCGCTTCTGGCTCGGCGAGCGCGAGACGACGCCCGGCGCCCTCGGCGACGACCACCCGCTCGCGGGCTGGTGGCAGTTCTACGCGGCCGAGCGCACCGAGGACGTCCTCACGGACCTGCGCGCACGCCTCGACGCGCTCGCCGCGGACGCGGGCGAGGCGGAGCGCGCGCGCATGGAGCGCGCGTTCGAGCTGAGCTGCCGCCACGAGATCCGCTTCTGGCAGATGGCCTGGTCGCTCGAGCGCTGGTGACCCGTCCGGCCGGGCGCGCGGCCGGCTCGCGTCGTGCGCCCGGCCTTACGCCAGCAGCAGATACCCACCCGGGTGCCTCGGCACCCGGGTGGGCCGCGGGTAGCGTGAACGCATGGACGCGACGAGCGCGGTGCCGGGCACGCTGCCGGACGTGGTGCCGGACGGGGCGACGCCGAGCCCCCGCTCCCGGGCGGGCGGACGGGCGGAGCCCCTCCTGCGCCACGTCATCGGGGGGATCCTGCGGCGGGCGCGGCTCGCGCAGGGGCGCACGCTCGTCGACGTCGCGGCCGCCGCGCGCGTCTTCACCGCCTACCTGTCCGAGGTGGAGCGCGGGCGCAAGGAGGCGTCGTCCGAGGTCCTCGCCGCCGTGTGCGGCGCCCTCGGCCTGCGCCTCGTCGATCTCGTCGCCCGCACGGGCGAGGAGCTGCGGCCGCTCGCGCCCGTCCGCGTGCTGTCCTCCGCGCGAGAGCGCGGTGCCCTCTCCGCGCCACGGCACGTCGCCCCGGCGGGCGAGCCCGTGCGGGACCTCCCCGTCGCCGAGACGCTCCGACGTCCGACCGCGCGCGCCGGCGACGTCCTGCTCCTCGCGGCCTGAGCGACGGTCCCCGTCGCACCGCGTGTCGTGCGGGGGCCGGGCGCGGTGCGCGCCGCTACCGTCGGTCCATGACGGAGCCGCAGACCGCGCACGGCACGGCAGCCCAGGACGTCCCGGCCCTCCAGGACCTCGTCGACGACGCCGCGTTCCTCTCCCACGAGCACCAGCTCCACCTGACGGACCTCCACGGCGACGACGCCTGGGCCGCCGACCTGACCACCGGGGTCTTCACCTTCACCGCGCCCGACGGCGGGACCGCGACGTGCCGCCTTCAGTTCCTCGGCACGGCCGCGCCCGGGCCGGGCACGTGGATGTGGGCGTGGCAGAACGTCAACGGCTTCCCCGACGCCGTGCTCGCCGCCGCCGAGAGCACGCGCCGGACCGGGCTGCGCGAGGCCGCCGAGCCGGAGCTCCCGCTGGCCGACGACCTCGCTCACCGGCTCGCGCTCGCGGCCAAGGCCGTGACCGGCTCGTCCGCCCACTACAGCGCCCCCGTCGGCGGCGGCACGCGGGCATGGTTCCTTCTGGACGACGCCGACCTCGCCCTGCCCGCCCCGAGCGTGCCGCGCGTCGTGCGGACGCTGAGCGAGGGGCTGCTGTCCGTCACGGTCGTCGACCACCGGCGCGCCGTCGCGTCCTACGCGAGCGCGCGCGGCCTGCCGGCCGTCGCGGACGGGACCGGCGCCGTCGTGCTGGACGTGCCCGACGGCACCGTGACCGTGCGGTTCGACGAGCGCGGGCGGATCGCCGGCATCTCCGCGTCGTCCCGACGGACCGCCGCGCCCGAGGCCGCCGCGCCCCCGGCCGCAGAGCCCGAGGCCGCAGCGGCGGAGCCCGAGGCCGCGGCATCGGAGCCCACGGCGTCGGAGCCGCCCACGGCAGACCCTGCCGCCTCGGAGCCGACGGCGCCCGCGCTCACCGTCTCGGAGCCACCGGCGGACGAGCCGGCCGCGCCCGCGGCGCCGGAATCGGCCGTGCCCGAGCCGTCGCCCGCGGAGACGACCCCCGAGCCGCGCCGCCGGTCGTGGTTCCGACGACGCGGCTGACGACGCGGCTGACGTGGCACGGGGTCGCCCCCGCGGTCGGGCGTCACGCCGCCGCGGCGAGCTTGCGCGACGTGACGACGGCGTCCGCGACGCCGTACTCCACGGCCTGGCGCGCGGTGAGCACGAGGTCGCGGTCGGTGTCGGCGCGCAGGCGCTCGACGGTCTGGCCCGTGTGCCGCGCCAGCACCTCCTCCGTCTCGGACCGGATCCGGAGGATCTCCTCCGCCTGGATCGACAGGTCCGAGATCGTGCCCTCCCCGCCGCCCGACGGCTGGTGCAGCAGGACGCGCGAGTGCTCCAGCACGAACCGCTTGCCCGGCGTCCCCGCCGCGAGCAGGACGGCCGCAGCCGAGGCCGCCTGGCCCATGCAGATGGTCGAGACGTCGCAGCGGACGAACTGCATCGTGTCGTAGATCGCCATGAGCGCGGTCGCGGAGCCGCCCGGGGAGTTGATGTACAGCCCGATCTCCTGGTCCGGGGCGTCCGACTCCAGGTGCAGGAGCTGCGCCATGACGACGTTCGCGACGCCGTCGTCGATCTCCGTGCCGAGGAACACGATGCGCTCCGACAGCAGGCGGGAGAAGACGTCGAACGCGCGCTCGCCCAGCGGCGTGCGCTCGACCACGGTCGGGATCGTGTAGCTCGCCATCACAGACCCACCTTCCGGGCCGCGCGGGCGGGGCGGACGTCGTCGACGCTCTCGACGATCCGGTCGACCATCCCGTACTCGAGCGCCTGCTGCGCGGTGAACCAGCGGTCGCGGTCGGAGTCGTCGGCGATGGTCTCGACGGACTGCCCGGTGCTCTCCGCGAGGAGCCGGTGCATGAGCCCCTTGGTGTAGACGAGGTTCTCCGCCTGGATCGCGATGTCGACGGCGGTGCCCCCGATCCCGGCCGACGGCTGGTGCATCATGATCCGCGCGTGCGGCAGCGCGAACCGCTTGCCCGGCGTCCCCGCGCACAGGAGGAACTGGCCCATGCTCGCGGCGAAGCCCATCGCGACCGTCGACACGTCGTTGGGGATGAGCCGCATCGTGTCGTAGATCGCGAGGCCGGCGCTCACCGAGCCGCCGGGGGAGTTGACGTAGAGCGCGACGTCCGCGCGCGGGTCCTCCGCCGAGAGCAGGAGGAGCTGGGCGCACAGGCGGTTCGCGACGGCGTCGTCCACGGCCGTGCCGAGGACGACGATGCGCTGGTGGAGCAGGCGCGTCGTGAGCTGGTCGTCGAACGAGGAGGCCGCCGAGGCGGCGGCCTCTGCGCGCGGGGTCCGGTGGTGGTCGCCGACGGCGTGTCGGCCGGTCAGGTGCGTGGTCATGCGACCACCCTGCGCCCGCAGTGGCCCCGTGAGGAGGCCGATCTGCCGTCGGCTCATTCGCCGACGGCAGATCGGCCTCCTCACGACCGGGTCAGAGGTTCGGCCAGGACCGGCGCTCGACCACGATGCCGCCCGGGGCCGGGTCGATGCTGACCCACACCGTCGCGGGCGTGCCGCCGCTGTTGCCGAGGATGCAACCGAGGTCGACGTAGCTCCCCGCGTTGAGGCGTCGAGGCCACGCGTAGCTCCCGACCTGGCGGCCGTCGGCGTAGCACCGGAAGGTGTAGTCCCCCGACGGGAAGGTCGCGTTGGCGTTGACGCGGAAGACCGTGCACATGTGGCCGATGCAGTTGCCGAAGCCGGGCTGCGTGTTCTGCTGCGGACCGCGTGTCACCCAGATGGTCGGCGGGACCGGCCGCGGGTCGGTGCGGATCGTCTGGCCCGAACTCCATGGGCCGCACCCGGCGGCGTTGCACGCCTGGGCGATGAGCGTGTAGGTCTGGTCGTAGTCGCCACCGACGTCCACGCTCTGGCCGGAGCCCGACCTGTTCTGGCTGCCGGAGAGCTGCCAGTTGTACCGGGTGACCCCGCTCCCGCCGTTGGACGACGGTGCCGTCACCGTGAACGTGCCGCTCGTGGCGCCGGTCTTGTTGGGGCTGACGCCCGGCGCGCTGGGCTTGCCGTACGCGCTGATCTGCCCAGACGCCGGGCTCGACGTGGACGTGCCGCCCTTGTTCGTCGCGGTGACGGTGAACGTGTAGTTCCCGGCGGGGAGGCCCGTGAAGTCGACGGACGTGCCGGCGACGTCCCTCTTCGCGCCCCCGGGCGACGCGGTGACGGTGTACCCCGTGATCGGGCTGCCGTTCGCGTCGGCGGCGCCCCAGGACACGCGGGGGATGCCGCTGTCCTGCCCGCCGCCGCCCACGTTCTGCACGCTCGGCCGGGGCGGAGCCTCGGGGCGCCCGTAGGGGACCACGGCCGCGGACGCCGCGCTCTCCGCCGTCCGGCCCGCCTTGTTCTCGGCCGTCACCGTGAACGTGTACGACGACTCGTTGTCGAGGCCCGTCGCCTTGTGGCTCGTCGCCGTGAGGGAGAGCGCGGCGCCGTCGCGGGCGCCGTTCTTGTACCGCTGCAGGGAGTAGCCCTTGATCGCGTCGCCGTTCTCGAACGGCGGCTTCCACGACACGTCGATCGAGCCGCCGTTGAGCGGCGAGTCCGCGGCGCGGACCGCGCTCGGCGTCTCCGGGACGTCCGGCAGGCCCGCCGGGACCATCTCGCCCGAGTACTCGCCCCAGTCCGAGGGGTCGGGGGCGAGGTTGTTCGCCCGGACCCGGACGCTGTACGCGGTGCCGTTCTCGAGCCCGTTCCACACGTACTGGGTGCCCGAGAGCGCCGTGACCTGGACGGCGCCGCCCTTCGGCGCCGGGGAGATCTCGAGGTCGACCGTCTCGATCGGCGAGCGGTCGGTATAGGTCTTGTTGGTCCAGGTGACGGTGAGGGACTTGTCGCCGAACTCGAGGCGGGGTGCGGCGGGCGGGTCGGGCTTCTCGTCGGGTCGGGCGAC
>NZ_FTMI01000008.1:0-239134 GCF_900155925.1 Cellulosimicrobium funkei
GCGCGAGGTCGTGCTGGACAACGTCAATCCCACGATCGTGCCGCGCACCACGACCGCGCGCGCCCGCACCCCGCGCGAGAAGTCCGCCTGACCCCGACGACCGTCGACCAGGCGATGTAGCTCGGCCGAGCAGGTGGTCCTGGTCCGTCCGGTCACCCGGACGCGCCAGGACCACCTGCTCGGCCCGTGACCGTGACCGGGGGCCGGGGGCATACGGTGGGTCGTCAGGCGTCGGCGCCGACCTTCGAGCCGTAGAGCGTGTCGATCGTGTCGGCGAAGTCGTCGATGACCAGGCGGCGCTTCACCTTGAGCGACGGCGTGAGGTAGCCGTTCTGCTCGGTGAAGTCCGTCGTGAGCACGGTGATCTTGCGGATCGACTCGGCCCGGGAGACGGCCTCGTTGGCGTGCGCGACGGCGCGGTCGAGCGCGGCGAGCACGTCGGCGTCGTGCGCGGCCGTCTCGACGTCCATCGGACGCAGGCCGTGCGTCGCGAGCCAGCCCGGCAGCATCTCGGCGTCGAGCGTGACGAGGGCGCCGATGAAGGGGCGCTGGTCGCCCACGACGACGACCTGGCTCACGAGCGGGTGCGCGCGCAGCCGGTCCTCGAGCACGGCCGGCGCGACGTTCTTGCCGCCGGCGGTCACGATGATCTCCTTCTTGCGGCCGGTGATGCGCAGGTAGCCGTCGTCGTCGAACGCGCCGAGGTCGCCGGTGCGGAACCAGCCGTCCTGGAGCGCCTCGGCGGTGAGCTCGGGCTGGTTGCGGTAGCCGCGGAAGATGTGGTCGCCCTTGACGAGGAGCTCGCCGTCCGCGTCGATGCGCAGGGACGTGCCGGGGAACGCGGGCCCGACCGTCCCGATCTTCGTCAGGCCGGGCAGGTTCACGGCCGTGGGGGCCGTGGTCTCGGTGAGACCGTAGCCCTCGAGGATGCGCAGCCCGACCCCGCGGTAGAAGTGGCCCAGCCGCTCGCCGAGCGGCGCGCCGCCGGAGATGGAGTACGTGAGCCGGCCGCCCATGGCGGCGCGCAGCGTCGAGTAGACGAGCCGGTCCGCGACGGCGTGCTGGAGGCGCAGCCCGAGCGCGGGGCCGCCCGGCGTGTCGAGCGCCCGGGACCAGGTGATGGCGACCTTGGCCGCCCAGTGGAAGATCTTGCGCTTGGCGCCGGTCCCGGTCTTCTGCTCGGCGGTGTTGTAGACCTTCTCGAACACGCGCGGCACGGCGAGCAGGAACGTCGGGTGGAACGAGCCGAGGTCCGCGACGAGGTTCTTCGTGTCCCAGGAGTGCGCGAGGACCGCGTTCGACGCGACGACGACGACCTGGATGAACCGGGCGAACACGTGCGCGAGCGGCAGGAACAGCAGGGTGCGTGCGCCGTCGGCGTCGAGGATCTCGGCGAGGCCGGCCCGGCCGTTGAGCGCGAGGTGCACGAAGTTGCGGTGGGTGAGCTCGACGCCCTTGGGGCGCCCGGTCGACCCGGACGTGTAGATGACCGTCGCGAGGTCGTCGACGCGCTGCGCGGCCCGACGACGCTCGACGTCCGCGGCCGGGACGTCGGCCCCGGCGGCGCGCAGGGCGTCGACGGCGCCGTCCTCGACGACGAGGACGTCCTCCAGGCCGGGCAGGCGGTCGCGCACGGTCGCGACCTCGGCCGCGTGGGCCGCCGTCTCGACGACGGCGAGCCGGACGCCGGCGTCCGACAGGATCCAGTGCACCTGCTCGGCGGACGACGTCTCGTAGACGGGGACGGGCACAGCACCCACGGCCCAGGCGGCGAAGTCGAGGAGGGTCCACTCGTAGCGGGTGCGCGACATGATCGCGACGTGGTCGCCGGGCTCGATGCCGCGCGCGAGGAGGCCGCGGGCGACCGCGACGACGTCGTCCTCGAACTCCTGCGCGGTGACGCGCTCCCACGGACCGTCGGCGGTGGTGCGGCGCTCGACGAGCGTCGCCCGGGGGTCGCGCGCGACACGGTCGGTGAGGAGGGTGCTGATGGTCGCCGTGGGGGAGACCTCGACGAGGCTCGGCGACGTGTGTTCCGTCATGAAACTCTCCGCTGAGTGGGACGGTAGGGAGGGACGGCGAGCCACTTTACTCCGTACTCCGAGTATCGAGTTCCTCGACGCCCGACGGGCACCCCTAGGATCGGTGGGTGACGAACGACCCCGGGCAGCCTGCCGTCCCCGACGAGATCCTCCGCCTGCGCGACAGCATCGACAACATCGACGCGGCGCTCATGCACCTGCTCGCGGAGCGGTTCAAGTTCACGCGCCGCGTGGGCGAGCTCAAGGCGCAGGGCGGGCTCCCGCCCGCGGACCCGGACCGGGACCGCCAGCAGATCGCCCGGCTCACGGGCATCGCGAGCTCGGCCGGTCTCGACCCGGAGTTCGCCGAGCAGTTCCGCGCGTTCATCGTCCACGAGGTCATCCGCCACCACGAGCGCATCGCCGCCGAGCACGCGGCCGCGGGCGAGGGGACCCCGGTCCTCGACACCTATTCCTGACGGCCCGGGAGCGGGCCGGGCGAGGGTCGAAAGGCCGGCGCGAGGTGCCCCCCGGGCCCGACGCGCGGTGGCGACCCCCGTCGATCTGACGGACCCTGGTGGGGACCCAGGGCGGGCCCCGGGCGTCGGCACCGCCGCGTCGGGCGGCCCTCCCGCCACGCCGACGGACGTCATGAGGTGTTCGCATGAAGATCGATTGGCTCAAGCCCCTCCTCGGCCATCCTGGCCCCTTCGCGACGGTGTACATCGACGCGACGCGCGCCAACGAGGCCGGGGACCGCGAGGTCGAGAACCGCTGGAAGGGAGTGCGGCGCCAGCTGCACCAGGAGGGCGCGCCGGACGCGGTCCTCGACGACCTCGAGGAGGTGGTGCTGCGGCCGACGCGGGTGGGCGGCACCCACGGGCGCGTGCTGATCGCCGACGACACGGGCGTGCTCGTCGACCGGGTCGTCAAGGACCCGCCGGCGCTCACGAAGGGCTCCTGGGGACCTGTGCCCGCGCTGCTGCAGGCGGCGCGCGCGGCGGACGAGTCGGTCGACTACGTGCGCGTCGTCGTCGACCGGCAGGGCGCGGACCTCACGTGGTCCGTCGCGGGCGGCCACCTGCCCTACGCGGAGCCGGAGACGGTCGAGGGCGGCCACGACGTCATCAACAAGGTCCGCACCGGAGGGCTGTCGCACAAGCGCATCGAGTCCCGCGCGGAGGACTCCTGGGAGCGCAACGCCGAGGCGGTCGCCGCGGAGCTGGAGCGCCAGGCGGCCGAGTACCGGCCCGAGCTCGTGCTGCTCACCGGTGACGTGCGTGCCGTGCCGCTCGTGCGGGGCGCGCTCGGGCACGCGATCTCCGAGCTCGTGGTCGAGGTCCCGGGCGGCGGCCGGGGCGCCGGCATCAACGAGGCCTCGTTCGAGGCGAACGTGGCCGACGCGCTCGACAGCTACCGGGAGCGTCGCCGCGAGAAGGTCCTCGCCGAGTTCCGCCAGGAGCAGGGCCGGGAGTCCGGGGCGGTGACGTCCGTGGAGGACGTCGTCGCGGTGCTCGCGCGCGGCCAGGTCAAGGAGCTCGTGCTGGCCGACGAGTACGGGCAGGACGGCGCGCTCGACGGCCGCTCGCTGTGGATCGGGCCCAGCCCCCTGCACATCGCGGCGACTCGCGAGGAGATCGAGTCCCTCGGCGTGACCGACGGCCTGGAGAAGCTGCCCG
Organism: Cellulosimicrobium funkei; assembly: GCF_900155925.1. NCBI lineage: Bacteria > Bacillati > Actinomycetota > Actinomycetes > Micrococcales > Promicromonosporaceae > Cellulosimicrobium > Cellulosimicrobium funkei. The sequence continues at coordinate 3,701 of NZ_FTMI01000008.1, forward strand.
CCACGGTCGCGCTCGTGCGGGCCGCCGTCGGGCAGGACGCCGGGCTGACGTTCGCGCCCGAGGGCAGCGTCGAGCTCATCGAGGGCGTGGGCGCCACGCTCCGCTGGGCGGACGAGGGGACGCCGCGCGAGGTCGCCGCGACGATGTCCGGCGACGACTCGCGGCTGCGCGGCGAGATCATCTAGGCCCGCCGCCACCGACGACGACGCCCTTCCCGGCCGCGGCCGGGGAGGGCGTCGTCGTGCTGTCGTCGTGCGGGGTCAGCCCTTCTTGCGGGCCTCGGGCTCGCCGAGCTCGGAGGAGACGACGACGATCCCGCCCTGGACGGCCGGGTCGCCCTGGCCCTCGGCCGCCGCGACGAGGTCGAGCGTGCCGGTGACGCGCCCGCCGTTGCGGACGTCCACGACCGACGCCTCGACGCCGGGGAGCGACGCCGCCGGCACCGCGACCTGCGCCGCGAGGATCGGGGTGCGCATCGACACCTTCGCCTCCGACTTGACCTTGCGCAGCGCCGCGAGCGCGTGGCCCGCCGCGGTGAGGACGGCCGGGTCGGCGTCGCCCGCGGCCGAGCGCGCGACGTCGGGCGTGGGCCACGGCGCGCGGTGGATCGAGCCCTCCGAGGCGCGCCACCAGGACCACACCTCTTCCGTCGCGAACGGCACGAACGGCGCGAACAGGCGCAGGAGCGTGTCGAGCGCGATCGCGAGCGCGACGCGCGCGGACCGGGTCTCGGCGGAGACGTCGGAGGCCGCGGCCCCGGCACCGTACGCGCGGTCCTTGACGAGCTCGAGGTAGTCGTCGCAGAACGTCCAGAAGAACGTCTCGGTGACCTCGAGCGCGCGCGTGTGGTCGTACGCCTCGAACGCCTCGGTCGCCTTCTCGACGACGGTCGCGAGGCCCGCGAGCATCGCACGGTCGAGCGTCTCGGTGACGAGCGCCGGGTCGAGGACGATCTCGCCCGTCCCGGTCTCGGCGTCGACCCCGAACGACAGCGCGAACTTCGACGCGTTGAGGATCTTGATCGCGAGGCGACGGCCGATCTTCATCTGGCCGACCTCGAACGCCGCGTCCGTGCCGAGGCGGGCCGACGCCGCCCAGTACCGCACGGCGTCCGACCCGTGCTCCTCGAGCAGGCCCATGGGCGTGACGACGTTGCCCTTGGACTTCGACATCTTCTTGCGGTCGGGGTCGAGGATCCAGCCGGAGATCGCGGCGTTCTTCCACGGCAGCGAGCCGAACTCGAGGTGCGATCGCACGACCGTGGAGAAGAGCCACGTGCGGATGATGTCCTGGCCCTGCGGGCGCAGGTCCATGGGGAAGACGCGCTCGAACAGGTCGGGGTCGACCTCCCAGCCGCCCGCGATCTGCGGCGTGAGCGACGACGTCGCCCACGTGTCCATGATGTCGTTCTCGCCCACGAACCCGCCCGGCACGCCGCGCTGGTCCTCGGTGTACCCGGCCGGCACGTCGGACGACGGGTCGACGGGCAGCGCGTCCTCGGACGGCACGATCGGGTGGTCGTGGTCGATCTCGCCCGACTCGAGCACGGGGTACCACAGCGGGATCGCGACGCCGAAGAAGCGCTGGCGCGAGATGAGCCAGTCGCCGTTGAGGCCGCCGACCCAGTTCTCGTAGCGCACGCGCATGAAGTCGGGGTGGAACGCGAGCTCCTTGCCGCGGTTCAGCAGCTCCTGGCGCAGGTCGCGCGTCGTGCCGTCGGCCGTCGTCCAGTCGCGGCCGCCGTTGCGGATGTACCACTGGCGCGACGTGACGATCTCGAGGGGCTTGTCGCCCTTCTCGAAGAAGTTCGCCTTGCGCTGGGTCGGCACGGGCTCGCCGTCGAGGTCGCCCGCGTCGCGCAGCGCGTCGACGACGACCTGGCGCGCCGAGAACGTCGTCTTGCCCGCGAGCTCGGCGAACACGCCCTGGCCGGCGTGCGAGGTGATCCAGTCCGGCGTCTCGCGCACGATCCGGCCGTCGCGCGTGATGATCGAGCGCGTCGGGAGCTGCAGCTCGCGCCACCACTGCACGTCGGTGAGGTCGCCGAACGTGCAGCACATCGCGATGCCCGCGCCCTTGTCGCGCTCGGCGGCGGGGTGGGCGAGGACGGGCAGCTCGACGTCGAACAGCGGCGAGCGCACCGAGGTGCCGAACAGGTGCTGGTACCGCTCGTCGTCGGGGTGCGCGACGAGCGCCACGCACGCCGCGAGCAGCTCGGGGCGCGTGGTCTCGATGAGGACGGGTGCGCCGTCGTCCGGGGTGCCCGGCGCGACGCGGTGGAACGCGACCTTGTGGAAGTGGCCCGGGTAGTCGCGCGCCTCGAGCTCGGCCTGCGCGACGGCGGTCTGGAACGTCACGTCCCACAGGCCGGGGGCCTCGGCCTGGTACGCCTCGCCGCGCGCGAGGTTGCGCAGGAACGCACGCTGCGCCGCGGTGCGGGACCGCGCGTCGATCGTCTGGTAGTGCTGCGCCCAGTCGACCGAGAGCCCGAGCCGGCGCCACAGCGCCTCGAACTGCTTCTCGTCCTCGGCCGTGAGCCGCTCGCACAGCTCGATGAAGTTGCGGCGGCTCACCGGCACCTGGTCGGCGGCCTTGACGGACTTGCCCTCGCCGCCCTCGTGCGGGGGCTCGAAGCCCTCGACGTAGGGGAGCGTGGGGTCGCAGCGGACGCCGTAGTAGTTCTGGACGCGCCGCTCGGTGGGCAGGCCGTTGTCGTCCCAGCCCATGGGGTAGAACACCTCGAGGCCGCGCATGCGCTGGAACCGCGCGACGACGTCGGTGTGCGTGTAGGAGAACACGTGGCCCACGTGCAGCGAGCCCGAGACGGTCGGCGGCGGGGTGTCGATGGAGAAGACCTGCTCGCGGGTCTTCGAACGGTCGAACGCGTACGTCCCCTGCTCGGCCCAGCGCGCGTCGTAGGTGTCCTCGAGCCCGTCGAGGCTCACCCGGTCGGGTACGCCCGCTACCACCGCGCGGACGACGTCGGCGGCCGTGGCGGGCGCGGAGGCGTTGTCGGGGGATGCGGTGGGGGCGGTCGGTCCGGGCGACGAGGGTGTCGCGGCGGCCTCGCCCTGCGGGAAGTCACTCATGGTCCACCATCTTCCCAGATCCGCGGACCCGGTCCTGCCCTCGCCCGGGTGACGGACGGCCCGGCACGCGCGTGCCGGGCCGTCCGCGCCGCGACCTAGCGGGGCGCCGTCGCGCAGCGCAGGGTCGGCGCGAGCCAGTCGGCGTGGTCCCAGGCGTCGCCGTCGCCCGCCGTGCCGGCCCGCAGCGTCACGACCGTCGCACCCGTGACGTCGACGTCGAACGACGACGCCGCAGCGCCGCCGCGGAGCGTCGGGCTCGTCCAGCGGGCCACGCCGTCCGCGAGGACCGTCGCGACGACGCTGCCGCGGGTCCCGGACTCGGCGTCGACCCCGACCGAGCCCGTCAGGCGCGTGCAGGCGCCACCGACGCGGACCTCGACCTCGCTCGCCGCGTGCACCCCGAGCCCGACCGGGCTCGTCGCGCCCGCGACCGTGAGGACGCCGCCGTCGCCCGCGGCGGCCTCGCCGTTGCTCCGGTCGCGCTCGACGGGCCCCCAGCCGTTGTCCGCGCGCTGCAGGGGCAGGGAGGAGACGCCGTGGAGCTGCTGCGCGGCGAACACCGTGGCGAGGGTGCCGGGGGAGAGCAGCGCGACCCCGGCGCTCGTGCTCCGCGGCAGACCGGCCCACAGCTGGTTCGCCGCGGCGGCGCGTCCCCAGAGGCCGGGCGTGCCCTGAGCGCGGTAGTGGTCGAGGTACTGCCCGGGCTGACCACGGCTCGCGAGGTGCCCGTCCGCCTCGTACGTCCACTCCTGGCGGACGGCGTCGCGCTCGCACGGCGCCAGGGTCGCGGGCGTGCGGGCCACCAGGCACAGGTCGGGCCGTGCGCCGCTGTGGATCGCGCCGCGCGCGTCGAGGAACCAGGTCTGCTCCGCGCTGGTGTCGCAGTCCGCCGGAGCCGCTGTCACGAGCACCCGCGGCGCGGTTGCCGCGAGGTCGACGTCGAGGCACCGGCCCCCGTCCACGGTGACGCGGGCAGGGGTCGGGAGCAGCGCGGTGGCGGACTCCGCGAGCCCCGTCGAGCGCACCAGCGCGGCGAGCCCGTCCTTCGCGGCGGCATCTCCGCCCAGGAGCGCCGCCCGCCGCTCCGCGACATAGCTCTCGACCCGCGTGACCCCGGCCTGCACGGCGAGTGCACGGTCCGCGACCTGACGCGCCGTCGTGCCGAGCCCGGACAGGTCGTCGGCCCAGCTCGTGAGCAGGAGGCGGGTGCGCGCGTCCAGCACGGGCGCGGTCTGGCCCGCGAGCGGCGCGAGCGCGGCGTCCAGCTCCCGCACCTCCACCGCGCGGAGCGCCTCGTAGCCGGCCTCCTGCCCGACGACCACCGCGGGCGCCAGAGGGGCGAGGTCCGTGGGGAGCGAGACGGCGCCGTGCGCCGTGGTGGTGCCGTTCACGCGGCACAGGATGCGCGCGCGCGACGGGTCGGCGGCCTCCTCGAGATTGAGGTTCACCTGCTTCACACCGTCGGAGGCGTCGATCGACACGTTCTCGACGCGGCCGCCCACGTAGGTGACCTCGACCCAGCACTGGCGTGCCGGCCCGGTCGCCCCGGTGTCCGGGGCGGGCAGGCTGAAGACGTTGCCGTAGTTCGACCGCATCGCGGGGAAGAGGGCGGTGCGGGCGGGGTTCGCCGGGTCGTAGGCCCCGAGCACCGTCATGACGGGGACGCCGACCTTGCGCGGCTTCGCCGCGGTGAACGACGCGTCGCGCACCCGGGCGTCCACGCGGTCACCGGTCGCCGGGTCCCAGTCGCGGTAGCCGCTGGGGTACGCCGGGTCGGGCACCACGGTGCGCAACGACTGCTGGATGCGCGTCGCGCTGTACCCGGTGTGGTGCGTGTAGCGCGACAGGTCGCTGGTGGGGAAGCCCCCGGACATCGCGTCGCGCTGGTAGTTGTACAGCCCGGCGAAGCTCTGCCGGAACGGGGTGCCGGCGACGTCGATGCCCCCGGGCACGAAAGCCTGGTTGTTGACGAGGTTGGACCGCATCCGGTCGCGGTAGGCGATGTAGCCCCACCCGCTCTCGCTGTGGTGCGTCGCGTTGATCACGCGCTCGTCGCCGGTCTTGGTGTCGTCCACGCCGGGGTAGTGACCGAGCCCGAACGAGTGCCCGATCTCGTGGCTCCACTCGTTGCCGACGGAGTCGTAGAGGGTCGCCATGCCGTTGCCGCCGCTGAGCCCGTGCACGACCCGGCCGTTTATGTAGGCCCCGGCCGAGTGGTGGTAGACGCGCTGGTTGAACGTGCCGGGCTGGTTCTGCGTCATCGGGGCGCTGGGGATGCCGAAGCCCGCGAGGTTGACCCCGGTGGAGAACTGGGCCTTGCCCACGTTCTCCCGCAGGTCGCCCGAGTAGACGTCCCCTGTCGTCGCGCTGGTGCCGGGGGAGGTGTAGATCGTGCCGGAGGCCACCATCACGCGGTCGAGGCGCACCGGTTCGTAGCGTGCGACGACGAGCCGGGACACGGGGATGGTCTGGAAGTAGTCCGTGGCCGCTCGCACGGTGTCGTCGAGCATGACGTGGCCGCTGCCCGTCGGGGGGTCGGTCAGCATGCCCAGCTCGGTGCCGTTGACGACCAGCTCCGTCGGCGCGGCGACCTGGATCGACGCGGCCGGGAGCGTCCCCGTCCGTCCACCGTCCGCGGTGAACGCGAGCGACAGGCCCGGGACCACCGCGTCCCAGGGCAGCTCGACGGTCCACGCCCGGTTGCTGTAGACGACGTCGCGACGACCCTCGGTGTCGGTCACGTCGTCGCGTGGGACGGCACTCGGGGGTGCGAGGGGCAGCGTCGTGCGAGGCCGCCCGTCCACGGACACCGCGACCGTGAGCGACGACACCGTGGAGGTGGGGGTGACCAGGAGCAGCGCCGCGCGCTCGGCCACGAGCGTCGGCATGTTGCGCGCGGTGTTGCCCGCGGGGTCGATCGTGTGGCTCTGGGCGAGCTGCACCATGGCGCCGAGTGCGCCTGTGAGGTCGTTGCGCACCGGGCGGGGCGACCCGTCGGCGCGTGTGTCGTAGAAGCCGAGCGGGCCCGGGTCCTCGGGGACGGCGGCGGCCGCCGCCGTCCCGGTCGGCGCCCAGGGCGCCGCGGCCGTGGCCGCAGCGGCGGCGGCCAGGAGCGTTCCTGCTCCGACCGCCGAGAGAAGGGCGAGCGCCGCGGCCGTGCCGAGGCGTGCGAAGCGGCGGGGCGGACGATGGTGTCGGGTCACGGGTGGGTCCTCTCGCTGGCGGAACGTCGTTGTCCGTGCTCTGCGAAGGGGCGTGCCGGCGCCCTGCTCACGAATCGATGTTCGTGAGCGATCCTGCGTGATTTCACACTAGAACTGTCACGCTCGCGCTGTCCAGTGGTGGTGTTCTTCCGCCATCGCGCCCAGCCGGGTCGCCGCGGCTGCCACCGCCGTGCCCGGAGGCCTAGGCTCGGTCCATGTCGTCCTCCTCCCGGTCCGGCCTCACCGTCGGCTACGCCGCCATGCTCGAGCAGTTCCACCCGACCGAGGCCGTCGCGCTCTCGGCCTACGCGGAGGAGCACGGCTTCTCCGGGACCATGGCGGCCGACCACTTCCAGCCGTGGGTCCCGGCGCAGGGCGAGTCGTCGTTCGTGTGGAACGTGCTCACGGCGCTCGGCGAGCGGACCCGGGGCGACCTGGGCCCCGGCGTCACCGCGCCGACGTTCCGCTGGCACCCCGCGATGGTCGCCCAGGCGTCCGCGACGCTCGCCGCGATGTACCCCGGCCGGCACTGGCTCGGGCTCGGCTCGGGCGAGGCGCTCAACGAGCACGTCGTCGCGGGCTACTGGCCCGAGGCGCCCGAGCGCATCAACCGCATGTTCGAGGCGATCGACGTCATCAAGAAGCTGTTCCAGTCCGGGCTCGACAACAAGGACGTCAAGCACTCCGGGCAGTTCTACAAGATGGAGTCCACGCGGCTGTGGACCATGCCCGAGGTCGCGCCCGAGATCCTCGTCGCGACCGCCGGCCCCGTGACCGCGAAGCGCGCGGGCCGCCACGCCGACGGCCTCATCACCGTGGGGGCGCCGCTCGAGAAGATCTCCATGCTGTTCGGCAAGTTCGACGACGGCGTGCGCGAGTCCGGCCGCGACCCCGAGGCGATGCCCAAGGTGCTCCAGCTCCACCTCTCCTGGGCCGCGACCGACGAGGAGGCGCTCGCGAACGCGATGACCGAGTGGCCGAACGGCGGCATGAAGTTCCCCAAGGCGGACATCCGCTCGCCGCACGACTTCGAGCAGATGGCCAAGCTCGTGCGCCCGGAGGACTTCGAGGGTCGCATGGTCATCTCCGCCGACCCGGACGAGCACCGCGCGTACATCCAGAAGTTCGTCGACCTCGGCTTCGACCGCATCTATCTGCACAACGTGGGCCGCAACCAGCGCGAGTGGATCGAGGTCTTCGGCCGCGAGGTGCTCCCGAAGCTCGCGCGATGAGCGAGCACGACGCCGCACCCGGCGGGCCCGACGGCGGCGCGGGCCCCGACCGGTCCGCGCGCCTCACGGTGTGGGCGCCCGAGGGCCTCGGCGAGGTCCGTCCGGGCGACGACCTCGCCGCGCTCGTGGGCGACCTGCTCGCGAGCGAGGCGCTCGCGGAGGGCGACGTCGTCGTCGTGACGAGCAAGGTCGTCTCGAAGGCCGAGGGTCGCGTCGTCGCGGCAGCGGACCGCGAGCAGGCGATCACGGACGAGACGGTGCGCGTGGTCGCGACGCGCGAGCGTCCCGGCCAGCCGCCGCTGCGCATCGTCGAGAACCGGCTCGGCCTCGTCATGGCCGCGGGGGGCGTCGACGCGTCGAACACCCCGGAGGGCACGGTCCTGCTGCTCCCGCTCGACCCCGACGCCTCCGCGCGGGCGCTGCGCGGCGCGCTCCGCGAGCGGTTCGGCCTCGACCGGCTGGGCGTCGTCGTGACGGACACCTCCGGCCGGGCGTGGCGCGACGGCCTCGTCGACATCGGCATCGGGGCCGCGGGGGTCGTCGTCGCGGAGGACCTGCGCGGCGGCGTGGACGCCCACGGGCGGCCGCTGTCGGTGACCGTGACCGCCGTCGTCGACGAGGTGGCGGCCGCGAGCGAGCTCGTGCGCGGCAAGGCGGCGGGGCGGCCCGTCGCCGTGGTGCGCGGGCTCGGCCGGTACGTCGGGAGCGAGGACGGTCCGGGCGCCCGCGTGCTCGTGCGCGGCTCGGGCGACGACCTGTTCCGCGAGGGCAGCGCCGAGGCGTACGCCCGCGGGCAGGCCGACGCCCGCCGCGACCAGGAGGGCGACGCCGCGCGGGAGGCCGCGTACGCCGACGGCTACCGCGCCGGGTTCGCCGAGGGGTACCGCGAGGGCTCCGGGAACGAGCCGGTCGCAGACTGAGGCGGGGTGCGCCCCGCGGCGGCGAAACCCCTGGCGTGCGCCCCGGCGTCGCCGCTAGCCTGCCCGGATGCTCCCCTCCGACTGGATCGCGCACCGCCGCCCCGACGACCGCGAGCACGTGGGCTGGATCCGCCCCGAGGGCGACGCCTGGGTGGCCGTGTCGCTGCTCGGGCACGAGCTCACCGGACCGGTCGACTGGCTCGAGGCCGAGGAGGCGCTCGACGCGAGCAGCCTCGCGTGGCTCGCCGACGTCTGGATGCTCGAGCAGGACGACGCGCCGCCGCTGCGGGTCCGGCTCGTCGAGGTCACGCCGGACGGCGTCGTCGTGCAGACGGACGACTTCGGGGCGATCGACGTCCCCGTCGAGCGCTACGACCTCCCGTGGCCGCCCCCGCCCACGCTGCGACCGCGCCGGCCCGACGACCCGGACGGCCGCGTCCTGTCGTCCCGACCCTGACGGCCGTGCGGCTGAGCGCCGCGCGCGGTCAGCCCCCGTCCGTCGTGCCTTCGTAGAGGCCGATCTGGTTCCCGTCGGCGTCCTCGAACGCGGCCCACCACGAGGTGGGGCTGATCTGCGACTTCTCCAGCACGACGCGCCCGCCGAGCTCACGGACCTTGGCGAGCGTCTCCTCGATGGAGTCGACCTCGACGTAGCTGCGCGGGCTCGTGAAGCCCTCGGAGCGTGGGGCGAGGCCGCCGCCGCTGATCTTGTTCGGGGCCTGCCACATGGGGTAGCCCTCGAAGCCGGGAACCTCCGCGATCTGCCAGCCGAAGAGCTCGCCGTAGAACTGCGTGGCCCTGCCGTTGTCGCTCACCGGGATGTCGATGTGCGTGATGTCTCCGTGCGCCATGGTTCCTCCCCGTGCCGGTGACGGGCGGACACCCGCCGAGCACCAGCCTAGGGACGGCGGTGCCGCGCGCACCAGGGCCCGGCCGGACCGTGCGACCGGGGTCAGCGCTCGTCCGGCGCCGGGGAGCGCTCGACGGCGGAACCCTCAGGCTCCACCTGAGGGTCGGCCTCGGGGTCCGCGGGCTCCGACGGAGCGGCGTCGTCCCCGTCCGGCACGGCGTCGGCGGCGGGAGGGGAGCCCGTGCCCCGCGGGTCCTCGGCGGGCCGCGGCGCGTCGTCGCCGGAGAGCCACCGCAGCCAGCCCGAGCCCGGGTCGGGCTCCAGCACGAGCGCCCGGACGAGCAGCGTGAGCGGGATCGCGAGGATCGCCCCGAGCGGCCCGATGACGAACGTCCAGAAGACGACGGACACGAAGCTCAACGTGAGGCTGAGGTTCACCGCGTCGGCGACGAACTTCGGCTGGACGAGCACCTGGAGCACGACGTTCACCACGCAGTAGACCGCGACGACGGCGAGCGCGAGCTGCCAGCCCCCGACCACGAACGCCATGACGACGGGCGGCACGAGCCCCAGGACGAAGCCGATGTTCGGGATGAAGTTCGTGACGAACGCGAGGATCGCCCACACGGTCGGGGCCGGGACCGACAGGAGCCACAGGGCGACGCCGTCGATCACGGCGACGACCGCGCCGAACGACGCGTTGACCACGAAGTAGCGCCGCACCCCGCCGCTGAACCGGGTCGCCCGGTCGACCGTCGCGGCGCGCTCGGCGCCGAACACCGAGCCGGCGGTGGAGTACCGCGCGGCGTCGGCGGCCATGAAGATCGCGTAGGCGAGCACGAAGAAGAACGCGGTCGCGATGCCCAGGGCCATGCCGGACACGTTGCCCGCGAGGCTGACGACGCGTCCCGGGTCGAGCCACGACGTGGCCGCCTCGGCGATGTCCGTGTCGATGCCGACCGCGGCGAGCTGGTCCACCACGTCGTCGACCGCGCGCACGAGGGCGGGGAGATACTCGCGGACGAGATCCACGAACCGGACGCCCGCGAACGCGAGCATCGCGACGAGCGCCGCGAGGATGAGGTACGCGACCGTGACGACGGCGGACGTCGCGGCCCACCGCGGCCAGCCCCGACGCTCCAGGGGGTAGCGCACGGGGTGGCAGATGATGACGATGACTGCCGCGAGGAACATCGGGGCGAGGACCTCGCGGGCGGCGTGGACCCCGGCGAGGACGACGACGCCGGCGGCGAGGGCCAGGAGCGTGCGCGTGGCGGGAGGGAGCCCCGGGGCGGGAGGCGTCGTCGTGGTCACGCGCCGACGATAACCGCCGGGGTGCGTCGCGCACCCGGGCGTCCGCGCGCGGCGCGGCGGGTCAGCCCTTCGCGGCCTTGGCGGCGGCCTTCTGGGCCTTCTTGAACGTGCGCACCTCGGCGAGCGACTCGGGGCTCGTGACGTCGGCGATGGACCGGCGGGAGCCCTCGTCCCCGTAGTGGCCGGCGGCCTCGCGCCACCCCGCGGGCCGCACGCCCCGCTGCTTGCCCAGGAGCGCGAGGAAGATGCGCGCCTTCTGGTCGCCGAACCCGGGCAGCGCCCGCAGGCGCGCGAGCACCTCCTCGCCCGTCGGCTCGCCGTCCGCGCCCGGCGCGGTCCAGATCCGGGTCGCGTCGCCGTCGTACTCGTCGACGACGACGCGCGCGAGCTCCTGCACCCGGCCCGCCATCGACCGCCCGTAGCGGTGGATCGCGGGCGGCGTCGTGGCGAGCGTGACGAACGCGTCGGGGTCGGTGTCCGCGACGGTGCGCGGGTCGATCGAGCCGAGGCGGTCGCGGATCTTGCGGGGCCCGGCGAACGCGTGCTCCATCGGGTACTGCTGGTCGAGCAGCATCCCCACGAGGAGCGCGAACGCGTCGTCGCTGAGCAGCGCGTCCGCGTCGGGGTCGCCGGTGATCCAGAGCTGGTCGGTCATGCCCCCATCATGGCAGCCGGCCGCCGGGTGCCCGGCGCGGCCGTCCGGTCCGGAACTCGTCGACGCCCGCGCGCCGGAGGATCGCGCTCGTCCAGCCGGGCAGGAGCCGCAGGCCGTCCGCGCCGGTCACGCGACGCACGTCGTCGACGACGTACTCCACGCCGCGCCGCTCGAGGACGAACTCCCCGGCCGCCTCGACGTTGCGGACCCAGTCCACGTCGGGGCCGTACGTGAGGGCGAACGCGACGCGGACCGGACCGGTCGGGTCGTCGCGGTAGGCGAACGCGAAGACCGGGGTGCGGTACTCCCGCCCGCTGCGCCGCCCGACGTGGCGGACGACGGCCATCGGCCCGACGCCCGTCGCGACGCGAAGCATGACGGGGTTGAGGAAGCGCCTGTTGCTGCGGGTCACCCAGCTCGGGATCGGCATGGGCCCATCGTCACCCGGCGTGCCCCCGGACCGCGACCTATCGTGGCGGCGTGCCCACCCGACTCCTCCTGCTCAGCGACACGCACGTCCCGGTCCGCGCCCGGGCGCTGCCCGACCAGGTGTGGCGCGCGGTCGACGACGCGGACGTCGTCGTGCACGCGGGCGACTGGGTGAGCGTCGACCTGCTCGACGCGCTGGAGGCGCGCGCGTCGCGCCTCGTCGGGGTGGCGGGCAACAACGACGGCCCCGACCTGCACGCGCGCCTGCCCGAGGTGGCGCGCACCACGGTCGAGGGGCTGCGGCTCGCCGTCGTGCACGAGACGGGCGGGAAGGACGGGCGCGAGCGTCGCGCCGACGCCGCGTTCCCCGACGTGGACGTGCTCGTGTTCGGGCACAGCCACATCCCCTGGGACACCACGTCGCCGGGCGGCCTGCGCCTGCTCAACCCCGGATCGCCGACGGACCGCCGTCGGCAGCCGGTCGGGACGTTCCTCACGGCCGTCGTCGACGACGGCGCGCTGCGGGACGTCGAGCTCGTGCCCGTCGCGCGCTGACCGACCTCACGCCGCGCCGGCGCGCGCCCGGTGCACCGCCGGGCTCACGCCGCGCACGCGCTTGAACGCGGCGCTCAGCGCGAACGGCGTCGCGTACCCGACGGCGCGCGCGACCGCGGCGAGCGTCGCGTCCGGCTCGAGGAGGAGGTCGGCGGCCAGGTCGAGCCGCCAGCCGGTGAGGTAGCCCATCGGCGGCTCGCCGACGAGCGCCGTGAAGCGGCGCGAGAACGCGGCGCGCGACAGCCCCACCTCCCGCGCGAGCGCGTCGAGGGTCCAGGCGCGCGCCGGGTCGTGGTGGATGAGCCGCAGCGCGGCCCCGACGACGGGGTCCGCGTCGGCGCGGTACCAGCCCGGCGCGTCGTCGCGCGAGAGCCAGGTGCGCAGGCACGAGATGAGGAGGAGGTCGAGGAGGCGGTCGAGCACCGCCTCCTGCCCCGGGAGGTCCTGCACGACCTCCCGGGCGAGCATCTCCACGAGCGTCCCGTCCACGTCCCCGCGGCGCAGGACCACGCGCTGGGGCAGCACGCGCAGCACCCGGCGCCCGACCTCGCCGTCGAGCGGGTACGTGCCTGTGACGATGACGGTCTCGCCGTCCGGGTCGTTGCCCCACGACCGCACGCCGAGCACGGTCATGGGGGAGGGGCCGCCGTCGACCGCCCGGCACATGTCGGACGCCGGGCCGACGACGACCTGGGGCGCGGTGGTCGGCGCGTCGGCGACGACGTAGTGGTCCGGGCCGCGCAGGAGCACGACGTCGCCCGCGGCGACGTGCTCGCCCGGGTCGGACGACGTGCCCCCGGCCCCGGGGCCGACCCACCCGGACCCGCGCAGGACGGGCACGATCGTCAGCGGCGCCTCGTCCTCGATGCGCATGCCCCACGGCGCGCGCAGGTGGCTCCGCAGGAGGAAGGCCCCGCGGGCGCGCGGCCCGTCGAGCAGCCCGGCGACGACGTCCATCGCGCCAGCGTACGCCGGGGCGCGGCGAGACGATCGCGTATGCGCGCGAGCCGGTCGGCCATGGAACGTCTCGCGGCGCGGCGGTTGGGTGGGACCCGTACCGCTCCACCACTCGCACCTCGGGAGACACCATGCCTGCCTCGACCCCGCCCACCGCCGCCCCGTCGGCGGCGCCCGCCCGCACGACGGCGCCGACCGCCGCACCGGCACCTGCGCCCGGCACCGTCCTCGTGCTCGGCGCGACCGGCAAGACCGGCCGCCGCGTCGCGGACCGGCTCGACGCGGCCGGCGTCCCCGTGCGCCGGGCGTCGCGCTCCGGCGACGTGCGCTTCGACTGGGACGACGACACGACGTGGGAGCCCGCGCTCGCGGGCGCCGCGGCCGTGTACGTCGCGTACGCGCCCGACCTCGCGGTCCCCGGCGCCCCGGAGACCGTGGCCCGCCTCGCGGCCCGCGCGCACGACGCCGGCGTCCGCCGCCTCGTGCTGCTCTCCGGGCGCGGCGAGGAGGAGGCGCAGCGCGCGGAGGAGCTCGTCGGCGCGGCGTTCCCGGCGCGCACGGTCGTGCGGTGCGCGTTCTTCGACCAGAACTTCAGCGAGAGCTTCCTCCTCGGGCCCGTGCTCGACGGCGTCCTCGCGCTCCCGGTCGACGACGTCGCGGAGCCGTTCGTCGACCTCGAGGACGTGGCCGACGTCGCGGTCGCGGCCCTCACGGACGATGCCCTCGCGGGACGCGTCCTCGAGCTCACCGGGCCGCGTGCGCTGACGTTCCACGAAGCGGTCGCGGAGATCGCCGCCGCGAGCGGGCGCGACGTCCGCTACGAGCCCGTCCCCATGGAGGCGTTCGTCGCGGGCCTCGCCGCGGCCGGGCTGCCCGACGACGTCGTCGACCTCATGCGGTACCTCTTCACCGAGGTGCTCGACGGGCGCGGGACCCCCGTGGCCGACGGCGTCCGCGCCGCGCTCGGCCGCGAGCCGCGGGACTTCCACGAGTACGCGGCGCGCGAGGCGGGCGCGTGGGCCGCAGGCACCGGCGCGGCCACCCGCACGGTGGAGACCGCGCCGTGACCGCGTTCGCGGCGCTCGTCGTCGCGGCCGCCGTCGCGACGGGGCTCGCGGGCGGCGTGCTCTTCGCGTTCTCGACGTTCGTGATGGGCGGGCTGCGCCGCCTCCCGCCGGGCGAGGGCGGAGCCGCGATGGTCGCGATCAACCGCGACGCGCTCCGGCCGCCGCTGATGCTCCTGCTCGCCGCGAGCGTCCTGCTCCCCGCGGCGGCGGCCGTCGTCGGGCTCGTCGCCGGCACAGCCGGGGCGGGGTGGGCGCTCGCGGGCGCAGTCGTCGCGGTCGTCGGGGTGCTCGGCGTGACGGCCGTGGGCAACGTCCCGCTCAACGAGCGGCTCGACGCCGCGGCCCGCGAGGGCGACCTGGCGGCGGCGTGGGCGGCGTTCCTCCCGCGCTGGCTCGCGTGGAACCACGTGCGGACGGTGGCCGGTGCGGCGTCGAGCGCGCTGCTCGCCCTCGCGCTGGTCTGAGGTGCGCGGGTGCCCGCACCGGGTCCCGCCGCGGAATAGCCGCGGCCGGGACCCGGTTGCGCACGACATGAGCGACGTCACAGCGGCCGTGCCGGCCGACGAGCAGGACACCGTCCGTCGGGTCCTGGAGGGCACCGAGACCTGGGCCGTCGTCGGCCTGTCGAACAACACCGCGCGCGCCGCGTACGGGGTCGCGCGCGTGCTGCAGCAGCACGGCAAGCGGGTCGTGCCCGTGCACCCGTCGGCGGAGACCGTCCACGGCGAGCAGGGGTACGCGAGCCTCGCGGACGTCCCGTTCCCCGTCGACGTCGTCGACGTGTTCGTGCGGTCCGAGCTCGCGGGCGACGTGGCCGACCAGGCGATCGCGATCGGCGCGAAGGCGGTGTGGTTCCAGCTCGACGTGATCGACGAGGACGCCGCGCGGCGCGTGCGCGACGCGGGCCTCGACATGGTCATGGACCGCTGCCCCGCGATCGAGCTGCCGCGCCTCGCCGCGACCGAGGAGGCCTGACCGTGCCCGCGGTCGACACCACGACGCGCCTCGGCTCACGCGCTGCGGCGCGGCTCGCCGACGAGCAGGTCGTGTGGCTCGTCACGGTGGACCCGCACGGCACGCCGCAGCCGACGCCGGTCTGGTTCCGCTGGGACGGTGCCGACGAGATCGTCGTGAAGTCCCAGCCGCGCACGGCCAAGCTGCGCAACGTCCGCGCGAACCCCCGCGTCGCGGTGCACCTCAACAGCACCCCGTCGGGCGGCGACGTCGTCGTGCTCACCGGCACGGCGTCGGTCGACGACGACGGTCTCTCGGCCGCGGAGCGCGCGGCGTACGACGCGAAGTACGACGACGGCATCCGCGGCCTCGGCACGACGCCCGACGGCTTCCACGACGACTACGCCGTGACGCTGCGCGTGCGCCTCGAACGGCTGCGCGGCTTCTGAGGGTTCCTCAGGCCGGGGGCTCGAACGTCAGCACCGGCCTGCCGGTGCGCGGGTGCGTGAGGACCTCGCACCGCACGCCGTAGACGGGGTCCAGCACGTCGGGCACGAGCACGTCGTGGACGTCGCCCGCCGCGACGACGCGGCCGTCCGCCAGCACGACGACGTGGTCGCACGTCTGGGCCGCGAGGTTGAGGTCGTGGAGCGCGGCGAGCACGGTGACGCCGTCGTCCGCGAGGTCGCGCAGGACGCGCATCGTGTCGAGCTGCGCGGCGATGTCGAGGTGGTTGGTCGGCTCGTCGAGCAGCAGGAGCGCGGGCTCCTGCGCGAGGGCGCGCGCGAGGTGCACGCGCTGGCGCTCGCCGCCGGAGAGCGTCGCGACCTCACGGTCCGCGAACCCCGCCATCCCGACGCGGGCGAGCGCCGCCCGGGCGAGGTCGCGGTCGGTCGCGGAGTCGCCCGCGAGGAGCGAGCGGTGCGGGATGCGGCCGAGCAGCACGGCGTCGAGCACGGAGAGCGGGAGGTCGGTCGTCGCGTCCTGCTCGACGAGCGCGAGCACCCGCGCCCGCTGGCGGCGCGGCAGCGCGAGCAGGTCGGCGCCGTCGAACCGCACGCGGGCGCCGTCCCGGCCCGGGCCCGCCGACGGCGCCCGGACGCCGGCGAGCACACGCAGGAGCGTGGACTTCCCGGAGCCGTTCGGGCCGAGCAGCCCGCTCACCGCACCCGGGGGCGCGGTGCAGTCGACGCCGTCGAGGACGAGGCGACCGTCGACCGACCACGACACGCGCTCCGCGTCGAGCCCGGTCGTGCCCACGACGGCGGGGGCGCTCACGCGGTCCTCCGTCCGCGCCACAGCAGCAGGGCGAACACCGGGGCGCCGATCGCGGCGGTGACGATGCCGACGGGCAGCTCGCGCGGCGCGAAGACCGTGCGCGCGAGCGTGTCGGCCCAGACGAGGAACGTCGCGCCGAACAGCGCGGAGAGCGGGAGGAGCAGCCGGTGCCGCGCGCCGGTGAGGAGCCGGACCGCGTGCGGCAGGATCAGGCCGACGAACCCGATGGACCCCGACTGGGACACGAGCGCGCCGGTGAGCAGCGCGACGCCCACGAGGAGCGTCCAGCGCACGCGCGCGACGTCGACCCCGAGCGCGGAGGCCGCCGTGTCGCCGAAGGTGAAGGTGTCGAGCACCGAGCCGGTCGACGCGAGCAACGTCCCGAGCACGAGCGTCGCGCCGCCCGCGACCGCGACGGAGGTCCACGTCGCGCCCGCGACGGACCCCATGAGCCACGACAGGATCTCGCGGTACGAGTCGCCGGTCGCGGACCAGAAGATGACGAAGCTCGTCGCGGCCGCCGCGAGCTGGCTCACCGCGAGCCCGGCGAGCACGGTCCGCGTGGGCGTGAGCGCGCCGAGCGCGCCCGCGAGGCCGAGCGCGGCGACGAGCGCGAGCACCGCGCCGCCGAAGGCCGCGACGGGGAGCAGGACCGTCCAGCCCGCGACCAGGACGAGCACCGCGCCGAGCGACGCGCCGGACGACAGGCCGAGCAGGTAGGGGTCGGCGAGCGGGTTGCGCGTGAGCGACTGCATGACGACGCCGCACACGGCGAGCCCGGCGCCCACCGCCGCCGCCGTGAGCACGCGGGGGAGCCGCAGCTGCCACACCATGCCGTCCTGCAGGGCACCGAGCGGCTCCAGGCCCAGCAGCCCGCCGAGCCCGAGGTGCGTCGCGACCGAGCGCCACACCTCGCCGACGGCGAGGTCGGCCGGCCCGATCGTCACCGTGACGAGCACCGTCGCGACGAGCGCGACGACGCCGGCCGGCACCCACCAGGCCGCGCCGCGCCGCGCGCGACCGTCCGGGCGACGGTCGGCCGCGGCGGGCGCGGGGCGGGTGCGCAGGGTCGTCACAGGTCGAGCGCCTCCAGCTGCGCGGCGAGGTCGACGACGGCGTCGACGTTGCGCACGCCCGCCTCGGTCGCCGGGAACGGGATCGTCAGGTAGCGGCCCTCGCGGACGGCCGTCATCTCGGCCGTGGCCGGGTTGGACTCGAGCCGCTCGATCTTCGCCTCGGCGGTGTTCCAGGCGGCGTCGACGAGGACGAGCACGTCCGGGTCGGCGGCGACCGCCTCCTCCCACGCGTACGACGTCCAGGTGTCGTGCACGTCGCCCGCGACGTTCTCGAGCCCGACGGCGTCCATGATCATCTGCGGCGCGCCGATGCCCGCCCCGACGTACGGGATGTCGTCGCCCGACGAGTACCACAGGGCGGTCAGGCCGCGGTCGTCGCGGTCGACGCCGTCGAGCGTCGCGCGCTGCTCCGCGACGAGGTCCGCCGCGGCGTCCTGGGCGTCGAAGATCGTGCCCACCTCGGTGATCTCGGCGAACACGTCGTCGAACGTCAGCGGGTCGGGCATGTACTCCGGCGCCTTGCACGCGGCGGGGGAGACGTAGGTCGCGACGCCGAGCTGCGCGAGGGTCTCGCGGTCGCCGGCGCCGTCGGCCGTGAGGTTGGACTCCCAGCCCGCGTACACGAGGTCGGGCTCGGTCTCCAGGACCGCTTCGGCACCCGGGACCTGGTCCGAGAGCGGCTCCACGACCGCGGGGACGTCCGCCGCGGCGTCGGCCAGCGACTCGGGCACCGGCCCGTCGGCGAACGCGCTCGCGACGATCCGGTCGCCGAGCCCGAGGGCCAGGAGCATCTCCGTGGTGCTCGACTTGATCGTCACGACGCGCTCGGGCGCGGCGTCGAACGTCACCTCGAACCCGCAGTCGTCGAGCGTGAGCGGGTACGCGGTGCTCCCGGGCGTGCTCGACGACGTCGCGCCGCCCGCAGAGGTCGGGTCGCCCCCGGGCGTCGTGCCGGACGAGCAGGCGGCGAGCACGAGGGCGAGCGCCGACGCGCCGACGGCGGCGCGGACGGGTCGGCGGGAGACGAGGGACGGCGTGAGGCGCGAGGGCACGGAGCTGCTCCGGGTGCGAGGCGGGGAGAGAGCCGGACGGCGGTCCCCGGGCGGGGACGCGGGCTCTCCAGGGTCGGACGCGCCATCTCGCGTCGGGCGGACCCGCGACCCAAGGACGAGGTCGCTCCGGCGAACGATCGAGGGGTTCGCGGTCCGTCGTCCAGCCTACACACGCGACCGTGACAGAGTGTGCGTCGTGACCGAGCCCTCGAACGCGCCCGCCCCCGCCCCTGCGACCTCGCCCCTGCGCGCCGTGGTGACCGGCGCGTCGTCGGGCATCGGGGAGGCGTGCGTGCGGTTCCTGCGCGCCCGGGGCTGGGACGTCGTGGCGTTCGCGCGCCGCGCGGACCGGCTCGCCGAGGTCGCGGAGCGCACGGGCGCCCACCCCGTGGTGGGCGACGTGACCTCCGACGACGACGTCGCGCGCCTCGTCGCCGAGGCGGGCGCCCGCGGGCCCGTGCACGCGCTGCTCAACATCGCGGGCTTCGGCCTCGGCGTCGACCCCGTCGACGAGGCGAAGATCGACGAGTGGCGCGCGATGTACGAGACGAACGTGCTCGGCACCGTGCGCGTGACCCAGGCCTTCCTGCCGCTCCTGCGCACGTCGCGCCGCGGCGACATCGTGCTCATGACGTCGACCGCGGGCCACGACACGTACGTCGGCGGCTCCGGCTACGTCGCGTCCAAGCACGCGCTGCTCGGCGTCGCGAAGACGCTCCGCCTCGAGCTCGTGGGCGAGCCGATCCGCGTCATCGAGATCGCGCCGGGCCTCGTGCACACGCCCGAGTTCTCGCTCAACCGCTACCACGGGGACCAGGCCGGGGCCGACGCCGTCTACGCGGGCGTCGTGGACCCGCTCACCGCCGACGACGTCGCCGACGTCGTGACGTTCGCCGTCACGCGCCCGCACCACGTGAACATCGACTCGCTGATCCTGCGGCCCGTCGCGCAGGCCTCCACCTACTCCCTGTGGCGCGCGCCGCTCGTCCCGAAGGGCGTGGAGCCCACGCCCGACGCCGACGCGTCCGCCCGCTGACCCCGACCCGTCCGGGAGCGGAGCCGCTCCGAACCGACGATGGCGCCCGGGGCCGGCCCGGCGTCTACTGGACCACGGGAGGACGCGCATGACGGGGCAGCGGCAGGCAGCCGGGCAGGCGGGCGGACGGGCGGCGCTCGCGGGCGTCGTCGCGGCGGCCGTCGGGTTCGCCGTGGCCGAGCTCGCCGCGGCCGTCGTCGCGCCCGGGTCGAGCCCGCTGTTCGCCGCCGGGGCGGGGGTCGTCGACGCGGTGCCGGGGCCCCTCAAGGACTGGGCCGTCGCGACCTTCGGCACCGCGGACAAGGCGGTGCTGCTCGGGGTCATGGGCGTCGTGCTCGCCGCGGGCGCGGCCCTCAGCGGCTGGCTCGAGCTCCGCCGCCCGCCGTCCGGCGCGCTGCTCCTCGCCGCCGTCGGGGCGGTCGGCGCGGTCGTCGCCGCCTCCCGGCCGGGCGGGGACGTGGCCTGGGCGCTGCCGAGCCTGGTCGGCGTGGGTGTCGCCGTGCTGCTGCTGCGCGCGACGCTCCGGACGCTGCGCGGCCCGGCCGCGCCCTCCGGCTCCGACGACGCGGCGACGACGCCCGGCGGCCTCGACCGCCGCCGCTTCCTCCTCGTCACGGGACTCGCCGCGGCGGCGGGCGTCGTCGCGCTCGCGACGTCGCGCGCGGTGTCCGCCGGCTCGCGAGCCGTGACGGCCGCGCGCGACGCGCTGCGGCTGCCCGCCCCCGCGACCCCGGCCCCCGCCGTGCCCGCCGGGGCGGACCTGCGCGTCCCCGGGCTCGCGCCGTACGTCACCCCGAACGCGGACTTCTACCGCATCGACACGGCGCTGCGCGTGCCGCAGGTCGACCCGGCGTCGTGGACGCTGCGCGTCTCGGGGCTCGTCGACGACCCGTTCGAGATCACGCTCGACGAGCTGCTCGCGCTCCCGCTCGTCGAGCACCACCTCACGCTCACGTGCGTGTCCAACGAGGTCGGCGGGGACCTCGTGGGCAACGCGCGGTGGCTCGGGTACCCGGTGCGCGAGCTGCTCGCGCGCGCGGGAGTGCAGGACGGCGCCGACATGGTGCTCTCCACGAGCGCCGACGGGTGGACGGCGAGCACGCCGCTCGACGCCCTCACCGACCCCGACCGGGCGAGCCTGCTCGCCGTCGGGATGAACGGCGAGGCGCTCCCGGCCGAGCACGGCTTCCCCGCCCGGCTCGTCGTGCCCGGGCTGTACGGCTACGTGTCCGCAACGAAGTGGGTCACCGAGCTCAAGGTCACGACGTTCGCCGACGACGTCGCCTATTGGTCTACGCGCGGGTGGTCGGAGCGGGGACCGATCAAGCTCGCGTCGCGCGTCGACACCCCGCGCGACGGCGCGGCCGTGGACGCGGGGGAGGTCGTCGTCGCGGGCGTGGCGTGGGCCCAGCACACGGGCGTCGACGGCGTCGAGGTGCGCGTGGACGACGGCCCGTGGCGCGCCGCGACGCTCGCCGCCACGGTCGGCCCGGACACGTGGCGGCAGTGGTCGTACGCGTGGGACGCGACGCCGGGGGAGCACCGGCTGACGGTCCGCGCGACCGACGCGGACGGGCGCACCCAGACGGCCGACGTCGCCCCGCCCGCGCCCGACGGCGCCTCGGGCTGGCACGAGGTCGCCGTCCGCGTCCGGTGACCGGCCTGACGAGGGGCCAGGCGAGTGGCCCGGGTCCTGGACCGGAGGTTGTCCCGCGACGGGCGTGCTGGCACCATGTGCGGGTGACCTCCGCGCGCCCCACGAGCAGCACGCTCGTCCTGGCGCGCCCGCGGGTCCTCCCCGCCACCTGTTGTTGAGGGCTCGCGGCGCCCTGCGCAGCCTCGACCTGGTGTCCGCGAGCAGCCTCCCGCCCCTCCCTCCCTGCGACGGGGCGTGACGGTCGCCGGTCCCGCGCCACGGCTCAGCGATGAGTCCGACGCCACGACCGGGTCTGCACCCACGGACGCCAGCCGAGCACAGGACGCGAGACCACCATGTACGTTCCCCCGCACTTCCCCCGCTACCGCCCGACCACCGTGCCGTCGTCGGCACCCGCCCTCCCCGCCCTCACCGCGTCGGCTGCCGCCGGGCCCCCGCTCACGCTCGAGTGGCTCGTCGCTCGCGACATCGACGCCTACACCGCGCGCCGCCGGGCGGCGGCTACCATGGAGGCACAGGCGTCGACCCGGCCATCACCGGCGAGCCTCCGGAAGAACGGGAACCCCGCCGCGGGGCAGGCCTGACGGCCCGCGGCAGGTCCTCACTAGACCCGGACGGGTGGGCCCGTCACAGCCTGCGACGAGCGGTCGGCGACCGCCCGTGGTGCCCGACGACGTCGGGCACCTGCGGGGACGGGCGCCGGCAAGCGAGGTGGTACCGCGGCGAGCCCGCCCCAGGTGGGGGAGTCGTCCTCGCAGGAGAGCACGACCGACCCGTACCACCACGGCGGACACCCCGCCGACCGCTACCTCACCGGAGTCCTCGAGACCATGGCCTACCCGCTGCACCGCGCACCCTCGTCCGCCGCCGACGCGCACCCCGGAGCCGCGTTCGGCGTCCCCGCCTCCCCGGACCTGCCCGCGATCGAGCGCGAGGTCCTCGCCTACTGGGAGGCGGACGACACGTTCCGCGCCTCGGTCGAGCGCAACCCCGCCGGGGAGAACGGCAGCAACGAGTTCGTCTTCTACGACGGCCCCCCGTTCGCCAACGGCCTGCCCCACTACGGGCACCTGCTCACGGGCTACGCGAAGGACGTCGTGCCGCGGTACCAGACGATGCGCGGCAAGCACGTCGAGCGTCGCTTCGGCTGGGACACGCACGGCCTGCCCGCCGAGCTCGAGGCGATGGACCAGCTGGGGATCAAGACCAAGGAGGAGATCCTCGAGCTGGGGATCGAGCGGTTCAACGACGCGTGCCGCGCGTCGGTGCTCAAGTACACGAGCGAGTGGCAGGACTACGTGACCCGCCAGGCGCGCTGGGTCGACTTCGAGCACGACTACAAGACGCTCGACCCGACGTTCATGGAGTCGGTCCTGTGGGCGTTCAAGCAGCTCTACGACAAGGGCCTCGTCTACGAGGGCTTCCGCGTGCTGCCCTACTGCTGGAACGACCAGACGCCGCTGTCGAACCACGAGCTGCGCATGGACGAGGACGTGTACCAGGTCCGCCAGGACCCGGCGGTCACCGTCGGCTTCCGGCTCGAGACGGGCGAGCTCGCGCTCATCTGGACGACGACGCCCTGGACGCTGCCGTCGAACCTGTTCGTCATGGTCGGCCCCGACGTCGAGTACGTCGTCGTGGAGTCGTCGTGCACGGGCGTCAAGGAGCGCTACGTGATCGCCGCGGAGCGTCTCGAGGCGTACGCGCGCGAGCTCGCCGACGAGGGCGTCGAGGACGTGACGACGCAGGTCGTCGAGCGGCTCACGGGCGCCGACCTCGTCGGGCGGTCGTACACGCCGCCGTTCTCCTACTTCGCCGGGCACGCCGGTGCGCACCGGGTCGTCGAGGCCGACTTCGTCACGACCACGGACGGCACCGGGCTCGTGCACAACGCCGGCGCGTTCGGCGAGGAGGACAAGGTCGTCTCCGACCGCGAGGGCGTCGAGCCGGTGCTCCCGGTCGCGTCCGACGGCAAGTTCGTCTTCCCCGTCGTCGACTACGAGAGCCTCCAGGTCTTCGACGCGAACGCGCTCATCATCGACCACCTCAAGGGCCGCACGCGCCACGACGCCGCGGCCGCGCAGGGGGAGGAGACGCCGGACCTCCCGCTCGGCGCCACGAGCCCCGGCACGGTGCTGCTGCGCCGCGAGTCGTACGCGCACTCCTACCCGCACTGCTGGCGCTGCCGCAAGCCGCTCATCTACATGGGCGTCTCGTCGTGGTTCGTCGCGGTGTCGAAGTTCAAGGACCGCATGGTCGAGCTCAACGAGCAGATCTCCTGGACGCCCGACCACATCCAGCACGGCCAGTTCGGCAAGTGGCTGGAGAACGCGCGCGACTGGTCGATCACGCGCAACCGGTTCTGGGGCAGCCCGGTGCCGGTGTGGCGCTCGGACGACCCGCAGCACCCGCGCGTCGACGTGTACGGCTCGTTCGCCGAGATCGAGCGGGACTTCGGCACCCTCCCGCGCAACGAGAAGGGCGAGCCGGACCTGCACCGGCCGTTCGTCGACCGCCTCACGCGCCCCAACCCGGACGACCCGACGGGCCGCTCGACCATGCGCCGCGTCGAGGACGTCATGGACGTCTGGTTCGACTCGGGGTCCATGCCCTACGCGCAGGTGCACTACCCGTTCGAGAACACCGACTGGTTCGAGCACCACAACCCCGGCGACTTCATCGTCGAGTACATCGGCCAGACGCGCGGCTGGTTCTACACGCTGCACGTGCTCGCGACCGCGCTGTTCGACCGCCCGGCGTTCCGCTCGGCCGTCTCGCACGGCATCGTGCTGGGCTCCGACGGCCGCAAGATGAGCAAGTCGCTGCGCAACTACCCGGACGTCAACGAGGTCTTCGACCGCGACGGCTCCGACGCGATGCGCTGGTTCCTCATGAGCTCGCCCATCCTGCGCGGCGGCAACCTCGTCGTCACCGAGGACGGGATCCGCGACGCGGTGCGCCAGGTGCTGCTCCCGCTGTGGAGCACGTACTACTTCTTCACCCTGTACGCGAACACGTCGAAGGCGCAGGCGCGGGCGGGCGAGCCCGTCGAGCCCGCCGGGTACGTCGCGCAGAAGGTCGCGCCCGAGCGCGTGGCCGGGCTCCCGGCGCTCGACCGCTACCTGCTCGCGCGCACCCACGACCTCGTGGTGCGAGTGACCGGGCAGCTCGACGCGTACGACATCGCGGGCGCGTGCGAGACCGTGCGCGAGCACCTCGACGTCCTGACCAACTGGTACGTGCGCACCCAGCGCGACCGGTTCTGGGCGGAGGACGCCGACGCGTTCGACACGCTGTACACGGCGCTCGAGACGCTCACGCGCGTCATGGCGCCGCTCGCCCCGCTGCTCGCGGAGGAGGTGTGGCGCGGCCTGACCGGCGGGCGCTCGGTCCACCTCACCGACTGGCCGGCGTCCACCGAGGAGGTCGGCGAGCGGTTCGTCGGCGAGGACGGCTCGTCCGCGGTGGCCGTGCGTCACGTCCCGGACGCGTCCCTCGTCGCCGACCCGGCGCTCGTCGCCGCGATGGACGAGGTCCGCGCCGTCGCGTCGGCCGCGCTCGGCCTGCGCAAGGCGCACCAGCTCCGGGTGCGCCAGCCGCTCGCGCGGCTCACGGTCGTCGTGGACGACCCGGGGGCGCTCGCGCCGTACACGGACCTGCTGGCGCGCGAGCTCAACGTCAAGGCCGTCGAGCTCGAGTCCACCGACTCGGACGCCGCGGAGCGCTTCGGCATCACGCAGCGCCTCGCGGTCAACGCCCGCGCCGCGGGCCCGCGCCTGGGCCGCGGGGTCCAGGCCGTCATCAAGGCCGCCAAGGCCGGTGCGTGGCGCGTGGACGACGCCGGGGAGGTCGTCGTGACGACGGACGACGGCGACGTCGCGCTCCTGCCCGCGGAGTACGAGCTGACGACGGTGGTCGCCGACCGCGGCGTCGCCGAGGGGGAGGCGCCGAGCATCGCCGCCGCGGTGCTCGCGAGCGGCGGGTTCGCCGTCCTCGACCTCGCGCTCGACGACGCGCTGCTCGCCGAGGGCTACGCGCGCGACGTGATCCGCGACGTGCAGGACGCGCGCAAGGCCGCCGGGCTCGACGTCGCCGACCGCATCCGGCTCTCGCTCGACGTGCCGGGCGAGTGGCTCGCGGCCGTCGAGGAGCACCGCGACCTCGTCGCGCGCGAGACGCTCGCGGTCGACGTCGTCGTCGAGACGTCGCCGACCGACGTGCGCTCCGTGCGCGTCGAGAAGGCCGACGGCACCGTCCCGGACGCTGGCACCGTCGAGGAGGCGAACCTGTGAGCGCCGCACGCAAGGACTCCGGCGCCGCACGACGGCAGAGCGCGAAGGACGCCCGCGCGGCGGCGGAGGACGCCGCCGCGCAGGCGGACCTCGAGCGCGTCTACCAGCACATCGTGTCCCGTACTCCCGAGCACGACTTCGACCCGACGATCGACCGGGTGCGGCGCCTGTTCGAGCTGCTCGGCGACCCGCAGCACGCGTTCCGGACGATCCATCTCACCGGGACCAACGGCAAGACGAGCACCGCGCGCGTCGCGGAGCGTCTCGTGCGTGAGCACGGCCTGCGCACCGGCCTGTTCACGAGCCCGCACCTGACGAGCGTCACCGAGCGGATCGTCGTCGACGGCGAGCCGCTCTCGGCGCGCCGGTTCGTCGAGGTGTGGGAGGACGTCTACCCCTACGTGCAGGTCGTCGACGCGGAGCTCGCGGAGAGCGGGCAGTCACAGCTCAGCTTCTTCGAGGTCCTCACGGGCGTGGCGTTCGCCGCGTTCGCGGACACGCCCGTCGACGTCGCGATCGTCGAGGTCGGCATGGGCGGCGAGTGGGACTCGACCAACGTGGTCGACGCGGAGGTCGCCGTCGTGACGCCCGTCGCGCTCGACCACGAGCGGTGGCTCGGGAGCACGCTCGAGGAGATCGCGACGGTCAAGTCGGGCATCGTGAAGGAGGGCGCGACCGTCGTCTCGGCGGCGCAGCGCCCCGAGGTCGAGGAGGTGCTGCGGGCCCGGGCGGAGCGCGTCGGGGCGCGCCTGCTGCGCGAGGGCGTCGACCTCGACGTCGCCGCGCGCCAGGTCGCGGTCGGCGGCCAGCTCCTCGACCTGCGCACGCCCGCTGCGCTCTACACCGAGGTGTTCCTCCCGCTGCACGGCGAGCACCAGGCGCACAACGCGCTGCTCGCGCTCGGCGCGGTGGAGGCGTTCCTCGGCGGCCGGGCGCTCGACGGCACGCTCGTCGAGGCGGCTTTCGCGGACGTCACGTCGCCGGGACGGCTCGAGGTCGTGCGGTCCAGCCCGACCGTCCTCGTTGACGCGGCGCACAACGCCGCAGGGGCCGAGGCGCTCGCGACGGCGCTCGGCGAGGCGTTCGACCTGCGCCACCTCGTCGGCGTCGTCGCGATCATGGCCGACAAGGACGCCGAGCCGCTCCTCGCGGCGCTCGAGCCGGTGCTCGCGGAGATCGTCGTGACGCGCAACAGCTCGGAGCGCTCGGCCGACCCGACGGAGCTCGCCGAGCTCGCGGCCGACGTCTTCGGCGAGGACCGCGTGCACAGCACCGAGCGCCTCGACGAGGCGCTCCAGGTGGCGGTCGACCTCGTCGAGCGCGACGACGCCGTGGGCGTCGGCACGGGCACGGGCGTCCTGGTCACGGGCTCGGTCGTGACGGTGGCCGACGCGCGCGTCCTGCTCGGTCGCGGCTGACGCCCGGACGCCGCGCGGCGCGCGGCGGCCGGGTGTTTGATGGAGGCGACGACGGCGGCGGGCACGCCGGGCGCGGCCTGCCGACGTCGCGGGGGCTGTCGGCGCCCGGAGCACCGGGCGCACGGACCGATGGAGGGATGACCGGTGAAGAAGCTGCTCAACGATCCCCAGGACGCGGTGACGGAGTCCCTCGAGGGCTTCGGCCAGGCGCACGCCGACCTCGTGCAGGTGCACCTCGCGCCCCCGTACGTGTCGCGCGCCGGCGGCGCGGTGGCCGGCAAGGTCGGGCTGGTCTCGGGCGGCGGCTCGGGCCACGAGCCGCTGCACGCGGGCTTCGTCGGGCCGGGGATGCTCGACGCCGCGGTGCCGGGCGCGGTGTTCACCTCGCCGACGCCCGACCAGATCGTCCCGGCGATCCTCGGCGCCGACTCGGGCGCCGGCGTGCTCGCGATCGTCAAGAACTACACGGGCGACGTGCTGAACTTCGAGACGGCGGTCGAGCTCGTCGAGGCCGAGGGCACCGAGGTCACGAGCATCCTCGTCAACGACGACGTCGCGGTCGAGGACTCGCTCTACACCGCGGGTCGGCGCGGCGTCGCGGGGACGGTCGCGGTCGAGAAGATCGCGGGCGCGGCGGCCGAGCGCGGCGACGACCTCGGCACCGTGACGGAGATCGCCGGGCGCGTCGTGGCGAACGTGCGCTCGATGGGCGTCGCCCTCACGGCGTGCACCGTGCCGCACGTGGGCAGGCCGAGCTTCGACCTCGGCGACGACGAGGTCGAGATCGGCATCGGGATCCACGGCGAGCCCGGGCGGCACCGGATCCCGCTCGCGTCGGCGGACGAGATCACGCAGCGGCTGGTCGATCCCGTGGCCGACGACCTGGGCCTCGCCGACGGCGAGGACGTGTTGCTGTTCGTTAACGGAATGGGCGGTACCCCGCTGTCCGAGCTGTACGTCGTCTATCGTCAGGCGAGGAGGCTGCTCGAAGGGCGCGGCGTACGCGTGACGCGCTCGCTCGTCGGCAACTACGTCACGTCGCTGGAGATGCAGGGTGCGTCGGTCACCGTGCTGCGCCTGGACGACGAGCTCACCGCCCTGTGGGACGCTCCCGTCCACACGGCCGCGCTGCGCTGGTGAGCGGGTGCCCTTTCGTGCAGTCTCCTGGAGCCGGCGCACCGCCGGCTCGACGGCGAGGAGAGGTGGGGCATGACGCTGGACGTGGCCTGGGCCGAGCGATGGACCCGGCTGAGCGCGGAGCGGATCGCGGCGGCGCGGGACGAGCTGACGGAGCTGGACCGCCAGATCGGTGACGGCGACCACGGCGAGAACCTCGACCGGGGTTTCCGCGCGGTGGTCGCCAAGCTCGACGGGGCGGCCGACGGCGAGCAGCCGCCGGGCCAGATCGGCGACGTGCTCAAGCTCGTGGCCACGACGCTCATGTCGTCCGTCGGCGGCGCCTCGGGCCCGCTCTACGGGACCGCCTACCTGCGCGCCGCGAAGGTGACCGGCCTCGCGGAGCTCGACGCGCACGGCGTCGTCGCGCTGCTCGAGGGAGCGCTCGAGGGCATCTCCGCGCGCGGCAAGGCGCAGGTCGGCGAGAAGACGATGGTCGACGCCTGGCAGCCCGCGGTCGACGCGGCGGAGGCCGCGGCCGACGCGGGCGGCTCGACGGCCGACGTCCTCGCGGCCGCCGCCCGGGCCGCGCGCGAGGGCGCCGAGGCGACCGCGCCGCTCGTGGCGACGAAGGGCCGGGCGAGCTACCTCGGCGAGCGCAGCGCGGGCCACCAGGACCCGGGCGCGACGTCGACCGCGATCCTGCTCGAGGCCGCGCGCGACGCGGCGGCGGCGTGAGCGGCGTGGCCGGACCGGTCGGCACGCGGGCCCGGGTCGCGCTCGTCCTCGTGTCCCACTCGCAGCGCCTCGCGCAGGGGGCCGTCGAGCTGTCCGCGCAGATGGCGCCCGGCGTCCTGCTGCTCGCGGCGGGCGGGACGGACGACGGCGGCCTCGGCACGAGCTACGACCGCGTCTCCGGCGCGATCGACGAGGCGCTGCGCGTCGCGGACGGCGTCGTCGTGCTCGCGGACCTGGGCTCGGCCGTGATGACGGTCGAGTCGGTGCTGGACCTGGAGGACGGCTTCGACGGGCGCGTGCTGCTCGCGGACGCGCCGTTCGTCGAGGGCGCCGTCGCGGCGGCCGTCACCGCGCACGGCGGCGGCGACGTGGCCGAGGTCCTCGCGTCCGCGGAGCACGCGGGCGGCACGTTCGCCGTCCCCGCTGCGGCACCGGAGGCGGGGGAGGAGAACCCTGCGGACGGCGCCCCGCCGGCGGGGGAGGCCCGCGCCGTCGTGACGTTGCGCAACCCGCTCGGCCTGCACGCCCGGCCCGCCGCCGTGCTCGCCCGCCTGGTCGCCGGGTTCGACGCGAGCGTCGCGATCGACGGCGTCAACGGGGCGAGCGTCCTCGAGCTCATGAAGCTCGGCGCGACCGGCGGGCAGGAGCTCACGGTCACGGGGGAGGGCCCGCAGGCCGCGGACGCCGTGCGCGCGGTGGTCGAGGCGGTGGAGGGCGGGTTCGGCGAGGTCTGACGCCGCGGAGGTGTGACCTCCGTCACTCGATATTGCAGTTGATGCAAAATTGCAGAGGATGCAAGAATGCTCCTCGTGCCGACGACTCCGCCTGACGTGCCCGCTCGCCCCTCCGTGGCCGAGCGGGCCGCGGCATGCCTCGTGCCGTCGCCCGGCGGGCTGCGGGAGCGCAAGAAGCGCGCGCGCCGCGAGGCCCTCGTCGACGCCGCGCAGACCCTCGTCCTCGACCGCGGCCTCGACGCCGTGACGGTCGAGGACATCTGCGCGGCCGTCGGCGTCTCGCCCCGCACGTTCTTCAACTACTTCCCCGCGAAGGACGACGCCGTGCTCGGCCTCGAGGAGTTCTCGGTCCGACCGGACGTCGTCGCGGCCTTCGTCTCCGGCGGTCCGACGGGCGCGCTCCTCGACGACCTCGAGGTCGTGGTGGCCGACGTGCTCGCGCACGAGGTCGTCGCCCCCGAGCGCATGGCGCGCACGCTCGAGCTCGTGCAGCGCGAGCCGCACCTCGTCGCGCGTCACGTCGCGTGGGTCGAGGGCCACCGCGCGGAGCTCGTCGAGATGCTCGTCGCACGTCGCGCGGTCCGGCCGTTCGTCCCGGACCCCGAGCTCCTGGCGCTCGTCGTCATGAGCCTCCTGCGGGCGAGCACGGTCGAGTGGCAGCAGCGGGGCCGCGAGGGCGAGCCGGTGGACCACCTGCCGGGCGTCGTCGACCAGCTCCGCGCGCTGCTCCGCGACACGCGCGCCCCTGATCCCGCGGCCCCCTGACCGCAGCCCCTCGCCCCGCGCGAGGACACCACCGCTCGGGTCTCCCACCCGACCTCCCGCACCTCACCAGCCCCCACCCGACGACGGGCCGCGCCCGTCGGCGTGCGCCCGTCCGTCCCGACCGAACCGGATCCTCATGGCCTCCTCCACCGCAGCACCACCCGTCGACGGCGGCAAGCCGCTCGTCGTGCTCACCCCGCGCACCGTGTGGGTGATCTTCGGCGCGCTCATGGCGTCGATGTTCCTGTCCTCGCTCGACCAGTCGATCGTCGGCACCGCGATGCCGACGATCGTCGGCGAGCTCCACGGCGTCGAGCACCAGGGCTGGGTCATCACGGCCTACATCCTGGCGATCGCCATCGTCATGCCGCTCTACGGCAAGTTCGGCGACCTCTGGGGCCGCCGCTGGCCGTTCCTCGTCGCGATCGGCCTCTTCACGGTCGCGTCGGCCGGCGCCGGGTTCGCGCAGTCGTTCCCCGAGCTCGTCGCCTGGCGCGGCGTCCAGGGCCTCGGCGGCGGCGGCCTGATGATCCTGTCGCAGGCGATCATCGCCGACATCGTCCCCGCCAAGGACCGCGGCAAGTACATGGGGCCCATGGGCGCGCTCTTCGGCATCGCCGCGGTCATCGGGCCGCTCCTCGGCGGCTGGTTCACCGAGGGCCCGGGCTGGCGCTGGGCGTTCTGGATCAACGTGCCCATCGGCGTCGCCGCGTTCGTCGTGGCGTGGGTCGCGCTCAAGCTCCCCTCGCACCGCGCGGGCCGCAAGATCGACGTCGCGGGCATCTTCTTCCTCGTCGTCGCGACGTCCGGCATCGTCCTGGTGACGAGCTGGGAGTCCCTGACGACGTCGTCGGGCTACGACTGGTCCGACCCGTGGCTGCTCGGCCTCGTCGCGGCCGTCGTGGTGTCGGTCGTCGCGTTCGTCCTCGTCGAGAACCGCGCCGAGGAGCCGCTGCTCCCGCTGCACCTCTTCAAGAACCGGACCTTCACCATCGCGACGCTCATCGGCCTCGTGCTCGGCATGGGCATGTTCTCGGCGCTCGCGTTCCTCCCGACGTTCCTGCAGATGTCCACGGGCGCCGGGGTCACCGAGTCCGGGTTCCTCATGCTCCCGATGATGGTCGGCGTCATGATCACGGCCATCGGGTCCGGTATCGCCATCACCAAGACCGGGCGGTACAAGATCTACCCGGTGGTGGGGCTCGCGATCACCGCGGCCGGGATGGTCTGGCTCACGCGCATCACGGGCGACATGTCGATGTGGCTCTTCGGCGCGATGATCTTCGTCATGGGCGCCGGGATGGGCCTCGTCATGCAGACGATCGTGCTCGCCGTGCAGAACTCGGTCGACCCGCACGAGATCGGGACCGCCACGAGCGCGAACAACTTCTTCCGCGAGATCGGCGCGGCCGTCGGGACGGCGCTGTTCAGCACCATCTTCACGTCGCGGCTCGCCGACAACCTCGAGGGCGTCTTCGCGGGCGTGCCGGGCGGTGCGGCCCCCGCCGGCGCGGAGGGCTCCTCGCTCACGCCCGAGCTGGTGCAGCAGCTCCCGGAGCCGATCCACACGGGCGTCGTCGACGCGTTCACCGATGCGCTCGCCCCCGCGTTCTGGTACCTGGTCCCGCTCGTCCTCGTCGGGTTCGTGCTCGCGCTGTTCCTGCGCGAGGTCAAGCTGTCCGACGTCGCCGGGATGGTCGCGCGCGGCGAGGCCGTCGCGGACCACGGCGACCTGCGCGAGGACGCCCCCGTGACGGGCCAGGTCGACGGTGCCGCGGTCGTCGTGCCCGCGGGCGGCGGTGGACCGGACGACGAGCGCCCCGGGAGCCGGGAGCGCGACGGCGCGCCGGTATCCTGACCGGGTGAGCATCTCGCCGTCGCAGCCCGCCGCGCAGCCGTCCCGCCACGGCCGCGCGGCGGGCCCGGTGCGCCCGTCCCCGGGCGACCGCATCAAGCCCAAGAAGCCCGCGAAGGTCCAGTTCGCGTCGACCACGCTCCTGCTCGAGGCGTTCCTCGTCGTGTTCGCGACGCTCGTGGCCTACGGCCTGCGCGACGTGCCGTACTCGCGCGGCCCGCTCGAGCTGCCGTCCGCGACGTCGATCTGGGTCGTGGGCGGGGTGCTCGCCGTCGTGCTCGTCGTGCTGTCGCGCATGGTGGGCACGCCCGGCGGGTACGTCGCCGGGTCCGTGGTGCAGGTGCCCGTGCTCGCGCTCGGGCTGGTCGTGCCCATGATGTTCCTCGTGGGCGGCCTCTTCGTCGTCCTGTGGATCGTCTCGATCCGCCTCGGCGGGCGCATCGACCGCGAGCGCGCGGCCTACGACGCCGAGCACCCCGAGACCGCGCCCAACGCCGGCTGACGGCACGGCGCGCACGCGGCCGGGCGGCCACCCGCGGGGCGCGGCGCACGGTCCGACGGCCGGTAGGCTCGGCGACCATGACCGACGTCGCACCCGCACTGACCGAGACCATCGAGCGCACCCTCATCCTCGTCAAGCCCGACGGCGTCCGCCGCGGCCTGTCCGGCGAGATCCTCCGGCGCGTCGAGGCCAAGGGCTACACGCTCGCCGCCGTGCGCCTGCTCGACGCGACGCCCGAGCTGCTCGCCGCCCACTACGCCGAGCACGAGGGCAAGCCGTTCTTCCAGCCGCTCGTCGACTTCATGCTCTCGGGCAAGATCCTCGCGGTCGTGGCCGAGGGCCAGGGCGTCGTCCCCGGCTTCCGCTCGCTCGCCGGCGCGACCAACCCGACCGAGGCGCTGCCCGGCACGATCCGCGGCGACCTCGGCCGCGACTGGGGCCTCAAGGTCCAGCAGAACCTCGTGCACGGGTCGGACTCGCTCGAGTCCGCCGCGCGCGAGATCGCGCTCTGGTTCCCCGAGCTCGGCTGACCCGCACGCGCACGTCCGCCCCGTCCCGGGCCTCCGGGGCGGGGCGTTCGCGTGCCCGCCGCGGTGTGCGCGGTCCGCCACGGCCGGTCGCGGACGTCCGCAGGATCGTGGGAGCGCCGCACTAGGCTCGGGTCCGTGCACCTCAAGACCCTGACGCTGCGCGGCTTCAAGTCGTTCGCGTCCGCGACGACGCTGAGCTTCGAGCCCGGCGTGACGTGCGTCGTCGGGCCGAACGGCTCGGGCAAGTCGAACGTCGTCGACGCGCTCGCGTGGGTGATGGGGGAGCAGGGCGCCAAGACCCTGCGCGGCGGCAAGATGGAGGACGTCATCTTCGCCGGCACCTCCGGCCGGCCCCCGCTCGGGCGCGCCGAGGTGTCCCTGACGATCGACAACACCGACGGCGCCCTGCCGATCGACTACACCGAGGTGACGATCTCCCGCACGCTGTTCCGCAGCGGCGGGTCCGAGTACGCGATCAACGGCAGCGCGTGCCGCCTGCTCGACATCCAGGACCTCCTCTCCGACTCGGGCCTCGGCCGGGAGATGCACGTGATCGTCGGCCAGGGACAGCTCGACGCCGTCCTGCGCGCGACGCCCGAGGACCGCCGCGGCTTCGTCGAGGAGGCCGCGGGCGTCCTCAAGCACCGCAAGCGCAAGGAGAAGGCGCTCCGCAAGCTCGACGCGATGCAGGCCAACCTCACGCGGCTCGCGGACCTCACGACGGAGATCCGGCGCCAGCTCGGCCCGCTGGGGCGGCAGGCGGAGATCGCGCGCAAGGCCGCCACGATCCAGGCCGACCTGCGCGACGCGCGGGCCCGCCTCCTCGCCGACGACCTCGCCCAGCTCACCGCGACGCTCGAGCAGGAGATGGCCGACGAGGCGGCCCTGCGCACGCAGCAGGCGGAGGTCGAGCGCGCGCTCGCGACGGCGCGCGACACGCTCGGCCGGCTCGAGCGCGAGGCCGCGGAGGCCGCGCCCGCCCTCGGGGCCGCGACCGACGTCTGGTTCCGGCTCTCGTCGCTGCGCGAGCGGCTGCGCGGCACGCGCACGCTCGCCGAGGAGCGCGTGCGTCTCCTCGGGCGCCCCGAGGCGGCGCCCCGCGGGCAGGACCCGGACGAGCTCGAGGCGCAGGCCGAGCGCGTGCGCGCGACCGAGGCGGAGCTCGAGGCGGAGGTCGCCCGCGCGCGCGACGTGCTCGCTGCCGCGGTCACCGACCGGGAGGACGCCGAGCAGACCGCGGGGGAGGCGGAGCGGGCCGTCGCGACGCTGCTGCGCGGTGCCGCGGACCGCCGCGAGGGTCTCGCGCGGCTCGCCGGGCAGGTCGCGGCGCAGCGCACGCGCGTCGAGGCGGCGGAGGCCGAGATCGGACGGCTGCGCGAGTCGCTCGCGGAGGCCGAGCACCGGGGCACGCAGGCGCGCACCGAGTTCGCGGTGCTCGAGACCCAGGTGGTCGGTGCCGAGGAGGGGGAGGAGGGCCTCGACGCCGAGCACGAGGCCGCGGCGGACGCGGTCGAGCGCACGACCGCCGCCGTGACGGGCCTGGAGGCGGACGCGTCCGCCGCGGA
This sequence comes from Cellulosimicrobium funkei, assembly GCF_900155925.1. NCBI lineage: Bacteria > Bacillati > Actinomycetota > Actinomycetes > Micrococcales > Promicromonosporaceae > Cellulosimicrobium > Cellulosimicrobium funkei. The sequence continues at coordinate 38,540 of NZ_FTMI01000008.1, forward strand.
CCAGGAGCGCGCGACGTGGAGCGCGCGCATCGAGGCGCTCGAGCTGAGCCTCGACCGCAAGGACGGCGCGGGCGCGCTCCTCGCGGCGGACGGCGTCGGCGTCGTGGGGTCGCTCGCGGCCCTGCTCGGCGTCGAGGCGGGATACGAGGACGCGGTCGCCGCAGCGCTGGGCCCGGCCGCCGACGCGGTCGCGGTCGAGTCGGTCGACGCCGCGGTCGACGCGCTGCGGTACCTGCGCACGGAGGACGCCGGGCGCGCGGGCCTCGTCGTGGCGACCGCGGAGCCCGGCCCGGGCCCCGCCGCCGTCGACCTGCCCGACGGCGCACGCTGGGCCGTCGACGTCGTCACCGCCGCCGGCGGCGTCGGCGAGGCGGTGCGGTCCCTGCTCGCGGGCGTGGCCGTCGTCGACGACCTGGGCCAGGCGCGAGCGCTCGTGGCGCGGCACCCGGACGTCGCCGTCGTGACGCGGGGCGGGGACCTCCTGGCGACGACGCGCGCGTGGGGCGGGTCGGCGTCGGCGCCGAGCGTGCTGCACCTGCAGTCGGCGCTCGACGAGGCGCGCACGGCGCACGCCGACGCGACGGCCCGCGCCGAGCGCGCCCGGTTCGCCCTCGTGGGCGCGGGCGAGGCGGCGCAGGAGGCGCGCGCCCGGTACGAGGACACGCTAGACCGGCTCAACGAGTCCGACGCGCAGCTCGCCGCGGTCGCGGAGCAGCTCGGGCACCTGGGGGCGACCGCGCGCTCGGCCGCCGCGGAGGCCGAGCGCGTGCGCGCGTCGCTGGAGCGGGCGTCCCAGGGTCTCGACGACGCACGCGAGACGCTCGCCGGGCTCGTCGAGCGGCTCGAGGTCGCGGAGGCGGCGCCGGAGCAGTCCGAGGACGCGGTGGCGGAGGCGAGCGCCGAGCGCGACCGCCTCCTCGCACGTGCCTCGGCGGCGCGCACGGCCGAGACCGAGGCACGGCTCGCCCTGCGCACGAGCGAGGAGCGGTCGCGGGCGGTCGCGGGCCGGGCCCAGTCGCTGGCCCGGGCTGCCGCCGCGGAGCGCGACGCGCGCGAGCGGGCCGCGCGGCGCGAGGCGGCGCGGGTGCGGCAGGCGGGCCGCGCGTCCGCGGTGCGCGACGGCGCGACGCTCGCCCTCGCCGCGATCGACCGGTCGCTGGCCCGGGCGGGCGCGGAGCGGGACGCCGCGGAGGCGGCGCGGGCCGAGCGCGACACCGCGGTGACCGCTGCGCGCCGCGAGGTCGACGACCTGGCGGCGCGCCTGCGCGAGCTGACCGACGTCGCGCACCGCGACGAGGTGGCGCGCGCGCAGCAGCAGCTGCGCATCGAGCAGCTCCAGGCGCGCAGCGTCGACGAGCTCGGGCTCGACCCGGCCGTCCTGGTCGAGGAGCTCGGCCCGCACCGCGAGGTCCCCGTCCCCTCCGACGACGGCGAGCCCCGCACGGTCCCGTACGACCGCGCCCAGCAGGAGAAGCGGCTGCGCGCCGCGGAGCGCGACCTGGGCCGCCTCGGCAAGGTGAACCCGCTCGCGCTCGAGGAGTTCGCCGCGCTCGAGGAGCGGCACAAGTTCCTCGCCGACCAGCTGGCCGACCTCAAGAAGTCGCGCGCCGACCTGCTGGAGATCGTCAAGGAGATCGACGAGCGCGTCGAGCGGGTGTTCTCGGACGCGTACCGCGACACCGCCGAGCAGTTCGAGCGCGTGTTCGCGCGCATGTTCCCGGGCGGCGAGGGGCGCCTGGTCCTCACCGACCCGGACGACATGCTGACCACGGGCATCGAGGTCGAGGCCCGCCCCGCGGGGAAGAAGGTCAAGCGCCTGTCCCTGCTGTCCGGCGGCGAGCGCTCGCTCACGGCGGTCGCGCTCCTCGTCGCGATCTTCAAGGCGCGGCCCTCGCCGTTCTACGTCATGGACGAGGTCGAGGCCGCCCTGGACGACGTGAACCTCGGCCGCCTGCTCGAGATCTTCCGCGAGCTCCAGGAGGACTCGCAGCTCATCGTCATCACGCACCAGAAGCGCACCATGGAGATCGCCGACGCGCTCTACGGCGTGACGATGCGCGGCGACGGCGTCACGACGGTCATCAGCCAGCGCATGTCCGAGGCGCGCGAGGAGGTCCCCGCGTAAGCCGCGCGGGGCGGTCCGTCCGCCTCGTCCGCACCTGGGCGGAACCTCCAGGATCGTTGCAATTCCGGGCCTTGTGAAGATGTGGTGCTGATCGCCGAGCCCCGGCGTGGCTGCGGTCGCGACGCGTACGGGCGCCCGGATACTGGAGGGCATGGTCTGGATGTTCGTGTGGCTGGGGCTCACGCTCGGCGTCGCCGCCGTCGTGTTCCTGTTCGCGAGCGTCGTCGCGCGCGCCGAGGCGCAGTCGACCGGTGCGGCGGGTGACCGACGGGACGGCGAGCAGGGGATGCGCGCCTTCTGGCGGGACTTCCGCTCGGGGCTGCGGCGGCGTCGCCGCCGCGGCGACAACCCGGGCCAGCACGTCGCGACCGTGCGCATGCCGCGGCCGGTGGACACGAGCATCGACGACTTCTTCACGGCCACGCAGGTGTCGTCCAACGCGTACGTCGACGCCGAGGAGCTCACCGACGTCCTGCACCGCGCGCGCGAGCGCGTGCGCCCGCTGCACCCGGGGGAGCGCCCTCCCGAGGCGTGAGCACCGCGTCGGTCTGAGAGACTTCCGGGGTGAACGACCTCCTCCCGCTCTGGATCGTCCTCGGCGTCCTCCTGGTCGTCGGCCTCGTCACCGCCGGGACCGTGTCGGCCCGTCGCCGCGGTCGCCGCGACCGCGTCGAACCTCCGCCCTCGGCCACTGCCGCGCCCCCCGCGACCGCGCCGGACGTCGTGGAGGCGCCGCCCGGCACGGCGACCGTGGAGGCACCGCCGGAGCCCGACGTCGCCGCCCCGCCCGCGCTCGAGCGCCCGGAGCCGGTCGGTGGTCGGCTCGTCCGGCTGCGGGAGCGCCTCGCGCGCTCCGGGTCGCCGCTCGGCGCCCGCCTGCTGTCCGTCCTCTCGCGGGACCACCTCACCGAGGACGACTGGGACGAGCTCGAGGAGACCCTCCTCCTCGCGGACGTCGGCGCCGGGCCGGCCGGCGAGCTCATCGACGCGCTGCGCACCAAGGTCCGCGTCCTCGGGGTGCGCGACGCCGCGAGCGTGCGCGACCTCCTGCGCACCGAGCTCGTCGCGCTCGTCGACCCGACGCTCGACCGCTCGCTCGCGACGTCCCCGCGCACCGCCGAGGACGGGTCCACGGTGCCCGCCGTCGTACTGGTCGTCGGCGTGAACGGCACCGGCAAGACGACGACCGTCGGCAAGCTCGCGCGCGTGCTCGTCGCCGAGGACCGCAGCGTCGTGCTGGGCGCGGCCGACACGTTCCGCGCCGCGGCCGCCGACCAGCTCGAGACCTGGGGCTCGCGCGTCGGGGTCCCGACCGTGCGGTCCGACCGCGACGGCGCCGACCCGGCGGCGGTCGCGTTCGACGCGGTGCGCCGCGGCCGCACCGAGGGCGCGGACGTCGTGCTCGTCGACACCGCCGGGCGCCTGCAGAACAAGCAGGGCCTCATGGACGAGCTGGGCAAGATCCGGCGCGTCATCACCAAGGAGGCCCCGCTGTCGGAGGTGCTCCTCGTGCTCGACGCGACGACGGGGCAGAACGGCCTCAACCAGGCACGCGTCTTCGGCGAGGTCGCGGGCGTCACGGGCATCGTCCTGACGAAGCTCGACGGCACCGCGCGCGGCGGCATCGTCGTCGCGGTCCAGCGCGAGCTGGGCGTGCCCGTCAAGCTCGTCGGCCTGGGGGAGGGGCCCGACGACCTCGCCCCGTTCGACCCCGAGCAGTTCGTCGACGGGCTCCTCGGCGCCTGAGGCACGGGCGCGGCCGGGTGCGACGCCCGGCCGCAGTGCCCGGCAGGGTGCCCGGCCGGGTGCCGGTCCGGGTCGCCCGGCGGGTCACGGTCGTGTCACGGCGCGATCACGGCCCGGTCGCTGCGCCGGGCTCCGGGCGCCCGCGCGGTGCGGCGAAACCGAACGTTTACGTCCGGGCCGCCCTTGTCACGCCGGCGTAACGCGGCGACACCGCCGGGGAAACCCGCCCGCACCACCGTAGTCCCCGACCGGCCGCCCGGCCGGCGAGGGGAGATGATCCGATGGAGTGGGACACCGGGGCGACCGCGTGGATGCTGACCTCAGCATCCCTCGTGCTCCTGATGACGCCCGGACTGGCGTTCTTCTACGGCGGCATGGTCCGCGCCAAGTCCGTGCTGAACATGATGATGATGTCCTTCGGCGCGATGGCCGTCGTGGGCGTCGTCTACGTGCTGTGGGGCTGGTCGATGTCCTACGGCGAGGCCGGGACGGGTGGCCTGTTCGCCAACCCGTTCGCGCAGTTCGGTCTCTCGGGGGCGATCACGGACGCCGACGGCAGCGCCGTCGCGAGCACGCTCGGCAACTACCCGAACGTGGTCGACATCGCGTTCCAGGTGACGTTCGCGATCATCACGGTCGCGCTCATCTCGGGTGCGCTCGCCGACCGCGTCAAGTTCGGCACGTGGCTGGCGTTCACGGCGATCTGGGTCACGGTCACGTACTTCCCGCTCGCCCACATGGTGTGGGGCGGCGGCTTCCTCTCGGCCAACGAGAACGGTCTCGCCGCGAAGGTGTTCGGGGTGACCGACGGCGCCGCCACGGTCGCGCCGATCGACTTCGCGGGCGGCACCGTCGTCCACATCAACGCCGGTGTCGCGGCGCTCGTGCTCGCGCTCCTCATCGGCAAGCGCAAGGGCTTCGGCACCGAGCCGATGCGCCCGCACAACCTGCCGTTCGTCATGCTGGGCGCGGCGCTGCTGTGGTTCGGCTGGTTCGGCTTCAACGCGGGCTCCGCGTTCGGCGCGAACGAGACGGCCGGCCTCGCCTGGATCAACACCACGAGCGCCACGGCGGCCGGCATCATCGGCTGGCTCGTGACGGAGAAGATCCGCGACGGTCACGCCACGTCGCTCGGTGCCGCGTCCGGCGTCGTCGCGGGCCTCGTGGCGATCACGCCCGCCGCCGGCGCGCTCAACCCGGTCACGTCGATCGTCCTGGGCCTCGTCGCCGGCGCGCTCTCCGCGCTCGCGGTCGGCCTGAAGTACCGCTTCGGCTACGACGACTCGCTCGACGTCGTCGGCGTCCACCTCGTCTCCGGCCTCTGGGGTACCGTCGCGATCGGCTTCCTCGCGACCGACACGGGCCTCTTCTTCGGGGGCGGCGCGCAGCAGCTCGTCGTCCAGGTGCTCATCGCGCTGGTCGCGATCGTCTTCACCGCGATCACGACGACGGTCATCGGCCTGATCCTCAAGGTCACGATGGGCTGGCGCGTGAGCGAGGACGCGGAGGTCGGCGGCATCGACCTCGCGGTCCACGGCGAGACGGCGTACGAGTCCATCCAGCAGGGCAGCGTCATCAGGGAGGTGCGGGCATGAAGCTCGTCACGGGAATCATCCAGCCGCACCGGCTCGACGACGTGAAGTCGGCGCTCGAGGCCGCGGGCGTGCGGGGCATGACGGTCAGCGAGGCCAGCGGGTACGGCCGCCAGAAGGGCCACACCGAGGTCTACCGCGGCGCCGAGTACACGGTGGACCTGGTCCCCAAGGTCCGCATCGAGGTCCTCGTCGACGACGCCGACGCCACCGCGGTCACCGAGGTGATCGTCAAGGCGGCGCAGACCGGCAAGATCGGCGACGGCAAGGTCTGGACGGTGACCGTGGACGACGTCGCCCGGGTGCGCACGGGCGAGCACGGCCCCGGCGCCCTGTGAGGAGACGGACCCTCGGATGACCCACCACGCCGACACCCCGACCACGGGCGGGGTCGCAGGGGGATCGGCGGGGCGCCCGGCAGGGCCGGGAGAGCACGGCACGCAGGTCCCGCACCCCGAAGGGGTGCGGGACCTGCGTGCGCGGATGCTCGACGTCGCACGGTCCATGAGCGGACCGGGCCGCAGCGGGGTCGCGCGCCGCGCCGCCGTCGTCGACCTGGTTACCTCCTCGCTCGCGGGCCTCTGGCTCGACGCGACCGACGGCGTCGCGCCCGAGGGGCTCGCGCTCGCCGCGGTCGGCAGCCTCGGGCGGGGCGACATGGGCCCCGCGAGCGACCTCGACCTCGTCCTCGTCCACGACGGCCGCACCCACACCGCCGACGACGTCGCGCGCGTCGCCGAGCGGCTCTGGTACCCGCTGTGGGACGCGGGCGTCGACCTCGACCACGCGGTGCGCTCCCTCTCGCAGTGCCGCCAGGTGGCGTCGAAGGACGTCCCCGCCGCCGTCGGGTGGCTCGACGTGCGGGCGGTCGCGGGGGACGCGCTCGTCGTGCACCGCGCCTCGTCCGCGGTGCTCACCGACTGGCGCTCCGCGTCGCGCCGCCGCCTGCCCGACCTGCTCTCCTCGACGCGCGAGCGCGCCGAGCGGTCCGGCGAGCTCGCCTACCTCATCGAGCCCGACCTCAAGGAGTCGCGCGGCGGCATCCGGGACGCGGTCGTGCTCTCGGCGCTCGCGGCGACGTGGCTCACCGACCGCCCGCACGGGTCGGTCGACCGCGCGCACGCCCACCTGCTCGACGTCCGCGACACGCTCCAGGTCGTCACGGGCCGGCACACGAGCCGCCTCCTGCTCGCCGACCTCGACGAGGTCGCCGCGCTGTCCGGGTACGACGACCCCGACGAGCTCCTCGCGAGCCTCGCCGCGGCGGGCCGGGAGATCTCCTACGCGCTCGACACCACGGTCCGCCGGGCCCGCCAGGCGCTCCAGCGGCCGTCGGTCGCCCGGCGCCCGGTGCTCGTGCGGGGACGCCGCGCGGCGCCACGGCTGCGGCCGGTCGGCGACGGCCTCGTCGAGCACGACGGCGAGCTCGTGCTCGCCGTGGACGCCCACCCCGAGTCCGACCCGCTCCTGTCGTTGCGCGCCGCGGCGACCGCGGCGCGCACGGGCCTGACGCTCTCGCCCGTGTCCGTCGCCAGCCTCGCGCGCTGCCCCGCCCTGCCGGAGCCGTGGCCGCGCGCCGCGCGGGCCGCGTTCCTCGCCCTGCTCGGGTCCGGCCAGGCGCAGGTCGCGGTGTGGGAGGCGCTCGACCTCGCGGGCGTCGTCACGACGTGGATCCCCGAGTGGGCGGGCGTGCGCAACCGGCCGCAGCGCGCGGCCGTGCACCGGCACACCGTCGACCGGCACCTCGTCGAGGTCGTGGCGCGCGCCGCGCGCGCCCGCAAGGAGGTCGAGCGCAGCGACCTGCTGCTGCTCTCCGCGGTGCTGCACGACATCGGCAAGCGGGCCGGCGCCACCGACCACTCCGTCGAGGGCGCACGGCTCGTGCCCGCGATCCTCGGCCGCATGGGCTTCGAGCCGGACGTCGTGGCCGACGTCGAGCGCCTCGTGCGCCACCACCTCACCCTCTCGCGCCTCGCCGTGAGCGAGGACCCCGACGACCCGGCGACGGTCGCGGAGCTCGCGGACGCCGTCGACCACCGCGCCGACCTGCTCGTGGTGCTCCGCGCGCTCACGGAGGCGGACGCGTCGTCGCTCGGCCCGAGCGCGTGGACGGCGTGGCGCGCGCGCCTCGTGGACGACCTCGTGGGCGAGACGCTCCGTGCGCTGGGCGCCGTGCCGGGGGGACCGGGCGCCGCCGGGTAGGCTGGACCCTCGCGGACGGCCCGTCCCGTGCCCGCTCCACGTCTGCCGGGGAGCGAGGACGACGGAGGGCCGACGCGCACGAGACTTCCGACGACTGGTGAGGATGACGCGGTGTTCAACACGCTGTCGGACCGACTGACTTCGACCTTCAAGAACCTGCGTGCGAAGGGCCGGCTGTCCGAGGCGGACATCGACGCGACGATCCGGGAGATCCGGCGTGCGCTGCTCGACGCCGACGTCGCGGTGCCCGTCGTGCGCGAGTTCAGCGCGACCGTGCGCGAGCGCGCGCTCTCGGCCGAGGTCTCGGGGGCGCTCAACCCGGCGCAGCAGGTCGTCAAGATCGTCAACGAGGAGCTCGTCGGCATCCTCGGCGGCGAGAGCCGCGGGCTGCGCTTCTCCAAGACGCCCCCGACCGTCATCATGCTCGCGGGCCTCCAGGGCGCGGGCAAGACGACGCTCGCGGGCAAGCTCGCGCTGCACCTGCGCGAGCAGGGGCACACGCCGCTCCTCGTCGCCGCCGACCTGCAGCGCCCGAACGCCGTCACCCAGCTCTCGGTCGTCGCCGAGCGGGCCGGCGTCCCCGTGTTCGCGCCGCACCCCGGCAACCAGAGCGGCGTCGAGGTCGACGACGTGATCGGCGACCCGGTCGCCGTCGCACGCGAGGGCGTCGAGACGGCGCGGCAGCGCCAGCACGACGTCGTCATCGTCGACACCGCGGGCCGCCTCGGCCTGGACGCCGTCCTCATGCAGCAGGCGTCGGACATCCGCGACGCCGTGCAGCCCGACGAGGTCCTGTTCGTCATCGACGCGATGATCGGTCAGGACGCCGTCGCGACCGCGAAGGCCTTCGAGGAGGGTGTCGACTTCACGGGCGTCGTGCTCACGAAGCTCGACGGCGACGCGCGCGGCGGTGCCGCGCTCTCGGTCCGCGGGGTCACCGGTCGCCCGATCCTCTTCGCGTCCACGGGCGAGAAGCTCACCGACTTCGAGGCGTTCCACCCGGACCGGATGGCGTCGCGCATCCTCGACATGGGTGACGTCCTCACGCTCATCGAGCAGGCCGAGAAGGCGTTCGACGCCGAGCAGGCCGCGAGGATGGCCGAGAAGGTCGCCACGGGGCAGGACTTCACGCTCGCGGACTTCCTGGTGCAGATGCAGCAGATGAAGAACATGGGCTCGATGAAGAAGATGCTCGGCATGCTGCCGGGCATGGGCCAGATGCGCGAGGCCATCGAGAACTTCGACGAGCGCGAGGTCGACCGCATCGAGGCCATCATCCGGTCGATGACGCCCGCGGAGCGGGACAACCCGAAGATCATCAACGGCTCGCGGCGCGCGCGCATCGCCCGCGGCTCCGGCGTGACGACGAGCGACGTGAACCAGCTCCTCGAGCGCTTCGCGGGCGCGCAGAAGATGATGCGGCAGATGAGCCGTGGCGGCGGCATGCCGGGGATGCCGGGGATGGGCAGCCTCCCGGGCATGGGCGGCAAGAAGGCGCGGGGCCGCCAGGCGCCGCAGCGCAAGGTCAAGGGCAAGTCGGGCAACCCGGCGAAGCGGGCCGCGCAGGAGCGCGCGGCCGCCGCGCGCGCGGCGGGCGAGCTCACCGGTCCCGCGGCGCCGTCGGGCTCCGCGTTCGGCGTGCGGGGCACGGACGCGCCGTCCTCCCCGACGCCGGACGACCTCCAGCTCCCGCCCGGCTTCGAGAAGCTGCTCGGCGGCCGCTGAGCAGCGGCCGTCCCGGACGGCCGTCCTCGAGCCCGGGTGCGACCCGCAGCCGCCCGGGCGCTAGGTTATGTCCGTGGCACCGCCCGGTGCCGCACCGCGCCCCCGACCGGGCCGTCTCCCCGTCCCGTCCGTCCCCACCCAGGAGCCGCATGTCCGCGCTGGAAGGCCCCACGCTGCACGTCCGCGGCCACGTCATCGTCGGCGACGACCGCGAGGTGGGCGACCTGTGGGTCAAGGACGGGCGGATCAGCCTCACCCGGCCGTCGGCGCAGGGCACCAACATGGTCGAGCTCGAGGGCTGGGCCCTGCCGGGCCTCGTCGACGTGCACTGCCACGTCGGGCTGGGCGCCCAGGGCGCCGTCGACGCGACGACCGCGCAGGAGCAGGCGCTGACGGACCGGGACAGCGGGGTGCTCCTGGTGCGCGACGCCGGCTCCCCGCTCGACACCCGGTGGGTGCACGGCCGTCGCGACCTGCCGCGCCTCGTGCGGGCGGGGCGCCACCTCGCCCGGCCCAAGCGCTACCTGCGCCACTACGGGCTCGAGCTCGACGACGTCGCCCAGCTCCCCGAGGCCGTGCGCCGCGAGGCGCGCCAGGGCGACGGGTGGGTCAAGATCGTGGGGGACTGGATCGACCGTGACCTCGGTGCCCAGGGCGACCTGCGGCCGCTGTGGCCCGACGACGTCCTCGCCGAGGCGGTCGCGGCCGCGCACGCCGAGGCCGCCCGTGTGACCGTTCACGCGTTCTCCGACGAGGTGATCCCGTCGCTCCTCGCCGCGGGCGTCGACGGCATCGAGCACGGGACGGGGATCCACCCCGACCTCATGTACGAGATCTCCGAGCGCGGCGTCGCGGTCACCCCGACGCTGCTCCAGATCGGGCAGTTCGAGAACATCGCGCGCCAGGCGGACGCCCGGTACCCGGTGTTCGCGGCGCGCATGCGGCGCCTGCACGAGCGCCGGTACGAGCAGGCCCGGGCGCTGTACGAGTCCGGCATCCAGATCCTCGTCGGCACGGACGCGGGCGGGACGATCGGGCACGGCCGCCTCGCCGACGAGTGCGCCGAGCTCGTCGCCGCGGGCATCCCCGACGCCGCCGTCGTCGCGGCCGCGAGCTGGCAGGGTCGCGAGTACCTCGGCTACACGTCGCTCGTCGAGGGCGCGTCGGCCGACTTCGTCGTCTACCCGCAGGACCCGCGCCAGGACGTCGGGGTCCTGCGCGCCCCGACCGCCGTCGTGCTGCGCGGCGAGATCGTGGCGCCTGCAGGCTGACCGCGCGACGAGAGGTCAGCGGGCGGGGACCGGTGCCGGGTCGCCCGTCGTCCCCGCGGCGGTGGACTTGACGTAGCGCACCGTGGGCCCGAGCCGGTCGACCGTGCGGGCGAGCGGGGCGGCGAGGTTCCGGAAGAGGGCCGGCACGAGGACGACGCTGGCGCCGCGTGCCGTGACCAGCTCGACGTCGCCGTCCTCGTCGACCCCGGCGAGGAGGACCTCCTGGTGGCGGATCGTGTACGTCGCACCGGGGTCGGTCAGGACGAACCGGTCCTCGAGGAGCCGGACGCTGGATCCCCGGGCGGGCGAGAAGAACCGCGCCTTGTGGCGGGAGCCCCCGCGGCGCGGGACCGGCGACGTGTCGTCGAGGAGCGACACCGCGCCGAGGCGGTCCTTCGCCAGCCGCGCCAGCGCCTCGTCGTGCGGGACGTGCCCCGCGGGGAAGCAGACGAGGAGGGTGCTGCGGAGCTCCGTGAGCACGGCGGCGACGGCCTGGCCGGACACCTCGGGCAGCCGGGCGCTCACCTCGGCCGGCGAGGAGGCCGTGAATCCGCGCAGCTCGTAGGACGCCGCGAGGTCGAGCCACCAGGCGTGGGAGGCCACGAGGCCGAGCTCGTTCGCGAGCACGGCCCGGGCGCGCTCCAGCTCGTCGGGACCTGGCCCGGAGACCGCGAGACGTTCGAGGACGTCCAGGGTGGCCACGAGGACGTCGCACACCCGCTCGGGTCCGGGGTCGGCCGCGACCGTCAGGACCTCGCGCGCGTCGTCGACCTGGACCGCCATCGACTGGACCGTGTAGACGTCTCCCTGAGCCGTCCGCAGCGTCGCGTTGAGGGCCTCGGTGAGCACGGCGGTCGCGAGGATGCGGGTGGCGTCGTCGTGCTCCGTCGAGCACTCGCCGGACAGCACGAGCTCGTCGCTGCTGTGCTCGGCCCACGAGGGGCCCGGGAGCACCGACGGAGGGTGCGGGAGCCGGGCGACCGGCGGCCCCGAGGGAAGGTCCAGGCGCAGGCCCGCCGGCAGGGGGGCGGTGCTCACGAGCACGGCGTTGTCCCGGTGGAACCACCGTGCGGCGGCCTCCCGCACCTCGTCGATCGTCCAGTCCATGAGCCGCGTGTGCGAGAGCGCGGCGACCCCGGTGCCGGAGGGTCCGTAGCGGACCGTGAACGCGTCGTGCGCCGCATACAGGCTCTCGCGCCCGACCTCGGCGAGCACGGTCCGCCGTTCGAGGTCGACCTCCTCCGGCGTCACCGTGCTGAGCTCTCGGACCGCGCGGCACACGCGGTCGACGAAGTCGACGAGCTGGTCAGGCCGGCCGGTCGCGTAGAACGAGGTGGAACGCAGGGTCGACTCCGCGTTGTGGGGGATGTCGACGCGACCCACGCGGCGCATGACGAGGTGCTCCACGAGGTGGGTGATGCCCACCGTCCGGGGGTCCATGTCCTGGAGGCCGACCCCGAAGAGGAGGGTCACGGTCGGGTCCGTGGCGAGGTCCGCCCAGAGGACGGGGACACCGTCGACGACGGTACGGTGGTACGGGCGCTGCGGTGCGCCGTGGGGCTCGGCCATGCGGTTCCTTCTGACGGTCCGGGACCGGCCCCGGCGCCCCGCGGCGGTGGCCACGTGAGGCGGGACTCTACACCGTGGTCGGACGTGCGGGAGCGGGCGATGTTGGTCAGCGCCCGGAGGGTCTGGCACAATGTCCCGGTACTCGGCGTGCCCCGGCCCCTCTCTCCGGCGCGTGCCGTGTCCTGAACCCCTTCCTCGTCCTGTCCCCACGGGACGATCGCGGGTTCGCCCGAAACAGAACCAGGAGAGACCACCACTGTGGCCGTCAAGATTCGTCTGAAGCGTCTCGGCAAGATCCGTGCGCCGTACTACCGTGTCGTCGTCGCCGACTCGCGCACCAAGCGCGACGGTCGTGTGATCGAGGAGATCGGCAAGTACCACCCCACCGAGGAGCCCTCGTTCATCGAGATCACCTCGGACCGCGCCCAGTACTGGCTCGGCGTCGGCGCGCAGCCGACGGAGCAGGTGCTCGCGCTCCTCAAGGTCACCGGCGACTGGCAGAAGTTCAAGGGCCTGCCCGGCGCCGAGGGCACGCTCAAGGTCAAGGGCGAGAAGGTCGACCCGACCGCCGCTATCGAGGCCGCCGCCGCGGACGCCGAGAAGGTCAAGGCCAAGGCTGCCGAGAATAAGACCGAGGCTCCGGCCGAGGAGACCGCCGACGCGGCCGACGAGGCCGCTGCCGACGAGCAGGCCTGATGATCGCCGAGGCCCTCGAGCACCTCGTGCGCGGCATCGTGGACAACCCGGACGACGTCCGCGTGGCCACGAAGACGCTGCGTCGCGGTGACCTGCTCGAGGTCCGGGTGCACCCGGAGGACCTCGGCCGCGTCATCGGTCGCGGCGGGCGCACCGCCCGTGCCCTGCGCACGGTCATCGGCGCGCTCGCGACCGACGGGCCGGTCCGTGTCGACGTCGTGGACGTCGACCGCCGCTGAGGCCCGCACGACGACGCCCCGCGAGGGGCGACGGGCAAGGCCCGGCCCGCCACCGGCGGGCCGGGCCTTCCTGCGTCCGTCGCCGGAGGACCGGCGCGCACCGTCCCATCCAGCACCACACGAGGAGTCACGACGATGGAGCTGACCGTCGCGCGCGTCGGCAAGGCGCACGGGCTGCGGGGCGAGGTCGCCCTCGACCTGCGCACCGACGACCCCGAGGAACGCCTCGCGGTGGGCGAGCGTCTGGAGACGCGGCCCGCCGACGCCGGCCCCCTGACCGTCGCCACCGTGCGCGTCCACCAGGGCCGCTGGCTCGTCGGGTTCGAGGGCGTGCGCGACCGCACGGGCGCCGAGGCGCTGCGCGGCGTCGAGCTCGTCGTCGAGGCCGAGGCGTCCGACGAGGAGGACGCGTGGTACCCGCACGAGCTCGCCGGGCTGCGCGCCGAGGGCACGGACGGTCGCGTGCTGGGCCGCGTCGAGGGCCTCGAGCACCTGCCCGCGCACGACGTCCTCGTGCTGCGCGAGCCGGACGGCGCCCGCACGCTCGTGCCCTTCGTCCGGCAGATCGTGCCGGTCGTCGACGTGGCCGGCGGCCGGGTCGTGCTCGACCCGCCCGGCGGGCTGCTCGCGTCGGACGCGGAGCACCTGGAGGTCGCGGCGCCGAGCGCCGGCGACGCGGCGGCCGAGCCCGGGTCGCAGGACGCCTCCGCCGACGGCGAGGCCTGACGTGCGGATCGACGTCGTCACGATCTTCCCCGACTACCTCGCCGCGCTCGACCTGTCGCTCGTCGGCAAGGCCCGCACGGCCGGGATCCTCGACCTGCGCGTCCACGACCTGCGCGACTGGACGACGGACCGGCACCGCACGGTCGACGACACGCCGTTCGGCGGCGGCGCGGGCATGGTCATGCGCCCCGACGTGTGGGGGCGGGCGATCGACGACGTGTCCGGCCTGTCGACCGACGCGGTCGCGGGAGAGGCGAGCGCGGTGCACCTGGTCGTGCCGACGCCGTCGGGCGCGACCTTCACCCAGCGCACCGCCGAGGAGCTCGCGACGGAGGAGCACCTCGTCGTCGCCTGCGGACGCTACGAGGGCATCGACGCGCGCGTGGCGGAGCACTACCGTGCCGCCGGGATGCGCGTCAGCGAGCTCTCGATCGGCGACTACGTGCTCAACGGCGGCGAGGTCGCGGCGCTCGTGATGATCGAGGCTGTCGGGCGCCTGCTGCCGGGCGTCGTGGGCAACCCGGAGTCGCTCGTCGAGGAGTCGCACGGGGCCGCGGGGCTCCTGGAGTACCCGGTCTACACGAAGCCGCCCGTGTGGGGCGACCTCGAGGTGCCCGACGTCCTGCTGTCCGGGCACCACGCCCGGATCCGGCGCTGGCGCCGGGACCAGGCCCTGCGTCGTACCGCCCGCCGCCGCCCGGACATGGTGCGCGCGCTCGACGTCGCCGCCCTCGACCGGCACGACCTGGAGGTCCTCGCGGGGGCCGGCTGGGGCGTCGTCGACGGCCACCTGGAGCGCACCGAGCCTGCCGACGGCTGAGCGGGGACCCTCCCGGCGCGCGCCCGTGACCCGCGAGGGCTGCCGCCGGGGTCGACGGGTGTGGCAGAATGGTCGATCGGTGTGTGCCGCCCCGGATCTCTGCCACAGGGGAGCCCGCGCCCGATCCTCGGGCGGACTGGCACGACGGACCCGACGACCGCGAGGTCGACGACCGTCCACGCCCAGCACGGCACACCCCACCGATACGACGACGGCCCGGTCTGCCCGGGCCACGAGCACGCGTCCGACCTGTGGCGGGCGAGGAGAAGCACCATGCACACGCTGGACAGCGTCGACGCAGCATCGCTGCGCAGCGACGTCCCGGAGTTCCGCCCCGGTGACACGCTCAAGGTCAACGTCAAGGTCGTCGAGGGCACCCGCTCCCGCGTCCAGGCGTTCCAGGGTGTCGTCATCGCCCGTCAGGGCAGCGGCGTCCGCGAGACGTTCACGGTCCGCAAGATCAGCTTCGGCGTGGGTGTCGAGCGCACGTTCCCCGTGCACTCGCCGTCCATCGAGTCCGTCGAGGTCGTGACGCGCGGTGACGTGCGTCGCGCCAAGCTGTACTACCTGCGCGCGCTGCGCGGCAAGAAGGCGAAGATCAAGGAGAAGCGCGAGACCGCGCCCAACCGCTGATCGGCTGTCGGCGACACCGCCGCTCCGCTCGTTCCGACGGCGGCCGTCCCTCCCGGGGCGGCCGCCGTCGGCGTACCCGGGGCCGCTGTCCGCGGGCCGGTTCCGTTTCCCGGATCGCCTCCCGAGGTGGCATTGTGAACGCGTGACCGACAGCGCCCCGCCCCGCGGCCCGCACCCCGACGCCGGCACCGAGCGCGCGGCGCTCGGCCCCGAGGACGACGGGCGCCCCCCGCACGGCCAGCACCTCGCGGCCGAAGGGGACGAGGTCGCCCCGCGCGAGCGCCCGCGCAGGTCGTCGCTGCTGCGCGAGACCGCGATCATCGTGGTCAGCGCGCTCGTGCTGTCCCTGCTCATCAAGACGTTCCTCGTCCAGGCGTTCTTCATCCCGAGCGCCTCGATGGAGGACACGCTCGTCGAAGGCGACCGCGTGATGGTGTCCCGTCTCGTGCCCGGCGCGTTCGACGTGCACCGGGGCGACATCGTCGTGTTCAAGGACCCGGGCGGCTGGCTGCCGCCGCAGGAGCCCCAGGACGAGAGCCCGGTGTCCGAGGCGGTCCGTGCGGCGCTGACGTTCGTCGGCCTGCTGCCGCAGGACACGGGGGAGCACCTCATCAAGCGCGTCATCGGCGTGCCGGGCGACCACGTCGTGTGCTGCGACGCGGAGGGCCGCGTGAGCGTCAACGGCGTGCCGATCGACGAGACGTACATCAAGCCGGGGTCGATCCCCAGCCAGGACGCGTTCGACCGCACGGTCCCCGCCGACATGCTGTTCGTCATGGGCGACAACCGGCAGAACTCCGCGGACTCTCGCTACAACCAGGGCAAGCCCGGAGGCGGGTTCGTGCCGATGAGCAACGTCGTGGGGACGGCGTTCGTCAAGGTGTGGCCGCTGTCGCACGTCGGTCTGCTGCGCAACCCCGGCGACGTGTTCGCCGACGTCCCCGAGGTGGAGCCGTGACGCTCGACGCCGTCGCGCGTCCGGAGCCCGCGCGGGCACCGGCGCGCCGGGCACCCGCGCGTCGGCGGCCCGACCTGCGCCAGGAGCGCGCCATGCTGCGCGACGGCGCCCGCCTCGTCGCCGGGATGGACGAGGTCGGTCGCGGCGCGCTCGCCGGGCCGGTCTCGGTCGGGGTCGTGGTCGTCGACCTCGCGACGAAGCCGTGCCCGCCCGGGCTCACGGACTCCAAGCTCCTCACCGCGGCGGCGCGCGAGGCGCTCGTGCCCCTCGCGCGCTCGTGGTGCGTCGCGTGGGCGGTGGGCCACGCCGGCCCGGCCGAGATCGACGCGCACGGGATCGTGGGCGCGCTGCGGCTCGCGGGCCGCCGTGCGCTCGCCCAGGTGCGCCGGACGGTCGGCGACGTCGACGCGGTCCTGCTCGACGGCAAGCACGACTGGCTGAGCCGCCCCTCGGCGGTGGATCTCTTCGAGGCGTTCGACCTGGACCCGCACGACGACGTCCGTCTCGTCGACCCGCGCGTGCGCACGCTCGTCAAGGCGGACCTGCAGTGCGCGTCGGTCGCCGCCGCGAGCGTGCTCGCGAAGACGGAGCGCGACGGCCTCATGACGAGCCTGGCGCGCCAGTACCCCGCCTTCGGGTGGGACCAGAACAAGGGCTACGGGGCGGCGGCGCACGTCGAGGCCCTGCGCGAGCACGGCCCGACGCCGCAGCACCGGCGGTCCTGGCGACTGCCCGAGCGCGGTGACGAGGGCATCGGCGTCCCGGCGTACGGCGACCCGGTCGACGTGCTCGAGCTCGACCCCGAGGCCGGGCTGCCGACGAGCTGACCGGGGTCCTCCGTCCGGTCCGGCGGCCGCCGATGGTCCATGATGGAGCCGTGAGCGCCGAAGACCTGGAGAACTACGAGACCGAGATGGAGCTCGCGCTGTACCGCGAGTACCGCGACGTGGTGGGCCTGTTCTCGTACGTCGTCGAGACCGAACGCCGCTTCTACCTGGCGAACCAGGTCGACCTCCAGGTGCGTTCCGCCGCCGGTGAGGTCTACTTCGAGCTGCGGCTCGCCGACGCGTGGGTCTGGGACGTGTACCGCTCCGCGCGGTTCGTGAAGTCGGTGCGCGTCGTGACGTTCAAGGACGTCAACGTCGAGGAGCTCGCGAAGGCCGAGCTCCAGCTCTGACGCCCTTCGTGGCCGTGCACAGGACCGCTGCCTGACGGCGGTCCCACAGGCCGCCCGGCGCCCCTGGTGCCGCTCCCGCGCCGTGCCCCACGGTGGGCCGCGGAGGTGAGCCCATGGGAGCGAACGACGCCGTCGGGCGGTACGGGGAGAGGGTGGCCGCGGCCCACCTGGTCGAGGCGGGCTGGACGCTCCTCGACCGCAACTGGCGCGGGACGCGCGGCGAGCTCGACGTCGTCGCGCTCGACGGCGACGTGCTCGTGGCCGTCGAGGTCAAGACCCGGCGCGGCACGGGGTTCGGGCACCCGGCGCAGGCCGTCACGCCCGCGAAGCTCGGCCGTCTGCGCCGGCTCACGGGGGAGTGGCTCGCGACGCACGACGTCCGCGCCCGGTCGGTCCGCATCGACGTCGTCGCGGTCCTCGTGGCGCGCGCCGGTGCGGCACGGGTCGAGCATCTCGTCGGGGTGAGCGCCTGATGGGGCTCGGGACCACGCGCGCCGTCGCGCTCGTCGGGCTCTCCGGTCACGTCGTCGAGGTGCAGGCCCACCTCGCGGCGTCCGTCCCGGGCTTCGTCCTCGTCGGGCTGCCGGACACCGCGCTCAGCGAGTCGCGCGACCGTGTGCGCGCGGCCGTGACGTCGTCGGGCATCGCGTGGCCCCAGCGCAAGGTCACGATCAACCTCTCGCCGGCGGCGCTGCCCAAGTCCGGGACGGGTTTCGACGTCGCGATCGCCGTCGCGCTGCTCGCCGGTGCCCAGGTGCTGCCCGCGGGCGCGGCGGACGGCGTCGTGCACCTCGGCGAGCTGGGCCTCGACGGTCGGCTCCAGCCCGTGCGCGGCGTCCTGCCGGCCGTGGCGGCCGCGGTCGCGGCGGGGTTCCCGGACGTCGTGGTGCCGGCGGCCGACGTGGCGGAGGCGCGCCTCGTGCCCGGGGCCCGGGTGGTCGGGGCGGCGAGCCTCGCGGACGTCGCGCGGCTCCACGGCGCGTCGCTCGAGGGCGCTGACGAGGCGGCCGCGCCGGTCGTGGTCCCGCGCCCCGTCGTGCCCGTGGCCCGCCCCGGGGACCTCGCGGAGGTCGTCGGGCAGGACGAGGCGCGGCACGCGCTCGAGGTGGCCGCCGCGGGCGGCCACCACCTGCTCCTCGTCGGGGCTCCGGGCGCGGGCAAGACGATGCTCGCCTCACGGCTCCCCGGGATCCTGCCGGACCTCACGGAGAGCGAGGCGGTCGAGGTCACCGCCGTCCACTCCGTGGCCGGGGTGTTCGACCCGGGCGCGGGACTGGTCCACCGCCCGCCCTACGAGGACCCGCACCACACCGCGACGCCCGCCGCCATCGTCGGCGGGGGCAGCGGCCTGCCCCGGCCCGGGGCCGCGTCGCGGGCGCACCGGGGCGTGCTCTTCCTCGACGAGGCGCCCGAGTTCGGCGCGCGCGTGCTCCAGACGCTGCGCCAGCCGCTCGAGCACGGCGAGCTCGTCATCCACCGGGCGGGCGGGACGGCGCGCTACCCCGCCCGGTTCCAGCTCGTGCTCGCCGCCAACCCGTGCCCGTGCGGCCAGGGCGTCGGCAAGGGGCTCGAGTGCTCGTGCTCGTCGGTGGCGCAGCGACGGTACTTCGGTCGGCTCTCCGGCCCGCTCCTCGACCGGGTGGACGTGCAGGTCGAGGTCCGGCCGGTGACGCGGGTCGAGCGCGCGAGGGCCGCCGCCCCGGAGCCGAGCGCGGTCGTCGCGGCCCGGGTCGCCGCGGCCCGGGAGGCGGCCGCGTCCCGGCTCGCCGGCACGCCGTGGCGCACGAACGGCGAGGTGCCCGGCACGTGGCTGCGCGAGCGGCTCGGCCCCGACGCGGGCCTCCTGGCCGACGTGGACCGCGCGCTCGACCGCGGCACGCTCAGCCTGCGCGGCGCGGACCGCGTCCTGCGCCTCGCCTGGACCGTCGCCGACCTCGCCGGGCGCGCCGCGCCCACGAGGGCGGACGTCGGGACCGGGCTCGCGCTGCGCACGCGGGGCTACCGTGCCTGAGCGCGGGTCCGGGGACGGGCGCCCCGTGTTCGACGTCCTCGACGAACGCCTCGCGCGCGCGGCGTGGTCGCGCGTCGCGGAACCGGGGGACCAGGTCGCGGTCGCGCTCGTCGACCAGCTCGGCGCCGGTCCGGCGCTCGAGTGGCTCCACGAGGCGGCGCGTGACCCGGCCGGTGCGCGCCGCGCGCTGGTCCGTCTCGCCGACGACGGCGCGCCGGGCGGTGCCCCTCCGGCGCGGGAAGGTCCGACGAGCGTTCCCGTGGTCGGTCGCTCTTCTGGCACACGCGAGGACGAGCCCGACCCGGCGGCACGGTCCACCGGCCGGCGCGCGGCCGAGCGCGACGCGGTGGGACGGGCGACCGACGCACGCGTGACGGACCACGACCCGCGCGCCCGGTCGGTGGCGCGGCTCCTGCGGGCCGTCGGGCGCTGGGCTCCCCGCCTCGACGGGCTGGACCCGCGCCGTGAGCTGCGCGTGCTCGAGCGCCTCGGCGGCACGCTCGTCGTGCCGGGCGACGACCGGTGGCCGTCCGGCCTCGACGACCTCGGGCCCGTCCGCCCGCTCGCGTTGTGGGTGCGGGGGAGCGCAGCGGTGCAGGACCTCGCGGCGCGCTCGGTCGCGGTGGTCGGCGCCCGCGCCTGCACCGACTACGGCCGCCGCGTGACGGGCGAGATCGCAGCGGGCCTCGCGGCGCGAGGGTTCACCGTCGTGTCCGGAGGCGCGTACGGGATCGACGCGGCGGCGCACCGGGCGGCGATCCTCTCGGGCGGACCGACGGTCGCGTTCCTCGCGGGGGGCGTGGACCGGTTCTACCCGGCCGGGAACGTCGAGCTGCTCCGCTCGGTCGTCGAGTCGGGCGGCGCGGTCGTCTCGGAGGTCCCGCCCGGGTCCGTCCCGAGCCGGGTGCGGTTCCTGTTGCGCAACCGGCTCATCGCGGCGTTCGCGCGGGCGACGGTCGTCGTCGAGGCGGCCTGGCGCTCGGGCTCGCTGAGCACGGCGTCGCGCGCCGCGGAGCTCTCCCGGCCGGTCGGTGCCGTGCCGGGCCCCGTGACGTCGATGGCGTCGACCGGGTGCCACCGGCTCCTGCGCGACGGCGTGGCGGTGTGCGTCACCGACGCGGACGAGGTCGTCGAGCTCGCGGGCGACCTCGCGCGCGACGCGGCGCCCGCCGCTCCCGCCGCGACCTCGTGGCGAGCACCCCACGACGCCCCGTACGACGACCTGGACCCCGTCGAGACGCGCACGTGGGACGCGCTCCCGCTGCGTGCGGGAGCCTCGACCGAGGCGATGGCCCGCGCCGCGGGTCTTGCCGTGGCGGACGTGGTCGGTGCGCTGGGGAGGCTCGAGGCCCGGGGGCTCGCCGAGCGGTCGCCCGTCGGCTGGCGGCGCGTGCGTGAGCCATGAGTCATGGGCCGTGCGAGGTGCGCTGAGCGTGCGTGGGCCCTGAGCGGCGAGCAGAGCGGAGCGCCTCCCCGGGCCAGGGCTCGCCGCGCGCGAGACTGGGGGCGTGACACGAGCAGACACCTCCGAGGAGCACCCCGCGGACGAGCGCGTCGCGGAACCCGCCGTCGCGCTGCCCGAGGCGATGCGTGCGGCGCTCGCGGACTTCGCGGTGCACCTCGAGGTGGCGCAGGGGACGTCGGCGCACACGGTCCGCGCCTACACCGGCGACGTCGAGTCGTTGCTGCGGCACGCCGTCCGCCACGGCGCGGCGGCACCGCGCGACGTCGACCTCGCCGCGCTGCGTGCGTGGCTCACCACGCAGTCGGAGCGCGGGCTGGCCCGGGCGACCCTCGCCCGGCGCGGCGCGGCGGCGCGGGCGTTCTTCGACTGGGCGCGGCGTACGGGGCGTGTCGACTCCGACCCGGCGGCGCGGCTCGCGAGCCCGCGCGTGCCCCGCACCCTGCCGACCGTCCTCGCGGTCGACGCGGCGGCGCGCCTGCTCGACGACGCGCGCGAGGCCGCCGTCGAGGGTGAGCCGGCCCGGTTGCGCGAGTGGGCCGCCGTCGAGCTCCTCTACGGGGCAGGGATCCGAGTCGGCGAGCTCGCGGGGGTCGACGTCGACGACGTGGACCTCGCGCAGCGCGTGGTGCGCGTGCTCGGGAAGGGCGACAAGGAGCGCGTCGTGCCGTTCGGCGTGCCGGCGGCGCGGGCGGTGACCCGCTGGCTCGACGTGGGCCGGCCCGCCCTCGTCACCGCGCGCTCGGGCCCCGCGCTCCTGCTAGGCGACCGCGGGGGACGCTGGGGGCAGCGGCAGGTCCGCGAGGCGGTGCACCGCCTCGCCGCGGCGGCGGGCGTCGACGACGTCGCCCCTCACGACCTGCGGCACAGCGCCGCGACGCACCTCCTCGCCGGGGGCTCGGACCTGCGCAGCGTGCAGGAGATCCTCGGGCACTCCTCGCTCGCGACGACGCAGCGCTACACGCACGTGACCGCGGAGCGGCTGCGCACCTCGTTCGAGCAGGCGTTCCCGCGCGCCTGACGCTGGCCGTGGTCCGCCGTGGTCCGCCGTGGTCCGCCGTGGTCCGCCGTGGTCCGCCGTGATCCGCCGTGACCCGCCGCGGCCCGCGCGGTCAGCCCTCCCCGAGGGGAAGCAGCACGATCGGCGGCCGGTCGCCGAGGAGAGCCAGCGGGTCGAGGTAGCGCTCGCCGCGTCGCACGCCCCAGTGCACGCACGTGGCGGCGCAGTGGCTTCCCGCGGCGCTCTCCGCGGCCTGCACCGTGCCGAGCACAGACCCGGACGTCACGCGCTCGCCGCGCCCGACCGACGCCGTCACGGGCTCGAGGGAGGTGCGCAGCCCGTCGTCGTGCAGGACGACGACCACGTCGCGCCCCGCGACGGGCCCGGTGAACGAGACCACGCCAGGGGCGGGGGAGCGGACGGTCTCCGCGGGGGCGGCCGCGAGGTCGACGCCCCGGTGCCCCGGCAGCCAGTCGTGCTCCGGCGGGTCGAACGGCGCGAGCACGTCCAGGTCGGCGACCTCCCGGTCGAGCGGGGGAACCCACCCGCGCGACGCGGCTCCCTGCCCAGGCCCGGGAGTCGACGCCGCTCCTGCCACGGGTGCGGCGAGGACCACGAGCGCGCCGAGCACGAGGACGGCTCCGCGGAACCGGGCAGGACGCGTGGTCGTGCCGCCAGACTGCCCGACGGCCGGGTGCCCGGGCAGGTGATCGGTCGTGCGGCCGGACGGCCCGTCGGCGAGACGGACCGCACGGCGGGCGGGCGGGTGAGCGGACGGGAGTCGAGCGCGGTCGAGGGTCACGGGGTCAGGGTGCCGGAGTCACGCCGACGGGCGCGGACGCGTCGGGCTCGGCTGTGGACGAGCGGCCCGCGCGACGGCGCACGACGGCGGCTGTGGTCGGCCCTGCCGTCGGGTAGACTTGCCGCTGCGACCGGCGCGTTCGCCGTGCCCGGCCCGAGGGACCACCTCGGCCGAGGACGGAGCCGGTCGACTTCGCGCGTCACGTCCTCGCCCTCGTCTCCCGGTTCGTCCGGGTCGGGGTGGGGCCGCGTCCGGCGTCGGTCCTGCTCGCACCGTCCACGGTGCGTCGCAGGCGTCGGCACGGGTGGCGCCAGGGGTGCGACCACCAGGGTCGTCACCGACAACCGCACCGCGGTCCGTCCCACGGGAGGGACCGCCAGAAGCGTGCGCGCACCGGGTGGATCCCGGGCCGCACGGCGAAAGGACGTGTCATGGCCGTCGTGACCATGCGCCAGCTCCTCGAGAGCGGTGTCCACTTCGGGCACCAGACCCGCCGTTGGAACCCGAAGATGAAGCGCTTCATCTTCACCGAGCGCAACGGCATCTACATCGTCGACCTCCAGCAGTCGCTGTCGTACATCGACCGCGCGTACGAGTTCGTCAAGGAGACCGTCGCGCACGGCGGCTCCATCCTCTTCGTCGGCACCAAGAAGCAGGCCCAGGAGCCCGTGGCCGAGCAGGCCGCGCGCGTCGGGATGCCCTACGTGAACCACCGCTGGCTCGGCGGCATGCTCACCAACTTCACCACGGTGCACAAGCGTCTCCAGCGCCTCAAGGAGCTCGAGGAGATCGACTTCGACGACGTCGCCGGCTCGGCGCTCACGAAGAAGGAGCTCCTCGTCCTGCGTCGCGAGAAGGACAAGCTCGCCCGCACGCTCGGCGGCATCCGCGACATGGCGAAGGTCCCCTCCGCCGTGTGGATCGTCGACACGAACAAGGAGCACCTCGCGGTCGACGAGGCGCGCAAGCTCCACATCCCGATCGTCGCGATCCTCGACACGAACTGCGACCCGGACGTCGTGGACTACAAGATCCCGGGCAACGACGACGCGATCCGCTCCGTGACGCTGCTCACGCGGGTCATCGCGGACGCCGTCGCCGAGGGTCTGCTCCAGCGTCACTCGGGCCGTTCGGGCGCCGAGGCCGAGGCGGGCGCCTCCGCCGAGCCGCTGGCCGAGTGGGAGCGCGAGCTCCTCGCCGGCGCCGAGCAGCAGCTCGAGGCGGACGAGAAGGCCGCCGAGGCGAACGTCGAGGCCGCCGCGGCCGAGGGCGTGGCCGAGGCTGCCGCCGAGGTCGCCGCCGAGGAGCCGGGTGACGCCACCGCCGAGGTCGTCGAGGAGGCCGCCGCCGAGGCTGCCGTCGTCGCGGACGCCGAGGCCGTGGTCGCCGACGCCGAGGCCGACGAGACCAAGTGACGTCCCGGGGTGCGCGACGGGCGACCGTCGCGCACCCCGTGCCGTACCACCGGCGTACCGGGCACCCACGCGGTGCCGCCAGCACGTCGCTTGTGACGAAGTACCCGTGACGAACCACGAGTGAGGAACCACCATGGCGAACTACACCGCCGCTGACATCAAGGCCCTGCGCGAGCGCACCGGCGCCGGCATGCTCGACGTCAAGAAGGCTCTCGACGAGGCGGGCGGCGACGCGGACAAGGCGCTCGAGATCATCCGTGTGAAGGGTCTGAAGGGCGTCGCCAAGCGCGAGGGCCGCTCGACCTCCGAGGGCCTCGTCGCCGTCGACATCCGCGACACCGAGGGTGGCCAGGTCGCGACGCTCATCGAGCTCAACTCCGAGACGGACTTCGTCGCGAAGAACGACACGTTCATCTCCCTCGCGGACCGCGTGCTCAAGGCCGCGGCCGAGGCCGGTGCGCGCGACGCGGACGCGGCGCTCGCCGCGGACGCGGACGGCGAGACCGTCCAGCAGGTCATCGACAACCAGGCCGCGACGCTCGGCGAGAAGATCGTCCTGCGCCGCGTGACCCGCGTCGCGGGCGAGCGCGTCACCGCGTACCTCCACCGCACCGCGCGCGACCTGCCGCCGTCGATCGGCGTCGTCGTCGCCACGGACGCCGCGGGCGAGGCCGTCGCGAAGGACGTCGCGCAGCACGTCGCCGCGATGTCCCCGACGTACCTCTCGCGCGACGAGGTCCCGGCCGAGACGGTCGAGAACGAGCGCCGCATCGCCGAGGAGACCTCGCGCAACGAGGGCAAGCCCGAGGCCGCGCTGCCGAAGATCGTCGAGGGTCGCCTCAACGGCTTCTTCAAGGACGTCGTCCTCGTCGACCAGCCGCTCGCGAAGGACCCGAAGAAGACGGTCGGCCAGGTCGTCTCCGAGGCCGGCGGCACCATCACGGAGTTCGTGCGCTACCGCGTCGGCGCCTGACGCCCCCGTCGGCCCGGCCCCGTCGTCTCGTGGACGGCGGGTCCGGGCCGACCGCGCACCCGGGCCAGGCCCGGGCGCGCGACGACCGCCGACGTGCCGCACCATCAGGTGGACGACGGCGGAGCAGGACCACCCCGCCCCACCGGGCCAGGACGAAGGACAGGTGTCGACAGTGACGGCAGGCGAGCAGACCGAGCCCCGGACGGGGACCGAGCACCGGCGGGTGCTCCTCAAGCTGTCGGGCGAGACGTTCGGCGGCGGGCAGATCGGCCTCGCGCCCGACGTCGTCCAGCGCGTCTCCCAGGAGATCGCGGCCGCGGTCGAGCAGGGCGTCCAGGTCGCCATCGTGGTCGGTGGCGGCAACTTCTTCCGCGGGGCGGAGCTCTCCCAGCGCGGGCTCGACCGCGCGCGTGCCGACTACATGGGCATGCTGGGCACGGTCATGAACTGCCTCGCGCTCCAGGACTTCCTCGAGCAGGCCGGGGTGAAGACGCGCGTGCAGACCGCCATCGCGATGGGCCAGGTCGCCGAGCCGTACATCCCGCTGCGCGCGATCCGGCACCTCGAGAAGGGCCGCGTCGTCATCTTCGGCGCCGGCGCCGGGATGCCGTACTTCTCGACCGACACGGTCTCCGTGCAGCGCGCCCTCGAGACGCACTGCCAGGAGGTCCTCATGGGCAAGAACGGCGTGGACGGCGTCTACACGGCGGACCCGCGCACGGACCCGTCGGCCACCAAGCTCGACCACCTCACGTACACCGACGCGCTCGTCAACGACCTCGGGGTCATGGACGCGACGGCGCTGAGCCTGTGCCGGGACAACGACGTGCGCATGCGCGTGTTCGGCATGAGCGAGCCGGGGAACGTCACGCGCGCCCTGGTCGGCGAGAATATTGGCACACTGGTCACGACCGACTGACACCGGTGCGACCAGGCCGGTGACCCCGGCCACGACCGCACGGACCGACCCACGACGAACGACGAAGGAGCACTGGTGATCGACGAGACCCTCCTCGAGGCCGAGGAGAAGATGGACAAGGCCGTCGAGGTGGCCAAGGAGGACTTCGCCGCGATCCGCACGGGCCGTGCGAACGCCGCGATGTTCAACAAGATCACGGTCGACTACTACGGCGCCCCGACCCCGCTGCAGCAGCTCGCGTCGTTCACGGTGACCGAGGCGCGCACGATCCTCGTCTCGCCGTTCGACAAGAGCTCGATGACCGCGGTCGAGAAGGCGCTGCGCGACTCCGACCTCGGGGTGAACCCCTCGAACGACGGCAACGTCGTCCGGGTCGTCCTGCCCGCCCTCACGGAGGAGCGTCGTCGTGACTTCGTGAAGCTCGCGAAGTCGAAGGCGGAGGACTCACGCGTCGCGATCCGCAACGTCCGCCGTCGGGCGAAGGAGGAGCTGGACCGTATCGCGCGCGACGGCGAGGCCGGCGAGGACGAGGTCGCGCGCGCCGAGAAGGAGCTCGAGGTCCTCACGAAGGCGCACGTCGACCAGGTCGACGCGCTGCTCGCGGGCAAGGAGAGCGAGCTGCTCGAGGTCTGAGCACCTCGTCCGGCGAGCTCCTCCACGCACCGATGACCGACACCTCCTCGACGTCCGCAGGCGAAGGCACGACCGCGGCGCGCGCACCCAAGGCGGGCCGCAACCTCCCCGTGGCGATCGCGGTGGGCCTCGGCCTGCTCGCGCTCGTCGCGGTCAGCCTCGCCTTCCGGCCCGAGCTCTTCGTGCTGCTCGCGACCGTCGCGGTGGGCGCGGCGCTGTGGGAGCTCGCCCA
This sequence comes from Cellulosimicrobium funkei, assembly GCF_900155925.1. Classification (NCBI taxonomy): domain Bacteria; kingdom Bacillati; phylum Actinomycetota; class Actinomycetes; order Micrococcales; family Promicromonosporaceae; genus Cellulosimicrobium; species Cellulosimicrobium funkei. Next base: position 65,466 of record NZ_FTMI01000008.1, read on the forward strand.
GGCGTTCCGGCGCCGCGACCTGCACCTCCCGCTGCTCCCGCTCCTCGTGGGCACGGTCGGCATCCTCGTCTCCTCGTACTACTCGGGGCCCGAGGCGCTGCTCGTCTCTTTCATGCTCACCGTGGCGGGGGCGGTGGTCTGGCGCGTGATCGACGGGTCGGGCACGGCCGCCGTGCGCGACGCCGCCGCCGCGACCTTCGCGGCGGCGTACCTGCCGTTCATGGCGGGATTCGTCATGCTCATGCTCGCCGCACCGGACGGGCGCGTGCGGGTCCTGCTCTTCATCCTGCTGGCGGTGGCGAACGACGTCGGCGGGTACGTCGCGGGCGTCCTGTTCGGACGGCACCCGCTCGCCCCGTCCGTCAGCCCCAAGAAGTCGTGGGAGGGGCTCGCCGGGTCGTTCGTGCTGGCGACCGCCGTCGGGGTCGTCGGCGCGGTGGTGGGGCTCGGCGCGAGCCCGCTGCTCGGCGTCGCGCTGGGCGTCCTGGCGCCGCTCACGGCGACGATCGGCGACCTCGCCGAGTCCATGATCAAGCGGGACCTAGAATTGAAGGACATGGGGTCGCTCCTGCCCGGCCACGGAGGCATCCTCGACCGGCTCGACTCCATGCTCCTCACCGCCCCGTTCGTGTACGTGCTGCTCGCCCTGGCCGCCTGACGGCCCGGCTCACGGCGCGGCGCACCCGTCCGCACCGCCCCCCACGCTTGGACCTCCTCATGACCGTCCGTTCCGTCCGCCCGTCCGCGGAGTCGAAGCCGCTGCCGCTGGTCATGTCGGCCCCGCGCCGCGGCAAGCCGCCGCGCCACTTCGCCGACCTCGCGCCCGAGGAGGTGCGGGACGTCGTCGTCGAGCTCGGCGAGAAGCCGTTCCGCGCCAAGCAGCTCGCGACGCACTACTACGCGCACCTCACGCGCGACCCCGAGGCGATGACGGACCTGCCGAAGGCGACCCGCGACGTGCTCGCCGAGGCGCTCTTCCCGCCGCTGCTCACGGCGGCGCGGCGCATGGAGGCCGACGGCGGCACGACCGTGAAGACGCTGTGGCACCTCTTCGACGGCGCGAAGGTCGAGTCGGTCCTCATGCGCTACCCGCAGCGCTCGACCCTGTGCGTGTCGAGCCAGGCGGGCTGCGGCATGGCGTGCCCGTTCTGCGCGACGGGGCAGCTCGGCCTGACGCGCAACCTCTCGGTCGCGGAGATCGTCGAGCAGGTGCGCTCCGCGGCCCGGTCGCTCGCGGACGGCGAGATCCCGGGCGGCCCGGCGCGCCTCAACAACCTCGTGTTCATGGGCATGGGCGAGCCGCTCGCGAACTACAAGGCCGTCATGGGCACGGTGCGCCGTCTGGTCGCCCCCGCGCCCGACGGGCTCGGGATGTCCGCTCGCAACATCACGGTGTCGACGGTCGGGCTCGTGCCCGCGATGCGCAAGCTCGCCGACGAGGGGATCCCGGTGACCCTCGCGCTGTCGCTGCACGCCCCGGACGACGACCTGCGCAGCGAGCTCGTGCCGATCAACACCCGGTGGAGCGTCGACGAGACGCTCGACGCGGCCCGGCACTACTTCGAGGTTACGGGCCGCCGCGTGAGCATCGAGTACGCGCTCATCAAGGACATGAACGACCACGCGTGGCGCGCCGACCTCCTGGGCGAGAAGCTCAACGCGCGCGGCCGCGGCTGGGTCCACGTCAACCCGATCCCGCTCAACCCGACGCCCGGATCGATCTGGACGGCCAGCGACCCTGCCGTCGAGGCGGAGTTCGTGGCACGATTGCGCGGTCACGGGATCCCGACGACGATCCGTGACACCCGCGGCAGCGACATCGACGGCGCCTGCGGGCAGCTCGCTGCAGAGGAGGACGAGTGAGTTCGCTGTTCACCACGGTGTCGAAGACCCGGAACGGGTACGACCCCGAGGAGGTCGACGACTTCTTCGAGCACGCTCGTGACGTCTACGAGGGCCGGGTGTCGGAGCGGCTCACGAGCACCGAGATCCAGGCGTCGGTCTTCGACCTGGTCCGTGGCGGCTACGACACGCACGAGGTCGACGCCGCCCTCGACCGGCTCGAGGGCGCGTTCATCGCGCGCCAGCGGGCCGAGTACGTCGCGGCGCACGGGCAGCAGGCGTGGATGAACGCGCTCGCCGAGCGCGCGCGGACGCTCTACGGGCGCCTCGGTCGTCCCGACGGCGAGAAGTTCGCGCTCGCGGAGCGCGGCAAGCCGGCCTACGACATCGACGACGTCGACGACCTGTGCGACCGGCTCGTCGCCTACTTCGACCGCCAGGTCCCGATCACGGCGGCCGAGATCCGGTCCGCGACGTTCGGCCGGGCGCGCGGGCGCGACGGCTACGCGGAGGGTCCGGTCGACGCGTTCTTCGCGCGCGCCATCGAGGTGCTGCTCGGCGTCGAGTGACGACGCCCCGCCGCGCGTGAGCCTCGACCCCCGGGCGACGCCGATCCGTCCGCTGCGGCGCGCGGTCGCGTCGCTCGCGACGTTCAACGCCCGCCACCCCTGGAACCACAACGAGCACTTCCACGGCTGGGTCGTGCGGCGCGTGCCGCACGACGCCCGCGTCGTGCTCGACGTCGGCTGCGGCGCCGGCGTGCTCCTGGGCCGGCTGCGGGCCCGGGCCGCCGAGGTGCACGGGATCGACGCCGACGCGGGCATGGTCGCGCAGGCCCGGGCGCTGCACGCTGCCGACCCCGCCGTGACGGTGCGCCGGCTCCGGTTCGGCGACGTCCGCTCGCCCGACGACGTCCGCTCGCCGGGCGGGACGCCCGGGCCGGGGACCGGTTCCCCGGAGCACCGCGGGTACGACGCGGTGACGATGGTCGCGGTGCTGCACCATCTCGAGCTCGACGAGGCGCTCCGGCACGCGCGGGACCTCCTCGCGCCGGGCGGCTGTCTGCTGGTCGTGGGGCTCGCCCGCGTCGCCACGCCCCGGGACCTCGCCGTCGACGTCGCGTCCGCGCTCCTCAACCCGCTCGTGGGCCTCGTGAAGCACCCGCGCCGCGCCCGACCCGACGACCCCGGGCCCGACGCGCCGGGCATGCCCGTCCGGGACCCGCGGCACACCGTGGACGAGGTCGCCCGCGCGGCCCGGGCGCTGCTGCCGGGCGCGCGCGTGCGCCGTCGGCTGTTCTTCCGGTGCACGCTCGAGTGGACGGCGCCGCGCTGACCGCACGACGTCCCGGTGCGGTGCACCGCCCGCGGCCTGGAAGGATGGGAACCATGCCCGACGGACCTGCACCCACCCCGCGCACCGTGACGATCCTCGGCTCGACCGGGTCGATCGGCACGCAGGCGATCGACGTCGTCCGGGCCCACCCCGACCGGTTCCGGGTCGAGGCGCTCTCGGCAGGCGGGAGCGACGTGGACCTGCTGGCGCGCCAGGCCGCCGACCTGGGCGTGCGCGCGGTCGGCGTGGCGGACGCGACCCGCGCGGCGGACCTGGCCGAGGCGCTGTCGGCGGCCTGCGCCGGCCGTGCGGACGTCCCCGAGGTGCTCGCCGGACCCGACGCCGCGGCCGAGCTCGCGGCGCGGGGGAGCGACGTCGTCCTCAACGGGGTCACGGGGTCGGTGGGCCTCGGCCCGACGCTCGCCGCGCTGCGCGCCGGGTCGACGCTCGCCCTCGCGAACAAGGAGTCGCTCGTCGCCGGGGGAGCGCTCGTCCACGCGGCCCAGCAGCGCCCGGACCAGATCGTCCCGGTGGACTCCGAGCACTCGGCCATCGCCCAGTGCCTGCGGTCCGGGACGCGACCGGAGGTGCGCCGGCTGATCCTCACCGCCTCGGGCGGCCCGTTCCGCGGCTGGGCGGCCGACGCGGTCAAGGCCGCGACCGTCGACCAGGCGCTCGCGCACCCCACCTGGGCCATGGGTCCGGTCGTCACCGTGAACTCCGCGAGCCTCATGAACAAGGGTCTCGAGCTCATCGAGGCGCACCTGCTCTTCGACGTCCCGGCCGACGACATCACGGTCGTCGTGCACCCGCAGTCCGTCGTGCACTCCATGGTCGAGTTCGTCGACGGCTCGACGATCGCGCAGGCGTCGCCGCCGGACATGCGCCTGCCCATCGCGCTCGGGCTGTCGTGGCCCGACCGGCTCGACCCCGTGACGCCGCCGTGCGACTGGTCCGCCGCGACGTCGTGGACGTTCGAGCCGCTCGACGACGCGGCGTTCCCCGCGGTGAGGCTCGCGCGCGCGGCCGTGGCGGCGAGCGCCACGCACCCGGCGGTGTACAACGCGGCGAACGAGGAGGCCGTCGCGGCGTTCCTCAGCGGACGCGCAGGTTTCGGTGACATCGTGGCGACGGTCGAGCGCGTGCTCGCGGCGCACGACGGAACCCCCGCGGACGCGCTGACGTTGGAGCACCTGGCGGAGGCGGAGACCTGGGCGCGCGCGCGAGCCCACGAGCTGCTGGACCGCCGGTGACGAGCAACCGTCGGGGCGGGACGACCGCCCTTGACGTCGAGAGGGAGCAGAGGGAACGATGGCCACGCTGATCGGCATCCTGGTGATCGTGGTCGGGATCGTCGTCTCGATCGCGCTGCACGAGGTCGGGCACATGGTGCCCGCGAAGAAGTTCGGCGTCCGCGTGAGCCAGTACATGGTCGGCTTCGGTCCGACCCTGTGGTCGCGCACCAAGGGCGAGACCGAGTACGGCCTCAAGGCGATCCCGCTCGGCGGCTACGTGCGCCTCGTGGGCATGTACCCGCCCGCGCCCGCGGGCGCCCGCCCCCGCGGCAGCGGGTTCTTCTCCCAGGTCGTGGCCGACGCGCGGGACGCCAGCACGGAGGAGATCCGGCCGGGCGAGGAGCACCGCGCGTTCTACAACCTCTCCGCGCCCAAGAAGGTCGTCGTCATGCTCGGCGGCCCCTTCATGAACCTCGTCATCGCGGCCGTGCTCTTCCTCGTCGTGTTCGTCGGCATCGGCCTGCCCGGCGGCGCCGTCACGACGACGGTCGCGAGCGTCAACCCCTGCCTCGCCACGAGCATCACCACCGAGGAGACGCAGTGCGCCGAGGGCGCGGACGCGTCCCCCGCGCTCGCCGCCGGGCTCGAGGCCGGCGACACGGTCGTCGCATACGACGGCCAGGACGTGACCTCGTGGGAGCAGCTCTCAGGCCTCATCCGTGGGTCGGCCGACGAGACGGTCCCGATGGTCGTCGAGCGCGACGGTGAGCGTGTCGATCTGACGATCACGCCCGCCGAGGTGCAGCGCCAGGTCATCGGCGACGACGGCGCCCCCGTGGTCGACGACGAGGGCCGGCCGGTGACCGAGCCGGCGGGGGCCGTCGGCTTCGTCCCCGTGCAGGAGCGCGCGCGAGGCACCGTGGGGAACGCTCTCGATGCCACGTGGCAGCAGGTCAGCGGCACGGTGGGGATCATCGCGACCCTGCCCGTCAAGGTCTACGAGGCCGCGGAGGCCGCGTTCACCGACGCCCCGCGCGAGCAGGACTCGGTCATGAGCGTCGTCGGCGTCGGGCGTGTCGCGGTCGACGTCGCGGGCGCGGACAACCCGGTCCTTGACCGCCTCGTCCAGATGCTGCTCCTGCTCGGGGCGCTCAACGTCGCGCTGTTCGTCTTCAACCTCATCCCGCTCCTGCCGCTCGACGGCGGTCACGTCGTCAACGCCCTCTACGAGGGGGCCAAGCGCACGGTGGCGCGCGTCCGCGGGCTCCCGCGCCCCGGCCCGGCGGACCTCGCGCGCATGATGCCCGTCGCGTACGTCATGTTCGTCGTCCTCGTCGGCGTCGGCGCTCTCCTCATCCTCGCCGACATCGTCGACCCCGTCCGCCTGACGTAGTCCGCGAGCCGTCCGAGAGGGGGAATCCCCGGTCGCGACGTAGCGTGCGGCGGGCTCTCTCTCGCGACCGCTGGCCCTACCTCGGCGTGGCGCGCGTGGAGGGGCCGCGAAGATGTGCTGGACCGAGCGGGAAGGTGACGACCCGGACAGGTCCGACGTGCGGCGTCGGACGGTCGTCGGGGGATACTAGGGGCGTGAGCGTACCCATCAGTCTCGGAATGCCTGCCGCGCCGCCGCCGGTCCTCGCGCCGCGCCGCAAGAGCCGCAAGATCAAGGTCGGCAAGGTGGACGTCGGCGGCGACGCGCCGATCAGCGTCCAGTCCATGACGACGACGCCGACGACGGACATCAACGCCACCCTCCAGCAGATCGCGGAGCTCACGGCGTCGGGCTGCGACATCGTGCGCGTCGCGGTGCCGAGCGCGGACGACGCGCTCGCGCTGCCGGCGATCGCGAAGAAGTCGCAGATCCCGGTGATCGCCGACATCCACTTCCAGCCCAAGTACGTGTTCGCCGCGATCGACGCGGGCTGCGCCGCGGTGCGCGTGAACCCGGGCAACATCCGCAAGTTCGACGACCAGGTCAAGGAGATCGCGAAGGCGGCGTCCGACGCGGGCGTGTCCCTGCGCATCGGCGTGAACGCCGGCTCCCTCGACCCGCGCCTGCTCGCGAAGTACGGCAAGGCGACGCCCGAGGCGCTGGTCGAGTCGGCCGTGTGGGAGGCGTCGCTGTTCGAGGAGCACGGCTTCCACGACTTCAAGATCTCGGTGAAGCACAACGACCCGGTCGTCATGGTGCGCGCGTACGAGCTGCTCGCGGAGGCGGGGGACTGGCCGCTGCACCTCGGCGTGACCGAGGCCGGCCCCGCGTTCCAGGGCACGATCAAGTCGGCCACGGCGTTCGGCGCGCTGCTGAGCAAGGGCATCGGCGACACGATCCGCGTCTCGCTGTCCGCGCCCCCGGTCGAGGAGGTCAAGGTCGGCAACCAGATCCTCCAGGCGCTCAACCTGCGCCCCCGCAAGCTCGAGATCGTCTCCTGCCCGTCGTGCGGCCGCGCCCAGGTGGACGTGTACACGCTCGCGGAGAAGGTCACGGCCGGGCTCGAGGGCATGGAGGTGCCCCTGCGCGTCGCCGTCATGGGCTGCGTCGTCAACGGCCCGGGCGAGGCGCGCGAGGCGGACCTCGGCGTCGCGTCGGGCAACGGCAAGGGGCAGATCTTCGTCAAGGGCGAGGTCGTCAAGACGGTCCCCGAGTCGCTCATCGTCGAGACCCTCATCGAGGAGGCGCTGCGCATCGCGGAGACCATGACGCCGGAGAACGACGCGCAGGCCGGTCCGCCGGTCGTCACGGTCGGCTGACGCCCTCGTGAGCCGCTGGCGCCCGTCCGTCCCGGCACTGCGGCCACGGGCGCGCGCCGGGTCGGGCGACGACGCGGCCGAGCGGGCCCGCGTGCTCTCCGACGCGGACGTCCCCGAGGCGCTCGCGGTGTGCGCGGGCGACCCGGTCGCGTCGACGCTCGCGGCGGCGCGGCTCGCCGTCGCGCAGCACGCCGGCCTGCACGCCGCGGGCGGCCAGGCCTGGGGCTTCCCCGCCGTCGGTCCGCTCGAGGCGGTGTGCTGGGCCGGGGCGAACCTCGTGCCGGTCGTCCCGGCGTCGCTCGATGCCGACCGCGCCCGCACGGCGGTCGCCGCGTTCGCCGCGCTCGCACGGCACGCGGGGCGGCGGTCGTCGTCGGTCGTGGGCGAGCGCGACGCCGTCCTGGCCCTGTGGGACCTGCTCGCCCCGCACTGGCCGGCGCCGCGCGAGATCCGGGCCAACCAGCCGTCGCTCGCGATCGACCGCGACCCGGACGTCGAGCCCGACCCGCACGTGCGCCGCTCCGTCCCGGCGGAGGTCCCCGTGGTGCTGCCCGCGTGCGTGCGCATGTTCACCGAGGAGGTCGGTTACTCGCCGGTCGAGGGAGGGGGCCGCGCGTACGAGGAGCGCGTCCGTTCGCTCGTGCTCGCGGGCCGGTCCTTCGTCCGCATGGCCGCGGAGCCCGGCCGCTCGCCGCACGTGGTCTTCAAGGCGGAGCTCGGCGCGGTCACTCCGCGCGTCGCGCAGGTGCAGGGCGTGTGGGTCGACCCGCGGTACCGCGGGCAGGGGATCGCCGCTCCGGGGATGGCCGCCGTCGTGCGTCTCGCGCGCGAGCCCGGGCCCGCGGACGCGGCGCGCGGTGCGGCGCCTCCCGTGGTGTCGCTGTACGTCAACGACTACAACGCGGCCGCGCTCGCGACGTACCGCCGGGTCGGGTTCGAGCAGGTCGGGACCTACGCGACCGTGCTGTTCTGACGACGCCCGCCCCGGAGCGCGTGCCCCGCCCGGCGGGTCCTCACTTGAGCAGGCGCGACATCCGCCGGTCGGCGAGGACCTGGCCCCCGGTCTGGCACGTCGGGCAGTACTGGAGGCTGCGGTCGGCGAAGCTCACCTCGCGCACGGTGTCGCCGCACACGGGGCAGGGCAGGCCCGTACGCCCGTGCACGCGCATCCCCGCGCGCTTCGCGTCCTTGAGCTCGGCGGCCGGCTTGCCCGACGCCGCCGCCACGGCCTCGGCGAGCACCTCGCCCACGGCGGCGTGCACGCGCGCGACCTCGTCGGGCGTGAACGAGCGCGTGAGCTTGAACGGGCTCGTGCGCGCCGCGTGCAGGATGTCGTCGGAGTAGGCGTTCCCGATCCCGGCGATCGACGACTGGTCGCGCAGCAGCCCCTTCACCTGCTGGTTGCGCGCCGCCATGAGCGCCCCGAGCGCCTCGGGCGTGAAGGCCGGGTCGAGCGGCTCCACGCCCAGCGTGTCGATCGCCCGGACCTCCTCCGGGTGCCGCACGACGTGCACCGCGAGCCGTTTGCGCGTCCCGGCCTCCGTGAGGTCGAACCCGGAGCCGTCGTCGAACCGCACGCGCAGCGCGAGCACCGCGGCCTTCCCGCCGCCGCTGCCGCCGAGGCGCGGGCGGACGGGCGTCGTCGGGGCCTTCTCGGACCAGCGCAGCCACCCGCCCCGGGCGAGGTGGAACACGAGGTGGACCTCGGCGTCGGGCCCGGGCGCACCGGTCCCGTCGGCGGCCTCGGCGAGCACGAGGTCGAGCCACTTGCCGTGCCGTCGGGCGCCCGTGACGACCCGCCCCACCAGGGCCGAGATCGGCGGGTCGAACGTCTTGAGCGCGGCGATCTGCGCGACGTCCGCGGCCACGACCGTTCGGCCGGTCGCGCGGTCGTCGAGGAACCGGACGAGGGCCTCGACCTCGGGCAGCTCGGGCATGGGGACATCCTCCCCGCCGGTAGGGTGGGGCGCATGTCTTCCGTCACGTCCGGCGCGCCCGCCGCGGCCTCCACCCGCGTCCGGGGCGCCGACCTCCTGCGCCTGTCCACCCTGTTCGTCCGGACGCTGCGCGAGGACCCGGCCGACGCCGAGGTCGCGAGCCACCGGCTCCTCGTGCGGGCGGGCTACATCCGTCGCGCCGCCCCCGGCATCTACACCTGGCTCCCGCTCGGCCTGCGCGTGCTGCGCAAGGTCGAGGACGTGGTCCGCGAGGAGATGGCGGCCGCGGGCGCGCAGGAGGTGCACTTCCCGGCGCTGCTGCCCAAGGAGCCGTACGAGGCGACGGGCCGCTGGACGGAGTACGGGCCGAACATCTTCCGCCTCAAGGACCGCAAGGACGGCGACTACCTCCTCGCGCCCACCCACGAGGAGATGTTCACGCTCCTCGTCAAGGACCTGTACTCGTCGTACAAGGACCTGCCGCTGACGATCTACCAGATCCAGACGAAGTACCGCGACGAGGCGCGTCCCCGCGCGGGCCTCATCCGCGGGCGCGAGTTCGTCATGAAGGACGCGTACTCGTTCGACACGACGGACGAGGGCCTCGAGCGCTCGTACGAGGCGCAGCGCGCGGCGTACCGGCGCATCTTCGACCGGCTCGGGCTCGAGTACGTCATCGTCGCCGCCACGTCCGGCGCGATGGGCGGATCGCGCTCCGAGGAGTTCCTCACCCCGACCGCGATCGGCGAGGACACGTTCGTGCGCTCGCCCGGGGGCTACGCCGCGAACGTCGAGGCCGTGGTCACGCCGGTGCCCGAGGCGGTCGACTACGCCGACGCCCCGGCCGCGCACGTCGAGGACACGCCCGACACCCCGACCATCGCCTCGCTCGTCGAGCTCGCGAACGCGCGCTACCCCCGCGAGGACCGCGCGTGGACGGCGGCCGACACGCTGAAGAACGTCGTGCTCGCGCTGACGCACCCGGACGGCCGCCGCGAGGTCGTCGTCGTCGGGCTGCCGGGCGACCGCGAGGTCGACCTCAAGCGCGTCGGCGCGGCGTTCGAGCCCGCCGAGGTCGAGCCGGCCACGGACGCCGACTTCGCCGCCCACCCCGAGCTCGTCAAGGGCTACATCGGCCCGCAGGTGCTCGGCCCGAACGCGCGCCGCGAGGCGCCCGCGGACGGCGCGTCCGACGCGCCGGCGGGGGAGACCCCCGAGCGGCACTCGGTGCGCTACCTCCTCGACCCGCGCGTCGTCGCCGGCACGCGCTGGATCACCGGCGCGAACGCGCCCGGCCGCCACGTGTTCGACCTCGTCGCCGAGCGCGACTTCGCCGCCGACGGCACGGTCGAGGCCGCGGAGGTGCGCGCGGGCGACCTCGCGCCCGACGGCTCGGGCCCGCTCGAGCTCGCGCGCGGCATCGAGATCGGCCACATCTTCGCGCTCGGCCGCAAGTACGCTCAGGCCCTCGGCCTCACGGTGCTCGACGAGAACGGCAAGCAGGTCGTCGTGACGATGGGCTCCTACGGGATCGGCGTCACGCGCGTCCTCGCGGCGCTCGCGGAGGCGAACCACGACGACGCCGGGCTCGCGTGGCCCGCGCACGTCGCGCCCGCGCAGGTGCACGTCGTCGCGACGGGCAAGGACGCGAGCGTGTTCGAGGAGGCCGAGCGCCTCGCGACCGAGCTCTCAGGTCGAGGCGTCGAGGTGATCTACGACGACCGGCCCAAGGTCTCGCCCGGCGTGAAGTTCAAGGACGCCGAGCTCCTCGGCGTGCCGCTCCTGCTCGTCGTGGGCCGCGGCCTGGCCGACGGCGTCGTCGAGGTCCGCCCGCGCGCGGGCGAGGCGGCGCAGGTCACCGTCGAGGACGCCGTCGAGCACGTCGCGGGCCGGGTCGCCGAGCTCCTCGGCTGACCGTCCGCGCAGCCTCGGGCGCCCCGGTCCGGACCTCCGGGCCGGGGCGCTCTGCTGCGCTCACGGCCGTGCGGTGTGGCGCTCCGGGTGCGCGCTGCGCGGGGTCGTCGGTGCACCAGGCCGCCCGCGGGAGTCGGCGTCGCGCCCGTGCGTGCGAGCCGGGCGCGCTCAGCCTGCCGTCTGCTCCGGCAGGCCCGGGAACGCGACGGGCGCCTCGCCCCACGCGACGGCGCTCGCCCACGCGTCCGCGAGGAGCGCGACGGCCTCGGCCCGGGACGTCGGCGCCGCCGCGGCGACGAGGCTCGCGTACGTCTGCGCGAGCCCCGACTCGACCTGGCGCGCGAGCGCGGCCGCGTCCGTGCCGTCGGGCAGCGCGTAGGCGACGCGACGCGGGTCCTGCGGCGTCCCGTCGGTGCCCGCGGCGAGGGCCCAGCCCTGCGCGCGGGCGCGGTGCTGGGCGGCGCGCGCGACCGCGGCGGTGCGCACGTCGCCCTCCGACTGCGCGGCACGCACCTCGTAGCCGTACCCGGCGGCGTCCTCCGCCTCGACGAGCGTCGCGAGGTCCGCGGCGCCGACGCCGCCGGGCGCGTCGTCGACGGGCGGCTGCTCGGCGAGGCCCGCCGCGGCCGTCGAGCCCGTGGCCGCGGCGAGCCGCTGCGCCGAGACGTGCTCCGAGGCGGCGACCGACGCGAGGAGCCGCGCGAGCCGCGCGTCCGGCGAGGCGTCCGCCGCCGCGCCCGTGCGCTCGGCCGCGCCCACGAGCGCGGTGACGACGTCGTCCGTCGTCGCGGTGCCGGGGGCGGGCGTGCCCGCCGCGTCCGTGCCCGTCCCCGGGGCGTCGGTCCCCGCGGTGCCGGTCTCGGCGTCGCCCGCGACGTCGCCCTCCGGCTCCGCGGGGTCCTCGAGGCCGGAGTCGTAGACCCCGCCGAGCGCGTCGACGTGCTGCTCGGCGAACGTGGCGGCCTCGCCGAGCACCGCGAGCGCGGTCGGGTCGATCACGCGGGGCGTGACGTCCGCCACCAGCGCGGCGACCGCGAGCGCGTCGTCGACGGCCCCGGAGCGGAGCACCTCGACCGTGTCGGGGGAGGGCTCCGTGGGCGGCGGCGTGTCCAGCCGGACGCCGCACCCGGCCGCCAGGACGCCCGTCGCGAGCACCGTGACCACCGCGAGCAGACGGCGGGCACGGGCCGCGGGACGGGTCCGCCGGGCTCGGGGGGCGGCGTCGGCCGCGGTCGCGTGGGGAGTCATCGGGGGCGATGATGTCACGTCCGGGGCCCGCGAGTCGTTAGGCTGGTCCCCGTTCCGACGTCCCGCGAGCGGGGGTCGGAGCACCCGAGACAACAACACACCGGTCGTCTGGCGTACCCGGCGTGGGACACGGACAGGAGCTGAGTCATGGCAGGGCAGGCGGGCGGTCAGTCCGGCAGAGGGTCCGGAGGCGACGCGGCGGCGCACGCGCTCCGGGAGAGCGTCCGCGAGGCGGTCGAGCCCGCGGTCCGCGACGCCGGGCTCCACCTCGAGGACGTCACGGTGTCGCGCGCGGGTGCCCGTTCGGTGGTGCGCGTCGTGCTGGACCTCCCCGACGACGTCGAGGGCAGCCTCGACCTGGACGCGGTGGCCGAGGCCACGCGCCCGATCTCCGCGGCGCTGGACACGGTGGACCCGCTCCACGGCGCGTACACGCTCGAGGTCTCGACGCCGGGCACGGACCGTCCGCTCACCGAGCCGCGCCACTTCCGGCGCGCCCGCGGCCGTCTCGTGCGGCTCGTCCTGACCGACGGCGGCACGCTCGAGGGGCGCCTGCGCTCCGGTTCTGCGGTCGAGACCGAGCTGGTCCTCGACGTCCCCGGCGCGCGCGGCGCGGTGACGGAGCGCGTGGTGCCGCTCGCCGACGTCGTGCGCGGCGAGGTGCAGGTCGAGCTCAAGCGCGCCCTCGAGGCGGACCTGCCCGAGCTCGACGGCGCCGCCGACGAGACGACCGACCACGACGAGGAGGCCTGACGATGGACGTGGACATGAGCGCGCTGCGCCTGCTGGAGCGCGAGCGGGACATCAGCCTCGACGTGCTCGTCGCCGCGATCGAGCAGGCCCTGCTCTCGGCGTACCACCGCACCCCCGACGCGTACACCCGTGCACGCGTCGAGCTCGACCGCAAGACGGGCCACGTGACGGTGTGGGCGCGCGAGGAGCTGCCGGCTCCCGAGACCGACGACGAGGACGCCCCGCGCGGCCCCGTCGAGTACGGCCCCGAGTTCGATCACACGCCCGCCGACTTCGGGCGCATCGCGACCTCGACCGCACGCCAGGTCATCGTCCAGCGCCTGCGCGACGCGGAGGACGACCAGATCCTCGGCACGTTCCGCGGCAAGGAGGGCGAGGTCCTCGCGGGCGTCATCCAGCAGGGCCGCGACCCGCGCGTCGTGCTCGTGGACGTGGGCGGCACGGAGGCCGTGCTCCCGCCGCACGAGCAGGTCCCGACGGAGGAGTACGTGCACGGCGAGCGCCTGCGCGCCTACGTGCTCGAGGTCGCCCGGGGAATGAAGGGCGCGCAGATCACGTTGAGCCGCACGCACCCGAACCTCGTCCGCAAGCTCTTCGAGCTCGAGGTCCCCGAGGTCGCCGACGGCTCGGTGGAGATCACGGCCATCGCGCGCGAGGCGGGGCACCGCACCAAGGTCGCCGTCCGCTCGCGCGTCCCTGGTCTCGGAGCCAAGGGCGCGTGCATCGGGCCCATGGGCTCGCGCGTGCGCGCGGTCATGGCGGAGCTCCACGGCGAGAAGATCGACATCGTCGACCACAGCGACGACCCGGCCCAGTTCGTGGCCAACGCGCTGTCCCCGGCGCGTGTGTCGTCGGTCACGGTGGTCGACGAGGTGGCGCGCGCCGCGCGCGTCGTCGTCCCGGACTTCCAGCTCTCCCTCGCGATCGGCAAGGAGGGGCAGAACGCCCGCCTGGCCGCGAAGCTCACGGGGTGGCGCATCGACATCCGTTCGGACGAGGGCGGCGCCCCGGCGGAGGGGTCGGACGGTGCCGCTCCCGCAGGTCCTCGCGCTGCCGACCGGTAGCCGCGGGGCGTGGGACGGTCACGGATGACGGACCGGCGCGGTAGACTGTCATCGACCGGGCCGCGAGCCCGCACCTCGACCATGCCCCCGGACTCCACGACCCACCCCGTTCCCACGGGATCGGGTCCGGTCCGCACGTGCGTCGGGTGCAGGCAGCGCGACCTGCGGTCAGCTCTTCTCCGTCTGGTCCTCGACCGGTCCGGCGCGGGCACCGACGAGCCACGGCTCGTGGTGGACGCCGGGCGGTCGCTGCCGGGTCGCGGTGCGTGGCTCCACGCGTCGACCCGGTGCCTCGAGACGGCGGAACGCCGGCGGGCCGTCCCGCGGGCCCTGCGTGTCGCCGGGCCCCTCGACCTCGCCGCGGTCCGCGCCGCGATCGAGGCCCGTCCGGGAGAGCACCTCTGAGCCATGCGTCACGGCCCCGTCCGTACGGGGCCGCCAGCACGACACGTCGACAAGGAAGCGGGTTAGAAGCCGATGGGCACCCGATGAGTACCCAGCGATGAGCACCCAGCACTAACGACGGTCCTCCCTGTCCGGGGCGGGCCGAGACAGGAGAGTTGTGGCAAAGGTCCGCGTCTACGAGCTCGCGAAGGAGCTCGGGGTGGAAAGCAAGACCATCATGACCAAGCTGACGGAGCTCGGTGAGTTCGTCCGCTCGGCATCCTCGACCATCGAGCCACCGGTGGTCCGCAAGCTGCGCGACGCCTTCCCCGCCGGAGGCGGCGGCGCGAGCAAGCCCGCGGCACCCGCCGCGCGTCCGGCCGCGCCGAAGCCGGCCCCGAAGCCGGAGGTCAAGGCCGCGCCGGCTCCGCAGGCTCCGCAGGCCGCGGCCCCCGCCGAGCCGGCCGCGCCGGCCCCGAAGGCTCCGGCACCCGCCGCGCCCGCGGCGCCGGCCCCGAAGGCTCCGGCACCCCAGGCTCCCGCGGCGCAGCGTCCGACGCCCGCGCCCGCGCAGAAGCCCACCGCTTCGCCCAAGCCGGGCGGCGGCACGAACGCGTCCGCCCCGCGCCCCGGTGGCTCGGGCGGGCGTCCCGGCGCACCGCGTCCGGGGAACAACCCGTTCGCGACCAGCCAGGGCATGCCCCGGCAGGGCGGCCCGCGTCCGGGCGCCCCGCGCCCGGGGAACAACCCGTTCGCCCCGAGCCAGGGCATGCCCCGGCCCGGGTCGCACCCCGAGCGCACCGAGGGTGCGGCGGCGGCGTCCGGCGAGCGCTCGGGCGGTCCTCGCCCGGGCGGCCCGCGTCCCGCGCCGCGTCCCGGCGGCCCGCGCCCCAACCCGGGCATGATGCCCGGCCGCACCTCGATCGGCCGTCCCGGTGAGCGTCCTGCTCCCGGTGGTCGTCCCGGTGGCGGTGGCGGCGGTCGTGGCGGCGGCTTCGGCGGTCGTCCCGGTGGTGGTGGCGCTCCCGGCGGTGGCGGCGGCTTCGCCGGCCGTCCCGGTGGCGGTGGCCGCGGTGGCGCCGGTCGTGGCTCGACGCAGGGCGCCTTCGGGCGCGCCGGCGGTCGCCCGGTCCGTGGGCGGAAGTCGAAGCGCGCGAAGCGCCAGGAGTTCGAGCAGATGCAGGCGCCGTCGCTCGGCGGCGTGCAGGTTCCCCGCGGGAACGGCTCGACCGTCGTGCGGCTGCGTCACGGCTCGTCGCTCAACGACTTCGCCGACAAGATCGACGCGAACCCCGCGAGCCTCGTGACCGTGCTGTTCCACCTCGGTGAGATGGCCACGGCGACGCAGTCGCTCGACGAGGACACGTTCGGTGCCCTCGCGTCCGAGCTCGGCTACGTCATCGAGATGGTCTCGGCCGAGGAGGAGGACCGCGAGCTGCTCGGGTCGTTCGACATCGACCTGGACGCGGAGCTCGAGGCCGAGGGCGACGACGAGCTCGCCGCCCGCCCGCCGGTCGTCACCGTCATGGGGCACGTCGACCACGGAAAGACGAAGCTCCTCGACGCCATCCGCCAGACGGACGTCGTCGCGGGCGAGGCCGGCGGCATCACCCAGCACATCGGTGCGTACCAGGTGCGTCACGAGCACGAGGGCGTCGACCGCGCCATCACCTTCATCGACACCCCGGGTCACGAGGCGTTCACCGCCATGCGTGCCCGTGGTGCCCAGGTGACGGACATCGCGATCCTCGTCGTGGCCGCGGACGACGGCGTGATGCCGCAGACCATCGAGGCGCTCAACCACGCCCAGGCGGCGAACGTGCCGATCGTGGTCGCGGTGAACAAGGTGGACAAGGAGTCGGCGAACCCGGCCAAGATCCGCCAGCAGCTCACCGAGTACAACCTGGTGGCCGAGGAGTACGGCGGCGACACGATGTTCGTCGACGTGTCCGCGAAGCAGAACATGGGCATCGACGACCTCCTCGAGGCCGTCCTGCTCACGGCCGACGCCTCGCTCGACCTGCGTGCGAACCCCGACAAGGACGCGCGCGGCGTCGCCATCGAGGCGAACCTGGACAAGGGCCGCGGCGCCGTCGCGACCGTCCTCGTCCAGTCCGGCACGCTGCACGTCGGTGACGCGATCGTCGCCGGCACGGCCCACGGCCGTGTCCGCGCGATGTTCGACGAGCACGGCAACGCCGTGACCGAGGCGGGCCCCGCCCGTCCGGTCCTCGTGCTGGGTCTCGCGTCCGTGCCGAGCGCGGGCGACACGTTCCTCGTGGCGCCCGACGAGCGCACGGCCCGCCAGATCGCCGAGAAGCGCGAGGCCGCCGAGCGCGCCGCCCTCCTGGCCAAGCGCCGCAAGCGCATCAGCCTCGAGGACTTCACGCAGGCTCTCCAGCAGGGCAAGGTCGAGACCCTCAACCTCGTCCTCAAGGGCGACGTGTCCGGTGCCGTCGAGGCCCTCGAGGACGCGCTGCTCAAGATCGACGTGGGCGACGAGGTCGAGCTGCGCGTCATCCACCGCGGTGTCGGTGCGATCACGCAGAACGACGTCAACCTCGCGACGGTCGACAACGCGATCATCATCGGCTTCAACGTGAAGTACGGCGAGCGCGTCGAGGACCTGGCCGAGCGCGAGGGCGTCGACGTCCGCTTCTACTCGATCATCTACCAGGCGATCGAGGACGTGGAGGCCGCGCTCAAGGGCATGCTCAAGCCGGAGTACGAGGAGGCCCAGCTGGGCACGGCGGAGATCCGCGAGATCTTCCGCTCCTCCAAGTTCGGCAACATCGCCGGCTCGATCGTCCGGTCGGGCGAGATCCGCCGCAACGCCAAGGCGCGCGTCCTGCGCGACGGCAAGGTCGTGGGGGACAACCTCACGGTCGAGTCGCTCAAGCGGTTCAAGGACGACGCCACCGAGGTCCGCGAGGGCTTCGAGTGCGGTATCGGTCTGGGCTCGTTCAACGACCTCCAGGTCGGCGACACCATCGAGACGTTCGAGATGCGCGAGAAGCCGCGCTCCTGACGCTCGTCACGCCCGGGGGCGGTCACGGTCATCGTGGCCGCCCCCGGGCGTTCGTCACCCCGCGGTCGTCATCACCCGCAGTCGTCAGTCAGCACCCCACCGCGGTCACCCACCCGGCCGGTGGGCGCCGTTCGACGTACGGTCGTCGGGACCGTCGCCGGAAGGCTCGGCACGAAAGGAAGAAGACATGGTCGACCACCCCCGGGCGAGGAAGCTCGCCGACCGCATCAAGGAGATCGTCGCGCAGATGCTCGACACGCGGATCAAGGACCCGCGCCTCGGGTTCGTCACCGTGACGGACGTCCGTGTCACGGGCGACCTGCAGAACGCCTCGGTGTTCTACACCGTCTACGGGACGGACGAGGAGCGGGCCGGGACGGCCGCCGCGCTGGAGAGCGCGAAGGGCCTCATCCGGTCGGAGGTCGGCAAGCAGACCGGCATCCGCCTCACGCCGGCGATCGAGTTCCACCTCGACGCGGTGCCCGAGACGGCGGCGCACCTCGACGCCGCGCTCGTCGAGGCCCGCCGGCGCGACGCCGAGCTCGCCGCCCTGCGCGAGGGCAAGCCCTTCGCCGGGGACGCCGACCCGTACCGCACGTCGGAGGACGCGGACGCCGTCGCCGACGACGACCGGGCCTGACCGCGTGGGCGCACGCCCGTCCGCGACCGACCGTCGGGAGCGACGCCCCGTCGCTCCCGACGGTCTCGTCGTCGTCGACAAGCCCGCGGGCTGGACGAGCCACGACGTCGTCGGCCGTGGCCGACGCCTCGCCGGCACGCGCAAGGTCGGCCACGCGGGCACGCTCGACCCCATGGCCACGGGCGTGCTCGTGCTCGGCGTCGGGCGCGCGACGAAGCTGCTGACGTACGTCGTCGGCGCCGACAAGGACTACGACGCGACGATCCGCCTCGGTGCGGCGACCACGACCGACGACGCGGAGGGCGAGGTGCTCTCGCGGGCGGACGCGTCCGCCGTCGTGCGGGCCGACCTCGACGCGGGGATCGCCGGTCTCACCGGCGAGATCCTCCAGGTGCCGAGCACGGTGAGCGCGATCAAGGTCGACGGGCAGCGCGCGTACGCGCGCGCCCGTGCGGGCGAGGAGGTCGCGCTGGCGGCGCGGCCCGTCGTCGTCTCGCGCTTCGACGTGCTCGCGGTGCGGCCCGTGGCGCCGGGGGAGCAGGGCCTCCCCGACGATGCGCCGCCCGCGCTCGACGTCGACGTCACCGTGACCGTGTCGTCCGGGACGTACGTGCGCGCACTCGCGCGCGACCTCGGGTCGGCGCTCGGCGTCGGCGGCCACCTCACGGCGCTGCGGCGCACCCGGGTGGGCGGGTACGGGCTCGACGTCGCCTCGACGCTCGAGGAGCTCGAGGCCCAGGCGGACCGCGACGGCGTGCTCGCGACCCTGCCGCTCGCGCAGGCGGCCCGTGCGACGTTCCCCGTGCGGGAGCTGACCTCGGAGCAGGCGACCGCGCTGTCGTACGGGCAGTGGGTCGACGCGAGCGGGACGCCCGGCACGACGGCGGCGATGTCCCCGGCGGGCGAGCTCGTGGCGCTCGTGGAGGACACCCGCCGCGGCGGCAAGGACCTCGCTCGGCCGGTCCTCGTGCTCGCTCCCGCCTGACGCGTCCGGTTCGGCGTCGTGCCCGGGGCGTGGCAGTCTTGTCCAGCGCGGTCCCGGTGCCTCCCCGTCCGGTCCGCCGCCCCCCGTCGGCACGGGCGGCCGCCCCGGGCGGCACCCGCGGCCTTCCTGCTCACCTGAGGAGTTCTCGCGTGCACCTGTGGACGGACCTGAGCCAGGTTCCCCCGGGTTTCGGCCCGTCGGTCGTGACGATCGGCAACTTCGACGGCGTCCACCGCGGGCACGCCCAGGTGCTCGGGCGCATCGTCGACCTGGCGCGCGAGCGCGACGCCCGCGCCGTGGCCGTGACGTTCCACCCGCACCCGTCGGCCGTGCACCGCCCCCAGAGCGCGCCCGAGCTCATCTCGGGCATCGCGGACCGGGTCGAGCTGCTCGCCGCGACGGGCCTGGACGCGGTCCTGCTCGTGGAGTACACGCTCGAGTTCGCGCGGCAGACGCCGGAGGAGTTCGTGCGCACCTACCTCGTCGACGGCCTGCACGCGGGGGCGGTCGTCGTCGGGCACGACGTCCGCTTCGGCCGCGACAACGCGGGCACCATGGAGACGATGGTCGCGCTCGGCGCGCGGTACGGCTTCGACGTGGTGGCGATCGACGACGTCGGCCAGCACCAGGGCGTGCCGGTCACCGACGAGGAGACGCCGGGCGACTCGCAGGTGCGCTGGTCCTCGACGGGCGTGCGCGCGCTGCTCGCGGCGGGCGACGTGCGCGAGGCGGCCCGCATCCTCGGCCGGTCCCACCGCGTGCGCGGCACCGTCGTGCACGGCGACGCGCGGGGGCGCGAGCTCGGCTTCCCGACGGCCAACCTCGGCTCGATCAGCGGCATGGTCCCCGCCGACGGCGTCTACGCGGGCTGGCTCGAGCGACCGCAGCTCGCGGGCGCCGACCCCCGCCACGCGGACGTGCGCCTGCCGGCGGCGATCTCGATCGGCACCAACCCGACGTTCGACGGCGTCGAGCGCCGGGTCGAGGCGTACGTCCTCGACCGCGCGGACCTCGACCTGTACGACGAGGACGTGGTCCTCGAGCTGGTCGAGCGGCTGCGCCCGACGCTGCGCTTCGACGGCATCGAGCCGCTCGTGGCGCAGATGCACGACGACGTCGCGCGCGCCCGCCAGATCCTCGCCGCCCCGGGCGGGGAGCCGGCCGCGACGACGCCGGGCGCCTGACCGTGGCCGCCCCGGCACCCGTGCTCGAGGCGCGCGCGCTGCGCGTCGGCTACGCGGACGTCGCGGTGTGCGCGCCCGTCGACCTCGCCGTGGCGCCGGGCGAGCTGGTCGTGGTGATCGGCGCCAACGGGAGCGGCAAGTCGACGCTCCTGCGCACGCTGCTCGGTCTCCAGGCGCCGCTCGGCGGTGCCGTGCGCGCGTTCGGGCGCGACGTGGACGAGCGCGAGCGCGACTTCCGGGCGCGCGTCGCGGGCGTGCTCGACGACGACGCGTTCTTCCCGGCGCTCACGGTCCGCGAGCACCTCGTCCTCGTCGCGCGGGGGCACGGCGTGCCGGGGGCCGGGTCCGTCGTGGACGAGCTGCTCGACCGGTTCGGGATCGCCGAACAGGGTCGGTCGCTCCCGTCGGCGCTCTCCTCCGGCCAGCGGCGACGCTTCCTGCTCGCCTCGGGCTTCGTGCGGCCCCGCGAGCTGCTCGTCCTCGACGAGCCCGAGCAGCGGCTCGACCCGGGGATGCGCGAGCGCCTCGCCGCGCTGCTCGTCGAGGACGCGCGCAGCGGCGTGGCCGTGGTCCTCGCCACGCACGACCCCGAGCTCGTGGCGCGCACGGGCGCGCGAGGGCTGCTCGTCGGCGACGACCGGTGCGTCCCGCTCGCACCGGCCGACGTCCATGCGGCGCTCCTGGCGGTGCGCTGACCGTGCCGCACGGAGCGAGCGCGCTGCGCTCCGACCCGGACGAGCTGCTGACGGGCCGCGAGCTGCGCCGTCTCACCGCCCGTGCCGCGGCCGCGCGGGCCGACGCCGGGCCGGGCGAGATCGTCGTCGACGTCGCCTACGCCGTGGTGTCCGTCGCGCTCGCGACGGGCTGGGTCGTCGGGCTCGCCTCGATGCTGCGCTCGACGCTCGCGACCGCCGCGCCGGCGGGCGGGCCGCCCGTGCTGGGACCGGGGGCCGTCCAGGCGCTCGGCACGACGGCGCTGCTCGCGTTCCTCACGGGCACCGCCGTGCGCCTGGGCCCGGTCGGCGCCGGCGGGGGCGGGGTGCGGTGGTGGGTGCCGACGCCCGCCGACCGGCGGGGTCTCGTGTCGCCGTCCTTCGCGCGCGCCGTCGTGCTGGGTGCCGGGCTCGGTGCGCTGGGGAGCGCCGTCGTCGCGGTCGCGGCCGGTCTGGACGCGGTGCCCGCGCTGCGGGCCGGTGCGACCGGCGGCGCCCTCGGCCTACTCCTCGTCGCGGTCGCGGGACTCGCCCAGCCGTCGGCCCACGCCGCCGGGCTGCTCGCGCGGACGTGCGACGTCGCGGTCGCGGCCGTGCCGGTCGCGGGCCTCGCGCTCGTCGTCGCCGGGCGCCCGGGTCTCCCGCCGCTCGGTGCGCCGCTCGTCGTCGTGCTCGGTCTGCTCGCCGTCTCGGCGCTGCTCGTGCTGCGGTGGTGGCGCGGGCTGGAGTCCCTCGGCGCGACGGTGCTGCGCGCGCAGAGCGCGGTCGCGGACCAGGTGGGTGGCGCCGTGCTGTCCTTCGACACGCGGGACCTCGGCCGGGCCCTGCGCCGTGCCGGCGCCGCCCGGGTCCGGGTCCGCCGGCCGCGCCGGTTCGCCGCGGTGCGCGGTCCCGTCGGCGCGGTGGCCGCGGCCGACCTCGTGCTGCTGGGCCGCAGCCCGTCGGCGCTCGCCCAGCTCGTCGGTCTCGCCGCCCTCACGGTCGTCGCGCAGCAGGTGCCCGGCCTGAGCTCCGGCTTCGGTCTCTTCGCCCTGCTCGTCGTGGCGGGCCTCGGCGCGGCGGTGCTCGGCGCGGAGGGGGCGCGCACGGCCGAGATGGCCCCGGTCGTCGACGCGCTCGTGCCCCTCCGCGCGCGCTGGACGCGGCTCGCGCGCGGCGTCGTCCCGACGCTCACCGCGACGGCCTGCCTCGTCGCGGGCGCGGCCCCGCTCGCGCTCGGGACGGGGGACGCACGCTGGCTCGGGGTCGCGGTGCTCGCGGCGGTCGTCCAGGGCGCCGCCGCCGTGCGCAGCGCCTACCGCGAGCCGCCGGACTGGGGCGGGCCGCTGCTCGCGACACCCTCGGGCGGCCTGCCGACGGGCGCCGCGGCCGTGCTGCGCAAGGGGCCCGACGTCGCGGTGCTCGGCGCGGTCCCGCTCGGGGTCGCGCTGCTCGTCGGTACGCCCGGGTGGGGCGTCGTGGTGGCCCAGGCGCTGGCCGCCGTCGTGGCGGTCGCGGTCGCGACCCACGTGCGCGCGGTCCGCTGACCCGACGGCGGCCCGAGCGCGTCCTCAGGCCGCCGCGGGCGCCGGGACGAGGCGGCCGTCCGCGAGGTGGACCCGCGCGTCGACCGGGTCGAGCGTCGCCTCGTCGTGCGAGACGAGGAGGGTCGCCGCGTCGAGCTCGCGCGCGAGCCGCACGACCAGCTCCACCACCTGCACGCCTCGCTCGTGGTCGAGCGCCGACGTCGGCTCGTCCACGAGGAGCACCTCGGGGTCGTTCATGAGCGCGCGGGCGATCGCGACGCGCTGGCGCTGCCCGCCCGAGAGGTGCTCGGGCCGGCGATCCGCGCGGTCGGCGAGCCCGACCGCGTCGAGCAGCGCGAGGGCGTGCGCGCGGCGCGACGCGGGGGAGCGCCCCTGCAGGTGGCTCATGAGCTCGAGCTGCTCGAGCACGGTGAGCGACGCGACGAGCTGCGGCTGCTGGAACACGAGCCCGATGCGCTCGCGGCGCAGCGCCGCCGCCCGGTCCGCCGCGCGCCGCGCGCGCCGCCGGCCGCGCCGTCCGGCCGCGTCCCCGGGCTCGGTGCCGGGGTCGAGCGGTGCGCTGACGACGTCGGGACCAACCCGCACGACGCCCGACGTCGGCGGCGTGAGCGTCGCCGCGACGGCGAGCAGGCTGGACTTGCCGGCGCCGGACGGGCCGAGCAGCGCTGTCGTGGTGCCCGAGGGCACGGTGAGGGAGACGTCGTCGACGGCGACGAGGACGCCGTCGCCGTCGGGGTAGGTGAGACGGACACGGTCGAGGACGAGGTCCACGGGGAGCTCCTGAGGGTCGGTACGGACGAGAGGGAGAAGGGTCAGCGGGCCGCGAGCGCCGCGTGCGGGTCGACGCGCGCGACGCGCGTCACGGCGAGGACCGCGCCGAGTCCGCCGAGCACGACGAGCACGACGGCGGGCACGAGGGTCGTCGAGAGGTCGACGACGACCGGCATGACCTGGGACGCGAGCAGTCCCGCGCCGGCCGCGAGGGCCGTGCCGACGCCGACGCCCACGCCCAGCACGACGCCGGCCTGGCCGATCGCGTCGCGCAGCAGGTAGCGCGTCGAGGCACCGAGCGCGCGCAGCACGGCGACGTCGCCCGCGCGCTGGATGGTCCAGACGGTGAAGAACGCGCCGACGACGAGCGCCGAGATCGCGAGGAGGAAGACCTGCATGAGGGTCAGGGAGAGGTTCTCGGCGGTGAACGACGAGATGGCCGAGCGCGCCTCGCGCGGCGTCGCGGTCACGGTGCCGAGGCGCGCGTCCGTGGCGGCGCGCACGTCCGCGGTCGGCGGGTCGTCGCCGAACCGCAGGGTGACGACGGTGGCCACCTGCCCGGCTGCCGCGTCGTCGGACGAGGCGCCGCCGCGCGCTCCGACGGCCTGCCAGTCGTCGAGGGACACCCAGACGACCGGCGTGTGCGCGTAGTCCGCCTCGACGTCCGCGACGGCGGAGACCGTCAGGTCGAGCGGTCCGGCGTCCACCGGGTCGCCCACGTCGGCGCCGAGCGCGTCGGCCGCGCCGCGGGAGAGCACGACGGCGCCGGGGGAGACGTCGGCGCCGCCGTCGTCGGTGCCGGGCACGAGCCCCGAACCGGGCCGCACGCCGAACGCGGTGACGGCGGCCGTCGCGTCGCCGGACGCGCGCACGGTCGCGACGCCGAGCGGCTCCGCGGCGTCGACCCCGGGAACGGCGGCCCAGGCGTCCGTCTGCGCGGCGGTCACCTCGGACTCGGTAAAGGAGGGGGACGCACCCTCCTCCGGGGGCGAGAAGACGACGCGGTCGACCGGCAGGTCGGTGACCGCCGAGGTGCTCGCGCGGCCGAGGCCCGCGGTGAGCGCCGCGAGGAACGCGACGAGGAACGTGATGAGCGCGACGACGACCGTCATGAGCGCGAAGCGACCGCGCGCGTGGCGCAGGTCGCGCAGGGCGAGGAACACGGGGGAGACCTCCGGGGTTCGAGGGCAGCGAGTGGGACAGAGTGCGGGGGCGGGGACGCGCTCCGGCGAGCACGAGCGGTCGTGCGTCGCAGGACTCGTCCCGACGTCCCGTCCACCGTCCCGCGTCAGGGCGCGCCGCGGATCACCGGTCCGACCGGTCCTGGGGCGCCGCAGGGACGAGCCCGGGATCGACCGTTCGGACGATGCCGGGCCGCGGCGCCGTGGCTAGGGTGACGGCGTGACCCCGCCCGGACCCGAGCCCGCCGAGCCTGCCGCGCTCGCGGGCCGTGCTGCGCCGACGGGCCGTGCGTCGTCGGGCCGTGCATCGGTCGACCGTGCGACGTCGGCGGCCGGTCGCGTCGCGCCGGTCGTGCCGGCCGCGACGCGGTGGCTGCGGCGCGGCCTGGACGTGCTGCTCGTCGGGCTGGTCGCGCTCGCGGTCGCGGGCGCGCTCGTCACGTCGACGGCGCGGGGCGTGGGCGCCGTGCTGCTCGGCGCGGCCCTGCTCGCGCTGTACGTGGTGGGCCGTCGTCGCGTCCCCGTGCCCGTCGACGTGCGCGCGCCGCGCGGTGCGTGGTGGCCCGCGGGCGCGTGGGTGACCGGTCTCGTGGCCCTCTGGGTCGGGCTGTCGCTCGTCACGACGACCGCCGTCTGGGTCGCGTTCCCCCTGATGTTCGTGGCGATGCACGTCCTCGGCCCGCGCCGGGGCCCGGTCGCGGTCGCGGTGGTCGTCGTGCTCGTCGTGGGCGTCATGGCCGCGTGGACCGCGCGCGTCGCGCTGCCGTTCGTGCTCGGGCCGGCCATCGGCGGGGCCGTCGCGGTCGTCGTCGTCCTCGCGCTGGAAGCGGTCGTGCGGGAGTCCCAGGAGCGCCAGCGCACGCTCGACGAGCTCGTGCGCACCCGCGACGAGCTCGCGGCGTCGGAGCGGGAGCGGGCGGTGGCGGCCGAGCGCGAGCGCCTGGCGCGCGAGATCCACGACACGCTCGCCCAGGGGTTCTCGTCCGCCGAGCTGCTCCTGCGCGCGGCCCGGACCGCGCTCGACGCCGGCGACGCGGAGACCGCGCGCGGGTACGTCGAGCAGACGCGCGAGGTCGCCCGGCACAACCTCGCCGAGGCGCGCCGCGTCGTGCGCGCGCTGGCGCCGGCCGACCTCGCGTCGTCGAACCTCGTCGGGGCCCTGCGCCGCGTCGCGGACCGGGCGTCCGGACGCGCCGCCGAGGGCGGGCCGCGCGTCGTCGTGCGGGTGAGCGGCGAGCCCGTCCCGCTGCCGACCGAGGTCGAGGCCGCCCTGCTGCGCGTGGCGCAGTCCGCGCTCGCCAACGTCGAACGGCACGCCGGTGCGACGCGGGCCGCCGTCACCGTGAGCTTCCTCGCGGGCACCGGGCCGGGGGACGACGCGGTCGCGCTCGACGTGGTCGACGACGGGCGCGGCTTCGACCCGGACGCCCTCCCCGCGCCGGCGGCGGACCGGCCCGGCGGCTTCGGCCTCGGCGCCATGCGCGCGCGGGTCGCGGACCTCGGGGGCACGCTGTCCGTGGAGTCCGCGCCGGGGGCGGGCACGGCGGTGGCCGCGTGGGTGCCGCTCGCGGCGACCACCGGGACCCGGTCGGGCGCGGCTGCCGACCACCGGGCCGACGACCCGGCCGACGACCCGGCCGACCGCCCCGCCGACCGCCCGGCCGACACCCGGACCGAGACCGACGCCTGCACCGAGGAGGAGCGATGACCGGGACCGCCGTGGACGTCGTCCTCGCGGACGACCACCCCGTCGTGCGGACCGGCCTGCGCGCCGTGCTGGAGGCCGAGCCGGACGTGCGGGTCGTCGCCGAGGTCGGCTCCGCCGAGGAGCTGCTCGCGCGGCTGCGCGGCGGGCTGCGGGCCGACGTCGTGCTGCTCGACCTGCAGTTCGGCCCCGGCCGCCTCGGGGGCGTGGACGCGGTCCGCGAGATCGTCGCGACGGACGGTCCGCCCGTGCTCGTCGTCACGACCTACGACGCGGACGCCGACATCCTCGCCGCGGTCGAGGCGGGCGCTCGCGGATACCTGCTCAAGGACGCGCCGACCGACGAGCTCGTCGCCGCCGTGCGCGCGGCCGCGGCGGGCGAGGTCGCCCTCGGCCCGGCGGTGCAGCGGCGGCTGCTCGGCCGGCTGCGCAGCCCGGGCACGGCGCTCACGGCGCGCGAGCTCGAGGTGCTCGCGCTCGTCGCCGAGGGGCGCACGAACGACGAGATCGCGCACGAGCTGTTCCTCTCGCGCGCGACCGTGAAGACGCACCTCGTGCACGTCTACGACAAGCTCGGCGCGCCGTCGCGCACGGCCGCCGTCGCCGAGGCCCGGCGCCGCGGCCTCCTGCGGGGCTGAGCCCGGCCGGGCCGTCGCGGCGTGTCCGCGGGGTCCTCGCCCGAGACGTCGTGCGGGCGTCGCCAGGACGGCCCTCGACTCCGTCACCGCACCGTCCTGCGGGCGCTGCCCGGCCGTGTCACGACACCGGCGCAGGTCCCTCCCTCCGGGTGAGCGGCGCCGTCGTGCACGGCGCCCAGGCGGCCGCGCGGTCCTCGGGCTGCGGCCCGGGGGCGGTCGCACCCGTCCCCGCGCGCGCACGCCCGCGGGGGCGCCGGCGGCCCGCCGCGCGGGCCGCACGAAGACCTCCGACAGAGAGGGCAGAGCCATGGAGGCTCAGCAGCAACCGGCGGCTCCCGTCGCCGAGACCGTCGTCGACGACGTCGCACCCGACGCCGTCGACCAGGCGTCCACCCCGGTCGGCCGGACCGTCCGCAGCGTCGGGCACGGGTCGGCCGTCGTCCCCGACGAGGTCGCGACCGACGCGGACGTGGACCCGGCGGAGTCGGACGCACCGCTCCTGCCCGCGGCCGAGGCCGCGGTGGCGCGGGACCTCGAGCACCACCGGTACGACTCCACGACCGCGTTCGACTACCTGTTCCCGCAGCTCGCGGAGCGCTTCCCGCGGTTCCACCTCCCGGTCGGGAACGGCGCGACGGCCGCGACCGTCGCCGCGCTGAAGACGCTCGGGGCGGCGATGGTCGCCCGGCCCGTCACCCCGCCCGGGCAGCCGCCGCGCAGCCTCGACTCGCACGTTCCGGCCGTGTACACGTACTGGGGCCAGTTCATCGACCACGACATCACGCTCAACACCAACGGCCCCGACACGACGACGGGCCGCGACGGGGACCAGGCGCTCGGCGACGTCGACGCGGTGCCCTTCCGGGTCTTCGCGCCGTGGGTCGTGGTGCGCTCGCTCCACAACGGGCGCCACCCGGCGCTCAACCTCGACTCCCTGTACGGCAGCGGGCCGCGGTTCGAGGGCGAGCGTGGGTACCGCACGACGCGCAGCGAGGCGTCGTACGTGCCGGGCTCGGCGAAGCTGCGGCTCGGCCGCATCTCCACCGAGCCGCTCGTCATCCCGGGCGGTCCGTCGTTCTCGCTCGTGGCGCCCGGCGACGACGCGCAGCGCGACCTGCCGCGCGACGACGGCGGCGCGCCGCTGATCCCGGACGGGCGCAACGACGAGAACCTCGTGGTCGCCCAGCTCCACCTCGCGATGATCCGGTTCCACAACGCCGTCGTGGACTGGGTGGACGACGTCGAGCCCTGGACCCGGCTCACGGGCGGGGAGCGCGGCGTGTTCGAGCGCGCGAGCCAGCTCGTGCGGTGGCACTACCAGTGGCTCGTGGTCAACGACTACCTGCGCACCCTCACCAAGCCGGGCGTGCTCGACGCGACGCTCCTGCGCGACACGTCGTTCTTCCGGCCCCGGTACCCGATCTCCATGCCGCTCGAGTTCGCGGTCGCGGCGTTCCGGTTCGGGCACTCGATGATCCGCGACTCCTACGACTTCAACGTCAACTTCACGGGCCCGCCGCCCGCGAACGCGAGCCTGACGCAGCTCTTCCAGTTCACGGGGAACGGCGGCAGCCTGCGTCCGGGACCGCAGGGCACCCCGGTCCTGCCGTCCAACTGGCCGATCGAGTGGGCGCGGTTCGTCGACAAGGGCGACCCGCGGACGTTCCGGGCGGCCGAGAAGATCGACACGTTCCTCGCGCCGAGCCTGGGCACGATGGTCAAGGAGGGGAACCTGCCGCCCGAGCCTCCCGCGCACACGCCCGCCCAGCTCGTCGCGAGCGCGCTCCAGAAGCAGCTCGCGCAGCGCAACCTGCTGCGCGGCTACATGCTCGCGCTGCCCACGGGCGAGGCCGTCGCGGCGGCCTTCGGCGTCGTCCCGCTCACCCCGGGACAGCTCGAGGACCGGGCGGGGGACGACGTGAAGCAGGCGCTCGCGGCCCTGCGGGACGGCGACCACGGCGGCACCCCGCTGTGGTACTACGTCCTCAAGGAGGCCGAGCTCCAGGGCGACGGCAGCTTCCTCGGCGAGGTCGGCAGCCGCGTGCTCGCGGAGACGTTCGTGTACCTGCTGCGGCAGGACGACACGTCGTACGTGCGCACGAGCAACCACTGGACGCCCGCGCAGGGCGTGCACTTCGAGGACGGGTCGCTCGTCCTCACGCTGCCGGACCTCCTCCGGTTCGCCGGGGTGCTGCCCGACGCCGCGGGCCGGTTCCGCGGTGACGGCACGGCCGGGCACGACGGCGCCCCCTGAGGCACGACGCGCGGTCCGGCCGGGCGGGCGGGGCCGCGGCCGGCGACGGCGCGTCCGTTTGGTAGGGTGGATGCGCCGTCTGACCGGCCGCGGACAGAGAGAGCCCGGGAGATCCGTCCCGGCGCACCGCGCAACGAACCCGAAGGAGAACCGTGCCGCTCGACACTGCCACGAAGCAGCGCATCATGACCGAGTACGCGACGAGCGAGGGCGACACCGGTTCGCCCGAGGTCCAGGTCGCGCTCCTCACGCAGCGCATCAAGGACCTCACCGAGCACCTCAAGGAGCACAAGCACGACCACCACAGCCGTCGTGGTCTGCTCCTCCTCGTCGGCCAGCGCCGTCGCCTGCTCGGCTACCTGCAGAAGGTCGACATCAACCGCTACCGGAGCCTCATCGAGCGCCTCGGTCTGCGTCGCTGACACGACACCGCCAGCCCGGTCCCTGCGGGGACCGGGCTGGTCTGGTGTGATGTACCCGTCACACCCCGGCTGAGCACCACCCAGCCGCACACCACCCACCGCGCCGCCGGCCTCTCGTTCGGTCCTCGGTAGTGGCTCACGGACCCCCACGGCACCGTCCTCGGACGGAGCGGTGCGGGAACTGCCGTGGACCTCGATCGAAGACCGCCGAGCGTCGAGTGCGACCGGAGCCCCTGCGCCACGCGCCGGGGCGCGGACCGGAACCCTCGACAGGGCTACCCGGGCGGCGCTTCGAGAAAGGGAGGGCACCCGTGGAGGGTCCCGAGATCCAGTTCGCCGAGGCCACGATCGACAACGGTCGCTTCGGCACCCGCACCGTCCGGTTCGAGACCGGGCGCCTCGCCCGTCAGGCCGCAGGCTCCGTCGCCGCGTACCTCGACGACGAGACCATGCTCCTGTCGGCCACGACGGCCGGCAAGCACCCCAAGGAGCAGTTCGACTTCTTCCCGCTGACGGTGGACGTCGAGGAGCGCATGTACGCCGCGGGCCGCATCCCCGGCTCGTTCTTCCGCCGCGAGGGCCGTCCCTCGACGGACGCGATCCTCGCGTGCCGCCTCATCGACCGCCCGCTGCGCCCGCTCTTCGTCAAGGGCCTGCGCAACGAGGTCCAGGTCGTCATCACGGTCCTCGCGCTCCACCCGGACGACGCGTACGACACGCTCGCGATCAACGCCGCCTCGGCGTCGACCCAGATCTCCGGTCTGCCGTTCTCCGGCCCGGTCGGCGCGGTCCGCATCGCGCTGGTCGACGGCCAGTGGGTCGCGTTCCCCAAGTACTCCGACAAGGAGCGCGCGGTCTTCGACATGGTCGTGGCCGGCCGCGTCGTCGGCGACGACGTCGCGATCGCGATGATCGAGGCCGAGGCGACCGACGGCGCCTGGGGCCTCGTCAAGGACGAGGGCGTGGCGGCGCCGACCGAGGAGGTCGTCGCCGAGGGCATCGAGGCGGCCAAGCCGTTCATCAAGGCGCTGTGCGACGCGCAGTCGGCGCTCGCCGCGCAGGCCGCGAAGCCCGTCAAGGAGTACCCGGTCTTCCTGGACTACCAGGACGACGCGTTCGCCGCGGTCGAGGCCGAGGTCGCGACGGACCTGCGCGAGGCGCTCGCCATCGCGGACAAGCAGGACCGCGAGAACCGTCTCGACGAGATCAAGAACGAGATGGTGGGCAAGCTCCAGGCCGGGTTCGACGGCCGCGAGAAGGAGCTCTCCGCCGCGTACCGCGCGCTCCAGAAGAAGCTCGTGCGCCAGCGCGTGCTCACCGACGGCGTGCGCATCGACGGTCGTGGGCTCGCGGACATCCGCACCCTGTCGGCCGAGGTCGAGGTGCTGCCGCGCGTGCACGGCTCCGCGCTCTTCGAGCGTGGCGAGACCCAGATCA
Organism: Cellulosimicrobium funkei; assembly: GCF_900155925.1. Lineage (NCBI taxonomy): Bacteria > Bacillati > Actinomycetota > Actinomycetes > Micrococcales > Promicromonosporaceae > Cellulosimicrobium > Cellulosimicrobium funkei. Next base: position 96,413 of record NZ_FTMI01000008.1, read on the forward strand.
TGGGCGTCACCACGCTGAACATGCTCCGCATGGAGCAGCAGATCGACTCGCTCGGTCCGGAGACGCGCAAGCGCTACATGCACAACTACAACTTCCCGCCCTACTCGACCGGCGAGACCGGCCGCGTGGGCAGCCCGAAGCGCCGCGAGATCGGCCACGGCGCGCTCGCCGAGCGTGCGCTCGTGCCGGTGCTGCCGAGCCGCGAGGAGTTCCCCTACGCGATCCGCCAGGTGTCCGAGGCCCTCGGCTCCAACGGCTCGACGTCCATGGGCTCCGTGTGCGCCTCGACGCTCTCGCTCCTCAACGCGGGCGTGCCGCTGCGCGCCCCCGTCGCGGGCATCGCGATGGGCCTCATCTCCGACACGGTGGACGGTGAGACCCGCTACGCGGCGCTCACCGACATCCTCGGTGCCGAGGACGCGTTCGGCGACATGGACTTCAAGGTCGCCGGCACGCGTGAGTTCGTCACGGCCATCCAGCTCGACACCAAGCTCGACGGCATCCCCGCCTCGGTGCTCGCCGGTGCGCTGACCCAGGCGCGCGACGCGCGCCTGACGATCCTCGACGTGCTCGCCGAGGCCATCGACGTGCCCGACGAGATGTCCCCGAACGCCCCGCGCGTCATCTCCGTGAAGGTGCCGGTCGACAAGATCGGCGAGGTCATCGGCCCCAAGGGCAAGATGATCAACCAGATCCAGGAGGAGACGGGCGCGGACATCTCCATCGAGGACGACGGCACCGTGTACATCGGCGCCGTCGACGGCCCGTCGGCCGAGGCCGCCCGCGCGGCGATCAACGCGATCGCCAACCCGCACGTCCCGGAGATCGGCGAGCGCTTCGTCGGCACGGTCGTCAAGACGACGTCGTTCGGCGCGTTCATCTCGCTCTCCCCGGGCAAGGACGGTCTGCTGCACATCAGCCAGATCCGCAAGCTCGTGGGCGGCAAGCGCGTCGAGAACGTCGAGGACGTGCTGTCCATCGGCCAGAAGGTCCAGGTCGAGATCGGCGAGATCGACCCGCGCGGCAAGCTCTCGCTGCACGCCGTGGTCGAGGACGAGGCTCCGGCCGACGCTCCCGCGACCGAGGACGCGGACGCCTGACGTGCCGTGGGACCTTCCGCTCGTCCCGGCGGGTGACGCCGGGGCCGAGCTGACCGCCGGGCAGGACGGCGCGACGATCCGTCGCTCCGTCCTGCCCGGCGGGGTCCGCGTGCTCACCGAGTCGATGCCGGGCCTGCGCTCGGCGACGGTGGGCGCGTGGGTCGGCGTCGGCTCGCGCGACGAGACCGACGGCCACTTCGGGTCGACGCACTTCCTCGAGCACCTGCTGTTCAAGGGCACGGCCCGCCGCTCCGCGATGGACATCGCCGAGGCGTTCGACGCCGTCGGCGGCGAGGCCAACGCGGCGACCGGCAAGGAGCACACGTGCTACTACGCGCGCGTGCTCGACGCCGACCTCCCCATGGCGGTCGACGTCATCACCGACATGGTGACCTCAGCGCGCCTGGACCCCGACGAGCTCGAGACCGAGCGCGGCGTGATCCTCGAAGAGCTCGCGATGAACGACGACGACCCCTCGGACGTCGTGCACGAGGAGTTCGCCGCGGCGGTCCTCGGCGGACATCCGCTCGGGCGGCCCATCGGCGGCACCCCGGACACGATCAACGCCGTGCCCCGGGACGCTGTGTGGGAGCACTACCGCTGGCACTACCGCCCCGAGACGCTCGTCGTCGCGGCGGCGGGCGGCGTCGACCACGACACGCTGGTCGACCAGGTGGGCACGGCGCTGCGCGACGGCGGCTGGACGCTCGACGCGTCCGGCGCACCCCGCGCGCGGCGCGACCCCGCGGACCCCGCCCTGGTGGGCGTCGGGGCCGCGAGCGTCGAGCTGTCGGTCCACCGTGCGGTCGAGCAGGCGAACGTCGTCATCGGCGGCACCGGACTCGCCGCGACGGACGACCGCCGCTTCACGCTCTCCGTGCTCAGCGCCGTCCTCGGCGGTGGCATGAGCTCGCGGCTCTTCCAGGAGATCCGCGAGCGGCGCGGCCTCGCGTACTCGACCTACTCGTTCGCGTCCGGCCACGGCGGCATCGGCACGTTCGGCCTCTACGCCGGGTGCGCGCCGTCGAAGGTGGACGAGGTGACCGCGCTGCTGCACAGCGAGCTCGACCGCCTCGCGGCCGACGGCATCACCGGCGCGGAGCTCGACCGCAGCATCGGCCAGCTCTCGGGCGGCATGGTCCTCGGCCTCGAGGACTCCGGCTCGCGCATGAGCCGGCTCGGCAAGGCCGAGCTCGTCTACGGCGAGCTCCTGAGCGTCGAGGAGTCGCTCGACGCGATCCGATCCGTCACGGCCGACGACGTGCAGAAGCTCGCCGACGACCTCGCGTCGCGCCCGCGCTCCGTGGTGCGCGTCGGGCCGTTCGGCGACTGACCCCGCCTCCACGGCGTCTCGCGGCGGCCGTCCTCCTCGCGGAGGGCGGCCGCCGTCGTGCTGTGGGCAGACCCACTGCCCGGTGCGGCGGACGAGGCACCGGTCGACGCGCGCTGCGGCGATAGGGTGACGGGCGTGAGCGAGCAGAGCACCCCCGCGCCCGATCCCGCACCGACCGCCCCCGGCAGGGAGCCCGGTCGCCCGCTGCGGGTCGCCGTCCTGGGCGCCGCCGGACGCATGGGCGCGACCGTCTGCGCCGCCGTCGAGGGCGCGGCGGACCTCGAGCTCGTCGCGCGCCTCGACGCGGGCGACGAGGTCGCCGCCGCGACGCTCGGCGGCGCGGACGTCGCCGTCGACTTCACGGTCCCGGCCGCGACCGAGGCGAACGTCCACGCGCTGATCGACGCGGGCGTGCACGCCGTCGTCGGGACCACGGGCTGGACGGAGGAGAGCCGCGGTCGCGTCGTCGCGCACCTCGGTCGTGCTGCCGCGGCGGGCGCGCCGGGGCTCGGCGTGCTCATCGCACCCAACTTCGGGCTGTCCGCCGTCCTCGCGATGACGTTCGCCGCCAAGGCCGCGCGGTACTTCGAGTCGGCCGAGGTGATCGAGCTCCACCACCCGGACAAGGTCGACGCGCCGTCCGGCACCGCGCGGCACACCGCCGCGGCGATCGCCGCCGCACGGGCCGACGCCGGTCTCGGGACGGGCCCGGACGCGACCGAGACGGGCTGGGAGGCGCGCGGCGCCGACGTCGACGGCGTGCGCGTGCACGCCGTCCGTCTGCGCGGCCTCGTCGCGCACGAGGAGATCCTGTTCGGCAACACGGGCGAGCAGCTGGTCATCCGGCAGGACTCGTTCGACCGGGTCTCGTTCATGCCGGGCGTCCTGCTCGCGGTGCGCGAGGTCGTGGGCCGGCCCGGGCTGACCGTCGGCCTCGAGAACGTGCTGGACCTCGCGTGAGCCTGCCCGGCGGGTCGACCGGCCCGGACGGCCCCGGGCCCGGGGACGGCGGCTCGCGCGGCCGGTCGCGCGCCGGGCGCCCGTGGAAGGCGATCGTCGGGGCGGTCCTCGTCACGGTCCTGCTCGCGCTCTACGTGTGGCAGGTCGCGGGACGGTCCGCGGCCCTCATCGGCACGGGCGAGCCCGTGGCCATGGCGATCGGGGCCGGCGTGCTCGTGCTGCCGCTGCTCGTCGTCGGCCTGGTCGGGCGCGAGTTCCTGCTCGCCGGGACCGTGCAGCGCATGGCCGACGACCTCGCGGACCGCGGCCGCCTGCCCGTCGACGACCTGCCGCGCTCGCCGGGCGGCCGGATCGACCGCGACGCCGCCGACGCGGCCTTCGGCCCGTACCGGGACGCGGTCGACGCCGACCCGACGAGCTGGGAGGCGTGGTACCACCTCGCGTTCGCCTACGACGCGGCGCGCGACCGCCGCCGCGCGCGGGAGGCGCTGCGCAAGGCCGCGGCGCTCTACCGCGCGCGGCGCCGGGCCTGACGGCGCCCGGGCACGCGCGTCACAGGCTCGTCCAGCAGTAGAGCCGGTGCCCCGCGTCGTCGGCGCGGACGCACAGCGCCGCGAGCCGGTGCAGCGCGTCGGCGAGGCCCGCGGGGTCCGACCCCTCGAGCTCCTCCGTCGCCGCCCACCGCACGGCGAGCTCGTCGAGCGCGGCGGGCGCCGCGGAGGCGAGCGCCCCGACGAGCACGTCCGTCACGGAGACCACCCACGGCCCCTCGTCACCTCCGGTCGCGACGAGCGAGCCGTGGCGGGCGTCCGCCGTGACCTCGGCGTACGGGCGGTCGGTGAGCAGGCTCGCCAGGGTGCCGAGGACGACGAACGGGTCGATGCCCTTGAGCTCCACGGTCGCGAAGCCCGGCTGCGTGGTCAGCGGGTCGGGGGAGGCCGGTCCCGCCTGGGCGGCGAGCGCGGCCCGTGCGTCGTCCGGTGCGGCGAAGTAGTCGGTGAGGATGCCCATGGCGGACGATCCTCGCAGGTCACGGGGACGAGCGGGTCACGGGCGTGTCACGGCTGCGTGACGCGGGGTCCCGCAGTCGTCAGATCTCGGCCGTCCAGCGCCGCTCGACGACGTCCCGGAGCCCGGTCGCGAGCGTCCGGGTGCGCCCGTCGGGACCGAGCCCGGACCCGGCGAGGAACGCCTCGCGCGCGGCGTCGCCGTCGAGGACCCACGTGACGACCTCGTCCGCGCCGTCGCGCCGCAGCCGGTCGACGGCCGCCGCCAGCAGGCGCGACCCGTGCCCGCCGCGCTGGTGGCGCGGTTCGACCTCGAGCGCGAGGACCTGACCGGGCGCGACCGCGGCGAACCCCACGACGTCCGCCCCCGCGCACGCGACGAGCACCGCGAAGCCGGGACCGGGCGGCGAGGAGATCGCGGCGGCCCACTGCTCGCGCATCCGCACGGTGTCGAGCGCGTCGAGGACGTCGTCACCGAGCACGTCGGCGTGCGAGGAGCGCCACGCCCCGACCTGGATCGCGGTCATCGCGACGTCGTCGCCGGGCACGGCAGGGCGGACGGAGACGTCGGCGGTCTCGCGGAAGAGGCTCACGGGTTCACCCTACGAGACCCGGCCGGGCGCCGGGACGGCCTCAGCCCCAGCCGAGCGCGCGCAGGCCCGCGGCCGTGACCGCGGCGAGGACCACGACGACGATGAACGGCGCTCGCAGCGCGAGCGCGACGGCCGCGACGCCCAGCGCGGGCAGGCGCGCGTCGACGACGAGGGCCTGCCCGTCGCCGACGGTCTGCACCGTGACGAGCGCCGCGAGGAGCGCGGCGGTGACGAGCGCGGCGGTGCGCGCGACGCGCTCGTCGGCGAGCCAGTGCTCGGGCACGAGGTGGCCGGCGAGCTTGAGCGCGAAGCACACCGCGGACGCGGTGAGCACGACGACCCAGACGGTCGCTGAGGTCACGAGGGCTCCTCTCCGCGGGGACCGGCCGCGGTCCCCGCACGGTCGGCGGCCCGTCGGCGCCGCGCGTCGACCTGACCGATGACGACGGCGACCGCGGCCGCCGCGAGCACCGGCACGCCGCCCGGTGCGACCGGGACGAGCGCCGCGGCGACGACCACCGCCGCGGCCGCGGTGAGCTGCATCGCGCGCGTCGCGAGCCGCGGCCACAGCAGGCCGAGGAACGCGGCCGCCGCGGCGGCGTCGAGCCCCCACGCGCGCGGGTCGCCCAGCGCGTCGCCCGCGAGCGCCCCGACGAGCGTCATCGCGTTCCAGAGGACGAAGATGCCGACGCCCGTCCACCAGAAACCGGCCCGGACGGCGCGCCGGGACCGTTGCGCGGTCGCGACGGCGGTCGACTCGTCGATCGTGAACTGGGCCGCGACGACCTTGTGCCACGAGCGCAGCGCGAGCAGCGGGCCGAGCTGCGCGCCGTAGAGCGCGTTGCGGACGCCGAGGAAGCCCGCCGTGGTGATCGCGGCGACCGGCGCGCCCCCGGCGCCCACCACGCCGATGAGCGCGAACTGCGAGCCGCCCGAGAACATGAGCAGGCTCAGAGCCATGGTCTGCGCGACGTCGAGGCCCGCGACGACCGACAGGGCGCCGAAGGAGATGCCGTACAGGCCCGTCGCGACGGAGACGGACACGGCCTGGCGGACCGCGGCGCGGACCTCGTCCTCGACGGCCCGCTCGGCCACGTGCTCGACGACGTCCGGAACCTCTTCGGCGTCCGGCACGCCGACGACGTCCGGCACGTCCGCGGCGGCCGCCCGCGCCACGTCGGGCGCGGGGTCGGCGCGGGGGCGGGGGACGTCGTCGGGCCGGCTCATGCGTGCGGGTCGGCCGGGCCCTCGCCCGCGGCGGCGGCGTTCGCCGCGCGCTGGTGCGCGGTGAGGGACATGCGGTCGATGAGCGCGAGGGCGAGCGCCGAGAGGACGAACGCGAGGTGGATGAGCGTCTGCCACATGAGCTGCGTCGGCGTGTAGCGGCTGCTGTCGATGAACGTGCGCAGCAGGTGGATCGACGAGATGCCGACGATGGACATCGCGAGCTTCGTCTTGAGCACGTTCGCGTTGACGTGGCTCAGCCACTCGGGCTGGTCGGGGTGGCCCTCGAGCCGGATGCGCGAGACGAACGTCTCGTAGCCGCCCACGATGACCATGATGAGCAGGTTGGAGATCATGACGACGTCAACGAGCCCGAGCACCGCGAGCATGATCTCCTCGGCGCCGAAGCTGACCACCTCGTGCGTCGCGTGGTCCGTCGCGCGGCCCGTGAAGCCGCCTACGACGAGCAGCCACAGCTCCTTGAGGAACTGCCACACGTAGACCACCTGGGCCACGATGAGGCCGAAGTACAGCGGCGCCTGGAGCCAGCGCGACGCGAAGATCATGTACCCGACGGTGGTGACGCGGGCGCTGGGCGAGGGGACGTTCGGGCTGGTGGTCAACGCGGGCGTCGAGGGCACGGGCGTGGGCTCTCCGGGAGTCGGTGGCGGCGGACGGCGACGACCGTCCGGCGCGCGGGGCACCGGTCACCGGTCGTCACCGGGGCGTCAGGGTACCAACGCCGCGTGAGGGCCCCGCAGGCCCGCCCGCGCTGCCGGAGACGAGGACGGCCCGGCCGCCCGTCGAGCACGGAGACCGCGACCGGGATCGTCGGATCCCGGTCCGTGACCCCGTGCTCGGCGGCGGCGGGGGGCCGCGGGGGGAGAGAGAGAAGGGGGGCGACGTCAGAGGGCGACGTAGACCGTCTCCAGGTACTCCTCGAGGCCGGCCTCGCCGCCCTCGCGGCCGAGGCCGGACTGCTTGAGCCCGCCGAACGGGGCGCTCGCGTCGGACACGAGGCCGCGGTTGACGCCGATCATGCCGGCCTCGACCTCCTCGGAGACGCGTACGGCCCGGTCGAGCGACGTCGTGTACGCGTAGGCGGCGAGCCCGTACTCGGTCGCGTTCGCGAGCGCGATGCCCTCGTCGTCGTCGCCGAACGCGACGACGGGCGCCACCGGGCCGAAGATCTCCTCGGTGACGACGCGCGCGTCCGGGTCGACGCCCGACAGGACGGTGGGGGAGTAGAAGTACCCGGGGGAGCGGGGCCGCTCCGCGCCGGTGAGCACCTGGGCCCCGCCGTCGACGGCCGCGCCGACGAGCTCGGCGACCTTGTCGACGGCCTTCGCCTCGATGAGCGGCCCGACCTGCGTCCCGTCCTGGGCGCCCGGCCCGACCCGCAGGTCCGCGAACGCGGCGGCGAGGCGCTGGGAGAACTCGCGCGCGACGGCGTCGTGCACGAGGAAGCGGTTCGCCGCCACGCACGACTGCCCGGCGTTGCGGAGCTTCGCGATCACGGCGCCCTCGACCGCCGCGTCGAGGTCGGCGTCCGCGAACACGAGGAACGGGGCGTTGCCGCCGAGCTCCATCGAGGTGCGGAGCACCTGGGCGGACGCCTTCTCGAGCAGCGTGCGCCCGACGGGCGTCGAGCCGGTGAACGACAGCTTGCGCAGGCGCTCGTCCGCGAGGAGCGGCTCGGTGACGTCGGCGGCGCGCGACGACGGGACGACGTTGACGACGCCCGTCGGCAGGCCGCGGTCGGCGAGCTCGGAGCGGATCACCTCGGCCACGAGCGCCGTCGTGAGCGGGGTGAGCCGCGCGGGCTTGACGACGACCGTGCACCCGGCGGCCAGCGCCGGGCCGATCTTGCGCGTCGCCATGGCGATCGGGAAGTTCCACGGCGTGACGAGCAGCGCGGGCCCCACGGGCCGGCGGAAGACGAGCTGGCGGTTGCCGCCCGCGGGCGCGGTCCGCGCGAGCCCGTCGGCGCGGACCGCCTGCTCCGCGTACCAGCGCAGGAAGTCGGCGCCGTAGAGCACCTCGGCGCGCGCCTCGGCGAGCGGCTTGCCGCACTCGGCCGTGATGAGCGCGGCCACGTCGTCGGCCCGCGCGACGACCCGGTCGTAGACGGCGCGCAGCACCTCGCCCCGCTCGCGCGGGGGCGTCGCGCGCCACGCGGGCGCCGCACGGTGCGCGGCGTCGAGCGCGCGCAGCGCGTCCGTCGGGCTCGCGTCCGCGACGTCGAACAGCGACTCCTCGGTCGCCGGGTCCTCGACCTCGAAGGTCCGCCCGCCCTCGGCAGGACCCCAGTGGCCGTCCACGAGCAGCCCGGTGGGCACGTGGGCGACGAGGGCGGGGGAGAGGTTCGACGTCGAGGCGGGGCGGGACATGCTCCGAGTATCGCCCTGGGGGTCGCGGGGACGCACCCGGGCGAGCGGTGCGGGGCGCCGTGCCCGTGCCCCGGGCGCCGCCCTGTCGCTGCCGGACGGGCGCGGTGCGACGACCCGCCGCACGGTAGTTTGTGCACATGGTCCTTCCCGCCACCCCCGCGCGCCCGTTCGGTGCCGTCCTCACGGCCATGGTCACCCCGATGACGCCCGACGGCGCCGTCGACCTCGAGGCGGCGGCCCGGCTCGCGAAGCGCCTGGTGGACGACGGGAACGACGGCCTCGTGCTGAGCGGCACGACGGGCGAGTCGCCCACGACCCACGCCCCCGAGAAGCAGGACCTCGTGCGCGCCGTCGTCGAGGCGGTCGGCGACCGCGCGGCGGTCCTCGCGGGCGCCGGGTCCAACGACACCGACCACGCGCTGCGCATGGCCGAGCAGGCCGCCGAGGCGGGGGCGGACGGGCTCCTCGTCGTCACCCCGTACTACTCGCGCCCCGGCCAGGAGGGCGTCTACCGCCACGTCGTCGCGATCGCCGAGGCGGCCGACCTCCCCGTCATGCTGTACGACGTCCCCGGCCGCACCGGGGTGCGCATCGCCCCCGACACGTACGCGCGCCTCGCGGCGCACGAGCGGGTCGTGGCGACCAAGGACGCGACGGGCGACGTCTACGCCGCCGCGAAGCTCGCGGCATCGACGGGCCTCGCCTTCTACAGCGGCGACGACGGGCTGCTGCTCCCGTTCCTCGCGCACGGCGCCGCGGGTATCGTCTCCGTGTCGGCGCACGCCGTCGCGCCGCAGTTCGCGGAGGTCGTGCGCCGCTTCGACGCCGGCGACCCGGCGGGCGCGCTCGAGGTCTTCCTCACCACGACGCCCGTCATCGACGCGCTCAACGGTGCCGGCTTCCAGGCCGTCATGGCCAAGGCCGCCGTCGAGCTGCTCGGCGTCACCGACAACCGTCTCCTGCGCCTGCCGAACGTCGCGGCGACCGAGGACGACGTCGCGCTCGTGCGCGACGCCCTCGCCGCCGCGGGCGTGCTCGCGGGCGCGACCACCGCGGCAGGCGCTGCCGCACCCACGAACTAGCGAGGGCAGGAGCCCTCGAAACCCCCGGCTCAGCCACGACAGGAGGCCCCGTGAGCCATCCCCACCCCGAACTCTCCCTGCCTCCCGAGCTCCCCGCCGGAGGGCTGCGCATCGTCGCCCTCGGCGGTCTCGGTGAGGTCGGCCGCAACATGGCCGTCCTCGAGTACGACGGGCGCCTGCTCGTCATCGACTGCGGCGTCCTCTTCCCCGAGGACAACCAGCCCGGCGTCGACCTCATCCTCCCGGACTTCGACTACATCGCGGACCGGCTGGACGACATCGAGGCGATCGTCCTCACGCACGGCCACGAGGACCACATCGGCGCCGTGCCGTACCTGCTGCGCCTGCGCCGCGACATCCCGCTCGTCGGGTCGCAGCTCACGCTCGCATTCGTCGAGGCGAAGCTCAAGGAGCACCGCATCTCGCCCGTGACCCTCGCGGTCAAGGAGGGGCAGGTCGAGCAGCTCGGCGTGTTCCGCTGCGAGTTCGTCGCCGTGAACCACTCGATCCCCGACGCGCTCGCGGTCGCGGTGACGACCGGCGCCGGGACCGTGCTGCACACGGGCGACTTCAAGATGGACCAGCTCCCGCTCGACGGGCGCATCACCGACCTGCGGGCGTTCGCGCGCCTGGGCGAGCAGGGCGTCGACCTGTTCATGGTCGACTCGACCAACGCCGAGGTGCCCGGGTTCGTCACGCCCGAGGTCGAGATCGGCCCGGTGCTCGACAACGTCTTCGCCGCCTCCGAGAAGCGCATCATCGTCGCGTCGTTCTCGTCGCACGTGCACCGCGTGCAGCAGGTCCTCAACGCCGCGCACCACCACGGCCGCCGCGTCGCGCTCGTCGGGCGCTCGATGGTCCGCAACATGACGATCGCGTCCGAGCTCGGGTACCTCCACGTGCCCGAGGGCGTGCTCATCGACCTCAAGAAGGTCGACTCGCTGCGCGACGACGAGATCGTGCTCATGTGCACGGGGTCGCAGGGCGAGCCGATGGCCGCCCTGTCGCGCATGGCGAACGGCGACCACAAGGTCCAGGTCGGCCACGGCGACACCGTCATCCTCGCGTCGTCGCTCATCCCGGGCAACGAGAACGCCGTCTTCCGCATCATCAACGGCCTCACGCGCCTCGGCGCGCGCGTCGTGCACGGCGGCAACGCCAAGGTGCACGTGTCCGGCCACGCGAGCGCGGGCGAGCTCCTCTACTGCTACAACGTGCTCAAGCCCAAGAACGTCATGCCGGTGCACGGCGAGGTCCGCCACCTCGTCGCCAACGGGGCGCTCGCGGTCCGCACGGGCGTGCCGGCCGACCGCGTCGTGCTCGCCGAGGACGGCGTCGTCGTCGACCTCGTCGACGGGCGCGCGTCCGTCGTGGGTGCCGTGCCGTGCGGGTACGTGTACGTCGACGGGTCGAGCGTCGGCGAGATCACGGACGCCGAGCTCAAGGACCGCCGCATCCTCGGCGAGGAGGGCTTCGTCTCCGTGTTCGCCGTCGTCGACTCCGCGACGGGCAAGGTCCTCGCGGGGCCGCAGATCCTCGCGCGCGGGTTCGCCGAGGACGACAAGGTGTTCCAGGACATCCAGCCCGAGGTCGTCAAGGCGCTCGAGGACGCGATCGCCGGCGGCGCGACGGACACGCACCAGCTCCAGCAGGTCATGCGCCGCGTCATCGGCCGGTGGGTCTCCAACCGCCTGCGCCGTCGTCCGATGATCGTCCCGGTCGTCGTCGAGGCGTAGCCTCCGCGACCCGCGTCGGACCGGTCTCCGCCCAGGTCGGGGCGCCAGTATGCTGGCGCCCCGACCAGCGCAGGAGGCACCCTTTGACGCATCACGACCCCTCCGGGGTCCCGCCCTACGGACAGTCCGGCGGCCCCGTCCCCGGTCAGCCTTCGGCGTCCGGCCGGCCGGTACCGCAGTACGGCGCGTACGGCACCGCGCCCGTGCCCGCGTACGGGCGGGCGGCGCCCCCGCCCGCGGGCTCCTCCGCGCTGACGCCGCCCTCGGCACCCGTGTACGGGCAGCCGACGGCCCCGGCGTACGGCGCGTACGGCGGCGGGTACGGCTACGTCCCGCGACCGCCCGTCCCCGGGGGCCTCGCGACGGGGACGATCGCGCTCGCGGTCGCGGTCACCGCCGTGCAGGTGCTGGCCTGGGTCACGTCGTTCGGCGCGGCCGAGGAGTTCGAGCGCGCCGCCCGCGCCGGCACCCCGAGCGCCGAGGTCCTCACCGGGTACGACGCCGTGGGCCTGCTGCTCCTTCCCGTCCAGCTCGCCGCAGCGATCGTGACGTGCCTGTGGCTGTGGCAGAGCCGCGTGCTCGCCGAGGCCGTGTCGCCCGCGCACGGGCACGCGCGCAGCCGGGTGTGGGTCTGGCTCGGGTGGATCGTGCCGGTCGTCGCGTTGTGGTTCCCGTACCAGGTCGTGCGCGACGTGCGCGCCGCGACCGTCGTCGCCCCGCGCCGCGGCCTCGGGTGGTGGTGGGCCGGGTGGCTCCTGTGGAGCGTCGCGACGAACGTCGCCACGCAGCTGACGACGCTCTCCTCGGCCGGTGCGGCCGGGACCTTCGCGCTGCTGCCCGTCGCGGAGACGGTGGGCACCGCGGGCCTCGTCCTCGCGCTCGTCCTGTGGGTGCGCACGGTCCGCGAGATCACCGCGGGCCAGCGCGCCGTCACGGGAGTCGACGCCCGGTGACCGCGCGTGCGCTCGCCGTGGGCCGGCGGACGGGCCTGCTGCTCCCGGCCTAGGTGTCGGCGTCGCGTCGCACGAGCCCGGGACCGACGGCGGCGAGCGTCGCGGCATAGCGGGCCGCACGGGCGTCGTCACCGCCGGGCACGAGGCCCGCGAGCTCGAGCGAGACCAGGCCGTGCACGAGCCCCCAGAGGCCGAGCGCGACGTCGGCGGCACCCGCGTCCTCGGGGACGAGGCGCGCGACGGCGTCGCGCAGCACGCGGAACGTGGGCTCCTCGACCGCCTCGGGCCGGTCCGGCCCCGGCCGGACGCCGCGCGCGAACATCACGGCGTAGAAGTGCGGGTCGGCCAGCGCGAAGTCGCGGTACGCGCGACCGAGGGCCGCCAGGTCGGCACCGGGGTCGTCGGTGCGGGGGACCGTGGCGAGGTGTGCGGCGAAGCGCCGGAAGCCCTCCGCGGAGACGGCGGCGACGAGCTCGTCGCGGCTGCCGAAGAGCGCGTAGACGGCCGACGCGCTCGTCCCGGCCTCGGTCGCGACCGACCGGACCGTCACCGCGGCCTCCCCGTGCGTGGAGACGGCGCGCGACGCCACGTCGAGGAGGCGGTCGCGCAGGGCGTCGTCGTGCAGTCGGGGTCGTGCCACGCGCCGAGTCTAGGGGCCTTGACGAGCGTTCGCGAACGATGTTCTATAACAGTGTTCGCAAACCGGTGCGCGAGCTCTCGCGCCGCTCCCTCGGAGGTCCCCGTGCTCGAGCTCACCGACGCCGCCCGCCTCACCGCCGGCATCGTCCTTCTCACCGTCGTCGGCATCGAGTCCGGCGGGGCCTTCCTCGTCCGGGTCGTGACACGGCGGGTCCCGGCCACCGCGTTCCAGACGTCGTTCTTTCGCGCCGGGCACGCGCACGCGGGGGTTCTCGTCATCCTCGGTCTGGTGTGCCTACTCCTCACGGAGGCCACGGGCCTCGCCGGCCCCTGGCGCTGGCTCGCGGCGACCGGCGTGCTCGTCGCGGCGATCCTGCTCCCGGCCGGCTTCTTCCTGTCGGCCGTCGGCCCCGGTCGCGAGACGCCGAACCGGGCCGTCGCACTGCTGCCCGCGGGGGCCGTCGTCCTCGCGGCGGGCGTCGTGACGCTCGCCGTCGGCCTCTTCCTCGGCTGACCGCGGGACTGCGCCGTGGGTGCTGCCCGCTACGGTTCCGGCATGACCACCGCCGAGGACTTCGTCCCGCTCGACCCCGTCCGTCTCGTCACGCTGGCCCAGGGGTGGAGCATCGTCTACTCGCCCGGCGGGCCGGAGTGGCACCACCACCAGGGTGCGCTCGAGCGGCACGGCGTCGAGGGCTCGGGCTACGACTTCTCCGGCGCGCTCCAGGCCACGCTGACCGACCACGAGCCGGACGTGCTGGGGGCCGTCGGGTTCGACCCCGAGGGCGGCATGGTGAGCGTCTACGGCTCCGACCTTGACGCCCTGCACGTCGCGGCGCGGCACCTGCACCGCCTCGTCACCGACGAGCAGGCCCTCGACGCCGCGCTCGCCCGGTCGGTCGAGCTCGGCCTCGACGACTGAGCGCGGAGCGCGGCGGGTCCAGGAGGCCTCGTGTCGTCGGACGCCGCTCCGCGATCCGGGCACGACCGCTCGGGCGGCCTCAGCGCGCGCGCAGCGCGGCGAGCTGCTCGTCGTGCCACGTCGCGACGTAGCCGGTGAGCCGGTCGTCGGCCACCACGGCGTCCGTGTGCACGACCGCGTGCTCCAGCGCGTCGAGGTAGGCGCGGTCGGCCGCGAAGCGCGCGGCGACGGCGGCACGGCCGACGGCCGGGCTCCCGTGGCCCGGGACGAGCGCGTCGACGTCGCGCGCCGCGAGCTCGAGCGCGTCGAGCGCCCCGCGGTACGTGCGCACCGGGTCGCGCGACCCGGTGTCGACGAGCGGCACCTCCACGTCCGAGAGCATGTCGCCCGCGAGCAGCACGCCCCGCACGACGAGCGCCGCGTGGCCCGGCGCGTGGGCGTCGTGCTCGACCACGACGACGTCGGTCTTCCCGTCGGCCTGCGCGTCGGCTCGCTCCTCGGCCTGCCCGGGGTCCGGTGCTGTCGGCCACGGCAGGTGTCGTGCGCCGCGGGGGAGCGGCGTGAGCGCGCCGACGAGCGTCGGGTCGTGGCCGGGCGCGGCGGCGTCGGTCGCGGTGACCAGGTCCGCTCCCCGCGCCCGGACGGCGTCGGCGCCGCGGGCCGTGGCGTAGCGTGGGGCGTCGCCCAAGGAGCGGGACCACAGCACGTGGTCCCAGTGCGGATGGGTCGCGAACCCGGCCGTCACGCGCCAGCCGCGGCCGTGGATGGCGGCTGCCAGCGCCTCGACCTCCTCGACCGTGACCGCGGGGTCGACGACGAGCGCCGCGCCGTCGGGCGCGACCACGACCGTCGACGTGGTGGCCCAGATCGTCGCGGTGGCCACCCAGACCCCCGGGCGGACCTCCACGAGGTCGCGCGCGTGCGCCTGCTCGCCGTCCGTGGTCGCGTCGGCGGTGCTGCGCCGCACGCCCGCGTGATCGTCCATCGGTCCTCCGCTCGTCCTCGCGGGACCGGGTCGCGGGCCCGTGCCCGAACCCCGGTCCGCCGGGGACACGCGCCCCGGGGTCCCGGGCGCCGTCGTCCCCCGCAGGTAGGTTAGGACCACTATGGCGACCCGCACGTCCCCGCAGGCACGTCGGACCGCGAGCAACCGCACACCAGCGCCCCGCACCGCGGCGCGCGGCGGTTCGTCCACGGCCCGCGGCACGTCGCGCGCCGGAACCGGTCGCGGACGGTCCTCCTCGTCCAGCGCGCGCCGCCCGGCGCGTCGCCCGGCGGCAGGGCCGCCGTGGCCCGTCCGGGCGGTGCGGGGGGTCTGGCTCGGCGCCGCGCACGGCGTGGGATCGCTCGTGCGCACCATCGGAAGAGGAGCAAGAGAGCTGGACCCGGCACACCGGCGCGACGGCGTCGCGTTCACCCTCATCGCCCTCGCGGTCGTCGTCGCGGCCCGCGAGTGGTGGGGCATCCAGGGCACGTTCGGCAAGGTCGTCCACGGCGTCGTCGCGGGGACGTTCGGTCTCGCCGGCGTCGCGGTCCCGGTCCTGCTGCTCTGGCTCGCGGTGCGCATCATGCGGCACCCCGAGCGCGCCCAGGCGAACTCGCGCGTCGCGATCGGGCTCACGCTCATCGTCGTGTCCGTGTGCTCCCTCGTGCACATCTCGGAGGACCTGCCCGCGCCGCGCGACGGCTTCGCGGCGGTGCAGGACGCGGGGGGCATCGTCGGCTACCTGGCGGCGACACCCGTGACCGCCGGGCTGACACCGTGGTTCGCCGTGCCGATCTTCCTGCTGCTCGGGTTCTTCGGGCTGCTCGTCGTCACCGCGACGCCCGTGCACCGCATCCCGAGCCGGCTGCGCGGCCTCTACGACGTGCTGACCGGCAACCACCGCACCGAGGACGACGCGCTCGACGAGGACGGGCTCCCGCTCGCGGAGGGCGTCTCGCGCCACGACGGCAGCGAGCCGCCGACGGGTCGCCGACCGCGCAAGCCGCGGCGCACCAAGGCGCAGCGCGCGGCGGAGGCGGCCGAGATCGAGAAGCCCGAGGGCGGCTTCTCGGGCGACGAGGCCTTCGAGACGGCCGCGTTCCTCGACTACGAGGACGACGTGCCGCGCGGTCGGGGGAAGAAGCGTCGCGCGGAGGAGCCGGCCGCCGGTACCGCTGCCACGGAGGTGGTCCCCGCCGTCGGGCAGGGGGCCGCGCAGGACACGGCGGCGGCCGCGATGGGCGCGGTCGCGCCCTCCCCGGAGGACGGCGTCGGCAGCGTGCCGCCGCCCCCGCCCGGCCCGATGCCACGGGGCGTGCAGCCCATGCTCGAGGGCGACACGGTCTACCTGCTCCCGGACGAGGACGCGCTCGTCAAGGGCGCGCCGCACAAGGTGCGCTCCGCCGCGAACGACCGCGTGGTCGAGGCGCTCACGCAGACGTTCGAGCAGTTCGAGGTCGACGCGAAGGTCACCGGGTTCACGCGCGGCCCGACGGTCACGCGCTACGAGGTCGAGGTCGGGCCCAAGGTCAAGGTCGAGCGCATCACGTCGCTGTCCAACAACATCGCGTACGCGGTGGCCAGCGCCGACGTGCGCATCCTCGCGCCGATCCCCGGCAAGTCGGCCATCGGCATCGAGATCCCCAACACGGACCGCGAGACGGTCGTGCTCGGCGACGTCCTGCGGTCGTCGGCCGCGCGGCGCACCGAGCACCCCATGGTCATGGGCGTGGGCAAGGACGTCGAGGGCGGCTACGTCGTCGCGAACCTCGCGAAGATGCCGCACATCCTCGTCGCGGGCGCGACGGGCGCGGGCAAGTCGAGCTTCATCAACTCCATGATCACGTCGATCCTCATGCGCTCGACGCCGGAGCAGGTGCGGCTCGTGCTCGTGGACCCCAAGCGCGTCGAGCTGACGATCTACGAGGGCATCCCGCACCTCATCACGCCCATCATCACGAACCCGAAGAAGGCCGCGGAGGCCCTCGACTGGGTCGTCCGCGAGATGGACGCCCGCTACGACGACCTCGCCGCGTTCGGGTTCAAGCACATCGACGACTTCAACGCCGCCGTCCGCGCCGGCAAGGTCAAGCCGCTGCCCGGCTCCGAGCGCAAGATCGCGACGTACCCGTACCTGCTGGTCGTCGTCGACGAGCTCGCCGACCTCATGATGGTCGCCCCGCGCGACGTCGAGGCCTCGATCCAGCGCATCACGCAGCTCGCGCGTGCGGCAGGCATCCACCTGGTGCTCGCGACGCAGCGACCGTCGGTCGACGTCGTGACGGGCCTCATCAAGGCGAACGTGCCGTCGCGGCTCGCGTTCGCGACGTCGTCCCTCGCGGACTCGCGCGTCGTGCTCGACCAGCCGGGCGCGGAGAAGCTCATCGGCCAGGGCGACGCCCTGTTCCTGCCCATGGGCGCAGCCAAGCCCATGCGCGTGCAGGGCGCGTGGGTCTCGGAGTCCGAGGTGCACGCCGTCGTCGAGCACGTGAAGAGCCAGCTCAAGCCCGTGTACCGCGAGGACGTCACGCAGGCGGCCACGAAGAAGCAGATCGACGAGGACATCGGCGACGACCTCGACCTGCTGCTCCAGGCGGCCGAGCTCGTCGTGACGTCGCAGTTCGGCTCGACGTCGATGCTTCAGCGCAAGCTGCGCGTCGGCTTCGCCAAGGCGGGTCGCCTCATGGACCTCTTGGAGTCGCGCGAGATCGTCGGCCCGTCCGAGGGGTCCAAGGCCCGCGAGGTGCTCGTGACGCCCGAGGAGCTGCCGTCGGCGCTCGCCCTCATCCGGGGCGAGCCCGCGCAGGACGTCTTCGACGGCCAGGCGCCCGCCGCGGCCCCCGCGCCGTCGGCCGCAGGGGGCGGCCACGACTACGGCGAGGGCACCGACGGGCACATGCCCCCGGCCGCGACGGAGTACCACGACGGCGCCGACGTGGAGTCGGGCTGGCGGTGACCCGGGCACCCGGTGGTGCCGCCGACGGTCGGCGCACCCCGGACGACCCCCTAGGCTGGTGACGTGGTCAACGCCGTCCCCTCGCCGTGGAACTCCGCGAACCTCGTCACCATGGCGAGGATCCTGCTCGTCCCGTTCTTCGCGTGGGCGCTCCTCGTCGACGGCGGGGAGTCCGTCACGTGGCGCCTCGTCGCGACGGGCATCTTCGTCCTCGCCGCCACGTCGGACCGCCTCGACGGCTACCTCGCGCGGCGCTACGACCTCGTCACGGACCTGGGCAAGCTCCTCGACCCCATCGCCGACAAGCTGCTCGTGGGCACCGCCCTCGTGCTGCTCGCGTGGCCGCTCGGCGAGCTGCCCTGGTGGGTTCCCGTCGTCGTGCTCGCGCGCGAGCTGGGCGTCACGCTCCTGCGGTTCGCCGTCCTCAAGTACGCGGTCATGCCCGCGTCTCGCGGCGGGAAGCTCAAGACCGTCCTGCAGACCGTCGCGATCACGCTCTTCGTGCTCCCGCTCGCGCACCTGCCGGCGTTCGTCGGCGTCGTCGCGTGGATCGTGCTCGCCGCGGCCATCCTCGTCACCGTCGTGACCGGGCTCGAGTACGCGTACCAGGGCTGGCGGCTGCGCCGCGACGCGGTGCGCGCGGCCCGGGTCGTCGAGCGCGGCCCGAGCGCGGACGGCGCCCCCGTCTCGTGACCGCCGCTCCGGTCTCGCCGGGGAGCTCGTCGGTCACCGGCCCGGACGTCCGGCCCGACGTCGTCGAGCTGCTCGGCGCTCTGGAGGCGCGCGGGTGGACCCTCGCGACGGCCGAGTCGCTCACGGGCGGCCTGCTCAGCGCGACGATCGTCGACGTGCCCGGCGCCTCGCGCGTGCTCCGGGGCGCCGTCGTCGCGTACGCGACCGACGTCAAGGAGTCGGTCCTCGGCGTCGACGGCGGCCTGCTCGCCGCTCACGGGGCCGTGCACCCGGAGGTCGCGCGCCAGATGGCCGAGCGCGTGCGCGGCGTGCTGGGGGCCGACGTCGGGATCGCGACCACGGGCGTCGCGGGTCCCGACCCGCAGGACGGCCAGGATCCGGGCACCGTCTTCGTCGCCGCGAGCGGACCGGGGGGCGCGGAGGTGCGAGAGCTGCACCTGGCGGGCGACCGCGCGGCCGTCCGCGCCGCCACCGTGGCCGCCGCGGTGGCGCTCGCGCGCGCGGCGTTCGGACCCCGGCCGCCGACGGCGTGACGATGCCCCCTGCCGGGTGAAATCGTCGGCGGGAGCGTCGGCCGCCCGGCCGGGCGTGGACCGGGCCGGAGGCGTCGTGGAGACGTCGTGAACGTGCCGCGGGGGAGCGGCCGGGAGGCCCGGCGCGGGAACAACACCCCACGTCGCGACGTTGCACAGCACGTGATCGCCAACAGGACCGTCAACCGACCGGTGGGACGCACGGACAACGCGCCCGCGCCCCGTCCCGCACGGGGCACCGGCGACGTGAGCGGCCCGCGGGCGGGGTACGGTAGGACGACCCCGTCACGCGGGGCAGTGAACAGGAAGACCGGCACGAGCAGTTCGCGCACCCGGGTGGGGGCCTCTCCGGCTCCCGGGGGCGCACGGGACACGGAAGGGGGTCGCCAGATGATTGTTCTTCGACGAGAGATCGGGGACGTGCTGCGAGACGCTCGCCAGCGACAGGGGCGCACCCTGCGAGAGGTGTCCTCCGCCGCACGGGTCTCGCTGGGCTACCTCAGCGAGGTCGAGCGCGGTCAGAAGGAAGCGTCGTCGGAGCTCCTCGGCTCGATCTGCGAGGCGCTCGACATCCCGATGTCGTTGGTGCTGCGCGAGGTCAGCGACCGGGTCGCCGTCGCCGAGGGTCTGCTGATCCCCGACACCATCCCGGCCGACTTCGCGACGGCCGTGCTGGGTCGCCAGCATCCCGAGGGCACGGCACGCCGCGAGGACCTGCAGCCCGTCGGCTGACGGTCGGGCCGGCACCGGCCGCACCGGGAGCGGGGGCAGCGACGCCGGCCGTCATCCTGCTGCGGGCGGTGCCTGGCAGGTCGGACACCAGAAGATCGGACGGTCGTACGGGGGCTCGTTCGCCGTACCTTCCGCGACAGGCGTGCCGCACACGTGGCACGCCTTTCGTGTGCGCCCGTGCACGTGCCGCACGACGCCGGCGCGCGGGTCGAACCCGTGCCGCACCGTGCGCTGCATGAGCGTGCGCGCCGTGAGCAGGAGGCCCTCGAGGTCCTCGACGTCGCGGACGGGCGTCCACGGGTAGACGTGCTCGGCGAAGAGCGACTCGGCCGTGTAGATCGTGCCGATGCCGGCGACGAGGTGCTGGTCGAGCAGGGCCTCCGCGACGGGCACACCCGTTGCGGCCCGCTCCGGCCGGTACCGGGGGCCGCTCCCGCCCGCCGCGTCGTCGGCCCGCATCCGCGCGGCCGCCTCGGGCAGCCCGGTCTCCGGGAAGTCGTCGCCGAGCACGTCGGGCCCCAGCGGCCCGACGATCACGCGCTCGTCCGCGGTGCGCAGCACGTGCAGCATGCCGATCCGGTTCCCGACCGCCGTCCACCACTCGTTCGCGAGGACGACGCGCACGTTCGGCTCCGCCCCGCGCGCGTCGTGCGTGCCCGTCCGGGCGAGCCGCCACGACCCCTCCATGCGCAGGTGCGTGTGCAGGGACCGGCCGTCGTCGAACCGCGTGAACAGGTGCTTCCCGTAGGCCTGGTTCCCGACGACCGTCCGCCCGACCAGGTCGATCTCCGCGGCGCTCGGCCACCGCAGGTCCGAGCGGACCAGCACCCGGTCCTTGAGCGCCTCGTCGAGCCGGGCCGAGACGAGACGCAGGATGTCACCCTCGGGCACGCGACCGCCCTCCGTGGTCGGGGGCGCGCGACGACCGCTGCACGTCAGGCCGCCCGCAGGCCGCGCGGCGTCGCGCGGAAGCCGGCGTCGAGCAGCGCGCGCACCGCGTCGTCCGCCGGGGTCCGGGTCGTGCCGGCGCCCGCGAGGGCCTCGACGCCGTCGACGCGCTGCACCACGATCTTCCCGAGCGTGCCCGCCCGCACGGCGCGGACCAGCGCCGCGCTCGCCTCGGCGAGGCGTGGGCCGTCCACGAAGGACAGCACGGACCGCCCGCCGCGCTCGACGTAGAGCGCGAGGTCGCCGTCGCTCAGCACGACGACGGCGCCCGCCTTGCGGCCCGGGCGGTGACCGCGCGAGCCCTCCCCGGTCGTGCCGTCCGTGCCGGGCGCGCCCGGTCCGGTCGACGGGCGGGCGGGCCACGGCAGCGCCGCGCCGTAGGGGTTCGCCGGGTCCGTCGCGGCGAGCAGCACGGCGCCGGGACGAGGACCGCCGCGCGACGTCCGCGCGTCGGGGAGCGGGGCGAACGGGTCGGTCGCGGCCGCCGCGGCGTCGGCCTCGAGCGCGCGCTCGCGGTCCTGCGCGTCGGTCCGGAGCTGGTCGACCGCGCCGGGGAGCGCGAACTGCGAGCCGCCGAGGTGCTCGACGAAGTACCCGCGCCGCGCCGCACCCGTGGCCTCCAACTCGCTCAGCACGCGGTACACCGCGCGGAACGACCCCGCGACGCCCTCGGCGGGCGCGACGGCGCGCGTGAGCACGCCGTGGCGGTCGAGCAGGACGCGGGCGAGCGCGTGCGCCCGGCGGGTGGGGTCGGGCTCGCGTGGCGGCAGCGCCGACCACCGCCCGGCGCCGCCGCGCAGGACCGTCTCGGGCGACGTCGGCGGCCGCAGGCCCGCGAACCGGCCGCGCGCGAGCGGCCGGGCCCGCGCCGGGGCGCGCGGCGCGCGGTGGGTCCCCCCGGCGGCGCCGAGCCGTGCGCGCAGCGACCCGAGGCCGTCGTTCGTCACGTGGCCCGACCACACGAGGTCCCACAGCGCCTCGAGCGTCGGGACGGTCTCCGCGCCCGCGCGCTCGGCCAGCCGCGGGAGGAAGTACCCGCCCGAGCCCTCCAGCAGGTCGAGCAGCGTGGCATGGAGGCCGGTCTGGGGCGCCGGGCCCGGGTCGGGCAGCGTGAGCGGCGCCCACTCCGCGAGGTGCAGGCTGACGAGACCGTCGCCGCCGCCCGAACCGGGCAGCGGGGCGTGCCCGCACCACACGACCTCGCCGGTCGTCGTCAGCTCGTCGAGCATCGTCGGGGTGTAGTCGCTGACGCGCGCCGGGAGCACGAGGGTCTCGAGCGCCGACGCGGGGACGGCCGCGCCCGAGAGCTGCTCGACGACGCGCAGCAGCCCGTCGACGCCGCGCAGCGCGCCGAGACCCTGCCAACGCGGGAGGAAGACGCCCAGCGTCTCGGCGGGGACGGGCTCCACCTCGGCGCGCAGCGCAGCGAGCGAGCGCCGGCGCAGGACGCGCAGCACCTCGGCGTCGCACCAGTCGTCGCCCGTGCCGCCGATCGCCTCCGGCCGCAGCCGCCCGCGCACGACGAGCCGGGCCGCCTCGAGCCGCTCGAGCGTCTGCACGACGACGGCGACGCCCAGCCCGAGACGTGCGGCGAGGTCGGCGGCCGTGAACGGGCCGTGCGTGCGGGCGTGGCGGCGCACGAGATCGCCGAGCGGGTCGGGGACGGGCTCGGTGAACACCTCGGGGATACCGACGGGCAGCGCGACGCCGAGCGCGTCGCGCAGGCGGCCGGCGTCCTCCACGACCGCCCACTGCTGCGCACGCTCGGGCGCGACCCCCGCGAGCCGCACGGGCATGATGCGGCGCGCGGCCTCGAGCTCGCGCAGCCAGGCCGCGACGTCGGCGCGCACGTCCTCGCGGGTCCGCGCCGCGACCTCGGCCTCGGTGAGCGGGCCCAGCCGGCGCAGCACGTCCCACACGTCCTCGGCGTGCCGCGCCTGTCGCTCGGGCGCGAGCGCGCCGAGCTCGGCCTCGGTCCGCTCGATCTGGGCGGGGTCGAGCAGGTCGGCGAGCTGGGCCGCGACGCCGTCGCCGCCCAGGAGCTCGGCGAGGAGCGTGGGGTCGAGCGACAGCGCGGCGGCGCGGCGCTCCGCGAGCGGGGCGTCGCCGTCGTAGAGGAACTGGGCGGTGTACCCGAAGAGGAGGGACTGCGCGAAGGGCGACGGCGTCGGGGTCGTCACCTCGACGAGGCGCACGCGCCCGGCGGCGAGGTCGCGCATGAGGTCGGTGAGCGCCGCGACGTCGAAGTCGTCCTGCAGGCACTCGCGCGCCGCCTCGAGGACGATCGGGAACTCCGGGTACTCCGACGCCACCGACAGGAGCTGCGCCGAGCGCTGCCGCTGCTGCCACAGCGGCTGGCGCCGGTCCGGACGACGCCGGGGCAGCAGGAGCGCGCGGGCGGCGGCCTCGCGGAACCGTGACGCGAACATCACCGACCCGCCGAGCTCGTCGCGCACCGCGTCGAGCACGTCGTCGGGGTCGAGGAGCAGGTCCTCGACGCCGACGACGGGCGCGTCCCCGCAGAGGCCGCCCGAGCCGTCGGTCGCTCCCTCGAGCCACGAGTCCCCGGTGTCCGGGAGCCGCAGGACGATGCCGTCGTCGGCGTGCATCGCGGCGGCGTCGACCCCGTAGCGCTCGCGCAGGCGCGCGGCGAGCACGAGCGCCCACGGCGCGTGCACCTTCGCGCCGTACGGCGAGTGCACGACGACGCGCCAGTCGCCGAGCTCGTCGCGGAAGCGCTCGACGACGACCGTGCGGTCGTCGGGGACGCGCCCGGTCGCGTCGCGCTGCTCGCGCAGGTAGGCCAGCAGGTTGTCGCTCGCCCACGCGTCGAGGCCTGCCGTGCGGAGCCGGTCGGTCGCCGCGTCGGGGTCGGTGGCGGCGAGCGCGTCCGTCTCGCGCACCCACGCGCCGAGCGCACGGCCGAGCTCGGCGGGGCGGCCGGGGGAGTCGCCCTTCCAGAACGGCAGCCGCCCCGGGATGCCCGGCGCGGGCGTGACGAGCACGCGGTCGGGCGTGATGTCCTCGATGCGCCACGTGCTCGACCCGAGCGTGAACGTGTCGCCGACGCGCGACTCGTAGACCATCTCCTCGTCGAGCTCGCCGACGCGCTTGCCGCCGCGCGGGGCACGGCCGCCCGCGGTGTCCGGGTCGCCCGCGACGGTCCCGGTCCCGGCGTCCGTCGCGAGGAACACGCCGTACATCCCGCGGTCGGGGATC
The DNA here is from genome assembly GCF_900155925.1 of Cellulosimicrobium funkei. Taxonomy (NCBI): domain Bacteria; kingdom Bacillati; phylum Actinomycetota; class Actinomycetes; order Micrococcales; family Promicromonosporaceae; genus Cellulosimicrobium; species Cellulosimicrobium funkei. The sequence goes on from NZ_FTMI01000008.1 coordinate 120,418, forward strand.
GTGCCGCCGCTCGTCGCGGCGAGCCGCAGCGCGCCCGGCCGCCCGGTCAGCCGGCCCGACGCGCGGTCCCACACGATCCGCGCGCGCAGCTCGCCGAAGTCCTCGCTCGGGTAGCGGCCCGCGAGCATGTCGAGGACGGCGTGCAGCGACGCGTCGCCGAGGTGCGCGTAGGGCTCGCTGCGCCGCACGAGCGTCGCGAGCTCCGCGACCGTCCACTCGTCGACCGCGACCATCGCGACGACCTGCTGGGCGAGGACGTCGAGCGGGTTGGCGAGCACGTGGAGCTCCTCGATGCCTCCGGAGCGCATGCGCTCGGCGACGACCGCCGACGGCACGAGGTCGCCCCGGTGCGTGGGAAACACCACGCCGTGCGACACGGCCCCCACCTGGTGGCCCGCGCGCCCGATCCGCTGCAGTCCCGACGCGACCGAGGGCGGCGCCCCGACCTGGACGACGAGGTCCACCGCGCCCATGTCGATGCCGAGCTCGAGGCTCGACGTCGCGACCACCGCGGGCAGCCGGCCGTCCTTGAGCTCGGTCTCCGTGCGCGTGCGCTCGGCCCGGCTCATCGACCCGTGGTGCGCGCGGGCGATGACGGGCTCGACGCCCGAGCTCGCGCCCGACTGCGCCTGCACCTGCGCCGCGGTGACCGTGCCCGGGTCGAGCACGTCCTCGCCCTGACGCTCGGCCCACAGCTCGTTCATGCGCGCCGTGAGGCGCTCCGCTCCGCGGCGCGAGTTCGTGAAGACCAGCGTGGAGCGGTGGTCGGTGACGAGGTCGACGACCCGCTCCTCGACGTGCGGCCAGACCGACGGGCGCGGCGGCCGGACGTCGGGCGCGCCCGTCGGGCGCGACGTCGCCGGGCCAGTGAGGTCGCGCTCGCCGGGGGGCAGGGGCGGCAGGCCGCCGTCCGACCGCGACCCGGCGTCCGGCACGAGCGCCGCCGTCCCGAGGTCCGAGAGGTCCGGGACGGGCACGACGACGTCGACCTCGATGCGCTTGCTCGACGGCGGCTGCACGACGACGACCTCGCGCCCGCCCTCGGCCTCGGGCCGGTGCCCGCCCAGGAAGGTCGCGACCGCCTCGACGGGGCGGACCGTGGCCGAGAGCCCGACGCGCTGCGCCGGGGGCCGCTCGTGCGCCTCGAGCAGCGCGTCCAGGCGCTCGAGCGACACGGCCAGGTGAGCGCCCCGCTTGGTGCCCGCCACCGCGTGGATCTCGTCGACGATCACCGTCTCGACGCCCACGAGCCCCGCGCGCGCCTGCGACGTCAGCACGAGGAACAGCGACTCGGGCGTCGTGATGAGGATGTCCGGCGGGTGCGTGGCGAGCCGGCGGCGCTCGCTCGTGGGGGTGTCCCCGGTGCGCGTGCCGACGACGACGTCCGGCACGTCGAGCCCGAGCCGCACCGCGGCCTGGCGGATGCCCGCGAGCGGCGAGCGCAGGTTCCGCTCGACGTCCGCGGCGAGCGCCTTGAGCGGCGAGACGTAGACGACGCGGCAGCGCGCCTCGCGTGCCGGGGCCTCCTCCGGGGGCGCGGCGAGGATCCGGTCGAGCGACCAGAGGAACGCGGCGAGCGTCTTGCCCGAACCGGTCGGGGCGACCACGAGCGCGTGCCGGTCGCTCGACACGGCCTCCCACGCACCGGCCTGGGCGGCGGTCGGCGCGTCGAACGCGCCCGAGAACCACGCGCGCGTGGGCGCGGCGAAGCGGGCGAGCGGGTCCGAGGTCACGCGCCCATTCTGGGGGTGCCCACCCACACGCGCCCGCCGCAGCGTGCCGGCGCCCCGGCGGCCCGCCCGTGCGCCTCGGTGACCGGGTGCGAACCCGGGCGACGCGGTGCGGCCCGCGCGTCCCGGCGCGCGACCGGGCGGCCGCGGATCCGTGCAAGGCTTGGTCCGTGCGCTACCGCGAGTTCTCCGAGCTGGTCGACGAGGTGTTCGGCGAGGCCCTGGGCCGCGCCTACGTGCGCGAGCAGGTGCTGTCCGCGCTCGACGACCGGACCGCCGCCCAGGCGCTCGAGGACGGGGTCGAGCCGCGCGTCGTCTGGCACGCGCTGTGCGACGCGCTCGACGTGCCCGACGCGCGGCGCTGGGGGAACGACGACCACCGCCAGGCGCCGCCGCGCCGCTGACCGGCCCGGCCCCGACCTGCGCGGCCCAAACCTGCCCCGACCTGCCCGGAACCCGGGGACGCCCGAGGGGCGCACCCTGCCGCGTCCCGCGATGATGGCGGCATGAGCGTTCCCGCCCGCGGTCGGCTCGCCGCGCTGCGCCTCACCGCCGCCGACGTGCGCGGCGCGGCCTGGTCGCTCGTCTCGACGGCGGCCGGGCTGGGGCTCGCGATCTGGGTCGTCCCCGGGGTCGAGGTGACCAACCCCTGGTCGCTCGTCCTCGCGGCGCTCGCGGTGGCGGTGGGCGACGCGCTGCTGCGCCCGGTGCTGCGCGGGGTCGCGCGCCGGTCCGGCGTGGTCGGCGCGCTCGTGTCGGGCGTGGTCGCCCAGGTCGCGGTCGCGTGGGCGGCGCTCACCTACCTCCCGGGGTTCCGCAGCGGGACGTGGACCGACGTCCTCGCCGTCCTCGTCATCGCGGCCGTGCTCATGGCGCTCGGGCGCTGGGTCGTCGGGGCGAGCGACAACGAGTACGTGATCGGGGACCTGCTCCGGCGCGCGCGGCGCCAGGCAGGCGTGCCCCGTGGAGCCGCCGCGGGCGCCGCCGCGGAGCGCCCGGCGGGCCTGCTCGTCGTCCTGCTCGACGGCGTCGCGCGCCCCACGCTCGACTACGCCCTCCAGGCCGGCCTGGCCCCGACGGTCGCGCGGTGGCTCGGCGACGGCAGCCACCACCTCACGACGTGGTGGGCCCGCGTGCCCGCGACGACGCCGGCCTCGACCGTCGGGCTCCTGCACGGGTCGACCGAGCACGTCCCCGCCTTCCGGTGGTGGTCGCGCGCGCTGGGGAGGCTCGTCGTGACGAACCGGCCCGCGGACGCGGCGGCGGTCGAGGCGCGCACGAGCGACGGCGCGGGTCTGCTCGCGGGCGGCGGCGTCGCCGTCTCGACGATGTTCTCCGGGGACGCGGCGACGAGCCTGCTCGTCATGAGCCGGGCGCGCGAGGGCCTGGGGCCCGGGCAGATGTTCGTGCACTTCTTCGCGAGCCCGTTCGTCCTCGTGCGCGCCGTGGTCGTCGCGCTCGGCGAGCTGCTCAAGGAGCTGTACCAGGGCTGGCAGCAGGCCGTGCGCGGCGTCGAGCCCCGCGTCTCGCGCCTCGGCTGGTACCCGGTGCTGCGCGCCGTGACGAACGTCGTGCTGCGCGACCTCAACACGACGCTCGTCGCGGAGCAGCTCGTGCGCGGGGCGCCCGTCGTGTGCGTCGACCTCGTGGACTACGACGAGATCGCGCACCACGCCGGGCCGCTGCGGCCGGAGTCGCTGCGCGCGCTCGAGGGCCTGGACCGCGTCGTCGGGCTCTGGGAGCAGGTCGCGGCCGTCGCGCCCCGGCGCTACGACGTCGTCGTGCTCTCGGACCACGGGCAGTCGCTCGGCCCGACGTTCGAGCAGGTCACCGGGCGGTCCTTCCTCGACGAGGTGCGACGCCTCATGGCGCTCGACCCGCCTGGCGACGGCGCTCTTGCGGACGACGACGGCCGCGCGCGGGACGGCGCCGGGTCCGCCCGGGGCGAGGGCCGGCGTCGGGCGACGGCCCCGGACAGCGAGGCGTGGGGCCCTGCCAACACGGCCCTCAACGCGCTGCGTCCCGGGCAGCCGGACGCGCAGGCGGGCCGCATGCTCGTGGGTCCGGACCGCTCGGAGCGCCGCGCCGACGCCGCACCCGCCCTGCCCGAGCTGCCCGAGGTCGCGGTCGTCGGGTCGGGCAACCTCGGGATGGTGTGGTTCCCGCGCGAGCCGCGGCGCCTCACGGGCGACGAGGTCCGCGCCCGGTGGCCCGCGCTGCTCCCGGGGCTCGTCGCGAACCCCGCGGTCGGCGTCGTCGTCGAGCGAGGCCCGCGCGGGGAGGTCCGGGCGCACGGCCGGGGCGGCTCGCGCGACCTGCTGACGGGCGAGGTCGTGGGCACCGACCCGGTCGCGCCGTTCGGGTCGCGTGCGGCGGCGGACCTCGTGCGCGTCGCCGGGCTGGAGGACGCCGGGGACCTCGTGCTCGTCTCGAGCGTCGACGAGGTCGGGATGGTGCACGCGTTCGAGGGCCTGGTCGGGTCGCACGGCGGCCTCGGCGGGGCGCAGAACCAGGCGGTGCTGCTGCACCCCGCGCACCTCGCGGTGCCCGACGACGAGCTCGAGGACGTCGACGGCACGCCGATGCTCGTCGGGGCGGAGGCGGTGCACCGCCGGCTCGTCGCGTGGCTCACCGACCTGGGGGTACGGCCGCCGGTGGCCGAGGACGCGTCGGGCCGGGGGAGCGGCGCGTGAGCGTCACCGTGACGTGGCTCGGCCACTCGACCGCGGTCCTCGACCTCGCCGCGACCGCCGGCGGCCCGACGGCGCGGCTCGTGACCGACCCGCTCCTGCACCGGCACGCGGGGATGCTGCGCCGGCGCGGCGAGCAGCCGGCCCCGGTGTGGCGGGGCGGCGACGCCGTCCTGCTGTCCCACCTCCACCACGACCACGCCGAGCTGCGGTCGCTGCGGCTCCTCGGCGACGTGCCGGTCCTCACGGCGCCCGCCAACGCGCGGTGGTTGCGCGGCAAGGGGCTGCGCGGCGTCGGGCTGGGCGACGAGTGGCACGCGGTGGGCCCGCCGGGGGCCGGGGTCGAGACGCGGCTCGTCACCGCGGTGCACGGGCACCGGCCGATGCCGCACCGGCCCAACGCCGCGAACGGTCACCTCGTGCGGACCACCGGTCCCGACGGCCTGCGCGTGTGGGTGGCGGGCGACACCGAGCACCACCCCGGGATGGCGCACCTCCCGGCGCTCGCGGGCGGTCCGGTGGACGTGGCCCTCGTGCCGGTCGGCGGGTGGGGACCGAGGCTCTCGGGCGGGCACCTGGGCCCGGTGCAGGCCGCGCGGGTGTGCGCCGAGGTCGGGGTGCGGGTCGCGGTACCGGTGCACTGGGGGACGCTGCACGCGCCGGGCGGCCAGCACCTGCCGCGCGGCTGGATGGACCACGCGGGCGCGGCGTTCGAGGCGGCCGCGCAGCGCGAGGCGCCCGGGACGCGGGTCGTCGTGCTGCGGCCCGGCGAGTCGTGGTCCGCGGACGACGACGAGTGAGCCCGCGAGTCGCGGACACGCCGGGGCGGGTTCCGTGATCGAACACGTGTTCGGCTAGAGTTGTGCACAGGGCGCGCTCCGGCGGGCTCAGGACGCCGGTCCGGCACGACGGTCCCCAGGTCCGGGGCTCGTCGGCACCGCGTGTCGGTGGCTGCCCGTAACGTCGGGCCACAACGAACAGATGGACGTCGAACCGAAGGTGGACTGACATGCCCGCACCCGCAGACCGCGAGAAGGCGCTCGAGGCAGCCCTCGCCCAGATCGACCGGAGCTTCGGCAAGGGCTCCGTCATGCGCCTCGGCGAGGAGGGCCGTGCCCCCGTCGAGGTCATCCCCACGGGCTCCATCGCGCTGGACATCGCGCTCGGCATCGGCGGCCTGCCGCGCGGGCGCGTCATCGAGGTGTACGGCCCGGAGTCCTCCGGAAAGACGACCGTGGCGCTCCACGCCGTCGCCAGCGCCCAGCGCGCCGGCGGCATCGCGGCGTTCATCGACGCCGAGCACGCCCTCGACCCGGAGTACGCCAAGAAGCTCGGCGTCGACACCGACGCCCTGCTCGTCTCCCAGCCGGACACGGGGGAGCAGGCGCTCGAGATCACGGACATGCTGATCCGCTCGGGCGCGCTCGACATCATCGTCATCGACTCCGTCGCGGCCCTCGTGCCCAAGGCGGAGATCGAGGGCGAGATGGGCGACAGCCACGTCGGTCTCCAGGCCCGCCTCATGTCGCAGGCGCTGCGCAAGATCACCGGTGCGCTCAGCGCGTCCGGTACGACCGCGATCTTCATCAACCAGCTCCGCGAGAAGATCGGCGTGTTCTTCGGCTCTCCCGAGACGACGACCGGTGGCAAGGCGCTGAAGTTCTACGCCTCGGTCCGTCTCGACATCCGCCGCATCGAGACCCTCAAGGAGGGCACCGACGCGGTCGGCAACCGGACCCGCGTGAAGGTCGTCAAGAACAAGATGGCGCCGCCGTTCAAGCAGGCCGAGTTCGACATCCTCTACGGGGTCGGCATCTCCCGCGAGGGTGGCCTCATCGACATGGGCGTGGAGCACGGGTTCGTGCGCAAGTCCGGGTCGTGGTTCACCTACGGCGGCGACCAGCTCGGGCAGGGCAAGGAGAACGCGCGCTCGTTCCTGCGCGACAACCCCGACCTCGCGAACGAGCTCGAGAAGAAGATCAAGGAGAAGCTCGGCGTCGGGGCCAAGGTCGACGCACCGGCCGACCCGGCCGCCGGCGTGACCGTCGCGGCCGACGCCGCCGTGGCCGCTCCGGCCAAGGCGACCGCCGCGGCCGGCAAGGGGAAGAAGTCGCCGTTCTGATCGGCGAGCAGGACGGGGTCGAGGGCGCCGAGCCCGTCGACCCGTCCGCGGAGGACGACGGGCGCCGCTCCGGCCGCAAGGCCGGGCGGCGCCCGCGCCCGTCGCTGCACGAGCTCGTGGAGCGCGGCGAGATCAGCGACGCCGACCTCGCCGAGCGTGCCCGCGAGACCGTCCTGCGCATCCTCACCGCGGCCCCGAAGAGCCGCGCGGAGCTCACGCAGTCGCTCGCGCGCAAGGGCTACCCGGAGCACGTCGTGCTGCCCATCCTCGACCGCTTCGAGGAGGTCGGGCTCGTCGACGACGCGCAGTACGCGGAGATGATCGTCCGCACGCGGCACGCCGAGCGGGGGCTGTCCCGCCGCGCGATCTCGACCGAGCTGCGCCGGCGGGGGATCGACGGCGAGGTCGGCGCGGCCGCGCTCGAGCAGGTCGACGACGACTCCGAGGCGGACGCCGCCCTCGCCCTCGCGCGGGCACGTCTCGCCAGGACCCGCGGCCTCGACCGCGACGTGCGCATGCGACGGACGGTCGGCGCGCTCGCCCGCAAGGGGTACAGCCCCGGGCTGGCGTTCGAGATCGTGCAGCGCGAGCTCGACGCGGAGGAGTGACCGCCCCGCGGACCCGGTCGCGGACCGGCGGGCCGCTCGGCGGCAGCGGCCCGCCGCCCGCCACTGACCGGGCGGGCGACGGGTGCGTCAGCGCGCGGTGGACACGGCCGGCGCCTCGTCCGCGGGACCGCCCGCGACGGCTGTCGGGTTGCCGATGCCCGGTCCTGCAGCCGTGGCGCCCGCGGTGCGCCCGCTGAGGAAGCGTGAGAGCCACTGGGCCAGGGCGGTCAGGGCGTAGTTGATGACGATGAAGATGACCGCGGCGACCGTGAGGGTCTGCAGGGTGTTGCCGAAGGCCGTGCCGAGGATCTGCGCGGCCCGCAGCAGCTCGGGGTACGTGATGATCTGCCCGAGCGCGGTGTCCTTGAGCACGACGACGAGCTGGGACACGAGCGCGGGCAGCATCGCGATGAGCGCCTGCGGGAGCTGGATCGACCGCAGGGTCTGCCCGCGCGTCAGGCCGATCGCCACGCCGGCCTCTCCCTGGCCCTTCGGCAGGTTGCCGACGCCGGACCGGACGAGCTCGGCGATCACCGAGCCGTTGTAGAGCACGAGGGAGATCACGACCGCGAGGAACGGGGCGTCCGGGACCTTCTGCAGCCCCAGCAGGAGCCAGAAGAAGATCATCATGAGGAGCACCGGCACGGCGCGGAAGAACTCGACGACGACACCGCACGCCCAGCGCAGCGCGCGCACGTGCGAGAGCCGGCCGGAGCCGAAGACCAGCCCGAAGATCACGGCACCGACGATCGCGAACCCGGCGGCGCGCAGCGTGTTCTGGAGGCCCGGCAGGAAGAAGTTCTCCCACGCGTTGGCGGTGAAGACAGGACCCCACTGCTCCCACGAGAGCTGGCCCTTGCGTCCGAGCTCCAGCAGCACGAGCACGGCGATCCCGATCACGATCACGGCGCCGATCACGTTGCCGACGGCGATCGCGCGCCGGGCCCGGGGCCCCGGGGCGTCGAAGAGGACGGACTGACGCGGGGCGCTCATCGGCGGACCGCCAATCGGGTCGAGAGCGAGGTGGTGAGCAGGCCGATCGGGATGACGAGGATCACGTAGCCGATCGCGAAGGTGAGGAAGATCGCGTAGATGTAGTTCGAGTTGAACTCGATCATCGTGCGCATGAGGCTCGACGTCTCCGTCGTGACGCTCGCGGCGGCCGCCACGGTGGAGTTCTTCAGCAGCGCGATGAGGGTGTTGCCGAGGGGGGCGATGGCGCCGCGGAACGCCTGCGGGAGGATGACGAGGCGCGCGGCGGGAGCGAAGGACAGGCCGATCGCCCGCGCCGCCTCGGCCTGGCCGATCGGCACCGTGTTGACGCCCGAGCGGATCGCCTCGCACACGAAGGCGGCGTGGTAGACGGTCAGGCCGATGACCGCGAACCGGAAGAAGTTCGTCGGGAAGTCGGGGGACAGGCTGATCTGCAGCTGGGTCCACACCGCGAGGACCATGAACGTCATGATGATCGTCAGCGGCGTGTTGCGCAGGAGGTTCACGTAGGTCGAGCCGGCCCACCGCAGGCTCGAGACGGGGGAGATCCGCATGAGCGCGAGCGCCGTGCCGAGGATCAGGGAGAAGATCGCAGCCCAGAACGTCAGCTGGATGTTCACCCAGAACGCGCCGAGCACGTCGTAGGTGCTGAGGAGCTCGGTGAACTGGGAGAGGTAGTCACCCACGGTTGGTCATCCTCCGGGAGGGCGTGGTCGTGGACCGACCGGACGAGGCCGGGGAGCGGAGCGCGGCACGCCGCGCTCCACTCCCCGGCAGAGAGGTCAGGCGCAGGGGTCGACCGTCGGCGGGTTCTCGCTCGCGTTCGGCGTGTACCCGGTGCCCTCGGTGTTCTTGCTGACGAACTCCTCCCAGGAACCGTCCTCGATCATCTTCTCGATCGCGGCGTTGACGTCCTCGCAGACGTCGTTGTCCTGGGGCAGGCCGACGCCGTAGCGCTCGGTCGAGAACGGCGCCCCGACCACCTTCACCTTGCCCTGGTTCTGCGGCTGCGCCGCGAGGCCCGCGAGGATGATGTCGTCAGTCGTGACGGCGTCGACCTGGCCGGCCGTGAGCGCGGTGACGCACTCGGCGTACCCGGGGCGCTCGAGGAGCTGCACGCCCGCGGCGTACTCGTCCTTGATGCGCTGCGCCGACGTCGAGCCCGTGACGGAGCAGAGGTTCTTGCCCTCGAGCGACTCCGGGCCGGTGATGTCGGTGTTGTCCTCGGCGACGAGCAGGTCCTGACCGGCGACGAAGTACGGCCCCGCGAACGCGACGGTCTCCTTGCGCGTGTCCGTGATGGAGTACGTCGCGAAGATCATGTCGACCTGCCCGGTCTGCAGCATCGTCTCGCGCTGCGCGGACGGGGCCTCGACCCACTCGATCTGGTCCTCGGAGAAGCCGAGCTCGCCCGCCACGTAGGTGGCGACGTCGACGTCGAACCCCGTGTACGACGACCCGTCCTGGAACCCCAGGCCGGGCTGGTCGAACTTGATGCCGATCTTGACCGTCTCGCCGCCGCCGTCGCCGCTGCCCCCGGCGGACTGCTCGGGGTCCGTGGTCGTGCTGTCGTCGCCGACGTCGCCGCTGCTGCACGCTGCGAGCGTGAGCGCGGTGAGAGCGGCCAGCACGGCAGCACCTGCGTGTCGTGTGCGCATCGTTCCTACCCTTCGTGAGTGGTGGTCGTCCGACGACGGTGTGCCTCGTCGGTCGGCCGGGTGTGGGGGGCCGGGCGGTCCGGTCCGTGGTGGTCGGTGCGTGGTGAGGGCCCGGGACCTCAGTGCGTGAGGATCTTGGAGAGGAAGTCCTTGGCCCGCTCGCTCTTCGGCGCGGTGAAGAACTCCTCGGGGTGCGCCTCCTCGACGATCTGGCCGTCCGCCATGAAGACCAAGCGGTTCGCGGCCTTCCGGGCGAAGCCCATCTCGTGGGTGACGACGATCATCGTCATGCCCTCCCTGGCGAGGGAGACCATGACGTCCAGGACCTCGTTGATCATCTCGGGGTCGAGCGCCGACGTGGGCTCGTCGAAGAGCATGACCTTGGGCTTCATCGCGAGGGCCCGGGCGATGGCGACGCGCTGCTGCTGGCCGCCCGAGAGCTGCGCCGGCATCTTCTGCGCCTGGTTCTTCACGCCGACCCGGTCGAGGAGGGCCAGGGCACGCTCCTTCGCGTCCTTGCTCCGCTCGCGCCGCACCTTGACGGGCCCGAGCGTCACGTTGTCGAGGATCGTCTTGTGCGCGAAGAGGTTGAAGGACTGGAAGACCATGCCGACGTCGGAGCGCAGCCGCGCGAGCGCCTTGCCCTCCTGGGGGAGCGGTTCGCCGTCGACGAGGATCTCGCCCGAGTCGATCGTCTCGAGCCGGTTGATCGCCCGGCACAGGGTCGACTTGCCCGAGCCGGAGGGCCCGATGACGACGAGCACCTCGCCGCGCCGGACCGTGAGGTTGATGTCGCGCAGAACATGCAGCTCGCCGAAGTGCTTGTTCACGTCGCGCAGTTCGACGAGCGGCTCACCGAGGACCTGCTCGGCGGGGAGGGGCTGAGCGTCCTGAGCGCTGCGCTGCGCGTCGGACGGCGAAGGGGTTTCGTCGGCCATTCCTGGACACTATGTCCCTTCTGTTGCACGGTGCCACCTCACCCGGCAACAACCGGGCAACAGTTCAGTAACACGGCACCCGGAGCCGTACCCTGGACGGTGATGTCCACGATCGCCCCCGCCCCCGTCCCGGCCGCCCCCGCACCGCACGCCACCGCCGCTGCGCCAGCCGACGACGCGCACCCCCGCACCTACGTCGTGCGCACCCTCGGGTGCCAGATGAACGTCCACGACTCCGAGCACATGGCGGGGATGCTCGAGCAGGCGGGCTACACGCGGGCGAGCGCGCAGGACGAGGCCGCGAACCGCGCCGACGTCGTCGTCATCAACACGTGCGCCGTGCGCGAGAACGCCGCGACCCGCCTCTACGGCAACCTCGGCCAGCTCGCCTCGGTGAAGGCCGCGCGACCCGGCATGCAGATCGCCGTCGGCGGCTGCCTCGCGCAGAAGGACCGCGGCACCATCGTCGAGAAGGCCCCCTGGGTCGACGTCGTGTTCGGCACCCACAACCTCGACGCCCTGCCCGTCCTGCTCGAGCGCGCGCGCCACAACGAGGCGGCGCAGGTCGAGATCGCCGAGTCGCTGCAGGTGTTCCCCTCGACGCTGCCGACGAAGCGCGAGTCGGTCTACGCGGGGTGGGTGTCCATCAGCGTCGGCTGCAACAACACGTGCACGTTCTGCATCGTGCCGCACCTGCGCGGCAAGGAGCGCGACCGCCGTCCGGGCGAGGTCCTCGCCGAGGTGGGCGCGCTCGTCGAGGCCGGTGCCATCGAGGTGACGCTGCTCGGCCAGAACGTCAACAGCTACGGCGTCGAGTTCGGCGACCGCGGCGCCTTCGCCAAGCTCCTGCGCGCGTGCGGGACGATCGACGGGCTCGAGCGCGTGCGGTTCACGTCGCCGCACCCGGCCGCGTTCACCGACGACGTCATCGCGGCCATGGCCGAGACGCCGAACGTCATGCCCCAGCTCCACATGCCGCTCCAGTCGGGCTCCGACCGCGTGCTGCGTGCGATGCGCCGCTCCTACCGATCCGAGCGGTTCCTCGGGATCCTCGACCGCGTCCGGGCCGTCATGCCCGACGCCGCGATCACCACCGACATCATCGTGGGCTTCCCGGGCGAGACCGAGGAGGACTTCGCGGAGACGATGCGGGTCGTCGAGGCGTCGCGCTTCTCCTCCGCGTTCATCTTCCAGTACTCCCCGCGCCCCGGGACGCCCGCCGCGACGATGGACGGCCAGCTCCCCAAGGAGGTCGTCCAGGAGCGCTTCGAGCGGCTCCAGGCGCTTCAGGAGCGGATCGCCGGCGAAGAGTCCGCACGCCAGGTGGGCCGGACGATCGACGTCCTCGTCGGCGAGGGCGCAGGGCGCAAGGACGGCGCGACGCACCGCGTCACCGGTCGCGCCCCCGACAACCGCCTCGTCCACCTCGCGCTCCCCGCGGCCGTCGTGGCCGGGGCGCCCGACGACGCCCCGACCGACGGGACCGGTACGCCCGGGTCCGTCGACCCGCGCCTCGCGGACGACCTCGACGTCCGCCTGCCGCGTCCCGGCGACGTCGTCACGGTCGAGGTCACCCGCTCCGCACCGCACCACCTCATCGCGGACTCGGCGCTCGCGGGCGGCACGTTCGCCGTGCGCCGCACCCGCTCCGGCGACGCGTGGGCGCGGCGCGAGCGCGCCCGCCTGGGCGGGGGCGACGACGACCACGGCCACGGCGGCGGCGCGCCGTCCGGCCCGGTCGTCCTGGGGCTCCCGACGCTCCGCGCCTGAGCGGCGGGGTCCAGGACCCCGACGGCGGGCGCGCACGACGGCGCCAGGACGTCAGTCGTCCAGGGTCCCCGGCGGGAGCTGGGCGCCGATGGCGTGGAAGAGCTGCACGGCCGTACCCAGCCCGCACGAGACGGTCTGGGCGAGCTGGTCGTCGGTCGCGCCGTGCTCGAGGTCGACGGAGACCTCGGCGTAGAGCGCGAGCCGTCCGCCCTCCTCGCGCACGTAGACCTTGGGCCAGATGCGCTCGCGGTTCCAGTCGTTGACGGTCTGGAGCGTGACGAGGCGCGACTCGACGGGGAGCGTCGTCGACCAGCGACCGCGGACCTGGAGGATCTCCGACCGGTCGCCGAGCAGCAGGAACCAGAAGCGGTGCCCGTCCCACGTACCCGTGATGTCGCCGTCGTCGTCCACGCGGAAGTGGTAGCCGCGGCGCGTCAGATGGTCGCCGATGCGCGCCATCGACAGCGCGCGGGGCAGCTCCTCCTCGCGGGGCAGCGAGTCCGGCGCCTTGGGCCGACGGTTGCCGAACAGACGCGTGAACCAGTTGGTGCGGGCCTGCGTCATGGCGCCTGCCTCGCGGGGTCGGGGTAGAACTCGTCGAGCGCGTCGAAGAACATCGACCCCGTGCTCAGACCGCACTGGAGGAGCTGGTCGAGCTGGTCGTCCGTCACGCCGTGCTCGAGGTCGACCGTGACCTCGGTGAAGACCTGGATCATCCCGTTGTCGCGGACGCGCGTGTACGTCTTGGGCCAGATCCGGTCGGCGTTCCACTCGTTGCAGAACTCGAGGATCTCCTCGAGGCGCTCGAGCGCGAGGTCGCGGTTCCACTGGCCGCGCACCTGGAGGATCTCGTCGTCGTTGCCGAAGAGCAGGAAGTAGAACAGGCGGCCGTGCCACAGCCCGCCGACGTCGCCGTCGGAGTCGACGAAGTAGCTGTACCCGCTGTCGGTGATCCACTCGACGACCCGCGAGAGCGTGAGCGGTGTGGGAGGCCGCAGGACGTCGGTCGCGACCTGACCCAGCTCGCGTGCCAGCAGGTCCTCGACCTGCGACTGCAGGTCGTCCGCCGGCCGGGCCGCGCCGGACCGGCCCCCGTCCTGCGCCCCGCCGGGATTCCCGTCCCGCCGGTCGTCGTCGTCCCGCGCCCCGAAGAACCTCACCTCCCTACCGTACTCGCGCGCGCCCGCGGACGCCGCATCGCGGGCCGGTCGGGAGGCCGCGGCGACGGCGGGGGAGCGGGCACCACTACGGTGGGACGGTGACCGTCCGCGCCGTCGTGCTCCCCGGAACCGTCCTGCTCGTCCCGGGAGCGGCCGGCGCCGCCTCGGTCCTCGGACCGGTGCGCGACGCCGCACTGGCGGCGCTCGCCGACCTCGTGGCGGACCGGCTCGGTGTGGCGGCGGCGCCGGCCGTGGTCGTGGTCGCCCCGGGCGTGGAGGGAACGCGCGGCCCTGCCCGGGCCTCGCTCGCCGCGGCGGGCGTCGCCGACCGGTGGATCGATCCCGCGTGGGCGGCCGCCACGCGACCGCTCGACCGACCCGTCGCCGGGACGGCCGCCTCCGTGGCGCTCCTCGCGCTCGCCGGTGCGGGCTGGACCGGTCCCGTCGACGTCGTCGAGCTCGGTGGCGCGGCGACGCGGCCGGCGGCAGGCACGGGCACGGAGACGAGTACGGAGACGAGCTCGGGGACGAGCACGGAGGCGGGTGCGGCGACGGAGACCGCCCTGGACGCAGCCCGAGAGCTCGGTGCGGAGCTCGCCCGGGAGGGGGCGCGGCTCGTCGTCGTGCACGACCCGCGTGCGCCCCTGCCGCAGGCCGTGCTCGACGGGTTCGTCGCCGCGGCGGGCGCCGAGGCCGCGCCGGTCGCAACGGCCGACGAGCCGGACCCCGCCGTGGCGGTCCGGCGGTACGAGGTCCGCGCCCCCGCAGCCGCCGCCCGCCCGGCGGGGCCCGTCGTCAGCCGCTGAGGCCCGTCCCGACGGCGGCCGCCTCGTCGTCGCGCCCGAGGCGGCGCAGCGCCGCGACCATCTCGTTGCCGACCATCGCGCGCGACTCCGCGTCGTGGACGATCGCGAAGCCCTCCATGGCCGACTCGAGCAGCTCCACCGCGTCCGTGTCCTTCCCCGCCGCGTAGCGCGAGCGCCCCGCGAGCCAGAAGGCGTGCGCCGCGTCGCGGACGTCCCCCGCACGGGCGAACTCCTCGGCGACCGACTCCGCGAGCGTCGCAGCCGCGTCGAGGTCGCCCGCGGTCGCGAGGAGGCGGGCACGCGTGTCGTCGAGGTCGCGACGCTCGCGCGCGTCGGCCGCCGCGTCGCGCTCGACGAGCTCGGCGGCCCGCGGCGCCGGTGCGACGTCGGTGCCCTCGCCCGCTGCGGACAGGTCGTCGAGCGTGCGCTCGACCTGGGCCAGGGCGGCGGTCACGTCGCCCCGCCCGGCCTCGAGCCGCGCGTAGGCGCGCACGACCTGCCCGACGAACCGGGGCGCGACACCACCGGCCCGCAGGAGCGCGAGCGCGTGCAGGAACGCGGGCGCGGCGCCCTCGTCGTCGCCCTCGAGCGCGGCGAGCTGCGCCGCCTCGGCGAGCGCGAAGCCGGCGCGGTCGAGGTGGCCGGAGCTCTCCAGGTGCGACGACGCGCGACGCAGGAGGCGTGCCGCCCGGACCGGGTCGTCACCCGCGACGTCGTCGGCGAGCGCGAGCAGGCCGTCGGCGTCGGTGGGCTCGTCGGTGCCCTCCGCCGGGGCTCCGCCGGTGACCGCGGACTCCTCCGGCGCGAGCCCGGCGGGGAGGTCCGACGGACCGCTCGGCGCGCCATCGGCCCCGGCGACGGGCCGCGGCGACGCAGGCGGGGCGTCCAGGGAGAGCACCGCCAGGTCGACGGGGAGCGTGCGCGCGCCGCGCTCCCACGCGGCGCGCAGCCGCTCGGACGCCGCCGTCGTGCCGTTGCGTGCGTCGAAGGACTGCGCGAGGGCGGCAGCCTCACCGCGCACCCACGCGTCGAGCTCGGCGAGCGTCGTGGCGGGAACGTCCCGCAGGGCGAGCGCGGTGTCGCCGTGGTCGGCCCGCAGGACGCCCGTCGCGACGCTCACGCTCGTGAGGAAGCCGAGCCGGTCGCCCGGCGAGTCCGCCTCCGTGAGGAACGCCTGGTGCTCCACGAGCAGGCGCAGCGCGCGCGACGCGTTGCCCGTCCGGGCGAGGAACTCCACGTGACGACCCTTCGGGCCCGTCATCGTCACCCCGGTGTCGAGGTGGCGCAGCCCGCGGCGGTGAGTGCGCGCAGCGGCCTCCGCGTCGCCGACCTCGACGTACGCGAGCTGGAGGTGGGACAGCATGTCGCCGGGCTCGGTGGCGCACGACGGCGATCCCTGGAGCACGCCCTCGAGCAGCCGGATGCCCTCGTCGTGGCGGCCCGTCTCGAAGAGGTACGCCGCGCGGTCGCCCGGCTCGCACGCCTCGCACTGCGAGTAGTCGTCGCGCGGGGTCGCGACCCACGCGCGGTACGCGTCCTCGACGTCCGCACCGCCACGCTCGCGCGCCCACTCGAAGCGCTCCAGGGCGACCGCGTTGGTGCCGTTGCCCGCGAGCGCGTACCGGTGCGCCATGTCGTCGAGCGTGCGCTCGATCTGCGCGGCGGGGACGTCGGGGAACTCCATGAGGTGCCCGACCATCCACTTGAACGACCAGAACAGCGAGTGCGTGTCCTCGGCGTCGAAGTGCTCGGGGTGCTCGTCCCACCAGCGCAGCATCTTGGTGAACGGGAGGTACGCCTTGGTCACCTCGCCGCCCCACACGTACGACTCGACGAGGACGAACAGCGCGTAGGCGCGCGCCGCGTCGGGGCCCTCGGCCTCGACGCGCTCGAGCTCGGCCGCGGCGGCCGTGGAGCGCGCGAGGCCGTAGGGCATGCGGCGGACGTCGTACAGGGCGGCGTTCACCTGGTCCACGGACCGGGTCATCGGTTCTCCTCGTCGGCAGGGGGATCGGGTTCCGTGGCGGGGTCCTGCCCGGCCGCGAGGGCGCGGGCGAGCAGGAGCGACAGGGAGTCGTTCATGAGGGTCGCCTCGACGGGCTGGAGCGCCTTGCCGGACGCGAGCACCGCCGTGACGTAGAGGGAGCGGGCACCCGCGGCGCGCACCTGCGCGTCGGGGCTCGCGAGCAGGTCGCGCACCGTGGCGTTGGCGTCGTTGAGGACCAGGCGGCGGGGGCGGGCCGGGGCGCTGAGGCCCGCGAGGATCTCGCCCCACAGGTCGTCCGTCTCCGCGACGCGGGCAGCCTCGCGCGCGTGGTCGCTCTCGCGGTCGTGCAGGAGCATGGCCGGGAGGGCGTCGGGCTCGTACCGGCGCAGCACGACGTCGCAGTCCTGCTCGGCGAGCGCGGCGTCGACCGACGCGAGCGCGTCGGCGACCTCGAGCTCGCGCAGCGGCTCGACCTCCGTGAGGACGTGCGCGACGTCCGCAGCCGACACGGGCGACAGCCGCCACTGCGGGAACCGCGCCGCGACGCGCTCGAGCAGGTCGGCGTCGTAGACGTAGCCGCCGTTGACGACCGCGAGCCCCTGCGCCGCCGCGACGGGCGCGATGCGCCGGAACTCCTCGACGCTCGCCGTGTACAGCAGGCGCCCGTCGGGGTGGTCCGTCGCGAGGTCCGCCAGCGTCGTGGTCCCGGCCGTCGTCTCGAAGGGCAGCACGCGCGCGGCGACGTCGAGCATCTCGTCGTCGGTGAGCGCGAGCGCGCGCACGGCGAGGTGGTGGGTCTCGAGGAAGCGCCGCGCGAGGACAGAGTCCGTCGCGAGCGTCTCCAGCAGCCACCGGCGCACCTGCGCCCCGAGCGCGTCGCGGGTCGCGAGCAGGACCTCGTCCTCGTACAGCCCCTCGCGCGACGCCGTCGGGCGCAGCACGGACGCGTCCAGCACGCACCGCACGAAGAACGCCCAGGGGGGCAGCAGGTCGTCGACCGCGCTGCCCAGGAGCATGCGCTTGAGGTAGACCCGGTGCCGCGACGTCGTGGTCGGCGCGACCGCGGCCGGGAGCACGTACGCGACGCCCGTCAGGCCGGCGAGCGGCAGGTCGAGGTCGATCCGTGCGAGGGGGGTGAAGCCGAGCGTGCGCTCGGCGTAGCCGGCGAGCGCGGCGTCGCGGGCCGCGGGCGTCGCGTGCGCAGCGCGCCACGGCAGGTCCTCCCCGCTGAGCCGGCGCACCGCGACCGGGGCGCCGCCCCCCGCGCCGTCGTCGCGGCCCTCGCCGGGCCCGCCGTCGAGAGGCGTCTCGACGAGCAGCTCGACCGGCAGGAGCGAGCCGAAGTCCTGGGCGAGCGCGACCACCGACTCCGGGGCGAGCCAGTGCTCGGTGTCCCGCCGCGGGTGCAGCCGGACGACGCTCCCGGGCTCGGCGGGTGCCGCCGGGTCGTCCGGCGCGAGCTCGACGAGCTCGTACCGGCCGTCGGCGCGGCCGCGCCAGCGCACGGGGACGGGCGCGTCGCCCGCCGCCGTGGGGCGCGCGGAGCGCGAGACGAGCTCGATCTCGTCGGCGACCATGAACGCGGACAGGAGCCCGATGCCGAACTGACCGAGGAACTCCTCGCGACCCGTCCCGAGCTCGACGTCGCGCTTGGAGCTGCGCCCGATGGTCGCGAGCAGCTCCTGCGCCTCGTCCCGCGTGAGGCCGACACCCGAGTCGTGCACCTCCAGGCCGCCGTCGGGCAGCGGACGGAGCAGGATCCGCGCCGGCGCCTGCGGTCCCTCGAGCCCGGCGCGCGCGGTGATCGCGTCGACGCCGTTCTGCAGCAGCTCGCGCAGGTAGACGCGCGGGCTCGAGTACAGGTGCCGGGCCAGGAGGTCGACGACGCCCCGCAGGTCGACCTGGAAGGCCGTCGTCGCCTCGCCCGGGGTGCCGCCGCCCGGGGCGGTGCGGCCCGCGGTGGTCTCGTGCGTGCCGGTCACCGCGCGTCGACGTCGGCGCCGCCCTCGGCCACGGTCTGCGCGGCCGTGTCGGGGAAGCGGGCGTCGAGCGCGTCGAAGAACTGCAGGCCCGTGAACAGGCCGCACTCGATGAGCTGGCCGAGCTGGTCGTCCGCGACGCCGAACTCCAGGTCCGTCGCCACCTCGGTGTAGACCGCGAGCTGGTCGTCCTCGACGCGCGCGTAGACCTTCGGCCAGATCTTGTCGCGGTTGAACTCGTTGGCGACGAGCGCGACCTGCGCCTCGGCCGACGCCGGGAGGGTCCGGTTCCACCGGCCGCGGACCTGCAGGATCTCCTGCTTCTCACCCATGAGGAAGAAGAAGAACACCTTCCCGTCCCAGTTGCCGCCCAGGTCCCCGTCCGAGTCGACGAAGTACCGCCACTCGCGGCTCGTGAGGAACGCCTCGACGCGCTCGCGCGTCAGCGGCGCGTTCTGGCTCGTCGGTGCGGCGTCCGGCTTGGTGAAGAAACCCATGTTCTCGAGTCCTTGTCGTCTGAGAGGTCGTCGTGCTGAGGTCGTACGCGGCGGTACGCGCGAGGGCGGACCGACCACGGACACACTACGCATCCCCGCCCACACCCCTCGGGCCGTCGGCCGCCCGGACGGTACCGTTGCGCGGGTGAAAACCCAGCACGACCCCGCCGGCCCGCCCCGGCCCGGCCCGAGCGTCGTCGTCGCCGTCGTCGGCCCGACGGCCACGGGGAAGTCCGACCTCGCTCTCGACCTCGCCGAGCGCCTGTCCGTCCCCGGGGCGCCCGCGGAGATCGTCAACGCCGACGCCTACCAGCTCTACCGCGGCATGGACGTCGGGACCGCGAAGGTCCCCGTCGCCGAGCGCCGCGGCGTGCGCCACCACCTCCTCGACGTGCTCGACCCCGCCGAGGACGCGTCCGTGGCCCGCTACCAGACCGAGGCCCGCCGCGTGCTCGACGAGATCGCCGCGCGGGGCGCGCGTGCCGTCGTCGTGGGCGGCAGCGGGCTGTACGTCCGCGCCCTCCTCGACGACATGCGGTTCCCGGGCACGGACCCCGCCGTGCGGGCGGCGCTCGAGGCGCGCGCGGAGGAGCAGGGCCCGCGCGCGCTGCACGACGAGCTCCTCCGGCGCGACCCCGCGGCGGCCGCGAGCATCGGCCCGGCCAACACCCGCCGGCTCGTCCGGGCGCTCGAGGTCATGGAGCTCACCGGCGAGCCGTTCACGGCGAACCTCCCGCGCCAGGTCTACGTCCGCCCGACCGTGCAGATCGGCCTCGACTGCGACCGGGCCGTGCTCGACGCGCGGGTCGCCGTCCGCGTCGGGCGGATGTGGGAGCAGGGCCTCGTGGCCGAGGTGCGCCGCGTCGAGGCGCACGGCATGGGCCGCACGGCCCGTCGCGCCGTCGGCTACGCGGAGGTGCTCGCCGCGCTCCACGGCGAGACCACGCAGGACGCCGCGCGCGAGGCCGTCACCGCGAACACGCGGCGCCTCGCGCGCAAGCAGATGGGCTGGTTCGGCCGGGACCCGCGCGTCGGGTGGCTCGACGCGCAGTCGTCGACGCGCGTCGAGGACGCTCTCGCGCTCGTCGCCGCGGCGGACGAGCGCGCTGCCCCGCAGGGCACGGACGGGCACGAGCCCGCGACCGTGCCGGGCACCGCCGTCGGGCCGGACGAGGCGGACGGCGGCGCGCCCGTGCGCCGTAGTCTGGGCTCATGACGCGCACCCGCTTCACCAAGGGCCACGGGACCCGCAACGACTTCGTGCTCCTCGCCGACACGAAGGGCGAGCTCGACCTCACGCCCGAGCTCGTGCGCGCGCTCGCCGACCGCCGCGGCGGCGTCGGGGGGGACGGCGTCATCCGCCTCGTGCCGACCGCTCTCGTCCCGGAGTCGCGCGACGTGCTCGCGGAGGACCCGCACGCCATCTGGTTCATGGACTACCGCAACGCTGACGGCTCGGTCGCCGAGATGTGCGGCAACGGGGTCCGCGTCTTCGCGGCCTTCGCCGAGCGCCTCGGGCTCGTGAGCTTCGCGGGGGGCACCGAGGTCCCGGTCGGCACGCGCGCGGGCGTCAAGCGCGTGCGCAAGGAGGACGACGGCTGGTTCGCCGTCGACATGGGCCCGTGGTTCCTCCCCGGCGGGCGCCCCGCGCTCCAGGACGGCTACGACGCGACCGTCGTCGTGCGGGGCTGGGAGGTCCCGCGCCCGGCGCTCAGCGTCGACCTCGGCAACCCCCACACCGTCCTCGCCGTCGCGCGCGAGGACGTGCTCGAGCGCGCCGACCTCACCGAGGCGCCCGTCGTCGAGCCGCACCCGTCCCACGGGACGAACGTCGAGCTCGTGGTGCCCCTCGGCGAGACGACCGCGGACGACGGCACCGTCGTCGGGCACGTGCGCATGCGCGTGCACGAGCGCGGCGTCGGGGAGACGCCGTCGTGCGGCACGGGCGCGTGCGCGGCGGCGCTCGCGGTCCGCGTGTGGGGCGGTCCCGACGCGCCGGACACCTACCTCGTCGACGTCCCGGGCGGCACGGTGCGCGTGCGGGCGCTCCCGGGCGGCCGCGTCGAGCTCGCAGGTCCCGCGGTGCTCGTCCACGCGGGGGAGATCGACCTCGCCGCGCTCGTCCCGGCGACGCCGCGCCCGGCGGACGACGACGCGCACCACGGCGCGGACGGGCCTGTGACCGCCCAGCCCGCCGAGCCGGTCGCGGCGGCGTCCGAGGGCGACCGCGCGCCGGTCTGACCGACGGCTCAGCGTGGCGCGACGACCTCGAGGACGCGGAACCCCTTCGCGCTCGCGGCGCGCTCGACGACCGCGCCCGGCAGGAGCGGGGGCAGCGCCTCGGCGAGCCAGCGCTGGAGAGAGTCCGAGCCCAGGTTGCGCTGCACCACGAGGTGCGCGCTCGCGCCCGGCGCGAGCCGGGGCAGCCAGTGCAGGAGCATCCCGTGCAGGACGTCCTTGCCGACCCGGATCGGCGGGTTCGACCACAGCGCGGCGAGCGCGACGTCGTCGGGCACGTCGTCCGGGAGGACGGCCCGGACGTTGTCCAGCCCGAGCCGCTGCGCGTTGCGGCGCACGAGGTCGAGCGCGCGCTCGTTGACGTCGACGGCCCACACGGTCGCCTCCGGCGCCTCCAGGGCCATCGTCAGGGCGACCGGGCCCCAGCCGCAGCCGAGGTCGAGGACGTGGGCGGGTCCGTCGTCGGGCCGGGCCGCGAGGACGTCGTCGAGCGGCGGGGTGGTGCGCAGGAGCACCTGCGTGCCGAGGTCCAGCCGGCCGGGGGAGAAGACGCCCGAGGCGACCTCGACCTCGACGTCCCGGCCCGCGAGCCGCACGGAGATCGTGCGGCGCTCGGCGGCGGACGCGGGCCGGGCGGTGAAGTAGTGGTCCGCCGCGCCGTCGGGCGCGGCGTCGACGGCGGGGTCCTGGTCCTCGGTCACGTCGGCCGATCCTACGCGGGCGCGCCCAGTCGGGAGGCGGCGCGGCGCGCCCGGGCCGCTCGTCGTGCGCTTAACCGCTGGCCTCGGGACGATTTCGCGTGCCACGCTTGTTGTCACACCCGGACGCACGAGCGCCCACCACCGACGGAAGGCGGCACATGAGCCCAACCCCTGCGAACACTCCGAACCCCACCTCGGCTCAGGACGAGCCGACCGGCGCGACGCGGGACATCGCGAGCGACGTCGTGGCGCGGGTGCTCGCTCGGGCCGGGACGGCACGCGCCGAGGGCGGCACGGTCCACACGGAGCACGACGGCGAGCAGCTCGAGCTCGAGGAGCGCAGCGCGCTGCGCCGCGTCGTCGGCCTGTCGACCGAGCTCGAGGACGTCACCGAGGTCGAGTACCGGCAGCTGCGCCTCGAGAAGGTCGTGCTCGTCGGGCTCTGGAGCCCCGGCTCCGACCCGCGCGAGGACGGCGCGCCCACGTCCGCCGAGGAGGCCGAGATCTCGCTGCGCGAGCTCGCCGCCCTCGCGGAGACCGCGGGCTCGCAGGTGCTCGACGGCGTGATCCAGCGCCGCGCGAAGCCCGACCCGGGCACGTACCTGGGCTCCGGCAAGGCCGCGCAGCTCGCCGACGTCGTCGCCGCCAGCGGCGCGGACACGGTCGTGATCGACGGCGAGCTCGCTCCCTCCCAGCGGCGCGCGCTCGAGGACATCGTCAAGGTCAAGGTGATCGACCGGACCGCCCTGATCCTCGACATCTTCGCCCAGCACGCCAAGTCGCGGGAGGGCAAGGCGCAGGTCGAGCTCGCCCAGCTCGAGTACCTCCTCCCGCGCCTGCGCGGCTGGGGCGAGTCGATGTCCCGCCAGGCCGGTGGCCAGGTCGGCGGCGCCGGCGCTGGCATGGGGTCGCGCGGTCCCGGTGAGACGAAGATCGAGCTGGACCGCCGGCGCATCCGCAACCGCATGGCCAAGCTGCGCCGCGAGATCCAGGCGATGGCCCCGGGGCGCGAGACGAAGCGTGCGTCGCGCAAGCGGCACGCCGTGCCGTCCGTCGCGATCGCGGGCTACACGAACGCGGGCAAGTCGAGCCTGCTCAACGCCATCACCGGCGCGGGCGTGCTCGTCGAGAACGCGCTGTTCGCGACGCTCGACCCCACGGTGCGCCGCACGCGCACCGAGGACGGCCGGGTCTACACGCTCGCCGACACCGTCGGGTTCGTGCGCGCGCTGCCGCACCAGCTCGTCGAGGCGTTCCGCTCGACGCTCGAGGAGGTCGGCGACGCCGACCTGCTGCTGCACGTGGTGGACGCCTCGCACCCGGACCCGGAGGGCCAGATCGCGGCGGTGCGCCACGTGCTGGCCGACATCCCGGGCGTGGAGGACGTGCCCGAGGTGATCGTGCTCAACAAGGCGGACCTCGCCGACCCGGAGACGATCGCGCGCATCCGGCTGCGCGAACGCCGCACGGTCGTCGTGTCGGCGCACACGGGCGAGGGGATCGAGCACCTGCGCGAGCTCATCGCGCACGAGCTCCCGCGTCCGGACGTGGAGATCGACGTCGTCGTGCCGTACCACCGGGGCGACCTCGTGCACCGCGTGCACACCGAGGGCGAGATCGACCACGAGGAGCACACGCCCGAGGGCACGCTCCTGCGCGGCCGCGTCGCCCAGGCGCTCGCGACGGAGCTCGTCGGAGCCTCCGCGGCGAGCTGAGCTCCTCCCGCCGGGACCGCCGGCGGACCGGGCGGCCCGACCTCGCGCGGACCTGCCGTCCGACCTCGTGGACGACCCCGTGCGGCCTGCGCCGCGCGGGGTCGTCCCGTCTTCGCCGCGTCCACAGCCCTCGCCCGCGGCGTGGGCGCCCGACCGTAGACTCGTCGCGTGCCCCCCTCCACCCGAACCGCACCCGTGCCCGACCGTCCGGACACGGAGGCGACGGGCCGGGCCGGGGCGGACGCGGCTGCGTCGGCGTCCGGCGACGTGCCCGCCGTCGAGGAGCTCCTCGACCTCGCGGTCACGCGCCTGGGCGGCGCGCGGCGCGACGGCCAGCGGACCATGGCGCGTGCCGTCACGGACGCCATCGAGGGCTCCGAGCACCTCGTGGTCCAGGCCGGGACCGGGACGGGGAAGTCGCTCGGGTACCTCGTGCCGGCCGTGCGCCACGCGGTCGCGACCGACGAGCGCGTCGTCGTCTCGACGGCGACCCTCGCCCTCCAGCGCCAGGTCATCACGCGGGACCTCCCGCTCGTGGCCGACGCCGTCGCGGACCGCCTCCCGCGGCCCGCGTCGATCGCGCTCCTCAAGGGCTGGCACAACTACCTGTGCGTCCACAAGATCGCGGGCGGCTACCCCGCGGACGAGCCCACGCTCTTCGACCTCCCCGGCGAGGCGGCGGGCGCCGCCGACCACCCCGCCGCGCGCGGAGGGACGAGCATGGCGGCCCTCGGCGAGCAGGTCGTGCGCCTGCGGGAGTGGGCGGACGAGACGCCCACGGGCGACCGGGACGACCTCGTCCCCGGCGTGAGCGACAAGGCCTGGCGGCAGGTCTCCGTCACGGCGCTCGAGTGCCTGGGCCAGCGCTGCCCGCTGCTCGCCGAGTGCTTCCCCGAGCGGGCGCGCGCCGCGGCGCGCGAGGCCGACGTCGTCGTGACGAACCACGCGATGCTCGGCATCGCGGCCATGGGGTCGCCCGGGGTGCTGCCCGAGCACGACGTCCTCGTCGTCGACGAGGCGCACGAGCTCGCCGACCGCGTCACGGCCGCCGCGACGGTGGACCTGTCGGTCCCGGCGATCGAGGGCGCGGCGCGCCTCGCGCGCCGCCACGGCGGGGTCACGACGGACGCGCTCGACGCCGCGTCCGCGGCGTTCGGCACGGTCGTCGGGTCGCTGCCCGCCGAGCGCTTCCCGGACGGCCTGCCCGACGCCGCGCGCTCGGCCGTCGCGGCGGTCCGGGACGCCGCGCGCGAGGTGCTCTCCACGCTCAAGCCCGAGACCGGCGTGACCAAGCCGGCCCAGCCGGACACGGGCCTGAAGATGGCGCAGTCGACGATGCTGCAGCTCTTCGAGGTCGCCGAGCGCATGGCGGCCGACCCCACGGGCCACGACGTGCTGTGGTGCTCGCGGCCCGGGGAGGGCGGCTGGTCCGGCGACCGCTTCGGCGACGGCGCGAGCCGCCTGCACGCCGCCCCGCTCGGCGTGGCGGGCCTCATCCGGACCCACCTGCTCGCGGAGCGCACCGGCGTCTTCACGTCCGCGACGCTCGCGCTCGGCGGGAGCTTCGACGCCGTCGCGCGCACCTTCGGGCTCGGCCCCGCGGCGACGGGCGGAGCCGCGGACGCGGGCGACGGCGACGCGCCGCGCTGGCGCGGGCTCGACGTCGGGAGCCCGTTCGACTACCCGCGCCAGGGCATCCTCTACGTCGCGAAGCGCCTGCCGACGCCCGGCCGCGAGGCGTCGACCGAGCACCAGCTCGACGAGATCGCGGCGCTCGTCGAGGCCGCCGGCGGTCGGACCCTCGGCCTGTTCTCCTCGCGGCGCGCCGCGGTGGCCGCGGCGGAGGCGATGCGCGAGCGGCTGGACGTGCCGGTCCTGTGCCAGGGCGACGACCAGCTGCCGACCCTCGTGCGGGAGTTCGCCGAGGACCCGGCGACGTGCTTGTTCGGCACGCTGTCGCTGTGGCAGGGCGTGGACGTGCCTGGGCCGTCGTGCCAGCTCGTGCTCATCGACCGCATCCCGTTCCCGCGCCCGGACGACCCGGTGAAGTCGGCGCGGGCTCGCGCCGTCGAGGCCGCGGGTGGCAACGGGTTCATGCAGGTCTCCGCGACGCACGCGGCCCTCCTGCTCGCCCAGGGTGCCGGGCGGCTCGTGCGGTCCACGGCCGACCGCGGGGTCGTCGCGGTCCTGGACCCGCGGCTCGTGACGGCGCGCTACGGGTCGTTCCTCACGCGGTCCATGCCAGGGTTCTGGCAGACGACCGACCGCGACGTGGCCACCGCTGCGCTCCGCCGCCTCGCCGCCCTAGGCTGAGCCCTTTCCAGCGACTTCACGGAGGCGACATGACGAGCACGTCACCGCAGGGCACCGGCGACGCGACCACGGGCGGTCCGGGAGGGGGAGCGCGGACCACGAAGCTCGCGATCGTCGGCGCCGGTGCCGTCGGCTCGACGCTGGCCTACGCCGCGCTCATGCGCGGCGCGGCGCGCACGGTGGCGCTCCTCGACGTCAACCGCGCGAAGGTCGAGGCCGAGGTCCTCGACCTCCAGCACGGCATCCAGTTCATGCCCATGGCGCGCGTCGAGGGGTCCGACGACGTCGCGGTGTGCGCGGGCGCCGACGTCGTCGTGGTCACGGCCGGCGCCAAGCAGAAGCCGGGCCAGACGCGTCTCGACCTCGCCGAGGGCACGATCGGGCTCATGCGGACGATCCTCCCGGGCCTCGTGGAGGTCGCCCCGGATGCCGTCTACGTCATGGTGACCAACCCGGTCGACATCGTCACGTACGCGGCGCTCAAGTTCTCGGGGCTGCCCCCGACCCAGCTCTTCGGCAGCGGCACCGTGCTCGACTCCTCGCGGCTGCGGTTCCTCGTGGCGCAGCACTGCGGCGTCGCGGTGCAGAACGTGCACGCGTACATCGCGGGGGAGCACGGCGACAGCGAGATCCCGCTCTGGAGCTCCGCGACGATCGGCGGTGCGCCGCTGCTCGAGTGGCAGGGCATCGGCGGTCGGGGACCGCTCACGGGCGACGTGCGCGACGAGATCGCGCGGGAGGTCGTGCAGTCGGCCTACCGGATCATCGAGGGCAAGGGCGCGACCAACTACGCGGTCGGGCTCGCGGGCACCCGGATCATCGAGGCGGTGCTCGCCGACGAGCACCGGGTGCTGCCCGTGTCGACGCTCCTCGACGGCATCTACGGGCTCGAGGACGTCTGCCTGTCGCTCCCGACGCTCGTCGACCGCCGGGGCGCGACGGAGCGCGTCGAGGTCCCGCTCGCGGACGACGAGCTCGCGGGCCTGCGCTCGTCCGCGGAGTCGCTGCGCGCGGTCGCGCGACGCTTCGGGCTCTGAGCCCACGGGCTCGTCGGGCCTGGCACGACGAGAGCCGGGCGGTCGAGGGACCGCCCGGCTCTCGTGCTGTCCGGAGCCTGCCCGCAGGGGCGCCCGGAGCCGCTCGGGGACCGTTCAGAGGCTGCGCAGGACGGAGACGACGCGCCCCAGCACCTGGGCGTCGTCGCCGGGGATCGGGTCGTACGCGGCGTTGTGCGGCATGAGCCAGACGTGGCCGTCGGCGCGCCGCAGGCTCTTCACGGTGGCCTCGCCGTCGATCATCGCGGCCACGATCTCGCCGTTCTCCGCGACCGGCTGGCGCCGCACGACGACCCAGTCGCCGTCGCAGATCGCGGCGTCGATCATCGAGTCGCCCTGCACGCGCAGGAGGAAGAGCTCTCCCTCGCCGACGAGCTGGCGCGGCAGCGGGAAGACGTCCTCCACGACCTGCTCCGCGAGGATCGGGCCACCGGCGGCGATACGGCCGACGACGGGGACGTACGACGGCGCGGGGTGGGCCTCGTCGTACGCCGGCTCGGGGGCCGTGCCAGCTGGCGCGAGCGGGGTCGCGCGGCGGGCGTCGTCGGGCTGGACCACCTCGATGGCGCGCGGACGGTTCGGGTCGCGCCGCAGGAACCCCTTGCGCTCGAGCGTGGTGAGCTGGTGCTTGACGGAGGACGGGCTCGTGAGCCCGACGGCCTCGCCGATCTCGCGCATGCTCGGCGGGTAGCCGCGCTGCTCGACGCACGCGCGGATGGTCTCGAGCACGAGCCGCTGGCGCGGGGTGAGCCCGTCACCCCCTGCCGACCCGTCCGGCAGCTCGCGCACCTCGGCGAGCCCCCGTGCCCTGTCCGTGCCTCGTCCCGCCATGGTCGCTCCGCCCTCGTCCGTCGCGTGCCGCCGGCGCCAGCCGGGCCTGCGGCCTCCCCTCCCCGGAGCGTGCGCCCCGGGAGCTCGGTCGCCCCTCCGGGTCCGAGCGGACATGTCCGGCGAACCGACCTGAGCCCAGGCTAGGGGAGGATGCGACACGAATCAAACACCTGTTCGAGCATGTCTCGACTCTGTCGGTCGTTCGTGATAGACCTTCGTACAGATGTTCTACGTACAGGTGTTCGACCGCAGCGGGTCGGCGTGGAGATGAGACGGGCACGCGGGTCCGATCGACCGGGGAAGGCGATCGGGCTCGCGGGCCGGGACGGAGGGGACATGGACACGGTGGCGATGGCGACGGCAGCGCCGCCCGCGCTCGGGCGGGGCGTTGCGGCGGAGCGAGGCGTGCGCCCGCAGGCACCGCTGCGGCTCACGCGACGCGGCCGTGCGGTCCTCGTGCTCCTCGTGGCCGTCGTGCTCGTCCTCGCGGCGCGCGTCGGCCTGGCCGTCGCGGGCGGGCCCGGGGAGCCGGTCGAGGTCCGGGTCCACGTCGTGAGCACGGGGGAGACCCTGTGGGAGCTTGCCCAGGGAGTCGCGGCCCCGGGCGAGGATCTCCGTGAGGTGGTCAGCGGGCTCGTCGAGCTGAACGGCCTGTCGTCGTCGGGCGTGCAGGCCGGCCAGACGATCCTGCTCCCGGTCGCCGAGCGGTGACGCGGCGCTCGGCCGTGGCCCAGGTCCTGTGACGCAGCACACGGTGCCGACGCGCGACAGGTCGCGACCGAGGGTTGCGCCGCTCCGTTAGGTCCGCCTAAGTTAGTGTCACCTCACACGCCGGCTGGGGGGCTGGGCGGACGAGGCGAGGAGTGTGCGGACAACCGCGACTCCTGTGCACGTCGCCGCGCGCGAGGCGAGTCGCGCGCGAGATGGGGACGGGGGCGTCCCGACGGGGGCGGTCGACTTCGACCGCCCCCGTTCTGCCGTCCACGGTCGGGTGCGCCGTCGGCGTGTTGCACCGCGCGCCCGCGACGACATACGTTCGTCGCGCCGACCTGTCGGCGCGACCCGCGGAGGAGCCCCGCCATGCACTGCCCGTTCTGCCGTCACGCGGACTCCCGCGTCGTCGACTCCCGCACGTCCGACGACGGTGCCTCCATCCGCCGGCGACGCCAGTGCCCGGAGTGCAACCGCCGCTTCACCACGATCGAGACCGCCAGCCTGTCCGTGGTCAAGCGGTCCGGGGTGACCGAGCCCTTCTCGCGCGAGAAGATCGTCAACGGCGTCCGCAAGGCTTGCCAGGGGCGCCCGGTGAACGAGGACGACCTCGCCGTCCTCGCGCAGCGCGTCGAGGAGACCATCCGCGCGAGCGGGAGCGCCGAGCTCGACGCCTACGAGATCGGCCTCGCGATCCTCGGGCCGCTGCGCGAGCTCGACGAGGTCGCCTACCTGCGCTTCGCGAGCGTCTACCAGGCGTTCGACTCGCTCGAGGACTTCGAGAGCGCCATCACGTCGCTGCGCGTCGACCGGGAGGAGCGCGAGGCGGCGGCGGGCCGTGCGGCGCCCGAGGCCGCCGACGACGCCGCGACCGACCGCGAGGCGGCACCCCAGGCCTGACGCTCACGAGATTCCGCGCCTCGTGACTCCGGTCCCAGAATGCGGGGCCCCGCAGCCGGAGGCGGCTACAGGTCGCTGGACCGCGACGCCCAGATGTTGATGCCCGTGTCCACGGGGAGGTCGTCGACGGCCGCGATCTCCTCGGGGGAGAGGCCGGGGGCGTCGAGGGCCGCGAGGTTGTCGTCGAGCTGGCGCGTCGAGCTCGCGCCGAGCAGGACCGACGTGACGCGCTCGTCGCGCAGCGCCCAGCGGATCGCCGTGGACGCGAGCGTCCGCCCGTGGGCGCGCGCGAGCTCGTCGAGGTGGCGCACGCGGTCGAGGTTCTCCTCCGAGAGGAACGTCGGGCGCAGCGGCCCGCCGCGCGCCGCGCGCGACCCGTCCGGGACCCCGTGGAGGTAGCGGTCCGTGAGCATGCCCTGGGCGAGCGGGGAGAACGCGACGACGCCGAGCCCTTCGTCGCCCGCGACGTCGAGCACGGTGGCCCCCGCCTCGTCGTGCGGGTCGGGCGCCTCGATCCACCGGTTGAGCATGGAGTAGGAGACCTGCGTGACGACGAGCTCGACCCCGACGTCGGCCGCGACCCGCAGGGCCTCACGCGTGCGCCGGGCGGAGTACGACGAGATGCCGGCGTAGCGGGCGCGCCCCGACCGGACCGCCGTCGCCAGCGCACCGATGGTCTCCTCGAGCGGGGTGGACGGGTCGTAGCGGTGCGAGTAGAAGATGTCGACCTGGTCGAGCCCGAGCCGGCGCAGCGACGCGTCGAGGGACGAGAGCAGGTACTTCCGGGACCCGCCCTCGCCGTAGGGGCCGGGTCCCATGCGGTAGCCCGCCTTGGTGGTCACGACCAGCTCGTCACGCACGGGTCGGAGCTCGCGCGCGAGCAGCCGGCCCAGCGACTCCTCCGCAGCACCCCCGGGCGGTCCGTAGTTGTTCGCGAGGTCGAGGTGCGTCACGCCACGGTCGACGGCGTGCAGCACGATCTCGCGCTGCGTCGAGAAGGGGTCGGCGACGCCGAAGTTCTGCCAGAGCCCGAGCGCGACCTCCGGCAGGCGCAGGCCGCTCCGGCCGAGCGTGCGGTGCGGGAGCTCGGCGCGCGCCGGCGCGGGAGCGCCTGTGGCGTGGGGAGGAGCGGGGGAGGCCTGCGGCGTGGGATCGGGCGACACGTCCCGACGCTACCCGACGGCGTTCGCCGCGCGGTCGAGGGCGCTCGCAGCGCGTTCGCCTGCGCCACCGCCCGCAGGGCCGGGACGGCCGGGCCGAGCGGACAAATCAGGTGGCGTCGGACCGCCCGGTGGGGGACGCTGGCGGGGTGCCCGCAGCGTCGGGCCGACCGCAGTACCCCACCGAGTTCCCCGTCGACGAGGAGACCGCCATGGCGTCCGACCCGCAGCGACCCGCTGCAGAGACCGCACCGACCGAGGAGGCCAAGGCGAAGTTCCGGGAGGCGCTCGACCGGAAGAACGCCGCGCGCCACCGCACGGCGGACGGCGAGTCGAACACGGGCTCCGTGCACGGCTCGGAGACCGTCGGACCGGTCCAGCGCACGTTCCGCCGCAAGTCCGGCTGAGCGCCACCTCCGACGTCCGGTCGTCCCCTGCGGGGCGGCCGGACGTCGTGCGTCGGGGGGTCTACGGCTCCGCGCGCGCGAAGCGTCGCCCGGTGAGCTCGTGGGCCTCGACCACGACCCACTCCTCGGTCGGGACGTCGACGGTCGGGACGAGCGGGTCCGCACCCTCCCGGACGGGATCCACCTCATGCTCGGTGCGCAGGCGGTGGGCGGTGCCGCGCGCGACGACGCTCCACGCCCCGTCGTCGTCGACGTGGTCCCACTCCAGGGCGACCCGCTCGTTGATCGCGAGCGTCGCGAGCTTCGTGCCCGGGACCGTGCGGAACGCGAGCGTGCGCTCGTGCGCCCGCACGGTGACGGGGTAGATGTCCGGCTCGCCCCGCACGCTCACGGCGAGGCGTGCGACGTGGGTCCCCTCCACGAGGTCCCACGACGCGTCGGCGTCGAGGATCTGCGGCGCGTCGTGCAAGTATCCGGTCATGCTTCATCGTGGCACCGGCGCGCGAGCGGCGCTCAGCGGCGAAGGTCACGGCCGCCGAGGACCTTCGCCGCGTGCGGACGGGCCGCGCGCGGCGAAGGGTCCCGGGGTGCGGGGCTGCGTCAGTCGAGGATGCGCAGGGCGATCGTCTGCTCCATCGCTGCCAGCGCCTCGATGACGGCGGGCTCCACGCGCGAGCCGACGTCGGTGACGACGTAGCCGATCTCGCCGCGGGTGGCGAGGAGCTGGCCCTCGATGTTCGTCCCGTGCTCGGCGAGGGTCGCGTTGACGGCGGCGAGGACACCGGGGGTGTTGCGGTGCAGGTGCGTGATGCGCGTGATGCCGGTCGTCTGCTCGAGCGCGAGGTTCGGCACGTTGACGCTGAGCGTCGTGGAGCCGGTGGTGAGGTAGTCGCGCAGCTTCGCGGACACGAACTGCCCGATCGCCTCCTGCGCCTCCTCCGTCGAGCCGCCGATGTGCGGCGTGAGGATGACGTTCGGCAGGCCGCGCAGCTCGGAGTCGAACGCGTCGCCCTTGCGCTTGGGCTCGTGCGGGAAGACGTCGACCGCGGCACCGGCCACACGGCCCTCGACGATCGCCTCGCGCAGCGCGCCGTAGTCCACCACGAAGCCGCGCGACAGGTTGAGGAAGATCGAGCCCGGGCGCATGCGGGCGAACTGCTTGGCGCCGAACAGCCCGGCGTTGCCCTGGCGCCCGTCGACGTGGAGCGTGACGACGTCGGCCTGCTCGAGCAGCTCGTCGAGCGTGTCCATGCGGCGCGCGTTGCCGAGCGCGAGCTTCTCCGCCGTGTCGTAGAACACGACCGACATGCCGAGGTTCTCGGCGACCACCGAGAGCTGCGTGCCGATGTTGCCGTAGCCGACGATGCCGAGCGTGCGGCCACGGACCTCGTGGGCGCCCTCGGCCGACTTGTCCCAGCGACCCTCGTGCAGTGCGCGGTCGCGCTCGGTGAGGCGGCGCGTGAGCGCGATGATCTCGGCGAGCGCGAGCTCGACGACGGAGCGCGTGTTCTGGAACGGCGCGTTGAACACGGCGACGCCCTGCGTCGCGGCCGAGCGCAGGTCGATCTGGTTCGTGCCGATGCAGAACGCGCCGAGCGCCACCAGGTCGGGGGCGTTCTCGAGCACGTTCGCCGTGACGTTCGTCTTGGACCGGATGCCGAGCAGGTGGACGCCGTCGAGCGCCTCGATCAGCTCGGACTCGTCGAGGGCCCCGGTGCGGACGGTGACGTCGATGCCCGCGGCCTCGAGGTTCGAGGCGGCGAGGGGGTGCAGGTTTTCGAGGAGGAGGGCGCGTAGCACGTCCCCATGGTGCGCCCGTCCCGCGGTCCGGACCAAACGGGTCTTGACCCTCGGGACGAGGTGACCCCGCGCCCGGACCCGACCGCTCTCAGGCTCCGGCGCCCCGTGCGTCGTCCGACGGCGCGGGGGCGACCCCGGCGGGCAGCGCGCGCGTGTGCACGACGACGAGCCGCTGGGTCGGCCGCGTCATGGCGACGTACAGGTCGGACGGGCCCGACGGCCCGGTCGCGACGTCGGCGGGCTCGACCAGCACGACGGCGTCGAACTCCAGCCCCTTGACCTGCACCGGGTCGAGCACGACGACCGGGTCCTCGCCGCCCGCGTCGGCGAGCCCGAGCGCGGCCCGCAGCGCGGGGACCGCGGGCGCGGCCGCGACGACGGCGACGCGGCCGGACTCCGCGGCGACGAACTCGGCGCGCGCGGCCTCGGCCTCGGCCCGGACACGTGCCTCCAGCGCGCCCGGTGCCACCTCGACCACGCGCAGGGCGTCCTCGACGTCGCGCGCGGACGTGAGCGGCGAGACCGGGAGGCCGGCCGCGACGGCCGCGCGTCGGGCCGCGTCCGCGACGGAGGCCGGGGTGCGGTAGTTGACCGTGAGCTCGGCGAGCCGCCACGCGTCGCGGAAGACCGGGTCGAGCATGCCCTTCCACGACCGGGCGCCCGCGAGCGAGGACGTCTGGGCGACGTCGCCGAC
Organism: Cellulosimicrobium funkei; assembly: GCF_900155925.1. NCBI lineage: Bacteria > Bacillati > Actinomycetota > Actinomycetes > Micrococcales > Promicromonosporaceae > Cellulosimicrobium > Cellulosimicrobium funkei. The sequence continues at coordinate 153,881 of NZ_FTMI01000008.1, forward strand.
CACCGTGAACGACCGCGTCGGGCACCGGCGCACGAGCATGCGCCACGCCATGGCGGACAGCTCCTGCGCCTCGTCGACCACGACGTGGCCGTAGGTCCACGTGCGGTCCTGCGCGGCGCGCTCGGCGGTGGTCAGGCGCGGGCCGCTCGCGGCGAACCGCTCGGCGAGCACGTCGGCGCCGACGATCCCGCCGCCCGCACCGGACGACTCGAGCACCTGCCGCGCGTACTCGAGGTCCTGCGCGCGCTGCGCCGCGCGCGCGGCGGCCTCGGCCCGCTCCGCCTGGTCGTCCTCGCCGAGGAGCTCCGCCGCCTCGTCGAGGAGCGGCACGTCCGCGGGGGTCCACGGCGCGCCCTTCGCCCGCTCGAGGAGCCGTCGGTCCTCGGGGGAGAGCTCGGGCGCGGCCTCGGCGAGCCGGTGCGGCTTGGTCCACAGGTCCTCGACGAGGCGCTCGGGCGTGAGCGGCAGCCAGGCCAGGTTGAGCGCGACGCGCACGTCGCGGTGGGAGCGCAGGTCCTCCAGCGCGAGCGCGCGGTCCTCGCCGACGAGCGGCTCGCCGAGCTGGCGCCCGTACTGCTCGACGAGGCGCGACAGCATCTCGCGGACGAACGTGACCCGCGCGAGGTTGTGCGGCTTGTGGGTGCGCCGCGCCTTCGCGATGGCGTCGCGCACGTCGCGGCGGCGGATGACGAGGTCGTGGCCGTCGAGCCGGACCGGCACGTCGGCCGCGGGCACGCGCTCGCGGGCGCGCACGGCCCGGCGCACCGCACGGGCCATGACCGCCCGGCCCTTGACCCGCGCGACGCGCGGGTCCTCCTCGCCGTCGGCGACGACGCCGGGCAGGAGGTCGGCGATGGTCGTGCTCACGACGCCGGTCTCGCCGAGCGACGGCAGCACCTGGTCGATGTAGCGCAGGAACGAGAGGCTGGGGCCGACGAGCAGGACGCCCGAGCGCTCCAGCAGCCGTCGGTGCGCGTACAGCAGGTAGGCCGCGCGGTGCAGCGCGACCGCCGTCTTGCCCGTGCCGGGCCCGCCCTGGACGACGAGCGCTCCCGCGAGCTCGGAGCGGATGATCGCGTCCTGCTCCGACTGGATCGTGGCGACGATGTCGCCCATGCGTCCCGTACGGCCCGCGGCCATCGCGGCGAGCAGCGCGCCCTCGCCCGAGAGCGTCGTGCCCGTCACGGCCTCCGGGGCGTCGAGGTCGAGGAGCTCGTCCTCGAGCCCCGTCACGGCACGACCGCGCGTCACGAGGTGCCGACGGCGCACGACGCCGTCCGGGTGGGCCGCCGTCGCGCGGTAGAACGCCTGGGCGGCGGGCGCGCGCCAGTCCGTGAGGAGGCTCGAGTGCTCTTCGTCGGTGAGGCCGATGCGCCCGACGTAGCGCAGGGTGCCGTCGTCGAGGTCGAGGCGGCCGAACGCGAGGCGGTCCTCGACCGCGTCGAGCTGCGCGACACGGTCCTCGTACAGCGTCGCGAACGCGTCGCGCTCGCTGCGGTTCTGCGGCGAGCCCGACGGGCCGGACCGTCGGACCTCGTCGAGGCGTGCCCGGGCGGCCGCCCGCAGCTCGTCGAGGCGCGCGTAGAGGGTGTCCACGACCTCCTGCTCGAGCCGGAGCTCGTCGTTGCGTCCCACGCTGTCCCTTCCTCGACCGGCGCCGCGCCGCCCGCGCGGCCGTCCATTATGGCGTACGACGGCCGTCCCGGGGACCGGCGACCGGCGCGTCCCGGCGCCGTGACCGGGCCGGACGCGGGCCTGCGGCTAGGATCGTGGCCCATGGCGACCAGAGGGGAGCGGGCGTCGTGACCGGGAGCGAGCAGCGGGCCCCGGGCCGACCCTCCGCGCGCGGCGACGACGCCGCCGGACCGGACCAGGCGCACCCGGGGCGCGCCGTGCTGGCCCCGACGGACGAGCTCCGGATCCTGCTCGTGGAGGACGACGACGGGGACGCGATCCTCGTCGAGGAGCTGCTGGCCGACGGCAACCTCAAGGTCGAGCTGCACCGCGCGACGACCCTGGACGGCGCCCTCGAGATGGTCGTCTCCCACGACGTCGACTGCGTGCTGCTGGACCTGGGTCTGCCCGACTCCGTAGGCCTGTCCGCCGTCGAGCGCGTGCGCGCGGGGTCGCGGCCGCCGGCGCTCGTCGTCCTGACCGGCCACTCGGGCATCGACCTCGGCGTGCAGGCGGTCGCCGCGGGCGCCGACGACTACCTCGTCAAGGGGGAGGTCGACGGCGACCTCCTGGGGCGGTCCGTGCGCTACGCGGTCCAGCGCCGCATGTCCGTCGAGCAGCAGCGCGCGCTGTACCGCAGCGAGGTCCGTGCGGCCGAGACGGCGCGCCTCGAGCGCGCGCTCCTGCCGACCCCGCTCGTGCAGGACGACCGCCTCGACGTCATGGTCGGCTACGTGCCGGGCGGCAACGGCCTGCTGGGCGGCGACTTCTTCGACGCGGTCGAGCGCCCGGACGGGACGGTCCTGTGCGTCATCGGGGACGTCGCGGGGCACGGCCCGGACGAGGCCGCGCTCGGCGCGACGCTGCGCACGGCCTGGCGCACCATCGTCCTCAGCGAGACCCAGCCGGAGGCCATCCTGCCGCTGCTCGAGCGCGTGCTCGTGCCCGAGCGCGCGCGCCCGGAGGTGTTCGTCACGCTCTGCCAGGTCGTCGTCTCCGCGGACCGCCGCAGCGCCGAGGTCTACCTCGCGGGCCACCTCGCGCCGCTGCTGCTGCGCGACACGGCGTCGGAGATCACGCCGACGTCGCGCGGCCGCGCCCTGGGCATCCCGGTCGCGGGCGGCTGGACGTCGCAGCCGGTCGAGCTCGGCGAGCGCTGGGCCCTCATGCTCTACACCGACGGCCTCGTCGAGGCGACCGTCGCGGGAGCCGGGGCGGGCGACGCGCGGACCCGCCCCGAGCGCGTCGGGGTCGACGGCCTGCGCCGCGCCGTCGACAGCGCCCTGGAGCAGGGCGTCGAGGGCGTCGTCGAGCGCGTCTTCCGTCGCGTGCGCGACCTCCACGGCGGCCCCCTCGCGGACGACGCGGCCCTCCTCGTGCTCGGGTGGGATGGCAAGGGCACCTCCCCGGGCGAGCGGTCGGCCACCCTCGCCGACTCGGACGAGTGGGCCCGGTGAGCGCCGCCGGCGACCGCAGGCGCGCGGGCGAGCGTCGTGCCCCGACGCTGCGTCGGCGGCTCGGCTGGGCGCTCGTCGTCGCCGGGGTGATCCTCCTCGGCGTGCTTGCGACGTCCGCGATCGCGCTGTCGCGCGTCCTCACCCTCCAGACCGACGTGACCGGGCCGTTCTTCGACGCGGTGAGCGAGGCGGACGGCGCGTACGTCGGCCTGCTCGACGCCGAGGTCGCGGTGCGCGCCTACGTCGCCACGGGCGACGCGACGGCGCTCGAGGCCTACACGCGCGCGGTGGGCGTCGACGCCGAGGGCGTCGTCCCCGAGGCCGCGCTCGTCGACCGCCTCGGCCTCGACGACGAGCTCGCCGGAACGCTCACCCAGGCCGAGTCCTCGGTGCGCGCCTGGGTCTCCGACGCGGCCGAGCCCGCCATCGCGACCACCGAGGCCCAGGGCCCCGGGCGCGTGCGCGCCGTCGACCAGGCGCGCGGCGCCGAGCTCTTCGCGGCGGCGCGCGCCGACACCGCGCAGTACGTCGACCAGCTGCGCGACGAGCGCGTCGAACGCCTCGACGCGCTCGACCGGTGGAGCCGCGCCCTGTTCGGGAGCGTCCTCGTCCTCGTCGGCTCGGCGCTCGCGGTCGGCATCATCCTGTGGGTCTGCCTCAAGCGCTGGGTCACCGAACCCATGGCCGAGCTCGCGCACCGCGTGCGGCGCGTGAGCTCCGGGAGCCTCGACGAGCCGGTCGTCACGTCCGGGCCCGCCGAGATCGCGGACCTCGCGCAGGACGTCGAGCACATGCGCGTCGAGCTCGTCAGCCAGGTCGCGGAGATCAAGGCGTCGCACGAGGACGCGGCGCGCTCGCACGAGCTGCTCGCCGAGCAGGCGCGCGAGCTGGAACGCTCGAACCGCGACCTGGAGCAGTTCGCGTACGTCGCCTCGCACGACCTCCAGGAGCCGCTGCGCAAGGTCGCGAGCTTCACGCAGCTCCTCAAGAAGCGCTACGGGGGCGAGCTCGACGACCGCGCCGACCAGTACATCGACTTCGCGGTCGACGGCGCGAAGCGGATGCAGCGCCTCATCCAGGACCTGCTCGGGTTCTCCCGCGTCGGCCGGACGGGCACCGAGCGCGTCGACGTCGACCTCGAGGACGAGCTCGGGGGCGTGCTCGAGGACTTCTCCGAGAAGATCGCGGAGTCCGGGGCGCGCGTCACGCACGACCCGCTCCCCGTCGTCGTGGGAGAGCAGGCGCTCCTGCACCAGCTCCTCGCGAACCTCGTCGGCAACGCGCTGAAGTTCCGCCACCCCGACCGGGCGCCCGCCGTGCACGTGGACGTGCTCGCGCGCGACACCCACTGGGAGCTGTCGGTCGAGGACAACGGGATCGGCATCGACGCGCAGTACGCCGACCGCGTGTTCGTCATCTTCCAGCGCCTGCACGCCAAGGACGTGTACGAGGGCACGGGCATCGGCCTCGCGCTGTGCAAGCGCATCGTCGAGTATCACGGCGGGCGCATCTGGATCGAGCCGCGCGAGGGCGGCACGACCATCCGCTTCACGCTCGCCCACGCCTACGTCCAGGCGCAGGTCGGCTACGCTCGCTCCGACCCCGGCGGCGCCGGTCCGGACGCTCCGGCCCCCGCGCGCCCCGACGACGAGGAGAGCCCCGCATGAGCCACGGCAGCAAGCCGATCGACGTCCTCCTGGTGGAGGACGACCCGGGCGACGTGCTCATGACCCGTGAGGCGTTCGAGGACCACAAGGTCACCAACCGCCTCTCGGTGGTGTCCGACGGCGTGAGCGCGCTGCAGTTCCTGCGCAAGGAGGGCGAGCACGCGGGCGCCCCGACGCCCGACCTCATCCTCCTCGACCTCAACCTGCCCCGGATGGACGGGCGCGAGGTCCTGGCCGAGCTCAAGGCCGACGACGCGCTGCGCAAGATCCCCGTCGTCGTGCTCACGACGTCGGAGGCCGAGGAGGACGTGGTGCGCAGCTACTCGCTGCACGCCAACGCCTACGTGACCAAGCCCGTCGACTTCGACCGCTTCATCGACGTCGTCCGGCAGATCGACGACTTCTTCGTCTCCGTGGTGCGGCTCCCCGGTCGCTGACCGCCGCCACCGCCCGGCCGGGAATGATCCCCGGCCCGGGTCGCGTTACCTCGTCAGGCCCGCAGCGCGCCACCGGCGGCGCACGGGCGAAGGACGTGACGAGGAGGATGCATGCTGGACCCTCGCGGGATCTACGAGCTCGACGAGCAGGCCGTGGCGCGCCTGTGGCCCACGCCGCCCGAGGCGGGCTCCGGGCCGGTGCTGCTGCACGCGGTCGCGGGGTTCGTCGACGCGGGCAGCGCGGGAGAGGTGGCCGTCGACCACCTGCTGGAGATCGGTGAGGTCACCCGCCTGGTGACGTTCGACGCCGACCAGCTCATCGACTACCGCTCGAAGCGGGCCACGATGACCTTCAGCACGGACCGCTGGTCCGACTACGACGAGCCGTACCTCGTCGTCGACCACGTGCGCGACGCCGAGGGCACCGGCTTCCTGCTGCTGCACGGCGCCGAGCCGGACGTCCAGTGGGAGCGCGTGGTCGCCGCGGTGCGCGACGTCGTCGAGCGCCTGGGCGTCTCGCTCGTCGTGGGCTTCCACGGCATCCCGATGGGCATCCCGCACACGCGGCCGCTCTCGGTGACGGCGCACGCCACGCGCCCCGAGCTGCTCGGCGAGCACACGTCGTGGTTCGGGACGGTCAAGGTCCCGGCGAGCCTCGCCGCGCTGCTCGAGCTGCGGCTCGGGCGCGCGGGCCACGACGCCGTCGGCTACACCGTGCACGTGCCGCACTACCTCGCCCAGTCGTCGTACCCGCCCGCGGCGGTCGTCGCGCTCGAGCACGTCCAGCGCGTGACGGGTCTCGACCTCGCCACGGGCGGCCTCGCGGACGCGGTCCAGGACGCGAAGACCGAGGTCGAGCGCCAGGTGCGCGACTCCGAGGAGGTCGCGGCGGTGGTCCGGGCGCTCGAGGAGCAGTACGACGCCTTCGCCCGCTCGGTCGGGCGCACGAGCCTGCTCGCCGAGTCGGCGCCGATCCCCACGGCCGACGAGCTCGGCGCGGAGTTCGAGCGCTTCCTCGCGCAGCAGTCGGGGGAGTGACCGCGCCCTCCGCAGAGCCGGGGACTATGTGCCGAAAAATCGGCACGAGAGGGCCCGTTCTCCATGGCGGACCTGACGTGGTCCATGCCACACTGTGACCCGTTGCAGTGACGTACTTGCGCACGACCCGGTACAGGGCCGGAACGTGGGTCCGCCCGGCGGGGCGGTCCGACGTCGGGCCTCGCCGGCCGCACACGGCCGGGATGCCGGCGAAGGACGTGGGACATGGCATTGCGGCGCACGGGGGTGGACGAAGGGTCCGCCTGCTGATGTCCCCGGATGGACAGAAGGTCAGAGGAACAGCATGGCGCAGGGTTCTGTGAAGTGGTTCAACGCCGAGAAGGGCTACGGCTTCATCGCGCAGGACGGCGGCGGTGCCGACGTCTTCGTGCACTACTCGGCGATCGAGTCGAACGGGTACCGCACGCTCGACGAGGCGCAGCGGGTCGAGTTCGAGATCACCCAGGGGCCGAAGGGCCCGCAGGCGGAGAAGGTCCGCCCGCTCTGACGTCCACGACGTCCTGCGGTCGGGTCGCCCGGTCGTAGCAGCAGCGTAGGAGCCGCGTCCCCTCCTGGGGGCGCGGCTCCTGGCGTGTCAGCCCTCGCGCGGTGCCCGCGCGTGCTCGTCGGTCGCCGGCCGCGCGGTCGTGGCGTCCCCGGGAGCGGGTCCCTCGAACGTGGGGTCGGCGGACCCGGGGTCCGCGGGCGTGGGGTCCAGGAGGGGCGCCGCCGGGCCGACGAAGGTCCGCAGCTCGCCCCCCACGAGGACGCGCGCCGGCACGGCCAGCGAGCGCACGGCGCGCGCGAGGCCCGGGCCGGCCAGGCCGGGGCCGGCGCCTCCCGGCGCGACCGCGGCGAGCACCACGTTCCCGTACCGGCGGCCCTTGAGCTGTGCGGGCTCGGCGATCGCCGCGACGCGCCCCTCCTCCAGGGCGCCGGCGCCCGTGCGCTCCCCGAACGCGGCCGCGAGCGTCGTCAGCTCGCGCCGCACCGACGCGAGGGGCGGCCGGTCCGCGCAGTTGACCAGGTAGACGCCCCCCGGTCGCAGGACGCGCCGCACCTCCTCGGCCATGCCGAGGGTCACGAGGTGGTCGGGCGTGCGGTCGCCGTGGAAGACGTCCCGGACCACGACGTCGAACGACGCGTCGGCGAGCCCCTCCACCGCGTGCCGGGCGTCGTCGGGCCGCAGCCGCAGCCGCGGGGAGCGCGGCAGGTCGAACCAGGCGCGCACGAGCTCCAGGAGGCGCGCGTCGAGGTCGACCCCGAGCTGCGTCGAGCCAGGGCGGGTGTGCTCCACCCAGCGCGGCAGGCTGCACCCGGCGGCCCCGAGGTGCAGCGCACGCACGGGCCCGGGGTGGAGCTCGTCGACCACCGCGGCCATCTGCTGCATGTACTCGAACGCGAGCATCCCGGGGTCGTCCAGGTCGAGGTACGAGCTCGGCACCCCGTTGACGTAGAGGGTGACCGCCGACGGGCGGTCGGGGTCGCGCTCGACGCGCGCGGTGCCCGTCGTGGTCGCGACGGGCTCGTCCGGGAGGTCGGACGCCGCAGGCCCACCACGCGCGGGGCCCCGACGCCGGGGCGGTGTGGGTGGTGCGGAGGACCCTGGAGGGCGTCGGGAGGTACGGCGAGCCATGTGCCCACGGTACGGGCTGTCGGCGTCCGGCACGTTGACAGGATCGAACAGGTGTTCGATAGTGGAGCAGGAGGTGCGCGATGTCGAACGAAGCAGGCGCGAGGGCGCAGGTCGTGGTTCCCGCCGAGGTCCGGCGGCTGCTCGCCCGCGCGGACGCGGAGCTCGTCGCGGCGGCGCTCGCGCAGGACGCGGGGGAGCGGTTCGTCCACGCCCACCTCGGCGCGCTGCGGGCAGCCGCCGCGGTCGTCGCGCTCCGTGCGCGCCCCGTGCGCCGTGGGCGCGCCCGCTCGGTGTGGGAGCAGCTCGCGGACGCCGAGCCCGCGCTCGCCGCGTGGTCGGTGTACTTCGCGAGCGGCGCGCGCGTCCGCGCCGCCGTGGACGCCGGGCGGTTCGACGAGGTCGACCCGCGTCGCGCCGACGAGCTCGTCGCGTGCGCCGAGGACTTCCGCGACGAGGTCGCGATGCTGGTCGACCCGGACGCCGGCTTCGTCCGGCTCCCCGGGCTGCGTACGGTGGCGTCGTGACGACCCGGCCGGTCGGCCCGCGGGCACGGTGAGCGCCCGATGAGCCGGGGTCCTCGTGCCGTCGTCCGCCGGGACTGGGGCGACGACGAGAGCGGCTGCTCGATCCTGCACGTCGACATGGACGCGTTCTTCGCCTCGGTCGAGCTCGCGCGGCGTCCCCAGCTCGTCGGGCGACCGGTCATCGTCGGCGCTGCCGAGCGGGGAGTCGTCCTGGCTGCCACCTACGAGGCGCGCGCGTTCGGCGTCCATTCGGCGATGCCCATGACGACCGCACGCCGGTTGTGCCCGCAGGCGGTCGTCGTGCCGCCGGAGCACACGCGGTACCACGAGGTCTCGCGCTCGGTCATGGCCGCGCTCGGCGAGATCACCGCGCTCGTGGAGCAGGTGAGCGTCGACGAGGCGTTCCTCGACGTCAGCGGCGCGCGGCGCCGCCTCGGGCCGCCCACGCGGATCGCGGCCGCGCTGCGGCGTCGGGTCCAGGCGGACCACGGGATTACGTGCTCGGTCGGGATCGCGACCACGAAGTTCGTCGCGAAGCTCGCGTCCACGCACGCCAAGCCCGACGGCATGCTGCTCGTGCCCGCCGCGGCGACGGTGCCGTTCCTGCGCACCCTGCCGGTCGGGGCGCTGTGGGGCGTGGGCGAGCGCACGGAGGCCGTCCTCGCGCAGTGGGGCATCCGGACGGTGGCCGAGCTCGCCGACACCGACGTCGCGTCCCTGCAGACGGCGGTCGGCAAGGTGTCCGGGGCGCACCTGCACGACCTCGCGTGGGGTCGTGACCCGCGCCCCGTCCAGCCGGAGCGCTCGGAGCGGAGCGTCGGCGCGGAGACGACGTTCGAGCACGACCTGCGTGACCTCGCCGCCGTGCAGGCGCGCGTGCTCGAGCTCGCCGACCGGTGCGCCGGGCGGCTCCGGCACCAGGGCCTCGTCGCCCGCACGGTGAGCGTGAAGGTCCGCACGAGCGACTTCCGGACGGTCACGCGCGCCCGCACGCTCGGCGCCCCGACGGACGTCGCGCGCGAGATCTACCTCGTCGCGCGCGAGCTCGTCGCGGGGGTCGACCTGCGAGGGCTCGCGGTCCGGCTCGTGGGGGTGCGTGCGGAAGGTCTCGAGCCGCGCGCGGAGGCCGTCGTCCAGCCCACGCTCGAGGAGGCCGTGGTGGGGACGAACGCCGTCCGACGGCGCGCGGAGGAGGCCGTCGACGCCGTCCGCGGCCGTTTCGGGGTGAGATCCATCGCGATGGGGCCCGCCCGGGCCCGCTCGACTACCACCCCCGCGGATGTCGATCTATCCTGAGGGTGTCACACGACCACCGTGGAGAATCGGGGTGCTCATGCCTCTGTCTGAGTACGAGCAGCGGGTCTTGGAGCAGATGGAGCGCGCGCTCACCTCGGACGATCCGCGGTTGGCGAACACGCTCCAGGCCCCTCGACGTCGCTCTGCGCTGCGCTACGTCCTGGCCGGTGTCGGCGTCGTGGGAGGGCTGCTCCTGCTGGTGCTGGGCGCCGCGCTCTCGCAGACCTGGCTCGGCGTCATCGGCTTCGTCCTCATGTTCGCCGGCGTCGTGCTGGTCTTCCAGGCACCGCGCGCCTCCCGCAAGGGACCGGTCGGCACCGTCGAGGCCGACGGCACCGTCCGGCCGGCCGCAGCGAGCAGGACGTCGCGCAAGCCGTTCCTCAGCCGACTCGAAGAGCGCTGGGACCGTCGGCGCGAGCAGGACGGTCGCTGAGCGACCTCTCGATCCCCTCGACGGCGGCGTCGACGAGCGCCTGGAGACGCTCCGGGGTGGCCGTCTCGCGCGGACGCGGGGCGTAGCGCTCCGCCTCGAGCGCCGCCGCGAGGGCCGTGAGCGCCTCGGCCAGGTCCTCGTCCCCGGCATCGGTCCCGCGTCGCGCCTGCAGGGTCGCGACGACGACGGCGGGCACGCGGCGCGGCGTCGTGGACGACGGCCACCGCACGTCCAGCGCACCGAGCCGTGCCACGAGCTCGGCCCAGGCGTCCTCGGCGTCCCGCAGGCTCTCCGCCTCGGTGCGTCGGCGCAGCACGAACCACAGCCCTGCGGCGAGCACCGCCGCGACGAGCAGCGCCACGCCCACGACGAGCGGCCACGAGGTGGAGTCCTCCTGCGTGCCGCCCGTCGTGCCGGCCCCCGGGGCGGTGGGTGCCGGCGTCGCCGGCGCTGACGGCGCGGCCGTGGTGGCGCCCGGCGTCGGGACGTTCCCCGGGTCTGCCGGGCCGCCGGGCGTGACGGCGACCGGGGTGGCCCACGTCGGCGTCGGACCGGTCTGCTGGGCGGGCGTCGGCTCGAAACGCACCCAGCCCTGGCCCGGGAAGTACAGCTCGGGCCATGCGTGGGAGTCGCGACCCGTGACCTGGTAGGTCGACTCGTCGACCCGCTCGCCCGGCAGGAACCCGACGCCCAGCCGCGCGGGGATGCCGAGCGTGCGGGCCATCATCGTCATCGACGTCGCGAACTGGACGCAGTAGCCCGTCCGGTCCTGGAGGAAGTCCCAGACTGCGTCGCCCGAGGTGCCCGGCGGCACCTCGGTGGAGTACGTGAACTGCGAGATGTCGCGGAAGTAGGTCTGCAGCGCGAGCGCCTGGTCGTAGCGCGTCGTCGCGCCGTCGACGACGGACGTCGCGAGGTCGCGGATGTCCTGCTCGTGCTCCGTCGCGGGCACGTCGAGGTAGTTGGGGTCGTCGGGGTCCGCGCCGCTGGCGCCGCGCAACGCGTCGGCGTCGAGCGGCCGCGGGAAGACCGTGACCTCGTAGGACGTGCCCGCGCCCGTCGGCTGCTCGCCGAGCACCTCGTCGCGCACGTCGTCGTACGCCCAGTCGCCGTCGATACCGACGGCGCGCGGCTCGGTCGGCAGCGGCAGCTTGGTGTCGCGCAGCGACTCGAGCGTGACGCGCAGCGACGTCGGGTCCCCGGTGGCGCCCGGGTCGTCGGGCCACAGGACCTGCTCGCCGCCGTCGATGGGGGTGCCGTCGCGGTCCGCGCCACGGCGCCAGTTGGTGCCGTCGAAGCCGGTGAGCGTGAAGACCCGCAGGGGACCGACGCCCTCGCCGTCGGTCCGGTAGCGCAGGACCACCTCGCCCGAGCGCTCGGCGAGGTCGCGCCGCATGTCCAGGTCGTCGGAGAGCCGGACCGTCTGGCCGGTCGAGGAGAACAGGCGCGACCACGACGCCGACGCCACCTCGGGGAGCGAGGCGCTCGCCGACCCGAGGCCGAGCGCGGTGACCGCCACGGCGACCGCCACGACGAGCGCGCCCGCGGCACGCAGGCCTCCGGCGGCGCGGTCCTCCGGGCGTCGCGCGGACGCCCCGCGGCGGACGGCGCGGTGCGGGTTGTCCACCGCGAGGAGGAGCACGAGGGCGGTGACCGTCACGACGAACGCGAGCGGCGGGATCTCGCCGACGATGACGAGCCCGGGCACCCACAGGGCGAGGAGCGGCAGCGCGACCCCCGCGCCGAGCCGCAGCCCGCCGGCCATGAGGTCGGCGACGACGAACACCACGACCGCGCCGCCGACCGCCAGGAGAGCGATGGGCAGGCTGGGGTCGATCGGGGCGACCTCCGCGAGCGTGAGGTCGCGCGCGGTGCCCAGGCGGGACACGACGCGGTCCACGTTGGACAGGCCGATGAGGAGCGAGAACCGGTCCGTCGGCCCGCCGTACAGCCCGAGCAGGGCCCACAGCCCGACGACGAGCCCCGCGAGCGACGGCAGGAGCGCCGCCGGCGGGGCGAGCACCTCGCCGCGCGCCGCGTGGCTCCGTTCGAGCGCCCAGCGGCTGAGACCGGTGACGAGCGCGAGGACGACGACGACGCGCACGACCGTGCCCGTCCAGCCGCCCGGCCCGACGACGCTCCCCAGCGCGTACGCCGACGCGACGACCGCGGTGGCGACGAGCGCGCTCGTCGCGAGCACGCGCAGGCCCGCGGAGTCCGAGGTTCCCGGCCGGGGTGCGGTCATCGTGAGCCCTCCACGAGCAGGGTCCAGGCGTGCTCGAGCGACACGGACGGGTCGACGAGCGCGGCATGCCACCCCGTCGAGCGGAGCGCGGCGACGGTCTCGACGGCGTCGGCGTGCTCGGGGGCCCACGGCCGGGTGCTCACCACGAGCGCGCGGTGGACGCCGTCCCCGGCCATCGCGGCGACGGTGTGCCGGGCCACGGAGCCGAGCGGGCCGAGCACGGCGACGGTGATCTCGCCCGGGCGGCGGTCGCGTCGCAGCGCCTCGGAGGTCGTCACGACGGAGCGGTCGGCGTCTGCCACGACCTGGTGCCCGTGCAGGTCGACCGTGGCGTCGAGCAGGTCGGCCGGGCCCTCGCCGGACCGGTTGACGCGGAAGCCGGTGCCGGAGACCACCGCGGCGAGCGACGTGGGGACGAGGCGGACGGGGTGCCCCGCCTGGAGCAGCGACACCCCGATCGACGCCGCGCACTCGACGGCCCACTCGCCGTCGGCCAGCGCACGCGGGCTCGACGCGGCGAGCTCCGGGTGGGGCAGGAGGCCGCGGTCGAGGAGCACGGTCACGGGTGGCAGGCCCGCGCTCTCGTCGGAGCGCACCATGAGCTGGCCGCGGCGCGCGGCGCTGACCCAGTGCACGCGGCGGGGGTCGTCACCGGCGACGTAGTCGCGCAGGACCGAGTCGTCGCTCGACGCGAGCCGGGCGCCGGAGGCCGAGCGCTCGTGGTCGCCGAACGCGCGGCTCCCGCGCACGGGCAGCTCGACGGTGCGCGGCCAGACTGCCACGGCCGTCGGGTCGCCGAGCTCCTGCGTCGCGCTGACGAGGCCGAACAGGTCGGTCCGCGTCGTGAGGAGCGGGCCGAGCGGCCACCGGCCGCGGCGCAGCGGCCGCAGGCGGTACCGCACGGCGATGTGGTCGCCGACCGTCGCGACCTGCGCGCGCAGCGAGCCCTGGTCGGACAGCTCGTGCGCGGCCTGCTCGCTGATGCGCAGGCGTGCGAGCGTGGAGGCCGTCGACGACGTCGTGCGCGCCGCCGCGACGGTCAGGCGCGCGGTCGTGAGCTGGCCGCGCACGGCGGGGTTGGGCTGGACCCGGCGCGTCACGTGCAGCGCGCCGCGCCCCCGGTCGATGCGCCGGGCCGCCATCCAGCACCACGCGGCCCCCACGGCGAGGAGCCCCGCCGCGCCGAGCCCGACGAGGTCCGGCAGGCCGAGCGTGACGCCGAGCACCACGAGCGCGGCGCCCGCACCGAGGACCACGACGCCGCGGCGGGTCGGGCGCGCGCTGGCGAGGCTCCTGGTCCTGCGCCGGAGCCGCGCGAGGAACGACGGTCCGCGCACGTCAGCGTCGCTCGGTCGCGTCCAGGGCGGGGATCGGCGTCTGCGCCACGAGGGACGCGACGACGGCCTCGGCGTCCTGGCCCGAGAGCCGTGCCTCGGTGGTGACGACGAGCCGGTGCGCGAGCACGGGCACCGCGAGGTACTGCACGTCGTCGGGGAGGACGTGGTCGCGCCCCGCCATCGCGGCCAGGGCCTTCGCCGCGCGCAGGAGCTGGAGCGTCGTGCGGGGGGAGGCGCCGAGGCGCAGGCCCGGGTGCTCGCGCGTCCCGGTGACCAGCGCGAGGACGTAGCGCTTGACGGCCGTGGACGCGTGGACCGAGCGCGCGACCTCGGCGAACCGCAGCACGTCCGCCCCGGTGGTCACGGGCCGCAGGTGCGCGAGCGGGTTGTCCGACTCCTGGCGGTCGAGCATCCGGAGCTCGGCGTCGGCGTCGGGGTACCCCACGGTGAGCCGTGCCATGAAGCGGTCGCGCTGGGCCTCGGGGAGCGGGTAGGTGCCCTCCATCTCGACCGGGTTCTGGGTCGCGACGACGAGGAACGGGCTCGGGAGCATGTGGGTCGTGCCGTCGACCGTCGTCTGGCCCTCCTCCATGCACTCCAGGAGCGCCGACTGCGTCTTGGGGGAGGCGCGGTTGATCTCGTCGCCGATGACGATGTTGGAGAAGACGGGGCCTGGCCGGAACTCGAACTCGTGGTTCGCGGCGCGGTAGATGTTGACGCCGGTGAGGTCGCTCGGCAGGAGGTCGGGCGTGAACTGGATGCGGCCGACCTTGCAGTCGATCGTGCGCGCCAGCGCCTTGGCGAGCGTCGTCTTGCCGACGCCGGGGACGTCCTCGACGAGAAGGTGCCCCTGTGCCAGGAGGACGGCGACGGTGACGGTCACGAGGTCCGGTCGCCCGGTGACTACCGACTCGATGCCGGAGCGGATCCGTCCGGTGGTCTCGACCAGCTCGTCGAGACCGGCGAGGCGTCCTGACCCGGGCTCGTCGGAGGGCGCGACAGGGGCGATGTCGGGGAGCACGGGGACCTCCGTCGTCGGTGGCGCAGGGCCGCGGACCGGCGAGACCGCGGGTGGGAAGAGCCTAGTAGACGGTGGGAGGTCCGCCGACCCCGGCCAGGGGGCGCGCGGTCCGGGGTCGGCGGACCCGTGCCCCTCCCTCTCCCTCCACGGGCGCCGGGCGCCGCCGCCCAGGACCCGTCGGACGGCTCCTGGAAGCGGTCGCCCCCCGACGACGGTCCCGCCGGACGCGGCCGCGACGCGCCCTGGGGAGTCCTCCCCTCCACCGCGCTCCAGCCCGTCTGACCTGCGGAGATCCTGCGAAGACGGGTGAAACCTGGGACTTTCGCCGAGAGCGGTGGAGGGAAGTGGAGTACCGTGGAGCAGAAGGGAGCAGGAGGGGAGGTGCCAGGTGCATGTCCGGCTTCGTGGACGACGTGCTCGGCGGTTCCTCCGGCCTGCTCCTGGGCACCTTCACGCCGCGTCTGGACGACAAGGGGAGGCTCATCCTCCCCGCGAAGTTCCGGTCGCGGCTCGCACCGGGTCTCGTCATGACGCGGGGGCAGGAGCGCTGTCTGTTCCTGCTGCCGATGGACGAGTTCCGGCGCATGTACGACCAGATCCGGCAGGCGCCGGTGACGAGCAAGCAGGCCCGGGACTACCTGCGCGTCTTCCTCTCGGGGGCGAGCGACGAGATCCCGGACAAGCAGGGACGTGTCTCGATCCCCGCGCCCCTGCGGGCGTACGCGGGGCTCGACCGCGACGTCGCCGTGATCGGCGCCGGCACGCGCGTCGAGATCTGGGACGCGCAGGCGTGGGAGACGTACCTCGCGGAGCAGGAGTCGGCGTACTCCGACACCGCGGAGGAGGTGTTCCCGGACCTGCGCTTCTAGGGCCGAGCACCACCGGCTCCGCACGGTGAGGCCTCCTCCCGCCCGGTCTGGCGCACTTCCCCGGCGCCAGAAAGGACGCGGAGGGAGACCTGACCGTACGGGGCCCGCAGCACAGCACGACCAGCAGCAGCACCGCAGCACGACGACCAGCACGGAGAGGAGGAGGACGTGACGAGCACCCCCGACGACGCCGCCGAGCGGCACGTCCCGGTCCTCCTCCAGCGCTGCGTCGACCTGCTCGCGCCCGCGCTCGGCGAGCCGGGCTCCGTGCTCGTCGACTGCACGCTCGGCATGGGCGGCCACACGGAGGCCGTCCTGGAGCAGGTGCCGACGGCGCGCGTGGTCGGCATCGACCGCGACCCCGAGGCGATCGACCGCGCGTCGCGCCGGCTCGCCCGGTTCGGCGACCGCTTCCGCGCCGTGCACGCCGTGTACGACGAGATCGAGGACGTCGTCGCGGACGTGGTCGGCGCACCGGTCCAGGGCGTGCTCATGGACCTCGGCGTCTCCTCGCTCCAGATCGACGAGACGGAGCGCGGGTTCTCCTACGCGCACGACGCACCGCTCGACATGCGCATGGACCCGACCGTGGGCCTCACGGCCGCGGACGTGCTCAACACGTACGACGAGCGCGCGCTCACCCGGATCCTGCGCGACTACGGCGAGGAGCGGTTCGCGCAGCGGATCGCGCGGGCCGTGGTGCGCCGGCGCGAGCAGCAGCCGTGGGAGCGCAGCGCGGACCTCGTCGACCTCGTCCGCGCGTCGATCCCGGCGGCCACCCGAACGACGGGCGGCAACCCCGCCAAGCGCACGTTCCAGGCGCTGCGCATCGAGGTGAACGGCGAGCTCGAGGTCCTCGAGCGCGCGGTCCCCGCCGCGGTGGACGTGCTCGCCGTGGGCGGGCGCATCGTCGTCGAGTCGTACCACTCGCTCGAGGACCGCATCGTCAAGCGCGTGCTCGCCGCCGGCGCGACGATCAGCGCGCCCGCCGGCCTGCCGGTCGTGCCCGAGCAGGACGAGCCGTACCTGCGCCTGCTGACCCGGGGGGCCGAGGAGGCGCCGGCCGGGGAGCGCGAGACGAACCCGCGGTCCGCGTCCGTGCGCCTGCGTGCCGCCGAGCGCACCCGCCCGACACCGCCGCACCGCCGCCCGTCCGCCGTTCGCCGCTCGCCGGCGCCCGGCCACCGACCGACCGACCGACCGCACGACCCGGGGGAGACGACACGATGAGCGCACAGAGGTCGACCGCCGCCCGCCCGCTCCCGCGCCCGGCCCGGCCGGCGCCCGCACCGCGCCCGTCGCTGACCGCCCTGCCGGGCGGCGCGTCCGAGCGGGCGCTGCGCTCGCGTCTCGAGCTCGTCCGGGCGCCGCTGCAGGCGCGGTCCAAGGTCCCGTTCCTCGTCGTCTGCATGTCGATCCTCGGCGCCGCGCTCCTGTGTGCTCTCCTGGTGAACACGACGATGGCGCGCAACTCCTACGAGATGTCGGAGCTGCGCCGGGAGGTGAGTCGCGTGGCCCAGGACACGCAGAGCCTGCAGCTGCAGGTCGCCGAGCAGAGGACGGCGCTGCCGGAGACCGCGCGCGGGCTCGGCATGGTCGAGGCGCAGGACCCGGCGATGGTCCGCCTGTCCGACGGCACGGTGCTCGGCGTGGCGCAGGAGGGGGCGGGGGAGTGACGCAGGGCACGGGTGCCGGGCGCACCGGCCGGTCACGACCGGCGGCGGGCGCCCCGCGCCCCCGTCCCGCCACCGCGGCCTCCCGGGCCTCCTCGGGAGGCCGTCCTGCGTCCACCGGTCGGGCCGCGGGTGCTCGCTCCGGAGGTCCCGTGCCCGCGCGCACCGCCTCGACGGGCACCGCCTCGGCGCGCGCCGCGTCCGGTCGCGCCTCGACGGCGCGCACCACGTCCGGTCGCGTGCCGACCACGCGCAGCACGTCGGGGCGTGCCCCGGTGTCGCGGGCGCCGCGCGGGGCCGGCCGCCCGCCGGCCCGTCCGGCCCGAGGGACCCGCGAGCCCGGCCGGCCCGAGCGTCGGCAGCGCTGGCTCATCGTCGTCGCGGGCGTGATCACCGCGGTGTTCATCGCGCAGCTCGTCAACGTCCAGGTCCTCCGCGGGCCCGCGCTCGCGGCCGAGGCCCAGAACGACCGCACGCGCAGCTCGACGACGATCGCGCACCGCGGCGACATCACGGACGCCGACGGCGTGGTGCTCGCGACCTCCGTGGACCGGTACACCGTCGCGGCCGACCTCCAGGCGATCGCGCGCTTCGAGCCCCGTGCCGGCGACCTGGTCAACGGCGAGCCGCTCGAGGAGGGCGGGGCGGTGGGCGTCGCGAAGCTGCTCGCCCCGATCCTCGACCGGTCCGCGGTCGAACTGGCGGCCGACCTCGTCGGCACGTCGCGGTACCTCGTCCTGGAGAAGGACGTCACGCCCGAGGTGCAGCGCCAGATCGCCGACCTGCGGCTGTCCGCGTTCGTCAGCACGACGATGACGAGCGAGCGCACGTACCCGGCGGGCACGGTCGCCGGCAACCTCGTGGGCTTCGTCAACGACGAGCAGACGGGCGGCGGCGGCATCGAGGCGTCGTACGACGACGTCCTGGCCGGGACGCCGGGCTCGCGCCGGTGCGAGGCAGGGCTCGGCGGACAGCTCATCCCGACGGGTCGGTGCGACGTCGTCGAGGCGGTGCCCGGCCTGAACGTGCGCCTCACGACCGTGCGCGACGTGCAGTGGAAGGCTCAGGACGCGATCGACCGGGCGGTGAGCGAGACGGGGGCGGAGTACGCGATCGCCGTCGTGCAGGACGTCCGCACGGGCGAGGTGCTCGCGCTCGCGGACTCGGGCACGGTGAACCCGAACGACCGTTCGACGGACGCCGTCGCCCGCCCGAGCCGCGCCGTCGCGAACGTGTTCGACCCCGGGTCGACGGGCAAGGTCATCACGATGGCGGCGGCCATCGAGGGCGGCCACGCGGACGCCGGGTCGCGGTTCGAGGTGCCCGACCGCTACACCACCCCGAACGGTCAGACGTTCAAGGACTCGCACGACCACCCCGTCGAGCGCCTGACGCTCGCGGGCATCCTCGCGGAGTCGTCGAACACGGGCACGGTCCAGGTCGGCGAGAAGATCCCCAAGCAGGTCCGCTACGACTACCTGCGCAAGTTCGGCTTCGGCCAGAAGTCCGGCCTCGGGCTGCCCGGCGAGTCGGCGGGCATCCTGCACCCCGCGGACTCGTGGGACGGCCGCACCGAGTACGCGGTCCTCTTCGGCCAGAGCGTGTCGGTCAACGCGATCCAGGCGACGAGCGTCTTCTCGACGATCGCGAACGGCGGGGTCCGCGCGACGCCGAGCATCGTCGCCGGGACGACGGACGAGCGCGGCGAGCTCGTGCCCGCGGAGCGTCCGACGCCGGAGCGCGTCGTGTCCCAGGAGACGGCGGACACGGTGCTGCACATGATGGAGTCCGTCGTGGAGGAGGGCACCGGCTCGAGCGCCTCGGTGCCCGGCTACCGCGTCGCGGGCAAGACCGGCACCGCGGAGGCGGCGGGCGACGACGGGCGGCTGTCCGGGATCATGGCGTCGTTCATCGGCGTCGCGCCCGCGGACGACCCGCGGTTCACCGTGTCGGTGTTCCTCAAGAACCCGCACTCGTCGATCTTCGGTGGCGTCGTCGCGGCCCCGGTGTTCAGCGAGATCATGGGCTTCACCCTCGAGCACGAGGGCGTCCAGCCGAGCACCGAGCCCTACGTGCCGCTCCCGACGACGTGGTGAACCTCACCGCCCCTCTCCCGGTCCCCGGTGAAGGTCCCGTGAAGCGCGCCCCGACCCGGGTGCAGCCGCCAGCGGGCTTGCGGGGCGGCCCGTCCCGGCACGGTAGGTTCTACACGTGACATCCCCGATCGACCGTCTTCGCCCTGCCACGACCACCCGTCGGTCGGTGGCGGACCTGGCAGCACGGTTCGGGCTCGACGTCCGCGCGGGTGGCGCGGCCGCCGCACCGGGCTCCGCCGAGGTGTGGTCGGTGGCGTCGGACGACCGCGCCGCCGACGCGGGCGACCTCTTCGTGGCGCTGCCCGGCGCCCGCGCGCACGGGGCGCGGTTCGCGCCCGCCGCCGTGGGCCGCGGCGCCCGTGCGGTCCTCACGGACGCCGAGGGCGCCGACCTGCTCGCGGACGCCGGCCTCGACGTGCCGGTGCTCGTCGCCCCCGACCCCCGCGCGCTCCTCGGCCCCGTCGCGGCCTGGGTGTACGGCGCCCCCGCGCAGGACCTCACGACGTTCGGTGTGACGGGCACGAACGGCAAGACCACGACGACGTACCTCGTCGACCACGCGCTGCGCGCGCTCGGCTGGACGGGCGGCCTCATCGGCACCGTGGAGATGCGCTCCGGCGACCGGGTGCTGCCGAGCCGCCTCACGACCCCGGAGGCGGCCGACCTCCAGGCCCTGCTCGCGGCGATGCGCGAGGACGGCGTGCGCACGCTCGCGATGGAGGTCTCGTCGCACGCGCTCGCGCTCCACCGCGTCGACGGGCTCGTCTACGACGTCGTGGGCTTCACGAACCTCAGCCAGGACCACCTCGACTTCCACGGCGACCTCCAGGAGTACTTCGAGGCCAAGGCGCTGCTGTTCACGCCCGAGCACGCGCGCCGCGGCGTCGTCGTGGTCGACGACGCGTGGGGCGAACGCATGGTCTCGGCCGCGCGCGTCCCGGTCGCCACGCTGCGCGTGAGCCCCAGCGCGGCGGGCGACGAGCAGCCCGCGGCGGACTGGACCGTGCACGACGTCGAGCCGTCGGAGGCAGGTGGCTCGACGTTCACGCTGCGGCACCGCGACGGCCGGAGCGTGCGCACGACGACGTCGCTGCCCGGGCACTTCAACGTCGCCAACGCCGCCCTCGCCCTGGCCCTCGTGCTCGAGGCGGGCACGGACGCGCGCGACCTCGAGACGGCCCTCGCGGCGGCCGGCGGGCTCGACCCGGCGGTCCCGGGCCGCATGGAGGTCGTCTCGGAGCCACCCCACCGGCCGCGCGTCGTCGTCGACTTCGCCCACAACCCGGACGCTCTCGCCCTCGCGCTCGACGCGCTGCGGCCCACCACGACGGGCCGGCTCGTGGTCGTGTTCGGCGCGACCGGCGACCGGGACCGCGGCAAGCGGCCCACGATGGGCGGCGTCGCGGTCGAGGGCGCCGACGTCGTGGTCGTGACCGACGACGACCCGCACGGCGAGGACCCGGCCGCGATCCGCGCGGAGGTGCTGCCCGGCGCCCACGCGGCGCGCGAGGCCGCGGCCGCCGCACCCGAGCCGCGCGACGTCGTCGTGCTCGAGGTCGCGCCCCGCGCCCGGGCGATCCGCGAGGCGATCCTCGCCGCGGGCCCGGACGACACGGTGCTCGTCGCGGGCCGCGGCCACGAGGTGTGGCAGGAGATCGCCGGCGTCGACCACCCCCTGGACGACCGCGTCGAGGCGCGCGCTGCGCTCGAGGAGCGCCCCGCGACGACGCCGCCCCACGACACCCCCGACCTGAAGGAGCACCACGCATGATCGAGCTCACTGCGGCGCAGGTGGCCGCAGCGACCGGCGGACGCCTGTCCGCCGACCCGGAGGTCCGGGTCGGGGGGCCCGTCGTCGTCGACTCGCGCCGGGTCGCGCCGGGGTCGCTCTTCGTGGCGCTGCCGGGCGAGCACGTCGACGGTCATGACTACGCCGCCGGCGCCGTCGAGGCTGGCGCGACGCTCGTCCTCGCCGCGCGCGAGCTCGACGTGCCGTGCGTCGTCGTGGACGACGTCCAGGCCGCGCTCGGCGAGCTGGCCCGCCACGTGCTCGCGACGCTGCGCGAGCGCGGCGACGTGCGCGTGGTCGGCGTCACGGGTTCCGTGGGCAAGACCACGACGAAGGACCTGCTCGGCCAGCTCCTGCGCCCCGAGGGCCCCACCGTGGTGCCGCGCGGGTCGTTCAACAACGAGATCGGCCTGCCGCTCACGGTGCTGGAGGCCGACGAGTCCACGCGGTTCCTCGTGCTGGAGATGGGCGCGAGCGGCGTGGGTCACCTCACCTACCTCACGCGCATCGCGCCCCCGGACGTCTCGGTCGTGCTCGTCGTGGGCAGCGCTCACCTGGGCGAGTTCGGCGGGATCGAGGCCGTGGCGCGCGCCAAGTCCGAGATCGTCACGGGCCTCGCGCCCGGCGGCGTGGCCGTGCTCAACGCGGACGACCTGCGGGTCGCGGCGATGGCCGACGTCGCGCCGGGGGAGGTCGTCACGTTCGGGACGATCCCTGCGGCGGACGTGCGCGCGGAGGACCTGGGCATCGACCGCACGGGCCGGGCGTCCTTCACGCTGCGCGTGCGCCCCGGCGCGTCGGGCGACGCGACGCGCGGCGAGGGCACGAGCGCGCGCGTGACCCTCGGCCTCGTCGGCGAGCATCACGTGACGAACGCGCTCGCGGCCGCGACGGCCGCGCTGCGCCTCGGCGTCGCGCTGCCCGACGTCGTGGCCCGGCTGTCAGACGCGCGCGCCCTGAGCCCGCACCGGATGCAGGTCACCGAGCGTCCCGACGGCATCACGGTGATCGACGACTCCTACAACGCCAACCCGGACTCGATGCGCGCCGCGCTCAAGGCGCTCGCCGTCATGGCGGGGCGCGACCGGCGGTCCGTCGCCGTGCTCGGCGAGATGCTGGAGCTCGGCGAGGACTCGCGCGTCGCGCACGACGACATCGGCCGGCTCGTGGTCCGATTGAACGTCAAGCTGCTCGTCGTGGTCGGCGAGGGTGCCGGCGGGATCCACGACGGTGCGACCCAGGAGGGGTCGTGGGGCGACGAGGCGCGCTTCGTCCCCGACGTCGAGGCGGCGTCCGCGCTGCTGCGCGACGAGCTGCAGGAGGGGGACGTCGTGCTCGTGAAGGCCTCGAACGGGTCCGGGCTGTGGCGGCTCGGCGACGAGCTGGCGGCCGCGGGCGCCGGTGCGGCAGGAGGTGAACGCGCGTGATCGCGATCATCGTCGCGGCGGGCGTCTCCCTGCTCGTCGCGCTCTTCGGGACGCCGCTGTTCATCCGGTTCCTCGTGCACCGCAACTACGGGCAGTTCGTCCGCCAGGACGGCCCGACGGCGCACTTCACCAAGCGCGGGACGCCCACGATGGGCGGGGTCGTCATCATCGGCGCGACGCTGCTCGGCTGGGCGATGTCGTACGTCGTCTCGGGGCGGTTCCCGAGCGTGTCCGCCCTGCTCGTCCTGTTCCTCATGACGGGGCTCGGGATCGTCGGCTTCCTCGACGACTTCACGAAGATCCGCAAGCAGCGCAGCCTCGGGCTCACGGCCCGCGCGAAGATCATCGGCCAGGGCGCGGTCGGGATCGCGTTCGCGGTGCTCGCGCTGCAGTTCCCCAACGAGCACGGCCGCACGCCGGCGTCGACGCGCATCTCCTTCCTGCGCGACACGAACCTCGACCTCGCGTTCGCGGGCGTCACGGTGGGGCTGATCCTGTTCGTGCTCTGGGCCAACTTCCTCATCACCGCGTGGTCGAACGCGGTCAACCTCACCGACGGTCTCGACGGGCTCGCGACGGGCGTCTCGCTCATCGTGTTCGGCTCGTACGTGCTCGTGGGCATCTGGCAGCTCAACCAGACCTGCCAGCGCCTCGCGTCGGCGGGGCCGAGCTGCTACGAGACGCGCGACCCGCAGGACCTCGCGATCGTGGCCGCCGCGATCGTCGGCGCGTGCTTCGGGTTCCTGTGGTGGAACGCGAGCCCCGCGAAGATCTTCATGGGCGACACGGGATCGCTCGCGCTCGGCGGCGCGCTCGCCGGCCTGTCGATCCTCACGCGCACCGAGTTCCTCGCGCTCATCATCGGCGGGCTCTTCGTCATCATCGTGCTCTCCGACGTCATCCAGATCGGCTTCTTCAAGATGACCGGGCGCCGCGTGTTCAAGATGGCGCCGCTCCACCACCACTTCGAGCTGTCCGGGTGGGGCGAGGTCACGATCGTCATCCGCTTCTGGCTCATCGCCGGGCTGTTCGCGGCGCTGGGCATCGGGATCTTCTACGCCGAGTGGGTGGTCGGCTAGTGGCACGCGACCCCCATGACCTCGCCGTCCCGCTCGAGCGTGCGCGCGTCGTCGTCGCCGGTCTCGGGGTGTCCGGGCGCGCCGCCGCGGCGGCGCTCCGCCCGCGCGCGGCGTCGGTCGTCACGCTCGACGACGGCGCCGCCGACGCCGACCTGCACGACGCGGCGGACGTGGACCTCGCGGCGACGGACCTCGTCGTCGTCTCGCCGGGCTGGCGCCCGAGCCACCCGCTGCTCGTGGCCGCCGCGGAGCGCGGCGTGCCGGTGTGGAGCGAGGTCGAGCTCGCGTGGCGCCTGCGCGTCGCCGGCCCGTCGGGGCGGCCCGCGCCCTGGCTCGCCGTCACCGGGACGAACGGCAAGACGACGACCGTCGAGATGCTCGAGACGATCCTGCGGACCGCGGGCCTGCGGACGGCGGCGGTCGGCAACGTCGGGACGCCCGTGGCCGAGGCCGCGCTCGACCCGACGCTCGAGGTGCTCGCGGTCGAGCTGTCGAGCTTTCAGCTCCACTTCACGCACACGACGTCGCCCGAGGCGGGCGCCGTCCTCAACGTCGCCCCCGACCACCTCGACTGGCACGGCGGCATCGACGCCTACGCGGCCGACAAGGGCCGGGTCTTCGAGGACGCCCGGGTCGCGTGCGTCTACAACGTCGCGGACCCTCGCACCGAGGCGCTCGTGCGCGAGGCGGACGTCGTCGAGGGGGCCCGCGCCGTCGGCTTCACGCTCGGCGCCCCGGCGCGCGGCCAGCTCGGCGTCATCGAGGACGTGCTCGTCGACCGCGCGTTCCACGCGCCCGCGGACGCGCCGGACCGGCACACGCACGCCGCCGAGCTCGCGACGCTCGGCGACCTGTCGCACCTCGCGGGCGCCGACGGCGTCGTGCCCGCGCACGTCGTGGCGAACGCGCTCGCCGCGGCCGCCCTCGCACGGGCGCACGGCGTCCCGGCCGTCGCCGTCCGCGACGGGCTGCGCGCGTTCCGCACGGGGTCGCACCGCATCGAGCAGGTCGCCTCGGTCGACGGCGTCGCCTACGTCGACGACTCCAAGGCGACCAACGCGCACGCCGCGTCCGCGTCCCTCGCGGCGTTCGCGCCCGGCACCGTCGTGTGGGTCGCGGGCGGCCTCGCGAAGGGGGCGTCGTTCGACGAGCTCGTCGCGGCGCGCGCCGACCGGCTGCGTGCGGTGGTGCTGATCGGCGTCGACGCCGAGCCGTTCGCCGGTGCGCTCGCCCGACACGCGCCCGATATCCCCGTCGTGCGCGTGGATCCTGGCGACACTGGGACCGTGATGCCCCGCGCCGTCGACTCCGCCCGCCGCCTCGCGCAGGCCGGCGACACGGTGCTGCTCGCGCCCGCCGGCGCGTCGATGGACCAGTTCCGCTCGTACGCCGCGCGCGGCGAGGCGTTCGCCGAGGCGGCGCGCGCCCTGCGCCCCGACCACGGGTAGGCCGGGCAGCCGATGACCCAGACCGCGAACGGGCGAGGCGCGCCCTCGACGCGCACCGTCCCCCGGGCCGGCACGAGCCGGACGGTGCCGCGGGGCCGGGCGACGACCCGCGAGCCGCGACGCCCGCGGCCCGAGCCCGCCGAGCGACCGTGGCTCGGGCAGTGGAACAGCACGGTGACGAGCTACTACCTGCTCGTCGGCGCGACCACGCTGCTCGCGATCATCGGCCTCGTCATGGTGTTCTCCAGCTCGGCGGTCACGCAGATCGCCGCGGGCAAGTCGCCGTTCGGGGCGTTCCTCGACCAGGCGAAGTTCGCCCTCATGGGCCTGCCCGTCCTGCTCGTCGCCACGCGCGTGCCGGTCGACTGGTACAAGCGGCTCGCGTGGCCCGCGCTCTTCGTGGCTCTCGGGCTGCAGATGCTCGTGTTCACGCCGCTCGCGAAGAACGTCAACGGCAACACGGGCTGGATCGACCTCGGGCTCTTCACGTTCCAGCCGGCCGAGGTCGCGAAGCTCGCGCTCGCGCTGTGGCTCGGTGTCGTGCTCGGACGCAAGCAGCGGATGCTCGGGCAGTGGCGGCACGTGCTGATCCCGGCGGTCCCCGTCGCGGTCGCGGTCGTGGGCCTCGTGCTCGCGGGTCACGACCTCGGCACGGCGCTCGTCGTCATGGCGATCATCGCGGGGGCGTTCTTCGTCTCGGGGGCCGACGGGCGTCTGCTCGCCCTCGGGGCGGGCGGTGCCGCGTTCGTCGTCGGGTACGTGTTCATCCTCAACCAGTCGGGCGGCGACCGGCTCTCGCGCATCATGGCGACGTACCGCGAGTGCACCGACACCCTCGGCGAGTGCTACCAGTCGATGCACGGTCTGTACGCGCTCGGCACGGGCGGGCTCACGGGCGTCGGCCTCGGGGCGAGCCGCGAGAAGTGGTCGTACCTGCCGGAGGCGCACAACGACTTCATCTTCGCCGTGATCGGCGAGGAGCTCGGGCTGCTCGGCACGCTCCTGGTGCTGGGGCTGTTCGTCATCGTCGGCGTCGCCACGAGCCGGATCGTGCGCCGCCACCCCGACCCCTTCGTGAAGATCACGACGGCCGGGATCGCGTGCTGGATCGTCGGCCAGGCGTTCATCAACATCGGCGTCGTCATCGGGCTCCTGCCCGTGATCGGCGTCCCGCTGCCGCTCGTCTCGGCGGGCGGCTCCGCGCTCATCATGACGATGGCCGCGCTCGGCGTGCTCATCTCGTTCGCGCGCTCGGAACCGGGCGCGGCCGAGGCGCTCGCCGCGCGAGGGAGCGTCGTGCGGCGCTCGCTCGCCGTCGTCGGCCGGGCGGCGCGCCCCCGGCGCCGGACCGCGCGATGACCTCCCCGGCCGTCGCGGCCGCTCCGGCCGCGACGCCGGACCCGTGGGGCGCCCCGCGCCCCGCACGACAGACCTCCGCACGACGGACAGGACGCGGCACCTGCCGCAGGGAAGGACGACGAGGTACGTGACGACGATCGGTTCGGTGGTGCTCGCAGGCGGCGGGACGGCGGGGCACGTGAACCCGCTCCTCGCGGTGGCGGACGAGCTCCGGGCGCGTGAGCCCGGCGTGGTGGTGACCGCGCTCGGGGTCGCGGGCGGCCTGGAGGACGACCTGGTCCCCGCCCGGGGCTACCCGCTGCGGCACGTGCCGCGCGTCCCGCTCCCGCGCCGCCCGAGCGCGGAGTGGGTCAACCTCCCGGGCCGTCTCAAGTCCGCCGTGGACGCGGCGGGCGCCGTC
Organism: Cellulosimicrobium funkei; assembly: GCF_900155925.1. Lineage (NCBI taxonomy): Bacteria > Bacillati > Actinomycetota > Actinomycetes > Micrococcales > Promicromonosporaceae > Cellulosimicrobium > Cellulosimicrobium funkei. Next base: position 180,786 of record NZ_FTMI01000008.1, read on the forward strand.
ATCGACGAGACCGGCGCGCGCGTCGTCGTCGGCTTCGGGGGCTACGTCTCCACGCCCGCGTACCTCGCCGCGCGCCGTCGCGACGTCCCGGTCGTGATCCACGAGCAGAACGCGCGCCCCGGCCTGGCGAACCGCCTCGGTGCCCGGTGGGCCGCGCGCGTCGGCGTGACGTTCGAGGGCACGCCGCTCAAGGGCGGCGTCGTCACCGGGCTGCCGCTGCGCCGCGAGATCCAGGACCTCGTGGCCGCGCGGGCGGCGGACGCCGCCGGGGTGCGCGCGGACGCCGCGGCGCGCCTCGGCCTCGACCCCCGCGCGCGCACGCTCGTCGTCACCGGCGGTTCGCTGGGGGCGCAGAGCCTCAACGAGGCGGTCTCCGGTGCCGCCGGCGCGCTCCTCGGGGCGGGCACGCAGATCCTCCACCTGACGGGCAAGGGCAAGGACGGCGCGGTGCGCGAGGCGGCGGCCGGTGCCGTCGCGGGCCACCCCGGCGCGCGCTACGACGTGCGCGAGTACCTCGCCGAGATGCAGCTCGCGCTCGCGGTCGCGGACCTCGTCGTGTGCCGCGCGGGCGCGGGCACGGTGGGCGAGCTCGCGGCGCTGGGCATCCCGGCCGTCTACGTGCCGCTGCCCATCGGCAACGGGGAGCAGCGGCTCAACGCCGGCCCCGTCGTCGCCGCGGGTGGCGGCCTGCTCGTCGACGACGCGCAGCTCGACGCGGCGTGGGTCGCGCGCGAGGTCCCCGCGCTGCTCGGTGACCCGGGCCGGCTCGACGCGATGGCCGCGGCCGCCGCGGGAGCGGGTGTGCGCGACGGCGCCGCGCGGGTCGCGGACCTCGTCGCCGAGGCCGTCGCCGGTGCGCCGGGGGCACGACCGTGACGGCGGCGTCGGGCGAGGGCCCGCTCGCGCTCGAGGCGCTCGGCACGGTCCACCTCGTCGGCGTCGGCGGGGCGGGCATGTCCGTCGTCGCCCGTCTCCTCGCCGCGCACGGCGTGCCCGTCCAGGGCTCGGACGCGCGCGAGGGCGACGCGCTCGCGGCGCTGCGCGCCGACGGCGTCCGGGTGTGGGTGGGCCATGACGCCGCGCACGTCGCCGACGCGGACACCGTCGTGGTGTCGAGCGCAGTGCGCGAGACGAACCCCGAGCTCGCGGCGGCACGCGCGGCCGGGCTGCGCGTGCTGCACCGCTCGCAGGCGCTGGCCTCGCTCATGGCGCGCGGCCGGTCCGTCGCCGTGGCGGGCGCGCACGGCAAGACCACGACGTCCGCGATGATCGCGACCGTCCTGCGCGGCGCGGGCCTCGACCCGTCGTTCGCGATCGGCGGCACGGTGCTCACCGAGGACGGCCCCGTCGCGGGCGGCCACCTCGGGTCGGACGTCCTCGTGGCCGAGGCCGACGAGTCGGACGGGTCGTTCCTCAACTACGCCCCGGACGTCGCCGTCGTCACCAACGTGGAGCCGGACCACCTCGACCACTACGGGTCGCGCGACGCGTTCGAGCAGGCGTTCGTCGACTTCGCGGCGCGGATCGTCCCGGGCGGGACGCTCGTCGCGTGCGCCGACGACGCGGGGGCGCGCGCTCTCGCGTCGTCCCACGCCCGGGCCGGGGGAGCGGTGGTCACGTACGGCACGGCCGCGGACGCCGACGTGCGCCTCGCGGACGTGGCCCCCGCCGACGAGGCGGGCCGACCCGGGGTGCGGGCGTCGCTCACGGGCACGGTCGGTGCGGCGCGCCTCGACGGGCTCGCGCTGCTGCTGCGCGTGCCGGGGCACCACAACGCGCTCAACGCGACCGCGGCCGTCGTGACGGCGGTCGTGCTCGGCGTGGACCCGGCGGCGGCGGTCGCGGCCGCGCACGGCTTCCTCGGCACCGGCCGTCGTTTCGAGGCCCGCGGCGAGGCGGGCGGCGTGCGCGTCGTCGACGACTACGCGCACCACCCCACCGAGGTGGCCGCGCTGCTCGCCGCCGCCCGGCCCGTCGCGGCCGGCGGCCGGGTGCTCGTGCTGTTCCAGCCGCACCTGTACTCGCGCACCGCGACGTTCGCCCGCGAGTTCGCGCAGGCGCTCGCCGGCGCGGACGAGGTCGTGGTCACGGGCGTCTACGCGGCGCGCGAGGAGCCGGACCCGGCCGTGAGCGCGCGCACGATCACCGACCTGGTCGACGCTCCCGGCGTGGTCGTCGACGCGGTCGAGGACCGCGTCGAGGCGGCCCGCCGCATCGCGGACGCCGCCCGCCCGGGAGACCTCGTGCTCACCGTCGGGGCGGGGGACGTCACGGAGCTGGGCGCCGTCGTCCTCGAGCGCCTCCGCGCGCGTCGCGACGGCGCCCCGGCGCCCGGAGGAGGCGAGGCCTGATGCGTCCGCCGCCCCAGCCTCGTCCCGCCGCGCCGCGGCCGGGCCGGTCGGGCGCGGGCGAACGGGCCGGACGGTCCGCGGCTCCGGGCCCCGCGAAGCCGGCCCCGAGCTCCGCGAAGCCGGCCCCGCCCGCGGGCGCGCGCCGTGCGCCGGTCGAGGACACGCCGACGCGACCGGTGCGCCGCGTCGCGGCGCCGGGCTCCGAGCTCGTGCGCTCGTCGGGCGGCCGACCCGGCACCGGTCGTCCTCCGGCCGCGCGCGGTGGCGGCGGCCGGGCCACGGGCACGACGACGTCCGTACCGCGCGGCGCGTCCGCCGCCCCGATCGGGGTCGTCTCGCACGGCATGGCCGAGCGGCTCGCCGAGCGCGACGCGATGCGCCGTCACCGGGTCCGCACGCGCGTCCTCGGCTGGGTCGCGGCGCTCCTCGTCGTCGCCGGTCTCGCGTGGGTGGCGTTCTTCTCGCCCGTGCTCGGCCTCGACCTCGACAAGGTCACGGTCTCCGGCGAGGGCACGGTGATCGACCCGCAGCAGGTCCGCGACGTGGTCGCCGCCGCGGACGGCGTGCCGCTGCCGCGGCTCGACACGGTCGCGCTGCGCGAGCAGGTGCTCGGCCTCAACGGCGTGCGCGACGTCGAGATCCGGCGTGCGTGGCCCTCGGGGCTCGCTGTGCTCCTCGAGTCGCGCGAGCCCGTCGTGGCGGTGCCCGTGGACGACGGCTTCGCGCTGCTCGACGCCGACGGCGTCCACGTGCGCACCGACCCGGTCGTGCCCGAGGGGTTGCCGGAGATCGACGCGCCGCTCGACGACCAGGGGGCGCGGGCGCTCGACGCCGCGCTCGTGCTGCTCAACGCGCTCCCGGCGGACCTCCACGCGCAGGTCGCGGAGGTCTCGGCGCCGACGCGCGACGCGGTCCGCATGACGCTGCGGGACGGCGTCGTCGTCGAGTGGGGGAGCTCCGAGGAGGCGGCGCTGAAGGTGCGCGTCCTGCAGACGCTCCGGGCCGTCCCGGAGAACGCGGGGGTCACCGTGTACGACGTCTCGGCCCCACGGCTCCCGGTGACGCGGTGAATGCGCGCGTGGCGATCCCCGACACGCGCGAGACGGTCGTTGATGATGGGCACGTCGACACCTACGGTCGACCCATGAACGACCTGACATAACTATAACCCTCTACTTGAGGGTGAAGGTTCAGGGCTGACCGATCGAGAGGCATTGACGTGGCAACTCCGCAGAACTACCTAGCAGTGATCAAGGTGGTCGGCATCGGCGGTGGGGGCGTGAACGCCGTCAACCGGATGATCGAGGTCGGCCTCAAGGGTGTCGAGTTCATCGCCATCAACACGGACGCCCAGGCGCTCCTCATGTCCGACGCGGACGTCAAGCTCGACGTCGGTCGCGAGCTCACGCGCGGTCTCGGCGCCGGCGCCGACCCCGAGGTCGGCAAGAAGGCCGCCGAGGACCACGCCGAGGAGATCGAGGACGTGCTGCGCGGCGCGGACATGGTCTTCGTCACGGCGGGCGAGGGCGGCGGCACCGGCACGGGCGGCGCACCGGTCGTCGCCCGCATCGCGCGCTCGCTCGGCGCGCTGACCGTCGGCGTCGTGACGCGGCCCTTCACGTTCGAGGGCCGCCGCCGCTCGGTCCAGGCGGACCAGGGCATCGAGAACCTGCGCAACGAGGTCGACACCCTCATCGTCATCCCGAACGACCGCCTCCTGTCGATGTCGGACCGCAACGTCAGCGCGCTGCAGGCGTTCCACCAGGCCGACCAGGTGCTGCTGTCCGGTGTCCAGGGCATCACCGACCTCATCACGACCCCCGGTCTCATCAACCTCGACTTCGCGGACGTCAAGTCCGTCATGCAGGGCGCGGGCAGCGCCCTCATGGGCATCGGCAACGCGCGGGGCGACGACCGCGCGGTGCAGGCCGCCGAGATGGCGATCTCGTCGCCGCTCCTCGAGGCGAGCATCGACGGCGCCCACGGCGTGCTGCTCTCCATCCAGGGTGGTTCCGACCTCGGCCTGTTCGAGATCAACGAGGCGGCGCGCCTGGTCCACGAGGCCGCGCACACCGAGGCGAACATCATCTTCGGCGCCGTGATCGACGACGCGCTGGGCGACGAGGTCCGTGTCACCGTCATCGCGGCCGGCTTCGACGGCGGTGCCCCGCAGGTGCGGGGCGACGCGCGGGCGCTCGGCCAGGTGGCCGGCGCCCAGCGCCCCGCGACGAGCGCGATCCCGGTCGTGCCCGCCGCGCGGGCCGTGCCGCCGGCACCGACGACGGGCGCGCACACGCTGCCGCGGCCGGTCGTGCCGATCCAGCCGGAGGCCGACGACGTCCCCGTCACGCTCGACGGCGGTCACGGCCCGGTGCCGGTGCAGCCGGTCGCCCCCGCGCCGTTCACCGTGGTCGGTTCCGGCGACGCCGGGAACCACAACGCGGAGGCCGTGCCGGGCGGGCAGAACGAGGGCGTCGACGTGCCCCCGCGGATCTTCGACGAGGAGCCCCCGCGCCGCAAGGTCGAGGAGCTCGACGTGCCCGACTTCCTCAAGTGACGGTGCGCGACCGCGTGGCGCGGTGCGGGGCCGTGTGAGCGCCGGGACCGTGCACGACGGGAGGGGTGGTGCCGACGGCGCCGCCCCTCCCGTCGTGCTCGAGGTGGACCTCGGGCCGGGGGTGCGCGCCGGCTTCACGACGCGTGACGGCGGGCTCTCGCCGGCGCCGTGGGACACGCTCAACCTCGGGCTGAACGTGACCGACGACGCCGACCGGGTGCGCGCGAACCGCGCGCGGGCAGCCGCGTGGCTCGGTGCGGACCCGGCCTTCGCGACGCAGGTCCACGGCACCCGGGTCGCGACGGTGGAACCTGCGCCGCGCGGTGCGGACCCCGTCGACACGGTGGGGGAGGCCGACGCTCTCGTCGCCCCGTCCCGCGGCGTGGGTCTGGGCGTCCTCGTGGCCGACTGCGTGCCCGTCCTCCTCGCGGACGCCGAGGCGGGCGTCGTCGGCGTCGCGCACGCCGGGCGCCGTGGCCTCGCGCACGGGGTGGTCGACGCGGCGCTGGGCGCCCTGGTCGCCGCCGGCGCGCGGGTCGACCGGGTGCGGGCCGCCGTCGGGCCGAGTGCGTGCGGGCGGTGCTACGAGGTGCCCGCGTGGATGCGCGACGACGTCGCGCTCGCGCGTCCGGCCACGTGGTCGACGACGTCCTGGGGGACGCCGGCGCTCGACCTGCCCGCGGGGGTCGTCGCCGACCTCGTCGCGGCGGGCGTGGCAGACGTCGTGCGCGTCCCGGCGTGCACGATCGAGGACGAGCGGTTCTTCTCGCACCGTCGGGCGGCGCGCCGCGGCACGACGACCGGTCGGTTCGCCGGGCTCGTGGCGCTCACCGGCGCGTGAGACGGCTCGGTCCGACCTCCGCACGAGGTTGCGCACGCCGGGCGTGTCGTCCGGGGCTCGCCGCGCACCCTCGGTTAGCGTGAACGCACCGGTCCGACGGCCGGTGGACCGAGGATCGATCGAGGACGGAGCAAGGCCCATGGCGGGAGCGCTGCGCAAGACCATGCTGTATCTGGGCCTCGCTGATGATCGCGGCGAGGACGAGCAGGACGAGTACGTCGACGAGCTCGACGAGACGGGGGCGGACGTGGCGCACGACTACCAGGCACCGGTGACGCCGCTGCACCGCGCGCTCGGGCCGCGCGAGGTGCCGCAGACGAGCATGTCGGCGGCCGAGCTGCGGCGGATCACGACGGTGCACCCGCGGTCGTACAACGACGCGCGCGTGATCGGCGAGGCGTTCCGCGGCGGCACCCCGGTGATCATGAACCTCTCGGACATGGACGACGCGGACGCGAAGCGCCTCGTCGACTTCTCCGCGGGCCTCATCTTCGGGCTGCACGGGGCCATCGAGCGCGTCACCAACAAGGTGTTCCTGCTCTCGCCCGAGCACGTCGAGATCACCGGCGAGGAGCAGACCGCCGCGCCGGCCCCCGGTCGCGCGGGCTTCTACAACCAGAGCTGAGCGTGCGCGCGGCGCGGTGACCCGCCGAGCACGCGCCGCACGCACGGAGGGGCGGGCGCGGTGACGCGCCCGTCCCTCCTGCGCGTCCGCCCTGGGCGTAGCGCGTGTCCCCGGCGGGGCCGGGGGCGGTGCGTCTGGCACAGTTGACCCGTGATCTGGGACCTCATCACAGGCATCGTCGGATTCCTGCTCTGGCTCTACCTGCTGCTGCTCATCGGTCGGCTCGTGTTCGACTGGGTGCAGTTCTTCGCTCGCGACTGGAGGCCCCGGGGGGTCCTGCTGGTGCTCGCCGAGGTGATCTACTCGGCGACGGACCCGCCCCTGCGCGCGCTGCGTCGGCTCATCCCGCCGCTCTCGCTGGGTCAGGTGCGCCTCGACCTCGCATTCATCATCCTGTTCTTCGCGGTGACGATCGCGGCGCAGGTCGTGTCCTCGCTCTGAGACGCACGTCACCCGATCGGGGTGTCCGGGCGGCCCGTACAGGGCCGCTACGTCCGGTTCGCCCCGACCCCCACCGCACGCCCGCGCACGCTGCACGCCGTCGGCACGGTTCGACGGCGCGCGACGGCGCGGCTGCTCCCGCCCCTGAGGGCAATGTCCGCTACTTTGGAGTCTGGTGATCGCGAGGTCGCCCGGACCGACACGCAAACGCTATGAGGTGAACCGATGGCACTGCTCACTGCAGAGGACATCCTGAACAAGAAGTTCTCGGCGACGAAGTTCCGCGAGGGCTACGACGTCGAAGAGGTCGACGACTTCTTGGACGAGGTGGTGAGGACCCTCAACTCCGTGCAGGAGGAGAACGAGGACCTCAAGGCGAAGCTCGCCGCGGCGGAGCGTCGTCTCGCCGAGCTCAGCCGAGCCGACGCGTCCAGCGCTGCGGTGCAGCCCCCCGTCGTCGAGACGCCGAAGGCGCCCGAGCCGGAGCCGGAGCCCGTGCGCGCCGCCCCGATCTCGCAGGCCGTCGTCACGAAGAACGCGGCGGAGCCCGAGTCGGCGACGGGCATGCTCCAGCTGGCCCAGAAGCTGCACGACGACTACGTGCGCTCCGGCCAGGAGGAGGGTGACCGCCTCATCGCGGAGGCCAAGGAGGAGGGCTCGCGCATCGTGCGCGAGGCCGAGGAGACCTCGCACCGCACGCTCTCGCAGCTCGAGCAGGAGCGTTCGCTCCTCGAGCGCAAGATCGACGAGCTGCGGATCTTCGAGCGCGACTACCGCACGCGTCTCAAGAGCTACCTGCAGAACCTGCTGGGCGACCTGGACAACCGGGGCAGCGCCCTCCCGCCGCGCAGCAACGTCGGCGGGGCGAGCCGCACGAGCGACCTCGCTCCCGGCATCTAGCACCTGCGTCGACCGTCCGGCAGCGGCCGGTACGCCACGCACCTACGCCTTCTCTCCCGCCTCGGCGGACCGGCGTGGTGTGTTGTGCGTACCGGCCGCTGCGTCTACTCTCGCGTGACTCGAACTTGGAGGGGCGACATGACCAAGCTCACCACCGCGGCCCGTTCGGCCGTGCGCGACCGTTTCCCGAACCTCGCGAAGGACGTCAAGTCCTTCCCCGTGCGCGACGGGGAGGAGCCCTGGACCCTGCGGGAGGCCGAGGAGCTCGCCGCGGAGCTGCTCGCCGAGAAGGAGCGGCTGGAGGGGGAGCTCGCCGTCGCGGACGAGGAGCTGTCGAACCTCCTGCGGCACTCCGGTGACGGCGCCGGCGACGACCAGGCGGACTCCGGGTCCAGCGCCCTCGAGCGAGAGCAGGAGCTGACGCTCGTCAACAACGTGCGCGACCTCCTCGCGCAGACGTCGCACGCGCTCGACCGCATCGCGGCCGGCACGTACGCGACGTGCGAGGAGACGGGGCTGCCGATCGGCAAGGCGCGCCTCCAGGCGTTCCCGCGCGCGAACCTCTCGGTCGAGGCCAAGCAGCGCGCCGAGCGGCGCTGAGCGCCGACGCGTCGCGGGGCCGCGTCGACCGGGGCGACGACGTGGCAGACTTGCGGCCGATGTCCACCTCCGCGCGCCCCGAGCCCACCGACCCCGCCGACGCCTCCCCGCAGGCGCCCGCCGACCTCGCCGCAGGAGCCGTCCGGCGCGGTCCGCGACGCGTCCTGGTCGTGTGGACCGTCGTCCTCGCCGTCCTCGTCCTCGTGCTCGACCAGCTCACCAAGTGGTGGGCGGAGTCGAGCCTCACGCTGGGCGACGACACGATCCCGCTGGTGGGGTCGCTGCTCGGGCTGCGGCTCATCTACAACCCCGGTGCGGCGCTCTCCATCGCGACCGGCATGACGTGGCTCCTGACCATCGTCGTGGTCGCGGTCGTCGTCGTCATCGTGCGCATGGTGAGCCGCATCGGCTCGCGCGCGTGGGCCGTCGCGCTGGGCCTCCTGCTGGGCGGCGCGCTCGGGAACCTCGTCGACCGCTTCTTCCGGGAGCCCGGCTTCGCGCGCGGGCACGTCGTCGACTTCATCGCCTACGCGAACTGGTTCGTGGGCAACGTCGCGGACATCGCGATCGTGGCCGCGGCCGTGATGATCGCCGTCCTGTCGGTGCTCGGCGTCGGGCTGGACGGGACGCGCCACGGCGGCGACCACGCGGGCGCCGGGACGAGCGCCGACGACGCCGTCGAGCCGACGTCCGGGCCCGCACCCGAGCCGACCGCCACGCGGACCGACGACGAGGGGGCGCGGTGAGCCTCCGGTCGCTCCCGGTGCCCGACGGCCTCGCGGGCGAGAGGGTCGACGCCGGGCTGTCCCGGCTCCTCGGCCTCTCGCGGACGCGGGCCGCAGAGCTCGCCGCAGGCGGCGCCGTCCGCCTCGACGGGCGCGAGGTCGGCAAGTCCGACCGGCTCGTCCCGGGCGGGTGGCTCGAGGTCGACGTGCCCGACGCCGCGCCCGCCGTCGAGGTCGTCGCGGAACCCGTGCCGGGCATGGGCATCGTGCACGACGACGACGACCTGGTGGTCGTCGACAAGCCCGTCGGGGTCGCGGCCCACCCGTCGCCGGGCTGGACGGGCCCGACCGTCGTCGGCGCCCTCGCGGCCGCGGGGTACCGGATCTCGACGTCGGGCGCCGCGGAGCGCCAGGGCATCGTGCACCGCCTCGACGCCGGGACGTCGGGACTCATGGTCGTCGCGAAGAGCGAGGTCGCGTACACCGCGCTCAAGCGCGCCTTCAAGGAGCGCACGGTCGAGAAGGTCTATCACGCGCTCGTCCAGGGCCATCCCGAGCCCACCACCGGGACCATCGACGCGCCGATCGGGCGGCACCCCAGCGCGGACTGGAAGTTCGCGGTCACGGCGGAGGGCAAGCCCTCGGTCACGCACTACGAGGTGCTCGAGATGCTGCCCGCCGCGTCCCTCGTCGAGGTGCACCTCGAGACGGGTCGCACGCACCAGATCCGGGTGCACTTCTCCGCGCTGCGGCACCCGTGCGTCGGCGACCTCACGTACGGTGCCGACCCGGTGCTGGCCTCGCGCGTGTCCCTGACGCGCCAGTGGCTGCACGCGATGCGCCTCGGGTTCGAGCACCCCACGACCGGGCAGTGGCTCGAGCTGACGAGCGAGTACCCGGACGACCTCGCGCACGCGCTCGAGGTGCTGCGCGGGGCGTACGCGTGACCGTCGCCGCCTCGGGGCCGGGCGACGCCCGGCTCGCCGTGGAGCGCGTGGCCGACGACGCCGGGCTGGCCGCCGCGCACGCGCTGCGGCTCGCGGTGTTCGTCGACGAGCAGGGGGTGCCGGTCGAGGAGGAGATCGACGACCTGGACACCGCGGAGACGACCACGCACGTGCTCGTCCGGGACCGCGACCGGGGCGGGGACGTCGTCGGCACGGGCCGGCTCCTCACGGACCCCGCGCACCCGGGAGAGGTGCACGTCGGCCGGGTCGCGGTCGCCGCGGTCGCGCGCGGCACCGGCGCGGGAGTCGCGGTGATGCGCGCGCTGGAGGAGGTCGCGCTCGCCGAGCACGCGGTCCCAGGGCCGGACGGACGCCGCGCCGTGCGCGTCCTCCTCTCCGCCCAGGTCCAGGCGATCGGCTTCTACGAGCGGCTCGGGTACGCCGTGTCCGGACCCGTCTACCTCGACGCGGGCATCGACCACCGCGACGCCGCCAAGACCCTGACGACGGACGTCTGACCCCTCTCGGCGGGGCACCGCGCGCCGTTCGCGTGACGTGCCGCACGACCCGCCGCGACCTCGCCCGGGTGTGGGTGGGGCACGCCTAAGATCGGTGCATGCCCACCGCGACCGAGGACTTCGTCCACCTCCACGTCCACACCGAGTACTCGATGCTGGACGGTGCGGCCCGGATCGGGGACCTGTTCGACGAGGTCGAGCGCCTGGGCCAGAAGGCCATCGCGACGACGGACCACGGCTACGTGTTCGGGGCGTTCGAGTTCTGGTCGCGGGCGCAGGCGAAGGGCATCAAGCCGATCATCGGCGTCGAGGCGTACGTCACGCCGGGCACGAGCCGGTTCGACCAGACCCGCGTGCGGTTCGGGCAGCAGGGGCAGGAGTCCGACGACGTGTCGGCGCGCGGTGCGTACACGCACATGACGCTGCTCGCGAAGGACAACGAGGGTCTGCACAACCTGTTCCGGGCGTCGTCGCTCGCGTCGCTCGAGGGGCAGATGGGCAAGTGGCCGCGCATGGACCGCGACCTCCTCCAGCGCTACGGCAAGGGCCTCGTCGCGACGAGCGGGTGCCCGTCGGGCGAGATCCAGACGCGCCTGCGCCTCGGCCAGTGGGACGAGGCGGTGCGGACGGCGGGCGAGCTCCAGGACATCTTCGGCCGCGAGAACTTCTTCGTCGAGCTCATGGACCACGGGATCGACATCGAGACACGGGTCACGAAGGACCTCCTGCGCCTCGCGGAGACCATCGGGGCGCGCCTCGTCGCGACGAACGACCTCCACTACGTGCGCGAGGAGGACGCTTCCAGCCAGGAGGCGCTGCTCGCGATCAACTCCGGCTCGACGCTCGACGACCCGGACCGGTTCAAGTTCGACGGCACCGGCTACTACGTGAAGTCGGCGGCCGAGATGCGCCGGGTCTTCGCGGAGCTCCCCGAGGCGTGCGACAACACGCTGCTCATCGCCGAGCAGTGCGAGGTGTCGTTCGACACGAAGGCCAACTACATGCCGCGGTTCCCCGTCCCCGAGGGCGAGGACGAGACGAGCTGGTTCGTCAAGGAGGTCGAGCGCGGGCTGCACCGCCGCTACCCGAACGGCATCCCGGACGCGGCGCGCAAGCAGGCGCAGTACGAGACCGAGGTCATCATCCAGATGGGCTTCCCGGGGTACTTCCTCGTGGTCGCCGACTTCATCAACTGGGCCAAGGACCAGGGCATCCGCGTCGGCCCCGGCCGTGGGTCCGCCGCAGGCTCGATGGCGTCGTACCTCATGGGCATCACCGAGCTCGACCCGCTGGAGCACGGGCTGATCTTCGAGCGGTTCCTCAACCCCGAGCGCGTCTCGATGCCCGACGTCGACGTCGACTTCGACGAGCGTCGGCGCGGGGAGGTCATCCGGTACGTCACCGAGAAGTACGGCGACGACCGCGTCGCCCAGATCGTCACCTACGGGACGATCAAGGCCAAGCAGGCCCTCAAGGACTCGGCACGGCTCCTCGGCTTCCCGTTCGCGATGGGGGAGAAGCTCACCAAGGCGATGCCGCCGGCCGTCATGGGCAAGGACATCCCCCTGTCGGGGATCTTCGACCCGAAGCACGAGCGGTACTCCGAGGCGGCGGAGTTCCGCCAGCTCCACGACACCGACCCGGAGGCGCAGCGCGTCGTCGAGCTCGCGCGGGGTATCGAGGGGCTGAAGCGGCAGTGGGGCGTGCACGCCGCGGGCGTCATCATGTCGAGCGACCCGCTCATCGACATCATCCCGATCATGCGCCGTCCCCAGGACGGCGCGGTCATCACGCAGTTCGACTACCCGACGTCCGAGGGCCTCGGCCTCATCAAGATGGACTTCCTCGGGCTGCGGAACCTCACGATCCTCGACGACGCGCTCGAGAACATCGAGATGAACGGCAAGGAGCCGATCGAGATCGAGTCGCTCACGCTCGACGACAAGGCGTCGTACGAGCTGCTCGCGCGCGGTGACACGCTGGGCGTGTTCCAGCTCGACGGCGGCCCCATGCGTGCTCTCCTGCGCCAGATGAAGCCGGACAAGTTCGACGACCTCTCGGCCGTCATCGCGCTGTACCGCCCGGGCCCGATGGGCATGAACTCGCACACGAACTACGCGCTGCGCAAGAACGGGCTGCAGAAGATCGAGCCCATCCACCCGGAGCTCGAGCAGCCTCTCGCGGAGATCCTCGACGAGACCTACGGCCTCATCGTCTACCAGGAGCAGGTCCAGAGGGCCGCGCAGATCCTCGCCGGGTACTCGCTCGGACAGGCCGACCTGCTGCGGCGCGCGATGGGCAAGAAGAAGAAGGAGATCCTCGACAAGGAGTTCGTGCCGTTCCAGGCGGGCTGCCGGGAGCGCGGGTACTCCGACGCCGCGATCCAGGCGGTCTGGGACACGCTGGTCCCGTTCGCGGGCTACGCCTTCAACAAGGCGCACTCCGCCGGGTACGGCCTCGTGGCCTACTGGACGGCGTTCCTCAAGGCGAACTACCCGACGGAGTACATGGCGGCGCTCCTGCAGAGCGTGCGCGACGACAAGGACAAGCTGGCCCTCTACCTCAACGAGTGCCGCCGCATGCACATCACCGTGCTCCCGCCGGACGTGAACGACTCCGCGGCGAAGTTCACCGCGGTGGGCGGCGACATCCGCTTCGGTCTCACGGGCGTGCGCAACGTCGGCGCGAACGTCGTCGACGCGATCATCCGCACGCGCGAGGAGAAGGGCGCGTTCACGTCGTTCACCGACTTCCTCGACAAGGTGCCGGCCGTGGTGTGCAACAAGCGCACCATCGAGTCGCTCATCAAGGCAGGCGCGTTCGACTCGCTCGGCCACGCGCGGCGCGCCCTGCTCGTCGTGCACGAGCAGGCCGTCGACTCGGTGATCAGCGTCAAGCGCAAGGAGGCGGAGGGCCAGTTCGACCTCTTCGCCGACTTCGGGGGCGCCGACGCCGAGGACGGCATGTCGTTCTCCGTCGACGTGCCCGACCTCCCGGACTGGGACAAGAAGCAGCGCCTCGCGTTCGAGCGCGAGATGCTCGGCCTGTACGTGTCCGACCACCCGTTGTCCGGGCTCGAGCACGTGCTGACGCGCGCCGCGGACACCGGGATCGCGAACCTCCTCGCCGACGAGGGCCGGCCCGACGGCTCCACCGTGACGATCGCCGGCCTCGTGACGTCGCTCCAGCGCAAGATGAGCAAGAACGGCAACCCGTGGGCCGCGGTGACCATCGAGGACCTCGAGGGCGCCGTCGAGGTCATGTTCTTCGGCGAGACGTATCTCGCGTACTCGACCGTCCTCGCCGAGGACCAGGTCGTGGTCCTGCGCGGGCGCGTGCGTCGGCGCGACGACACGATGCAGCTCCAGGCGATGGAGGTCTCGCTCCCGGACATCACCGTGGGCGCCGAGTCGCCGCTCGCCGTGAAGGTCTCGCACACGCGCTGCGTCGAGCCGATCATCCTGCGCCTGCGCGAGGTCCTCGCGACGCACCCCGGCTCGGCCGAGGTGCACGTCCAGGTCCTCGAGCCCGGCAAGACCACGGTCGTGCGCGCGGGCGACGGGCTGCGGGTCGAGAAGTCGCCGGCGCTGTTCGGCGACCTCAAGGCGCTGCTCGGGCCGTCCTGCCTGCTCTGACACGCCGACGCCGTCGGTCCGGCACTGCGCACGGTCCCGCCGCGCAGACGGTCCCGCCGCGCAGACGGTGCCACCGCCCGGGCGGTGCCGTCCTGCCCGCGCTGCGGCGCACGCAGGACGGCGCACCCGCTGCGGCTCGTCGGCGGCGTCGTGTGACGACCGGCACGAGACGGCTCCGGCCGGTGCCGGGCAGGCCGCGCCTAGACTCGCGAGCGTGATCCGACTCAACCCCGAGCAGCGCGTCTTCGTCACCGAGCGGCACCTGGCCACGCTCACGACCCTGCGCGAGGACGGGAGCCCGCACGTCGTCCCGGTGGCGTTCACCTGGGACCCGGACGCGGGCGTCGTGCGGATCACGACGAACCGCGGGTCGGTGAAGGCGCGCAACGCCCGCCGGACCGGGCCGGACGGGGCGCACCCGCGCGCCGCGGTGTGCCAGGTCGACGGCGGACGGTGGCTCACGCTCGAGGGGACGATCGAGGTCGTCGAGGACGCGGAGGAGGTGGCGGACGCCGTCGCGCGCTACGCCCGCCGCTACCGCCCGCTGACGCCCAAGCCGGAGCGCGTGGTGCTGCGCCTCACGCCGGACAAGGTGATGGCCTCGACGTACATGGCCTGACCCCTGCCCGGCGGGTCGTACTCGCGGCTCAGGCGACGGTCGCGCTCTCCCCGCCCTGCGGCCGGTCCACCGTGACGACGTCGCCCCGGTGCAGCTGGCGTCCCCGGCGCGTGTCCACCTCGCCGTTCACGCGGACCTCGCCCTCGGTGACGAGCTCGCGCGCCTCCGCGCCGGACTCGGCGAGCCCGGCGAGCTTGAGGAACTGGCCGAGGCGGATGACGTCGTCGGAGATCTCGACCGGGCGGGCGTCGTCGGAGGCGTTCATGACGCCATTCTCCCCGGCGCCGCGTGCCGCGACGACACGACTCCCGACGAGAACGCGCCCGGCGCGGGCCACCAAGACGACCGGCGGGCGAAACGCGCTCGTCGCGGGCCTCCCGGGCTCCTAGACTCGTCGCATGATCTCCCGCATCGATCTCCGAGGGCGTTCCCTGTCCGCACGCGAGCTCGCCGAGGCCCTGCCGCGCGCAGAGGTCGGCGTGGAGGACGCGGCGCATCGGGTCGCGCCGATCCTCGAGGCGGTGCGGACGCGCGGGGCCGAGGCCCTGCGCGAGTACGCCGAGCGCTTCGACGGCGTGCGGCCGGAGCACCTGCGGGTCCCGGCCGACGAGATCGCCGCGGCGCTCGCGGCGCTCGACCCGCAGGTCCGGGCAGGGCTCGAGGAGTCGATCCGCCGGGTCCGGCTCGTGCACGCGGCGCAGCGCCCGCAGGACTTCACGGTCCAGGTCGCGCCGGGCGCCCAGGTCCGCCAGCGGTGGGTGCCCGTGCGCCGCGTCGGGCTCTACGCGCCCGGTGGTCTGGCCGTCTACCCGTCGTCCGTCGTGATGAACGTCGTCGCGGCGCAGGAGGCGGGCGTGCCGAGCCTCGCCGTCGCATCACCGCCGCAGCGTGAGGGGGGCGGCCTGCCGCACCCGACGATCCTCGCGGCGTGCGCGCTGCTCGGCGTCGACGAGGTGTACGCCGTCGGCGGGGCGCAGGCTGTCGCGATGTTCGCGTACGGTGCGGCCGGCAGCGAGCCGCAGGACGGCGACGTGCTGTGCGAGCCGGTCGACGTGGTGACGGGCCCCGGCAACGTCTTCGTCGCGGCGGCCAAGCGGCTCGTGCGAGGCGTCGTGGGCATCGACGCGGAGGCGGGCCCCACCGAGATCGCGGTCCTCGCCGACGCCTCGGCGGACCCGGGGCACGTCGCGGCCGACCTCATCAGCCAGGCGGAGCACGACCCGCTGGCCGCCGCGGTGCTCGTCACCCCGTCGGTCGAGCTCGCCGCCGCGGTGGAGGCGCGCCTCGCGGACCTCGTGACCGCGACGAAGCACGCGCAGCGCGTCGCGCAGTCGCTCGCGGGCCCGCAGTCCGCGATCGTGCTCGTCGACGACCTCGAGCACGGGCTGCAGGTGGTGGACGCCTACGGCGCGGAGCACCTGGAGATCCAGGCCGCGGGGGCGGCCGAGCTCGCCGAGCGCGTCACGAGCGCGGGGGCGATCTTCGTCGGGCCCTGGTCGCCGGTCTCGCTCGGCGACTACATGGCCGGCTCGAACCACGTGCTGCCGACGGGCGGCTGCGCGCACTTCTCCAGCGGGCTCGGCGTGCACAGCTACGTCAAGGCCGTCCAGGTGGTCGAGTACGACCGCGACGCCCTCGAGGACCTCGCGGACCGGATCGTCGCCGTGGCGAACGACGAGGACCTCCCGGCGCACGGCGAGGCGGTGCGGGCGCGGTTCCTGTGACCGCCGGTCGGTCCGGCGCGCCGCTCGACGGCGTCCCGCACGGGGTCTCCGCGCGGAATGCCGTCGTGCGGGTGCGACGTGCCGTCCCGCGCGACGCGGCCGACCTCGTGTCGTTGCGCGTGCACCTCATGCGCGCGATGGGCGAGCCCGGCGCGGAGGACCCGACGTGGCAGGGCCGGGCACGCGCGTGGTTCGCCGCGGGTCTCGCGACGACCGACGTCGTCGCGTTCGTGGTCGACGCGCCGGGACGCCTCGCGGCGTGCGCGCTCGTCGAGCTGCACCGGTCCGCGCCGTCGGCGCGCAACCCGCGCGGCACGACGGCGCACCTGTCGAACGTCTGCACGCACCCAGGAGACCGGGGCCGGGGGTTCGGTCGCGCGTGCGTCGGAGCGGCGCTGGACTGGGCCCGCACGGCGGGCGCGGACTCGGTGTCCCTCCACGCGACGCCGGAGGGCGAGCCGCTCTACCGGTCGCTCGGCTTCGTGGACACGACGTACACCGAGCTGCGCCTGCGCTGGTGACGCGCCCGGTCGCCGGGCCGAGCCCGCGTCAGCGCACCCCGAGCACGAACGGGTGCACCGCCGCCGCCCCGGCGCGGCGCAGCAGGCGTGCCGCGACTGTGAGGGTCCAGCCCGACTCGGTGTAGTCGTCGACGAGCAGCACGCGGCGGCCGGCGAGCCCCGCGCGCGCGGCGTCCGACAGCTCGAGCTGGAGGCGGCCCGCGACGCCCGCGAGGCGCGTCGCGGAGTTCACGTCGTGCCGGCCCGGCTCCTCGCGGCCCGGGACCGGCCCGACCGCGCCGATGAGCGGCTTGCCGAGGTAGCTCGCGAGCCCGTTCGCCAGATGGAACGTGAGCCGCGGACGCGTCGCGGAGCGGACCGCGACGACGCCGTCCACGAGGAGCCGCCGCTCGGCCGGGGCGGTGCCGTCGGGGGTGTCATCGTCGGCCCCGGTCCCCGGGTCCGGCTGCGGCGCGGACTCGTAGAGCTCCGCCCAGTCGTCGAGGACGCGCGCGGCGGCGCGCCGGAGCGCGACGGGGGTGTCGCCGTCGGGCGTCGTGGCCGCGAAGAGCTCGCGCAGCGGCGCGGACCAGCCGAGCCCGTCGAGGCGCGCGACCGCGCGCCCGGTCTCCGCGAGCTCGTCCGCACCCAGACGCCCGCGCAGGTCGAGCCCCAGGCGGTCCATGCCGCTCGGCCACTGCCGACGGGCCACGACCTCGACGCCGGGGCGGTCCATGTCGGCGCGCGCGGCGGCGACGGCCTCCGCGTCGGGGAGCGCGGGCAGCGTCACGCCGCCGCACGTGTCGCAGCGGCCGCACCGCCACCCGTCCTCGAGCTCCGGGTCGTCGAGCGCGGCGCGCAGGAACGCCATGCGGCACCCGTCGGTGGCCTCGTAGTCGAGCATCGCCTGCTGCTCCGCCGAGCGCGTGGCGTCGACGCGTGCATAGCGCTCCGCGTCGTACGTCCAGGGCTCACCGGTCGCCTCCCAGCCGCCCTTGACGCGCCGGACCGCGCCGTCGACGTCGAGCACCTTGAGCATCCCCTCGAGGCGTGACCGCTTGAGGTCGACCTGCGTCTCGAGCTGCGCGACGGACTGCGTGCCGCCCGCGCCGAGGGCGTGGAGAGTCGCGCGCACCTGGTCCTGCGGCGGGAACGCGGTGGACGCGAACCACTCCCAGATGCGGCGGTCCTCCTCGCCCGGCAGGAGCACCACGACGGCGGAGTCCACGCCACGGCCCGCGCGCCCGACCTGCTGGTAGTACGCGATCGGCGAGCTCGGCGCCCCGAGGTGGACGACGAAGGCCAGGTCCGGCTTGTCGAAGCCCATCCCGAGCGCGGAGGTCGCCACCAGCGCCTTGACGCGGTTCTCCTTGAGGTCCTCCTCGAGCCGCTCGCGCTCGGCGGGGTCCGTCTGGCCCGTGTACGACGCCACGGCGAGACCGGCGGCGCGGAGCTGGCTCGCGACCTGCTCGGCGGCGGAGACGGTGAGGCAGTACACGATCCCCGAGCCGTCGACGTCCTGGAGCGCCTCGACGAGCCACGCGACGCGCGTCGGCTGGTCGGGCAGGCGGAGCACGGCGAGGTGCAGCGACTCGCGGTCCAGGCCGCCGCGCAGGACGAGCACGTCCTCGTGGGCCGCCCCGCCCGCGACGTCGCCGGCGGCCCCGCCCGCGGTGTGCGCCGCGGTGACGCCGAGCTGCTCCGCGACGTCGGCGGTCACGCGCTCGTTCGCCGTCGCGGTCGTCGCGAGCACCGGGATGCCGGGCGGCAGGTCGGCGAGCAGGGTGCGGATGCGCCGGTAGTCCGGCCGGAAGTCGTGGCCCCAGTCCGAGATGCAGTGCGCCTCGTCGATGACGACGAGGCCCGCGTCGGCCGCGAGCCGGGGGAGGACCTCGTCGCGGAAGCCGGGGTTGTTGAGCCGCTCCGGCGAGCACAGGAGGACGTCGACCTCGCCGTCCGCGATCGCGCGGTGGACGTCGTCCCACTCCGTGACGTTGGCCGAGTTGATCGTCACCGCCTTGATCCCGGCGCGCGCGGCGGCCGAGATCTGGTCACGCATGAGCGCGAGGAGCGGGGACACGATCACCGTCGGGCCGGCGCCGCGGTCGCGCAGCAGCCGGGTCGCGACGAAGTACACGGCCGACTTGCCCCACCCGGTGCGCTGCACGACGAGCGCACGACGGCGGAACGCCACGAGCGCCTCGATCGCGCGCCACTGGTCCTCGCGCAGCGTCGCGTCGTCGCGCCCCACGAGGGCGCGCAGCGCGGTCTCGGCGTCCTCGCGCAGCGACTGCCCGTCGAGGAGGCCGCGCAGCATGGCGAGCTTGGCGCGCTTGGCGGCCTCGCCGCCGTCGGCCGCCGGAACGGGCGTGGGGTCGGGCGCGGGGTCGTCGCCCCGGGCGCCCGCGCCCGGGACCTCGCCGCCGGCCGTGCGCGCGGCGGGAGCCGTGGCCGCCGGTGCCTGCGGCGCCGCCCCCGCCCACGGGTCGCCGAACGGGTCGGCGGGCTCGTCGAGCGGCGGCTCGTCGGCCGGGTCGAAGGGCAGGTCGGCGTACGGGTCGGTGGGGCTCACCCGCACGATCGTAGGCGCACCCGCCGACCCTCGGGCCGTCGTGCACAGCCCCGGCCCGCGACCCGGTCGGGGGTCACGGGCCGGGGACGACGGGGCAGCGGCCCGACGTCAGGAGCGCATGTCCATGACGACGCGCCCGTCGATCCGCCCCTCCTCCATCTCGGCGAAGATCGCGTTGATGTCGTCGAGCGGACGCACGGTGTAGGTCGGCTTGATCTTGCCGCGCGCGAAGAAGTCGAGCGCCTCGGCCATGTCCTTGCGCGTCCCGACGATCGACCCGCGCACGGTCAGGCCGAAGAGGACGGTCGTGAAGATGTCGAGCGGGAACTTCTCCGGCGGGAGGCCGACGAGGGAGACCGTGCCACCGCGGCGCAGCGCCCCCACGGCCTGCGGGAACGCGTGCGCGTTGACGGCGGTGACGAGCGCGCCGTGGACGCCACCGCCCGTCTTCTCGCGGATCTCGGCCGCCGCGTCGGGCGACGTCGCCGCGTTCACCGTCACCTCCGCGCCGTGCTTGCGCGCGAGCGCGAGCTTCTCGTCGTCGACGTCCACCGCGGCGACGCGGCGGCCCATCGCGACCGCGTACTGCACCGCGATGTGCCCGAGGCCGCCGATCCCCGAGACCAGCACCCACTCGCCGGGCTGGGTGTCGGTGACCTTGAGCCCCTTGTAGACGGTGACGCCGGCGCACAGGATCGGCCCGACGGCGGAGAGGTCGACCCCGTCGGGGATCACCGGGCAGTACCGCGAGTCGACGAGCATGTACTGGCCGAACGAGCCGTCGACCGAGTAGCCGCCGTTCTTCTGCTGCGGGCACAGCGTCTCCCAGCCCGTCTCGCAGTACTCGCACTCGCCGCACGCGCTCCACAGCCAGGCGTTGCCGACCGTGTCACCCACGCGCACGCGCGTGACCTGGTCGCCGACCGCGACGACCGTGCCGACGCCCTCGTGGCCCGGCACGAACGGGGGAGCGGGCTTGACCGGCCAGTCGCCGTGCGCGGCGTGCAGGTCCGTGTGGCACACGCCGGTGTAGTCGACCTTGACCAGGGCCTCGTGGGGCCCGGGCGACGGGACGTCGAGCTCCTCGACGACCAGCGGGTCGGTGAACGAGCGGACGACGGCGGCACGCATGGCGGGCACGGGGATCACCTCGTTTTCTCGGGGAGAGGGCCAGGAGGACCCTGCCGACGGTCCTCCCTTCCCTCTCGACGCTACGCGCGCGACGCCGCTCCGGCGCCCCGGACGGCCGGACCGGCGACCGACGTCCGCCCAGGTCGGGACCTCCGCCTCTCGTCGGCGAGGCCGACCGTCCCGGCCGACCGCGGGCCGACCGCTCGCCGACCGTCCTGGGGGACCGCCGCGTGCCCGTCGTCCCGGGTGCCCGCGTGCCGGACGTCACGGGCGGCCGCGCGTCCACGCTTCGTAGACTGGGGGAGTGACCCCACCCTCCGTCGCGGGACGACCCCTGCTCCCGCTGCGCCCCGAGCTCGCCGGCGTCGAGCCGTACGGCGCGCCGCAGCTCGACGTCCCGGTCCTGCTCAACGTCAACGAGAACCCGCACGCGCCGAGCGAGGCCGTCGTCGCGACCATCACGCGCGCGGTGCACGACGCCGCCACCGGGTTGAACCGCTACCCCGACCGCGACTTCCTCGGCCTGCGCTCCGACCTCGCCGCCTACCTCGGGACGGAGGCGGGCGTCGCGCTGGGGGCGGAGCAGCTCTGGGCCGCGAACGGCTCGAACGAGATCATGCTCCACGTGCTGCAGGCCTTCGGCGGCCCGGGGCGCACGGCCGTCTCCTTCGCGCCGACGTACTCGATGTACCCGGAGTACGCGCGCGACACGCACACGGCCTGGGTCGTCGGGCGCCGCGCGGGGGACTTCACGCTCGACCCGGAGCACGCCCGCGAGGTGATCGCGCGCGAGCAGCCGTCCGTCGTCCTGCTCGCGAGCCCGAACAACCCGACCGGCACGGCGCTGCCCGCCGCGACCGTCGAGGCGGTGTGCGAGGCGGCGCTCGCGGTGCGCGTCCCGCTCCCCGGGGGGCAGGAGGCGCCCGCCGTCGTCGTCGTCGACGAGGCGTACGGCGAGTTCCGGCGCGCGGGGACGCCGTCGGCGCTCGAGCTGCTCGAGCGCTACCCGAACCTCGCGGTGACGCGCACGATGTCCAAGGCGTTCGCGCTCGCGGGCGCTCGCGTCGGGTACCTCGCGGCGTCGCGCGAGCTCGTCGACGCGCTGCGCGTCGTGCGCCTGCCGTACCACCTGTCGGCGGTGACGCAGGCGGTCGCGCGCGCGGCCCTCGCGCACTCGGGCGAGCTGCTCGCGCAAGTCTCCGCGCTGCGCGAGCGCCGCGACGAGACCGTCGCGTGGCTGCGCTCGCTGCGGCACCCGGACGGCCGTCCGGTCGAGGTCGCGGAGTCCGACGCCAACTTCGTCCTGTTCGGCACGTTCGCGGACCGGCACGCGGTCTGGGCGGCGTTGTTGGAGCGGGGCGTGCTCATCCGGGAGACTGGTCCCGACGGCTGGCTGCGGGTGTCGATCGGCACCGGCGACGAGATGAGGGCCTTCCGTCAGGCCCTCGTGGAGGTGGCAGGACTGTGAAGCGCACCGCGCGCGTCGAGCGCGCGACGTCCGAGTCGAGCGTGCTCGTCGAGCTCGACCTCGACGGGACCGGACGGACCGAGATCTCGACGACCGTCCCGTTCTACGACCACATGCTCACGGCGCTGGGCAAGCACTCGCTCATCGACCTCAAGGTCGTCGCGACGGGGGACACCC
This sequence comes from Cellulosimicrobium funkei, assembly GCF_900155925.1. Lineage (NCBI taxonomy): Bacteria > Bacillati > Actinomycetota > Actinomycetes > Micrococcales > Promicromonosporaceae > Cellulosimicrobium > Cellulosimicrobium funkei. The sequence continues at coordinate 203,117 of NZ_FTMI01000008.1, forward strand.
ACATCGACGCGCACCACACGGTGGAGGACGTCGCGATCACGATCGGCGAGGCGCTGCGCGTCGCGCTCGGCGACAAGGTGGGCATCGGGCGCTTCGGCGACGCGACGGTCCCGCTGGACGAGGCCCTCGCGCTCGCCGTCGTCGACGTGTCCGGGCGGCCGTACCTCGTGCACTCGGGCGAGCCGGAGGGGCAGGAGTACCACCTCATCGGCGGGCACTTCACGGGGTCGCTCACGCGGCACGTGCTCGAGTCGATCGCCCACCACGCGGGCATCTGCATCCACGTGCGCGTCCTCGCGGGCCGCGACCCGCACCACATCGTCGAGGCGCAGTTCAAGGCGCTCGCCCGGGCGCTGCGCGCCGCCGTCGCGCCGGACCCGCGCGTCGAGGGCGTCCCGTCCACGAAGGGAGCCCTGTGAGCACGCACGACGACGACGGCCTGGACGGCGTCGAGATCCCCGACGACCTCTCGTCGCTGACGGCCTCGGCGGTCCCCGACCTCGTGGCGCTCATCACGCAGATCGCGGGCGCGGAGCCGCTCGCGGCGGCGTGCTCGCTCGCGCAGGTCGAGGCGGACGTCGTCCCGACCGACGTCGGTGCCGTGGCGGTGCTGCGCGACCCCGCAGGCGACGCGCCCGCGCACGCGGCCGCCGCTCTGACGACCCTCGTCAAGGGCGTGCCGCTCGTGCTCGTCGAGCGCAGCGGCGAGCAGCTCACGATGACGCGCTGGGCGGACGGCGTGCAGGGTGACACCCTCGCGCCGGGCCTCGTGCTCGGCGGTGCGCCCGAGTCGCTCGAGGACCTGCTCACCGGCACGACGACGCTCGCGGACCAGGACGGCGTCGTGGCGAGCTCGTCGATCTCGCGCTGGAAGGCGATGCGCCTGCTCACGTCGGCGGCGCGGCGCGCACGGAAGGACGGCGCATGACCGAGCCCACCGCGGCGACGCCCGCCGCCCGCCGCCCGTCCGTCGTCGTGCTCGACTACGGGTTCGGCAACGTCCGCTCGGCCGTGCGCGCGCTCGAGCGCGTCGGCGCGGACGTCGAGCTGACGGCGGACCGGGCGCGCGCGCAGGACGCGGACGGGCTCGTCGTCCCGGGCGTCGGCGCGTTCGCCGCGGTCATGACCGGTCTGCGCGGCGTGCGGGGCGACGAGATCGTCGGCCGGCGGCTCGCCGGCGGGCGGCCCGTCCTCGGGATCTGCGTGGGCATGCAGGTCATGTTCGAGCAGGGCGACGAGCACGGGACGCTCACCGACGGGCTCGGGGAGTGGGCGGGCCTCGTCGACCGTCTCGAGGCCGACGTCGTGCCGCACATGGGCTGGGACACCGTCGACGTGCCCGAGGGCAGCGTGCTGTTCCGCGGGGTCGAGCACGAGCGCTTCTACTTCGTGCACTCCTACGCGGCCCGGTCGTTCACGACCGGCCAGGACCTCCCGGCGGACTCGCCCGTCCGCCGACCGCTCGTCACGTGGTCCGAGCACGGTGGCCGCTTCGTCGCGGCCGTCGAGAACGGCCCGCTGTCCGCGACGCAGTTCCACCCCGAGAAGTCGGGCGACGCCGGCGCGACCCTGCTCGAGAACTGGGTCCGCTCGCTCTGACCGTCCGCGCGCCGAGGCACACGCCCGGCGCGCACCACCCGGCGCGAGCGACGCGCCACCGCCTACACCGATGGAGACCCTCGTGACCGACCGCCTCGTGCTGCTCCCCGCCGTCGACGTCGCCGACGGCCAGGCCGTCCGCCTCGTCCAGGGCGAGGCGGGCTCCGAGACCTCGTACGGCGACCCGCTCGCCGCCGCGCTCGACTGGCAGTCCGGCGGCGCGGAGTGGATCCACCTCGTGGACCTCGACGCCGCGTTCGGCCGCGGCTCCAACGCGGAGCTGCTCGCCGACGTCGTCGCGCGCCTCGACGTGCAGGTCGAGCTGTCCGGGGGCATCCGCGACGACGCGTCGCTCGAGCGCGCGCTCGCCACCGGCGCGCGCCGCGTCAACCTCGGCACCGCGGCGCTGGAGAACCCCGAGTGGACGGCGAAGGTCATCGCGGAGCACGGCGACGCGATCGCCGTCGGGCTCGACGTGCGCGGCACCACGCTCGCCGCGCGCGGGTGGACGCAGGAGGGCGGAGACCTGTGGGAGGTCCTCGACCGCCTGGAGGCCGCCGGGTGCGCGCGGTACGTCGTCACGGACGTGACCAAGGACGGGACGCTGCGCGGCCCGAACCTCGACCTGCTGCGCGACGTCGCGGCGCGCACCGACGCGCCCGTCGTCGCGTCCGGCGGCATCTCCAGCCTCGAGGACCTCGAGGCGCTGCGCTCGCTCGTGCCGGCCGGCGTCGAGGGCGCGATCGTGGGCAAGGCCCTCTACGCGGGCGCGTTCACGCTCCCGCAGGCGCTCGACGTCGCGGGCCGGCCGTGACGACCGACCACGAGCCCGCGGGCCCGGGCAAGGCGCTCCCGCCGTCGTCCGGCTTCGCGGGCGACGACGGGTCGGCGGACCCGGCGCTCGCGGGGCTCCTCGACGCGTACGCCGCGGGCTCGGCCTCGCTGTCCGACGTCGTCGCGCGACTCGGCGAGACGCGCGTGCTCGTGCCGATCCTCGCCGAGCTCGAGAGCGCGGGCGAGGGCGAGCACGGGCACACGGTCGACAAGGAGGCGTCGGCGGGGGTCGTCGCCATCGAGGCGCCGGACGGGCGCCGCGCGCTGCCCGTGTTCACGTCCGTCGCGGCGATGGCGGCCTGGCGCGCGAGCGCGCGGCCGGTGCCGGTGGACGCGCGCCGCGCGGCGCTGTCCGCCGTGAGCGAGGACTGGTCGCTCCTCGTGCTCGACCCGGCGGGACCGGTCACCGCGCTCGTGCCACGCCCGGCCGTGTGGGCGCTCGCGCAGGGCAAGGACTGGTCGCCCGCGGTCGTCGACGGGGTCGTCGTGCCGGAGGTGCTCGCCGCCGTGCAGGGGTCGCTCGCGGGCGTGCCGCACGTCGCGCGCGTCTGGGCCGAGCCGGGCCGCCGGGCCGAGGTCGCGGTGGTCCTGCGCATCGACGCCGGTCTCGACCGCGCCGGTCTCGACGCCGTGCTCGGGCAGGTCAACGCCGCGCTCGCCACGGACGCCGTGGTGTCCGAGCGCGTCGACGGGCTCGAGCTCCGCGTCGGCCGGGCCGACTGAGGCGGTCGTCCGCCTGGTCCGGCCCGCGCGGACGCGTCGGCCGTACGGGTCGGCGGGCAGCGCGGTCCGGGCTCAGCGCCGGCGCAGGCGGCTGAGGCCCCACGCGAGCGCGGCCGAGAACGCCACGACCGCGCCCAGGGCCTGCCCGCCGAGGATCACGCGGTTGAGGTCGAGGGCGGGCTGCCAGCGCACGCCCGCGTCGTCGACGACGTAGACGCCCTTCGCGACGACGCGCACCCCGAACCCGCCGCCACCGCCCGAGCCCTCGCCGCCCGCCTCGCCCCCGGCGTTGCCGGAGCCCGGGTCGGACGTCGAGCCGCCGTCCGCGGTGCCGTCGTCGGGACCGGCGTCCGCCCCGCGGGCCGCCGCACCGACGCGACGGCGCCAGTCCGCCGCGCCCTTGCCGGAGAGCTCGCCGGCGCCGGACCCCCAGCCGGATCCCGTGCCGCCCCAGACCGTCGCGACGGGGATGACGAGCGTGCCGTCCCGCTCGTACGACTCCCCGAAGACGCGACGCACGGTGAGCGTGTCGCGCGCCGCGTGGGTGATGTGCGCCGGGTCGACGGGAGGCGTGTCCGAGCTCGCGTGTGTGCTCATGGCACGAAGGGTAGACCTGGGCCCCCCGGTGCGCGCGGGAACCGCGCGCACCGCCTCGTCGTCGAGGCCGTCGGTGCACGGGCGCCCGGACGGGTCAGGCGTCGCACTCCGGGAGGGCCGTGAACGCGGACTCGTCGCCGAGCATCGTCTGGAGGGTGCTCACGGGCACGAGGAGCGACTTCTCCGTCGACGTCTTCGCGTAGACCACGCCGATCACCTCGCCCGCCTCGTTGAGCGCGGCGGACCCGGAGCTGCCGGGCTCGACGGGGGCGTCGGTGACGAGCACCTCGCCGAGGTTCTCGTGCAGCGGGTCCGTCGTCGTGCCGATGACCGACCCCTGCGTCACGGTGAGCCGCCCGCCCTCGGGGTACCCGACGACCGTCACCGCGTCGCCGGGCGCCGGGTCGGCGGCGGCGAGGGTCGGGGCGGACGGGAGGTCCTCCGCGGTCCGGACGATCGCGAGGTCCGCCAGACCGGCCACGCTCGCCGTCTGGGCGGCGATGTCACGCCCGTCGTAGGTGAGGAGCTGGAGCGAGCGCGACGAGTCGACCACGTGCTTGTTGGTGATGAGGGTCCGGGAGTCGACGGCGAACCCCGAGCCGGTGGACAGGCCGTCGCACCGGACGTTGCGGATGCGCACGGCCATGCGCTGGACGGCGTCGAACCCGTCGGGGGAGAGGTTCTCCGAGCCGGCCGGGTCGTCGGGCGCCACGAGCGACGGCACGACCGAGCCCGGCACCGGCTCGGGGAGCTCCGGCAGGACGCCGCACGCGCCGAGCGAGCCGCCCGCGAGCGACAGCCCGAGCAGCGCGCCGACGACGCGCACCGCCGCGCGCCGGGACGGGCGGCGCGTCATCCGGCGAGCTCCTGCTGGAGCTGGGCGTTCGCGTCGGTGGCCTCCTGGCAGAGCACGCCGACCTGGTCCGCGAACCGGTCGATGTCGGCGGGGTCGTAGGCGTCCCGGTTGTTGAGGTACCCGATGAGCTGCGTCTGCGCCGTCGTGCACTGCCCGAGCGCGGCCGCGACCTTGCCCGCGGCGTCCGAGACCCGACTCTGGTAGTCCAGGTACTGCTGGGACGCCTCGTTCTCGTCGCCCAGCTGGGCCTTCTCGTTGGCGAGGTCGCTGATGCGGTCCTGGGCGGCGGTAAGCTGGGTGCGCGCGGACTCGAGCTCCGCGTTCGCGCCGTCGAGCTCGGTGCGCAGCTGCGCGACGTCCTGCCCGAGCCCGCGCGCCTGCGCCTCCCACCCGGCGCTCGTCTCCTGCCAGCGCGTCGTGGTGAGCCACAGGTACGCGCCGACGCCCAGCGCCGCGGCGAGGGCCAGCGCGAGCACGACGACCGCGACCACGGCCCCGCGACGCCGACGCGGCCGGGTCGCCGCGGCGTCGTCGCTCGCCGGCGCGCCGTCGCCCGGCGCGGTCGCCGTGGCGGACGCCGCCCCGGGTGCGGCACCCCCGGGGCCGGCCGCCGGCGCGAACGACGGCGGCCCGACGGCGCCCGGTCGGGCCGCCGGGACCGCGTCGGCCGGGGTGCCCCGCGGCACGCTCTCGGGCGGCTGCGGCGGGCCCGCGGGACCGCCGTGCGGGGGCGGGACCGGGGGCGTGCTCAACTCACGGCGCCCGTGTACTTCTCGCCCGGCCCCTCGCCCGGGGCGTCCGGGTAGACCGACGCCTCGCGGAAGGCCAGCTGGAGCGAGCGCAGCCCGTCGCGGAGCGAGCGGGCGTGCTGGTTGCCGATGTCGGGGGCGCTCGCCGTCACGAGCGCGGCGAGCGCGTTGATGAGCTTGCGCGCCTCGTCCAGGTCGAGGTGGCCCTGCTCCTGCGCGTCCTCCGCGAGGCCGCACTTGACGGCGGCGGCGCTCATGAGGTGGACGGCCGCGGACGTGATGACCTCCACGGCGGCCACGTCGGCGATGTCGCGCACCGCGTCGGTGGTGGGGTCGGGCACGGCGGCGTTCTCGGTACTCATGGCGACCATCTTTCCATCCGACGGCGGGAGCGGTGGCCCGGTGCGCGAGAAGGACGGCCGACGCGCCCCGGGCCGGGGACGACGTCGGCCGCCGCCCCCGGCGAGGGGCGACGGCCGACGGGGTGCGACCGCCCCGCAGGGCGGCCACGACGGGTCAGACGCGGACCGGCTCCGCGGCCGTCCCGGGCTGGCCGCCCTCGAGCGGGGCGTCCGCGGCGGCGAGGGCTGCACGCAGCTCGCGACCCAGGTTCGCGTCGACGTACGTCCAGTACTGCACGGCGCGCTCGCGGATGTCCTCGCTGCGCACGGCGCCGACGTGGCCCGTGATCGTCTCGAGGAAGCGCGCGCGGGCGGCGTCGTCGAAGACCTCGCGGTAGAGCGTGCCCGCCTGGCCGAAGTCGTCGTCCTCCGGGTGCAGCGTCGCGGCGCTGCGCGTCAGCTCGCCGTCGGCCTCCCAGCCGGCGGACTCCGCCGCGCGGGCCGGGTCGGCGTGCGCGCCGCCGCGGCTGTTCGGCGCGTACACCGGCGTGGTCGCCGACGAGAACGAGTAGCGCATCGACCCGTCCTTCGCGTACGAGTGACCGGCCTCGGCCGCGGCGTGCGGCGCGTTCACCGGGAGCTGGGCGTGGTTCGTGCCCACGCGGTACCGGTGGGCGTCGGCGTAGGAGAAGATGCGCGCGAGCAGCATCTTGTCCGGGCTCGTCGCGATGCCCGGCACGAAGTTGCTCGGCGCGAACGTCGCCTGCTCGATCTGCGCGAAGTAGTTCTCCGGGTTGCGGTTCAGCTCCATGACGCCCACCTCGATCAGCGGGTAGTCGGCGTGCGGCCACACCTTCGTGAGGTCGAACGGGTTGAACCGGTAGGTCTTGGCGTCCTCGTACGGCATGACCTGGACCGAGAGCGTCCAGCGCGGGAAGTCGCCCCCCTCGATGTGCTCGTACACGTCGCGGATGTGGTGGTCCGAGTCCGACCCGGCGAGCTGCGAGGCCTCGTCCGCGGTGAGGTTCTTGATGCCCTGCTGCGTCTTGAAGTGGTACTTGACCCAGAACCGCTCGCCCGCCGCGTTGATCCACTGGTAGGTGTGCGAGCCGAACCCGTCCATGTGGCGCCAGCTCGACGGGAGGCCGCGGTCACCCATGAGCCAGGTCACCTGGTGCGCCGACTCGGGGGAGAGGGACCAGAAGTCCCACTGCATGTCGTTGTCGCGCAGGTTCGAGCCCGGCAGGCGCTTCTGCGACCGGATGAAGTCGGGGAACTTGATGCCGTCGCGCAGGAAGAACACGGGCGTGTTGTTGCCGACGAGGTCGTAGTTGCCCTCGGTCGTGTAGAACTTCAGCGCGAAGCCGCGGGGGTCGCGCCAGGTGTCGGGCGAGCCCTGCTCGCCGGCGACGGAGGAGAAGCGCGCGAGCATCTCGGTCGTCGTGCCGGGCTGGAACAGCGCCGCGCGGGTGTACGCGCTGACGTCCTGGGTCACGGTGAACGTGCCGAACGCACCGCCGCCCTTGGCGTGCACGACGCGCTCCGGGACGCGCTCGCGGTTGAACTGGGCGAGCTTCTCGACGAGGTAGTGGTCGTGCAGGACGATCGGGCCGTCGGCGCCGACGGACTGCGAGTGGGCGTCCGAGGCGACGGGGGCGCCGGCGTTCGTGGTGGTGAAGGGGGCGGTCATGGGTCTCCTTCCGTGAGCCGCGGGTACGGCTCGTCTGGCGTTCTCAAACAGTGCATCCGTGAGGAAACGGACGCGCTCCGGGTGCACGAGGCCCCGGAGCGGGTGGTGCGGGGTCAGTCGGCGCAGTCCGGGCAGAGTCCCCAGAACGTCACCTCGGCGGTGTCGATCCGGAACCCCGCGGTGCTGCTGGGGGTGAGGCACGGGGCGTGGCCCACGGTGCAGTCCACGTCGGCGACGGCGCCGCAGCCCCGGCACACCACGTGGTGGTGGTTGTCACCGAGCCGGCGCTCGTAGCGGGCCGGGTGCCCGGCCGGCTCGATGCGGCGCACGAGCCCCTTGTCGGTGAGCGTGTGCAGGACGTCGTAGACCGCCTGGACGGAGACGGAGCCGAGCGCCGTGCGCGCGGCGCGCAGCACGTCGTCGGCGTCCGCGTGCTGTTGCACCTCGACGGCGTCGAGCACGGCGAGGCGTGCGGCGGTGACGCGCAGGCCGTGGTCGCGGAGCTCGCTCTCGTGGCGTGCGCGGCGGGGCCCGTCCTCGAGGCCGGTGCCCGCGGTCGACGTCGCTCCTGTGGTCATGGCGCCCACTCTACCCCCCTATTCTGGAAGAGTTCCATTGATGGATCGGATCAGATGTCCACGGGTGCGGTCGGCTCGACCTGCACGGCCGCTCTGCTATCCTTGACAGCTGACCGACCCGTTCGTGTCTGCACCGCCCGGTTCCGGGTGGTGGGGAAGACGTGCGGGTGCGCAAGTGGATGACATCCCACCCGGGCTTCGACCGCCGACTCACGTCGCGACAGAGGCCGGGTCCTGGTCCGGAGCGAGCCCCTCGGGGACCGTTCCGCCGTGGTCGTCGCGTTCGCGTGACGTCCCGACCTGATGGCCTCCGCCCTGCGCCAGGGACGGAGGCCTTCTTCGTGTCCGGGCGGTCTACCGACGACTTCCTAGGAGCATCACATCAGCGAGCCTCGCATCAACGATCGGATCCGCGTCCCCGAGGTCCGACTCATCGGTCCCGGCGGGGAGCAGGTCGGCGTCGTCCGCACCGAGGTTGCCCTGAGCCTTGCCCAGGACGCGGACCTCGACCTCGTCGAGGTCGCCCCGGACGCCCGGCCCCCCGTCGCCAAGCTCATGGACTTCGGCAAGTTCAAGTACGAGTCCGACATGAAGGCGCGTGAGGCGCGGCGCAACCAGGCGAACACGGTCCTCAAGGAGATCCGTTTCCGCCTGAAGATCGACCCGCACGACTACGGCACCAAGAAGGGCCACGTCGAGCGCTTCCTCGCGGCGGGCGACAAGGTCAAGGTCATGATCATGTTCCGCGGCCGTGAGCAGTCGCGCCCCGAGATGGGTGTCCGCCTGCTCCAGCGCCTCGCGGACGACGTCGCGGAGCTCGGCTTCGTGGAGTCCATGCCGAAGCAGGACGGGCGCAACATGACCATGGTGCTCGGTCCGGTGAAGAAGAAGGCCGACGCCAAGAGCGAGCAGCGCAAGCGCGCGCAGGAGGCCGAGCCGCGTCTCACCAAGTCCGCCCAGCGCGCCGCTGCGCGCTCCGGCGACGACGCGGACGTGACCGACGAGCCCGAGACGGTCGAGACGCAGACCGTCGAGGCCACCGGCGCGGTCGAGGCGACGGAGACCACGGCCGCGGTCGAGGCCGCCGCCCCGGTCGAGGAGCCCGCCCCTGCCGAGGCCCCGGCGCAGGCCGCTCCGGCTCCGCGCTCCGCTCCGGCTCCGCGGTCGGCTCCGGCTCCGCGGTCGGCTCCGGCTCCGCGGTCGGCTCCTGCCCCGCGTCCCGCGGCTCGACCGGCGGCGGACTCGAAGCCGGCAGCGCCGCGCCCGACGCCCGCGGCCTCGCCCGCGTCGTCGGACGGCGCGAAGCCCGCAGCACCCCGGCCCGCCGCGCCGAAGCCGGGCGCCCCGCGCCCCGCGCCCAAGCCGGCTCCCAAGCCGACGCCGCGCGGCAAGGCCGGCTGACACCGGCACCACGGACGGACCCTGCTCGGGGTCCGGGCCCACCGGCCCGGACCCGAACACGTCGGCCACCGCGAGGTGGCTGACCGGACACAAGGAGAGACGGCAGTCATGCCGAAGAACAAGACGCACTCGGGTGCCAAGAAGCGCTTCCGCATCACGGGTTCCGGGAAGGTCATGCGCGAGCAGACCAACGCCCGTCACTACCTCGAGCACAAGGCGACCAAGCGCAAGCGCCGCCTCGCTGCCGACCAGGTGGTCTCGCCCGCCGACGTCAAGTCCATCAAGAAGCTGCTCGGCAAGTGACCCGGCAGGTGGCGGGACCCGCCACCGACCGGCTCACCCCTGAGCCCCGAACTGCAAGGAGCATCACGTGGCACGCGTGAAGCGGGCGGTCAACGCCCAGAAGAAGCGCCGTACGACCCTCGAGCGCGCCAGCGGCTACCGCGGCCAGCGCTCGCGCCTCTACCGCAAGGCGAAGGAGCAGGTCACCCACTCCCTCGTCTACTCCTACCGTGACCGCAAGGCGCGCAAGGGCGACTTCCGCAAGCTGTGGATCCAGCGCATCAACGCTGCGTCGCGCGCCCAGGGCCTGACGTACAACCGCCTCATCCAGGGCCTCAAGGCCGCGGGTGTCGAGGTCGACCGTCGCCTGCTCGCGGAGCTCGCGGTCAACGACGTGGCCGCGTTCAACGCGCTCGTCCAGGTCGCGAAGGACGCGCTCCCCGAGGACGTCAACGCGCCCAAGGCCGCAGCCTGACCAGCGCCTCGCCCGGCCGCCCGTCGGCCACGGACGCCCGTCCGGCGCCCGGCCCGCTCGACCCCACGCTGACGAACCCTCGCAGCGACCGGGTCAAGGCGGTCCGTGCGCTGGCCGGGCGTCCGGCGCGTTCACGGCACGGACAGCTCCTCGTGGAGGGCCCGCAGGGCGTCCGCGAGGCGGTCCGGCACGCCCCCGACCAGGTCCGTGACGTCTACGTCACGCCCGCCGCGGCGGAGCGGCACCCGGAGATCGTCGCCGACGCGCGCGCGGCCGGGCTGCACGTGCACGGCGCGACGCCCGAGGTGCTGGCGGCGATGAGCGCCGACGCGCAGGGCGTGCTCGCCGTCGTGCGTGCGGACGCGCCGCGGCTGGAGGACGTCGTCGCGACGCTCGCGCGGCGCGACCGCCCGGCGCTCGTCGCGGTGCTCGCGACGGTCCGGGACCCGGGCAACGCGGGGACCGTGGTCCGCGCGGCGGACGCCGCCGGGGCCGACGCCGTCGTGCTCGCCGGCGAGAGCGTCGACGTGCACAACCCGAAGGTCGTGCGCTCGACGGCCGGGTCGCTCTTCCACCTCCCGGTCGTCACGGGCGTGAGCCTGGCCGAGGCCGTCGCCGCGCTGCGCGGCGCGGGGCTCGCGGTCCTCGCCGCCGACGGCGCGGGGGACCTCGACCTCGACGACCTGCTCGACGTGGCCGGCGCCGCGGGCGCCGGTACGGAGCGCCCGGTCGACCTCGCCGCGCCGACCGCATGGGTCTTCGGGAACGAGGCGTGGGGGCTGCCCCCGGAGGACCGCGCGCTCGCCGACGCCGTCGTGCGCGTGCCGATCCGCGGCCGGGCCGAGTCCCTGAACCTCGCGACGGCGGCGACGGTCTGCCTCTACGCCTCCAGCCGCGCGCACCGGCCCGCCCGAGGTCCGGGCGCCGACCCGGAGGGCGGCGCGTGAGGCTGTTCGCCGCGCTCTACCCGAGCGCCGCGGCGCTCGACCACCTCGCGCTCGCCCTCGCGGACGCCCACGCCCAGGAGGCCCGCCGGCCCGACGGCGCACCGCTCGTCCGCTGGACGTCCCCCGAGCTGTGGCACCTCACGGTGTCGTTCTTCGGCGACGTGCCCGAGGGGGCCGTCCCCGACCTCGCGGCGGCGCTCGAGCCGGTCGCGCACGAGGCCGCGCCGCTCGACCTCCGGCTCCGGGGCGCGGGCGTGTTCGACCGCCGCGTCCTGTGGGTCGGCGTCGGCGGGGACGGTGCCGACGCCCTGCGCGCGCTGAGCGCCGCGGTCGCCGAGGCGGCGGGCGACGCCGGCGTCCGGGTGGACCGCCGTCCCCGGCAGCGCGCGCACCTCACCGTCGCGCGGGCCGCGGCCGGGGCGCGCCAGGCGAACCGCCGGGCGCGCGGTCGCGGCGCGACCCGGCCCGACCGCACCGCGGGCGACCCGCTCGCCGCGCCCGCCGCGGCCCTCGCCGTGTACGCCGGCCCGGGGTGGACGACCGACGCGCTGCACCTCGTCGAGTCCGACCTCGGCGACGCCTCGGGGCACCCGGTGCACCGGACGCTGCGGACCCTGCCGCTCGGGCCCGCCGCGCGCTGAGCGGGACCACCCTCCGGCCGCGCCCGGAGACGCCTGTGCGAGGATGGGCCGCATGAGCCTGCGCGGTGGTCGTCGATTTCCCGGGCCCGTCACGGGCCCGCGCGACTGACGCGTGCTCCCCGCCCGCCTCGTGGCGGGACGGGTCCTGGCCCGGACGGGCGCCCTAGAATGACGGCGACGCGCGCACGTGCGCGCCCCGCACGCCCCGCCCCGAGCGGCGCGTGCCGCGGGTCGACGCCGGCCGTCGTCCGCTCCCCGCAGTCCCGCCCTCGCCAGGAAGGCACGCATGTCCAGCCCTGACGCCGACGTCGTCACCCCCCACGCGGGCGACGGCGGACCGGACACCACCACCGGACCCTCCCCGCTCGACGCCGACGCGCTGCAGCGCGCGCTCGACGCCGCGCTCGCCGCCGTCGCCGCGGCCGGCGACCTCGACGCGCTCAAGCGCGTGCGCACCGAGCACGCGGGCGACCGCAGCCCGCTCGCGCTCGCGAACCGCCAGATCGGTTCGCTCGCCCCCGCGGACAAGAAGACCGCGGGCAAGCTCCTCGGCCCGCTGCGCGGCCGGCTCAACCAGGCCCTCGCCGCGCGCCAGGCCGAGCTCGAGGCCGAGCGCGACGAGCGCGTCCTCGTCGAGGAGGCCGTGGACGTCACGCTGCCCGTGGACCGCGTCCCCGCGGGCGCGCGGCACCCGCTCGAGACGCTGCAGGAGCGCGTCGCGGACTTCTTCGTCGGTATGGGCTGGGAGATCGCGGAGGGCCCCGAGGTCGAGGCGGAGTGGTTCAACTTCGACGCCCTGAACTTCGGCGTGGACCACCCCGCGCGCCAGATGCAGGACACGTTCTACGTCGCCGGCCCCGACGGCGAGGACGGCGCGGAGCCGTCGAACCTCGTGCTGCGCACCCACACGTCGCCGGTCCAGGCCCGCTCGCTGCTCGAGCGCGGCGTGCCGCTGTACGTGGCGTGCCCGGGCAAGACGTTCCGCACGGACGCGCTCGACGCGACGCACACGCCCGTCTTCCACCAGGTCGAAGGCCTGGCGATCGACAAGGGCCTGACCATGGCGCACCTGCTCGGCACGCTCGACGCGTTCGCGCGCGCGATGTTCGGCCCGGACGCGCGCACGCGCCTGCGGCCCGCGTACTTCCCGTTCACCGAGCCGAGCGCCGAGATGGACCTGTGGTTCCCCCAGAAGAAGGGCGGGCCGGGCTGGATCGAGTGGGGCGGCTGCGGCATGGTCAACCCGAACGTGCTGCGGTCCGTCGGGGTCGACCCCGACGAGTACTCGGGCTTCGCGTTCGGCATGGGCATCGAGCGCACGCTCATGCTGCGCCACGGGATCGCGGACATGCACGACATGGTGGAGGGCGACGTGCGCTTCTCCGCCCAGTTCGGAACGGAGATCTGATGCCGTACGTCGCCATCGACTGGCTGGGCGACCACGTCGAGCTGCCCGCGGGGCTCACCGCCGAGCGGCTCGCCGCCGACCTCGTCCGCGTCGGCCTGGAGGAGGAGGCGATCCACGGCGCGGCCGTGACGGGTCCCCTCGTCGTCGGGCGCGTCCTCGAGATGACGCCCGAGCCGCAGAAGAACGGCAAGACGATCAACTGGTGCCTGGTCGACGTCGGGCCGGAGCACAACGTCGCCGAGATCAAGGGCGTCGAGCCGGCAGACATGCCGGCGGGCGGTGCGCGCGGCATCGTGTGCGGCGCGCACAACTTCGCGCCGGGCGACCTCGTCGTGGTCGCGCTGCCGGGCTCCGTCCTGCCCGGTCCGTTCCCCATCGCGAGCCGCAAGACGTACGGGCACGTGTCCGACGGCATGATCTGCTCGCAGCGCGAGCTCGGCCTCGGCGAGGACCACGACGGCATCATCGTGCTGCCGCGGCTCGGGTACGCGGCCGAGGACCTCACCCCGGGGCAGGACGCGGTCGCGCTGCTCGGGCTCGGCGACGAGGTGCTCGAGATCAACGTGACGCCCGACCGCGGGTACGCGTTCTCCTATCGCGGCGTCGCGCGCGAGTTCTCGCACTCGACGGGCGCGCGCTTCACGGACCCGGGCCTGCCCGGCTCCCTGCCCACGCCCCCGCCCGCGGCGACGCCCGACGGTTTCCCCGTCGAGGTCGACGACGCGGCTCCGGTCCACGGCGTCGTCGGGTGCGACCGCTTCGTCACGCGCGTCGTGCGCGGGCTCGACCCCGCGGCGCAGACGCCCGCGTGGATGCAGCGCCGCCTCACGGCGTCGGGCATGCGGCCCATCTCGCTCGCGGTCGACGTGACGAACTACGTCATGCTCGACCTCGGGCAGCCGCTGCACGCGTACGACCTCGAGAAGGTCGCGGCCCCCGTCGTGGTGCGGCGCGCCGCCCCGGGCGAGCGGCTCACGACGCTCGACGACGTGGACCGCGCGCTCGACCCGGAGGACCTGCTCATCACCGACAGCCCCGACGGTGCGCGCGGCGCGCGCGTCCTGGGTCTCGCCGGCGTCATGGGCGGTGCCTCGTCGGAGGTCGGGCCGGAGACGACGGCGGTGCTCGTCGAGGCCGCCCACTTCGACCCCGTGACGGTCGCGCGCACGTCGCGCCGCCACAAGCTGTCGAGCGAGGCCGCGAAGCGGTTCGAGCGCGGCGTGGACCCGCTGCTGCCCGCGGTCGCGGCGCAGCGCGTCGTCGACCTGCTCGTCGAGCTGGGCGGCGGGACCGCCGACCCGGCCGTCAGCGACCTCGACCGCGTGACCGCGCCCGCCCCGATCCACCTGCCCGTCGGCGAGGCCGAGCGCCTCGTCGGCGTGCCCTACACGCTCGAGCAGGTCGTCGGGACGCTCGGGGCGATCGGGTGCACGGTCGACGCGGACGACGCCGCCGCGACGGGCGTCGTCGTCGTGACCCCGCCGTCGTGGCGCCCCGACCTCACCGAGCCGGCCGAGCTGGTCGAGGAGGTCGCGCGCCTCGTCGGGTACGACGAGATCCCGTCGGTGCTCCCCGCGGCGCCCGGCGGCCGCGGGCTCACGCGCGAGCAGCGCGTGCGCCGGTCGGTCGCCCGCGCGCTCGCCGAGCACGGGTTCGTCGAGACGCTGAGCTACCCGTTCGTCGGCGAGGGCGAGCTCGACGCGCTGCGGATCCCCGCGGACGACGAGCGCCGCCGGGCGCTGCGCCTGCTCAACCCGCTGGCCGACGACCGTCCCCTGATGCGCACGGACGTGCTGAGCACGCTCCTGGAGACCACGCGCCGCAACGTGGGCCGCGGGCTCGGGGACGTCGCCGTGTTCGAGGTCGGTCTCGTGACGCACCCGCGCCTGGGCGCCCCGGCCGCGCCGTCGCTGCCCGGCGGGGTGCGTCCCTCCGACGACGACCTCGCCGCGATCGAGGCCGCGCTCCCGGCGCAGCCGCGCCACGTCGCGGGCGTCCTGGTCGGTCGTCGCGAGCGGGCGGGCTGGTGGGGCCCCGGCCGGCCGGCGGACTGGACGGACGCGCTCGACGCGGCGCGCCTGGTCGCGGACCGCGCCGGCCTGCGGGGGGACGCCGCCGTGCGCGTGGTCGCCGACACCGCGCGGGCCCCGTTCCACCCGGGCCGCTGCGCGCGCCTCGAGCTCCCCGACGGGACGGTCGTCGGGCACGCGGGCGAGCTGCACCCCAAGGTGCTCGAGAACGTCGGCCTGCCCGCCCGCTCCGTGGCGTTCGAGCTCGACCTGTCGGCGCTCGTCGCGGGTGCGTCCGACGAGCCCGTCCAGGCGACCCCGGTCTCCGGGTTCCCGGCGGCGAAGGAGGACCTCGCGTTCGTCGTCGCCGCCGACGTGCCGGCCGAGGCGCTGCGCGCCGCGGTCGTCGAGGGCGCCGGCGAGCTCGCGGAGGAGGTCGTGCTGTTCGACGTCTTCACGGGCGAGCAGGTGGGCGCCGGGCGCAAGTCGCTCGCGTTCTCGCTGCGGCTGCGCGCCGCGGACCGCACCCTCACCGCCGACGACGTCGCGCGGGTCCGGGAGGGCGCCGTGGCCGCCGCGCGCGAGCGCGTCGGGGCGGAGCTGCGCGCATGAGCGACGCACCGGGGGAGGGCACGACGCCGGACGTGGTGCCCGCGCGCACCGCGCTCGTCACCGGGGCGTCGCGCGGCATCGGCCGCGCGGTCGCCGTCGGGCTCGCCGCGGCCGGTCTCGACGTCGCGCTCCTCGCGCGCGACGCGGGCCGGCTCGCCGGGGTGGCCGACGAGATCGCCGCGCTCGACGGCGCGGGCCGGGCCGTCGTCGTCACGGCGGACGTGACCGACGCGGCGGCGGTGGCCGCGGCCGTCCGCGAGGCCGAGGCCGCGCTCGGGAGCGTGGACCTGCTCGTCAACAACGCGGGCCGGGTCGACGCCGAGGTGCCGCTCTGGGAGGCGGACCCCGACGAGTGGTGGGCCGTCCTGGAGACCAACGTGCGCGGGCCGTTCCTGCTCGCGCGCGCGGTCGTGCCCGGGATGCTCGCGCGCGGCGGCGGCCGCGTCGTCGACCTCAACAGCGGCGCGGGCTCGCACGACATGGAGGGCGCGAGCGCGTACAACGCGAGCAAGACGGCGCTGCTGCGCCTCGGGGCGAACCTCCACCGCTCGGGCCACGCGCTCGGGCTGCGGACCTTCGAGGTGTCGCCGGGCGTCGTGCAGACCGACATGACGGCGTCCATGGTCATGCACGAGGGTCGCACGGAGTGGACGCCCGTCGAGCGCACGGTCGAGATGGTCGTCGCGATCGCCCGCGGCGAGCTCGACGCGTTCTCGGGGGCGTTCGTGCGCGTGACGCACGACTCGCCCGGGTCGCTCCGCGCGGCCGCCCAGGAGGCCGCCCGCGCGGGCGTCGCGCTGCCCGGGCCGGACGGCCGTCGGCTGCGCGTCACGCGCTGGGGCGCCGACGACCCGATGCCGGGAGAGCTCCCCGCCCGCTGAGCGCACGCACCCCGCACGGCCGACGCCGCCCGACCCCCCGGTCGGGCGGCGTCCGTGCGTCCGGGCACCGGGTCACAGCGGGACGCACGTGTCCCGGTCGACCCACACGTGCCACAGGCCCCGCTCGGGGTGCTCGTACTCGAACGCCACGAGCCCGCCTGCGTCGTGCGTGACGACGCCCGTGAGCACGACCCGCCGGCCGTCGCGGTCGAACGTCGTGCAGAGGGCGGGCACCTGGACCGGGACGGGCTCGTCCGGCAGGAAGGGGCGGGTCGCGGGGGCGACGTGCTGCGTCATACCCGGAAAGACGCGCGCACGCGCGTCGTCTCACGCGTCGGGGCGGGTGAAAAGCGCACGGGTCGCCGCGTAGCATGGCCCGCGACACGGGGTGCCCCGCACCGGGGCTGAGATGAGACCCGTCGAACCTGATCTGGCTCGTACCAGCGAAGGGATGTCCGCGCGATGACGCTCGCCCTGCCTCGGCACACCTCCGACCCGGTCCCCGCCCCCGCGGACCGTGATCACCGACCCGACCCGGGCCGTGGGCCCGACCCGGCACCGTCCCGCCCCCGCGTGCTCTCCGTCGCGGGGACCGACCCGACCGGCGGGGCCGGGATCCAGGCCGACCTCAAGGCGTTCTGCGCGCACGGCGCCTACGGCATGGCCGTCACCACGGCGCTCGTCGCGCAGAACACCCACGGCGTGCGGTCGGTGCACGTCCCCGGGCCGGCGTTCCTGCGCGCGCAGCTCGACGCCGTGTCCGACGACGTCGAGGTCGACGCCGTGAAGATCGGCATGGTCGCGGACGAGGCGAACGCCCGCACCGTCGGGGAGTGGCTCGACGACCTCGCCGCGGCGCGCGCCGCCGCGGGCGGTCCGCGGCCCTGGGTCGTCCTGGACCCGGTGATGGTCGCCACGTCCGGCCACCGCCTGCTCGACGCGGGCGCCGAGCAGGCCGTGCGCGACCTCGCCGCGCGCGCCGACGTCGTCACGCCGAACCTGCCCGAGCTCGCCGTCCTCGGCGGGCAGGAGCCCGCGACGACGTGGGACGACGCCCTGCGCCAGGCGACGGCGTACGCGACCGCGAGCGACGCCGTCGTGCTGCTCAAGGGCGGTCACCTCACCGGACGCACGTCGCCGGACGCGCTCGTCGTCCCCGCGCCCGGGCCGACGACGGGCCGCGCGCCGGGGGCGGCCACCGTCACGACGTTCGACGCCGAGCGCGTCGACACGCCTCACACCCACGGCACGGGGTGCTCGCTCTCGGCGGCGCTCGCAGCGCTGCGGCCGCAGCGCGCGAGCTGGGAGGAGGCCGCGCGCGAGGCGAAGGAGTGGCTCACGGGCGCGCTGCGTGCCGGCGCCGCGCTGCGGGTGGGGACGGGCCGGGGGCCCGTGGACCACCTGCACCGCTCGGCGCCCGTGCGGCCGGGCTGAGCCCAGGCCGACCGGGCCGACCGGGCCGACCGGGCCGACCGGGCGAGCCCGGGCTGCCGTGACGTGCCTGCGCCCGGCCCGCGGGACGCGCTCAGGCCGTGGGGCGGCTCGGTGCGTGGGCGGCCCTGCGGTCGGCTCCGCGGTCGGTGTCGAGATCGGCAAGCGCGTCGCGGAGCACGGCGAGCGTCGCGCGCGCGACGGCGAGGCGCTGCGCGGGCGGGGCGTCCGCGGGCCGCGTGGTCACCTTGGCGCCGACGAGCGGGACGGGCCCGGCCGCGGCGAGGAACTCGCGCACCTCGGCCGGGCCGAGCATCGACTCGTCCGGGCCGGGGAGCGCGGGGTCCGGACCGTGAGGCGGCACGTGCGCGTCCTCCCACGGCGCGCCCCACCGGCCGGCCCGGCCCGCGGCACCGGAGAGCATCGCGCTCGCGAGGAGGCCCGCGCCCGCGGCCGCCCGCGCGTGCTCGACGGGCGTCGCGGCGCTGCGCCCCTCGATGGCGGACCGGCCCCAGTTGAGCCCGACGTGCAGGGGGTGGCCGGTGTCCCGGGCCGCGCGCGCGACGGCGGCGATCTCGTCGTCGAGCGCGAGGAAGCCCTTCTCCGCGACGCCCCACGGGCGTGGCGCGTCGCAGTGCTCCACCACGAGCGGCAGCCCGGCGGGCGCGACGGCGGCCAGCTCGGTGAGGCTGCGCGCGAGCGCCGCGCCGGAGCCGCGGCCCGGACCGGGCGCGGACTGGAGCTCGACCGCGACGACGCGTCGTCGACCCTCCGCCTCGGCGAGCCGGGTCACGGCCGCGAGGACGCGTGCGACGCCGTCGACCGCCTCGCGCCGACCCTCCTCGTCGTCGGACGCGAGGCCGTAGGAGCGGTCGGCCCCGGCGCGGCGGGCCGTCGCGGCGACCGTCGTCGGCAGCAGCGCCCAGTGCGCCGGCAGCGCGGCCGCGGTCGTCGCGAGCGCGCCCGGGTCGTCCGGGTCGACGGGGTGCTCGAGGCCGCCGAGGCCGTCCTCGTCGAGGGCGGCGTACCAGCCGCCCGGGTCGGGGACGCCCGCGAGGGCGTAGGCACCGAGCAGGGTCAGGGGGCGGTCGTGCAGGTCGGTCATCGGTCCTCGTCGGTCGTGGTGGGGGTGCCTCACGCGTCAGGCGCGGGCGACGTCCTGGTCGGCGGTGGCGTACTCGCACGCGTAGCCCGGCGGGACCCAGCGCCACCGTGCCTCGACGTCCTGCACCGCGACGCCCGCGGGCCGGTCGGCGACGCACGCGTCCGCCTGCTGGCGCACCGCCACGGTCACGTAGTAGACGACGAACACCGCGGTGAGCAGCACGGCGAGCACGGTCACGGTGCGGCGCAGCGCGGGGGAGGGGCCGCCGTCGGAGCCGTCCTCCTCGCCGGGACGCGGCGGCACCCAGTCCCAGCTCACGCGGTGCCGGTCGTCGTGCCGGTCGTCGTGCCGGTCGTGGTGGCGGGAGCGTCGTCCGCCCCGGCGGGCCGGAGCAGCACCTTGCCGGTGGTCGCCCGTCCCTCGAGCGCGCGGTGGGCGTCGGCGGCGTCGGCGAGCGGGAACGTCGCGCCGACGCGCACGTGCAGCGTGCCGCCCGCGACGGCGCCGAGCACCTCGGTCGCGCGCTCGACGAGCTCGGCGCGCGTCGCCGTGTGGTCGGCGAGCTTGGGCCGCGTGAGGAACAGCGAGCCGCCCGCGTTGAGGCGCTGCGGGTCGAACGGGGGGACCTGCCCCGACGAGCCGCCGTAGAGGACGAGCGTGCCGCGGCGGCGCAGCGACGCGAGCGACGCGTCGAACGTGTCCTTGCCGACCGAGTCGTACACCGCCGCGACGCCCTCGCCGCCCGTGAGCCCCCGCACGACCTCGGGCAGCTCGGCGGTGAGGTCGGCGAACGCCGTGTACTGGATCGCGTGCTCGGCGCCCGCGCCGCGGGACAGCTCCGCCTTCTCGGGGGTCGAGACCGTGGAGATCACGTGCGCGCCCCGCGCCACGAGCATCTGCGTCAGGAGCAGCCCGACGCCGCCCGCGCCCGCGTGCACGAGCACGCGGTCGCCCGGACGCACGGGGTACGACGACGTGCACAGGTAGTGCGCCGTGAGCCCCTGGAGCGCGACGGCGGTCGCGTCCTCGAGCGAGACGGCGTCCGGCACGTGCAGCGCCTGCCCGGCGTCCACCACGACGAGGTCGGCGTACGACCCCGGCGCCTCGGTCCACACGACGCGGTCGCCGACGGCGAACCCCTCGACCCCCTCGCCCACCTCGGCGACGACCCCGGCCCCCTCGCTCCCGACGACGTGCGGGTACTCCATCGCGTACACGCCGGAGCGCTTGTACGTGTCGATGAAGTTCACGCCCGCCACCGCGGAGCGGACGAGAAGCTGCCCCGGGCCCGGCGACGGGTCGGGCAGCTCGGTGTACTCGAGGACCTCGGGACCGCCCGCCGCGCGGGCCACGATCGCGTGCATGGCCTCAGCCTAGGGTCGCGCGGCGGTCACGGTCGCCCTCGGTCGGCGACCTTCGCGTGCACGGCCGCGAGGTGCTCGCGCGCCGCCGCCGCGGCGCGGCCGGTGTCCCGGTCGCGGACGGCGTCCAGGATCGCCTCGTGCGCGTCCTGGTCGTCCCGGTGCGTCGTGCCCGTCCGGTCGAGGTCGACCATGGCGACCATCGCGCGACGCAGGCGCGGGACGAAGGTCGCGAAGAGCTCGGCGAGCACCGCGTTGTGCGCGGCGTCGACGACCGCCCGGTGGAACGCGAGGTCCGCGTCAACGTACTCGGCGGGCGACGCCGTCGCCGTGACCTGCCCGCGGCGGGCGAGCGCCGTCGTCATGGTGCGCAGGTCCGCGGGCGTGCGGCGCGCGGCGGCGAGCCCCGCGGCCTCCGCCTCCAGCGCGGCGCGCACCTCGAGCACGTCGACGATCTCGCCGCGGCGCAGCACCTCGTCCCAGTCGTCGGTGGTGTCCGTCGAGACGACGTACACGCCCGAGCCCTGCCTGCTGTCAAGGACGCCGCGGCCCGCGAGCTGGCGGATCGCCTCGCGGACGGTCGAGCGGCCCACACCGAGCTCGGCGGCGAGCGCCTGCTCCCCGGGCAGCCGGTGGTCGAGGGGCCAGGCACCGGATCGCACGCGTTCGAGCAGGAGCTCGGCGGCCTGGTCGGCCAGGGGGCGTCGCTGCAGCGCGGTCATGGAGACCTCTCAGGTTGTCTGAGGACTTGATCGGCGCTAGCGTACCCCGCATGTCCTGGACGGCGCTCCTCCTTCGGCGCCACGGCGGGGTCTGACCGGACCGGCCCCCCGCCGTGGGGGTCCGTCGTGCGCCGGTCGTCCCGCGCCCCGCCACCCCGGGGCTCCAGCCGAAGGACCGCCATGACCGTCTCCACCACGCCCGCCCGCACGGACCGCCCCGCCGCCAGGACCACGCCGCCGTGGAACCGGCAGCGCCCGTCGCCCATGCCGTCGTCCCGCTACGCCGACGTCCACGCCCGTGTCGACGTGCCCGACCTGCCCGACCGCCGCTGGCCGAACCGCCGGCTCACCCAGGCGCCGCTGTGGGTCCCCGTCGACCTGCGCGACGGCAACCAGGCGCTCGCGGAACCGATGGACCCGGCGCGCAAGCGCCGCTTCTTCGAGCTGCTCGTCGCGATGGGGTACACCGAGATCGAGGTGGGCTACCCGTCGGCGTCGCAGACCGACTTCGACTTCGTGCGCCTGCTCGCCGAGACCGACCTCGCGCCCGAGCACCTGACCGTCGTCGTGTTCACCGCCGCGCGCGCCGACCTCATCGCGCGCACGGTCGAGTCCGTGCGCGGGCTGCGCAACCCGGTCGTCGTCCACGTGTACGCCGCGACGGCGCCCGACTGGCGGGACGTCGTGCTCGGCCGCGACCGCGAGGAGCTCGCCCGGCTGATCACCGACGCCGGGACCGAGGTGCTGCGCCACGCCGGCGACGACCCGCGCGTCCGGTTCGAGTTCTCGCCCGAGGTGTTCAACCTCACCGAGCCCGACTACGTGCTCGACGTGTGCGACCGCATGACGACGCTCTGGGACGCGACGCCCGAGCGGCCCGTCGTCCTCAACCTCCCCGCCACGGTCGAGGTCGCGACGCCCAACGTCTACGCCGACCAGATCGAGTACATGGACCGGAACCTCGCGCGCCGCGACGGCGTGATCCTCTCGGTCCACCCGCACAACGACCGGGGCACCGGCGTCGCGTGCGCCGAGCTCGCGGTCCTCGCGGGCGCGCAGCGCGTCGAGGGGTGCCTGTTCGGCAACGGCGAGCGCACCGGGAACGTCGACCTCGTGACGCTGGGCCTCAACCTGCACGCGCAGGGCGTCGACCCGATGGTCGACTTCTCCGACCTCGACGCGATCCGCGACGTCGTCGTGGCGTGCAACCGGATCGACGTCCACCCGCGCCACCCGTACGTGGGCGACCTGGTGCACACCGCCTACTCCGGCACCCACCAGGACGCGATCCGCAAGGGGATGGCGCGGCACCGGGCCGACGCCGCGGCGGCCGGCCTCGACCCCGCGGTCGCGCCGTGGCGCGTGCCGTACCTGCCGGTCGACCCCGCGGACCTCGGGAGGTCGTACGAGGCCCTCGTGCGCGTGAACAGCCAGTCCGGGAAGGGCGGCGTCGCGTACGTGCTGCAGTCCGTCCACGGCCTGGACCTGCCCCGGGGCCTCCAGGTGGACCTCGCGCGCCGTGTCCAGGAGCACGCCGACGCCACCGGTGCCGAGGTGACGCCCGACGTCCTCCTCGCGCTGTTCGACGCGGCCTACGCGCGCCCGGGCGCCGTCGCGCCCGTCGCATGGACGAGCCGGCGCGCTGACGGCGGGACGGAGCACCTCGACCTCGAAATCACGGTCGACGGCGAGAGCGTCGCCACGTCCGGGACGGGCACCGGCGCGGTCGACGCCCTCGTCGACGCGCTGGCCCGCCTCGGCCGCCCGGTGGAGGTCCTCTCGCTCACCCAGCAGTCCGTCGGCAGCGGGAGCGACGCGACCGCGGTGACCTACCTCGAGCACCGCGGCCCCGACGGCGGCCCGCGCTGGACCGTGGGTCGTGACGCGTCCGTCCTGGGAGCGGCCGTCCGCGCGGTCTGCGCGGCGGCGGCCTGAGGTCGGGTTCGCGGGTCTGCGGGGATCTACGGCCCGCAGGGTCGGGTCCGCGGGTCTGCAGGTATCCACGGCCCGCAGGGTCGGGTCCGCGGTGGGGTCGGACCGTGCGCTCGGACTGGCGCACCGTCGCCCTGGTCTTCCGGGCGGAGGTCGAAGGAGTGCGCCTTGACGTCCTTCGCGCACGGTCCGACCCCACCGCTCGTCCTGTCCCGCACCGCACGACCGAGGTCAGGCCCGGCGGTTCGGTCAGGCTCGGCCCGTCGCCTCGGTCCCGGACGTTCCGCTGAGAAGCGAGAAGTGGCCCCTCCGAGCCCCGCTCGTGGGGCCACTTCTCGCTTGTCGTCACCGCATGTCGGCTCGGACGAGTCCGGCGGACCGGCCGCGGGGCTGGAGGCCGATGCCGATCCGCGGACGTGACCCGCGGACCGTTGACCCCACCAGCTCGACCCCGCGTACCGTGGGGCGGGACCTCCGGCCCGACCGTTGCATAAGTATGTATAGTGATGCATATGACGATCAGAGTCGCGGTCGCGGGTGCGTCCGGGTACGCGGGCGGGGAGACGCTCCGCCTGCTCGCCGGGCACCCCGAGGTGGAGATCGGCGCCGTGACGGCGCACAGCAACGCGGGCACGCTCCTCGGCGAGCACCAGCCGCACCTGCGATCCCTGGCCGACCGCGTGCTCCTGCCGACGGCGGTCGAGCACCTCGTGGGGCACGACGTCGTCGTCCTCGCGCTGCCGCACGGTGCCTCGGGCGAGATCGCGGCGCAGCTCCCCGATGACGTGCTCGTGCTCGACCTCGGCGCGGACCACCGGCTCGAGTCCGCGGCGGACTGGTCGGCGTTCTACGGCTCCGAGCACGCGGGCACGTGGCCGTACGGGCTGCCGGAGCTCCTGCTGACGAACGTGCCGGGTGCCGCGGCGACCGAGACCAGGCAGCGTGAGCGGCTCGCCGGTGCGCGGCGCGTGGCCGTCCCCGGGTGCAACGTCACGGCTGTCACGCTCGGCATCCAGCCGGGCGTCGCCGCCGGGCTCGTCGAGGGCACGGACCTCGTCGCGGTGCTCGCCAACGGGTACTCGGGCGCGGGGAGGTCGCTCAAGCCGCACCTGCTCGCGTCCGAGGCGCTCGGGTCGGCGCAGCCGTACGCCGTCGGCGGGTCGCACCGGCACATCCCGGAGATCGCGCAGAACCTGCGGGCCGCCGGAGCCCCGGCCGTGAGCATCTCGTTCACGCCGACACTCGTGCCCATGTCGCGCGGCATCCTCGCCACGGTGACGGCGCGCCTGTCCGACGACGCCGCGCGCCTCGACCCCGCGGCGCTCGACGCGCGCGTCCGCCAGGCCTGGGAGGACGCGTACGTGGGAGAGCCGTTCGTCCGCGTGCTGTCTGCGGGGCAGTGGCCGACGACGGCGATGACCCTCGGCGCGAACACCGCGCTCGTCCAGGTCGCGGTCGACCACGCGGCGGGCCGCGTCGTCACCGTCACGGCGATCGACAACCTCGTCAAGGGCACCGCGGGCGCCGCGGTGCAGTCCATGAACATCGCGCTCGGCCTGCCGCAGACGGCGGGCCTCACGACCGAGGGGGTCGCCCCGTGACCGTCACCACCCCGCAGGGCTTCCGGGCCGCCGGCGTCGCCGCCGGGCTCAAGTCCACGGGCGCGCGCGACGTCGCGCTCGTCGTCAACGACGGGCCGCTCGACGTCGCCGCGGCCGTCCTCACGACGAACCGCGTGTTCGCGGCGCCGGTCGCCTGGACGCGCCAGGCCGTGCGCGACGGGCGCGCGACGGCCGTCGTGCTCAACTCGGGCGGCGCGAACGCGTGCACCGGGCCGGAGGGCTTCGCCGACACGCACCGCACGGCGGAGCACGTCGCCGACGTCCTCGCGACGTCGGCGGGCGACGTGCTCGTCTGCTCGACGGGCCTCATCGGCGTGCGGCTGCCCATGGACACGCTCCTCGCGGGCGTCGACGCCGCCGCGGCGGCGCTCGCGGACCCGGTCGCCGCGGTCGACGGCGGCGGCGACGCCGCGCTCGCGATCATGACGACGGACACCGTGCCGAAGACGGTGGCGGTGGTCCGCGAGGTCACCGACGCCACCGCGACGGACGGCGCCGCGACGTGGTCCGTGGGCGGCATGGCGAAGGGCGCGGGCATGCTCGCGCCGGGCCTCGCGACCATGCTCTGCGTGCTGACGACGGACGCCGTCGTCGACGCCGCGACGGCCGACGCCGCGCTGCGGGCCGCGACCCGCACGACGTTCGACCGCGTCGACTCCGACGGCTGCATGTCGACGAACGACACCGTGATCCTGCTCGCCTCGGGCGCGTCGGGGGTCGAGGTCGGTCTCGACGCGCTCACCGACGCCGTCACCGAGGCGTGCGGGTCGCTCGCGCGCCAGCTCGTCGCCGACGCCGAGGGCGCGAGCCACGACGTCGCCGTCACAGTTGTCAACGCGGCCAGCGAGGACGCCGCGGTCGCCGTCGCGCGCGCCGTGACGCGGTCCAACCTGTTCAAGGCCGCGATCTTCGGCAACGACCCGAACTGGGGCCGCATCGTGTCCGCCGTCGGGACCGTCCCCGAGGACGTCGCGCCGTTCGACGCGCTCCTGCTCGACGTGTCGGTCAACGGCGTCCAGGTCTGCCGGGCCGGGGGAGTGGGCGAGCCCCGCGAGCTCGTCGACCTCGCGGCCGAGCGCGAGGTGCGCGTCGAGATCGACCTGCACGCCGGCTCCGCGAGCGCGACCGTCTGGACCAACGACCTCACGCACGACTACGTCCACGAGAACAGCGCGTACTCCTCATGAGCGACCCCACCACGCCCACGCCCCACCCGGACGACGCCGCGTTCGACACCCGCACCGACCTGCGCCCCGAGCAGAAGGCCGAGGTGCTCGTCGAGGCCCTGCCCTGGCTCGAGGAGTTCGCCGGCGCGCTCGTCGTCGTCAAGTACGGCGGCAACGCCATGGTCGACGACACGCTCAAGGCCGCGTTCGCCGAGGACATGGTGTTCCTGCGCCGCGTCGGGCTGCGCCCGGTCGTCGTGCACGGCGGGGGCCCGCAGATCTCCGCGATGCTCGACCGGCTCGGCATCGAGTCCGAGTTCCGCGGGGGCCTGCGCGTGACGACGCCGGAGGCGATGGACGTCGTCCGCATGGTCCTCACCGGCCAGGTGTCGCGCGAGCTCGTCGGCCTCATCAACGCGCACGGCCCGTACGCCGTCGGGCTCTCGGGCGAGGACGGCGGCCTGCTGCAGGCCCAGCGCCGGCACGCGACCGTCGACGGCGAGCCGGTCGACGTCGGTCTCGTCGGCGACGTCGTCGAGGTGCACCCGTCCGCGGTCCAGGACCTGCTCGACGCCGGCCGCATTCCCGTCGTGTCGACCATCGCCCCCGACCTCGAGGACCCGACCCAGGTGCTCAACGTCAACGCGGACACCGCGGCCGCGGCGCTCGCGGTCGCGCTCGGCGCGAAGAAGCTCGTCGTCCTGACCGACGTCGAGGGCCTGTACACGTCGTGGCCGGACCGCGGGTCGCTCGTCGCGCAGATCACGCGCTCCGAGCTCGCGGCGCTCCTGCCGTCGCTCTCGGCGGGCATGGTCCCCAAGATGGAGGCGTGCCTGCGCGCCGTCGAGGGCGGGGTCCCCGCGGCGACGGTCATCGACGGCCGCGTGCCGCACTCGACGCTGCTCGAGGTCTTCACCACCCAGGGCAACGGGACGATGGTCGTCCCCGACGCCGCGGGCGCGCCGGCGCCCGCGCTCACCACGACCGCCGGAGGGGCCGCGTGAACGCGCTCGACCACCCGACGGGCGCGCCCGCGCCCGCACCGACGACCACCGTGACGGCCCCGGCCGACGGCTCCGTCGCGCAGTGGACCGACCGCTACACCCACGCGGTCATGGACACGTTCGGCCCGCCGCAGCGCGTCCTCGTGCGCGGCGAGGGCGCGTACGTGTGGGACGCCGACGGGAAGCGGTACCTCGACCTGCTCGCGGGCATCGCGGTCAACGCGCTCGGCCACGCGCACCCGACGCTCACGGCGGCGGTCTCGGCCCAGCTCGGCACGCTCGGGCACGTCTCGAACTTCTTCGGCACCCCGACGCAGATCGCGCTCGCCGAGCGCCTGCTCGCGCTCGCGGAGGCGCCCGAGGGGTCGCGCGTGTTCTTCACGAACTCGGGCACGGAGGCGAACGAGGCGGCGTTCAAGATGACGCGCCGCACGGGCCGCACGCGGGTCCTCGCGCTCCAGGGCGGCTTCCACGGGCGGACGATGGGCGCGCTCGCGCTGACGTCGAAGGCCGCGTACCGCGAGCCGTTCGAGCCGCTCCCCGGCGGCGTCGAGTTCGTCGCGTTCGACGACGTCGCCGCGCTCGAGGAGGCCTTCTCGCCCGCGGCCGTGGCGGCCCGCGGCGAGGTCGCGGCGCTCGTCGTCGAGCCCGTGCAGGGCGAGGCCGGCGTGCGCGCGCTCTCGCCGGGCTACCTCGTCGCCGCGCGCGAGCTCACCGCGCGCCACGGCGCGCTGCTCGTCCTCGACGAGGTGCAGACCGGCGTCGGGCGCACCGGCTCGTGGTTCGCCTACCAGCAGCCGGAGGTGGGTGGCGGCGTCGTGCCCGACGTCGTCACGCTCGCCAAGGGCCTCGGCGGCGGGTTCCCCGTCGGTGCAGTGGTCGCGTACGGCGAGCGCGCGGCGACGCTGCTGGGCCGCGGCCAGCACGGGACGACGTTCGGCGGCAACCCCGTGGCGGCGGCGGCGGCGCTCGCGACGCTCGGGGTGATCGAGCGCGACGGGCTCCTCGAGAACGTGCGGGCCGTCGGGGCGCTCCTGCGCGACGGCATCGTCGCGGCCGGGAACCCGCTCGTCGCGGGCGTTCGGGGCCGCGGCCTCCTGCTCGCCGTGCAGCTCACGCGGCCCGTCGCGGCCGACGTCGCGCGCGCGGCGCTCGACGCGGGCTTCGTCGTCAACGCCGTCGCGCCCGACGCGATCCGGCTCGCGCCGCCGCTCGTCCTCACGGCCGACCAGGCGCGCGACGTCGTCGCGTTCTTCGCCGCGGTCGCGCTCCCCGAGGACCCCGCCGCCCCGGCCGGCGCACCCACCACCCCCACGACCGACCCCACGACGAGGAGCTCCTGATGGCCCCCCGGCACTTCCTGCGCGACGACGACCTCACGCCCGCCGAGCAGCGTCAGGTCCTCGAGATCGGCCTCGCGTTCCGCGACGACCGCACGTTCCGCCAGCCGCTCGCCGGGCCGCAGGGCGTGGCCGTCCTGTTCGACAAGCCGACGCTGCGCACGCAGCTCTCGTTCGCGACGGGCATCGCCGAGCTCGGCGGCTTCCCGGTCGTCGTGGACGGCCGGCTCGCCCAGGTCGGGGTGCGCGAGTCCGTCGCGGACGTCACGCGCGTCCTCGACCGGCAGGCGTCCGCCATCGTGTGGCGCACCTTCGGCCAGGACCGGATCGAGGAGATGGCGGCGATCAGCCGGGTCCCGGTCGTCAACGCGCTCACCGACGACTTCCACCCGTGCCAGATCCTCGCGGACCTCCTGACGATCGCCCAGCTCCGCGGCGGGACGGGCGCGCTCGCGGGCCAGACGCTCGCGTACGTCGGCGACGGCGCGAACAACATGGCGCACTCCTACCTGCTCGGCGGCGCGACCGCGGGCCTGCACGTGCGGGTCGGCACACCGGACGGGTACCCGCCGCACCCGGTCTTCGTCGCCGACGCCGAGCGGATCGCGGCCGAGACCGGCGGCTCGGTGCTCGTCACGGCCGACCCCGTCGAGGCCGTCGCGGGGGCGGACGTCGTCGCGACCGACACGTGGGTGTCGATGGGCGACGAGGCGGAGGCCGAGGACCGCGCCCTGCCGTTCGTGCCGTACCAGGTGAACGACGAGCTCCTCGCATACGCGCAGCCCGACGCGATCGTGCTGCACTGCCTGCCCGCCTACCGCGGCAAGGAGATCACCGCCGAGGTGATCGACGGCCCCCGCTCGGCGGTGTGGGACGAGGCGGAGAACCGGCTGCACGCGCAGAAGGCGCTGCTCACGTTCCTCCTGGAGCGGTCGTGACCGAGGCCCGCACGGCGACGACGAAGACGGCGCGCCACGCGCGCATCGCCGAGATCGTGCGCCGCACCGAGATCCACTCCCAGGCGGAGCTCGCGCGCGAGCTCGAGCGCGAGGGCCTGTCGGTGACCCAGGCGACGCTGTCGCGCGACCTCATCGAGCTGCGCGCGGAGAAGGTGCGCGGCGCCTCGGGCGCGCTCGTGTACGCGGTGCCGGGGGAGGGCGGGGACCGCAGCGTGCAGACCGCGGAGTCGCCCGAGTACCTCGCGGCCCGGCTCGCGCGCCTGTGCTCGGAGATGCTCGTGTCCGCCGAGGCGTCCGCGAACCTCGTCGTGCTGCGCACGCCCCCCGGTGCCGCGAACTACCTCGCGTCGGCGATCGACCACTCCGTGCTCCCGCACGTGCTCGGCTGCATCGCGGGCGACGACACGATCCTCGTCATCGCGCGCGACCCCGACGGCGGCGCGGACCTCGCGCGGCGCTTCCTCGAGCTCTCCGGACCCCACGGCGGGCCCGTCCCCGGCACGCCGGACTGACCGCCGTCGGCCCACGCCCCGCGCGGCCGCGGCGCCCTGCGAGACTGGACCCCGGACCCCACCCGCACGTCACAGAAAGAGACCGTCATGACTGAACGCGTCGTGCTCGCCTACTCGGGCGGCCTGGACACGTCGGTGGCCATCGGCTGGATCGCCGAGGCCACGGGCGCCGAGGTTGTCGCCGTCGCGGTCGACGTCGGCCAGGGTGGGGAGGACCTCGAGGTCATCCGGCAGCGTGCCCTGGACTGCGGCGCCGTCGAGGCGTACGTCGCCGACGCGCGCGACGAGTTCGCGGCGGAGTACTGCATGCCCGCGCTGCGCGCGAACGCCCTGTACCTCGACCGGTACCCGCTCGTCTCGGCGCTGTCGCGTCCGGTCATCGTCAAGCACCTCGTGCGCGCGGCGCGCCAGTTCGGCGCGACGACCGTCGCGCACGGCTGCACGGGCAAGGGCAACGACCAGGTGCGCTTCGAGGTCGCGACGACGTCCCTCGCGCCCGAGCTCAAGATGATCGCGCCCGTGCGCGACCTCGCGCTGACGCGCGAGAAGGCCATCGAGTACGCGGAGAAGCACGCGCTGCCCATCGCCACGACGAAGCACAACCCGTTCTCGATCGACCAGAACGTGTGGGGGCGCGCGGTCGAGACCGGCTTCCTCGAGGACATCTGGAACGCGCCGACCAAGGACGTCTACAACTACACCGACGACCCCACGTTCCCGCCCGTCGCGGACGAGGTCGTCGTCACGTTCGAGCAGGGCGTCCCGGTCGCGCTCGACGGCGTCGCGGTGACCCCGCTGCAGGCGATCCAGGAGATGAACCGCCGCGCGGGCGCCCAGGGCGTCGGGCGGATCGACATCGTCGAGGACCGGCTGGTGGGCATCAAGTCGCGCGAGGTCTACGAGGCGCCGGGCGCGATCGCCCTCATCGCCGCGCACCAGGAGCTCGAGAACGTCACCCTCGAGCGCGAGCAGGCCCGCTTCAAGCGCGGCGTCGAGCAGCGCTGGACCGAGCTCGTCTACGACGGCATGTGGTTCAGCCCGCTCAAGCGCTCGCTCGACGTGTTCGTCGACGACACCCAGCGCTACGTGTCCGGCGACGTGCGCCTCGTGCTGCACGGCGGGCGCGCGACCGTCACGGGCCGGCGCTCGGACGCGAGCCTCTACGACTTCAACCTCGCGACGTACGACGAGGGCGACTCGTTCGACCAGTCGCAGGCCAAGGGATTCATCGAGATCTACGGTCTCACCGCGAAGCTCGCCGCCGCGCGCGACGAGAAGTTCGGCAACGGTGTGGACCTCGGGACGGGAGCGCTGTGAGCACGCACGACGACCAGGACGGCACCGCCGTCGAGCCGACCGAGACGGCGCGCGTCAGCCTGTGGGGCGGCCGGTTCGCGGGCGGCCCCGCCGACGCGCTGGCCGCGCTGAGCAAGTCCACGCACTTCGACTGGCGCCTCGCGGGCCAGGACGTCGCGGGCTCGAAGGCCCACGCGAAGGTCCTGCACGCGGCCGGCCTGCTCGACGACGACGAGCTCGACGGCATGCTCGCGGCGCTCGAGCGCCTGCGCGAGGACGTCGCGTCGGGCGCGTTCGTCGCGGCCGCCGACGACGAGGACGTGCACACCGCGCTGGAGCGCGGGCTCATCGAGCGTGCCGGGCCCGAGCTCGGGGGCAAGCTGCGCGCGGGCCGGTCGCGCAACGACCAGATCGCGACGCTCACGCGCATGTACCTGCGCGACGAGGCGCGCACGATCGCGCGACTCGTCCTCGACGTCGTCGACGCGCTCATCGAGCAGGCCGCCGCGCACCCGGGCGCGGCCATGCCCGGCCGCACGCACCTCCAGCACGCCCAGCCGGTGCTCCTCGCGCACCACCTGCTCGCCCACGCGTGGCCGCTGCTGCGCGACGTCGACCGGTTCATCGACTGGGACGTGCGCGCCGCGCGCTCGCCGTACGGGTCGGGGGCGCTCGCGGGCTCGTCGCTGGGCCTGGACCCGGCCGCGGTCGCCGCGGAGCTCGGGTTCGACGGCCCGGTCGAGAACTCGATCGACGGCACCGCGTCGCGCGACGTCGTCGCGGAGTTCGCGTTCGTCGCCGCGATGCTCGGGGTCGACCTCTCGCGCCTCGCGGAGGAGGTCATCCTCTGGGCGACGAAGGAGTTCGGCTTCGTGCGCCTGCACGACTCCTACTCCACGGGGTCGAGCATCATGCCGCAGAAGAAGAACCCCGACGTCGCCGAGCTCGCGCGCGGCAAGGCGGGCCGCCTCATCGGCGACCTGGCGGGCCTGCTCGCGACGCTCAAGGGCCTGCCGCTCGCGTACAACCGCGACCTCCAGGAGGACAAGGAGCCGGTGTTCGACCAGGTCGACACGCTCGAGGTGCTCCTGCCCGCGTTCTCCGGCATGGTCGCGACCCTCGAGTTCGACACCGACCGGATGGCGTCGCTCGCGCCGCAGGGGTTCTCGCTCGCGACGGACGTCGCCGAGTGGCTCGTGCGTGAGGGCGTGCCGTTCCGCGTCGCGCACGAGGTCGCGGGCGCGTGCGTGCGCACGTGCGAGGAGCGCGGCATCGAGCTGTGGGACCTCTCGGACGACGACCTCGCGTCCATCTCCGAGCACCTCACGCCGGGCGTGCGCGACGTGCTGAGCGTCGAGGGCTCGCTCGCGTCCCGCGACGCCGTGGGCGGCACCGCCCCGGTGCGGGTCGCCGAGCAGCTCGAGGCCGCGAAGGAGCGCTCGGCCGAGTACCGCTTCTGGGCCCAGGACTGACGGTGCCCCGGCTCGCGGTGCGGTGCGCGTGCCCGGCGGCGCGGGCGTGAGCGTCGGTCCGGACGTCCTCGCCGAGCTCGTCCGCCAGGTGCGCGACGCCGTCCCGCGCCTCGGCCCGCCCGGCCCGGGCGCGCTCGCCGCGGGGGAGCCGACGGCGTCGGGCACGCGCCTCGTCGTGGTGGACGGGCCCGCGGGCTCGGGCAAGACGACCCTCGCGGCCCAGCTCGGGGGCGCGCTGCCCGCCCAGGTGCTCCACATGGACGACCTCTACGAGGGCTGGCGCGGCCTCGAGCCCGCCTGGGCGCGGCTCGACGCGTGGGTGCTGACGCCGCTCGCCGCGGGCCGTGCCGGGCGGTACCGCCGGTACGACTGGCACCTCGACCGCTTCGCCGAGTGGCACGACGTCCCGGCCGCGCCGTACCTCGTGGTCGAGGGCTGCGGGGCGGGGCGGCGCGAGGCCGACCAGGTCGCGGCGCTGCGCGTGTGGGTCGAGGCGCCGGACGACGTCCGGCTCCGGCGCGGCCTCGACCGGGACGGCGAGGACCAGCGCGACCACTGGCTCGCGTGGATGGTCGCGGAGCGCGAGCACTACCGCCGCAACGGCACGCGCGAGCGCGCGGACGTCGTCCTCGACGGGTGGGGTCGGCTCGTGCGCACCGGGCGGACGGCGCCCGGCCCGGGCCCGACCGCGCCCCGCACGGACGTGGGCGGCGAGGCGTAGATTGCCCGGGACGGGAGGTGGTGGCATGCCGGCGGAAGCCTGGACGGACACTGCGACGGACACGGCGACAGACACTGCGGGGAGCGCGGCGACGGGCACGGTGACGAGCACGGCGGCGGGCACCACGACAGGTGCCGCGACCGGGACGAGCGAGGCCGGGGGCGCGCGCGTCGTCGGGCCGTGGGACGCCCCGGCGCGCGGCTGGTACGCGCGCGACGTGCACGAGGTCGCGCGCGACCTCCTGGGCGCCCTGCTCACGCGGCGCAGCGCCGAGGGCGACGTCACGCTGCGGATCACCGAGGTCGAGGCGTACGACGGCGAGCGCGACCCGGGCTCCCACGCCTTCCGCGGGCGCACCGAGCGCAACCGCGCCATGTTCGGCGAGCCGGGCCGCCTCTACGTCTACCGCCACCTGGGTCTGCACCACTGCGTCAACGTCGTGTGCGGGCCGGTGGGCCGCGCGTCCGCCGTCCTGCTGAGGGCCGGGGAGGTGACCGACGGCGTCGGGCTCGCCCGGTCTCGCCGGGTGGCCGCGGGCCGGTGCGACTCGGACCGTCAGATCGCGCGTGGCCCGGCGCGCCTCGCGGTCGCGCTCGACCTCGACCTGCGCCACTACGGCGCGGAGCTGACGGACCCGGACGGCGAGCTCGTGCTGCACCGGGCGACGGACGGGCCGCACCGGCCGCCGATCGCCACGGGACCGCGCGTGGGCGTGTCGGGCGACGGCGGGGACGGCGAGCTGTTCCCCTGGCGCTACTGGCTCGCGGGGGACCCGACGGTGTCCGCCTACCGCCGCGTGAGCGCGCGGTCCCGCTGAGCCGGGGCCGTCGACGCGCGGCACACGGTCCGGCGCCGCCCGCGAGGTGGGCGGTGGCGGGGCGACGGCGTCCGGCACGGCAGACTAGGACCCGCGGCCCGGACGGGGCCGCACCCTCGTGCCCGCACGGCGGGCACTCGACGAAGGAGCAGAAGTGAGCGACGTTCTCGACGAGCTGCAATGGCGAGGCCTGGTGGCGCAGTCCACCGACGAGGCCGCGCTGCGCGCCGCGCTGGCCGAGGGCCCGATCACCTATTACTGCGGCTTCGACCCGACGGCGCCGAGCCTGCACCACGGGCACCTGGTCCAGCTCCTCCTGCTGCGCCACCTCCAGCTCGCCGGCCACCGGCCGATCGCGCTCGTGGGCGGCGCGACGGGCATGATCGGCGACCCGCGCCAGTCGGGGGAGCGGGTGCTCAACTCGAAGGAGACGGTCGCCGACTGGACCGAGCGCCTGCGCGGCCAGGTCTCGCGCTTCCTGGACTTCGAGGGGGAGAACGCGGCGCGCGTCGTCAACAACCTCGACTGGATCTCGGAGATGTCGGCGATCGACTTCCTGCGCGACGTGGGCAAGCACTACCGCCTCGGCACGATGCTCGCCAAGGACACGGTGGCGCGCCGCCTGAGCTCGGACGAGGGCATCAGCTTCACGGAGTTCAGCTACCAGATCCTCCAGGGCATCGACTTCCACGAGCTCTACCTGCGCCACGGGGTCACGCTGCAGACCGGCGGGAACGACCAGTGGGGCAACCTGCTCTCGGGCGTCGACCTCATCCGTCGGACGGAGGGCGCGTCGGTGCACGTCATGACGACGCCGCTCATCACGAAGGCCGACGGCACGAAGTTCGGCAAGACCGAGGGCGGCGCCGTCTGGCTCGACGCCGACATGATGAGCCCGTACGCGTTCTACCAGTTCTGGCTCAACGCGGCGGACGACGACGTCGTGCGCTTCCTGAAGATCTTCACCTTCCGCTCGCGCGAGGAGATCGCGGAGCTCGAGGCCGCGGTCCGGGAGCGGCCGGGGGCGCGGGAGGCGCAGCGCACGCTCGCCGCCGACGTGACGACGCTCGTGCACGGGGCGGCGGCGACCGACGCGGTCATCGCGGCGAGCCAGGCGCTGTTCGGGCGTGGCGAGCTCGACGCCCTCGACGAGCGCACGCTCGAGGCGGCGGTCGCCGAGCTGCCGCGCGCGACGGCGCAGGTCGGCGACCCGGTCGTCGACCTCCTGGTGGCGTCGGGCCTCGTCGCGTCGAAGGGGGCGGCGCGCCGGGCGGTCGCGGAGGGCGGCGCGTACGTCAACAACGTCAAGGTCACC
Source organism: Cellulosimicrobium funkei (assembly GCF_900155925.1). NCBI lineage: Bacteria > Bacillati > Actinomycetota > Actinomycetes > Micrococcales > Promicromonosporaceae > Cellulosimicrobium > Cellulosimicrobium funkei. The sequence goes on from NZ_FTMI01000008.1 coordinate 238,515, forward strand.
GGTGAGGACGTGACGCTCGGGGCGGACGACCTGCTGCACGGACGGTTCGCGCTCCTGCGCCGGGGCAAGAAGACCCTCGGGGTCGCCGTCGCCGGCTGATCCGGAGGGCGAGGGACAGGAGGGGCCGGGCCGCGTCGAGCGGTGCCGGCCCCTCCTGCGTCGGGTCCCGCGAGGACGGCACGGAGCGGATTTGGCACTCCCGCGGAGCGCGTGTAGTGTTCTCGACGTTCGCCCGGCAGGGAGGAACGGACACCGGGTCTCGATCATCCGAGACGGTGGCTGGTCCCCCGGGCGGTCCCCTCGAAGATCGTCAGGGCGCTTCGCGCGCCCTGAGGATGTTCGAGGCTGCTGGCTCCACGGCCGGCCCTCCGAGTTCGGAACACCGAGTTGGAAGGGACACCGAGGATCTGGTAGATTGGAGAAGTTGCCCCAAGCGAGGTTCTGCCCGGTCGGGTGGTGCTGAGTTGGTGTGTGTCGGTTGTTTGAGAACTCAACAGTGTGCTTGTTAGTCAATGCCAAATTTTTTGTCCCTGTGGCATGGCTGGCCTGGTTGCCCGTCCGGGTGGTTGGGTTGGTTGTGTCTGGGATTCCTTTGGTTGATTTCGGAAGATGATGTCATC
>NZ_FTMI01000011.1:0-5550 GCF_900155925.1 Cellulosimicrobium funkei
TGTCCCTGTGGCATGGCTGGCCTGGTTGCCCGTCCGGGTGGTTGGGTTGGTTGTGTCTGGGATTCCTTTGGTTGATTTCGGAAGATGATGTCATCTTTCGTGTTGATGCCAGTTTTGTGAACCCTGTTGGGGTTCGCTTCGTATGGATTGTTCACTGCTGGGTTTGTCCTGGTGGTGGGCGTTGTTCATTTACGGAGAGTTTGATCCTGGCTCAGGACGAACGCTGGCGGCGTGCTTAACACATGCAAGTCGAACGATGATGCCCAGCTTGCTGGGTGGATTAGTGGCGAACGGGTGAGTAACACGTGAGTAACCTGCCCTTGACTTCGGGATAACTCCGGGAAACCGGGGCTAATACCGGATATGAGCCGCCTTCGCATGGGGGTGGTTGGAAAGTTTTTCGGTCAGGGATGGGCTCGCGGCCTATCAGCTTGTTGGTGGGGTGATGGCCTACCAAGGCGACGACGGGTAGCCGGCCTGAGAGGGCGACCGGCCACACTGGGACTGAGACACGGCCCAGACTCCTACGGGAGGCAGCAGTGGGGAATATTGCACAATGGGCGAAAGCCTGATGCAGCGACGCCGCGTGAGGGATGAAGGCCTTCGGGTTGTAAACCTCTTTCAGCAGGGAAGAAGCGCAAGTGACGGTACCTGCAGAAGAAGCGCCGGCTAACTACGTGCCAGCAGCCGCGGTAATACGTAGGGCGCAAGCGTTGTCCGGAATTATTGGGCGTAAAGAGCTCGTAGGCGGTTTGTCGCGTCTGGTGTGAAAACTCGAGGCTCAACCTCGAGCTTGCATCGGGTACGGGCAGACTAGAGTGCGGTAGGGGAGACTGGAATTCCTGGTGTAGCGGTGGAATGCGCAGATATCAGGAGGAACACCGATGGCGAAGGCAGGTCTCTGGGCCGCAACTGACGCTGAGGAGCGAAAGCATGGGGAGCGAACAGGATTAGATACCCTGGTAGTCCATGCCGTAAACGTTGGGCACTAGGTGTGGGGCTCATTCCACGAGTTCCGTGCCGCAGCAAACGCATTAAGTGCCCCGCCTGGGGAGTACGGCCGCAAGGCTAAAACTCAAAGGAATTGACGGGGGCCCGCACAAGCGGCGGAGCATGCGGATTAATTCGATGCAACGCGAAGAACCTTACCAAGGCTTGACATGCACGAGAAGCCACCAGAGATGGTGGTCTCTTTGGACACTCGTGCACAGGTGGTGCATGGTTGTCGTCAGCTCGTGTCGTGAGATGTTGGGTTAAGTCCCGCAACGAGCGCAACCCTCGTCCCATGTTGCCAGCGGGTTATGCCGGGGACTCATGGGAGACTGCCGGGGTCAACTCGGAGGAAGGTGGGGATGACGTCAAATCATCATGCCCCTTATGTCTTGGGCTTCACGCATGCTACAATGGCCGGTACAAAGGGCTGCGATACCGTAAGGTGGAGCGAATCCCAAAAAGCCGGTCTCAGTTCGGATTGGGGTCTGCAACTCGACCCCATGAAGTCGGAGTCGCTAGTAATCGCAGATCAGCAACGCTGCGGTGAATACGTTCCCGGGCCTTGTACACACCGCCCGTCAAGTCACGAAAGTCGGTAACACCCGAAGCCCATGGCCCAACCGTTCGCGGGGGGAGTGGTCGAAGGTGGGACTGGCGATTGGGACTAAGTCGTAACAAGGTAGCCGTACCGGAAGGTGCGGCTGGATCACCTCCTTTCTAAGGAGCTACCAACCCTCGTCCGCTGGTGTTTGCTGGTGGGTGGGTGGTTCAGGTGCCACGCCATCGCCGTCCGTGTGGTGGGTGGTTGCTCATGGGTGGAACATTGACGAAAGAGCTTTCTTGGTCTTGCTGGTGTCAGTACCTGCCGGCTCGCTCGTGCCTCTTCGGGGGTTCGTGTGGGTGGTGGTGGAACATCACGGGTGAGGTCGGGGGGCTTGTCGAGCACACTGTTGGGTCCTCAGGTCACCGGCCACCGGTTGGTGGGGTGCCTGGTACGGGCCGGTCCTTGGACCACGAACCGCTTCGTCTGCGCTCTTGTATGAGGGTGTGGGTGGGGTAGGCGGGTCTGGTGGGGTCGGGGTCGTTGGTTGTTTGAGAACTGCACAGTGGACGCGAGCATCTTTGTAAAGATCAAGACGCACCCTTTTGGGGGTGTGGTTCTTGGTTCTCTGCAGTTTTGTTGTTTTTGTTGAAGTTTTTAAGGGCACAGGGTGGATGCCTTGGCACTAGGAGCCGAAGAAGGACGTGGTAGCCTGCGATAAGCCTCGGGGAGCTGGCAAACGAGCTGTGATCCGAGGGTTTCCGAATGGGGGAACCCCGCACGAGTCATGTCGTGTGACCCGCACCTGAATATATAGGGTGTGTGGAGGGAACGTCGGGAAGTGAAACATCTCAGTACCGACAGGAAGAGATATTCCGTGAGTAGTGGCGAGCGAAAGCGGATGAGGCCAAACCGGGCGCGTGTTCAAGCTGTCAGGCGTTGCGTGTTCGGGGTTGTGGGACCCTTCTGGTGGATCTGACAGTCCACCGGGGAGTGAGAAAGCCGTGTCATAGTCGAACCGCATTGAAAGGCGGACCACAGACGGTGCGAGTCCGGTAGACGAAATGGTGCGGCCTCCCGAAGGGGATCCCAAGTAGCACGGGGCCCGAGAAATCTCGTGTGAATCTGGCAAGACCACTTGCTAAGCCTAAATACTACCTAGTGACCGATAGCGGACCAGTACCGTGAGGGAAAGGTGAAAAGTACCCCGGGAGGGGAGTGAAATAGTACCTGAAACCGTGTGCCTACAATCCGTTGGAGCCTCCTTGGCTGGGGTGACAGCGTGCCTTTTGAAGAATGAGCCTGCGAGTTAGTGCTCAGTGGCGAGGTTAACCCGTGTGGGGAAGCCGTAGCGAAAGCGAGTCCGAACAGGGCGCCCATAGTCGCTGGGTCTAGACCCGAAGCGAAGTGATCTAGCCATGGGCAGGTTGAAGCGCGGGTAAGACCGCGTGGAGGACCGAACCCACCAGGGTTGAAAACCTGGGGGATGACCTGTGGTTAGGGGTGAAAGGCCAATCAAACTTCGTGATAGCTGGTTCTCCCCGAAATGCATTTAGGTGCAGCGTCACGTGTTTCTTGCCGGAGGTAGAGCTACTGGATGGCCGATGGGCCCTACAAGGTTACTGACGTCAGCCAAACTCCGAATGCCGGTAAGTGAAAGCGTGGCAGTGAGACTGCGGGGGATAAGCTCCGTAGTCGAGAGGGAAACAGCCCAGACCACCGGCTAAGGCCCCTAAGCGTGTGCTAAGTGGGAAAGGATGTGGAGTTGCACAGACAACCAGGAGGTTGGCTTAGAAGCAGCCACCCTTGAAAGAGTGCGTAATAGCTCACTGGTCAAGTGATTCCGCGCCGACAATGTAGCGGGGCTCAAGTACACCGCCGAAGCCGTGGCATCTGCGCTCAACTCAGGCCTTCGTGGTCCAGAGGCGCAGGTGGGTAGGGGAGCGTCGTGTGGGCGGTGAAGCCGCGGGGGAACCCAGCGGTGGAGCCCACACGAGTGAGAATGCAGGCATGAGTAGCGAAAGACGGGTGAGAAACCCGTCCGCCGAATGACCAAGGGTTCCAGGGCCAGGTTAATCCGCCCTGGGTAAGTCGGGACCTAAGGCGAGGCCGACAGGCGTAGTCGATGGACAAGGAGTTGATATTCTCCTACCGGCGAAGAACCGCCCATACCGAGCCCGGTGATGCTGACCGCCCAAACCTGCCCATCGACCCTTCGGGGTCACCGGGCAGGGGCGCGCGGGACCCAATCCGGTAGTAGGTAAGCGTATTAACAGGGGTGACGCAGGAAGGTAGCCCGGCGTGGCGATGGTAGACCACGTCCAAGGCTGTAGGCCGTCGGGTAGGCAAATCCGCCCGGCATCAAGGCTGAGAGCTGACGGTGAGCGCACAAGCGCGAACTGGGTGATCCTATGCTGCCAAGAAAAGCCTCGACGCGAGGTTCTAGCCGCCCGTACCCCAAACCGACTCAGGTGGTCAGGTAGAGAATACTAAGGCGATCGAGAGAATCGTGGTTAAGGAACTCGGCAAAATGCCCCCGTAACTTCGGGAGAAGGGGGGCCCGAAGCGTGAACACCCTCGCGGTGGGAGCGTGGACGGCCGCAGAGACCAGGGAGAAGCGACTGTTTACTAAAAACACAGGTCCGTGCGAAGTCGCAAGACGATGTATACGGACTGACGCCTGCCCGGTGCTGGAAGGTTAAGAGGACGGGTCAACCCTTCGGGGTGAAGCTCAGAATTTAAGCCCCAGTAAACGGCGGTGGTAACTATAACCATCCTAAGGTAGCGAAATTCCTTGTCGGGTAAGTTCCGACCTGCACGAATGGCGTAACGACTTCTCCGCTGTCTCAACCGCGAACTCGGCGAAATTGCACTACGAGTAAAGATGCTCGTTACGCGCAGCAGGACGGAAAGACCCCGGGACCTTTACTATAGCTTGGTATTGGTGTTCGGTGCGGCTTGTGTAGGATAGGTGGGAGACTGTGAAGCCCGTACGCCAGTGCGGGTGGAGTCAACGTTGAAATACCACTCTGGCCGCTTCGGATGTCTAACCTCGGTCCGTGATCCGGACCAGGGACAGTGCCTGGTGGGTAGTTTAACTGGGGCGGTTGCCTCCTAAAATGTAACGGAGGCGCTCAAAGGTTCCCTCAGCCTGGTTGGCAATCAGGTGTCGAGTGCAAGTGCACAAGGGAGCTTGACTGTGAGACTGACAGGTCGAGCAGGGACGAAAGTCGGAACTAGTGATCCGGCGGTGGCTTGTGGAAGCGCCGTCGCTCAACGGATAAAAGGTACCCCGGGGATAACAGGCTGATCTTGCCCAAGAGTCCATATCGACGGCATGGTTTGGCACCTCGATGTCGGCTCGTCGCATCCTGGGGCTGGAGTAGGTCCCAAGGGTTGGGCTGTTCGCCCATTAAAGCGGTACGCGAGCTGGGTTTAGAACGTCGTGAGACAGTTCGGTCCCTATCCGCTGCGCGCGCAGGAAACTTGAGAAGGGCTGTCCCTAGTACGAGAGGACCGGGACGGACGAACCTCTGGTGTGCCAGTTGTTCCGCCAGGAGCACCGCTGGTTGGCTACGTTCGGAAGGGATAACCGCTGAAAGCATCTAAGCGGGAAGCCTGCTTCAAGATGAGGTTTCCATACCCTACGGGGTGAGAGGCACCCAGCAGAACACTGGGTCGATAGGCCGGACGTGGAAGCGGGGACGAAAGACCCGTGCAGCTGACCGGTACTAATCAGCCGACAACTTCAACACCAAACACTCTTGTGCTACGCGTCCACTGTGCGGTTCCCGAACCACCAACACCACACCCCCCACGGGGTGCCCCAGGTGTTGACACGGTTCAACAGAGTTACGGCGGTCACAGCGAAGGGGAAACGCCCGGTCCCATACCGAACCCGGAAGCTAAGCCCTTCAGCGCCGATGGTACTGCCCTGGAGACGGGGTGGGAGAGTAGGACGCCGCCGGACAACCCTTCACCGAAGGCCCACCCCACACGGGGTGGGCCTTCGGCAT
>NZ_FTMI01000006.1:0-327988 GCF_900155925.1 Cellulosimicrobium funkei
CGTCGGGGTCGGTGTCGTTGGCCAGCGCCGCGACCGAGACCGTGCGCCCCGGGCGCACCGTCACCTCGTCGTCCACCGCGACCGGCGACTGGTTGGTGTCCGCGGGACGGGCGATGCCGACGTTGACCGTGCCCGTGGCGGTGGCGCCGCGCGCGTCGAGCACGGAGTAGGTGAACGTGTCCGCCCCGGTCGCGTTCTTCGACGCCGCGTACTCGATCATCCCGTCCACGACCCGGGCGGTGCCCTTGCCCGCGGGGGTGGCGATGCCGGTGACCTGGACGGAGTCGCCGTCGGGGTCGATGCCGTCCAGCGGGACCGCGATGCGCACGCTGGACCCGGACAGCACCCGGGCCTCGATCTCGCGCGGCTGCGGCGGGGTGTTGTCCTCGCCGTCGCGGATCCGGATCGTGACCTGGGCCGAGTCCTCCTGCCCGTTGGCGTCCCGCACCCGGTAGATCGCGTACGCCGTGCCCGCCTCCGAGCCCGCCTTGAACCGCAGCGTGTCCTCCGACACGAACGCCTCGCCGAGCGCCGGGTCCACGTCCTGCTCCAGCTCGGGCTGCAGGAACAGCTCCAACCCGTCCGGGTGCGTGTCGTTCTTCAGCACCGGGACCGTCACCACGTCCCCCGCGTGCACGGTCACCTCGTCCGCGACCGCGTTCGGCGGCTGCAGCCGCGTCGGCGCCGGCACCGGCACGATCCGCACCTGGCCGGTCGCGGTCTCGGTGCCGTTGGAGGCGGTGTACTCCACCGTCACCGGCGCGTCCAGGCGCCGGATCTCGGTCACCCGCAGCATCTGGTGGGCCAGGATCGCGACCGACACCCCGGCGTCGGCGGGCACGCGCACGGACTGCACGACGAGCACGCCGCCCGCGGGGTCCGTGTCGTTCGCGAGGACGTCCACGAGCGTGGACCCTCCCGCCGGGAGGAGCGCGGTGTCGGTGACGACGACGGGCGCGCCCTCGGCCTCGGACGGCGGCAGGACGTCGACCCGGACGAGGCCCGTGGTCGCGTTCGGGCCGTCGGTCACCTGGTACGTCAGGTCGTAGGAGCGCGGCTCCATCGAGAGGAACGTGAACGTGCCCGCGTCGTAGTTCGGCGTGATCTGCGCCGGGGCCGACTCCGAGACCGACGCCAGGCGCAGCTCGTCCCCGTTCGGGTCGGTGTCGTTGCGCAACGGCTCCACCGTCACCGGCTGCCCCGCCGGCACCACCACGTGGTCGCTCACCGCGACCGGCGGCTGCGGACCGGGCACCACGTCGACCAGCAGCTTGCCCTCGAAGGACAGCTCGCCGTCGGAGACGAGCAGGGTCACGATCTTGCGCCCGGTCGAGCCGCCGCCGTCGCGCAGCTCGACCGTGCCGTCGGGGCGCGAGCGCACGTCGTCGCCCGCGACCGTCGCGGCCGCCGACGCGAGGTACAGGTCGTCGCCGTCCGGGTCCTTGAAGAAGGGCAGCACCTTGATCGTCGCGGCGCCGCCCTGGGCGACGCGCAGGACCGGGTCACCGGTCTGCTCGGGGGGAGCGTTCTCGCCCCAGGGGGACACCTTGAGGGTGACGCCCGCCTCGGCGACGCCGCCGCGGCCGTCGGACACGGAGTACCGGAAGGAGCCGGTGCCCTCGGCGTCCTCGGGGACCACGGCCTGCAGCGCGGCTCCGCCCATGATGGTCTGCACGGTCGCGTTCGACGGCGAGTCCCCGACGAGCGACGCCGTCATCACGTCCCCGTCCGGGTCCACGTCGTTGCCCAGCACCGGCAGGATCGTCGTGCGCCCCGGACGCACCCCGAACGCGTCGTCCTTCGGCTGCGGCGGCCGGTTCGGCTGGGACCGGTCCGCGATGAACTGGTCCACCTGCTCCGGGTTCGTCAGCTCCGCGTCGGCCTCCTCGCCCTCGGCCTCCTCGGGCATCTGGACGTCCCAGTCGTCGACCTTCTGGTACTCGTCCGCCGCCATCCACAACGTCCCCGCCGACAGGTCGTTGAGCACGATGACCTGCCGGTTCACCCGGTACTCCAGGCGGGTCTGGGGGTCGAGCCCTTCGAGGCGCTCGTCGACGTCGCGGTCGGTGCCCTCGCAGTCGCGGATCACCTGGCCGGTCGAGGCCCACGCCCCGTACGTGCACGACCCGAGGCGCACCGGGGCGGCCGGGACGCCCTGCGCGGCGCGGCGCTGGGCGTCGCCGCCCTTCAGGGGCTGGGTCACGAGCGCGTCGGTCGTCGCGACGACGACGTCGCCCGACCCGGCGGACGGCTGCTGGAGCCGCGCCTGCTCCGCGCCCTCGACCGCGACGGTCCGGCCGCCTGGCAGCACGAGCTGCGAGGCGGAGCGGTCGAGGACGACGGGCTCGTCACCGACGGCCGTCACCTCGACCTCGGCGCCCTTCCCGACCGGGAGGGACGTCGACGCCGGGTCGCCGGAGACGGCGCCCTTGCTCGTGGTCTCGACCGTCCAGAGCGCTCCGGTCGAGGGGATCGCGACGAAGACCGTCCCGTCCTCGGACACCGTCAGCGCGCCGTCACCGCCGACCTCGGCCGTCGGGTCGAGCTTCTCGGCGTCGAACGAGGTGGCGCCGTCGAACGGCAGGACCCACAGCAGGCCCTCCTCGCCGTCGAGGATCGCGGTCGTCGCGCCGCCGGAGGCGACCTGCGCCCCGGCCGGCAGGCGGATCTGCCCGGTGAGCTTGAGGTGGGCGACGTCCACGGGGGACGACGTGCTCGTCCCCTGGTCGTCGAGGAGGACGCGGCCCGCGTCCTGCTGCACGTCGAACGACGCGCTGCCCGCGTTGAGCGTGCCGTCCATCGCCTGGGACTCGTAGTTGAACCGCCCCACCAGGCCCGCGGACGTCTTCGTCACCCACACGCCCGAGTCGTTGAGGTCCACGTCCGCCGTGGCCTCGCCCTCGTAGAGCAGCGCCATGCCCACCAGCGCCGTCGAGAACACCGACACGGTGCTCACCGACGCGACGGTACGACGATGCTCGCGGATGGTCGTGAGAAGACCCACCTGTGCTCCTCTGTGCCTGGGCGGGGCACACGTCCTCCCGGTCCCGCCGAGCGGCGGTGACGAGGGGAACGGGTGCTCCGGTGCCCGCAGACTGCCCGCAGAACGCCCCGACGAGGGTAACCGAGGCAGGGTCGCTCAGGGCATGGGGAGCAGTCCCCATGGAGGGTGGAATATTCCCCTGATCAGGGCAGAAGGGACGCACGGGACAGCGCGGCCCGGTCGCGCGTGCGGTCCTCGGCCGTGCGCAGCGACGCACCGTCCGGGCGGACGACGGCCTCCGCGGCGCGCGGGGTGGTCGACACCCGGGACCGGGCCGCCGCGCGGCGGCGGCCGAGGTCGGCCAGGGCGGAGCCCACGAGGACGAGCAGACGGTCCGTGCCACGGGGCTCGACCGTGCGGGGCAGGGTGGGGGAGTACGCGCTCATGAGGGGTTCTCCTTGCCGTCGATCGTCGGGAAGACGTTGAAGTGGATCTGCACGGGCCGCGCGCCGGGCGTCTGCTCCTGGCCCTGGAACCGCTGGAGCGTCGCGTCGAACGCGTCCCACGCCTCCGCGACCTCGAGCATCTGCTCGGCGGTGAGCCACATGCTCGCCGTCGTCAGACGGCTGCCGTCGAGCCACCGCGTCGGCAGCTCGGGGGAGCGCTCGAGGAACGCCTGGATCTTGCGCGCCCGCGCGGACTCGAACTCGCGGCTCACCATCGCGCCCGCGAGCGTGGCGGCGGCGTCCTCCTCGTCGTGCGGGACGTCGACCGTGAACCCGCCCGGCGGGCGCTCCCACCAGCGCTCGCGCGCCGTCCCGCGGCCCGCGACCTCCCGGACGAAGCCGTGCCGCGCGAGCTGGCGCAGGTGGTAGCTCGTCGACCCGCTGGACTCGCCCGCGAGGTCGGCGAGGCGGCTCGCGGTGAGCGCGCCGTGCGTCGAGAGCAGGTCGAGGATCTGCACCCGCAACGGGTGCGCGAGCGCCTTGAGCTGCGCGGGGCCGAGCGCGGGGTGGCGTTCGGCCGGGACGGGTGCCGGTGCGCTGTCGGTGGGCATACGACGACCATAGCGATGCAAACGACTCTTTGCAAGAGTTTCTTTGCAGCGGGATGTTGGCATCTGTCGGACGGCCCGCGCGGGGAGCGGGGGCGTGCGCGAGGTGCGAGCATCGAGCGCATGACGCAGGTGGCGGAGCGGGTGCGCGGCGCGGCGGAGCGCGCCATCTTCCTGCGGGTCGCGGGCCCGGACGCCACGGCGACGCGGGCACGCATCCACGAGACGCCCGGCCCGCGCTGGTTCCCGCCGGGGTCCGCGGTCCAGCGCGTGCACGGCGACGCGTCGATGTTCGTCGGCGGGCTGCGTGCGCTGCTCCTGCAGAGCCTGCACCCGCTCGCGATGGCCGGGGTCGCGGCGCACTCGGGCTACCGGGGCGACCCCTGGGGGCGCCTCCAGCGGACCTCGACCTTCATCGCCACGACGACCTTCGGCACGGCCGACGACGCCGCCGGCGCCGTGGCGGCGGTCCGGGCGGTCCACGAGCGGGTCCGCGGCGTCGCGCCCGACGGCCGCCCCTACCGCGCGAGCGACCCGGACCTGCTGCGCTGGGTCCACGTCGCCGAGACGCAGAGCTTCCTCGTGGCGCACCAGGAGTTCGGGCACCGCCCGCTCGGCGCCGCCGGGTGCGACGAGTACGTCGCGCAGGCGGCGGTGGTCGGCCGCGCCCTGGGCGTCGAGGACGCGCCGGTCACGGTGCGCGAGCTGAACGACGCCGTCGCCGGGTATCGGCCGGTGCTCGGCCTCACCCCGGCGGCGCTCGACGCCGCGCGGTTCCTCCTCGTCGAGCCGCCGCTGCCGTGGGCCGTGCGTCGGGTGTACGCGGGGCTCGCGGTGGCCGCGAGGGCGTCCCTGCCGGACTGGGCGCGCGCGGGCATGCCGCGCGTGCGGGGGCTGCCTCAACGGTGGGCTCACCCCGCGGGCGAGGCGGTCACGCGGCTGCTGCGGTGGGCCCTCCCCGGAGCCTGACGGCGAGGCGCGCCCGGCGGGTCAGGCGTCGGCGCGGCGTCGGCGGTAGGCGTCGAGGTCCTCGTTGAGTCGGCCGAGGAGCTCGGCGAGGAGGGCCCGGTCGAGGCGCGACCAGTCCCCGAGCACGTCCGCGTAGAGCGCGGTGCGCGCCGCGCGGTGGGCGGCGAGCTCGTCGAGCCCCGCGCCCGTGGGCTCGACGACGACGGCCCGGCCGTCGTGCGGGTCCCGGGCCCGGCGCACGTGCCCGGCCCGCTCGAGCACGACCACCTGGCGGGTGACGGTGGAGGCGTCGAGGCCGAGGCGCTCGGCGAGCGCGTTGACGTGCAGCGGGCCGTGGGTGCCGAGCGTGTGGAGCAGCAGGTAGCCGGACCGGTCGAGCGTGCCGCCCCGGCGCGACGTCCCGGGGCTCCCGGAGGCGCGCGTGCGCTCCGCGCGGCGCAGGAGCTGAGCGACCTCGAGCTCGATCGTGCCCAGCACGTCCTGGGCGGTCGCGTCCCCGCGCGCCTCGGCCTGCGGCTGATCGTTTCCCTCAGCAACCGTCATGGGTGTATTCTACAGATAGTTACCTGCTAGATACAGGTACTTCTCCCGCCGCCGCCCCTCGTGCGGCGGCCTCCCTCACCAGGAAGTGCGACCGAGTGGCCTCCACACGCAACGAACCGAACCGCACCGCCATCTACGCGACCGCCCTCACCGCGTTCTTCGCGATCGCCGGCATCGCCGTCGTCGACCCGATCCTCCCCGTGATCGGCGAGGAGATCGGGGCGTCGACCTGGCAGATCGAGCTCCTCTTCACCGCCTACATCGCCGTCATGGCGCTCGGCATGATCCCCGCCGTCATGGCGACCGGGCGCTTCGGCTACAAGAAGATCCTCGCCACGGGCGTCAGCCTGGTGGCCGTCGCGGCCGTGCTCGCGGCGCTGAGCACGAGCATCGGCCAGCTCGCCGCGCTCCGCGGCCTGTGGGGCCTCGGCAACGCGATGTTCTTCGCGACGGCGATGGTCCTCCTGGTCTCCCTGGCGAACGACCGCGAGTGGGTCGTCGAGCTCTTCGAGACGTGCGTCGGCCTCGGCTTCGCCGTCGGGCCGCTCCTCGGCGGGCTGCTCGGCGGCATCTCGTGGCGCGTGCCGTTCTTCGTGTGCGGCGTCTTCATGCTCGTGGCGCTGCTCGTGTCCGTGACGCGCCTCAAGGACCCCGCCGAGAAGCCCGCGCCGCTGCGCGTCGGCCAGGTCTTCCGCCTGTTCCGCAAGCCCGGCTTCCTCGCGCTCGCCGCGGTCACCGCCGCGTACAACTTCTGCTTCTTCGTCGTGCTCGGGTACACCCCCGTGTTCCTCGGGCTCGACGTCGTGCCGCTCGGTCTCGTCTTCACCGCGTGGGGCGTGGGGCTCGCGGTCGGGATCCTCGTCGTCGGGCACCGGCTCGCGCACCGCGTCGGCGCCGTCCAGACGCTGGGCGTGGCCGTCGTGGGCGTCCTCGTCGCGCTCGTCCTCCTCGCGCTCGACCTCGGGACCGCCTGGTCCGTCGTCGTGCTCGTCGGCGCCGGCGTGTTCATGGGCATCGCGAACGCCAACCTCACGGACCTCTCGCTCGCGCTCGGCGACCCCGACCGCCGCGTGACCACCGGCGCGTTCAACCTCGTGCGCTGGGGCTTCGCCGCCCCCGCCCCCGTCATCGCGGGGCTTCTGCACCCGGTGTCCGCGACCGCGCCGTTCTGGCTCGGGGCGGGGATCCTCGTGCTCGGCGTCGTCGTGTTCGTGGCGTACGGGCACCGGATGGCGGGCGAGCTCGGGGAGCGCGTCCTGTGGTCCCGGTGGAACCGCACGGCCCGGACCGTCGAGGGGACGCCCGAGGAGGCGCTCGGCGAGGTCTGAGCCGCCGGCGGCGCCGACGGGGGAGGGTCCCGGGCCGCGAGGCCCGGGACCCTCAGTCCTCCGGGTCGGTCCCGGCGTCGGCCGAGCCGTCGCCCGAGGTGCCCGACGTGCTGGTCGCCGGGTCGGGCTCGGGGTCGGCCGCGGCCGACTCCGCGGCCCGCGTGAGGGCCTCGATCCCGGCCGTCAGCGCGCGCAGGTCCGCGACGTCGAGCCGGTCGAGGAGGTCCGTGAGGGGCTCGTCCTCCTGCGCGACGAGCCGGCGCACCGCCGCGGCGCCGCGCGGGGTGGCGGCGACGAGGCGCACGCGACCGTCCTGCGGGTCGGGGCGGCGCGACGCCATGCCCGCCGCCTCGAGCCGGTCCACGATCCCCGAGAGCGTCGCGGGGGAGATGCCGAGCACGTCCGCGAGCCGGTGCGAGCTCGTCTCGCCGTCCAGCTGCAGCACGGCGAGCGCGCGGAGCTGGGGGACCGTCAGGGTCGTGCGGAGCAGCGGCTCGAGGCGCTGCGCGAGCAGCAGGTCGGCGAGCCGTCGCTGGGCGTCCTCGAGGCGCCGGGCGAGCGTCGCGCGCTCGTCGTCGGCGGGGTGGGTCACGGCGCCGACTCTATCGGTGGGCGCGGGAACCATCCCGAGATGCTTCGCGTTACGCTAACGAAATCGCGACGCCGACGTCGTCTCCCGCCCGACCTGGAACCCCTGGAGGCTCCGTGTCCCGTCTCGCCCGGCTGTCGCTGGCCAACCGCGCGCTCGTCGCGCTCGCCACCGTCGCGATCGCGATCTTCGGCGTCCTCAGCATGGGATCGCTCAAGCAGGAGCTCATCCCGAGCCTGCAGATCCCCACGGCCGCCGTCGTCGGCGCGTACCCGGGCTCGGCCCCGGCGATCGTCGAGCAGCAGGTCACCGTCCCCGTCGAGACGGCCGCGCGCGGGGTCAAGGGGGTCGAGGACGTCACGTCGACGTCGTCGACCGGCCTCTCGGTGACGACCGTCCAGTTCGCGTACGGCACCGACATGGACGCCGCGGCCTCGCAGCTCCAGACGGCCGTCACGCGGCTGCAGTCCCAGCTCCCGGAGGACGTCGAGCCGCAGGTCGTGACCGGCTCCGTGGACGACCTCCCGGTCATCCAGCTCGCCGTGTCGGGCGGCGCGGACGAGGCGGCGCTCGCGGACACCGTGACGTCGAGCCTCGTCCCTGCGCTCGAGGACGTCGAGGGGGTCCGCAGCGTCGCGGTGAGCGGCGTCGCCGACCAGCAGGTGACGATCGCCCTCGACCCCGCCGCGCTCGCCGTCGCCGGGCTCAGCCCGCAGCAGGTCTCCACGATCCTCCAGGACAACGGTGTCGTGGTGCCCGCGGGCACCGTCGCGGAGGGCGACCGCACCCTCAGCGTGCAGGTCGGCACGGCGATCACGACCGTCGACGAGCTCGCCGCGCTGCCCCTCCTTTCCCCGACCGCGGCGCCCGGCACCCCGCCCGTCGCGCTCGGCGACGTCGCGACCGTCACCGCGGGCCCCGAGCCCGCGACGTCGTTCTCCCGGCTCGACGGCGAGCCCGCGCTCGCCGTCGCCATCACCAAGACGCCCGCCGGCAACACGGTCGAGGTGTCGCACGCGGTCCAGGACGCGGTCGACGACCTCTCCGGCGTGCTCGACGCCCAGGACGTGCGCGTCGAGGTCGTGTTCGACCAGGCCCCGTTCATCGAGGAGTCCATCGAGGGCCTCGCGACCGAGGGCCTGCTCGGGCTCCTCTTCGCGGTCGTCGTGATCCTGCTGTTCCTCGCGTCGCTGCGCTCGACGCTCGTCTCCGCCGTGTCGATCCCGCTGTCGCTGCTCGTGACGTTCATCGTCATGAACGCCACGGGCTACACGCTCAACATCCTCACGCTCGGGGCGATGACGGTCGCGATCGGCCGCGTGGTCGACGACTCGATCGTCGTCATCGAGAACATCAAGCGGCACCTGTCGTACGGCGAGGAGAAGGTCGGCGCCATCATCGGCGCGGTCAAGGAGGTCGCGGGCGCGATCACCGCCTCGACCGTCGCGACCGTCGCCGTGTTCCTGCCGATCGCGCTCGTGGGCGGCATGGTCGGCGAGCTCTTCCGGCCGTTCGCGCTCACCGTCGCCATCGCGATGCTGGCCTCGCTCTTCGTCGCGCTGACGATCGTCCCGGTCCTCGCGTACTGGTTCATCACGTCGCCGCCCGTCCCGGCCGACCCGGAGGCCGCGCGCCTCGCGGGCGAGCGCGCCCGCGCCGCCGCGGAGGCCAAGGAGCGTCGCGGGCTGTGGCAGCGCGCGTACCTCCCGACGCTGCGGGGGGCCCTGCGCCACCCCGCGATCACGCTCGGCGTGTCGGTCGCGATCCTCGCCGGGACGCTCGCGCTCGTGCCGCGGCTCGAGACCAACTTCCTCGGCGACACCGGCCAGGACACGCTCACCGTCACCGAGTCGTTCGCGCCGGGCACGTCGCTCGACGCGCAGGACGCTGCCGCGCGCGACGTCGAGCAGGCGCTCCTCGACGTCGACGGCGTCGCCACGGTCCAGACGACCGTCGGCACCGCTGGCGGCCCGGAGGCCGCGTTCTTCGGCGGCGGCGGGTCCCCGACGGCGACGTTCGCCGTCACGCTCGACGCGGACGCCGACGCCGTCGCGGCCCAGGAGGACGTGCGCGACGCCGTCTCCGGGCTGGGTGGGGACGCGAGCGAGGGCATCGAGGTCGCGGGCGCCGACGCCGCGTTCGGCAGCTCCACGGTCGACCTCGTGGTCCGCGCGCCCGACACCGACACCCTCGCCGCGGCCGCCGCCGAGGTGCAGGAGCTCGCGGAGGGGACCGACGGCGCCGCGCAGGTGACGAACAACCTCGCCGCCGCCCAGGCCACCGTCCAGGTGACGGTCGGCCGTGAGGCGGCGGCCGCCGTCGGGCTCACGGAGACGCAGGTCGCCGGGACGGTCGCGGGGGCCATGTCCCCGGCTCCGGTCGGCACGGTGAACCTCGGCGACGGCCCGGTGCAGGTGCGCGTGGTCGCGGGCGAGGCGCCGGCGACGGTCGCCGAGCTCGAGCAGGTCGTGCTGCCCACCGCCGCGGGCCCCGTGCCGCTCACGCAGGTCGCCGAGGTCGCCGAGGTCGAGGTCCCCACCTCGATCACGCGCGTCGACGGCGAGCGCAGCGCGACGATCGCCGTCACCCCCGCGGGGCAGGACCTCGGCGCGCTGACCACCGAGCTGACGACCGCGATCGACGGCCTCGAGCTCGAGGGCGGCGCGACGGTCGAGGTCGGGGGCGTGGCCGCCGACCAGGCCGACGCCTTCGCCGACCTCGGGCTCGCGCTGCTCGTCGCGATCCTCATCGTCTACCTCGTCATGGTCGCGACGTTCCGCAGCCTCCTGCAGCCGTTCATCCTGCTCGTGTCGATCCCGTTCGCCGCGACGGGCGCACTGCTCCTGCTGCTCGCCACGGGGACGCCGCTGGGCGTGCCGGCCCTCATCGGCCTGCTCATGCTCGTCGGCATCGTGGTGTCGAACGCGATCGTGCTCATCGACCTCATCAACCAGTACCGCGAGCGCGGACGGGCGCTCGACGACGCCGTCATGGAGGGGTCGCGCAAGCGGCTGCGCCCCATCGTCATGACCGCGGCCGCGACGATCTTCGCGCTCACGCCCATGGCCGTCGGGATCACGGGCGGCGGCGCGTTCATCTCCCAGCCGCTCGCGCTCGTCGTCATCGGCGGCCTGCTGAGCTCGACGCTGCTTACCCTCGTCGTCGTCCCGGTGCTCTACACGCTCGCCGAGCGCCGCGGCGAGAAGCGCGCCGCGAGGAAGGCGGCCAAGGAAGAGGCCGCGGCCCAGGCCGAGGCCGACAAGGCCGCCGCTGCCGAGGAGACGACGGCGAACGCCTGAACCGCCCCACCGTCCCCGGCCCGCCGGACCCGCCGGACCCTCGCCGACCAGGCGATCCCGGCGGGCCGAGCACCTGTTCGGCGGGGGGCGGGAGAGTCAGGAGGGGCGGGCGACGCCCGTCTCGTAGGCGAGCACCACGGCCTGGACGCGGTCGCGCAGGCCGAGCTTGCCGAGGACGCGCCCGACATGGGTCTTGACCGTCGCCTCCGAGAGCACGAAGCGCTCGGCGATCTCGGCGTTCGTCAGCCCTTCACCGAGGGCCTCGAAGACCTCGAGCTCGCGCGCGGTGAGGTCGGCGAGGCGCGGGTCGTCCCGGCCGGTCGGCGCCTGGGCCGGGGCGGCGGCGCCGTCCTGCGGGAGCTGGCCGGAGAACATCTCGAGCATGCGGCGCGTGATGCGCGGGGAGACGGCGGCGTCGCCGCTCGCGACGGCGCGGATCGCCCCGACGAGCTCGCCGGGCTTGGCGTCCTTGAGGAGGAAGCCGCTCGCCCCGGCGCGCAGGGCGGCGAACGCGTACTCGTCGAGGTCGAACGTCGTGAGGATGATGACGCGCGACCCGGGCTGGGCGGCGACGATCCGCTCCGTCGCCTCGATGCCGTTCGTGCCGGGCATGCGCACGTCCATGAGCACGACGTCCGGCGCGAGCGCGGACGCCTGCGCGACGCCCGTCTCGCCGTCCCCGGCCTCGCCGACGACCTCGATGTCGTCCTCGGCGGCGAGGATCATGCGGAAGCCCATGCGCAGCAGGGCCTGGTCGTCGACGAGCAGCACCCGGATCGGTGCCCCCGTTCCCGTCATGTGCGTTCCCGTCCGTCGTCGCGTGCGCCGGCCTGGCGGCCGGGGTCGAGGTCGAGGCGCAGGCTCGCCCGCACCTCCCAGCCCGTCCCGCTCGGCCCCGCGGACACGGTACCGCCGTACACCGCGGCCCTCTCCCGCATCCCGATGATCCCGCGCCCCGTGCCGACGGGGACGCCGGGCGGGTGCTGCTCCGCGACGGACGGCGGGAGCCCGCGCTCGTCGGCGCTCGCGCCCTCCCCGGGACGACGGCCCGCCTGGTTGACGACGCGCAGCTCCAGCCAGTCGGCGCCGGGCTCGGCGCGGCGCGACACCTCGACGAGGACCACGGGGGACAGGGGCGCGTAGCGCAGCACGTTCGTCAGGGCCTCCTGGACGATGCGGTGCGCGGTCTGGCGCAGGGCGGGGCCGGGCGTCGGCTGCGGGCCGGAGCGCACGAGCCGGACGGGCAGCCCGGCGGTGCGGAACCGCTCGACGATCTCCTCGAGCTCGGGCGTCTCGTGCGCGGGCGCGAGGGGCACGGTCTGTTCGCCGCCCGGCTCGCGCAGGACGCCGAGGACGCGCCGCATGTCGGCGAGCGCGGCGCGGCCGGTCGCGGTGAGCTCGTCGAGCGCGTGGCCCGCGAGCTCGGGGTTCTTGGCGCCCGACGCCTTGGCGCCGTCCGCGAGGGCGACCATCACGGTGAGGGAGTGCGCGACGACGTCGTGCATCTCGCGCGCGATGCGCGCGCGCTCGGCGGCGGCGGCGAGCTGCGCCTGCTGGTCGCGGTCGCGCGCGATGGAGTTGGCGCGCTCGACGAGGTCGGACACGTGCTGGCGGCGCGCGCGCACGTTCGTGCCGATCGCGAGCGCGACGAGGCAGAGGATGGTGGTCACGAGGATGCCGACGATGCGGTCGACGGTCGCGCGGCCGGGCTCGACGCTCTGGCGCAGGACCTCCCCTTCCGGGGTGGTGACGACGTCGTACCAGAGCAGGGTCGCGCCGGAGAGCGCGAGGACGGCGATCGCGAGCACGGGCCACGCGATGCGGGAGGGCCGCGACGCCGCGACGGCGTAGACGGCGAACATGGCCGCGACCTCGAACCCGGCCGTGTCGCCGGTGACGCCGATGGCGACGACCCCGACGGCGGTGAGCGCGAGCGCGATCGTCACGGGCCGACGGCGGCGCCAGTACAGGAGCACGCCGCCGACGAGGAAGAACACGAGCGAGAGCGCCGTCGTCCCACGGGGCTGAGACGCGGTGAGCGCGTACAGCACGCCGGGCACGACGAAGACGGCCACGACGACCCAGTCCATGACGACCGGGTGCCGCGCGAAGTACCGGCGGACGGGGCCGAGCCGACGCGCGTCGAGCTCGGTGAAGGGAGCGGGCGCGGGGCGCAGGGGGTGGGTCGACGAGCCCGGGTTCCCCGGGGCGGCGGGCTCCACCGGCTCCGGGCGCGCCACGGCCGACGCCGGACGAGCGGTCTGCTCGTCCGGCGTCGGCGGGGTGGTGGGCCGGGTGGTCACGCGTCCCGGCGCTTGAGGACGACCGCGGCCGCGGCGACCAGCGCGGCGGTCCAGCCGAGGAGCACGGCGTAGCCGGGCCACGGCGCGATCGTGTCGCTGCCCGACATGTTGCCGCCGAGCACGATCTGCTCGCCGGCGGACGCGGGCAGGGAGTTGTAGAGCGTCTGGACCCAGTCGGCACCGGTCACGCCCATGACGATCCCGAGGACCATCGACAGGACGAAGAACACGGCGACGAGCGTGAAGATCGCCCCCGCGGAGCTGCGGAGCAGCACGCCGACCGCGACGGAGAAGAGCGCGACGGTCGTGAGGTAGAGCACGACGCCGATCAGCGCGCGCTGGTCGTCCGCGGACGAGAAGTCGACGGTCATGTCCTTGCCCGACAGGATCGGGTACGTCACGAGCCACGACAGCCCGACGGCCACGACGGTCGTCACCGCGGTCACCACGCCGACGACGATCATCTTCGCCGCGAGCGCGGGGAGACGGCTCGGCACGGCGGAGAGCGTGGAGCGGATCATGCCGGTCGAGTACTCGCCCGTCACGGTGAGCGCCCCGAGCACGGCCACGGCGAGCTGCGCGAACGTGTAGCCGACGGTGATCACGGTGATGCCCACCCCGTCGGCGGACCCCATGCCGGCCTCCTCGGGCGTGGCGCCCGCGGACTGCATGGAGGACATGACGGCCGCGAACATGAGCGAGAAGCCCACCATGACGACGACGGTGATGCCGAGCGTCCACCAGGTGGAGCGCAGGGTGCGGAACTTGATCCACTCCGAGCGCAGCACGTGGCCGAACGAGAGGCGGTAGGGGGAGGTGCGGGACGCCGTCGGGCCGGCGCCGGTGGCGAGGGTCGTGGCGCTCATCGCTGCGCTCCTTCGAGGGAGTCGGTGGGGGCCGGTGCGCCCGCGGTCGCGCCCGCGGCACCGTGGCCGATGTGGTTCTGCGCGGAGTCGGTCTGGTACTCGACCGCGTCCGCCGTGAGGGCCATGTAGGCGTCCTCGAGCGTGGACGTGACCGGCGTGAGCTCGTGCAGCACGAACCCCTTGGCCGCGGCGAGCTCGCCGATCCCGGGGGCGTCCGCGCCCGTGACGACGAGCAGGCTCGGCTCGTCGCTCGTGACGGTCGCGCCGTCGCTCGTGAGGAGCTCGGCGAGCTGCGTGGCGTGCGGGGTGCGCACGCGCACGGTGCGCTGCTGCGAGCCGTTGACGATGTCGCTCACCGGGGCGTCCGCGATGATGCGGCCCTTGCCGATGACGATGATGTGGTCGGCGGTGAGGGCGACCTCGCTCATGAGGTGGCTCGACAGGAAGACGGTGCGGCCCTCGGAGGCGAGGTAGCGCGCGAGGTTGCGCACCCACAGCACGCCCTCGGGGTCCAGGCCGTTGACCGGCTCGTCCAGGATGAGGGTCTTGGGGTCGCCCAGCAGCGCGGACGCGATGCCCAGGCGCTGGCCCATGCCGAGGGAGAAGCCGCCCACGCGCTTCTTCGCGACCGGCTGCAGGCCGGTCATCTCGATGACCTCGTCCACGCGCTTGGTCGGGATGCCGTGCGTGGCGGCCATCGCGAGCAGGTGGTTGTAGGCCGAGCGGCCGGTGTGCACGGCCTTGGCGTCCAGCAGCGCGCCGACCTCGGTCAGCGGTGAGCGGTGCTGGGCGTAGGGGCGCCCGTTGACGGTGACGGTCCCGGCGGTGGGGCGGTCCAGGCCCATGATCATGCGCATGGTCGTGGACTTGCCCGCGCCGTTGGGGCCCAGGAAGCCGGTCACGGTCCCGGGACGCACGGTGAACGAGATGCCGTCCACCGCGGTCTTGGGCCCGTACCTCTTGGTCAGGCCGCGTGCTTCGATCATGACTTCGCCCCTCCGAGGGTCGTTCGTCCGGGATGGTCCTGGTGCACCGCGGGAAGGTCGCTCCGGTCCGGCCGGGCCCCTCACCGCGAGGTACGTCTCGAGCCTACGGACGGGCTCGGCGCCGGGCAGCCACCTTGCGACGTATCTTGCCGCCGTCGTGACCCGGAGTGTGTACGCCGCGCGGCGTACGCGACGTCCCGGCGCGTGGTCCGCTGGTCGGGACTTCGCCCGCGAGGCTCGGGAAAACCCGCGGGAACAGTGGCCGGGACTCGCACGTTCCCTAGGATGAACACAGGCCAGCGACACCCGACTCGAGGCGAGACGCCGATGACGAGGCCCGCTGAGAGGTAGTGGACGCCGCGACCAGGAGGAGCTCATGAGCAACCCCGTCTTCAACAACAGCGCGGTCTTCGGCGAGCCGAAGAACCGGCGCGGTGGGGCGGCCACGCAGGCCGCACCCGCCTACGGGAGCCCGCCCGCACAGGGCCAGGGCCCCGCGTACGGCACGCCCCCGCAGGGCGCGCAGTGGGGTGCGTACGGCGCCCAGACCGCGGACGCGGCGCAGCTCGACGCGATGTACAGCGCGCCGTCGGCGACCACGGCGGACACCAAGCGCCTCACGTACGACGACGTGATCATGAAGACGGGCGGCCTGCTCGCGCTGCTCGTCGTCGTCGGGGCGGCGTCGTGGTACCTCACGCCGCAGATGCCGTTCCTCTACCTGCTGGGTGCGATCGCCGGCCTGGTGCTCGGCCTGGTCAACGCGTTCAAGCGGAACCCGAGCCCGGCCCTGATCATCGCGTACACCGTGGCCCAGGGCCTGTTCCTCGGTGGCATCAGCCTCGCGTTCGGCACCATGACCGTCGGCAACGGCGGGAACCTCACGGACATCGTCTTCCAGGCGGTCCTCGCGACCGTCGCGACGTTCGCGGCCGCGCTGTTCCTGTTCCGCTCCGGCAAGGTGCGTGTCACCCCGAAGTTCACGCGCTGGCTGCTCATCGCGATGGTCGGGTACCTCGCGTTCTCGCTCGTCAACGTGGTCCTCGTGCTCTTCGGCGTCCTCGACGGCTGGGGCATGCGCGGCGGCACGATCGGCATCGTCGTCGGGCTCATCGCGGTCGGCCTGGCCGCCGCGTCGCTCATCGTCGACTTCGACTCGATCAAGCGTGGCGTCGAGGCCGGCGTCCCCGCCAAGTTCGCGTGGTCGGCCGCGTTCGGCCTCATGGTCACGCTGATCTGGCTCTACCTCGAGTTCCTGCGCCTCTTCGCGATCCTGCAGAGCAGCGACTGACGGTGGCGCGCAGCACCCGTGAACCGGCACCCGCGGCGGACCTCCCGCCGCGGGTGCCGGTGTTTCTGGCCGGGCTCGTCGTCGCGGCGGCCGCGATGCTCGGCGTCCAGGTCCTGTACATGGTCGTCTCGGGCGCGCCGCCTGCGTGGCTG
Organism: Cellulosimicrobium funkei; assembly: GCF_900155925.1. NCBI lineage: Bacteria > Bacillati > Actinomycetota > Actinomycetes > Micrococcales > Promicromonosporaceae > Cellulosimicrobium > Cellulosimicrobium funkei. The sequence continues at coordinate 16,364 of NZ_FTMI01000006.1, forward strand.
TCGTTCGCGGCGCTCCTCATCCTGCTCAGCGTCCCGACGGCGGGCGCCGCCGTCGCCTGGCTCGGCACCCGGATCACGCGCGACGCCACGGAGCGCCGGGCCGCGCTCGTGTTCGCGGCGCTCGGACTCGTGGCCGGAGCGCTCTGGGGGTCGTTGCTCGCGGGCGGGATCGCCCGGCAGCTCGCCGACGCCGGCGCTGGCGGTGGCGGTGCGCTCGTCGCGGGTGCGGCCGCCGTCGTCGGGGTCACCGCCGCGGTCGGCGCGGGTCTCGGCCGGCTCGTGGCGCCCGAGGCCTCCGACCGCCCGCTGCTCGTCGTCGTGCTCGGCGTCGTCGTGGTCCTCGTCGCGATCCTGGGTCTCGTCGGCTGACGGCCCCACCCCGTGAGTGCGGGAAAGAGCCGCGGTCGGGCGTCTCCGCCGCGACTCTCTCCCGCACTCAGCGGGGGTCAGGCGGGGAGGCGGCCGGTGGCCGAGGCGAAGCCGAGCCACGTGTGGCGGTTCCCGGCCCAGCACCAGCCGACCTTCGGGGCGCCGCGGCGCTCGCGCCCGTCGCGTCCGGTGCCGTTCGAGATCCACAGCGCGGGGGTGCGGGTGTCGAGGCGGCCGTCGGGCTTGCGCAGCCGTGAGCCGACCGTCATGTAGCAGTGGTTGCGCGCGAGGACGTCCGGCGCCTGGAGCGCCCAGTGGATCCCCTCGTGCAGCAGGAGCGGCGTCCGGCCGCGCGCCGTGAGCTCCGGCAGCGCCTCGTCCGGGGACCAGCTCGCCAGGTCGTCGCCGCGGTCGACGTCCGTGACGAGCGAGAGCGGCCCCGGCGGGACGACGATCCCCTCGATCGGCGTGAAGCGGTCCACGTCCGTCATGTCGACGACGACGAAACCCTCCTTCTCGCCGTCCTTCGCCGGGAGCCGCAGCAGGGGAGCCAGCGCCGACGGCGGCGCGAGCGCCGGGTCGACGACGAGCAGCGCGCCCGCGGGGGCGGTCGCCGCGAGGTCGGCCGCGGCGGCGCGGAACGCGTCCGCGGTGAGAACGGCGATGTCGTGGACGCCGAGCGCGACGAGGCGCTCGGCCTGGGCGACGACGTCGGGCAGCGGGGGGAGCGCGGGCGGCGCGGAGGCCGCTGCGGGGGACGCGGGACGGGTGGCGGCGGTCGTGGGCTCGGGCACGGGTCACCTCTCGGTCGGGGATGTCGGCGTCCTCAACGCTCTACACCGTACGGGAATTCCCGTCGCGAGCGACCCTCGTGCCGGGCGTCGGTCGGGACGGTGCCCGGTCGAGCACGCGCGCGGCGCCGGATCGGGGATGATCGGGGCATGAGATACGCAGAGCACGTGTCCGAGCTCGTCGGCGGTACCCCGCTCGTCCGGCTGTCCCGTGTCACCGCAGGCCTCAGCGCGACGATCCTCGCCAAGGTCGAGTACGTGAACCCCGGCGGCTCCGTCAAGGACCGCATCGCGCTGAAGATGGTCGAGGCCGCGGAGGCCTCGGGCGAGCTCCGGCCCGGCGGCACGATCGTGGAGCCGACGTCCGGCAACACGGGCGTCGGGCTCGCGCTCGTCGCGCAGCGCAAGGGGTACGACTGCGTCTTCGTCTGCCCGGACAAGGTGAGCCAGGACAAGCGCGACGTGCTGCGCGCGTACGGCGCGCGCGTCGTCGTCACGCCGACCGCCGTGGCCCCCGACCACCCGGACTCCTACTACTCGGTCTCCGACCGGCTGGTCCGCGAGATCCCGGGCGCCTGGAAGCCGAACCAGTACGCGAACCCGAACGGCCCGGCGTCGCACTACGAGTCCACCGGCCCCGAGGTCTGGGCCGACACCGACGGTCGCGTGACGCACTTCGTCGCCGGGGTCGGCACGGGCGGCACCATCACCGGCACGGGCCGCTACCTCAAGGAGGTCTCCGCGGACCGCGCGGCCTCCGACGGCGGGCGTGTGCGCGTCGTCGGCGCGGACCCGGCGGGCTCGGTCTACTCGGGCGGCGACGGGCGCCCGTACCTCGTCGAGGGCGTGGGCGAGGACTTCTGGCCGGCCGCCTACGACCCGGCGGTCCCCGACGAGGTCATCCCGGTCAGCGACGCGGACTCGTTCGCGATGACCCGGCGCCTCGCGCGCGAGGAGGGCCTGCTCGTCGGCGGGTCGTGCGGCATGGCCGTCGAGGCGACGCTGCGGCTCGCGCGCCGGCTCGAGGAGGAGGACCCGGAGGCGGCGGCGCGGGCCGTCATCGTCGTCCTGCTGCCGGACAGCGGGCGCGGCTACCTCTCCAAGATCTTCAACGACGCGTGGATGCGGTCCTACGGGTTCCTGCCCGACGAGGAGGGCGTGACCGCGGGCGACGTGCTGCGCGCGAAGGACGGCCGCCTGCCCGACCTCGTGCACACGCACCCGAGCGAGACGGTCCGCGACGCCATCGAGATCCTGCGCGAGTACGGGGTGTCGCAGATGCCCGTCGTCGGCGCCGAGCCGCCCGTGAAGAGCGGGGAGGTGGCCGGGTCGGTGAGCGAGCGCGCGCTGCTCGACGCCGTCTTCTCCGGCCGCGCGTCGCTCGCCGACCGCGTGGACCAGCACATGGAGCCCCGCTTCCCGCTCATCGGCGCGGGCGAGGGCGTCGAGGCCGTGCGCACGGCGCTGCACGACGCCGACGCGCTGCTCGTCGTCGAGGACGGCGACCCGGTCGGGGTCCTCACGCGGCACGACCTCCTGGGGTTCGTCGCCGCGCGCTGATCCCCGCCGGGCCCGGCGCGCGCCTCAGGCTCCGGCCGGCGGGCGCGCGAGGGATGCCAGGCCCGCGAGGAGCGCGCGGACGTGCAGGTCGAAGCTGCGGTCGAGGTCGTCGGGCAGGCGGAAGCCGCCGCCGAGCTCGAGCGCGACGAAGCCGTGCAGGCTCGCGCGCACGGACCGGACGGCGTCGACCGTGCGGTCCTCGGGGAGGTCGAACCCGCGCAGCACCGCGGCGACGACCTGGACGCTGCGCCCCGCGGCCGCCGACAGCGCGGCGTCCGCGGGGTCGTCCGGGTCGGGGGCGACCTGCACGGCCGCGTACCGGCCGGGGTGCGCCCGGGCGTACCCCCGGGTCGCGTGCGCGAGGGCGGCGACGGCGTCGGGCCCGGCGAGGCCGACCGTCGCGTCGGTGAGGGCGCGCGTGTAGTCCCCGACGGCGACGACGGCGACCTCGCGGCGCAGCGCGGCGAGCGAGCCGACGTGCTTGTACAGGCTCGGCGTCGCGACGCCTGCCTGCGCGGCGACCTTGGCGAGCGTGAGGTCGGCGAAGCCCGTCGGGCCGCCGGCGTCGACGAGGTCGAGCGCGATCCGGACGACGGCGTCGTGGGACAGCCCGGCCCTAGCCACGAGCGTCCTCCGACCGCTCGGCATCCGGGCGCGCGTCGGCGTCGGGCAGCCCGGAGAGGAAGTCGAGGGTCGCGGCCACGACCTCCTCGGGCGCCTGGAGCTGGGGGTAGTGGCCGACGTCGGGCAGCAGGAGCGTGGTCGCGCCGAGCGCCTGCTCGGCCCACGCGGCCTCGGCGGCCGGGTCGGCGTAGTCGGGGTCGAGCGCGCCGTAGACCGCGAGCACGGGCGCCTCGACCTGGGCGACGCGCGGCTCGACGACGCGGTGGTCGAGCTGGAGGGTGAGGTCCCGGAAGGAGCGCAGGCGCCCCGGCTCGGAGAGGTTGGCGCGGATCGCGGCCTGGTGCGCGGCGAGGCGCGCGGGGGTGCGGCCCTTGTTCAGCGAGCCGTAGAACGAGGCCCAGAACGCCGCGCCCCACGGTCGGGCGAGCGCGACGCGGTAGAGCACGCGCATCGCGCGGAGCCTCGCGGGGGACGACGGCTCGCGCAGGAACCCGTCGAGCAGGACGAGCCCGCGCACGAGGTCGGGACGCAGGGCCGCGGCGACCACGGCGGCCGACGCCGCCATGGAGCTGCCCAGCAGGACGGCCGGGCCGGCGCCCAGGTGCTCGACGAGCGCGACGTAGTCGGACGCGGTCGCCTCGTCGCCGTGCGTCGCGAAGGTCGTGTCGCTGTCGCCGTGGCCGCGCAGGTCCATGGCGACCACGCGGTGGCCCGCGGCGAGGAGGTGGGGGACGACGTCGTCGTAGGTGGCGCGGAGGTCGCCCATGCCGGGCGCGGCGACGACGAGCGGGCCGGAGCCCTGGTCGGTGTAGGCGAGGCGTCCCTCGGCGCGGGCGAGGTGGCGCACGCTCGGTTGCTGGCTCGTGGTCATAGCTGCAAGGCTAATGCCATTAGCCAACGAGGGCAAGAGTTCCGGCGATCGCGCCCGGCCGGGGCCGGGCGACCCGCGTAGGGTAGGGAGACCCGCGCCCGCGCGGGCCTTCCTGCACCCGACGAGAGGCAACCTCGTGACCGACCAGCCCACCCTCCCCACCGCCTCGGGATCCTTCGGCGAGAAGCCGACGCTCACCTTCCCCGAGACGGACGCGCCCAGCGGTCTGCAGGTGGTCGTGCTCACCGAGGGCGACGGCCCGGCCGTCACGTCGGGGCGCAACATCGTCGTGCACTACCTCGGCCAGACCTGGGGCGGGCACGTCTTCGACAACTCCTACGACCGCGGCGACACCATCGCCTTCCCCATCGGCGTCGGCGCCGTCATCGGCGGCTGGGACAAGGGCCTCGTGGGCCAGAACGTCGGCTCCCGCGTGCTGCTCTCGATCCCGCCGGAGCACGGCTACGGCCAGCGCGGCGTGCCGCAGGCCGGCATCGGCGGCACGGACACGCTCGTCTTCGTCGTGGACGTCGTCGACGTCCAGTGACCTCCTGAGCGCGGGGTGCCCGTCGCGGTGATCATCCACGACGGGCGCCCGCCGCTCAGCGCCGCACGGACCGCGTCACCGTGAAGCGCGGGTCGCGCGCGACCTGCGTCGTGGGCCCGACCGCGCGCTCGAGCGCGGGGCGGTACCGCAGGTGCGAGTTCCAGACGCACCACAGCTCGCCGCCCGGACGCAGCACGCGCCCCGCGGTCGCGAACATGCGGTGCGCCGCGTCGGTGCGCACCGCCGCGCCGTCGTGGAACGGCGGGTTGAGCAGCACGACGTCGGCGCTCGCGTCCGCGAGGGTCGCGCCCGCGTCGTCGCGCACCGTCCGCACACGGTCGGCGACGCCGTTCTCGCGCGCCGTGAGCGCCGTCGAGCGGACGGCGGCGTCCGAGCGGTCGGCGGCGACCACCCGCGCGTCGGGCCAGCGCCGGGCCGCCCACGCGGCGAGCAGGCCCGTCCCGCACCCGAGGTCGACGACGTCGCGCGGCGCCGCACCCTGCCCGCCGGGGGTCGGTCCGTCGTCGGCGCCGAGCCGGTCGAGCAGGAACCGCGTGCCGAGGTCCAGGCCCGCTCCCGCGAAGGCGGCGCCGAACGCCGCGACCCGCAGGCCGACGTCGGCCAGGTCGGTGACGACCGGGTAGGTGAGCGGGCGCGCCGGCCGGGGCGCCGACGCGACGAGCACGCGGGACTTGCCCCGGGCGAGGCTCGCGCGCACCTCGCCGAACGACTCGGCGAGGACGTCGTTCATCGCGCGCGTCATGTGCTTGACGCGCGCGCTCCCGAGGAGCACGACGTCCGGCCCGGCCGCGCGCGCGACGTGCTCTGCGACGTCGCGCAGCGCCGCGAGGCCGCGGGGGAGCCGCAGCAGCACGACCCGCGCCCCGGCCAGGAGCCCCGCGTCGAGTCCGCGGCGGTCGTACGCCGTCGCCATCCCCGCCGCGCGCGCGTTCGCGTCGAGCGCCGCCTCCGCGGTGCACGCGTCCTGGTGGACGCGCACGCGCCCCCCGGCGGGTCCTGCCCCGGTGAGCAGCGCCGCACCCAGGGTGAGGGCGCCGTACCGGTCGTCGACGACGGCCACGGCCCCCGGCGCGACGCCGGCGAGCAGGGGCGCCGCCTCGTCGAGCAGCAGTCGGTCGGCCGGGTCGACGGCGACCGGTGCGTCCTCCCGGTCCGGACCGACGTCGTGGGTGCGCAGGCGCTCCAGGAGGGCGGCGAGGTCGGGCGAGGTCGTCACCGCCCCAGTCTCCCCGACGCCCGGTGGTCGCCGCGCCGCGCGCCCGGCGGAGCGCTACTGTGCGACTGCGGAGAGCGAGGAGGCACCCGTGGACGTCCCACGCACCCTGGTCGAGTCCCGTGCCGTCGGGCGCGCGCTGCGCGACCGGGTGCCGCGTCGCACGCAGGGCGCGCTGCTGCTGCCGGAGCGCGACCCGGTCGCGATCGTCGAGGAGCAGAACCGCGACCGGCTCCAGGACCTCGTCCCGCTGCGCATCGGCCGGATGCTCGAGTCGCCCTTCGCGTTCTACCGCGGCACCGCCGCGACCATGGCCCACGACCTGCGCGACGGCCCCCGGACCGGCGTCCAGGTCGTCGCGTGCGGGGACGCGCACGTCTCCAACTTCGGGCTCTTCGCGTCGCCCGAGCGGCGGGTCCTGTTCGACCTCAACGACTTCGACGAGGCGTCGGACGCCCCGTGGGAGTGGGACGTCAAGCGCCTCGCGGCGAGCATGTACGTGGGCGGGCGGGACAAGGGCCTGGCCGAGCACGACTGCGCGGACGCCGCGCGCAGCGCGGTGCGCGGGTACCGCGAGACGCTCGCCGAGGCGTTCGCGCGTGACGCCCTCGAGCGCTACGCGTTCCTCGTCGACACCGCGGTCATCGAGCCCCTGCTGCTCGACGGCGGGCGCGAGGAGCTCGAGCGGACCGTGCGCAAGGCGCGGCGGCGCACGTCGGAGCAGGTGGTGCGGAAGATCACGAGCCGGACCGCCGACGGCCGCACGCGGATCGTCGACCAGCCGCCCGTCACCCAGCACGTGGGCACGGCGAGCGTCGACGAGCTCACGACGCTGTTCGAGGCGTACCGCGAGCCCCTGCGCGCCGACGTCCGGCTCCTGCTGAGCCAGTTCACGGTCGTGGACTTCGTGCTGCGCGTCGTGGGCGTCGGGAGCGTCGGGACACGCTGCTACATCGTGCTCCTCGAGGGGCCCGCGGGGGAGCCGCTCGTGCTGCAGGTGAAGGAGGCGACGTCGTCGGTCCTCGCGACGTACGGCGGGATGGTCGACGCGCTGCCGTCCGGGCTCGTGCCCGCCGGCGCCGTGCCCGCCCAGGGCCGCCGGGTGGTCGCCGCCCAGCGCATCCTGCAGGCGCAGTCCGACCCGTTCCTGGGGTGGACGACCGTCGAGGCGCCCGACCGCACGGGCCGCCCGCGCGTCGACTTCTACTGGCGCCAGTTCCGCGACATGAAGGGGTCCGTCGAGCTCGGCCGGCTCTCGGCCTCGCAGTTCGTGCGGTACGGGGAGCTGTGCGGGCGCGTGCTCGCCCGCGCGCACAGCCAGTCGCCGGGCGCGCGCGTGGCGCACGGCTACCTCGGCCGCTCGGACGTGTTCGACGAGTCCCTCGCGCGGTGGTCGCGCGCGTACGCGGACGTCGTCGAGGGCGACTACGCCGCGCTCGAGGCCGCCGTGACGAGCGGCCGCCTCCCGGCCGAGCGGGGCGCCTGAGCCGGTCCGACGGCGGTGTACGGCCACCCGCGCGCCCGGCCGTCGCCCGTACGCTGGGCGCCATGACGGACGACGGAGGTCAGCCCGGCCCGCACGCCCCCGCGCCCGCCGAGGCGCCTGCGGAGTCCTCCGCGCGGGCAGAGGCTCCGACCGCGCCCGCCGAGGCGCGCGGGACCGCGCGCGTGGCGGTCGAGTACTGCACGCAGTGCCGCTGGCTGCTGCGCGCGGCGTGGGTCGCGCAGGAGCTCCTGCAGACGTTCCGCACGCGCCTGGGCGAGGTGGCCCTCGTGCCCGGCACGGACGGCGTCTTCCGGGTCACGCTCGACGCCGGGGACGGGCCGGTGCTGCTGTGGGACCGCCGCGTCGACGGCGGGTTCCCCGAGATCCCGGACCTCAAGCGGCGGGTGCGCGACGCCGTCGCGCCCGACCTGTCGCTCGGCCACACCGACCGCGCGGCCACCACGACGGACGCCGCGACGGACGCTGCGACGGACGCCGCGACGGAGGCACCGCGCCCGGACTGAGGCCGGTCGGGCCGCCCGGCAGACGCGGTCCCGCAGGACGCGGCTCAGCCCTTCTTCGCGCGCGCGGCGGCGAGCCGCTCCTCCTCGGCGCGGACCTTCTTCTGCACCTCGCGCTCGGCCGTCAGCCACTCCGGCGGGTCCTGGCGCAGCGCGTCGATCTCGTCGGTGGTCAGCGGCTCGGTGAGGCCGCCGCGCGTGAGGCCGGAGATCGAGACGCCGAGCCGGCCCGCGACGACGGGCCGCGGGTGCGGGCCGTTGCGGCGCAGGTCCGCGAGCCACTGGGGCGGGTTCTTCTCCATCTCCTCGAGCTGGGCCCGGGTGATGGTGCCCTCCTGGAACTCCTGCGGCGTGGCGGGCAGGTACACCCCGAGCTTCTTCGCCGCGGTGGCGGGCTTCATGGTCTGCGCGGACTGCTTGGGGGTCATGGGCTCCAGGGTAGTCGGCCGGTCGGGTGCCGGCGGTCCGCGGCGGGGCGCGCGGCGGGCGTCCGGCGGGCCCGCGACGGACCGGAGCCGGGCCCGGTGCACCTCGGGCGGGAGCGCGCGGGACCGCGCGCCTAGGCTGTCCGGGTGGACGACGACGCGGGCACGGCTCCCGAGGCAACGACCGACGGCGGCGGGGACGACGGGGCCGGCCGCCGGTTCCGGCTCGCGTACGTCCCCGGCGCGACCCCGGCCAAGTGGGTGCGCACGTGGCGCGAGCGCCTCCCCGACGTGCCGCTCGAGCTCGTCGCCGTCGAGCCCGGCGACGCGGAGCGGGCGCTGCGCGACGACGAGGCCGACGCCGCGATCCTGCGCCTGCCCGTCGACCGCGACGTGCTGAGCGCGATCCGTCTCTACGAGGAGGCGCCGGTCGTGCTCGTGTCGCGCGACCACCTGCTCGCCGCCCTGGAGCCCGAGGAGCCGGTCGCGCTCGACGACCTCGCCGACGACGTGCTGCTGCGGCCGCTCGACGACGTCGTGCCGTGGGCGGGCGAGGCCGGGGCCGCGGACGACGCGCCGCAGCCACCGGGGCGGCCGGCCGACGAGCGGCCCGCGACGACCGGCGACGCGGTCGTGCTGGTCGCCGCGAACGTCGGGGTGGCGGTCGTGCCGCAGTCGCTCGCGCGCCTGCACCACCGCAAGGACGTCACCTACCGCCGCCTGGAGGGGGCGCCGTCGGCCCCCGTCGCGCTCGCGTGGGTCGCGGACCGCGACGACGACCTCGTCGAGGAGATGGTCGGGATCGTCCGGGGCCGCACGGCCAACAGCTCGCGCGGGCGTCGCGCGACGGCGCCCGCGGAGGACGCCGCGCCCGCCCGCGAGCGCCGCGACCGCGACGCGCGCGGTGGCGCGGGCCGCGGGGGAGCGGGCACGGGTCGCGGCGGAGCGGGCACCGGTCGTGCGGGAGGGGGTGGCGGGCGCGGCGGGGGCGGCGCGCAGGGCCGCGGAACGCCGAAGGGCCGGGGCGCCCGTGGTCGGGGCGGGAAGCGGCGGTGACGGCTCCGCCGCCCGCGCCGCAGGCTCCGGGTGGCCCGGTCGAGCTCGTGCTGCTCGACGCGGTGCCCCCGGACGAGCGGGGCCGGCTGCTCGCCGCCGCGCTCCGGCTCCGGCTGGGACCCGGGCAGGAGGAGTTCGTGCCGCCCGCGGCCGACGTCGTCGCCGCGGCCCACGCCGACCCGGGACGGCACCTGCTGGTCGCCCGGCCGCCGGGCGGCGACCCCGTCGCGCTCGGCGTGCTGCACCCGGGCGGTGCCCCGGCCGAGGTCGCGGCGCTGCTCGACGGCGTCGCCCCGGACGACGTCGTGCTGTTCCGCGGCTTCCTCGTCGACGTCGCGGCGCAGGGCGGCGGCGTCGGGTCGCGCGTCGTCCGGGACCTTCCCGGCGCCGTCGCAGCGCTCGCGGCGCTGCGCGGGCGGACGACGCCGTACGGGGCGCTCGTCCTCACGGTCAACGATCGCAACGCGGCGGGGCGGCGCGCGTACGCCCGTGCGGGGATGCACGACCGCGGCGCGTACCTCGGGGGCAGCGCCGGGCCGCAGCGGGTCATGGCACGCGCGCTCGCAACATAGGCCTTGACTTATATAAGCACAGTCTGAATGATGGGGGTCATGGAAGCGTTCGACGTCCTCGGCGACCCGGTGCGTCGCCGGATCCTCGAGCACCTCGCGCACGGCGAGCAGCCCGCCGGCGAGATCGCGGCGCGCGTGGGGGAGGAGTTCGGCATCAGCCAGCCCGCGGTGTCGCAGCACCTGCGCGTGCTGCGGACCAGCGGGTTCGCGTCGGTGCGTCCGGACGGGACCCGGCGCCTCTACGCGCTCGACCCGGCCGCCCTCGACGAGGTCGAGGACTGGACCGCGGGCCTGCGCCGGTTCTGGGAGCAGCGGCTGGACGCGCTCGGGACCGAGCTCGCCCGGGGCGCCCGCGAGCGCCGTCGGGCGACGGCAGCCGGCGCCGACGAGGACGACGAGCGCCCCACCGACACCACCAGGAGGACAGCATGAAGGACTTCATCGCCGAGCTCGAGGCCGCGCGGCGCACCGTCGGGACGGGAGACCTGCCCGCCGGTGCGGCACGGGTCGTCACCCTCGAGCGCACCTACCCGGCCGACGTCGAGGACGTGTGGGACGCCGTCACCGACCCCGAGCGCATCCCGCGCTGGTTCCTGCCCGTGACGGGCGACCTCCGGGTGGGCGGCACCTACCAGGTCGAGGGCAACGCCGGCGGCGAGATCCGCGCGTGCGAGGCCCCGCGGCTCCTGCGGCTCACGTGGGTCATGGGCCCGCCGACGCCGGAGGACTCGTCCGTCGTCGAGGTCCGGCTCGCGCCTGCGCCGGACGGCGGCACCACGCTCACGCTCGAGCACACCGCCGTCGTGCCGCCGGAGATGTGGGACCAGTTCGGCCCGGGCGCCGTCGGCGTCGGGTGGGACGGCGCGCTGCTGGGCCTCGGGCTGCACCTCGACGGCGGGGCGACGCTCGACCCCGAGGCCGTCCTCGCGAGCCCCGAGCTGCGCGCGTTCAACGTCGCGAGCAGCGAGGCGTGGGGAGCGGCGCTCGCCGCGGCCGACGGGCTCGACGCGGACGACGTCGCCGCCCGCGTCGCCGCCACGACGGCGTTCTACGTCCCTGCGGACGACGTCCCCGCCGAGGACGGCTCGGGCACCCGGTAGGGCCGCCCCCGCGGTCGCCGGTCGCGGGTCGCACCGGCGGTCCCGCGAGGTACCGCCCCGGGGGGACGCCCCGCGGCGGACGTCCGCCGCGGGGCGGATGTTCACCCGTGGTTCACCCGGCATACCCTCGTTCGATGACTTCGCCCGATTCGTCCCGCACCACGACCCTGCCCGACGCCGCCCCGACGCGTGACGAGAGCGACGGCGCGCCGGCCGGACCCACGGCCCCCGAGCCGTCGTCCGGGCTGGCGGGGCAGGCGCTCGTGGCGCTGTCGTGGCTCGTCGGGGCGGCGCTCGTCGTCCTCGTCGCCCGGATGCTGCGCGGGCCGAGCGAGTCCCTCTACCTCGCCGTCACGGCGCGCACGGCCGACCTCCCCGGGACGGAGCTCGTCGCCGAGGGCGGCGTGCTCGTGCTCGTGGCCTGGTGCGCGCTCGTGGCCTGGCGCTCGCGCCGGGGCGGCCCGCCCGCGGTCGCGACGACGCTCGTCGCCGGCGTGGGCGCCGTCGCCGCCTACGCCGCGAGCGAGGCCGTGAAGTCGCTCGTCCGCCAGCCGCGCGGTTGCTGGGAGCTGGTCGAGGTCGCGCACTGCCCCGCGGCGGGCGACTGGTCGTTCCCGAGCAACCACACCGCGATCGCGTTCGCCCTCGCGACCGCCGTCGTCCTCGCCGGCGCGCCGGCCGTGCGGGTCCCCGGCGCCGTGCCGGCGCGGCACGCGACCCGCTCCCGTACGCGCGACCTCGCGGTGTGGGTCGTCGTGCCGGCCCTGCTGGCCGTGGCGGTCGCGGCGGCCCGCGTCGCCCAGGGCGTGCACTTCCCGCACGACGTCGTGGCCGGCGCGGCCGTGGGCGTCGCCGTGGTCGTGGCGGCGGTGACGGTGCTCGCCGGTCCCGCCACGACGGCCGTCGCGGCGGCGTGCCGCGTCGACGGGGTGCGCCGCGTGCTGCTCGCCCGACCGTCCTGACCCCGCCCGCGGGCGGCGCCGTCAGCGCGGCGCGGTGACGAAGACGTCGAACAACTCCGGGTGGTGGGCGTGCACCAGCACGGCGAACACCACGACGTCGAACAGCAGGTGGACGGCCACGACGTACGTGAGCGACTTGCTCCAGGAGAAGATCCAGCCCTGGACGAGCGCGAACGGCACGGTGAGCAGCGGGCCCCACTCGCGGTAGCCGAGCTCCCAGAGGAACGACACGAAGACCGTCGCCTGCAGCAGGTTCGCCGTCCACACCCCGAAGTGCTCGCGGTACAGCGCGAAGACCACGCACACGAAGAACAGCTCGTCCCAGATGCCCACCGCGTTGACGCCGACGAACAGGCGCGCGATCTCCGCGCCGCCCGTGATCGGCGGCCAGTTGAGGTACGCGCCCGACCCGATGAAGTAGAACGGCAGGATCAGGTAGCCCGCCACGACGACCACGACCAGGTACACGACCTGCCCCCGCGTCCAGCGGCGCCCCGTCGCGACGGGGAACGTGACGGCGTCCTCGCGGAAGACGAAGCGGGACAGCGCCCACGGGACGAGCACCGCGAGGGAGAGCACGACGGCGAAGCGCACCATGCCGGCGTCGGACAGGTCGGCCTTCAGCGAGATGGTCGAGATGATCCCCATCCCGACGCCGACCAGCGCGAGGTCGCGGCCGAGGCGCCGGTCCACGAGCAGCCCGAGCGCGACCCCGAGGACGAGCGGGACGTACCCGAGCGGGCGCGCGTGGACCGCGAAGAGCAGCACCGCGGAGCCGGACACGAGGACCGCGGCGAGCAGCCGCAGGGGCGACCCGACCGCCCAGGGCGGGCGGGCGGCGTCGGGCAGCGGGCTGAGCGCGGCGGAGGTCACGCGCACACGGTGCCACGACCGGCGGGCGGGGGCGCGCGCCGCCGCGCCGGGACCGGGCCGCGACCGGGCCGTGCGAGCCCCGGCGCTACAGCTCCTCGTACACCGCCGGGTCCTGGCCGTTCGTGCGCCCGTCCGCCCGGGCGAGCCCGGTCAGGGCGTTCATCTCGTGCGTGGTCAGCTCGAACGAGAACACGTCGAGGTTCTCGCGCTGACGCTCCGGCGACGACGCCTTCGGCAGCGGCACGACACCGAGCTGCACGTGCCAGCGCAGGATCGCCTGCACCGGGGAGACGCCGTGCGCGGCCGCGACCTGCGTGACGACCGGGTCCCGGAGCAGGTCGTTCGCGCGTCCGATCGGGCTCCACGCCTCCGTGACGACGCCGCGCTCCGCGTCCGCCGCACGCTGGAGCGGCTGCGGGAAGTACGGGTGCAGCTCGACCTGGTTCACGACGGGCGTCACGCCCGTCGCCGCGATCACCGCGTCCAGGTGCTCGGGCAGGAAGTTCGAGACGCCGACGTGCCGGACCAGGCCCCGGTCGCGGCACTCCACGAGCGCCTCGTACGCCTCGACGTACCGGCCCACGCGCGGGTTGGGCCAGTGCACGAGGTACAGGTCGAGGTAGTCCAGGCCCGTGCGCAGCACCGACTCCTCGACCGTCCGGACGGCGTCGTCGTGCGCGTGGTGGCGCCCGGGGAGCTTCGACGTCACGAGCACGTCCTCGCGCGCGACGCCCGAGCGGCGCACCGCCGCGCCCACGGCGCCCTCGTTCTCGTAGCTGAACGCGGAGTCGACGAGCCGGTACCCCGCGTCGATCGCGCGCGCGACGGCGTCCGCGCCCTCCTCGCCCTGGAGCCGGTAGGTGCCGAGGCCGATCGCGGGGATCGTCGTGCCGTCCTGCGCCGCGAGGGTGGGGATCGTCATGGGCCCATCGTGCGGGCGACCCCGGCGGCCCCGCACCTCGGCGGGACGCGGCAGCGGGACGTCGCGCGGGCGAGATGCGAGAAGTGGCCCCTGGTCCGGCGGGACCCGGGGCCACTTCTCACCTCTCGGCGGGTGCTACGCGGCGCTCGGGAACGGGACCCCCGTGGTCGCGTGGCAGCGGTAGCCGTTCGGGTTCTTGTCGAGGTACTGCTGGTGGTAGTCCTCGGCGTAGTAGAACGGCCCGGCCTCGGCCGCGGGGCGCATCTCCGTCGTCACCGGGTCGTACCCCTTGGCCTCGAGCACCGCGGAGTAGCGCGCCGCCGTCTCGCGGACGGCCCGCTCCTGCTCGGGCGTCGTCCAGTACACGGCGGACCGGTACTGGGTGCCGACGTCGTTGCCCTGGCGGTAGCCCTGCGTCGGGTCGTGGCGCTCCCAGAAGATCTTGAGCAGCTCCTCCTCGGAGACCTTCGTCGGGTCGTACGCGACGAGCGCCGTCTCGGTGTGGCCGGTCCGCGCGGTGCACGCCTCCTCGTAGGTGGGGTTCGGCGTCGTGCCGCCCATGTAGCCGACGGCGGTGCTCACCACCCCGGGGACCTGCCAGAAGATCTCCTCGGCGCCCCAGAAGCAGCCCATCGCCAGGTAGAGCACGCGCGTGCCCTCGGGCCACGGGCCAGTGATCGAGGTGCCGAGCACGGTGTGGGGACGCGGCGCCTGCAGCACGGGCGACTGGCGCCCGGGCAGCGCGTCCTCGGGGGCGATCATCGTCGTCTTGCCGGACGAGCCGAAGATCGCGTCGAAGATCGAGTTCATCGCTTACCTCCTGAGGGTGCCCGGACGACCGGGGCGCTGGCCCACGACGCATCGTCCTGGCACGGGGTAGAACGCGGCGGGGGCGGTCGGTGTTCCGCGGACGTGCCGCGACCGGGGCCCGGGCGCGCGTCCGGCCCGAGCCTCTCACGGGACGATCGAGTCGATGTACCCGCCGTCGACGCGCACCGCGGCGCCGGTCGTCGCCGACGCGAGCGGTGACGCGAGGTAGGCGACCATGTGCGCGATCTCCTCCGGCTCGATGAGGCGCTGGAGCAGCGACTGCGGGCGGTGCTCGCGCATGAACACGCGCTGCGCCTCGTCCCACGGCAGGTCGTCGCCGACGAGCTCGCGCGCGAACGCCTCCACCCCGCCCGTGTGCGTGGGCCCGGCGAGCACGCTGTTCACCGTGACGCCCGTGCCCGCCGCCGCCTTGGCGAACCCGCGCGAGACGCCGAGCAGCGCCGTCTTCGTCACGCCGTAGTGGATCATCTCGGCCGGGATCACGACCGCCGAGTCGCTCCCGACGAACTGCACCCGGCCCCAGCCGCGCTCCGTCATCCCCGGCAGGTACGCGCGCGTGAGCCGCACGCCCGCGAGGACGTTCACCTCGAAGTAGCGGCGCCACGTGGCGTCGTCGATCGCGAGCGGGTCCGCGCTCGAGAAGATGCCGAGGTTGTTCACCAGCACGTCGACGTGCGGCACGGCGTCGAGCACGGCCGCCGTCCCCTCGTCGGTCGCGAGGTCGGCGGCCACGCCCAGCACGTCCGCCCCGGGCACGTGCTCGCGCACGTCGGCGGCGGCCCGCTGCGCCGTCTCCTCGGAGCGCCCGTTGACGACGACCGCCGCGCCGCACGCCGCGAGCGTGCGCGAGATCGCGAGCCCGATCCCCTGCGCCGAGCCGGTGACGAGCGCCCTCCTGCCGTCCAGGTCGATCCTCATGCGCGGGCTCCTTCCGGGTCGTCGGACGACGGTCGCCGCCCGCCTCCCTACCGTGCCCCGCGGCGGTCGCGGCCGCCACCGCCTCACCGCCCCCGCCATGGCCGCCGTCGCCACGGCCGCCGCCGAGCAGGTGGTCCTGGCTCGTCCGGGTAGCGGGACGGACCAGGACCGCCTGCTCGGCGCAGGGGGTGCGCCTAGGCTGGTCGGGTGACCACCTCGAGCGAGCACCCCGACTGGACCACCACCGGCTTCTCCACGCGTGCGATCCACGCGGGCCAGGACCCGGACGCGACGACCGGCGCCGTCGTGCCGCCGATCCACCAGGTCTCGACGTACAAGCAGGACGGCGTCGGCGGGCTGCGCGGCGGCTACGAGTACTCGCGCTCCGCGAACCCGACGCGCACCGCCCTCGAGGAGGCGCTCGCGGCCGCGGAGTCCGGCGGCCTGCGCCCGACGGCGGACGGGTCGCCCGCCGCGCGCGGGTTCGCCTTCGCGTCCGGCCTCGCGGCCGAGGACACGCTGCTGCGCGCCGTCGTGCGCCCCGGGGACCACGTGATCGTGCCCGACGACGCGTACGGCGGCACCTACCGCCTCATCGCCCGCGTGTTCGGGCCGTGGGGCGTCGAGCACACGCCCGTCGACCTCACGGACGTCGAGGCCGTGCGCGCGGCCGTGCGCCCCGAGACGCGCGTCGTCTGGGTCGAGACCCCCACGAACCCGCTGCTCGGCGTGAGCGACGTCGCGGCGCTCGCGGGCGTCGCGCACGACGCCGGGGCGCTGCTCGTCGTCGACAACACGTTCGCGACGCCCTACCTCCAGCAGCCGCTCGCGCTGGGGGCGGACGTCGTCGTGCACTCGACCACGAAGTACGTCGGGGGCCACAGCGACGTCGTCGGGGGAGCGCTCGTCGTGGCGACGGCCGCGCAGCTCCCCGGCGGGCTCGCGTCGCCCGCGGGCGGCACGGACGTCGCGGGGGCGGTGGGCTTCCACCAGAACGCGTCGGGCGCCGTCGCCGGGCCGTTCGACGCGTGGCTCACGCTGCGCGGGCTCAAGACGCTCGCGGTGCGCATGGACCGCCACCAGGCGAACGCGGCCGCGGTCGCGGAGTTCCTCGACGCGCACCCGGCCGTGACCGAGGTGATCTACCCGGGCCTCGCGTCGCACCCGGGCCACGAGCTCGCCGCGCGTCAGATGTCCGGGTTCGGCGGCATGGTCTCGTTCCGAGTGGGCAGCGAGGCCAAGGCGCTCGACGTGTGCGCGCGCACCCGGGTGTTCACGCTCGCGGAGTCGCTGGGCGGGGTCGAGTCGCTCGTCGAGCACCCCGGCCGCATGACGCACGGCTCCGTCGCGGGCACGGCGCTCGAGGTCCCCGACGACCTCGTCCGGCTGTCCGTCGGCATCGAGGACGTCGAGGACCTCCTCGCCGACCTCGGGCAGGCGCTCGCCTGACGGGGAGATCCTGCGCACACCGCGCGGGCTCGCCGTGCGCAGGGGCGCGCGGCGGGGGCCGCTCCCCTAGGGTTGCGCTGTGAGCGCGCAGACGGACCAGCACCGCACCCCCGACCCGCTTCCTCCCGCGCGTCCCGGCGCAGCGGCCGTGCCCGACGCCGTGCGCTCGGCCGCCGCGTGGTCGTGGCGCCTGCTGCTCATCGGCGCGGCGATCGCGGCCGGGCTGTGGGTCGTGACGCAGCTCAAGGTGATCGTCGTGCCGATCGCGGTGGCGCTGCTGCTCACCGTGCTCCTCACGCCGGTCCAGCGGTTCTTCCGGCGGCACCTGCGCATGTCGCGCGGCCTCGCGTCGGGCGCCGCGCTCATCGCGCTCATCGTCGTGGTCGCGGGGCTCATCGCCATCGCGGGGCAGCAGATCGTCAGCGGCTTCCAGGACCTGCGCGACCAGGCCGTCGAGGGCTTCGAGCAGTTCACGAACTGGCTCGCCGACGGCCCCCTCGGCCTCGACTCCACCACGCTCTCGCACTGGCTCGACCAGGCGGGGACCGCGGTCTCCGAGAACCAGGACTCGATCGTCTCGGGCGCGCTGGGCGCGGCGACGACCATCGGCCACGTGCTCGCCGGGGCCCTCATCGCCCTGTTCTGCACGTTCTTCTTCCTGCTCGACGGCCGCTCGATCTGGTCGTGGGTCGTGGGGCTGCTCCCGCTGCGCGCCCGCGACCGCGTGCACCAGGCCGGCCGTCGCGGCATCGTGACGCTCGCCGCGTACACGCGCACCCAGATCCTCGTCGCCGCGGTCGACGCGGTCGGCATCGGCGTCGGCGCCGCGTTCTTCGTGCCGTCGCTCGCGCTGCCGCTCGGCATCCTCGTCTTCGTCGGGTCGTTCATCCCGATCGTCGGTGCCATCGTCACCGGGTCCATCGCGGTGCTCGTCGTGCTCGTCGCGCAGGGCTGGGTGCAGGCGCTCGTCATGCTCGGCATCGTGCTGCTCGTGCAGCAGATCGAGGGCCACATCCTCCAGCCCTTCCTCATGGGGCACGCGGTCTCGCTGCACCCCGTCGCCGTCCTGCTCGTCGTCGCGGCCGGTAGCTTCGCCGCGGGCATCGTCGGCGCGCTGTTCGCGGTCCCGATCGCCGCGGTGCTCAACACGGTGGTGCTCTACCTGCACGGCCACGACAAGTTCCCCGAGCTCGGCACCGACGACCGCGTCGTCGTGCGCGGCAGCCCGCAGCCGCCCGTCATCGCGCGCGCCGAGTCCGACCTCGACGACGCGGGCGTGCGCCGCCGCCCCGGTCGCCGGGCGCACGACGCCGGCGGCTCGGCGGTCGTGGAGACGCAGGACGCCGGCGTCGCCGACGCACCG
Source organism: Cellulosimicrobium funkei (assembly GCF_900155925.1). NCBI lineage: Bacteria > Bacillati > Actinomycetota > Actinomycetes > Micrococcales > Promicromonosporaceae > Cellulosimicrobium > Cellulosimicrobium funkei. The sequence continues at coordinate 34,838 of NZ_FTMI01000006.1, forward strand.
GGCGAGGGCACACCGGGAGAGGCGCGGTGACCTCAGGTCCCGTGCCCGTCCCGCTCGGCGACGTCCGCGACGCCGCCCGCCTGCTCGACGGCGTCGCGTACCGCACGCCGGTGCACACCACCCGGGCGATCAGCGAGGCGGCCGGCGTCCGGGTCCTGCTCAAGTGCGAGAACCTCCAGCGCGCGGGGTCGTTCAAGGTCCGCGGCGCCTACGTGCGCATGGCGCGCCTGAGCGCCGACGAGAAGGCGCGCGGCGTCGTCGCGGCGAGCGCGGGCAACCATGCGCAGGGCGTCGCGTTCGCCGCGGGCCTGCTCGGCATCCGGGCCGTCGTGTACATGCCGGTCGACGCCGCGCTCCCCAAGGTCGCGGCGACGCGCCAGTACGGCGCCGAGGTCCGGCTCGTCGGCGCCGACGTGGACGAGACGCTCGCCGCCGCGCGCGCCGAGGCCGACCGCACCGGCGCCGTGTTCATCCACCCGTTCGACCACCCCGACGTCGTCGCGGGTCAGGCGACCATCGCGCTCGAGATCCTCGAGCAGGTGCCCGACGTCCGGACCGTCGTCGCCCCGCTCGGAGGCGGCGGCCTCGTCGCCGGGCTCGCCGCGGCGTTCGCCCAGGCCGCGCCGCACGTGCGCGTCATCGGGGTGCAGGCGGAGCGTGCCGCGGCCTACCCGGGCTCGCTCGCCGCGGGAGAGCCGACGACGGCCCGGCTCGCCGGGACGATGGCCGACGGCATCGCGGTCGGGACCCCGGGTGCGGTGCCGTTCGGGATCGTCGCGCACCACGGCGTCGAGGTGCGCACCGTGACCGAGGAGGAGATCTCCCGGTCCCTGCTCATGGTCGCCGAGCGCGCGAAGCTGCTCGTGGAGCCCGCCGCCGCGACCGGCGTCGCGGCGCTCCTGTCCGGGACGGCCGCGGTCGACGCGGGCGCGGCGGACCCGGTCGAGGGACCGGTCGTCGTCGTGCTGTCCGGAGGGAACGTCGACCCGCTCGTGCTGCTGCGGGTCGTGCGGCACGGCCTCGCCGCCGCGGGCCGGTACATCCAGCTCCAGGTGCTGCTCGACGACCGCCCCGGCGCCCTCGCGCGCATGCTCGAGGCGGTCGCGGCGAGGCGCGGCAACATCATGCACATCGACCACGACCGCACCGACGTGGGCCTCGCGATCGGCGAGGCGTGGGTGCGCATGCAGGTCGAGACCAAGGGGCCCGAGCACTGCGAAGAGCTCGTCGCGCACCTGCGCTCCGCGGGCTACCGCGTCGAGCGCAGCGACGGCGGGTCGCCGCGCGTCTGACGAGGAGCGAGAAGTGGCCCCTCCCGCGCGTGCCGGAGGGGCCACTTCTCACTTCTCACGTCTCGCCCACCCGCCTCTCGGCCGGCGGCCGGCAGTCAGGTGGTCCGGTGCGCCGGGGTGACGACGCGCGGGCGCGTGGCCGGGTCGGGAGCGTCCGGGAGCTCTTCCGGGCGCGCGCCGCGGTCGACGAAGGCTTGCAGAATCCGGCCCTCGGTCGAGGGCCAGCGGCCGAGGACGTCGTACGCGAACAGCACGATCACCCGCCATCCGAGCCGTTCCAGCTCCTCCTGCCGCGCGACGTCGTTCAGGCGCTGCCGCGCGGAGGTCAGGTGGTGCCGGCCGTCGTACTCCACCGCGATGCGGAGCTCGGGCCAGCACAGGTCGGGTCGTGCGAGCCAGCGTCCGTCGTCGTCGACGACGTCGGCCCCGACGACCGGGCAGGGGAAGCCCGAGTCGACCAGCCGGAGGCGCAGCAGCGTCTCCATGGGGGAGTCCACGAAACGGCGGGAACGGTGGAGCGCGGACGCGAGCGGCACGACCCCGCGTCGACCGCGCAGCAGGTGCACGCGCGCCTCGAGCCGGTCGCGGGGGTACGGGCGGGCTCGTCCCCGGGCGCCGAGGACCGCGTCCAGGACGACGACGAGGTCCGTCTCGGTGAGACCGTGCCCGCCCGCGGCGACGAGCGCCGCCAGGTCGGCGACGGTCCTGTCCGGGCCGGTCACGGCGAGCTCGTGCCGGACGACGACGTCGCGCCCCGGCAGGCCGACGTGCGTGACGACACCGGTCGCGTCGAGGGGTCGCGTGCCGGGTGGCCCCGAGACGTGCAGCGGAGAGAGGCCGGACACGCCGGGCGGGAGCGGCAGGTCCCACAGCGCGGCAGCGGTGGTGTGGGAGAAGGCGGCCGCGCGCGGGAGCGCGAGCCGGACGGCGGCGGCGACGGACCGCAGGTCGTCGCGCCGGGCGGCGTCCATGCGGACGCCCCGCACCGGGGCGTGGAGCCGCGGTGAGCGCAGCTGCTTCCGGCTCACGCCGAGGCGGAGCGCCTCGGCGACGACGAACGGCGGGTCGGGCACCGGGACGGGCATGCCGAGAGTGTCCCCGAGCACACCCCCGACCTGCCGAGGAACGGCCGAGACCTGTGGACGAAGCAGACGAGAGCTGCCGAGAAGCGAGAAGTGGCCCCTCCGACACGTGTCGGAGGGGCCACTTCTCACGTCTCGCCCGGCGGTGTCGCGGCCGCCGGGGGCGCGTCAGCCCTCGAAGGGCTTCGCGGCGGTGATCTTCACGGCGATCTCGTTGCCGTTCGGAGCGGTGTAGCTGGTCTCGTCGCCGACGGTCTTGCCGTCGATCGCGGCACCGAGCGGGGACGTCGGCGAGTACACGTCGAGGTCCGTCGTGCCGGCGATCTCGCGCGAGCCGAGGAGGAACGTCATCTCGTCGCCCGCGACGACGGCCGTGACGACCATGCCGGCCTCGACCTTGCCGTCGTCCGGCGGCGTGCCGATGCGCACGTTGCGCAGCTTCTCGGTGAGCTCGCGGATGCGGGCCTCGTTCTTGGCCTGCTCCTCGCGGGCGGCGTGGTAGCCGCCGTTCTCCTTGAGGTCGCCCTCGTCACGGGCGGCGGCGATGCGCTCCGCGATCTCGGTGCGGCCCTCGCCGGACAGGTGGGCGAGCTCGGCCTGCAGCCTGTCGTGCGCCTCCTGGGTCAGCCAGGTGACGGTGGTGTCGGTCACGGTTCGCTCCTTCCTTTCCATGGTTCGACGGTCGCGCCGGGCACGGCCGTGCAGAGACGGGCAGCCGGGGCGCGTGCTCACGCGAGCGCCTGCCTGCCCGGGTCGGTGACGCTGCCCGGGTGGCAGCGCGGAGGACTGGTTCCCGCCGGACCGCCGGGTCGCCCGATGGTCGGTCGCCTGTCACGAGCACCGGCCGCGGGCCGCACGCGGTCGGGTGCGGGAATCCCTCAGGATAGCAAAGCACGAGGTGCGGACGGCGCGGGGCGGGGCGGTCCGCCGGCACGACGGCCGGGAGTGCGGCGGCTGGTCCGCACGACGGCCGGGCGGCTCAGGGAGCCGGGCGGCAGGACTGGACGATCCCCGTCGTGGCGAGCTCCGACGTCGCGACGCTCACGGTGTAGCGGGACTCCGTGACCTCGACGGGGCCGACCGTCACGTCGACCGTGCCGACCTGCGCGTAGCTCTCGGCGAGTGCGTCCAGGGTGCACGTCGCCGTCGTGCCGGGGTCCATGTACACCTCGAACGTGACGTCCACGCGCTCCGGGCTGACGACGGTGTAGCCGAAGTCCTTGAAGCGCACCGGCTCGTTCGCGTAGCGCAGCCCGATGACGAACGTGATCGCGAGCCCGACGACCGCGACGAGCACGATCCCGACGACCGCCAGGCGCCGACGCCGCTCGGTGGGCTCGGGCCCGTACCGGCCCGCCGGAGGGCGCAGGGGCGTGCTCGGGCTCGGCTGCGGGGCGGTGGTCTCGTTCGTCATGGTGCGGTCCCGTGGTCGGTGCCGCCGCGCCCCGGTCGCGGGCCCGGCGGGTGCCGGCGATGGTCGGCGGTTCGTCAGGTGTGGGCGCGGTGGTGGATCATGTCCTCGACCCATCTTCGCAGAGCCCCGGCCCTCGTCGTGCACCCACGGCGTCCTGTGCCGCGTCCCGGGCCGCGCGAGGAGACGTACGACGCACCCGGGAGGACCAGTGGCCGAACCCGCGGCCGGATCGACCACCCACCGCGAGCAGCCGGAGACGCTCCGTCTCCTGGCCGTGCACGCGCATCCCGACGACGAGTCGAGCAAGGGCGCCGCGACGACGGCGCGCTACGCGGCCGAGGGCGTGGACGTGCTCGTCGCCACGTGCACCGGGGGCGAGCGTGGCGACATCCTCAACCCGAGCTTCGGCGAGGGCCCGGCGGACATCGAGGGCATGCGTGCCCTGCGTCGCGTCGAGATGGCCGCCGCGGCGCGCGCGCTCGGCGTCCGGCAGCAGTGGCTCGGGTTCGTCGACTCGGGGCTGCCCGAGGGGGACCCGCTGCCGCCGCTGCCCGAGGGCTCGTTCGGTCTCGTGCCGCTCGAGGAGGCGGCCGCGCCGCTGGTCGAGCTCGTGCGCGAGTTCCGTCCGCACGTCGTCACGACGTACGACCCGTCGGGCGGCTACCCGCACCCGGACCACGTCATGTGCCACCGCGTCGCGTTCGAGGCGTTCCACGCCGCGGGCGACCCGGAGCGCTACCGCCGGGAGGGCGGCGCGGCGCCCTGGTCGCCGCTCAAGCTGTACTACAACCACGACTTCTCGATGAACCGCATCCGCACGCTCCACGAGGCGATGCAGGGCGCGGGCCTGGAGTCGCCGTTCGGCGACTGGGTCGAGTCGCGGTCCGCGCGGGAGATCCCCGAGCGCGAGGTCACGACGCGCGTCCACGTGGCGCGCTACTACGCCCAGCGTGACGCGGCGCTCATCGCGCACGCGTCGCAGATCGACCCGGAGGGCTTCTTCTTCGCGATCCCGCGCGACCTCGAGGTCGACGTGTGGCCGTTCGAGGAGTTCGAGCTCGCGGAGTCGCGCGTCCCGACGGACCTGCCGGAGGACGACCTGTTCGCCGGCGTGCGGGAGCTCGTCGCGGGCGAGGAGGTGGCCTCGTGAGCGCGGCACCCTTCCTCGACGTGCCGACGCTCGCGGGCGGCCCGGGCTGGGCGGCGGACGTCGTCGCGGAGACCGCGACGCCGAGCCCGTCGGACGACCCGCTGCGCGAGGACCTGGATCCGAACGACGTGTCGCCCGGTCTCGCCGGTTTCCTCGCGATCTTCGCGGTGGCGGTCGCGACCGTCGCCCTGTTCTTCGGGCTCTCGCGCCAGCTCCGACGCATGCGGCACAACGCCGAGACCCAGGGGATCGGCCCGGACGGCCCGGTCGACGCGACCGCCCCGGAGACCCCCGCCGGCTCCGCGACCGCCGGCTCCGGACCGGACGGCTCCGCGTCCGACGGCGCCGCGCCGGACGGCTCCACGTCCGGCGGCACCCGCGACGCGCGCGGCCCGGACGAGAGCGGCCCGGAGCGGCAGGGCTGACCGTGGCGACCGGCGCTCGCGTCACGATCGGGCAGCTCGAGGTCTCGGCCGACCACGCCGCGAACCTCGTGACCGTCGGCGCGGCGTTCCGGGAGGCGGCGCGCGTGCGCGCCGACCTGCTCGTGCTGCCGGAGTACGCCGCGGCGTTCGACCCGCGCGGCACCGGCGCGGAGCACGCGGAGCCGCTGGACGGGCCGTTCGTCGGCACGTTGCGCGGGCTCGCGCGCGAGCACGGTGTCGCGGTCGTGGCGGGGACCCTCGTGCCGGGCAGCGCGCCCGGCCGGGCGGTGAACGTCGTCGTGGCGGTGGACGCCGCGGGCGACCTCGTGGGGACGTACCGCAAGGTGCACCTCTACGACGCCTTCGGTCACCGCGAGTCGGACCGGCTCGACGCGGGGGACCCGGCCGCGCCCCCGCTCGTGCTGCGCGTCGGCGACCTGACGTTCGGCGTGATGACCTGCTACGACCTGCGCTTCCCGGAGAGCGCGCGGCGCCTCGTGGACGTGGGCGCCGACGTGCTGGTGGTGCCGGCCGCGTGGGCGGCGGGCGAGCTCAAGGCGGACCAGTGGCGCACCCTCGCGCGGGCCCGCGCGATCGAGAACACCGCCGTCGTGCTCGCCGTCGGCCAGGCGGGCCGGGGCGTGACCGGGCGCTCCCTGCTCGTCGGTCCCGACGGCCAGGTGGGGCTGGAGCTCGGCGAGCGCGCGGAGCTGCGCAGCGCGGACCTCGACCCGGCCGCGCTGGCCGCGGTGCGCGAGCGCAACCCGTCGCTCGCGAACCGGCGCTACGTCGTCGTCCCGAAGGACTGAGCCGGCGCGGGGCGCCCGGGTGGGCACTCCGCCCGCGGCGGGCGCTCAGCGCGCGGCGAGCGCCGCGATGAGGATCGCGGCGTAGTGGCACCCGTAGCCGACGACGGTGAGCACGTGGAAGATCTCGTGGAAGCCGAACCAGCGCGGGCTGGGGTTGGGCTTCTTGATGCCGTAGACCACGGCGCCCAGCGTGTAGGCGAGGCCGCCGACGGCGACGAGCCAGACGATCGCCGGGCCGTTCGTCGTCGTCCAGAACTGCGGCATGTAGCCCACCGCGACCCACCCGAGCGCGACGTAGATCGGGACGTACACCCACCGCGGGGCGTCGAGCCACAGGATCCGGGCGAGGAGGCCGAGCAGGGCCCCGCTCCACACGATCGCGAGCAGGATCGTCGCTGTCCGCTGGGGCAGCAGGAGGACGGCGAGGGGCGTGTAGGTGCCCGCGATGATGAGGAAGATGTTCGAGTGGTCGGCGCGGCGGAGCACGCCCGCGACGCGGGGCGACCACGTGCCGCGGTGGTACACGGCGCTCGTGCCGAACAGCAGGCACGCGCTGAGGCCGAAGACCGCGGTCGCGACCTTGCCGGCGACGGGCGGCGCGACGACGACGAGGACGATGCTCGCGACGAGCGCGAGGGGGAACGTCCCCGCGTGGATCCAGCCGCGCAGGCGCGGCTTGACGACCTCGGCGACCTTCGCGACCGCGTCGCCCACGTTCTCGCGGACGGAGTCGAGCGCGTCGGTGCCGGGTGCGTGCGCCGGGCCCGGGTCGGCGGGCGGCGCGCTCGGGGTGCGGTCGCGGTCGGTCGGTCGGTCCACGACGTCTCCTCGGTGGTGTGTCCGTGCACGGAAGAGGCCGGCGCGGGGCTCCCACGCCAACCTACGCCATCGTAAGTTACGCCAACGTAGGTTCGCGACCGGTCCCCGCCTCGCGGTGTGAAGATCCTGGGCAGGGGCGCGCGGAGCGGTCCGGGCCCGCCGGACCGGGCACGGACGAGCGGTAGCGTGTGCGGGTTCGGCCCGAGCGCCCCGCACCGGGGCGCGCCCGCCGGGCGTCCCCGTCCGCCCATCGCCGAGGAACCAGCGTGCGCCTGCCCCGCCCCGTCTACGGACTCTACGAGCGTCGCCTCGCGGCGACCCTCTCGCGCGAGAGCGTCCCGCGCCACGTGGGGGTCATCCTCGACGGCAACCGGCGGTGGGCGCGCTCGTTCGGGGAGTCCACGGCGACCGGGCACCGCCGGGGTGCCGACAAGATCACGGAGTTCCTGGGCTGGAGCGAGGACCTCGGCGTCGAGGTCGTCACGCTGTGGATGCTCTCGACCGACAACCTGTCGCGGTCGCAGGAGGAGCTGTCGGCGCTGCTCGACATCATCGAGGACGCCGTGCGCGACCTCGCCGAGACGGGCCGCTGGCGCCTGCGGGTCATGGGTCGGCTCGACCTGCTGCCCGAGCGGCTCACGGCGGCGCTGCGCGACGCCCAGCAGCGCACGGCCGCCGTCGACGGCCTCCAGGTCAACGTCGCGATCGGCTACGGGGGGCGCCACGAGATCGCCGACGCCGTGCGGTCGTACCTGCGCGAGCAGGCCGCCGCGGGCGCGCGCCTGCAGGACCTCGCGGAGAACCTCGACGTCGAGCACATCGAGGAGCACCTCTACACCAAGGGCCAGCCGGACCCGGAGCTCGTCATCCGCACGTCGGGCGAGCAGCGCCTCGGCGGCTTCCTGCTCTGGCAGAGCGCGCACTCGGAGTTCTACTTCTGCGAGGCGTACTGGCCCGACTTCCGTCGCGTCGACTACCTGCGCGCGCTGCGCGCGTACTCGCAGCGCGAACGCCGGCTGGGCCGCTGATCGGTCACCCGGCGGGTAGGGTCGATGCGAATGCATCGACCGATCCGTCCGGGGGCGACATGACCCAGCAGCACGCCGACGACGCGGGCCCCGAGCCGGGCCCCGGGAGCGCGCGCCTCGCCGTCGAGACGTGGGAGTCCCTCTTCCGGGCCCAGGTCGCGATCATGCGGCGGCTGCAGTCCGACCCGGTCTGGGACGGCCTGACCCTGCGCGAGTACGACGTGCTGTTCTCGCTGACGAAGGGCCCCGAGGACGGGATGCGGCTGCGCGACCTCAACGCGTACATCCTGCTCAGCCAGCCCTCGCTGAGCCGCATGGTGGACCGGCTCGCGGCGCGCGGCCTCGTCGAGCGGGCGACCCCGCCGGACGACGCGCGGGGCACGCTCGTCCGGCTCACCCCGGCGGGCCGGGACCTCCAGCGCGCGACCGGCCGCGCGCACGCCCAGGCCATCGCGACGTACGTGGGCGGCGCGCTCGACGACACCGACCTCGCCACGCTCGGCGAGCTGCTCGAGCGGCTGCGCGCCGCGCAGCCGGACATCCCGGACGCCGCGCCGAGACGCGCGGCGGGCGCCCCGGGCGCCTGAGCACTCGGCCAAGGGCGATGCTGGCGACCCGGGCACCCCGAGCGCCTCAGCATCGGCCCCGCACGCTCGGCGCTGTGGCGCGGAACACGTCCGGTCCGTCCCTTCCGCTACGGGCCGTCGCACGTCGGCCTGCCTAGGATGCGAGCGTGTCCTCAACGCCGAGCACCACCCCGAACCCCGTCCCCGGGCCCCGCGCCGACGGCCCGCTGCGCGTCGTCGTCGCGCCCGACTCGTTCAAGGGCAGCCTGAGCGCCGCCGACGTCGCGCGCGCCGTCGCGACGGGCGTGCGCAGCGTCGTCCCCGACGCGGAGGTCGTCGAGCTCCCCATGGCCGACGGCGGCGAGGGCACGCTCGAGGCCCTGCTCGCCGTGTGGGGCGTCCCGGCCCGCGAGGTCTCCACGGTCGACGCGATCGGCCGTCCCCGCACCGCGCGGTACGGGGTCTCGGCCGACGGCCGCCTCGGCGTGGTCGAGCTCGCCGAGGCGAGCGGGCTGCCCCAGGTCAGCGACGTCGCGCTCCAGCCCCTGCACGCGCACACCCGCGGCACGGGCGCGGCGGCGGCCGCCGTGCTCGACGCGGGGGTCGACGAGGTGGTCGTGTGCCTCGGCGGCTCGGCGTCCACCGACGGCGGTGCGGGCATCCTCACCGGCCTCGGCGCGCGGCTCCTCGACGCCGACGGCGCGCCCGTTCCCGACGGCGGGGAGGGCCTCGCGCGGGTTGCGCGGCTCGACCTGTCCGGCCTGCACCCGCGGGCGCGCGAGGTCCGCTGGCGCCTCGCGGTCGACGTCACCAACCCGCTGCACGGCGAGCGGGGCGCGGCGCACGTGTTCGGACCGCAGAAGGGAGCCCAGCCGGCGGACGTCGCGTTCCTCGACGACGCGCTGCGGCGCTGGGCGGGAGTCCTCGCGCAGGAGACCGGCGTCGACGTGGCGGAGCTCGCGGGCGCGGGCGCCGCGGGCGGCGTGCCCGCGGGCATGGTCGGCGTCCTCGGCGCCGAGCTCGAGCCGGGCGCGCGCCTCGTCGCCGAGGCGATCGGGCTGCCTGCTGCCATCCGTGCTGCCGACCTCGTCGTCACGGGGGAGGGGTCGTTCGACTCGCAGTCCGTCAACGGGAAGGTCGCGGACGCGATGGGCGCCCTCGCCGCGGCGACGCCGCACCGGCCACCGGTCGTCGTGCTCGCGGGCCGGGTGCTGCTGCCCGCCCATCAGACGCGCGAGGCCGGGATCGCCGCGGCGTTCAGCATCGCGCCCGGGCCCATCGCGCTCGACGAGCTGCTCGACCGCACGGCGTCCCGCCTCGTCGACCTCGCCGCGACCGTCACGAGCCTGCACGTCGCGTCGCGGCGCTGACCGGCGCGTCCCCCGCCCCTGCCCTCGGCCGGCTCCCGAGGGACGGTGCCGCCGTCAGCGCTTCGGCCAGCCCCACGCGGGCTGGTCGAGGAGTCCCTCGCGCCCGGCGACCGTCGTCTCGCCGAACGGTGACCGCACGAGCTCGACCTCCACGAGCTCGTCCGCGCCGGGCAGGTCCGCCGGGCCCGACGCGGCCGCGTCGCGCAGTGCCTCGACGAGCGGCGGCGCGTGCGTGACGACCACGACCTGCGTCTCGCGGCCCGCCGCGTGCACGAGCGCGCCGAGCGCGGGCAGGAGGTCGGGGTGCAGGCTCGTCTCCGGCTCGTTGAGCACGAGGAGCTCGGGCGGTCGCGGCGAGAGCAGCGCGGCGACGAGGAAGAGATAGCGCAGCGTCCCGTCGCTGAGCTCGGCGCCGGTGAGCGGCCGGAGCAGGCCGTCCTGGTGGAAGGCGACCTCGAACCGGCCGTCGTCGGCGTGCACCGCGAGCCGGCTGCCGGGGAAGGCCCGGGCGACGGCGTCGTCGAGCTCGTCCCCGCGGCCCAGGTCGCGCACCGTCTCCAGCGCCGCGGCGAGGTCCGCGCCGTCGTGCGCGAGGACGGGCGTGCGGGTGCCGAGCCGCGGCGAGCGCGCCGGGGCGTCGGCGTCGGTGCGCAGCTGGTCGTAGAAGCGCCACGACCGCAGGCGCTCGCGCACCGCGACGACCTCCGGCGCGCCCACCGGGTCGACGAGCTCGGTGAGCACGCTGTCGAAGGGGCGCAGGCGCGCGGGTGAGGACTGCCAGCGGCCCGCGTCGTCGCGCACGCGGACGGCCGGTCCGCGCCGCTCGACCTGGAGCGTCGCGGGCCGCGGGACGGGCCCCGACCAGACGGTCTCGACCTTGATCTCCGGGTCGAGGGCGAACGCCGAGCCCGGGTGCTGCGGCAGGCCGAGGTCCACCGCGTAGCCGAGGTCGTCCGGGGTGGCCCCTGCGAAGCCGAGGCGCAGCGCGACGGGCGCCGACCGTCGCGTGCCCTGCACCGCGCCACCGCGCGCCGCCCGACCGCCCTGCTCGGGCCCGGCCCAGAGCGTCGACCGCAGGCCGCCCTCGCGGGCCACCGCGCCGACGGCGCCGCCCAGCGCGCACCCGGACAGCAGGCGCAGCGCGCGGTACAGGCTCGACTTGCCGGTCCCGTTCGCCCCGGTCACGACCGTGAGCCGCCCGAGCGGCAGCACGAGGCTCCGCAGCGAGCGGTAGCCCTCCACCGCGATCGTCGCGAGCATCGGTCACCTCCCGCCCGGCACGCTACGCGCCGGGTCCCACGCGGCGGCGCGGGGCCCCGGCGCGGAGCGCGGCAAGGCGGGCTGTGTGGCGCGTCAGTCGGTGATCGCGAACGCGTCGATCTCGACGAGCATCTCCTCGCGGGGCAGGCCCGTGAACACCGTGGTGCGGCTGGGGAGCACGCCCTTCGTGGTGTGCTGCGCGACGAACGCGCCGTAGGCGTCGTTCATGATCGGGAAGTCCTCGCGCTTCGTGAGGTACACGCGGAGCATGACGACGTCGTCGAACGTGGCGCCGGACGCCTCGACGATCGCGCGCACGTTCTCGAGCGTGCGCGTGGTCTGCGCGGCGACGTCGCCGGGGTAGAGGTACTCGTTCGTCGCCGGGTCGACGGGCCCCTGGCCCGAGACCTGGACGAACGGTCCCTTGCGCACGCCCTGGTGGAACGTGTGCGCGGGGGCCGGGGCGTCGGGGGTGGAGATCGCGGTCTTCTCGGTGGTCATGCGGGGTCCTCTCGGAGCGTCTGGGTGTCTGGGTGCTGTGCGGGGTCGGGTGGGGTCGTCGGGGTGGGTCAGAGGTCGATCGTCGCGAGGTCCACGACCTCGTCGCCCCGCACGACGGCGGCGACGCGCCACCGGTCGAACGTCGTGCAGGGGTGGGAGATGCCGAAGCCGACGACGTCGCCCGGGCGGACCTGGGCGGTGGCGGGGCCGCCGACCTGCCCGGCGCCGGCCTCGTCCGCGTCCAGCGCGAGGTAGAGGTGCTGGTCGTTGAGCGCGGTGACACGGGTGCCGGCGAGCTCGCGGGGGGCGAGCCAGCCGTCGTCGGCCTGCGAGCGCAGCCAGAGCGCGACGGGCAGGTCGATGTCGAACGAGACGTCGCGGCGCCCGATGCCGCAGACCGCGAGCCCGGGCTCCGGGACGGAGAGCACCTGGCCCCAGACGGTCGCGGCGGCGCGCAGCGGCTCCGCGCCGGGGATGCGGCTCCACGGGTCGGTGCGCGAGTAGAAGCCGTGGTCGTGCGTCACGTACGCGCCCGAGCGTACGACGACGCGGACCTCGACCTCGCGCCCGTCCGCGCCGGGGACGGGGCCGGGCAGCCCGGCGAGCACGACGTCGAGGAACGAGCTGCCGCCCGCCGACAGCACGAGCGGCTCGGCGACGCCCGCGAGACCTTCGCGCACGAACGCGGCGCCGAGCGCGCGCAGCCCGTCGCACCAGGCGCCGACGGCGGCGAGCTCGTCGTCGGTCGTGCCGCCCGCGACCGAGCCCTCGTACCCCGTCGCGCCGAGCAGGCGCAGGCCCGACGCGCGGACCGCGCGCGCGAGGTCGAGCGCCGCGGCGGTGCTGCGGACGCCGGTGCGCCCGCCGGGGACGCCGAGCTCGACGAGCACGCCGAGGCGCACGCGGACGCCGGCCGGGGCGTCGGCGAACCCGCGGGCGAGCAGGTCGACCCCGTGCGGCGAGTCGACGCACAGCCACACCTCGTCGTCGCCGCCCGCGGCCTCGGCGCGCGCCAGGTCGTCACGCAGCCACGCGATCTCGCGCGGGTCGAGCAGCTCGTTGGCGAGCAGCACGCGAGGCACGCCCCAGTCGCGCACCGTGCGCAGCTGGGACGGCGTCGCGACCGTCGCGCCGCACGCCCCGGCCGCAGCCTGGCGCGCGTAGAGCGCGCGCGACATCGTCGTCTTCACGTGCGGCGCGTGCTCGACCCCGCGCTCGGCGCACACGCGCGCGACGGTGCCGACGTTGTGGTCGAGCGCCGCGTCGTCGAGCGTGAGCAGCGGCCAGGAGAACGCGCCGTCGGTGACGCGCGGCGAGCCCGCGAGCACGTCCGCGACGGTGGTCCCGGCCGGGAGCCGCAGGCCCTTGGTCCGGGGCCCGACGACGTCGCGCGCCCAGGGGCGGTCGGGTGCGGGCCGCGCGGCGTCGTGCGTCGTGCCGGTCATGGGGTCCTCCTCGGGGACGGGGCTCTCGTGGACGGGTGCAGGGGGAGGCTCACGCCGCCGGGGCGCCCGGGCGCAGCGGGCGGCCCGGGAGCGCGTCGGTGAGCGCGCCGTCGCGCAGGACGCGCACGCCCGCGACGAGCACGTCGTCCACGCCCGACGCCGGTCGGCGCGGGTCCTCGTACGTCGCCTCGTCGCGCACGCGGTCGGGGTCGACGAGCGCGAGGTCCGCGACCGCCCCCGGGACGACCGCACCGCGCCCGGCGAGCCCGAAGCGCGCGGCGGGCCGCGCGGACAGGTGCGTGACGGCGTCGTGCCACGTCCAGTCCCCGAGCGTACGCACGTGCTCGGCGAGGAAGCGCGCGAACGCGCCCCAGCCACGCGGGTGGGGGCGGCCGCCGCCCCCGACCGGCGCGTAGATCGCGTCGGACCCGCCGACGTGCGCCCGGTGGCGCAGCAGGGCGCGGACGGACTCCGGGGAGTTCGTGGGCGGCTGGGCGAAGACGCACGACGCGCGCAGCCGCGTCGCGACGAGCAGCCGCACCGCGGTCTCGGCGGGGGACAGCCCCAGGCGCGCGGCGACGTCGGGCAACGTCATGCCCTCGGTCCACGACAGGTCCTCGACCGAGCCCGGCGCGGCCCCGGCGGCGGGGCCGGTCGGGACCGCGGCCATCGTCACGCGCGGCCACAGGTCGGCCAGGTGCGGGAAGTGCTCGCGGTGCAGGCGCTCGAGCACCGCGGGGTCGGCGAGCGCCGCGACGGTCGCGTCGACGTCCGCGATGGGGAGCCACGTCGGCAGCGACACCATCGACAGGATCGAGCAGCCGCGCAGGTACGGGTACGAGTCGAACGTGACGTCCAGGCCCGCGGCGTGCGCGTCGTCGACGTACCCCAGCAGCTCCGCGGCCGGGCCGTGGTAGTGCGAGACGTGGGTCGCGACCCCGGACGCGCGTGCGACGCGCACGAGCTCCGCGAACGCCGGGCCGGCCCGGTCCTCGTAGCCGCGCATGTGCGACACGTGCGGCACGCCGCGGGCCGCGAGCACGCGCGCGAGCGCGACGAGCTCGGCCTCGTCGGCGTACGTCGCGGGGACGTACTCCAGGCCGGTCGACAGGCCGAGCGCGCCGTCGTCGAGCGCCGAGGCGAGCAGCGCGAGCATCCGGTCCGTCTCGGCGGGCGTCGCGGGGCGCGCGGCGGCGCCGAGCACCGCGTAGCGGATCGTGCCGTGCGGGGCGAGGTAGCCCACGTTGACGCGGGTCGTGCCGTCGTACGTGGCGAGGAGGTCGGCGACGGACCCGCCCCGGAACGTCGGGTGCTCGCCGTTGATCGCCGCGAAGTACCCGCTCGCCCACGCGGCGGCGTCGTGCAGGCCCGACGCCGCGGGCCCGCCGTCGGCGCCCGGGCGCGGCGAGGGTGCGTAGGACACCCCGTCCTGCCCGACGACGACGCTCGTCACGCCCTGGCGCAGCATCGCGAGCTGCACGTCGTCGTCGAGCACGGCGGCCTCCCCGTGCACGTGCGCGTCGACGAACCCGGGCAGCAGGAGGCGGCCGTCCGCGTCCAGCACGTCGGCGTCCGCCGGAGCGGTCCCGGCCGCGGGCGCGACACCCTCGACCCGGCCCGCGCGCACGGTGACGTCGACGGGGGCGGAGGGGCCGCCGTCGGGCTCGACGAGGCGCGCCCCGCGCACCACGAGGGCGCTCATGCCGGGCCGCCCGCGTCCTCGTCGCGACCCTCGACCCAGCCGCCGACGCCGCGCAGGCCGCCCGCGGCGAGCTCCTCGGCGCGGTCGCGCGGCCAGCCCGCGACCCCGGGCCGGGTCTGCCACGGGTGCGGCCCGTCGAGCGGCCGGTACTCCACGCCGGCCGCGTCGAGGCGCGGCAGGTGGTGCGCGACGAGGCGCTCGCGGAACGCGCGCGCCGCGGGGGACCCGGGGGAGCGGTCGGCCTCGGGCGACCACATGACCTCGGCGAACGCCGCGAGGCGCGGGAACGCGGCGTAGTCGACGCGGCGCGCGGAGTCGAGGTGCTCGGACCAGAGCTCCGCCTGCCCGCCGAGCAGCGCGCCCGGCGCGGGAGCGGTGGCGGGACCGGCCGCCGTGCCGTCCGCGGCACCCGCGAGCTCGGCCGGCAGGGGCTCGAACGCGTACACGTCGTCGAGCGTGGTGAGGAACCCGACCGGCACGGGCTCGTCCGGGGTGTCGCCGCCGCGGTGGTCGAGGTACACGACCTGCTCGGGCGCCATGACGACGTCGTGGCCCGCCGCGAGCGCGTCCGCGCCCACGGCCCAGCCGCGCCACGACGTCACGACGACGTCGCGCGGGAGCGCGGGGCCGAACGCCTCGTCCCACACGACCGCCCGCCGACCGCGGGACGCGACGTGCTCGGCGAGCCGCGCGAGGAACCAGCCGTGCAGCCCGCCGACGTCGTCGAGCCCGAGCGCCTGCGCGCGCGCGACGATCGCGGGGTTCTCGCGCCACAGCGTCGTGGGCACCTCGTCGCCGCCGATCGCGACGAACGGCGCGTCGAAGATCTCCAGCACCTCGTCGAGCACGTGCCGGAAGAACGTCAGCGACTCCTCCGACGGGTCGAGCACCTCGGTGCTCACGCCCCACGTGGTGCGGACCTCGTGCGGCCGCTTGCGCGTGCCGAGCTCCGGGTACGCGGCGACGGCGGCCTCCACGTGCCCCGGTGCGTCGATCTCCGGGACCACGGTGACGCCGCGCTCGCGCGCGTACGCGACGATCTCGCGCAGGTCGTCCTGCGTGTAGAAGCCGCCGTGCGGACGGCCGTCGGCGACGCCGGCGCGCCAGGTGCCGAGCCCGGACTCGCGCCGCCACGCGCCCACCTCGGTGAGCCGGGGGTAGCGCGCGATCTCGACGCGCCACCCTTGGTCGTCCGTGAGGTGGAGCTGGAGCACGTTGAGCCGGTGCGCGGCGGCGAGGTCGACGAACCGCAGGACGTCGGCCTTCGGCAGGAAGTGGCGCGCGACGTCGAGCAGCACGCCACGCCACGCGAACCGCGGGTGGTCGGTGACCGCGACGTGGGGGAGCGCGAGCGTCGCGCGACCGCCCGCGCCCGTCACGGTGGGGGCGCGGCGGAACGCGGCGGGGCCGGCGAGCTGGCGCAGGGTCTGGGCCGCGGCGTGCGCGCCGTCGAGGTCGGCCGCACCGACCCGGACGCCGTCGTCGCCGACGACGAGGCGGTAGCCCGACGGCGGGAGGTCGTCGTCGACCGCGAAGACCACGGACGGGGTGCCGTCGGTGGGCGCGGTGCCCGCCGGGGCGGGCACGAGGTCCAGGCCGAACGCGTCCTCGGTGACGCGCCGCCACCAGCGCGCCGCCCGGTGCAGGGCGGGGTCCGCGACGACGGTCGTCCCGTCCGCGACGACGGTCGTCCCGGCGCCGGGCTCGAGCGTCACCGGGGCGGGGAGGATCCCGGCGGGGTCCGCCGTGGACGAGGTGGGCACCTTTTGGAAGGACACCGAACGAGCCTAGCGGGCCCGCGGGGGCGTTCCTACCCGGCTGTGGACGAGTGGGACAGCGCTGCCGCAAGCGTGCGTTCGCGGCCGGGAGGATCACGCAAGCCGCTTGCGGCCGGACGTATAGTCGACGGCATGTCGAGACGTCTGGCGGAGGTCGCCACCAAGGTCGGTGTCAGCGAGGCCACCGTGAGCCGCGTGCTCAACGGGAAGCCCGGCGTCTCGCAGGCCACGCGGGACGCGGTGCTCACGGCGCTCGACGTGCTCGGCTACGAACGGCCCACCAAGCTGCGCGGGGAGCGCGGCCGGCTCGTGGGGCTCGTGCTCCCGGAGCTCGTCAACCCCATCTTCCCGGCGTTCGCCGAGGTCATCGGGGGCGCGCTCGCGCAGCAGGGGTTCACCCCGGTGCTGTGCACGCGCACGGCGGGCGGCGTGACGGAGGCCGAGTACATCGACCTGCTCCTGGGGCAGCACGTGTCGGGCGTGATCTTCGCGGGCGGCTTCTACGCCGAGCGCCAGGCCGACCACGCGCACTTCCGCCGGCTCGAGAAGCTCGGCCTGCCCGTCGTGCTGATGAACGCGTCCGTCGAGGACCTCGACTTCCCGCGCGTCTCGTGCGACGACCTCGTCGCGATGAACCAGGCGCTCGGCCACGTGCTGTCCCTCGGCCACGAGAGGGTCGGCCTGCTCCTCGGCCCGGCCGACCACGTACCGTCCGAGCGCAAGCTCGCTGCCGCGCAGGCCTTCGCCGAGCGGCACGGCCACGCGCTGGACCCGGCGCTCGTCGTGCACAGCCAGTACTCGCTCGAGAGCGGTCAGGCCGCCGCGAACCGGCTCCTCGAGGCCGGCGCGACGGCGATCGTGTGCGCGAGCGACCCCCTCGCGCTGGGCGCGGTCCGCGCCGTCCGCCGCGCGGGGCTCGACGTGCCCGCCGACGTCTCCGTCGTCGGCTACGACGACTCGAACCTCATGAACTCGACGGACCCCGCGCTGACGACCGTGCGCCAGCCCATCGAGCCGATGGGTCGCGCGGCCGTCGACCTGCTCGCCGGCATGATCGCGGGCGCCGACGTCTCCCGCGACGAGCTGCTCTTCGAGCCGGAGCTCGTCGTGCGCGGCTCGACGGCCGCCGCACGCACGACGGGTCGTGACGCGACGGTCGCCTGACCGCACCCTCTTCCTCCTGGGCCCCGGCCCGGCCGCCTCGTGCGCGCCGGGCCGGGGCCCTCGTCGTCTGCCCTGCGGCGGGGCCGGTCTCGCCTCTGGCTGCCGCCGTCGCGGTCTGGACGCGTCGAGATAGCGTTTCGATAACGCTGCTGTCAGGTTCTTGCGCTCATGCTGTCGACTAGTTACTGTCATGCCCGACGGCGCGGTCGGCACCCGGTGCACGACGGCCGTCCCGGGACCATCCCGGGACCATCCCGGACTGCATCGAACGCCGTGCGCCGACCGACGGGGCGACCGCCCCGACCACCGGCCACGCACTCACGGAAGAGGACGCGGTGAGCAACGACCACCCCCGAGCCGCCGACGGCGCGCCCACCCCCGACGCGGCCCCCGCGGCGGCGGCACGGCCGGCGGCCTCGTCGCCCGACTGGTGGCGCAGCGCCGTGATCTACCAGGTGTACGTGCGCAGCTTCGCGGACGGGAACGGCGACGGGACCGGTGACCTCGCAGGCGTGCGCCAGCGCCTCGGCTACCTGCGCGACCTCGGCGTCGACGCGATCTGGTTCACCCCCTGGTACGTGTCCCCGCTCGCGGACGGCGGCTACGACGTCGCCGACTACCGCGCGATCGACCCGCAGTTCGGCACGCTCGCCGAGGCCGAGCAGCTCATCGCGGAGGCCCGCGCGCTCGGCATCCGCACGATCGTCGACGTCGTCCCGAACCACGTCTCGTCCGAGCACGAGTGGTTCCGCGCGGCCCTCGCGGCCGGCCCCGGCTCGCCCGAGCGCGAGCGCTTCTGGTTCCACCCGGGCCGGGGCGAGGACGGGTCGCAGGTCCCGACCCACTGGGTCTCGGAGTTCCAGGGCGGCACGTGGACGCGCACGACGAACCCCGACGGTACGCCCGGCGAGTGGTACCTCCACGTGTTCGCGCCCGAGCAGCCCGACCTCAACTGGGACCACCCCGACGTGCGCCGCGAGCACGAGGACATCCTGCGGTTCTGGTTCGACCGCGGCGCCGCGGGCATCCGCATCGACTCGGCGGCGCAGCTCGTCAAGGACCCGGCCCTGCCCGAGGTCCCGGACCACCCCGGCCCCGGCGAGCACCCGCACGTCGACCGCGACGAGCTGCACGACATCTACCGCGGCTGGCGCGCCGTCGCCGACGCGTACGACGAGCCGCGCGTGCTCGTGGGCGAGGTCTGGCTCGCGGACCGGGAGCGGTTCGCCCGGTACCTGCGCCCGGACGAGATGCACACGGCGTTCAACTTCGACTTCATGGCCCGCCCGTGGGACGCGAAGGCGCTGCGCGAGTCGGTCCAGACCACGCTCGACGCGCACGCGCCGGTCGCCGCCCCCGCGACCTGGGTCCTGTCCAACCACGACGTGACCCGACCCGTGACGCGCTACGGGCGCGAGGACAGCTCGTTCGCGTTCGCCACCAAGCGGTTCGGCACGCCGACGGACCTGGCGACCGGGCGGCGTCGGGCCCGCGCGGCCGCGCTGCTCTCCGCCGCGCTGCCGGGCTCGCTGTACCTCTACCAGGGCGACGAGCTCGGGCTGCCCGAGGTGGAGGACCTCCCGCTCGACGCGATCCAGGACCCGATGCACGCGCGGTCCGGCGGCGTCGACCCGGGCCGCGACGGCTGCCGCGTCCCGCTCCCGTGGACGCGCGGCGGCACGAGCCACGGCTTCGGGCCCGACGGCGGGGCGCCGCCCTGGCTGCCCCAGCCGCGCGGCTGGGGCGAGCTCTCCGTCGAGGCGCAGACCGGCGACGAGACCTCGGTGCTCACGCTCTACCGGCGCGTCCTCGCGACCCGCCGGGCCGAGCCCGCGCTCCGGGCCGGCGGGTTCCGCTGGCTCGACTCCCTCGGCGGGGTCGTGCTCGGCGACGACGTGCTCGCCTTCGTCCGCGAGGCGCCCCGCGACGGCGACGGCCGCGCGGTCGCGTGCGTCGTCAACCTCGGGCCCGACGACGTCCCGCTCCCCGCGGACGCCGAGGTCCTCCTGCGCAGCGACGCGCCCGGGAGCGTGTCCCGCGCGAGCGACGCGCCGGGCGCGGCGCGCCTGCCCACCGACACCGCCGTCTGGCTCCGGGCCTGACCGCGGCGACCGCCACGAGAACCCGGGCCGCGGGGCCCCGGCCCCACGACCCGCACCCGCTACCCAGCACCCCGTAACCCACCCAGCACCACCGGAACCCAGGAGCGACGATGAAGTCCACACGTCAGGCGACCGCCCTCACCCTCGCGGGGGCGCTCGCGTTCAGCACGCTCGCCGCGTGCTCGAGCGGCGGCTCGGGCAGCGACGACGAGAGCAGCGGCTCGGGCGGCGACGGGAAGGTCACCCTCAAGGTGGTGTCCCTCCTGCCGGGCTCCGAGCAGGAGGCGATCGACGCCTTCAACGCGCAGGTCGAGGAGTTCGAGGCCGCGAACCCGGACATCGACGTGCAGCCGGAGGAGTACGAGTGGAAGGCGACGACGTTCGCCCCGCAGCTCGCCGGCGGCACGCTGCCCGACGTCTTCGAGATCCCCTTCACCGACGCCAAGACGCTCGTCGAGAACGGCCAGCTCGCCGATCTCGACGAGCAGTTCCGGACCCTGCCGTACGCCGACAAGTTCAACCCGGCGATCCTCGAGGCCGGGACGGGCTCCGACGGCCACGTCTACGCGATCCCCGCGAAGAACGTGTACGGCGTGGGCCTGCACTACAACCGGGAGCTGTTCGAGTCCGCCGGGCTCGATCCCGACCAGCCGCCGACCACGTGGGACGAGGTCCGCGAGGACGCGAAGAAGATCGCGGACGCCAACCCGGGCGTCGCGGGCTACATGCAGATGTCGCAGAACAACACGGGCGGCTGGCAGCTCACGGTCAACACGTTCGCGCGCGGCGGTCGGACGCAGGAGGTCGCCGACGACGGCACCGCCACCTCGACGCTCACGAACGACGGCACCAAGGAAGCGCTCGAGTGGCTCCAGGCCATGCGCTGGGAGGACAACTCCCTCGGGAGCAACTTCCTCCTCGACTGGGGGACCATGAACCAGGCGTTCGCCGCGGGCCAGGTCGCCATGTACACGTCAGGCTCGGACGTCTTCACGTCGCTCGTCCAGACGAACGCGATCGACCCCGCCACCTACGGCCTCGCGGCGCTCCCGCTCGAGGGCGACGACGCGGGCGTCCTCACCGGCGGCACGCTCGCCGCGATGCCGGCGGACGTGGACGAGGCGAAGAAGGAGGCCGCGATCAAGTGGATCGACTTCTTCTACCTCGGCAAGCTCGTCGACGAGAAGCGCGCCGTCGCCGACGCCGAGACGCTCGTCGCGAACGACCAGCCCGTCGGCACCCCGGTCCTGCCGATGTTCTCCCCGGAGCAGTACCAGCAGAACCAGGAGTGGATCAAGGACTACATCAACGTCCCGCTCGACCAGATGACGAGCTACACGGACACGATGTTCGACCTGCCGCTCGTGGGTGAGCCGTCGCAGAAGACGCAGGAGATCTACGCCCTGCTCGACCCCGTCGTCCAGGCCGTCCTCACCGACGAGAACGCCGACGTGGACGCGCTGCTGGAGCAGGCGAACACCGAGGCGCAGGCCCTGCTCGACCAGGGCTGACGCCCGTCGGGGCGCGCGGGCACCGTCCGCGCGTCCCGGCCCGCAGACCCGGGTCGGCCGGCGGCGCCCCCTGCCGGCCGACCCGTACCCCGCCGGTGCCCGACGGCGCGACGCACCTCGCGTCGTCGGGCACCTCCCACCGCACCGAAGGACGTCCGCCCGTGACCGCCACCACCGCCCCGCCGCGACGGGGACCCGCCTCGCACGCGCGGGCCGACCGCGGCGGCCGACGCCGCAGCCCCGTGACGTGGTTCCGCGGCGGCGGCCTGAGCAACCTCGTGTTCCTGCTCCCGCTGATCCTCGTCTTCGGCGTCTTCTCGTGGTTCCCGATCGTGCGCGCGGTGATCATGAGCTTCCAGGAGACGAACCTCGTGAGCGACCCGACGTTCGTCGGGCTCGACAACTTCCGCCAGGTGCTCAGCGACCCGCTCCTGGGCAAGGCCGTGAAGAACACGCTCTACTTCGCGTTCCTCGCGCTGCTGTTCGGCTACCCGATCCCGCTCGTCGCCGCGGTGCTCATGCGCGAGGTCCGCCGCGCGCGCGGGCTGTACTCCGCGCTCGCGTACCTGCCGGTCGTCGTGCCGCCGGTCGTCGCGGTGCTGCTCTGGAAGTTCTTCTACAACGGCAGCCCGACGGGCGTGTTCAACACGATCCTCGGCTGGGTCGGGCTCGGCCCGTACCCGTGGCTTCAGGACGCCTCGACCGCGATGCCCTCGCTCGTGCTCGCGGCCACGTGGGCCGGCGCGGGCGGGACGATCATCATCTACCTCGCGGCGCTCACGAGCGTGCCGCCCGAGCTCTACGACGCGTCCGAGGTCGACGGCGCCGGGCTGTGGCGCAAGATCTGGCACGTCACGCTGCCCGCGCTGCGCGGCGTCCTGTTCATCACCCTGATCCTCCAGGTGATCGGCACGGCGCAGGTCTTCCTCGAGCCCTACCTCTTCACCGGCGGCGGGCCGAACAACGCGACCCTGACGATCCTGCTGCTCATCTACCGCTACGCCTTCCAGAACAGCCTGGGCGGCGACTACGGGGCCGCGACCGCGCTGTCGATCATGCTCGCCGCCGTCCTCGCCGTCTTCTCGGTCCTCTACTTCCGGCTCACCCGGTCCTGGAGCACGTCATGACCCTCTCGCCCACCGACAACCCGAGCGAGATCGGCGTCGTCTCGCAGGACTCCGCAGCGGCGACGGACGCCGCCGACGACCCGGCGGGCACCGCTCGCCGCGCCGCGGAGGCGAGCCGCACCCGTCGTGAGGCGGACCGCCGACGGCTGCGCGCGCGCCGCCGCAAGGCGCTCGACGGCGTCGAGGACCGCGGCGCGCTCTCCGAGGCGGACTGGCGCCGCCCGTCCGTGCGGTGGGGGATGGGCACGACCCACGTCTTGCTGCTCGTGGT
Source organism: Cellulosimicrobium funkei (assembly GCF_900155925.1). Taxonomy (NCBI): domain Bacteria; kingdom Bacillati; phylum Actinomycetota; class Actinomycetes; order Micrococcales; family Promicromonosporaceae; genus Cellulosimicrobium; species Cellulosimicrobium funkei. The sequence continues at coordinate 57,654 of NZ_FTMI01000006.1, forward strand.
CCTCGTCGTCGCGGGCCTCGGCCCGATGCTGCTGCTCGCGAAGTACGCCGTCACCCCGACGCAGGACATCCTCCGCACGCCGATGGCCGTCTTCCCGAACGGCATCGCGTGGGACAACCTCGACAAGGCGTGGAACGACGTCCAGGTCAGCCGGTACTTCCTCAACACGATCTGGCTCGCGGTCGGGTCGTGGGCGTCGCAGATCCTCGTCGCGACGACGGGCGGCTACGCGCTGTCCGTGCTGCGCCCGCGGTACGGGAAGGTCGTGCAGGCGCTCGTGCTGTCGACGATGTTCGTGCCCGCGATCGTCCTGCTCGTCCCGCTGTACCTGACGATCCTCGACCCGCCGCTGCTGGGGCGCTCGCTCATCAACAGCTTCTGGGCCGTGTGGCTGCCCGCAGGCGCGAGCGCGTTCAACGTGCTGCTCGTCCAGCGGTTCTTCGACAGCCTCCCTCGCGAGGTGTTCGAGGCCGCGCGCATGGACGGCGCCGGGCCGTACCGGCTGTTCTGGTCGGTCGTGCTGCCGATGTCGCGCCCGATCGTCGGCGTCGTCTCGGTGTTCGCGGTCATCGCGGCCTGGAAGGACTTCCTCTGGCCGCTGCTCGTGCTCAAGGACCCGGCGATCCAGCCGCTGTCCGTGCGCCTGCCGTCCATCGAGGCGTCGACCGACCTCGGCGTCTTCCTCGCCGCGCTCGCGATCTCGACCCTCATCCCCGTCGGCCTGTTCCTCGCCTTCCAGCGCATGTTCCTCCAGGGCGCCGGCCTCGGAGGAGCGGTCAAGGGCTGACCCCAGCGCTCGGCCCCCCACCCCCTCTCCGCACCCCCCTTCTCCGCCCAACCTCTCCGTCGAACACGGGGTCGGCGACCGGAATCGTCTCGATCCGGTCGCCGACCCCGTGCTCGGCGGCGCCAGGGCCGTGGTCGGCGGCGCCAGGCCCGTGGTCGGCGGCGCGGGGCCGGGCGGCTCCCCGGGGCTCAGCCGCGACCGCGGGGCTGCATCGCGCGCAGGACGGCGTCGTGGACGTCGGTGTTGCGCTGCGCGCCCGCGAGGCGTGCGGCGCCCGGGCCCTGTGCGGTGATGGGCGTCGCCTCGCCCGTGTGGCCGCCCGTCGTCCAGTCGACCGTGAGCTGCAGGTCGGAGCCCGCGAGGTCGAACGGGCCGTCCTCGGCCGTCGCGCCCTCGCCGCCCTCGTCCTCGGGGTCGACGTTCTCGATGGCGAGCCCGCCCGTCGCGTGGTCGCCCACGACGAGCACGAGCGTGTCCCGGTTCCGCTCCTGGAAGTCGAGCGCCAGCGCGACGGTCTCGTCGAGCGCCTGCCCGGCCTGGATCGTGCGCGTCGCGTTGGAGCGGTGCGCGAACTCGTCCACGCCCTCCTCCTCGACGAGCAGGAAGAACCCGTCGCGGTCGCGCGACAGCACGTCGAGCGCCTTGGCCGTCATGTCGACGAGCGGCACCTCCGGCTCGTACAGGTCGCCCTCGCCCTCGTTGCGCTGCTCGAACATCTCCTCGTTCGCGAACAGGCCGAGCAGCTTGCGCCCGCGCGCGTCCGCGAGGCCCTCGGCGTCGCTCACGTACGTGTAGCCGAGGCCCTGCGCGCGCTCGACCAGGTTCCCCTTCGTGCCCTTGCTCTGCTCGGTCGGGTCCTTGGCGGGGTTGTCCTCCCACGCGCCGGGGTCGCCCGCCGGGTACCACCAGTCCTCGCCGCCGCCGAGGACGACGTCGGGCCGCGAGCCCTCCAGGAGCTGGCGCGCGATCTCGCTCTGGTCGCCGCGGTCAGGCACGTGCGCGCCGAACGCCGCGGGCGTCGCGTCGGTGACCTGCGCCGTCGTGACGAGCCCGGTGGCCTTGCCCGCGTCCCGGGCCGCCTCGAGGAGCGTCGGGACCGGGTTGCCGTCGACGTCGACGCCCACCGCCCCGTTGTACGTCCGGACCCCGGACGCGAACGCCGTGGCGCCCGCCGCGGAGTCCGTGACGGCCTCCTCGGGGTCGGCAGAGTCCGTCGTGGTCCACCCGGCGTGCTCGAGCGAGTCCATCGCGAGCTGCCCGTCCTTGCCGACCGTCGCGAGCCGGATGAGCTCGCGGTGCGAGAGCCCGAGCCCGTCGCCCTGGATGAAAATGACGTTGCGGGCGCGGTCGTTCCCGTGGCCCTGGCCGCCGCCGCGGTCGCCGCCCCGGTCGTCGCCGCGCTCGCCTCCGCCGCCGAGCGGCAGGAGCATCACGAGCGCCGCGGCGGCCGCGACCCCCGTCGTCCCCGCGCTGAACCGTCCTCGTCGTGCCTGCATGAGACTCCCCTTTCCCACCGGCGCCGGCTGCGGTGCCGGCACGGCCGCCGCGGACGGGGTCGCCGTCGTCGCGGGGCACGCCCGACGGCGTCGGTGCCGTCGGGACGCTCCCCACGCTAGGCAGGGGCGGGGGACTGGCAAGCCGGGCCGGGGTGCGGGGCGGTCACCAGCGGTTGTGGACCTCCTCGGCCCAGCCGACGAGCCCGTCGAACCGCACCGGCGCGGGCGGGGTGCCGCCCGCACCCGGCGCGGCCGGCGGCGTGAACGTGCCCGACCAGTGCCCGAAGCACTGGTCGGTCGACGACGAGACGACCCCGAGGTGCGTGCGCGTGACCTTCGTGTGGAAGGGCACGAACGTCGCGTCGAGGCCGCCGCCGCTGACGCGCCACGGCCGGTCCGGGTCGGCGAGGTCGTAGTCCCACACGAGCTCGTCGGGGAGGTGGTGGAGGCGCCCGTCGACGAGGACCGCGTTCTCGGTCGAGCCCGTGCCGACCGTCCAGCGGCCGCCCACCTGGATCCCGACGACCCGGCCGTGGCTCTCGCCCGAGCCCGCGCCCCAGTTCCACCGGACGTCGTACGGCCAGCGGCCGCGCCCGTGGTCGAGCACGGCCCACGACGACCCGGCCGGCACGTCGACCGTCCGGCCGTCGACCCACAGCGTCCCGTGCGCCGGGCGGGCCACGTCCTTGACCGTGTACTGGAACCGCGTGTCGCTCCACGGGACCACCACCGCGAGCCGCTCGTGACCCGGCGGCAGCGTGGCGACGACGTCGAACGAGACGTCGCGCGTGCGCGCCCGCAGGCGCGTGCCGCCGTCGACCTCGTCGAGGTCGATCGCGAGGTTCCTCGCCCGGGCGCGCGCCGGGCCGTCGCCCAGCGTGCCGGGGAGCTCGACGCCGCGCGCCGGCACCACGGTCGCGCCGGCACCCCACGTCCGGCCCGACTCCCGGTCCAGGACCCAGACCTCGTGCACCGCGGCGTAGTCGATCGAGGAGACGGTGAGGGCGAGGACGTGCGTCGGGGTGGTGACGCCCCAGTACTCCCAGCGCTTGTTCCGGCCGAACCGGCGCGGGCCGCCCGCGCCGCGCCGCCCGATCGCGTCGGTGCCGACGAGGGGCCGGCGGGCCCAGCCGACGGCCCGGCGGTCGAGGCGGCCGTCGGGGCGCGTGAGCGGCACGCGCTCGGTGATCTCCGGGAGCAGCACGGCTCCACCTCCACGTGGTCGGCTCGGGCGGCTCGTGCGCGGGCGTCGGTGCCCGCGGCGCGGCCCGAGGGACGAGCGGCCCGAGTCTAGGGCGCGACCGTCGTCGGGAGGGACGAGGTGACACTCTGTCCCGTCAATGTCACGTCCGAGGTGCCCGCTTCCGGACGAGCGGGCTCAGGAGCGGGTGCCATGATCGGGAGCATGCCCCCGTTCTCCCCCCAGGACGTCACTGCCGACACGGGCCGGGCCGCCGAGCCCGCCGCCAACCCCGCGAGCGCCGTCGACCCCGGCCCTGCGCCCGACCTGCGCCCGTACGACGCGCTGCTGCTGTACTCGTTCGGCGGGCCCAACAAGCCCGAGGACGTCGTGCCGTTCCTGCGCAACGTCACCGCGGGCAAGGGCATCCCGGACTCGCGCCTCGAGGAGGTCGGCGAGCACTACTACGGCTTCGGCGGCAAGAGCCCCATCAACGAGCAGAACCTCGCGCTCAAGGCGGCGATCGAGGCCGAGCTCGCGCGGCGCGGCGTCGAGCTGCCGGTCGTGTGGGGCAACCGCAACTGGGAGCCGTACACGACCGACGCGATCGACGAGCTCGAGGCGCTGGGCGCGAAGAACGCCGTCGCGCTCGTGACGTCCGCGTACTCGTCGTACTCGGGCTGCCGCCAGTACCGCGAGGACCTCGCGGTCGTCCTCGACGGGCGCGGCCAGCTCGGTCCCGACGGCTCGACGGGCGTGCAGTTCGACAAGGTGCGCTCGTACTTCAACCACCCGGGCTTCGCGCAGGCGAACGTCGACGCGGTGCTCGACGGCTACGCGGCGCTCGCGGACAAGGGCGGCGACGGCGCTGCCGCGCGGCTCGTGTTCGTCACGCACTCCATCCCGGACACGATGGAGGCGGCGTCGCGCATCTCGTTCGCGACGTACTCCGAGCAGCACCTCGACCTCGCGCGCGTCATCGCCGCGGAGGTCTCGGCGCGCCTGGGCCACGACGTCGCGTGGGACCTCGCGTACTGCTCGCGGTCCGGCCCGCCGAGCCAGCCGTGGCTCGAGCCCGACGTGAACGACCACCTGGAGGCCCTCGCGCAGGACGGCGTCCGCGACGTCGTGCTGTCGCCGATCGGCTTCGTCTCCGACCACATGGAGGTCGCGTACGACCTCGACACCGAGGCGATGGAGACGGCGACGGAGCTCGGGATGACCGCGGTCCGCGCGGGCACCGTGAGCACGCGCGAGCCGTTCGTGCGCGGTCTCGTCGACCTGCTCGTCGAGCGCGCGGCGCTCGCGCGCGGCGAGGACGTCGAGCAGGCCACGGTCGGCGCGCTGCCCGCGTTCCGCTCGGTGTGCGCGCCGGGCTGCTGCCTGCGCCGCGACGGCGAGCCGAGCGGCGTCCCGGCGCTGTGCAGCCCGGACATCCACAGCTGAACCCCGGCGGACACCCCCGCACGGACCCGAGAGGAACCCCGATGAACGACGCCGCGCGCGTACCCGCGGACCACGAGCAGATCAACACCACCATCCGCTACGCGATGTGGTCCGTCTTCGCGACGGCGGCGCCCCTGCCCGCCGACGCCGACGAGCGCGCGGGCCTCGTGGCCGACGCGCTGGCCGCCGTCGGCGGCGGTGACGACCCGTCGGCGACGGACGGCGACCTCGTCGTGCGCGGTTGGTACGACGTCGCGGGCCTGCGCTCGGACGCCGACCTCATGGTGTGGTGGCACGGCCCGACGGTCGAGTCGGTGCAGCGCGCCTACCAGCACCTGCGCGCGAGCGGTCTGGGCGCGCACCTGGAGCCCGTGTGGTCGAACGTGGCGCTGCACCGCCCGGCGGAGTTCAACCGGGGGCACGTGCCCGCGTTCCTCGCGGGCGAGGAGCCGCGCGACTACCTGTCGGTCTACCCGTTCGTGCGCTCGTACGACTGGTACCTCCTGCCCGACGCCGAGCGCCGCACCATGCTGCGCGACCACGGCCTCGCGGCGAAGGACTACCCGGACGTGCGGGCCAACACGGTCGCGTCGTTCGCGCTCGGCGACTACGAGTGGATCCTCGCGTTCGAGGCCGACGAGCTGCACCGCATCGTCGACCTCATGCGCGAGCTGCGCGCGACCGAGGCGCGCCGCCACGTGCGCGAGGAGGTCCCGTTCTTCACGGGCCCGCGCACCACCCTCGCCGACTGGGCGGACCGCCAGCCCCTGGCCTGACCCCCCACCCTCGCTCCCGCCCGCCCGGCAAGCCCGGGTCTGCGGCCGAGAACGACTCTGGTGTCGGTATCCCCGCGATACCGACACCAGAGTCGCTCTCGGCGGGGAGCAGGGTCGTGCTCGGCGGCGAGCAGCGTCGTTCTCGGCGGGGAGCGGCGGTGCTCCCGGGATGCTCAGCATGCTGAGTGATGTCAGGCTGGACGTATGACCACCGCAGCCGCCGTCCCCGCGGGAAGCGTCCGCGCCCCCGCTCCCTCCGACCGGGTCCGCCAGGTCGTCGTCCTCGTCGGGTCGCTCGTCGCGGCCGGGGCCGCCGCGTACGGCGCGGGCGCCTTCGGCGGCACGTCCGTCGAGCAAACCGCCGGGGGAGCGCTGTCCTCGACCGCGACGCCCGTCGCGCCCGACAACCCGGCGTTCCGCATCTGGTCGGTGATCTACCTCGGCCTCTTTGCGTTCGCCGTCTACCAGGTGCTGCCGCGGCACGCGACGAGCCCGCGCCTGCGCGCGACCGCGTGGTGGGTCCTGGTGTCCATGGTCCTCAACGCCGCGTGGATCGGTGTCGTGCAGGCCGGGTGGGTGCCGCTGAGCGTCGTCGTCATCGCGGCGCTGCTCGCCGTCAACGCGGTGGTCGTCGTGCGGCTCGTGCGCCGTCGGCCCGAGTCGACGGCGCAGGCCGTCGTGCTCGACGGGACGATGGGCCTGTACACCGGCTGGGTGAGCGTCGCGACGCTCGCGAACGTCGCCGCGGCCCTCACCGACGCGGGCGTCGGCGAGCTCGGCCTCGGCGCGACGGGCTGGTCGGTCGTGCTCGTCGCGGCGGCCGCCGCCCTCTCGGTCGCGTGGGCCGTGTTCGCCGCCGGGCGTCGCGCGGTCGTGCTCGGCATCGGCCTCGCGATGTCGTGGGGCCTCGCGTGGATCGCCGTCGGCCGGTTCCAGGGCGAGCTGGTCAACCACACCGTCGCCTGGGCCGCCGTCGCAGCATCCGCGATCGCCCTCCTGTCGGCGCTCCTGGCGACAACCCGCCGGCCACGCCCCTGATCACCCGCCGAGCACGGGCTCCGCGACCGGATCGAGCCCAGGACGGTCGCGGACCCCGTGCTCGGCGGGGCCGAGTCTGGTGCCTCAGGGGTAGAGGCCTCGGATCTGGTGGGCCTCTGCTACGCGCTGGACGCCGATGACGAGCGCCGCGTCGCGCAGGCTGAGGTCCTCGCGGCGCGCGAGACCCGCGACCTCCTCGTAGGCGTGGAGCATGCGGTGCTCGAGCTTGTCGCCGATCTCGTCCGCGGTCCACCAGTACGCCTGGTTCGCCTGGACCCACTCGAAGTAGGAGACGACGACGCCGCCCGCGTTCGCGAGCACGTCCGGCACCACGGTCACGCCGTTCTTCGCGAGCACGCGGTCGCCCTCGGCGGTCGTCGGGCCGTTGGCGCCCTCGACGACCCAGCGCGCGCGCACGGAGCGGGCGGTGTCGCCGTCGAGCACGCCCTCGACCGCGGCCGGGACGAGCACGTCGACGTCGAGCGCGAGCAGCGCGTCGTTGTCCAGCGGGTCGGCCCGGTCGAAGCCCACGACGCTCCCCGTCGCGGCGACGTGCTCGACCAGCGCCCGCACGTCGAGCCCGTCCGGGGCGTGCACCCCGCCGTACTGGTCGGAGACCGCCACGACGCGCGCGCCGCGGGCGGCGAAGATCGCGGCCGCGTGCGACCCGACCTTGCCGAAGCCCTGGACGGCGACGCGCACGTCGGACAGCGGCACGCCCGCCTCCTCGAGCGCCGCGGCGGTGACGTGCACGACCCCGGCGCTCGTCGCCGTCGTGCGACCGAGCGACCCGCCCACGGTGATGGGCTTGCCCGTCACGACCGCCGGGATCGTGTAGCCCTGGTTGACGGAGTAGGTGTCCATGACCCAGGCCATGGTCCGCTCGCTCGTGCCCATGTCGGGCGCCATGATGTCCCGCTCGGGCCCGATGACCGGCATGATCTCCGACGTGTAGCGGCGCGTGACGCGCTCGAGCTCCGCGTCGGAGTAGGAGCGCGGGTCGATCGCGACGCCGCCCTTCGCGCCGCCGTACGGCAGGTCCACGAGGGCGCACTTCCACGTCATCCACATGGCGAGCGCGCGGACCTCGTCGATGTCGACGCTCGGCGCGTACCGCAGGCCGCCCTTGCCCGGACCACGCGAGACGTTGTGCTGCACGCGGTAGCCGTGGAACAGGACGGTGCGGCCGTCGTCGCGCCGCAGCGGCACGGCCACGTTCACCTCGCGGCGCGGGGTCGCGAGCATCTCGTGCAGGCCGTCGTCATAGCCGAGGAAGCGGACCGCGCCGGCGAGCTGCGCGTGCGCGGTGTCGAGCGCGGACGCCGGGGTTCCGGCGTCGGGGGAGCGGCGTGTGCCGCGGGGGAGATCGGTGCTGTCGGTCGGGGTGGGGCCGTCGCTCGTGGTGGCGGGCGGCACGGACGTCGTCGTCACGGTTCCTCCGGTTCGAGGTTCTCCTCGGTGCCGCGGGGGTGTGCGGCACCGAGGGTCACGCTACCCCCGGCGCGGTCGCTCGCCCCTCACGCGCCCCGGCGGTGCCCGAGGGCGTCGACCGCCGCGAGCTCGTCGGCGGTGAGGGAGAACCCGGTCACCCGGAAGTTCGCCTCGATCCGCTCCGGCGTCACGGACTTCGGGATGACCACGAACCCGTGGTCGAGGTGCCAGCGCAGCACGACCTGCGCGGGGGTGACGCCGTGCGCCGCCGCGACCTCCGCCAGGACCGGCGCGTCGAGGTCGGTGCGCTTGAACGGGCTGTACCCCTCGAGCACGACGCCGCGCTGCGCGAGCTCGTGCACGACCCGGTGGTCGTAGTCGGCCGGGCTCCACGGGATCTGGTCGACGGCGGGCGTCTCGCCGACCTGCTCGGACAGCACGTCGACCTGCTCGACGGAGTAGTTGCTCACCCCGATCGAACGCACCTTGCCCTCGTCGCGCAGCTCGACGAACCGCTCCCACACCCACGGCGACGCCTCGCCCGCCGGCGGCCAGTGGATGAGCCACAGGTCGACGTGGTCCGTGCCGAGGTCGCGCAGCGACGCCTCGAGCGTCTCGCGCTCGCGGCCCGCGGCGTCCGGCGGGAGCTTGGTCGTGACGAACACGTCGGCGCGGTCGACGGACGAGTCGGCGAGCGCGCGCCCCACCTGCGCCTCGTTGCCGTAGCCCGTCGCGGTGTCGACGTGCCGGTAGCCCACGTCGAGCGCGTGGCGCACGGCGCGGTAGGCGTCGTCGCCCTCGGACTGCCAGGTGCCGAGGCCGAGCAGGGGCATCGTGCCGCCGGGCAGCTCGACCGCGGGGACGGGGGCAAGGTCTGCGGAGGTCATGCCGTCAGTCTCCGTGCCCGACGCCGTCCCTCGCCACCGCGGGCGCCCTCGCCGTCGAGCGGGCGGAGGTCAGCGGCGGGTGCGGCGCCGGTACTGGGCCGGGGTCTCGCCCGCGAGGCGCGCGAACGTGCGCGTGAACGACGGCTGGTCGTAGAACCCGCTCGCCGCCGCGACGTCGCCGATCGACACGGCGCTCCCCGCGAGCAGGCGTGTCGCGTGGTCGACCCGGGTGCGCAGCACGAGCTGGCGCGGCGTCACGCCGTACACGCGCCGCACGCGCCGGTCGAGCACCGCGGGCGTGCACCCGGCCGCCTCGGCGAGCCGCGCGGTCGTCCAGCGCGCCCCGAGGTCCGCCTCGACCGCGGCGACGAGAGCGGCGAGGGAGTCCATCGTCGCGTCGTCCGCCGCGCCCGCGCGCAGGTCGTGCGAGACCGAGACGATCCCCACGAGGTGACCGGCGTCGTCGTGCACGGGGAGCTTGGACGTGAGGAACCAGCCCGACGTGCCGCCGAGCCGCCGGATGCGCTCGAGCTCGCCGCGCAGCGCGCGCCCGCGCAGCACCTCGGCGTCCTGCTGCTCGTAGCGCTCGGCGAGCTGCGCGACGAACAGGTCGCGCGCGCGTCGGCCCAGCACCGCGCGGCGCGAGCGCTCGTTCGTGCGCGCGACGAACACCGGGTTGACCGCGACGTACCGGCCCGTGACGTCCTTCGCGCAGAACATCGTGTCCGGCAGCTCGTCCATGAGCGCGACCATGGCGGGGCTGAGGGCGGCGAGGAGCGCCATGCCCTCGGGCCACAGGTTGTCGCGGACGGGTGCCATGTCGCCCCGGATCGTACAAGACGAGCCACCGCGACCCGAGGCACCCTGGAGGGATGAGCAACGACGCGCCCGCCCGGCCGCTCCCCACCCCCGGAGCCGTCGGCGACACGAGCCTCACCTCCCCGGACGACCTCGTCGAGGAGGCCGTCACGCTGGCCCGCCGCTGGCTCGCCGCGAGCGAGGGGGCGGGCGACGCGCGCGCCCGCAGGACCGCCGAGCGGCTCGGCGCGCTCGTCTCCGACCCCGCGGGCCTCGAGCTCGCGGTCCGGTTCGTCGACGACGTCGCGCGCCCCCAGGACGTGCACGTCGCCGCACGGGCGCTCGGCCGCCTCGGCGAGCTCGCGGGCAGCGCGGGGTCGTTCCTCGGGCCGGTCGACCGGTCCCTCCTGCGCGTCGGGGCGGGCGTCGCGCCGGTGCTGCCGCGCGTCGTCGTGCCGGCCGCGCGCGTGCGCCTGCGCCAGCTCGTGGGCCACCTCGTGGCCGACGCCGGCCGCGGCCTCGGCCCGCACCTCGCCCGGACCCGCGCGGAGGGCTACGCGCTCAACGTCAACCTCCTCGGCGAGGCCGTGCTCGGCGAGGCCGAGGCGGACGCGCGCCTCGAGCGCACGCTCGCGCTCGTGCGGCGGCCCGACGTCGACTACGTGTCGGTCAAGGTGTCGTCCGTCGCGTCGCAGCTCGTCACGTGGGACCTCGACGGGTCGTGCGCGCGCGTCGTCGAGCGGCTGCTGCCGCTGTACCGGGCGGCGCGCGACCACGGCGTCTTCCTCAACCTCGACATGGAGGAGTACAAGGACCTCGCGCTCACGACCGCGGTCTTCCGCGAGATCCTCGCGCACGACGACCTGCACGACCTCGAGGCCGGGATCGTGCTCCAGGCGTACCTGCCCGACGCGCTCGGCGCGCTCGACGGGCTCACCCGCTTCGCGACCGAGCGCGTCGCCGCCGGGGGAGCGCCGATCAAGGTGCGCCTCGTCAAGGGCGCGAACCTCGCGATGGAGGCCGTCGAGGCCGAGCTGCACGGCTGGCCGCAGGCGCCCTACCCCACGAAGCCCGACGTCGACGCCAACTACGTCCGCCTCCTCGACCACGCCCTGCGCGCGCCGCGGACCGACGCCGTCCGCATCGGCGTCGCGAGCCACAACCTCTTCCACGTCGCGCTCGCCGTGCTCCTCGGCCGGGCCCGCGGCGTGAGCCACGCGCTCGACGTCGAGATGCTCCAGGGCATGGCCCCCGGCGAGGCGCGCGCCGTGCGCGACGAGGTCGCGGCCGACCGCGTCGACAGCGGCCCGCACGCCGGGCGCGGCGGCCGCGTCGTGCTGTACACGCCCGTCGTGCGCGACGAGGACTTCGACGTCGCGATCTCCTACCTCGTGCGCCGTCTCGAGGAGAACGCCGCCGAGCAGAACTTCCTGCACGCCATGTTCGCGCCCGACGGGTCGCCCGCGGGCAGCCCCATGGAGCGCCAGGAGGCCGCGTTCCGCGCGTCCGTGCGCCACGGCGTGCACTACGCCGAGACCGACGTCGCGCCGCGCCGCACGCCCCGGCCCGCCGTCGGCAGCGGGACCGGCGCCGGGTTCGCGAACGCCCCCGACACCGACCCCGCCGTCGCCGCCTCGCGCGACTGGGCCCGCCACGTCACCGGGGCCGGCTCCGGGTACGTCCCCGTCCGCACGCCCGAGCTCACGACGACCGCCCAGGTGGACGACGCCGTCGCGACCGCCGTGCGCGCGACCGCCGCGTGGTCGCAGGTCGCCCCGGCGGCCCGCGCCGCCGCGCTGCGCGCCGTCGCCCGGCGCCTGGAGGAGGCGCGCACCGACCTCGTCGCCGCGATGGTGCACGAGCCCGGCAAGACCGTCGCCGAGGCCGACCCCGAGGTGAGCGAGGCCGTCGACTTCGCGCGCTACTACGCGCGCTCCGCCGAGGAGCTGGACCACGTGCCCGGGGCTCGGTTCGCGCCCGACGGCGTCACGCTCGTCACGCCGCCGTGGAACTTCCCCGTCGCGATCCCCGTGGGCGGGGTCCTCGCGGCGCTCGCGGCCGGGTCGGCCGTGCTCGCCAAGCCCGCGCCGCCGACGCCGCGCTGCCTCGAGGTCGCCGTCGAGGCGGTCCACGCGGGCCTGCGCGACGCGGTGGCCGCGGCGCCCGGTGACTTCGCGGGGCTGGACGCGGGCTCGGTGACCGAGGTCGTGCAGTACGTCCGCGTGCCCGACGACGAGCTCGGCACCCGCCTCGTCACGCACGACGACGTCGCGCGCGTCGTGCTCACGGGCTCGATCGAGACCGCGCAGCTCTTCGCGCGGTGGAAGCCGTCGCGGCCGGTGCTCGCCGAGACGTCGGGCAAGAACGCGCTCGTCGTCACGCCGTCGGCGGACCTCGACCTCGCGGTCGCGGACCTCGTGCGGTCGGCGTTCGGGCACGCGGGGCAGAAGTGCTCGGCCGCGTCGCTCGCGATCCTCGTCGGCTCGGCGGGCGACCCGCGGACGGAGACGGGCCGCCGGGTGCGGCGCCAGCTCGTGGACGCGGTGCGCTCGCTCGCCGTCGGTCCGGCGACGGACGTCGCGACGACCATGGGCCCGCTCACCGAGCCCGCGTCGGGCAAGCTGCTGCACGCCCTGACGACGCTCGAGCCGGGGGAGTCCTGGCTCGTGCGACCGCGGCTGCTGGACGGCGGGCCCGAGCTGGAGGGCCGCCTCTGGACGCCGGGTCTCAAGGAGGGCGTCGCGCCCGGGTCGCCGTTCCACCTCACCGAGTACTTCGGGCCGGTCCTCGGGATCATGACGGCCGCGACCCTCGACGAGGCGATCGCGCTGCAGAACGCGGTCCCGTTCGGTCTCACCGGCGGCATCCACAGCCTGGACGACGCCGAGGTCGAACGCTGGCTCGACGCCGTCCAGGTGGGCAACGCCTACGTCAACCGGCACATCACCGGCGCGATCGTGCAGCGGCAGTCGTTCGGCGGCTGGAAGCAGTCGGCCGTCGGGCCGGGCGCCAAGGCGGGCGGGCCGAACTACGTCGCGCAGCTCGGGCGCTGGAGCGACGCGCCCGACACCTCGACGAGCGCGTCGGCGTCGGGCACCGACGGCACGCACGACGCGGTGCCGCCCGCGCGCGAGACCGCGCCCGAGGCGTGGCTCGCGTGGGCGAAGGCCGACGACGTGCGCTGGTGGGAGCGGGAGTTCTCCGTGGGCCACGACCCCTCGGGCCTGCACGTCGAGGCGAACGTCTTCCGCTACCGCCCGGTCGACGTGCTCACCGTGCGCGTCGGCGCGGACGCGCTCCCCGTCGAGGTCGAGCGCGTCCTGCACGCCGCGCGTACCGCGGGCGTGCCGGCCGTCGTGGTGCCGAGCACGGGCGACGCCGCGGTGAGCGACGAGGACTTCGCGCGCCGCGTCGCGTCGGGTGCCGTCCGGGGCCGGGTCCGCGTCGTCGGCTCCGCGCCGGGGCTGCACGAGGCCGCGGCCGAGCGCGTCGGCGAGGTCACGGTGCTCGACCACCCCGTCGTCGCGAGCGGGCGCCGCGAGCTGCTCACCGTGCTCCACGAGCAGGCCGTCAGCCGCACGACGCACCGGTACGGCCACGTGAAGCGCTGACCGCTCCCGGCGCGCGGGAGGGGCTCGGCCACCGCCGGGTCCCTCCCGCGACGACCGCGCGGCACCCCGGTCGCTACCGCGCGTCCGGCACCGGCGAGACGGTCACGGACGCCGCGTCGCGGGACGTGCGCAGGCGCTCCGCCTGCTCGGCGACGGCGTCGGCGAGCCCGGCGTCCCACGGGACCCAGGGGTCGGTGAGGACCGTGAGGCGCCGGCCCGACGCGCGGGGCCGCCACGTGCCCACGACCTCGCCGCCCGCGAGCACGGCCCCGGGCCGGCCGAGGACCCGCCACAGGTCCTTGGCACGCGCCACGTCCGGGACGAGCGTCGCGCGGTCGCGCAGCTGCAGGAACAGGTCGTAGGGGCCCACGAGGCGCACGACCGGGGCGCCGGGCGCGGGTCGCGCGTCGCGCTCGCGCGCGGCGGCGCCCGTGACGCGACCGAGGTCCTCGGCGAGCACCCAGCGCTCGGTCGGCCGCGGGCCGGGCTCGACGTCGGCGACCTCGACGCGGACCGCGTCGTCGGGCCACCGGTCCCGGACGTCCTTGACCGGGGCGTCGAGGAATGCGGCGACGTCCTGGACGCTGGCGGCGGGGAAGAAGCGCAGGTAGCCGCGGACGACGTCCAGGCGCGGCAGGGCGTCGCCGCCGAGGCGCCCGTAGAGCGGCGGCTCGAGGCCGGGGACGCGCCGCAGCACGGGCGGGGACGAGCCCGGTTCGAGCTCGAGCCCGGCCTGCAGGGCCGCGAGGCGGAACGTCTGCTCGTAGCTGTGGGTGGCGCCGCACGGCCCGCACCAGCGCAGGTGCGGCTCCGGGAGCCGCGCGGTGAGCCGCGTCGAGAGGTCGCCCTTGACGGTCGGGGTCTCGACGAGCTCGCGCTCGAGCCGCGCCTCGGTACGCAGGGCGTCGAGCACGGCGACACCCGCCGCGCGGAGCGGTCGGCTCGCGTCGTAGACCCGCTTGGCGGCGTCGGCCTCGGAGAACGGCGCCGTCGCGGTCGCGACGTCGGCGAGGTCCGCGCGGCGGTAGACGTGCGGGGCGCCGCGCAGCGTCCACGCGAGCACGAGGTCGGGCGGCAGGGTGCTGGGCGCGACGGGCGGGGCGCCCCGGACGGCGAGCGCCCACGCGGCGCCGTCGGACCCCGTGTCCTGGACGCCCAGGTCGAGGACGGCGACGTCCGTCACCGCGGCGGCCGCGCCCGGCGCCCGGTCGAGCTCGTGGGCGTGCCAGCGTGCGGCGAGGACGTCGGCCCGCGAGAGCGTGGCCACCACCGGTTCCGTGGACGGGTGCACGACGCCAGGCTACGAGCGACCACCCACAGCGTCTCGGCCCCCCACGCCTCGGGTGCCGCGCGGCGCCGCGGGGGTCAGACGGAGTCGCGCTCGACGAGCTCCGGCGCGAGGACCTGCGACGCGATCTCGTCGCCGCGGCCGCCCACGAGGTCGAGCAGGAGGTCGGTCGCGCCGCGCACCATCTCGACCATGGGGTTCTGGACCGTGGTGAGCGGGGGCGACGTCGTGGCGGCGGTGGCGAGGTTGTCGAAGCCGACGACGGACACGTCGCGCGGCACGTCGCGGCCGTGGGCCGCGAGCACGCGCAGCGCGCCCTCGGCCATGAGGTCGGACGCGACGAAGAGGCCGTCGAGGTCGGGGTGCGCGGCGAGGAGGCGTTCCATGGCCGCCGCGCCGCCCGCGACGGCGAAGTCGCCGATCTCGACCGCGTCGTCCGGCAGGCCGGCGTCGCGCAGCACCTCGCGGAACCCCGTGAGCCGGTCCACGCCCGCCGTCATGTCCTGCGGGCCGGCGATCGTCGCGATACGGCGCCGGCCCGCCTCGACGAGACGCCGCGCCGCGAGGCGGCCGCCCTCGACGTTGTCCACGTCGACGTACAGGAGGTCCGGCGTCGGGTGGAACGGCCGCCCCACGAACACGGCGGGCAGGCGCGCCGCGAGGAGCGCCTCCTCGAGGTCGTCGTCGCGGTGGTGGGACGCGACGATCGCGCCGTCGACGTGGCCGCTGCTGAGGTACCGCACGATGCGGCCCGGCTGCTCGTCGGGACGCGCGAACAGCAGCACGAGCTGCAGGTCCGTGCCGCCGAGCGCGGCGCTCACGCCGCGCATCGTGCCCGCGAGGAACGGGTCGGTGAGGATGCGTTCGTCGGGCTCGGGGACCACGAGGGCGATCGAGTCCGTGCGGCGCGTCACGAGCGAGCGGGCGGCGCGGTTGGGCGTGTAGCCGAGCTGCGCGACGGCGGCGTCGACCGCCGCCTGCGCCTCGGGCGACACCCGCAGGCCGCCGTTGATGGCGCGCGACGCCGTCGAGCGCGAGACACCCGCCGTCTGGGCCACCTCGTCCAGGGTCGGCGCGGAGCGCAGGCTGTTCATCGGGACAGTATGGCGCGCGCGCTCCCCGGTCCGCACCGCCCCGCTCACCGTGTCCTCACCGTCGTCCTCACTCGGCCGGGGCGGCGTCCGCGGCCGGCGTCTCGCGCGCCGGGATCGCGTTGTCGCGTGCGACCTGGGCGTACCAGGCGCCGCTCGCCTTGACGGTGCGCTCCTGCGTCTCGTAGTCGACGCGGACGATGCCGAAGCGCTTCGTGTAGCCGAGCGCCCACTCGAAGTTGTCCATGAGGGACCACGCGAAGTAGCCGCGCACGTCCGCCCCCGCGTCGATCGCGTCGCGCGTCGCGCGCAGGTGCGCGTCGAGGAACTCGAGCCGGTCCTGGTCGTCGACCGAGCCGTCCGGGCCCACCTGGTCCGGGTAGGCGGCGCCGTTCTCGGTGATGTACATCGCGACGCCGCGCGGGCCGGTGAAGTCGCGCTGCAGGCGCGTGAGGAGGCGCGTCAGCCCCTCGGGCTGGACCTCCCAGCCCATGTCCGTGCGCGGCAGGCCGCGCGAGTGGGCGTGCACGCCGTCCGCGGCGGGGTAGGGGGACGACGTCGGGCGCACCGGCGCGGCGTCGGCCTCCTCGTCGCGGACGCCCTCGGGGCGCGTGCCCCCGCCGCCGTCGCTCCCGGTGCCGGGCGCCGTCGTCTGCGGGCGGGCCGAGACCGCCCCGCCGTTGTAGTAGTTGACCCCGAGCGTGTCGATCGGGGTGGAGATGATCTCGAGGTCCCCGTCCTTGACGTGGTCGAGCAGGCCGTAGGGCGCGACGTCCTCGAGGACGTCGGCCGGGTACTCGCCGTGGAAGACGGGGTCGAGGAAGATCCGGTTGAACTGGCCGTCGATCCGGCGCGCGGCGTCGACGTCGGCCGGGTCCTGGGGGTCGACCGGGTCGGACACCGTGAAGTTCAGCGTGAGCCCGAGGTTCGCCTCCGGCGCGCGCTCGCGCAGCGCCCGGACCGCGAGGCCGTGCCCGAGCAGCAGGTGGTGCGCGGCCGCGAGGCCGTCCTCGCGCGACTGCCGGCCGGGCGCGTGCACGCCCGCGGTGTAGCCGAGGAACGCGGAGCACCACGGCTCGTTGAGCGTCGTCCACACGCCGACGCGGTCGCCCAGCGCCTCGTGCATCGTCACCGCGTACTCGGCGAAGAGGTACGCCGTGTCGCGCGACGTCCAGCCGCCCTTGTCCTCGAGCGCCTGCGGGAGGTCCCAGTGGTACAGCGTGAGCCACGGCAGGACGTCCGCGGCGAGCAGCTCGTCGACGAGGCGGTCGTAGAACGCGAGCCCGGCGGGGTTGACCGCGCCGCCGTCGGGGCGCACGCGGGCCCACGACGTCGAGAACCGGTACGTCCCCAGGTTGAGGTCGCGCAGGAGCGCGACGTCCTCGCGGTACCGGTGGTAGTGGTCGCACGCGACCATGCCGTCGTCACCGTTCACGACGGCGCCCGGCACGCGGGCGAACGCGTCCCACACGGAGTCCGTGCGTCCGTCGGTGTGCCCCGCGCCCTCGATCTGGAACGCGGCCGTCGCGGCGCCCCAGAGGAAGCCCGGGGGCATCTCGACGCGTCCGGTCGCGGTCGCCGGGTTCGGGGGGAGGGGCGCGGACGGGACGAAGCTGGTCATGGTCGATTGTCCTTCGAGAAGTCGCGGGATGGCACGCGGGCGGGCCGGTCGGGCCCGCCCGCGCGACGGTCGGCGCGCAGCACGGACCGCGCCCACCGGGCGGTGGGCGGGTCGTGCGGCGCGGGGCGTCGGGCGTCAGCCCTTGACGGCGCCCTGCATGATGCCCGCCACGAGCTGGCGGCCGGTGAAGATGAAGATGACGATGAGCGGCAGCGTGACGAGGAAGATCCCGGCCATGACGAGCGAGTAGTCGACGAAGAAGTTCGACTGCAGGGACCGCACCACGAGCGGCAGCGTCGGGTTGTTCTGGTTGAGCACGATGGACGGCCAGAAGAAGTTCGTCCACTGCTGCACGAACGTGAACAGGCCCAGCATCGCGGCGGCCGGGCGGGCCGCCGGCAGCGCGATGGACCAGAACGTGCGGATCATGGACGCGCCGTCGACCCGGGCCGCCTCGATGAGCTCGTACGGGAGCGCCTCGCCGAGGTACTGCGTCATCCAGAAGACGCCGAACGCCGTGACGAGCGCGGGCACGATGACGGCCTGGAGCTTGCCGATCCACCCGAGGTCCGACATGAGGATGTACATCGGGATGACGCCGAGCTGCGTGGGCACCGCCATCGTCGCGATGACGAACACGAGCAGCGGGCCGCGGCCGCGGAACCGGAGCTTCGAGAACGAGAAGCCGGCGAGCGTCGAGAACAGCACGACCGAGAGGGACGTGAGGACAGCGACGACCACCGAGTTCCAGGCGGCCTTCCAGAAGTTGATCGCGTCCGAGCTCATGACGTCGGCGAACCGGTCGAACAGGCTCGCGTCGGGCAGGAGCTGGGGCAGCGCGCTGCGCGAGATCTCCTCGGGCGTCGAGGAGCCGAGGATCAGCGTGAAGTACAGCGGGAACACCGAGATCAGCAGGACGATCCCGAGGATGGTGTACGTGACCCAGCGCGGGCGGCGCTGCGTGCCGCCCACGTTCTTCCCGGCGCTCCGGCGGCGGGACGCGGCGCGGGCCGCGCCCGGGCCGGCGGTCTGGGCGATGACGGGGACGGAGCTCATCGCTTCCTCCGGTCGGTCGGGCTGGCGGCGGTCGGGACGGACGCCTCGGTCCCCGCGGCGGAACGCTGCGCGGACATGGCGTCCTCGGCGCGCAGGCGCTTGCGCGCCTCCTGGCGGCGACGCACCCAGCGTGGCGGGCGCGGCTGCGCGTTCGACGTGGCGATCCGCCGGGTGACGAGGAAGTTGACGATGCCCACGAGGATGATGAGCAGGAACAGCAGCCACGCGACGGCGGCCGCTCGGCCGAAGTTCTTCTGGTTGCCCCACGCGACGTCGTAGAGGTAGAGCACGGTCGTCATCCACTGCCGGTCGGCGCCGCCGAGACCCTGCGCGTCGAACATGCGCGGCTCGTCGAAGATCTGCAGGCCGCCGATCGTCGACGTGATGACGACGAAGATGATCGTGGCGCGGATCTGGGGGACGGTCACGGAGAAGAACTGGCGCACGCGCCCGGCGCCGTCGATGATCGCGGCCTCGTAGAGCTCGCGCGGCACGGCCTGCATCGCGGCGAGGAAGATCAGCGCGTTGTAGCCGGTCCAGCGGAAGTTCACCATCGACGCGATGGCGACGTGGCTCGCGAGGGCGTCGGCGTGCCAGCGGATCGGGTCGACGCCGACGAGGCCGAGCAGCTCGTTGATGAGCCCGTACTGGTCGGCGAACAGGCGACCGAAGATCATCGAGACCGCGACGGGCGCGACGACGTACGGCAGCAGGACGCCCATGCGCCAGAACGTCGCGGCGCGCAGGTTCTGGTCGAGCAGGGCCGCGATCGCGATCGCGGCGACGACCTGCGGCACGGACGAGAGCACGAAGATCGAGACGGTGTTGCGCAGGGACTTCCAGAACGTCGGCTGCGCGAGGACGTCCGTGTAGTTCTGGAGACCGACGAAGTCGCCCTGGCCGCCGAGCAGGTTCCAGTCGTAGACGGACACCACGGCGGTGTACACGAGCGGGAAGAGCCCCGTGATCGCGAACAGGATGAAGAAGGGCGAGATGTAGAGGTAGGGCGAGACCTTGACGTCCCAGCGGCTGAGGCGCTGGGAGAAGCCGACGCGGCGCGGCGTGCGCGGCGGCGGCCCGCTGAGCCCCGGCGAGGGCTGGGTGGGCGTGAGGACGGCCATGTGGGATTCCTGGGCTGCTCGGTGGCGCTGGGTGGCTGCGGGTGCGGGGCGTCGTCCGCGGGCGGACGCGCGCGGGGCCGGGGGCGGCAGGTCGTGCCGCCCCCGGCCCCGTCAGGTCACAGGCCCAGGTCCTGGAAGGACTGGAGCGTCTTCTGCCACGAGGAGGCGGCGTCGTCCGTCTTCTCGACGTCCACGCGCTTGATGCCGTCCTGGACGGTCGTGTGGATCGAGAAGTAGTTCGCGCCCTTGAACGGCGCGCTGTCGATCGCGAGCGCACGGTTGACGAAGATCGTGCCGACCGGGGCGTCGTTGAAGAAGTCGTTCGTGAAGGACTGCACGGCGTCGGACTCCTGCGCCTCGAGCTGCGACGGGAACGTGCCCGCGTTCTCGAAGGCCGTCGTCTGCTGCGCCGGGTCGGTCAGCCACGCGGCGAGCTCCTTGGCCGCCTCGGCGTTCGGGCCGGAGGCCGGCACCGTGAGGAACGAGCCGCCCCAGTTGAGGCCGCCGCCGGGGAAGACGTCCGCGACGTTCCAGCCGGTGACGCCACCCGAGCGCTCCTCGACCGGGCCGGTCATCCACGCGGGGCAGATCATCGTCGCGAAGCCGTCGTTCTGGAACGCGGCGTCCCAGTCGCCCGACCACTGCTCGAGGCCGGCGGAGAGCTCGTTCGTCGTCGACTGCTCGAGCACCGTGTCGTAGATGTCGATGATCGGCTGGTTGGACGCGAGGTCCTTGGGCGTGCCGTCGGACTCCTCGTAGGCGTTGTCGATCTGGTTGACCATCGCCTGCGAGATGGACATCGCGGAGTCGTACCAGGCCGCGTCGCTCGCGGCGACGAAGGTCTTGCCCGCGGCGAAGTAGTCGTCCCACGTGGCGTCCTCGCCACCGAGGAGCTCCGCCACGCCGGCCGGGTCGCTCGGGAGGCCCGCGGCCTCGAAGAGGTCCTGGCGGTAGCAGATCGCGCTCGGGCCGATGTCGGTGCCGTAGCCGATGAGCTTGCCGTCGGTCGTCGTCGCCTGCTGGACCTTCCAGTCCACCCAGCGGCCGTCGAGCGACGAGTCGGTGAGGTCGGTGAAGAGGTCGGGGTACTGCATGAGCTCCGGGAGCCAGTCGACCTCGATGGCCTCGATGTCCGCGAGACCCTCGCCGCCGGCGGCGAGCTTCGTGGTGAGGTTGGTCCGCGCGTCCTCGGACTTGGCGGCCTTCGTCTGCTTGACGGTGACGTTCGGGTGCTCCGCGGTGTACGCGGCGAGGAGCTCGTCCGTGTAGCCGAAGTCGTTGAACGTCGCGACGGTGAGCGTGATCTTGTCTCCGTCGCCGGAGCCCGTCGCGTCGTCGTCCGAGCCGGAGCCGCTCGAGCACGCGGTCAGGGTGAGGGTGATGGCCGCGAGGCCTGCGACGGCGGTGATCGCCTTGCGGGGCCGGCGGGTCGTACGGGTGCTGCTCAGCACGGTGACTCCCTTGTCGGTGGGGCGGGGTCGTGGCAGCGCTCCCACCACCAATGTGGTAGCGCTTCCACACAACGGCCTGATCGTGCGTTCCCGCCCGAACCCGTGTCAAGCCTGGGCCGGGTCCGCACGGATGTGGTCGCGCTCCCACCGGGGTATCGCCGCAGGTCAGGGCGTTACGACGACCGACCAGTTGGTCGGGTTCCGTGGAAATCGTTACCGGTTCGAGACCGGTCGCCGGGCCGGCGTCGCCGGGTCGCCGATCAGGTCCGGCCGGGCGCCGCTCGGTCGGTGGTCAGCGCGACAGCCACGCGAGACCGGCGGACTCCTCGGCGGCGAGCGCCGTCCGCACGGCCTCGGCCGCGGCCTGCTCGATCGCCCCGCCGAAGAGCGGCACGTTGGCCTTGACCTCGCCGTCGTAGCGCTCGACCGTGCCGTCCCCCTCCGGGGAGAGCGTCACGGTGCCCGTGAGCCGCACCGGCGCGCCCGTGATCTCGAGCGACACCGTGCCCGACCGCTCGCCGTCGCGCTCCGGCTCCCAGGCCTCCGCCTGCCGGATCTCGAGACGACCCCCGACGAACGAGCGGACGTGCGCCGGGATCTGGTCCGTGGGCAGCGTCCGCCGCACCGTGACGGTGAACCCCTCGTCCGGCCCGCCGGTGACGTCCACCTGCTCGACGTGGGCGCCCTCGCCGCCCGAGCGGGCGGCGCGCCAGCGGACGAACTCCTCGTCCGCGAGCATCGCCCCGACGGCGTGGACGGGGGCGGGGTAGCGGAGCTCGACGCTCAGGTGCACGGGACCTCCTCGGGCCCTGCGCCGGCCCGTGACGGGCCGGCCGACGGGACGGCTGACGGTTCGGGCGACCGCGCACGCGGGCGCTGAGGGGACTCTACCGGTCGCGCCCCTCTACGCTGGGGTCCGTGTCTGCCATGAGTGACCTCATCTCCCGCCACGCCGACCTCAGCCCGGCGGACAACGAGTGGTTGCACCTGCTCGTGGGCGACTGGCAGGTGATCTCCGACCTCGCGTTCGCCGACCTCGTGCTGTGGCTGCCCACGAGCGACGGCAACTTCGTCGCCGTCTCCCAGTGCCGGCCGTCGACGGGCGCGACCGTCCACTACGACGACATCGTCGGGTCGTTCGCCCCCGAGGGTCAGCGCCCGCAGCTCGAGCGCGCGCTCACCGAGGTGCGGTCGCAGCGCTCGCGCGAGCCGCGCTGGTTCGGCGCGTACGCCGTGCGCGAGGAGGCGATCCCGGTGCTGCACTCCGGGAAGGCGATCGCCGTCGTCGCGCGGCAGACCAACCTCGGGAGCGGGCGCACGCCCAGCCGCCTCGAGCTCAACTACGTCGAGGCCGCGGACGACCTCATCGCGATGATCTCGCGCGGGGAGTTCCCCTTCCCGAACGCCGCGACCGGTCCGCGTCGCGGCGCGCCGCGCGTCGGCGACGGCCTCATCCGGCTGAACTCCGAGGGCGAGGTCCTCTACGCGAGCCCCAACGCGCTGAGCTGCTTCCACCGCCTGGGGGTCATCGGGCCGCTCGTCGGGCGGTCGCTCGCCGAGGTGACGGCCGACCTCATCGAGCACCAGACTCCCGTGGACGAGTCGCTCCCGCTCGTCGTCATGGGCCGCGCGCCCTGGCGCACCGAGATCGAGGCGCAGCGCGTCGCGCTGTCGCTCCGCGCGCTCCCGCTCACCGAGTCCGGCCAGCGCATCGGCGCCGTCCTGCTGTGCCGCGACGTGTCGGAGCTGCGCCGCCGGGAGCGCGAGCTCATCACCAAGGACGCGACGATCCGCGAGATCCACCACCGCGTGAAGAACAACCTCCAGACCGTCGCGGCGCTCCTGCGGCTCCAGGCCCGGCGCATGGACGTCCCCGAGGCGCGCGCCGCGCTGGAGGAGGCCATGCGCCGCGTCGCGACGATCGCGCTCGTGCACGAGAGCCTGTCGCAGACGCTCGACGAGGAGGTGGAGTTCGACGACATGGTCGGTCGCGCGCTGCGCCTCGCGGCCGACGTCGCCTCCGCCGACACGAGCGTGCGCACCGTCCGCACGGGGAGCTTCGGGCTCGTGCCCGCGGAGGACGCGACCCCCCTCGCGCTCATCCTCACCGAGCTCGTCACGAACGCCGTCGAGCACGGCCTCGCGAAGCAGGAGACCGGCACGGTCGAGGTCGCGGTCGAGCGCGAGGGCTCGGCCCTGCGGATCGTCGTGGCGGACGACGGGGTCGGCATGCCCGACGGCGACGTCGCCCGGGCAGGCAAGGCCGCCAAGAGCGGCCTGGGCTCGCAGATCGTGCAGACCCTCGTGACGAACGAGCTCGGCGGCACCATCGAGTGGTCGCCGCGGCCCGGCGGGGGCACCCAGGTCGTGCTCGCGCTCGTGCTGCGCGACGGCAACCGCCAGGGCTGACCGGCCGGCACGGCGGCGGCCGCCGCGCGGAGGCGCGCACGGCACGGGTCGTGGAGCGGAGGCACCGCACGACGACGGGCCGCCACCCCGGAGGGTGACGGCCCGTCGTGCTGCTCGACGCCCGGAGGCGGAGCGGCGTGTCAGCCGGCGCGGCGTGCGCGCGCGGTGCGGCGCTTGAGGGCGCGGCGCTCGTCCTCGGAGAGACCGCCCCAGACGCCGGCGTCCTGGCCGGACTCGATGGCCCACTTGAGGCACGTGTCGACGACGTCGCAGCGGCGGCAGACGGCCTTCGCCTCCTCGATCTGGAGGAGAGCAGGGCCGGTGTTCCCGATGGGGAAGAACAGCTCGGGGTCTTCGTCGAGGCAGGCTGCGCGGTGGCGCCAGTCCATGTTCGTCGTCTCCTTCGGGCAGAGGGGAGCCTGGTCGCGAGGTGATGACTCGTCGCTGGGCGACCCGGCAGGGGGCTGCCCGGGCCAAGGGCTCGAGGCGGGGGGGTGATTGATGCTTGAACCAGGTTCACACCTCGTGAAGCACAGCACAAGGGGTTACGAGAAAGTTTCCGTCGCATGAATCGTGAGGCCTTCGTCACACGGGTGTGAAGCCGCAGGTCGGCGCGTACGCTGGGTGATCGTGCCCTCCCGCGAGCCCTCCGGAACCCCGCCCGAGCCCCGCCCGACGCCCCCGGGACCGTCGTCCGACGGGGGGTCGCGGCCGCCCGCGCTGACGGCGCTCGTCGCCGGGGTCGGCATCGAGATCGCCGCGCTCGCGGTGGGCGCCGTGCTGATCCTCGTCGAGCTCCTCCGCGGTGGTTCGCAGTCGTTCGGGGTGAGCGTCTTCCTCGTCGTCTTCGCCCTGGGCGTGGGGGCCGTGCTCGCCGCGAGCGTGCGCGGGCTGCTGCGCGGGCAGCGCTGGGCGCGGTCGCCCGTCGCGACCTGGCAGATCCTCCAGGGGGTCGTCGCGGTCAGCTCGCTCCAGGTGGGCGTGACCCCGTGGGTCGTCGTGGCGCTTGTGCTCGCCGTCGTGGTGCTCGTCCTCCTCATGCTGCGTCCCGTCGTCGAGGCGACCACGCGCGACGTCCGCCCGGCCGCCTGACTCCCGGGTCCTGACTCGGCCGTCACGGTCGGGCGACCTGGAGCGGCGCCAGCCGCGCGCCCTGGACCAGCACCCCGCGACCCGGTCGGGGCCGGCCGGGTTCGGCGAGCCACTCCAGCCCGTGCCCGAACACCTCGGCGCTCCCGCGTTCGCGCGGCGCGAGGACGATCCCGCTGCGCGCCCCGCGCAGGTCCGCGAGCGGACCGCGCAAGGCTGAGGCCGCGGCACCCGTGGTCGCCGACGCGAGCAGCACGAGCCCGTCACGGCACAGCGCCGCGAGCCGGTCGGCCTCCAGCACGCAGAGCTGGGTCAGCACGTCCAGGTCGTCGACCACCACGACCCGCGGCGCCGTCGCCCTGCTCGGGAACGTCGCAGCGCCCTGACCTGCTTCCAGCGTGTCGAGGAGGCGCGCGACGTCTGCCGGCGTGTACCGCCGCACGACGATCGCCCCGTTCCCGTTCTCGTTGCCGTTGCTGTGGCTCTTGCCGCTCGCTCTCCCGACGGCCGTCCTGCTCGAGCTCCTGGTCCGGTTGGTGGTGCGCGTCGTGCGTCCGTGGGCGGCCATCACGGCGCCCGCCAGCGCGTCGTCGCGGGTCACGACCGCGCGGAGCCGGCCGGTGGCGGCCGCGTGCCGGGCGAGCAGCGCGAGCGTGCTCGTGCGGCCGCTCCCGGGCGGCCCGACGACGAGCGCGCCGCGCCCGACGTCCATCCACAGCGTCCGCCCGTCGTCGCCGCCCCGGCCGACCGCGACCTCTGCGACGGCTCGGCTGTCCGGCTCCGCCACGACGGCGGCGGAGCTCGGGTCGCCCCCGCCCGGCGCGTGCCCGGCTACGTCGAGATCGACGGAGTCGACGTCGTCGGGCAGCGGGTGCAGCCGGAACGCGCCCCGGCGGGGTGGTGCCGGGCGCCGTGCTCGTCCTCGCGCGACGGTCGGTGGCAGCGCGACCTGGCACACGAGCGGGTCGCCCGGCCCGAGCCACACCGCCCGGCCGGGCGGTCCGCCCTGCCCGGCGAGCGCTGCTGGCACGCCCAGCGACACGTCGTCGTGGCGGTCGCGCGAGGCCAGCACCGCTCTGACGCCGACGAGCGACGCCAGGCCGCCGACCGTCGGCCCGCTCACGCTCACGGCGACCGCCGTGGGGGAGTCGGCGAGCACGTCCGCGAGGGCGTCGGCGCCGGCCCCGCCCGCGACGCCGGCGAGCACGCCGCGCACGGCCTCGACGTCGTCCACGAGGAGGAGGGTGCGCCCTGTCGTGCGGTCGAGCCCCGCGGGTCGGGACTGACCGTCGTCGTGACCGGCCAGGAGCCGGAGAAGGCGGACGACACGGCGCGGGTCGCTCCGGTCCACGACCGTGCCGGTGCCGGGGTGCGCCGCGAGGTCCGCGAGCCCCGACCCGATCGCGTGGACCGCCCAGCCGCGGTCGAGCGCAGCCAGCCCGACGGTGCGCAGGGCCGTGGTGCGGCCCGACCGGGGCCGGCCCTGGACCGCGAGATGACCGTCGCGCGGGTCCCAGCGGACCACCGTGCGGCGCTGTAGGGCCGGCAGGTCGCCCAGCGCGATGGGCAGCGCGCGGTCGTCGGGGCACATCTCCGCGCCTTCGGTCCCTGCGGCCGTCGCGGAGCCCGCCACCTGCTCGCCGGCCGCCGTCGTGCCTGCGATGTCTTCGCTCATCTCCCGGCCGTCCGCCACGCGCTCGTCTGCCCCTCCGCCGCCTCCCTCGCCCACCCCCTCGACTCCGGCGAGGTCGTCGGGTCCGACGCAGACCGGCAGGGCGGGGAGCCACGGCGCGGGGTGGGGGCGCAGTCCCGAGCGCGCCGCGACCTCGTGCGCCGCCGCGACGAGGAGCGGCAGGTGGTCGTCCGAGGAGCCCGGCGCAGGCCCGCCCGGGCCGCGTCCAGCGCCCCACGGGTCCGCGAGCCGCACGCGCGTCTCCGGCAGGGCGAGCGGCCCGCCGGCTCGTGCGCACTGCACGGCCACCGGTGGCTCGGCACCACGGCGCAGGACCAGGCGCCCGGGCGTCGCCGCGGGGACGCGGGCCGCGTGCGGCGAGTCGACGACGTCGCGCGAGTCGGCGACGTCCACGACCCGGAGCGCGATCCGCAGCGTAACGTTCGCCCGCACGTCGGCGCTGACGGCGCCTGCGGGCCGCTGCGTCGCGAGGACCAGGTGCACGCCGAGCGACCGGCCCTGCGCGGCAACACGCAGCAGCCCGGGCACGAGGTCGGGCAGGTCGTCGGCGAGCGCGCGGAACTCGTCCACCACGACCACGAGCCGCGCGAGCCGTCCCCGGGGGAGGGCGTCGATGCTCGCGACCTCCGCCGCGGCGAGGATCCGCTCGCGCCGGTGCAGCTCGGCCCGGAGCCCGGCCAGCGCCCGTCCCGCGAGCCCCGGGTCGAGGTCGGTCACCTGGCCCACGACGTGCGGCAGCCGGCCGCACGCCCCGAAGCTCGCGCCACCCTTGAAGTCGACGAGCGCGAACGACAGCTCGTCGGGCGAGCGTCCGAGCGCGAGCCCGGCGACCAGGGACTGCAGGAGCTCGGACTTCCCGGCGCCCGTCGTGCCGGCGACGAGCGCGTGCGGCCCCTCGCGGACGAGGTCGACGGCGACGGGCGCGCCCCCGGGCCCGACGCCGAGCACGGTCCGCAGGCCGTGCCCGTCCCGGCGGGCCGCGTCCTGCCAGCG
The DNA here is from genome assembly GCF_900155925.1 of Cellulosimicrobium funkei. NCBI lineage: Bacteria > Bacillati > Actinomycetota > Actinomycetes > Micrococcales > Promicromonosporaceae > Cellulosimicrobium > Cellulosimicrobium funkei. The sequence continues at coordinate 84,916 of NZ_FTMI01000006.1, forward strand.
CTCGGCGACCCACGTCGCGAGCCGGTCCGGCGCTCGCGGTGCGCCCAGCAGGGGACCGAGCGCGACCGCCGACGGCAGCGACCGCGCCGTGGGGTCGCCCGGGTCGGGCTCACCCGCACGGTCCCCGTCCCCGGTGCCCAGCCGGCCGAGGTGCTCGGCCGCGGCGAGCCGCCGCGCGAGGCCGAGCGCCCACCCGGCGCTCACGCCGACGTGCTCGCGCGGCGTCCGGGCGCCGTCGGGACCCGTGACGACGGCGACGGCTCCCGAGACGTCGACGAGCGTCCGGCACCACGCCGGGACCTGCGCCCGGTCCCCGAGCACCAGCAGCACGTCCGTGCCCGCGGGTGCGCACCGCTCCCACGCCCGGGCGAGCTCGCCCGCAGGCACCGGGCCGTCGACGACGACGAGGCCGGGCGGGTCGGCGGCGGCCACGGCGTCGAGCGTCCGGACGGCGCGGGCGTGCGGCAGCCAGCGGCACCACGACCACGCGGGCGCGTCCTGCGCCGCGGGCCGCACCGTCAGTGGCGCCCCCGAGGCGAGTACCTCCACGAGCAGGGCCCGGGCCGCGGCGAGCGCGACGTCCCGGGGCCCGACGACGGCCACGCACCCGTCCGGCAGCCGGACCCGCGACGGGCTCGTCCCACCCGACGCCGCGAGCGGCGCCCCGCCACCGGTCGCGCCCACGGACCCGCCGGACGTCGTGCCGACGGTCGTTCCCGGCGCCGCCCCTGACGACCCGGCGTGCGCCGAGAGAGCGCCCGCCGCCCCCGCTCCCGCCAGGTCGGCGCCCGGGGCGAGCCGGGCGATCGTCGCCCAGAGCAGGACGTCGGCGGGCCGGGGGTGCAGCGGGTCCACCGGCACGGTGCCGGGGGTGGCCCCGACGTCCGGCGGGGCCTCGGGCGGCGCGACGCGCTGCACGGCGCGGCGGCGGCGCGCCTCGACGAGCGCGGGACCGAGGACCGCGAGCGGCCCCACGAGCGCCAGCAGGGCGAGGAGCGGCTGGCGCAGCGCCACCGCGAGCCCGACCGACGCGACGGCCGGCACGAGCGCGGTCGCGAGCTGCGCCGTCCCGAGGCGGCCGGCCTCGGCGGGACGGTCCGGACCCACGGTCGGTCCCGACCGTGGACCGTGCACGAGCGCGGGCCGCGCGCGCAGGGCGTACGCGCCGTCGGGCGTCACCAGGGCGCGGTTGACGCGCCAGCGCACCGCGCGCCACGAGCCCACCCGCCGACCGGCCCGGGCCGGGCGCGCACGGAGGAGGGCAGCGTCGTCGGGCACCCGGCGCGTGCCGCGCGGAACGCGGACCCGCACCCGGGGCCCGCGCCGCGTGGTGCGCCAGCGGACGTCGAGCCGGTCGACGCGGGTGCGTCCCCGGTCGCCGTGCCCGACGGCGACGAGCCGCCCGGCGTCCGGGCCGCCCAGGACCGCGACGTGCCGGGGCGCCGCGAGCACGTCCTCGGGCACCGGCCCGTCGTCGCGACTGCGCGGGTCCGACCCCGCCCGCACGACCGTGACCGTCGCCCCGGGGAGCAGCGGGCGCGTGCCGCAGCGCTGGTCGTCATCGACGGGGACGCCGTCCACGGCCAGCGGCGCCGTGCGCAGCTCGGGACGGCACCCGAGGTCGGCGAGTGCGGGTCGCGCGTCGCCGAGGCGCGTGCCCGCGGCGAGCAGGACGTCCGTGCCCGGGTGGACCGTCACGCGCACCCACGCCCCGCCGTCGGTCCCGGGCGCGGGCGTGCCGCCCGGCGGTGCACCGGGAGCGAGGGGCGGGGCGGGGGAGAGCACCCGGCGATCGTGCCCGACGGCGGTCCGCGCAGGCCGGGCACGACCGCGCCCCTGTGGACGGGAGTCCGTCCACAGGGGCGCGCGTCGGCCGACGGCCGGTGGGGCGTGTCGCTCAGTCCACGGCGAGCGCCGCGACGGGCGACGTCCGGGCCGCGGTGCGGCCGGGGACGACGGAGGCGACGAGCCCCGCGACGAGCGCGACCACGAGCACGAGCGCGATGTCGCGCCACGGCACGGCGAGCGACACGTCGCCCATGACGCTCAGCGCCGTGGCCGCGCCGGCCCACCCGTAGAGGACGCCCAGCACGATCCCGAGGACCGCCCCGACGCCCGCGATGAGCATGCCCTCGATCGCGAGCATCCAGCGCAGCTGGGAGCGGCTCAGGCCGATCGCCCGGAGCGTCGCGGACTCGCGTCGCCGCTCGATGACCGAGAGCGAGAGCGTGTTCGCCACGCCGATGAGCGCGATGACGACCGCGACCGCGAGCAGCCCGATGATGACCCCGAGGATCGTGTCGATGACGCTCTGCATCGCCGCGCGCTCGACGGCGATCCCGGCGACCTCCACGGGCGTGTCCGACTCCACGACGGCGTCCTGGATCGCAGGGACCACCTGCGCGGCGGCGCCGGTGTCGTCGAGGCCGACCCACAGCCGGGACATGAGGCTCGTCGGGTCGACGGCACGCGCGTCGTCGACGGTGAGCAGCCCGCCGGAGCCGATCCCCCCGGTGCGGACCGTCACGTCGAGCGTCTCGCCCGTCGGGCCCGTGAGCTCGGCGGTCTCGCCGTCCGCGAGGCCGTAGTTCTCCGCCTCGCCCTCCGAGAGGAGGAGCGTCCCGGGACCGAAGGCCGCGAGGTCGTCCGGCGTCCGCACCACGGAGCGCGCGGCGTCGGGGTCGGCCCCGTGGAACGACGTCTCGGTGCCGTCCGGCATGGTCACTGTCGCGGCGTACAGCTCGACGACGCGGGACACGCCCTCGGTGCCGGACACGGCGCGCACGACGTCGGACGGCACGGGCTCACCGGTCGACCCGTACGCGTCCGTCGCGACCATGACGTCGACGGGGTACTGGTCGTCGAGCGCCGCGTCGAGCGAGGTGCGGGCGCTCGCGGCGCCGGTCGACATCATCGTGACGAGCGTGACGCCGATGAGCAGCGCGGTGCTCGTCGCGGTGGTGCGGCGCGGGTTGCGCAGCGTGTTCGCGGTGGCGAGGCGCGCCGTCGACCCGGTGCCCGCGAGCAGGCGACCGACGAACGACACGACGGCGGGCAGCCAGTAGACCGCTCCGACGAGGACGCCCACGAACGACAGCGCGCCGCCGACGACCCCGGCGAGGAGCCCGATCTCGGGCTTGTCGGTGAGCCCGAGCCAGATCCCGCCCGCGAGGACGGCGACGCCGCCCAGCGTGAGCAGGGACGCGACGACGAGCCGCGCGCGGCCGCCCCCGCGCAGGATGTTCGGCGCGTCGGCCGGGCGCAGCGCCTCGAGCGGGGCGACGCGGGTCGCGGCGCGGGCGGGGGCGAGCGACGCGACGACCGTCACGAGCGTGCCGACCACGAGCGGCACGAGCACCACCACGGGCGTGACGGTGATGGTCGCGGGGACCGGGACGCCCAGGTCGGCGCCGCGCGCGACGAGGAGCGCGATCTGCGTGAGCAGGCCGCCCAGGACGATGCCGGCGAGCGACGACACGATGCCGAGGATCGTCGCCTCGGTGAGCACGGACCGGGCGAGCTGCGCCTTGTTCGCGCCGACCGCCCGCAGGAGCGCGAGGGTGCGCGTGCGCTGCGCGACGAGGACCTGGAACGTGTTCGCGATGACGAGCGCGGCGACGAGCAGCGCGACGGCGGCGAACGAGAGGATGACGTACGTGAAGACGTCCTGGTCGCCGGTCATCTTCCGCGCCTGCTCCTGCGCGTGCTCGTCCGGCGTGACGGCCTTCGCCCCGTCCGGAGAGGCGGCGACGAGCTCGGCGCGCGCGGTCTCGAGGTCCGTGCCGGGCGCGAGGGCCACCATCGCCGACGAGTAGGTGCGGGCCGGGTCGTCGGGCGTGGCCTGCGCGGCCTCCCAGGCGGCGACGTCCACGGCCGGGACGACCACGGCGCCGCCCATCTGGGCGTACGCGCCGTACGGGTCGTCGGTCGTCCCGACGACGGTCAGCTCGTCGCGAACCTCCGTGTAGTCGCCGCCGTCGGGCGCGGTGTCGTCCCACACGTTGCGCGAGCTCGTGACGGTGTCGCCGATCCCGACGCCGAGGCGCTCGGCCACGGCGGTGGGCAGCGAGACCTGGCCAGACGCGGTGGGCATCGAGCCCTCGACGACCTCGAGCGCCTCGAAGCGCGGGTCGGACGGCGCCGGGACGCCGAGCTGGAACACGCGCTTCGCGCCGTGCGAGAGGTCGAGGTAGGTGAACGACGTGGCGTCGACGGCCTCGACGCCGGGCACGGAGCGCAGGGCCTCGACGTCGGGCGCCGTGAGGTCGTCCGGGGCGGACACGACGAGGTCGGCGTCCGCGTACTGTGCGGCGATCGAGTCGTTCGTGGTCTGGGTGATGACGTTGCCCGCGATGAGCGTCGCCGTGACGAAGGCCGTCCCGATGACGATCGCGACGCCGGCCGCGACGAGGCGGCCGATGCTGCGGCGCATCTGCGCCAGGGTGAGCCGGAACATCAGGCGCGCACCGCCTGCGACGCCGTCGGGGCGGGACCGTCGGTGCCGGCGTCGAGCGTGCGGAGCGCGTCGAGCCCCGCGAGCACCGACTCGGGCGTCGGGTCGGTGATGTCGCCCGCGATGCGCCCGTCGGCGATGAGCACGACGCGGTCCGCGTACGCCGCGGCCGTCGGGTCGTGCGTGACCATGATGATGGTGCGGCCGAGCTCGCGCACCGAGCGGCGCAGGAAGCTCAGCACCTCCGCGCCCGAGCGCGAGTCGAGGTTGCCCGTCGGCTCGTCGGCGAACACGACCTCCGGGCCGGCGATGAGGGCGCGCGCGATGGCGACGCGCTGCTGCTGCCCGCCGGACAGCTCGCTCGGGCGGTGGCTCAGGCGCGCCTCGAGGCCGAGCGTGCGCACGAGCGTCTCGAACCACGCACGGTCGACCTTGCCGCCCGCGAGCTCGACGGGGAGCGTGATGTTCTGCTCCGCCGTGAACATCGGCAGGAGGTTGAACGACTGGAACACGAAGCCCACGCGGTCGCGGCGCAGCTGCGTGAGCGCGTTGTCGTTGAGCCCCGTGACTTCGGTGTCCCCGATGAAGGCGTGCCCGCTCGTCGCGGTGTCGAGGCCCGCGAGCAGGTGCATGAGCGTCGACTTGCCCGAGCCCGACGGCCCCATGATGGCCGTGAAGTGCCCGCGCTCGAAGTCCACGTCGACGCCGTCGAGCGCGTGCACCGCCGCCTCGCCCGTGCCGTAGGTCTTGCGCAGCGTGCGGGCCCGCACCGCGGGCGGGCCGGCGGGGGCCGGGTCGGTGGGTCGGTACACGGTCGTGTCCACGTCGTCTCCTGGTTCGTCGTGCCGCACGCGGACCGGTGGTCACGGGCGTGCGTCGGGATCGTGGACGACGCTACGGAGGGGGCCCGGCCCACCGCGTCCGGCGATGGTCGGGTCATGGCCGCGGGCGGGGTCATCCTCTGGTCGTAGACGTCCCCCGCCCAGGGTGGACACGACGGCGCCCCACCGGTCGGCGACCGGTGGGGCGCGGGCGGAGCGGGTCAGGCGCCGGGGCGCACGAGCCCCGTCTCGTAGGCCGTCACGACGGCCTGCACGCGGTCGCGCGCGCCGAGCTTGGCGAGGATGCGCCCGACGTGGGTCTTGACCGTCGCCTCGGCGACGAACAGGTCGCTCGCGATCTCGGTGTTGGAGCGGCCGCGCGCCATGAGCACGAGCACCTCGCGCTCGCGCTCGGTGAGGCCCTCGACGGCCGCGTGCGCGGGCGAGTCCTGGACCTGCTCGGCGGGCAGCGCCGTCACGAGGTGCTCGAGCAGGCGCCGCGTGGACGACGGCGCGATGACCGCGTCGCCGCGGTGCACCGTCCGGATCGCGGCCAGCATCTCCTCCGGCGGTGCGTCCTTGAGCAGGAAGCCGCTCGCGCCCGAGCGGATGGCCTCGAGCACGTACTCGTCGAGGTCGAACGTCGTGAGGACGATGACCTTCGGGGCGTGCGCGCCGTCGGCCGCCGCCGCGGTGAGGCGGGCCGTCGTCTGGAGCCCGTCGAGGTGCGGCATGCGCACGTCCATGAGCACGACGTCGACCGGGTGGTCCGCGAGCAGGCGCAGCGCCTGGAGCCCGTCGCCCGCCTCGACGGCGACCGTGAGGTCGGGCTGGGAGTCGATCACCATGCGGAATCCCGCGCGCACGAGCTGCTGGTCGTCGACGAGCGCGATGCGCACGGGAGCGTGCGGCTCGGTGGCGTACGCGTCGCCGGGCACGGGGAGGGCGTCGGTCATGGTGTCCTGTCGGTCGGTCCGGTCGGAGGGCTCGCGCGCGGGTCAGGGGGGCGGCGGGGGCGGGGCGAACAGGCCCGGAGCCGGTCCCGCGGCCGTCCTGCCCGGTCCCATCCTGCCCGACGGTCCCGACCTGCCCGGCAGCGCGGGCCCCGACGGCACGGTCCCCGGCGGCACGGGGCCCGACGGCGCGGGGCCCGACGGCGCGGGTCCCGACGGCGCGGAGCCGGGCGGCGCGGGCGCGCGACCGGGGACCGGCGGCACGGGCAGGCGCAGGTGCACGCGGAAGCCGCCGCCCGCGCGCGGCCCCACCTGGACGGACCCGCCGAAGAGCGCGGCCCGCTCACGCATGCCGAGCACCCCGTAGCCGCCGGAGCGGGCGTCCTGCCGGGCCTCCGCCCCGCTGGAGGCGCCCCGGCCGTCGTCCTCGACCTCGAGGTCGAGGGTCGTGGCGCCCCAGCGCACGACGACCGTGACCTCCGGGTCCGGCCCCGCGTGCTTGAGGACGTTGGTGAGCGCCTCCTGGCAGACGCGGTAGACCGTGAGCCCGGCCCCGGGCGGCAGGGTGCGCGCCTCGCCCACGCGCACGAACGACACGCGCATCCCGCTGTCGCGCACCTGGGCCACGAGGCTCTCGAGGTCGGCGGCGTCGGGCTGCGGCGCACGCTCGAGCGCGGCCGGCGGCGGGTTCCCCGGGAGCTGCTGCGTGGCCGCACCGGGTCCGGACGGCGAGCCCGGGCCGGGGGCACCGCCGCGCCCCGCGGGCAGCGCCAAGGTGCCCGCGGGCCCGACGGCGGCCCCCGGCGCGGGCGGGCGCGGCGGCTCGGACCGCAGCACGCCGAGCAGACGACGCATGTCGGCCAGGGCGGTGCGTCCCGTCTCCGAGACGGTCGCGAGCGCGCGGGCCGCGGCGTCGGGGTCGTTGGCGGCGGCGTACCGGCCGCCGTCGGCCTGGGCGATGATGACGGACAGCGAGTGGGCCACGATGTCGTGCATCTCGCGGGCGATGCGCGCCCGCTCGGCGGCGGTCGCGATCTGGGCCTGCTGGTCGCGCTCGACCTCGAGGCGCTCGGCGCGGTCGACGAGCGCGGCGATCGTCTCGCGCCGGGACCGCCGCACGAGGCCGAACGCCCAGACGGCGAGGAACGTCATGCCGCCGAACGCGGACGTGAGGAACACCATGAGCGCGAGGTCCTGGAGCCGGCCCGAGAGCAGCCCGAGCGCGACGCCCAGGACCACCGCGCCGACGAGCGAGGCGACGATCGCGGTGCGGTGGGCCCAGCGCGGCCCGTAGACCGTGACCGAGTAGAGCGCGACGAGGACGGCGAAGTCGGCGGGGAAGATGAGGAGGTAGCCCGCGAGCAGGTGCACGAGCGCGACCGAGTACACCGTGACCGCCGACGCGAGCGGGTGCGAGCGTCGCCAGGGGAGCGGCGCGAGGAGCAGCACGGCCCAGAACGCGGCCCAGCCGCCGCTCGTGCCGACGCCGCTCGCGCCCGACGCGGAGAACGCCGCCGACGCGGGCACGAACACCACCGCGAGGACGAGCGTGACGGTGAGGTCCACACCGAAGCGGTGCTCGTCGGACCACTGCCCGAGGCGCTCGTACCAACCCATGCGTCCAGCCTAGGCAGCGGGCGGTCGCGCGACGTCCGACCAGGGTCGCAGAGTTCACCGGGCACGATGGGACCGAAGTCGTACTGATGCCCTAGCATGAGCGAATGACCCACGTACTGCTAGCGGAGGACGACCCGGCGATTGCCGAACCTTTGGCGCGCGCACTGACACGTGAGGGTTACAACGTCGTCGTCCAAGGAACTGGTCAAGGGGCGATCGACTCGGCCAGCGGTGCGGACATCGTGGTGCTCGATCTGGGCCTTCCGGACATGGACGGCCTCGACGTCGCACGCGAGATCCGTCACAAGGGCCTGACCACGCCCGTGCTCGTGCTCACCGCGCGCGCCGACGAGGTCGACCTCGTCGTGGGGCTCGACGCGGGCGCCGACGACTACGTCACCAAGCCGTTCCGCCTCGCGGAGCTCCTCGCCCGGGTCCGGGCGCTCCTGCGCCGCTCGCACGGCGAGCAGGTCGACGAGGAGGAGCTCGCGGCGCAGGACGTCCGCATCGACGTCTCCGCGCACCGGGCGTTCCAGGGCGAGCGGGAGCTCCACCTGACCACCAAGGAGTTCGAGCTGCTGCGCGTGCTCGTCGCGAGCGCGGGCTCGGTCGTCGTCCGCGACGCCCTGATGCGCGACGTGTGGGGCTCGGAGCCCGTCGGCTCGACGAAGACGCTCGACATGCACGTGTCGTGGCTGCGCCGCAAGCTCGGCGACGACGCCAACGCGCCGCGCTACATCTCGACCGTCCGGGGCCTCGGCTTCCGCTTCGAGACCGGCGAGAGCTGACCGTCCCCTGACGGGACGAGGGACACGGGGAGCGAGGAGCAGCGTGCGGCGTCGGATGCTGCAGGCGACGGTGGCGGCCGTGGCCGTCGCCGTGATCCTCCTCGGGTTCCCCCTCGCCTTCTACGGCGCCCGGTTCGTGCTCCAGGGCGAGGTCGACGACCTCTCCTCGCGCGTCGAGCGCCTCTCCCGGTCCATCGACGCGCGCCTCGCGACGGGTGACGAGATCCCGGACCACGTCATCGAGGACGCGGTCCAGCCCCGCGCGAGCGACCCCCCGGCGCACGTCTACGTCGCGCTGCCCGACGGCACGGTGCTCACGGCGGGCGACGAGGTCACGGGCCGCGAGATCGAGCAGCCCCTGCACTCCGACTCCGGCGCGCTCGTGACCCTCACCGTCTCCTACTGGGACGCCTACCTCCGGGCCGCGCAGGTCGTGCTGCTCGTCGTGGCTGCGGCGATCGTCGCGTTCGCGGCGGGCATCGGGATGGCCGTGTGGCAGGCGAACCGCATCGCCGCGCCGCTCGTGTATCTCGCGGCGTCGGCGGAGCAGCTCGGCTCGGGGCAGGTGCGCCCACGGCTCGAACCCTCGGGCGTCGAGGAGATCGACCTCGTCGCCGCCGAGCTCGCGCGCAGCTCCGACCGGCTCGCGGGCCGGCTCGCCGCGGAGCGCCAGTTCGCGGCGGACGCGTCGCACCAGCTCCGCACGCCCCTCACGGCCCTGAGCATGCGGCTCGAGGAGATCTCCCTCGCGTCCGACGACCCGGCCGTCCAGGAGGAGGCGCGGATCTCTCTCGAGCAGGTCGAGCGCCTCGTCGGCGTCGTCGACGACCTCCTCGCGTCGTCGCGGCGCGCGCAGGGCGGGACGACGGAGGCGGTGAGCCTGCTCGACGTCGTGCACCAGCAGGAGGAGGAGTGGGTGCCGACGTTCGCGAAGGCGGGGCGCCGGCTCGTCGTCGACGTGCCGCCCGAGTACCAGGTGCTCGCGACGCCCGGCGCGCTCGCGCAGGTGCTGGCCACGCTCATCGAGAACTCCCTCAAGCACGGCGGCGGCACGACGACCGTCCGCGCGCGCCCGTCCGGCACGAGCGGCGCCATCGTCACCGAGGTGTCCGACGAGGGCGCGGGCGTCCCCGACGACCTCGCGCCGCGCATCTTCGAGCGCGAGGTCACCTCGGGCGCGGGGACCGGCCTCGGCCTCGCGCTCGCCCGGGACCTCGCCGCGTCCGACGGCGGCCGCCTGGAGCTCGCGCAGCGTCGGCCCGCGGTCTTCGCGCTCTTCCTCGCGGGGGTGCCGCGGCGCCTCGACCCGCGCGTCGTGCTGCCGACGGGGACGGTGGTCGCGGCCGGCGGTCGGCGTCGGCGTCGACGCGGCTGACTCGTCCGGGACGTGCGCGGCTCAGTCGGCCCGCACGTCCGCTGGTGGGCGGGCCGCGTCGTCGGCGGTCTTCGCCGGGGTCGCGGCGTCGGGGCGGTCTCCCGTGAAGACGAGGTGGCGGTACGCCACGTAGCGGAACGCCGTGCCCAGGGCGAGCCCCACGACGTTCGCCGAGACGTTCTTGGCGAGCGGCGACGTCAGCCCGAGCGCGTACGTCGAGATCGCGAGGCACCCCACGGCGATGAGCATCCCGCCCACGTTGACGACGACGAACGCCGCGAGCTCGCGCCCGCGCGACTGCGTGCGCCGGTCCGAGAACGTCCAGTACCGGTTGCCGACCCACGCCACGAGCGTCGCGACGGCGACGGAGACGATCTTCGCGGTGAGCGGCTTGTGCCCGAGGAGCTCGCCCGGGCCGAAGCTCAGCAGGTTGAACAGGCCCAGGTCGACGACGTACGCGAGCGCGCCGACCGACCCGAACTTCGCGAGCTCGCGGACCCGCGCCAGCACCCGCTCGCGGCGCGACCCGGACGTCGCGGACGTCTCCGCTCGTCGGTCCAGGTCGTTCACCACCCCTCGAGGCTACCGGCCGGTCCTGGCCCCCGCCCGGGTGCCGTCCGCCGTCCGTCCGACGGGCGGTCGGGGGAGGGCCGCCCCGCGGCCAGGCACTAGGGTGGGTGCACGTGGCAGCCCCAGTGATCGCCGTGGTCGGCGGAGGACAGCTCGCACGCATGATGGCCCCCGCGGCCGGAGAGCTCGGCGTGCACCTTCGCGTGCTCGTGGAGGCCGCGGACTCGTCCGCGGCCCAGGTCGTCGTGGACGCGCCCGTCGGCGTCGCGTCCGACGAGGCCGCGGTCCGCTCCCTCATCGCCCCCGCGGGCGCCGCCCCGGCGGACGTCCTGACGTTCGAGCACGAGCACGTCCCGAACGCGCTGCTCACCGACCTCCTCGAGCACGGCACGCCCGTGCGCCCGGGCCCGGACGCGCTCGTCCACGCCCAGGACAAGATCGTCATGCGGCGCCGGCTCACCGAGCTCGGCGTGCCGTGCCCGCGCTGGGCCGCGCTCCCCACGGACCCGACGGCGGCGCGGGCAGCGCTCACCGGCTTCCTCGCCGAGGTCGGGGGCGAGGCCGTGGTGAAGACGGCGCGCGGCGGGTACGACGGCAAGGGCGTCCGCGTGGTCTCGGCCGCGGAGGGCGGCCCCGAGCAGGTGGCGGAGTGGATCGAGTCGGCCGCGACGGACGGCCCCGAGCTCCTCGTCGAGGAGAAGGTCCCGTTCGCGCGCGAGCTCGCCGTGCTCGTCGCCCGGCGCCCGAGCGGCGGCGCGGACGGGCGGGGCGAGGTGCGTACCTGGCCCGTCGTGGAGTCGATCCAGCGCGACGGCGTGTGCGCCGAGGTGATCGCGCCCGCGCCCGGCCTCACCGACGCCGAGGCGGAGCGCGCACGCGACGCCGCCGTGCGGATCGCCGAGGGGCTCGGCGTCACGGGGGTGCTCGCGGTCGAGATGTTCGAGGTCCCGGGGGAGGAGGGCCCGCGCGTGCTGGTCAACGAGCTCGCGATGCGCCCCCACAACTCCGGCCACTGGACGATCGACGGCGCGGTGACGAGCCAGTTCGAGCAGCACCTGCGCGCCGTGCTCGACCTTCCGCTCGGCGACACCGCGGCGACCGCGCGCTGGACCGTGATGGCGAACGTCCTCGGCTCGACCCTCGACGAGCTCACCGAAGCGCTGCCCGACGTCCTCGCCGCGTTCCCCGACGCCCGGGTCAACCTCTACGGCAAGGGCGTGCGCCCCGGGCGCAAGCTCGGCCACGTCAACGTGAGCGGCGACGACCTGGACGAGGTCCGCCGTCGGGCCCTGGCCGCCGCCGCGACCCTGCGGGGCGAGCGCCCCGCGACCGACCCGAACGAGGAGCGCGCATGAGCCAGAACCCTGTCGTCGGCATCGTCATGGGGTCGGACTCCGACTGGCCCGTCATGGAGGCCGCCGCCGACGCGCTGGCCGAGTTCGACGTGCCCGTCGAGGTCGACGTCGTCTCCGCCCACCGGATGCCCGTCGAGATGATCGACTACGGCCGCACCGCCGCGGAGCGCGGCCTGCGCGTGATCGTCGCGGGCGCCGGGGGAGCGGCCCACCTGCCGGGCATGCTCGCCGCCGTCACGCCCCTGCCCGTCATCGGCGTCCCGGTGCCGCTGCGCCACCTCGACGGCATGGACTCGCTGCTGTCGATCGTCCAGATGCCCGCGGGCGTCCCCGTCGCGACGGTGTCCGTCGGCGGCGCGCGCAACGCGGGCCTGCTCGCCACGCGCATCCTCGCCGCGGGCACCGACGACGACGCCGCGCGGCTGCGCGAGCGCATGGTGGCCTTCCAGGCAGACCTGGGGGAGCAGGCTCGTGCCAAGGGTGCGCGACTGCGGGCGGCGCGCTCCGGCCTCTGAAGCCTCGGGCGCCACCGGCGTGGTCCGTTTCGGGGTACGCGCGCCGACCGGGTAGCCTCGAACGGATCCTCGGCGACGCGAGGAGCGGGTGCGGTGCGCCCGCCGGGGGAACGCGTCGGCGAGGCCGCCGCCCCTTCGACAAGGATGACCAGCATGACCCCACCCCCCTGGGCCGCCGGCCTCTCGGAGGCCCGCGCCAGCGGTGCGGTCGCGCCGGTGCGCCGGCACGCGCGGCCTCGCGGGGCCGGTGCGCCCGCGACGGCCGGGTACCGGCACGACCTGGACGGCCTGCGCGCCGTGGCCGTGCTGCTGGTCGCCGTCTACCACGTGTGGGTGCACCGCGTCTCCGGCGGCGTGGACGTCTTCCTCATGCTCTCGGGGTTCTTCGTCGGCGGGGGACTGCTCCGGAGCTTCGCCCGGGGGGCGCCCGTCCGCCTGCGCGACTATCTACCCCGGCTTGCCCGGCGCCTGCTGCCGGCTCTCGTCGTCGTGCTCGCGGCGGTGCTCGTCGCCAGCATGGTGTGGCTGCCGCGTACCCGGTGGGGCGACGTCTCGGGAGAGACCCTCGCCTCGCTCCTCTACGTGGAGAACTGGCGGCTGGCCGTCGGCGAGCACACCTACGGTGCCGCGGACGCGATGCAGAGCCCGCTCCAGCACGTGTGGTCGCTGTCGGTCCAGGGCCAGGTCTTCGTCGGGGTCCCGCTCCTGCTGCTCGCGGTCTGGTGGTGCACCCGTCGGTGGGCGTCGCCCGCTCGGCTCTCGGCGGTGCACGCGACGGTGGTCGTCCTCGCCGTCGCGTCGTTCTTCTACGCCCTCGTCTCCGTGCGTCTCGACCAGTCGTTCGCGTACTACGACACCTTCGCCCGGTTGTGGGAGTACCTCACGGGGACGCTGCTCGCGCTCGCGGTCGTGCGCGCGCGGGTCTCGCGCGGGTGGAGCGTCGTCGGCGGGTGGGTCGGCGTCGCGGTCCTGCTCGCCGCCGGTCTCGTCGTGGACGGCGGCTCGTCCTTCCCCGGCCCCGCGGCGCTCGTGCCCGTCGCCGGTGCCGCGCTCGTCGTGCTCGCCGGTGCGACGTCCGACGGACGGCTCCCGCGGGGCTCCGTCTCCCGCCTCCTCGCGTCGACGCCCGTCGCGCGGGCGGGCGGCTACGCCTACACCTTCTACCTGTGGCACTGGCCGGTGCTCGTGTTCGCGATCGTCGTGCGCGACCGGCCCGTGGGGTGGCTCGCGGGCACCGCGGTGCTGCTCGTCGCCGGGGCGCTCGCCTACGCGACCCGGCGCTGGGTCGAGGTCCCGCTCCGTTCGGCCACGCCACGTCCCCGGACCGACGGGCTGCGCGGCCTGCGAGTCGCGGTCGCGGTCGCGGCCGCGCTCGCCGTCGCGCTGCCGCTGGGGTGGTTCGGCCAGCTCGAGATCCAACGGCGGTCGTTCAGCACCGTGGACACCGCGAGCTTCGAGGGGTTCCCGGGGGCGATGGAGGTGGCCGCACCAGGGGTCTTCTCCGTCGAGAAGGACGCCACGCCGGTCCCTGACCCCGTGACCGCACCGTTCGACGTGGCGCTGCCGACGCGGGACGAGTGCGTCACCTACAACGAGGACACGACCGTGGTGCGGTGCACCTACGGCGACGAGACGGCGCGGACGGTCGTCGCGGTCGTCGGCAACTCCCACGCGGAGCAGTGGGTCGACGCCCTGTCCGGGATCGGCTCCGTGTCGGGGTTCCGGGTCGTGACCTACCTCAAGGGCGGGTGCCCGTTCTCGCTGGACACCCCGGAGGAGAACCCGTGGCAGTCCTGCCGGGACTGGAACACCGAGGTGGTCGAGGAGCTCGTCGAGTCGCCGCCCGACGCGGTCTTCACCATCGGGACGCGGTACTCGTGGAACGACGACAGCATCCCGGGCAACGAGTTCGTGCCGCCGGGGTACGTGCGGGCCTGGGAGGCCCTCGACGCCGTGGGCGTCCAGGTGGTCGCCCTCCGCGACACGCCGTGGCTGCTGGAGTCGGCTCCGGACTGCGTCGCCGTCAGCAACGACCCGACGGTCTGCGCCGTCGAGGCGACCAGCGTGCTCGACGTGCGGAGCCCGGCCGACGACATGGAGCTGCCCGCCAACGTCGCGCTCGTCGATCTCAACGACATCGTGTGCTTCGACGGGGTGTGTCCCTACGTGCAGGGCAATCGTATGGTCTATCGGGACAACAACCACCTGACGCAGGCGTACGTCCGCTCCATCGCCCCGGTGCTCGAGGAACGCGTGCGGGACGTGCTGCCGGTCTTCTGACCCCGTCCGCGGTCCGCTACTGCGGCAGCCCGCCCACCTGGCCGGGTGCGAGGTTGCCGTCGCGGATGTCGACCCAGAACTGGCCGACCGTCTCGGGGTCGAGCTGCACGGTCGCCCCCAGGTTGCCGCCGGGGCGGAAGTCGGGGTTCGAGATCGGTGGGGTGCCGGTGATGCCGTCGGGCCCGTTGGCCTTGCGGAACGCGAGCGCGAGCTTGCCCAGGTCCACGACGCCGGTCTTCTCGTCGACGGTGAGCGCCCCCAGCCCGGAGTCGAGGAGCGAGACCTGGTCGCCCGGGCGGAAGAGGATGCTGGGGTTCGCGGCCTGCGAGCTGATCGCGCCGATGACCTGGCGCTGGCGCTCGGCCCGTCCGATGTCGCCCTTCGGGTCGGAGTACCGCATCCGCGAGAACGCGAGCGCCGTGTGCCCGTCGGCGACGTGGCAGCCCGCCGTCCAGACGAGCTCGCTCTTCGGGTCGTCCACGTCGTAGTCGAGGCACAGCTCGACCCCGCCGACGGCGTCCACGATCCCCTCGACACCGCCGAACCCCACCTCGACGTAGTGGTCCACCGTGAGACCGGTGAGCTGCTCGACGGTCTGCACCAGCAGCGCCGGGCCGCCCCAGGAGTACGCCGAGTTGAGCTTGCTCGACCCGTTCCCCGGGATCTCCGCGTACGTGTCGCGCGGCAGGCTGATGAGCGCGACCGGGCCGCTCGGGGGTGCGTGGAGGACCATGATCGTGTCGGTGCGCGCGCCCTCGGTGCCGTCCTCGCTGATGCCGTCGCCCCGCGCGTCCGACCCGGCGAGCAGGTAGGTGTTGCCGGCGGTGCCGGGAGCGCCGGAGAGCGCCTCCACGTGCTGGATCTTGCCGTTGGCCCAGATGAGCAGGCCGACGGGCCACGCGAGGATCGCGACGATGACGACGCCGGCGACGAGGCCGACGACGCGGCCCTTGCGGACGCGGAAGCCGCCGCGACGAGAGGGCCCGGGGGCCGACGGGGGCCGCCCGCCGCCCGGACCGCCGGGCCCGGCCGGGCGCGGACGAGAGGCCGCCGTGGAACGGCCCGGGCTCGCGGTCGCGGCGCGTGCGCTCGCGTGCGGGGACGACGAGACGCGAGCGGGTGCCGAGCGCTCGGCAGAGCGCGCCGGTGCGACGGACGGAGGCAGCGCCGTCGCGGCGGGCTCGCCCCGGGAGCGCGTGCGTCCGGCGGGCGGCGCAGGCGGCGGCGTCCCCTTGCGAGCCGGGGTCACCGGGATCTCTCGCGACGACTGACGTCGGATGCGCGGCTCGGCCCGGACGGCGTCGTCGGGAACCGACCGCGCCGGCGGCCGGGGGCGACCGCTGTTCCCGACGGCGATCGCGTCGTCGGCCGACGAGGGCCGGGGCGAGCGACCGCCCTGGGGCGTGAAGCTCGGCGGCAAGGACCGGGGGTCGCGTGGGTCGGTCATGGGGTCACCCGCACTGCGAGGTCTGGTCGGCGGCGGAGAACGCTTCCTTGCCGGCTTCCTTCGACTGCACCGGCGCCGGGTCGGTGGCGGCCGGGTCCGGCGCGGGGGCGTCGTCTCCCTCCGTGACCGGCGGGGCGTCGGTCACGCTGTCGTCCGCCGGCGGGGAGGCCGGGGCAGCGGGCGCGACGATCGGCTCGTCGGCGCGCACCTTCGCCCACAGCTCGTCGGCCTCCGAGGTCCAGACGACCTTCGCGTCGGGGTCCCGCGGGTCCGGCGCGTTCGGAACGGTCATGAAGGTGATGTTGCCACTGGTCGCGCCCTGGAGGCTGAAGGCGAGCCCGGCGAGGCTCGGGATCGACGAGAGGTTGTCGCTCATCGTCAGCGACTTGGTGCCCGCGTCCACGAACCCGTAGATCTGCCCGAGGTCCGAGAGCAGGTTCTTCGACAGCACCTGGTTGACCGTCGCGGCGAGGAGCTGCTGCTGGCGGCCGATGCGGCTGAGGTCCGACCCGTCTCCGACCCCGTAGCGTGCCCGGGCGAACCCGAGCGCCTGGGCGCCGTCGAGCGTCTGCCACCCGGCGGCGAGCTGCAGGTCGGCCTTGGGGGAGTCGATCGCCTCGGGGATGCAGATGGGAACGCCGCCGATCGCGGTCACCATGTTCTGGAAGCCCGCGAAGTCCACGACGACGAAGCCGTCGACGTACACGTCGGTGAGGCTCTCGACGGTCTGCACCGTGCACGCCGCGGCGGAGTCGACGTCCCCGCCGACCGTCGCCCCGTCGGCGAACGCGGCGTTGAAGCGCGTGTTCGCCGGCGCGGTCTTCTTCCCGTTCGTCGTGGTGCACGCCGGCACGTCGACGCGCGAGTCGCGCGGGATCGAGATCATCTCCACGCGCGAGCGGTCGGCAGAGACGTGCACGAGGATCGTGGTGTCCGAGCGCATGCCCTCGACGCCCTCGACCTCGTGGCCGTTCTCCCCTCCGCGTGCGTCGGAACCCATGACCAGGACGTTCAGCGGCTTGCCGGCGTTGGGGTCGCTGGGGTCGGGGACGGTCTGCTCCGGCCGGTCCTCCACCAGCTCCAGCGCGTTCGACGACGTGATGTTGCCCTGGATGCTCGTCAGCGCCGTCGCCCCTCCGACGGCCCCGAACGCGAGCACCGCCGTCGCCACCATGCCGACGGTGCGTGCCACCCGGTGGGTGCGCAGCGTCCGCGCGTGCGCGGGCCCGCGCGGCGGCGCGGAGGCTGCCGCGGCGCGGTCCTGGGCTCGGGTGCGGGATGTCACGGGAGTCGAGCATAGGCCGCCCCTGCAACGGCGCGGCGCCTGCGCGGAGCGCGGGTGGTGGAGGACTTGTGCAGGCGGACGGCCCGGCGCCCCGCGGCGGCGCGGGAGCCCGGTCGCGGTCCGGTAGCCTGCTCGTCGTGTCGAGAACGGGTGGGGTGTCCGCCGAGCCCCGGGTGGTCGCGGTGGTCGTGGCGTACAACCGGCGCGACCTGCTCGTCGAGTCGCTCGACGCCCTCGCGGGGCAGACGCGCGCCGTCGACGCGGTGCTCGTGGTGGACAACCGCTCGGACGACGACTCCGCCGTCGTCGCCGGCGAGCACCCCGTCGGCGCGACCGTCCTCGAGATGTCGCGCAACACGGGCGGCGCGGGCGGCTTCGCGGCCGGGATAGCGCACGCCGTCGCGTCGATGGACGCGGACCTGGTCTGGCTCATGGACGACGACACGATCCCCTTGCCCGGTGCGCTCGAGGCGCTCCTCGAGGCGAGGGCTGCCTACCCGGGGCCCGTCGCGCTCCTGGGCAGCCGCGTCGTCTGGCACGACGGCCGCGAGCACCCGATGAACACTCCCCGCACGAGGCCCGGAGCCTCGCCCCGCGCCCTGTCGCGCGCGGCGGAGGCCGGCTCGCTCCCGGTGCGGTCGTCGTCCTTCGTCTCGATGCTGGTCGACGCCCGGGCCGTCCGGCACCACGGGCTGCCCGTCGCCGACTACTTCATCTGGAACGACGACTTCGAGTTCTCGTGCCGCCTCCTGCGGCACGGGACCGGCCTGTACGTCCCCGGCTCCGTCGTGGAGCACCGGACACGGACCTTCGGTGCGACCGACGTCGACCCGGGCGAGCGCTTCTACTACGAGGTGCGCAACAAGCTCTGGATGCTGCTTCGCTCGCCCGCTCTCGCACCCGAGGAGCGCGTGCTGTACGCGGGGTCGTCCGCGCGGCGGTGGGCTCGTACCTTCGCCCGGTCGTCGCGGCGCTCGGTCCTGGTGCGCTCGGCCGCGCGCGGCCTCCGGGACGGCCTCGTGCGCGGCCCGCGTCCGACGTCGCAGGTGCTGTCGGGCGCGACGCCGTGGGGAGACGAGGTCGTCGCGATTGAGGACGGCGTGCGGACGGGGGGACGGTGAGCGCCCCGTTCTCGGTGCTGCTCCCGGTCTACCGCGGGGACGTCGTCGCGCAGCTCCGCCGCTCCTTCGAGTCGGTCACCGCGGAGCAGACCCGGCAGCCGGCGCAGGTGGTCATCGTGCGTGACGGTCCCGTCGGCCCCGAGCTCCGCGCACTCCTCGCGGCCCTGCCCGCCCGGTCGCCGGTCCCGGTGGAGCTGGTCGAGCTCGAGCGGAACGTCGGGCTCGCGCTCGCGCTCGAGGCGGGCCTCGAGCGCTGCGCGCACGAGATCGTCGCCCGGCAGGACGCCGACGACATCAGCCGTCCGGCCCGGTTCGAGCGGCAGATTCCCCTCGTCGAGTCGGGGCTGGACATCGTCGGATCGGCGATCGAGGAGTTCGAGGACGAGTCGGAGGACGAGGGCGTCGCCGAGGGCCACCTGGTGCGGGTCCCGCCGCTCACCGGTGCGGAGATCGAGCGCGCCGTCCGCTTCCGCTCGCCGTTCAACCACCCGTCGGTCGTCTACCGCCGGTCGGCCGTCGCCGCGGCCGGAGGCTACGAGGACCTCCCGCTCATGGAGGACTACTGGCTTTTCGCCCGCATGATCGCGGGCGGTGCTGCCACGGCCAACGTCCCGGAGCCGCTCGTCCTCTACCGGGTGG
This sequence comes from Cellulosimicrobium funkei, assembly GCF_900155925.1. Lineage (NCBI taxonomy): Bacteria > Bacillati > Actinomycetota > Actinomycetes > Micrococcales > Promicromonosporaceae > Cellulosimicrobium > Cellulosimicrobium funkei. The sequence continues at coordinate 104,135 of NZ_FTMI01000006.1, forward strand.
GTGCCGGGTCGTACTCCCGCCGCGGGGGGACACGGCTGCTGCGCTCGGAGCTCGAGCTCCAGCGTCGGCTGCGGAGCATCGGGATCACGACCCCGGCCCAGGAGCTGCGGAACTCGGTCGTCCGCGGGGGCTACCGGCTCGTGCCGGAGGCCGTGCGTCGTCGTGCCTACGGGGCCTACACCCACCGCAAGCACGGCGGGGGATGAGAGCGGGCAGGGGCGTCGTCCGAGGACCGACGCCCCGGCCACCGGCGCGACGGCACCTGCGGGCCCGGTGCACCGCCCGAGCGGGCGCCCGAGGTGAAGGTTCGGTGAGGGAAGCCGGCCCCCGACCCCGGCGTCCGAGCGCGCGCCGCCTGCACGCTAGGCTTTGGTGGCTGCAAAACCAACTGAGGAGTGTGTGTGGACGCGGATCTTGTCGTCGTGGGTTCAGGCTTCTTCGGCTTGACCGTCGCTGAGCGGATCGCCGAGGAGCACGGCCGGAAGGTCCTGGTCATCGATCGGCGGAGCCACATCGGCGGCAACGCCTACAGCGAGCCGGAGCAGTCGACGGGGATCGAGGTCCACCGGTACGGCGCCCACCTCTTCCACACCTCCAACGAGCGGGTGTGGGAGTACGTGAACCGCTTCACGGCGTTCACGAGCTACGTCCACCGCGTGTACACCACGCACCGGGGCGAGGTCTTCCCGATGCCGATCAACCTCGGCACGATCAACCAGTTCTTCCGGTCGGCGCACGGACCGGACGCCGCGCGGGCGCTGGTCAAGGAGCTCTCGGCGGAGCTGGGGGACAAGAAGCCGGAGAACCTCGACGAGCAGGGCGTGTCCCTCATCGGCCGACCGCTGTACGAGGCGTTCATCCGGGAGTACACCGCCAAGCAGTGGCAGACCGACCCCCGCGACCTCCCGGCGTCGATCATCTCCCGGCTGCCCGTGCGTTACACGTACGACAACCGCTACTTCAACGACACGCACGAGGGTCTGCCCGTCGACGGCTACACGGCGTGGATCGAGCGCATGGCGGACCACAAGAACATCGAGGTCCGGCTCGGCGTGGACTTCTTCGACGAGTCCCAGCCGGTGAGCAAGGGCAACGTCGTCGGCAACGTGCCGGTCGTCTACACGGGTCCGGTCGACCGCTACTTCGACTACGCCGAGGGCGACCTCTCGTGGCGCACGCTCGACTTCGAGGAAGAGGTGCTCCCCGTCGGCGACTTCCAGGGCACCCCGGTGATGAACTACGCCGACGCCGACGTGCCGTACACCCGCATCCACGAGTTCCGGCACTTCCACCCCGAGCGGGACTACCCCACGGACAAGACCGTGATCATGCGGGAGTTCTCACGCTTCGCGGAGAAGGCGGACGAGCCGTACTACCCCGTGAACACGGCGGCGGACCGTGCGCGCCTGCTCGCGTACCGCGACCTCGCGGCCGGTGAGAAGGACGTCCTCTTCGGCGGCCGGCTCGGCACGTACAAGTACCTGGACATGCACATGGCCATCGGTTCGGCACTGTCGATGGTCGACAACAAGCTCGCTCCGCACTTCGCCCGCGGGACGAGCATCGAGAGCGGGGGCGTTGACGCATGAGCACCCAGACCCAGCAGACCGCGACGGACGAAGCGGCCGAGAGCGTCGAGCACCGGATCGTCCAGCGCGTGATCCTCCCGATCGAGGCCGACTCCGACAGCCTCCCGCTGTACGTCGAGGCGGGCGAGATGCGGGCTCGGCAGATCCAGACCGACCTCGAGTCCCTGTGGAGCCGGTCGCAGCAGAGCGACTCGTTCTCCCGCTCGAGCGAGCAGGTCCGGTCGCAGGACATCAACGGGCGTTTCTCCATGCTCGTCCGCCCCGGCCGCCGCATCTCCTTCGCGACCTACTTCAACGCCTTCCCGGCCAGCTACTGGCGCCGCTGGACCGTCGTGGAGTCCGTCCGCCTCACCGTGGCCACCTCGGGTCCCGGCTCCGTGACGGTGTACCGCTCGAACGCCCGCGGGGTCCAGCAGCGCGTCACGTCGGTCCAGGTGTCCGGCGACACGACGACGGACCTCGACCTCTCGCTCGCCCAGTTCGGCGACGGCGGCTGGTACTGGTTCGACCTGATCGGGGGGGCGGAGCCGTTGCTCCTCTCCCACGCCGAGTGGTCCGTGGACGCGGCCGCCCGCCGCGAGGGCACGACGAGCGTCGGCATCACCACGTTCAACCGCGCGGACTACTGCCTCGAGACCATCCGGACGGTGGCGGAGAGCCCCGAGGTGCGCGAGATCCTCGACGAGCTGATCGTCGTCGACCAGGGCACCCAGCGCGTGCGCGACCAGGACGGCTTCCCGGAGCTCGAGGCCGAGATGGGTCCGCAGCTCAAGCTCGTCGAGCAGGGCAACATCGGCGGCTCGGGCGGCTTCTCCCGCGGCATGTACGAGACGCTGCAGTCGGGGAAGAGCGACTACGTCATCCTGCTCGACGACGACATCGTGCTCGAGCCCGAGAGCATCCTTCGGCTGGTGAGCTTCGCGGACTTCACGCGCAAGCCGACCATCGTCGGCGGGCACATGTTCGACATGTACAACCGGTCGGTGCTGCACACCTTCGGCGAGGTCGTCGAGCCGTGGCGCATCCAGCCGGGGCTCCCGCACGCGGACATGGAGAACGGCCACGACTTCGGATCCTCGGGCCTGCGTGCGACGCCATGGCTCCACCGCCGTGTCGACGTGGACTACAACGGCTGGTGGATGTGCCTGATCCCGGTCGAGGTGATCCGCGAGATCGGGCTCTCGCTGCCGGTCTTCATCAAGTGGGACGACGCGGAGTATGGTCTGCGCGCTCGTGCGCACGGCTACCCGACCGTCTCTCTGCCGGGTGCGGCCGTCTGGCACGTCTCGTGGGCGGACAAGGACGACCTCGTCGGGTGGCAGGCGTACTTCCACGAGCGCAACCGCCTCATCACGACCCTCCTGTACTCCCTGTACGAGCGCGGTGGGCGCGTCCTCCGCGAGTCGACGTACATGGACGTCAAGCACCTCATCTCCATGCAGTACTTCTCCGAGCGCGGACGACTCATGGCGATGCGCGACGTGCTCGCCGGGCCGGAGCAGCTGCACGGGATCATCGGCTCCAAGCTGCCCGAGATCCGTGGCATGGTGCAGGACTTCAGCGACGCGCGGTACGCGCCCGACGCGGACGCCTTCCCGGCGCCGGCGCCGAGCAAGCCGCGCAACAAGGGCCGTGGGGTCCAGATGCCGAGCCGGGTGGCGCTCGTGCCGTGGGCGGCCAAGACGATGGTGCGCCAGATCGTCGTGCCCGTCGACGACGAGCGGGCCGACCGCCCGCAGACCCTCGTGTCCCACCAGGACGCGCGCTGGTGGCGGCTGTCGCAGTACGACAGCGCCATCGTGTCCAACGCCGAGGGCACGGGTGCGTCCTGGCACCGCCGGGACCCCCGGGTCGTCCGCGAGATGCTCACGGAGGGTCTGAAGCTGCACGCGCAGCTCTTCGCACGATGGGCCGAGCTCCGCAGCGCCTACCGTGACGCGCTTCCCGTGATCACCTCGGTGGAGGAGTGGGAGCGCACGTTCGCGGCCAACCCCCCTGCACAGCGGTGAGCACGGCCGCCGCAGAAGAGCGCCCTCTGGTCGAGCCCGGTCGCGGGCACGGGCTCCTCGACGTCGTCAGGCACAGGTTCCTCCTGCGTCTCGTCGTCAAGAAGGAGCTGCGTGTCCGCTACCGGGGCTCGGTCCTCGGGATGCTCTGGTCCTACGTCAAGCCGGCGGTCCAGTTCATCGTCTTCTACCTCGCGCTCGGGCTGTTCCTCGGCCTGAGCAAGGGCGTCGAGGACTACGCCGTCTACCTCTTCTCGGGGATCGTCGTCGTCAACTTCTTCGGCGAGGGATTCTCGAACGCCACGCGCTCGGTCGTCGGCAACGCCGCGCTCGTGCGGAAGATCTATCTCCCGCGCGAGCTGTTCCCGGTCTCGTCGCTGTGGGTCTCGGCGGTGCACTTCTTCCCGCAGCTGCTCGTGCTCCTCGTCGGGGCGATCTTGTTCGGCTGGCGTCCCAACGCCGCCGAGCTGGGCGCGGGGCTGCTGGGCTTCTGCATCGTCGCGGTGCTCGCCCTGGGTCTCGGCCTGCTGTTCGGCGCGGTCAACGTGTTCTACCGCGACGCCGAGAACTTCGTCGACCTCATCGTCATGGTCGCGACCTGGCTCAGCCCGGTGCTGTACCCGTGGCAGGCGGTGCGCGACGTCGTGCCCGAGTGGTTGTTCGTCGTCTACCAGCTCAACCCTCTCACCGCGGCGGTCGAGCTGTTCCACTACGCGTTCTGGTACCCGGGGACCACGAGCGGCACGGTCGAGATGCCGCCGCACCTGTGGCTGTTCGCGGTCGCAGGGCTCGTCATCTCGCTCCTGGTGCTGTTCGCCGGGCAGTCCGTCTTCAAGCGTCTCGAGGGGCGCTTCGCACAGGAGCTGTAGGACATGGTGTCAAGCATCGAGGTGCGAGGCGTCGAGAAGACGTTCACGCTCCGGCACAACCGCTCCCTCAAGGAGCTCGCGATGTCGTCGATCCGGCGCCAGCGTCTGGCGGACGAGTTCGTCGCGCTCAGCACGCTGGACCTGACCATCGACGAGGGCGAGACGGTCGCGCTCCTGGGCTTCAACGGGTCCGGCAAGTCGACGCTGCTCAAGCTCATCTCCGGTGTGCTGAAGCCCGACCGGGGCACCGTGCGGACCCGCGGCCGGGTCGCCGGGCTCATCGAGGTCGGTGCGGGCTTCCACCCGGACCTCAGCGGGCGGGAGAACGTCTACCTGAACGGTGCGATCCTCGGCATGTCCGAGGAGGACATCACCCGACGGTTCGACGACATCGTCGCGTTCAGCGAGATCGAGCGGTTCATCGACACCGAGGTGAAGTTCTACTCCTCGGGCATGTTCCTCCGGCTCGCCTTCGCGGTGGCGGTGCACAGCGATCCCGAGGTGTTCCTCATCGACGAGATCCTCGCGGTGGGCGACGAGCCGTTCCAGCGCAAGTGCCTCGACCGCGTGCGTTCGCTGCGCGACGAGGGGCGCACGCTGGTGATCGTCAGCCACGACCTCGACATGGTCGCCAAGCTGTGCGACCGGGGCGTCCTCCTCGAGGGCGGGGTGCTGACCGGGGACGGGCCGACGGTGGAGATCGTCGAGCGCATGAGGTCGTCGCACTGACGGAGTGACGCCGGGGATGACGCCGGCAGAGGACGCCGAGCGGTCCGCCTACGGGTGGGCCGCTCGGCGTCGTCGTGCTGCGCGCCGCCGGGTCGACACCCGCCACGCGCGGGGCCCCGTCGCTCGTCGCCGTGCGATCCCCGACACGCGTCGAGCCGTGCGCTCCCGTCGGCGCGTGGACGACGAGCTGCGCCCCTTCGCGGCGCCTGGGCTCGGGGACCTGGCTTCCCCGTGCGACGGGCTGAGGCCCCGGGCCGCCCTCGACCACCCGCCTCGGGCGCAGCCGGACGCTGGCGACAGGACGCGACGGTCCGCTCCGGGAAGCCCCCTCGGCGCGGCGGGTGGCGCGGACCGAGGAGCGCCCGTCGTCCACGCCCCCCCGCTCAGGGGTCGACGCGGGCCGACGCGGGAGGACTCAGGACGACTCAGGACGACTCAGGAGGGGACCGAGGACGGCGCGACGCGGCGGCGGCGCCGGACCATGCCCAGGGCCACCGACTGACCCAGTGCGAGCACGAGAGCGAGCCCTGCCAGGATCGCGCCCGAACGCACCGCAGGCGTCGTGTACTGGACCGTCACCTGGTCGGCGCCGTCGGGGACGTCGACCTGCAGCAGCCCTTCCGGGCTCACCTTCATCGGGATCTCGTCGCCGTCCGCGGTGGCGGTGTAGCCGGGCCAGGCCAGGCGGGCGAAGGTCAGCGTCCCGGAGCCGCTGACGGAGACCGTCTCGGTGGCGAACGAGGAGTCCGAGGAGGTGACCTCGAGGTCGCCCGTCGTGCCCGAGACGCGCCCGGGGAGGGTCAGGGGGTCGATCCGCTCCAACACGGCACGCTCGTCGTCCTCCTCCACGACGCGCCAGCCGTCCGGCGGACCGTCCGCGATCTGCTCCTCGAACTGCGTCTGCTGGAGGACGAGGGTCTCGACCCGCAGGGCGTCGAGGAGGTTCCCCTCCGTGCCGCGGACCGGGCGCAGAGCCTTCTCGAGCGCCTCGGGGCAGACGGAGCCCTTGTAGTCGATGCACAGCGCGTTCGCGAAGTCGCGGTAGCCGATGCCCGTGTAGCGGTTGACGGACTCGTGGCCGGAGACCACGGGCAGGTTGCCGAACAGCACCTGGGCCGACTCGATCGACTCGGACGTCGCCTGCCCCTGGTTCGCCAGCTGGAGCACCGTGCCCCGGAACCCGTCCGCCTGCGCACGGATCGCGCTCACGGACGACGGGGGATAGGTGCCGAGGTTCCCGTCGCTGGGGAACACCGACGTCTGGAAGAAGGTGAAGACGAGCGTGCCCGCGGCCAGGACACCGGCGAGCTGCTCGGTCGAGCGGCGGCCGACACGGAGGGCGAGGGCGACCAGGCCGAGCGTGACGACCAGGACCGCGACGTGGCGCAGCTGGTCCTCGGGCCGGACCGCGAAGGCGAGGTAGGCGCCCAGGAGCACCAGGGAGAGGCTGCCCAGCGCACGGGCGCGGGCGTGCGACGTCGCCAGCCCCGCGGTGAGCGCCACGGCGAGGCCCACGAGGACACCGAGGTACAGGTACTCGATGACGCGCAGCGGCCAGCGGAAGAGCCAGAAGTTCGAGGGCCCGAGCGCCATGACCGCGAAGACGAGGCCGAACACGGCCAGGCTCGGCGCGGTGCGCAGGCGCGCTCCGAGCGCCCCCCAGCGCAGCCACGGGAGGAGCGGCAGGACGAACCATGCCAGGTACACGGAGGGCAGCTGCTCCACGAGGGCGCCGCCCCAGTTCGTGATGGACGGCAGGTAGGAGGCGGTGCTCGACCCGGCGATGTCACCCAGGTCCGGGACCATGAAGGTGTCGTTGGCGATCCGTGCCAGCTCCTGTCGCGACGTCACGTCCTGCGTGCCGAGCAGGGGACCGAAGACGAGCCACGCGGTCATGCCCACGAGCGCGCCGGTGACGACCAGCGAGACCAGCCCCTGCCAGCGGCGCGCGATCAGGAGCTCCACGCCGAGAGCAGCCAGCACGACGACCAGCCCGAGGGCTGCGTAGGGGTTGCCCGTGGTCATCGCGAGGAAGCCGACGACGAACGTGAAGAGCGGCGAGCCGCCGCGGGTGACCTGTCGGTGGGCGACCCACCAGAAGGCGGTGACGCCCACGAACGCGGCCAGGCCCGCCGGCCACCCCGCCGCCTCGTAGAAGAGGGTGAACCCGGACACCGGGAGGGCGGTCGCGACGGCGAAGGCCGGCCATGACCCGGCCCCGTAGGACCGGGCGAGCAGATAGGTGCACACCGCGAGCAGCACGAGCATCTCGATGGCGACGACCGCGCCGGCGAGCGCGAGGTCGTCGAAGAACGACGTGAGGACGTAGTTCCCCAGGATCACCGGGTTCCACTGGCTGTAGGCGGCCTCGGCGGCGTAGTTCCCGCCCATCCACCCGGCCGGGTCCATCTGCGGCCAGACACCGGCACGCAGCTGCTCGCCGAAGTGGTGCCAGAGCGGGACGAACGACTCCGGCGCGTCGCCGTCGTAGAAGAAGTCGTTGCCCCGCCACGCGGCCACCACCCCGAGCAGAACGGTGACGAGCGGCGTCAGCACCGCCGGCAGGGACTGTCGAAGTCGTCCAGGGCGCGCGACGACGCTCATTCCAGCACATCCTCCAGGAAGCGGTTCCACCGCCGGGGGCGGTCTGGCACGGGCTCGGTCGGACAGTCTAGCCTCCGGGCGAGGGCGTCCCGGCCCGTCGGGCCGTCGTCGAGCACCGGCGACGATCGCTACCATGGCACGGCGCCCGAGGCGGAGCGTGACACGAGGACGGAGAACCATGAACCCGACGGCAGGCCGACTGAGCCTGATCATCCCCGCGCTCAACGAGTACGAGAGCGCGGGCGAGATCGTCGACTTCTACCGAGACATCGTTGCTGCGCACGACGACCTGGAGATCGAGCTCGTGCTCGTCGACGACGGGTCGACCGACGGCACCGCGGACGCCGTGCGCGCACACCTGCGCGACGACGACCTGGCGCTCGTGGTGTCGCTCTCCCGGAACTTCGGCTCGCACGCCGCGATCACGGCGGGCCTCACGCACTGCACGGGCGACGCGGCGCTGACGCTCAGCGCCGACCGGCAGGAGCCGCTCTCGGCGGTGGCGAGCTTCGTGGAGGAGTGGCGGTCGGGTGCCGACGTCGTGTGGGGGCTGCGCTCGGTCCGCGCGACGCGTCGCGGCCCGTCCGAGACGTTCGCGCAGACCTTCTCCAAGGTCTTCAACCGCTCGTCGACGGTCCCGACCTACCCGGCCGAGGGCCCGTCCCAGATCCTCGTCACGCGTCGCGTGATCGACGTCATCACCCGCATGCCGGAGAACAACCGCAACGTCCTCGCGATGATCGCCTGGTCCGGCTTCGAGCAGCGCCGCGTGTTCTTCGAGCAGCTCCCGCGCCCCCACGGCGTGAGCAAGTGGACCTCGTCCAAGAAGGTGAAGCTGGTCGTCGACTCGTTCGTCGAGTTCTCCTTCGCGCCCGTCCGCTGGCTCACCACGGCGGGGCTGGCGCTCGGCGCCCTGGGGGCGCTGACGCTCCTCACGTCCCTCGTGCTGGCCTTCTTCCCGGGGGCGCCCGCCGGGATCGCCCTCGTGGCGGGTCTGGTCCTCGCCGTGGGCGGCGCGAACATGGTCGCCCTGGGTGTGGTGGGGGAGTACGTCTGGCGCGCGGGCGACGACGCGCGTCGGCGTCCGGTCTTCGTCGTGCGCGACGTCGTGCGTGCGGGGCGCGCCGCAGCCGTCCGCGACGGCGCCCCGCAGGCCTGATCAGGAGATCGCGGAGTGCAGGTCCCACCCGCTGCCCACGAGCCCGGCGGGGAGGATCGTCCCGCCCGGACCGACCGGGTAGCGGCGCAGCAGGCCGCCTGAGGTCCCAGGCTCCCGAGCGAGGAGCGCGGAGCCGCCCGAGCCGGCCGACCCCGCGAGCAGGTCGAACCCTCCCCAGCCGGAGTTGACGACCTTCGCGTCGAGGATCGTCCCGCCGGGCCCGGTGCGGTAGAGCACGAGCGACCCGTTCGAGCGCAGCCGCCCCAGGAGGTCCGGTCGTCCGTCGCCCGTCACGTCGCCCACGGAGACGACGGCGTCCAGCGCGTGCCACCCGGAGTTGACGGTCCGCGGAGGGTCGAACGTCCCGTCGGCGCGGCCCGCGTACAGCAGCAGGTCACCGAGCATGGTGGTCCGCGCGTACAGGTCGGGCCGTCCGTCGCCGGTGACGTCGCCCGCGGCGACGATCATGTCGACCGTGTGCCAGCCCGTGCCGACAGCACGCCGGGACGTGGACCGGCCGTCGCGGGCCTGTCCGTAGAGCCAGAGCGTGCCGGTGCTGCGCTCCCGCGCGTACAGGTCGGGCACACCGTCCTTGTCGACGTCGCCGGGCGAGCCGATCCAGTCGTGCATCCCCCATCCGGAGCCGACCACCCGCGGCGGCGAGAACGTCCCGTCGGCGCGGCCGGGGTAGAACGACAGCGTGCCCGACGTGGCGTCGCGGCCGTAGGCGTCGGGGACGCCGTCGCCGGTGACGTCGGCGACGACCCCGCCGCTGCCCTGCGTGCCGCCCGCCACCGCCCACCACGTGGAGCGCAGCCCGAACGCCGACCGGAACGCGTCACCGGTGACGGTGACCGACCCGGCCGTCCCCTCGACGCGCACCTGCGTGACGCGACCGCCCCAGCGGCCGTTGCCCGACCGCCCGAGCACGGTCAGGCGCGTGGGAGTGCCGACGGTCGGGTAGGCCGACCGGACCGATGCAGAGGAGACGACGGCCGTCCACGCGTTCGCGGTGCTCGGCACGACGCCGTCGTACGGGTCGGGGCGGGCGGAGAGGTACGGGAACGAGCCCGCGGCCGTCCACCCTCCGTTCGCCGCCGAGAACTGCGTGAAGGCGTAGCTGCGAGGACCCCCGGTGATGAGCACGTTGCCCGACGTCGCCGCGATGGCGGCGGTCGTCGCGGCGGCCTCGTGCGTCGTCGTCAAGGTGCCGTTCATCGTGTACGACGCCCTGCCGGAGTAGACCTGGCACGCCGTGGTGTCGCACGTGTCGATCTGGCCCCCGGCGTTCTGACGCTGGTGGCTCGCGTAGGTCCTGGCGGCCACCGCCTGCGCCCCGAGCGCCGCGGCCGGCCAGCTCGACGGCATCTCGGCAGGGACGACCGACAGGAGGTAGCTCTCCAGGGGGACGATGTTGACGGTGACGAGCGCCCCCTTGTCGACGGTGGCACCGACCCCGCCGCGGTACTCGCGCCGGTCGTACGACGGCCGGACGAGCCGCACGGCGCCGTCCGCCGCGTAGAAGGTGCCCCAAACGCCCGGGACCAGGCTGTACCGCTCCCACGTCGCGCGGGATGCGTCGACGTAGTCGAGCACGAGGTCCGAGGAGCCCTGGCGGACCAGGCGCCAGCTGAGCACGGCGCTGCCCCGGGGAGACACCGTCGGGAGCGGGAGGTCGCCTCCGCCCCAGCGCAGCACCAGCCCTGGTTCGCCGTCGACGACGACCTCCCCGGACCTGCCGGTCGACAGCCGGACCACGATCGGCTCGTCCGGCTGCCCCGTGAGAATCGTCCCCGGGTAGTAGAACCCGAGGATCTGCGCCGACGACTGCCCGAGCGAGGCGGCGCCGCGCGCGCCCCACTGGGACAGCCCTCGACCGTGGCCGTAACCGTGCCCCCACAGCTCGAAGTTCCCACCGGCGTCGGGCACCGCGGTCTCGTCCGCCGCGGCCGGTCCGGAGAGGGGGAGGAGCAACGCGATGCTGGCGACGAGCACGACGAGCGCCCTCGTCAGACGACCCACGACCATGAGCAACCTTCCTTGACACGCCCTGGCGCCGTCGCGGGCCGCTGCGCGGCGTGGGCGTTGGTAGACTTCGACGGACCTAGGAGGAACATGACACGGAACGTCGCACTCGGCCAGCCCACCGTCGGAGAGGAGGAGCTTGCCGCGGTCGCAGGCGTCTTCGAGTCCGGATGGCTCTCAGGAGCCGGGCCCGCCTGCCTCGGGCTCGAGGCGGACTTCGCCCAGGTCGCCGGGGTGCCCCACGTCCTCGCGACGTCGAACTGCGGGTCGGCCCTCCACCTCGCGCTCCTCGCCCTCGGGGCCGGGCCGGGTGACGAGGTCATCGTCGGCGACTACACCTTCCCCGCGACCGGGCACTCGGTCATGTGGACCGGCGCCAAGCCGGTCTTCGCGGACGTTCGTCCGGACATCTGGTCGATGGACCCCGCAGCCGTCGAGGCGGCGATCACGCCGCGCACGGTCGGGATCGTCGCGGTCGACGTCTTCGGGCAGCCGGCCGACTACGACGAGCTCCGTGCGATCGCCGACAAGCACGGCCTGTGGCTCGTCGAGGACGCGGCGTGCGCCGCGGGCGCGACGTACAAGGGCCGCCCGGCCGGGAGCCTCGCCGACGTCGCCGCCTTCAGCTTCCACGGCCGCAAGGGCATCACGGCGGGGGAGGGCGGCGCGCTCGTGAGCGCCCGCGCCGACCTCGTCGACCACGCGCGCAAGCTCCACACCTACGGGATCGCGCCGGCGATCGTGCGCGACGCCTCGACCGAGCTCCCGGTGCCGTCCTTCGACGAGCTCGGCTACAACTACCGCCTGTCCGACATCAGCGCGGCCATCATGCGCGTGCAGGTCCGACGCCTGCCCCAGCTGCTCGAGAACCGGACGAAGGCGGCCGCGGGCTACGCCACGCTGCTCGGTGACCTGGAGCAGGTGACCCTGCCGGTGGAGCTCGAGGACCGGACCCACCCGTGGCAGTCGTACGTGCTCACGCTCGACCCGGGGCTGGACCGGGGTGCCGTCGCGCTCGCGCTGCGCTCGCGTGGTGTGGGCTGCAACTTCGGCACCTATGCGAGCCACGTCCAGCCGCTCTACGGCGCCACGAAGGCGTGCCCTGTGTCGGCCGACCTGTTCGCCCGGCACATCGCCATCCCGATGCACGCCAACCTCACGGACGACGACGTCGAGTACGTCGCGCAGGTCGTCCGCGAGGTCGTCTCGACGGCCGCGACGACTCGTCGCTGACCAGAAGCCCACCGAACCACCGCCACTGAGGGAGCTCTTCATCCATGTCTGAAAACCGCACGGCCTTCGTCACCGGCGGTGCCGGGTTCATCGGCCTGCACGTCGTCTCGCAGCTTCTCGACAAGGGCTACGACGTGCGCATCTTCGACAACATGTTCCGCGGCGACCGCGACGCGGTCGCGCGTCTCGCCGAGCGGGGCAACGTCGAGCTCATCGACCAGGACATCCGCTACGGCGGGGCGGTCCACGCGGCGATGAAGGGTGCGAGCCACGTGGTGCACCTCGCCGCCGTCTCGATCAACAAGAGCCAGGCCGACCCGTACGAGTCGATGGAGATCAACACCATCGGCGAGCACAACGTCTTCGCCGCGGCGGCCGACCACGGCGTGAAGCGGCTCGTCTTCGCGTCGAGCGCGTCGGTCTACGGCGACCCCGAGAAGCTCCCCATGCACGAGGACGACACGCTCTCGCCGCTCACGCCCTACTGCATCTCGAAGCGCACCGGTGAGGACCTGCTCGGGTACTACCAGCGCCGCGCGGGGCTGTCGTGGATCGCGCTCCGGTTCTTCAACGTCTACGGACCGGGCCAGAAGACCACCGCCTACTACACGTCGGTGATCAACCACTTCGTGAACCGCATCCGCAACGGCGAGCCGCCCGTCATCGACGGCAAGGGCGAGCAGTCGATGGACTTCATCCACGTCCACGACATCGCGCGGTCCGTGGTGCTCGCCATGGAGGCGGAGAAGGACAACGTGCCGGTGAACGTCGGGACGGGCATCGACACGTCCATCGCGGACCTCGCCCGCATCCTGATCGACGCTGTCGGCGCCGACGTGGAGCCGATCTTCAACCCGCGCGACGTCCTCGTGAGCCGCCGTGCCGCAGACACCACGCGCGCGAAGGACGTGCTCGGCTTCGAGCCGACCATCAACGTCAAGGACGGCATGACCGAGCTCATCCGCATCGGGGGCTGACCTTGGCCGAGGACCGGGCCGGCCTGCCCGCCAACCCGTACAACCCGCTCGCGTGGATCGTTGGGGAGCCGACCATCGGCCAGGGCACGTGGATCGGCGCGTTCACGGTGATCGACGGCTCCGGTGGGCTCACCATCGGGGAGGGCTGCGACATCTCGTCGGGCGTCCAGATCTACACCCACTCGTCGGCACGGCGCTGCGTCAGCGGACGTCGCCACCCGACCGTGGACCGGGCGCCCGTGACGATCGGGGACCGCGTCTTCGTCGGCGCGGGGGCGGTCATCAACATGGGAGTCACGATCGGGGACGAGGCGGTGATCGGCGCGGGAGCGGTGGTCACCAAGGACGTCCCTGCCCGGACCGTGGTCGCGGGCGTCCCGGCGCGTCGCGTCGCCTCGGTCGCGTTCGGCCCTGACGGCGTCCCGGAGTTCACGCAGGGCTGACGCGACACGGGCCTGCGTACACGAGAGGGGCGCACTCACACCGCGTGTGAGTGCGCCCCTCTCGCGCGTCAGGAGACCGGTCAGGCCTGAAGTGCCGCCTCGGTGGCGGCGTCCGCCTTCGCCTGCAGCGCCCGGGAGACGATCCGGTGCGAGGGCAGGATCGAGCGGCGCTCCTCCTCGGCGTCGGCCGTGCCCTCGACGAGGTCGAGGAAACGGTTGAGCTGGGTGACCAGGGGCTCGGCACCGACGATCTCCGGCACCTCCATCTCCGTCGCCTGACGGAACCCGGGGCCGCCGTCCCGCGCCTCCTCGATCGTGGTGTGACGGTACGCGGTGACTCCGCGCCGCAGCAGGTCGACCTCGATCATGCGGTCGAGCTCCTGGATGACGAGCGTCCGGACCTTGCGCTGGCCGATCCGGCTCGCGGAGACCGTCGCGATCCCGCCGCCGTCGAACCGCATGGACGTCTCGATCACGTCCTCCGCACCCGGCGCCGACTGCGGGCTGAAGTGGCCCACCTCGACCGAGAGGGACCGAGGATCGGCGTTCCCGAAGAACCGCGACACCAGGTCGACGTCGTGCACGAGGAGGTCCCACGCCACACCGGTCTTGATCCGGGGCGCGTACGGCGAGTGCCGCTCGGCGCGGATCAGGTGCGGCTGCTCGACCATCGACAGCGCGACCATCACGGCGGCGTTGTACCGCTCGAGGAGGCCGCACATCAGGGGGACGTCGGCCGCGAGGGAGGCCGCGAGGATCTCCTCGGTCTGCTCCAGCGAGGGGCAGACGGGCTTCTCCACGAGGAGCGGACGGCCCGCCTCGATGACGTTCTTGGCGATGTCGTAGTGGTACTCCGTCGAGGCGGCGACCACCACCGCGTCCACGCCGGCGAGGCCGTCGGTGTCCGGCGCCCAGCGGGCCCCGAAGCGCTCCGCGACGGCGCGGCCCGTCTGCTCGTGCGGGTCGACCACCAGCGCGAGCTCGGCACGCGGAGAGGCGGCGATCACGCGGGCGTGGTTCTGCCCCATCGAGCCCGCGCCCACGAGGGCGAGCTTCGGCGCCGCCATCAGGCGAGGACCTTCCGGAGCGAGTCGGCGATCGTCTCGACGTCCTCCGAGGAGAGGTACGCGTGCACCGGGATCGAGAGACAACGACGGACGACGGCGTCCGCCACGGGGGCGTCACCGATGACGACGTCCTCGCGGTCGCGGTAGCAGTCGTAGTCGTAGACCGTCTTCGGGTAGTACACGCCGCTGCCCACGCCGTGCTCGTCGCGCAGGCGCTCGATGATGCTCTCGCGGTGCTCCGCGCGCTCCTCGGGGAGCAGGACGGTGTACTGGTGCCACACGTGCTCGCGCCCCGGGAGCTGCTGGGGCAGGACGAGCCCGTCGACGTCGCCGAGCAGCTCGGTGAGCCGTGCCGCGTTCGCCCGCCGCTTGGTGAGGTTGTCGCCGTAGGAGTCGAGCTGCGGCAGGACGAGCGCCGCCTGCAGGTCGGTCATGCGGTAGTTGTGGCCGGCGACCTCGTACTGGTAGCGCTGGCGCATCCCCTGGTTGCGCAGGACCCGCAGCCGGTCGGCGAGGTCCGCGTCGTTCGTCGTGATCATCCCGCCCTCACCGGTGGTGAGGTTCTTGGTGGCGTAGAACGAGAAGCTGCCCAGGCCGAACGTCCCGGCCCCGCGGCCCTCGAACGTCGCGCCGTGCGCCTGCGCCGCGTCCTCCACGATGCGCAGCCCGCGCTCCTCGGCGAGCGCGCCCAGACCGGTCATGTCCGCCGTCTGGCCGTACAGGTGCACCGGCATGAGGACCTTGGTGCGGTCCGTCACCGCGGCGCGCGCCGACTCGGGGGTCAGGTTGAAGTCGTCCGTGGAGATGTCGCCGAACCGCGCCGTCGCCCCGGCCTCGAGGATCGCGTTGAGCGTCGCGACGAAGGTGAACGGGCTCGTGACGACCTCGTCCCCCGGCTGCAGGTCGAGGACCTGCAGCGAGGCCACGAGCGAGGTCGTCCCGTTGTTCACGGCGACGGCGTGCTCAGCCCCGACGAGCTCGGCGAAGCGCCGCTCGAACTCGGCGACCTTGGGGCCCTGGGCGATCGTGCCCGAGCGGATGACGTCGACGGCGAGCTCCTCTGCCTGGGGGCTGAGCCGCACGACGGAAATCGGAATCATCGATCATGCCTACTTTCCACGGTCCTCTACGGGCGTCGACGCTCAGACGTCACCGGGTGCGCGATGCGTGAGGCGCCTACGTCGGTGCCCCCCGGCTCCTGGGTAGAATCACCCGGGTCAGTTGCCGTCCGCCCCATCCTAGTCACCCGTACGACGCTGCTGGGGACGGACCAACGGCCCCTCGACGCAGTGCACGAGTCCTGAGGCGCCAGGGGGATTCTCGTCGGCGACCTCGTTCTGAAGGAGTACCGTGACCACCCACCAGGGACATCCCCGCATCCATCCGACGGCGTACGTCGGACCAGGCGTGGAGCTCGGCGCCGACGTGGCGCTCGGCCCGTACGTCACCCTGTTCGGCCCGCTGCGCGTGGGCGACAGGGTGTGGATCGGGGCGGGGGCGAGCGTGGGTGCGCCGCCGGAGATCGCGTCCCTGCGACAGAACACCGCCTGGACGGGCGACCTCGAGCACCAGGGTGTCGAGATCGGTGCGGACTCGGTCCTGCGCGAGCGCGTCGTGATCCACCAGGGCAGCGCGCGGCGCACTGTCGTCGGCGCCCGGTGCTGGCTCCTCAACGGCGCGTACCTCGCCCACGACGTCCAGCTCGGCGACGACGTGACCGTCTCCGCGGGCGTGAGCGTGGGTGGTCACTGCACGATCGGGTCCCGCGCGACCCTGGGGATGAACGCGGTCGTGCACCAGCGCCGCGTGATCGGCCCCGGTGCGATGGTCGGCATGGGCACGGCGCTGACGGGGGACGTCCCCCCGTGGACGAAGGTGTTCGGCGTGCCGCCGCGCCTGCACGGGGTGAACGCCGTCGGCCTGAGCAGGGCTGGAGCCGCGCCCGAGGTGGCGGACCTCCTCGCGTCGCGCTACGCGGACGGCGACCTCCTGCTGGACGACGCGGCAGGCCTCGACGCGATCGCCGCGGACCGCGCGGCATGGCGTGCGGCGGCGCCGACCCGACCGGTGCGGTCGTCGCTCGAGCGGGCGGCCCGCGAGATTCGGGAGGCGGTCTGATGGAGGACGCCCTGGACCGCGAGCACGTGTCCGAGCTCGCGCCGGAGAACCCGTCGACGGAGCCGGCCCCGCCGGCCGCACCCGCGCAGGACGGCGCGCCCGCCGCCGAGCCGCGGGCGCGCGACAAGATCCTCAACGTCGCGCGGTACGTGCTCCTGGCGACGGTGGTCGGGGCGGCCGTCTTCTACCTGTGGACCAACTGGGACGAGGTGCTGCCGTACCTGCGCGATATCTCTCCCTGGTCCATCGTCCTCTCGCTGGTCGCTGTCGTCGCGTCGATCGGGTGCGCGACGATGAGCTGGCAGGTCCTCGTCGACGACCTGGGCAAGCCGATCGGACCCGGGCGCGGCGCTCAGGTCTTCCTCGTGGGGCAGCTCGGCAAGTACCTGCCGGGATCCGTCTGGGCCTACGTGCTCCAGCTCGAGCTGGGCCGCAAGGCCGGGCTGGCGCGGGCGCGCGTCTTCGCGGGGACGCTCTTCTCGATCGCCGTGACGATCGTGGCGGCCCTGCTCGCGGGAGCCCTCGCCGTCCCGGAGATCGTGCGCGAGAACGGCGACCTCTCCTGGCTCTACTGGCTGTACCTCATGCTGCCGGTCGCGCTGATCTGCCTGCACCCGCGCATCCTCACGGCCGCCGCGCGCTTCGGGTTCAAGATCCTGCGCCGCCCGCGCCCCGACCACCCGGTCTCCTACCGCACCGTGCTGGCCTCCCTGGCCTGGGCTCTCGGCTCGTACCTGTGCAGCGGTGCCCACCTCTGGCTCCTGGCGCGCTCGAGCGCCGAGGTGGGTCCGTCGGTGTGGTTGCTGTGCGCCGGCGTGATGGCGCTCGCGATGCTCGCCGGCCTGTTCGCGTTCATCCTGCCCTCCGGTGCCGGCGTCAGGGAGCTGGTCATCGTGGCCGCGCTGGCACCCCTCGTCGGGACGCCCGCCGCGGTGGCCTACGCGACGGTCTCCCGGCTGCTCTTCACCGTGGCCGACCTGATGACCGCCGGGGGTGCGGCCGGCCTCGCGGTCGTCGCCAAGCGTCGTCTCGGCCACTACCACGGGGATCCGGGCATCGACTGACCGGCACCGCTCCCGACCTGCGGAGACGCGGGGCGCTGCCTAGACTGCCGAGGGGCAGGACACGGCGTCCGCCGAAGGGGCAGGTAACGGAATGCTGGCAGCAAGGACGGCAGGGGCGGTGCTGTGCGCCGCGTTGTGCGTACCCACGACGGCTGGCGCCGCGTCGGCGGCGCCGACGGCGCAGGGCCCGGCACCGAACGTCACCGTGGCCGTCCCGGGTGACGTGACGCACCCCGCGGTCGACGCGCAGCAGGACGCGAGCACCGACGTCGCGGCGTTCGACCTCGGCGACGCGCCGGTCGTGCCGGCCGACGAGCCTGCCGCACCGGACGCGCAGGTCTCGGCCGAGGTGGCCGCGGCACAGGACGCACCGGTGCTCGGAGCGGTCCCCGCACGGGCGGTCGACGTCGACGGCGCGACCATCGTCGGGGTGACGTGGAAGGGCACCGTGTCGCCGGACCGGGTCGAGGTCCGGGCCCAGGGTGCGGACGACGAGTGGTCGGAGTGGACGGCGCTGGAGCCGGAGCAGGACCCCGACGGCGACGGCGGCGGCACCGACCCGTGGTTCACCGGCGGGGCCGCTCGCGTCGAGGTGCGCGCGTGGGGGCCTGACGGCCCGATGGCGGAAGGCCTCGACGTCGCGGCGATCTCGACCGACGTCACCGAGGTCGACGAGCAGCTCGGTGCCCAGGCTCCCGGCGTGCAGCTGGTCGGGTCCCGGGGGAGCAGCGCAGGCCGGTCGGCCGCCCTGGCAGGCCCGCTGCGGACGGGGACCGCGCCTGCGCCCCCGACCGTGATCTCGCGGGCCCAGTGGGGCGCCGACCCGGCACTCATGACGTGGACCCCCCAGTACGCGCAGACGACGGTGGCCGCCGTCCTGCACCACACCGCCGGGTCCAACAGCTACACCCCTGCCCAGTCGCCGGGGATCGTCCGCGGGATCTACGCCTACCACGCCCAGTCGCGAGGCTGGGGCGACATCGGCTACAACGTGCTCGTCGACCAGTACGGGCAGATCTTCGAGGGCCGCTTCGGCGGACTGACGATGGCGACGGTCGCCGCGCACGCGGGCGGGTTCAACTCCGGCACGTTCGGCGTCTCGATGATGGGCGACTACTCCTCCGTCGCGCCGTCGGCTGCGCTGCGCGAGTCGGTCGCCCGGATCATCGCGTGGCGGCTGGGCGGGTCCTACCTGTTCGACCCGTGGGAGGTCTCGACCTACGTGACCCCGGGGCACTCCACCTCCCGCTTCTCACCGGGTACGGGGGTGCGGATCTACCGGATCCTGGCGCACCGGGACGTCGCGTACACGTCCTGCCCGGGCAACGCCGGGTACTCGATCCTCCCGTGGCTCCGGAATCGGGTCGGCGAGCTGACCGGCGCGGCCAAGACGCAGATCTGGAGCAACTGGCAGGCGCTCGGCCGCACGTGGGGCGACGTGGGCCAGCTCGAGTCCGACGTCGGTACGGGGTCGGCCGCGTACTTCACGAACGGGTTCAGCGCGACGTACGAGCCCGGCGTGGGGGTGCACTCGATCTCGCCGCGCATCCGACCGGGCTGGCTCGCCGGGTCGGGGTTCACCGGCATGGGGTTCCCGCGGAGCTTCGAGTTCGACGTCGGCGACCGGCGCGGGCGCGCGCAGGAGTTCAGCGCCGACGCGAGCGTCGTCTGGAGCCCGCAGACCGGGAGCCAGGCCATCGGCGGTGACCTCCGCCGGGGCTGGTGGCGCGAGGGCGGCGCGACGGGCTGGCTCGGCTACCCCACGACCTCCCAGCGGTTCGTCGGGGACGGCCGCGGAGTCTTCATCGAGTTCGAGAGCACCGGCTCGCTCCTGTCGACGCCGACCACGGGCACCGCCGCGATCTCGGGGGCGCTCCGCTCGGAGTGGTGGCGGACGGGCGGCGCGACGGGAACCCTCGGGTACCCGAACCGGACGCAGTCCCCGGTCGGGGACGGCAGAGGTCTCTTCGTGGAGTTCGAGAAGGGGGGCTCCGTCCTGTGGACCCCGACCACCGGGGCCAGGACGCTGACCGGCGGTGTCCGCGCCGCGTGGTGGCGCAGCGGGGGAGCCACGGGTCTCCTCGGCTACCCCACGCGGTCCGAGGGACCGGTGGGGGACGGCGTCGGGACGTTCGCCGAGTTCGAGGGCGGCGGCACCATCCTCGCCACGGCGTCGACCGGTGCGCACGTAATCCACGGCCCGGTACGGCACTACTGGTACGGGCGCGGCGGCGTGAACGGCCTCGGCTACCCCACCACGGACCAGAAGCGGACCGCGGACGGCAGCGGGTGGGAGATCGACCTGGCCGCCGGCGTGACGACGGTCTCCGCCCCGTCGGGCGCGACCTACACCGTGTGGGGGGCGATCCGTGACCGGTGGCGTGCTGCCGGAGGGACCCGCGGGCCGGGCTACCCGGTCTCCGAGCCGGTCAACTACGCCGGGCGCGCCGGTGGGTACAGCTCGTTCTCGTCAGGTGCGCAGGTCGCGTGGACGCCGACGACGGGCGCTCTCCTCGTGCCGGCGGCGGTCGCTCGCGGCTGGTCGGACCGGGGAGGCTACGCGGGTCGTCTCGGAGTTCCGGTCGCCGAGGCCGTGACGACCGGAGGGACGACGACCCAGCGGTTCGAAGGGGGTACCCTGACCGTGCGCGACGGAGTTGTCACGGGCTGACGGAACTCCGTCCCGCCCCCGTCGCCGCGTCAGTCACGTCGGTGAAGGGTCGTCATGTCGCGAGTCGTAGTGGTAGGTGCGGGAATCGTCGGTCTTGCCGTCGCCGAGAGGCTCTCGCGGCGTGGGGACGAGGTCGTCGTCCTCGAGAAGGAGGAGCGGCCCGCGGCGCACCAGACCGGGCGCAACTCCGGCGTGATCCACTCCGGTCTCTACTACACGCCGGGCTCGCACAAGGCGCGGATGTCGGTGGCGGGCGCGAAGTCCATGACGGCCTTCGCGCGCGAGCACGGGGTGACGGTCGACATCTGCGGCAAGCTCGTCGTCGCGACCTCGGACGACCAGGTCGCCCAGCTCGATCGTCTGGCCGCGCGGGCGGTGGAGAACGGCGTCCCCGCTCGCGTGGTCTCGGCCGAGGAGGCACGCGAGTACGAGCCGTACGTCCGCGCGGTGCGCGCCCTCCGGGTCGAGAGCACCGGGATCGTGGACTACGTCGGCGTGTGCCGGGCGATGCTCGACCTCGTCCTCGAGCGGGGCGGCGAGATCCGCTACGGCGCGGAGTTCGTCTCCGCGCGGACGGAGCCGAACGGCGTCGTGGTCGAGACGACCCGGGGCGACGTCCGCGCAGACTCGCTCGTCGCGTGCGCGGGCCTCTACAGCGACCGTGTCGCGGCGGCCTCCGGGCTCGAGCCCGAGGCGCGCATCGTCCCGTTCCGAGGCGAGTACTTCGAGCTCGTCCCCGAGCGTCGCTACCTCGTCAACGGACTCATCTACCCGGTGCCCGACCCGGCGTTCCCGTTCCTCGGCGTGCACCTGACGAAGATGGTCGACGGGTCCGTGCACGCGGGCCCGAACGCGGTCTTCGCGCTCGCGCGCGAGGGATACCGCTGGCGTGACGTGGACGTCAAGGAGCTTGCCGGGTCCCTCGCGTGGCCGGGACTGTGGAGGCTCGCGGCGCGCAACGTCGCCGCCGGCGTGAAGGAGGGTCTGCGGTCCGTCTCGGGGCGCGCCTTCGCGCGCAGCCTCTCCGAGCTCGTCCCTGGCATCGGTGTCGACGACCTGAGCCCGGCGGAGGCCGGGGTCCGCGCGCAGGCGCTGCGCCGGGACGGCACGATGGTCGACGACTTCCTCGTCCAGGGCACGTCGCGCCAGGTGCACGTGCTGAACGCCCCGTCACCCGCCGCGACGTGCGCCCTCGAGATCGCCGGTCACATCGTCGACGAGCTGGACTCGGTCACCGCCTGAGGGGGCACGACCCGGTCGTCCTCGGGCGGGAAGGGGCGGGCCCGGCGTCGGCCGCCCAGCACGTGGACGACGGCCAGCACGAGAGCCGCCAGGAGCCCGCCGGCGGCGATCGCCGCTCCGGTCGTCAGCCCGGGACTGCGGAACGACAGGGTGACGTCCGTGGTCCCGGCGGGGACGCTCACCTCGAGGAGTCCGTACGGCCCCTCGCGGACGGCGAGCGCACGACCCTCGCCGTCCTGAGCGCCGTACCCCGGCCACGCGAGCCGGTCGAGGAGCACCGTCCCGTCTCTGTCGGCGACGACGCGCACGTGCACGGAGCCGTCCTCGGCCGTCGTCGCCTCGGCCGAGACGACTTCCTCCGACGGGCTGGCCGTGACGTCGGGTGCGGGCGTGGGACGGACGAAGGCGACACGGTCGGCGTCGTCCACGACCTCGCGCCAGCCGCTGGGCCGCACGATCTCCTCCGGCTCGAACGAGGCCTTGCTGTAGACGAGCGTGTCCACGCCGAGCGCATCGAGCAGCGTGGCGTCGTAGCCGCCCTCGACCGGGTCCTGCAGGCGCTCCGCGAGGCTCGCGCAGCCCGTGCCGCCGCGGTAGTCCATGCACAGCGGCGACGTGAAGGACGGGAAGTCGATGCCGGTGTAGCGGCCGAGCGTCTCCAGTCCCGCCGCCGCGCCCTGATGACCGAACACGAGGTGGCCCTCCCGCACGGCGCTGGAACCGGGCTCCAGCGCCTCGATCGAGCCGAGCTGCAGCACCGCTCCTCGGTAGGGCGCGGTCGCGGCGCGCAGCTCGGTGAGGTCGTGCGCCGCCCCGCGGTCGGCGGCGACGCCGAGCTGCTGGTGGCTCCACCCGAACAGCGACGCCTGCGCCGGCGCCACGACGAGGCACCCTGCGACGAGGGGCACCACGACCCAGCGCGCCCCGAAGCGGCGTGCGACCAGCACGGCGGCCGCGACGAGCGCGAGCACCGTGCCGGCGAACGCGAGGTGCACGGTCCAGTCCTGCGGCGTGACGGCCCAGGCGTTGAAGAACCCGAAGGCGACCACGGTCGCGCTGAGCGCGGCGCGGAGACCCCGGTGGGAGCGCGCGAGACCGAGGGAGAGCAGCGCTGCGAAGAGCACGCAGACCCCGACGTACGTGTACTCGACCAACCGGATGGGCCACCGGAAGAGCCAGATCTGGGCGGGTCCGACGGTGAGGAGGAGCATGAGCGAGGTGAAGACGAGCGGTCCTACGAGACGCTTGCCGAGTGCTCGCGCCGCTCCCCAGCGGAGCCAGGGGAGGAGCGGGAGGACGAACCACGCGAGGTACGTCGAGGGCACGTAGTCCGAGCGGGAGTACCACGCCAGCATGGACGGCAGGTAGGAGGGGCTGCTCATGCCCGCGAGGTCCTGGAGGTCGGGGACCATGTACCCGTCGTTGGAGACGGCCTCGGGAGCCTGACGCACGGTCACCCCGAGCGTCCCCACCAGGGGCAGGTACACGACGGCGGCAAGCGCCCCGACGCTCGCTCCGAGGACCACCAGACGCCCGAGCGTCGACCACCGCCGCCGCACGACGAGGTCCGCCGCCAGGGCCGCCAGGACCACGAGGATGCCGAGGATCGCGTAGGGGTTGCCGACCGTCACGGCCAGCCCGCCGAACGCGAACGCGACGAGCGGGTTCAGGGTGCCGCGGGAGTACCGGTGCGCGGCCCACCAGAACCACACCACCCAGGTCGTGGCCATGAGGCCGGACGCCCAGTTGCCGGCACCGTAGAACAGCGTGAAGCCGGCGAGCGGCATGGCCAGACCGACGCTCACCGCCGGGCCCCGCGCCGCACCGTAGGACCGTGCGAGCAGGTAGGTGGCGACGCCCAGGAGCGCGAGGAACTCCGTCATGACGACGAAGATCCCTCGAGCGAGGTCGTCGAAGCCGGACAGCAGGACGAAGTTGGCGAGGCTCACGGGGTTGAGCACGCCGTAGGCCGCCTCGGCGACGTAGTTGCCCCCGGCCCAGCCGGCGGGGTCCATCGGCAGCCAGCGGCCGGCGCGGAGCTCCGTCCCGAGGTGGTGCCACAGGGGGGCGAACGACTCTGCGTTGTCCCCCCAGAACCCGAACATCCGGTCGAACGCCTTGACGAGGACGGCGGCGACGACGACGCCGACGGCGACACCGAGACTGGTGAGGAGTTCGGCAGCCCGAGGGCCGATCCGACGGACGGGCATGATGCTCCCCTGCTTCAGGTCGAGGTCGTCGGGGACCGGGGTCGGTCCGGCTGGGGGGCGTCCCTGTCGACGTGCGCTTCGGCGTCGATCCGTTCGCCCGTGGCGAGGCGCCGCGCCGCGTCCTCGTCCGTGCGGAGCCGTCGCGCGTACCTCGGGGAGACCAGGACGACCGACCCGTCGTCGGCCAGGACCGCGAGGCACGCCCCCAGGGTAGCGGAGCCCGCGCCCGGAGTGACCAGCGTCCGCGCCCCGGGCGCGGTCCCGGTGCGCGGCACGAGCTCCTCGTGCGCCGCGCTGCCGGCGCCGGAGACCCACGCCGGTGCTGCGGGCTCGACCTGCGGGACCCACCCGACCTGGTCGCCGTACGTCATCACCGCCGACGCAGCGTCGATCGCACCGGCCGGGAGCGCGCCGTCGAACGCACGGGCGAGGGCAGGAAGCGCGACGGCGACGAGCTCCGCGCCGGACGCCGTCCACCGGTCCGGGCGGTCGGTGACGACCACGTCGGCGTGCGGGGTGCTCGCACCGGTGGCATTCTCGTCCGTCAGGACCACGGTCGCTCCCACGCGCCATGCAGCGAACGCCCAGACGACGGTCCGCCAATGCACGGGAAGATCGAGAACGACCTGCGTTCGAGGACCGGCGTCGAATTCCTCGACGAGCAGGTTCGTCGTCTTGTTCACCCAGTTCTCGAGCACCGCGCC
The DNA here is from genome assembly GCF_900155925.1 of Cellulosimicrobium funkei. Lineage (NCBI taxonomy): Bacteria > Bacillati > Actinomycetota > Actinomycetes > Micrococcales > Promicromonosporaceae > Cellulosimicrobium > Cellulosimicrobium funkei. The sequence goes on from NZ_FTMI01000006.1 coordinate 128,845, forward strand.
GGAGAGCTCGACGCGCTCGCCGTCGTCCCCGTACCACGTGAGCCGGGGCCGACCGGGGTCGCGCGTGACGAGTCGGAGCAGGTCAGCGACGTGGGTGGGGCGGTCGCCGCGAGGGGCGGGGGCGTGGGGAGCGGACACCATGGACACCACCCTAGGGTGCCGATATCGACACCCGAGATGTGATGGTTTCACCCGCCGCCTCCGCGGGGCTATCACATTTCGGCTTGACGCCCGCGGATGACACGCGTGTAATTTCTTCAATGCAGTTTCCTGCCTGGTTCTCGCTCGAGGCCCGGCGAACGGCATGAAGGGGCGAGCAATGTGGAACATGCTGGACGGGACGGGCGGGGTCTTCCCCTCCGACGCTGAGCGAGAGGTGGAGCGCGTGGCACCGGTGCTGCCGCTCTTCGGTGAGCCGGTCGACGACTCGCTCATGGGGTGGCAGGAGCGCGCGCTGTGCGCCCAGACGGACCCGGAGGCCTTCTTCCCGGAGAAGGGCGGGTCCACGCGCGAGGCGAAGAAGGTCTGCACGGGCTGCGAGGTCCGGGCCGAGTGCCTGGAGTACGCGCTCGAGCACGACGAGCGCTTCGGCATCTGGGGCGGGCTCTCCGAGCGGGAGCGCCGCAAGCTCAAGCGCCGCGTCGTCTGACGACCGGGCCCCGGCCCGGAGGGTTCGTCGGCGTCGCCGACGAGCAGCGTCGTGACGGGTGGCCGACACCCGCCACACCGGGGCGCGCAAATGCCGCGCCTGGAGCCGTGTCCGTCGCATGATCGACGGGACATGACTTCCTCCGACCTCACCACGTCCGCGCGCAGCGCCCGTCCCGGCGACGTCACGCCGGGGGCCGCCGCGCGCGCCGCCGCCGTGCCGGGCGTCGTCGCGGCACCCGGGATCGTCGCCGCCGTGACCGGCGCGCTCCCCGTCGTGACCACGGTCACGGCGGTCGTCGTGACGCGCGGCCGCACCCCGTTCCTCGCCCACACGCTGGAGGCGCTGCGCGCCCAGACGACGAGCCCGCACGAGGTCGTCGTCGTCGACGCCGCGATCGGCGACGCCAGCAGCGAGCACCAGGGCCTGCAGCTCGGGGACGCACGCTTCGTCGCGGCCCCGCGCGCCCGCTCGTTCGGCGACGCGGTCGACGCGGCGCTCGCGAACGTCGAGCCGGGCACGTGGCTCTGGCTCCTGCACGACGACTCCGCGCCCGCGCCCGACGCGCTCGCCGAGCTGCTGCGGGCCGTCGAGCACTCGAGCGCTGTCGCGGTGGCCGGCCCCAAGCAGGAGCGCTGGGTGCCCGGCACCGACGCGCAGGTGGCGGCGCCGTTCGAGCCGGGTACGGTCAGCCGCCTCGTCGAGGTGGGCGTGACCACGACGCCGCTCGGGCGCCGCCTGACCGGCATCGACGAGGACGAGGTCGACCAGGGGCAGCACGACGTGCGCGAGGACGTGCTCGCCGTCGGGCTCGCCGGGGCGCTCGTGCGGCGGGCCGTGTGGCAGGAGCTCGGCGGCACGGACCCCGAGCTCGGCCCGTTCGGCGACGGCCTGGACCTGTGCCGGCGGGCGCGCCTCGCGGGGCACCGGGTCGTCGTCGTCCCGTCGGCCGTGGTGCGGCACGCGCAGGCGTCCCTGCTCGGCCTGCGCGAGCGTCGGCGCGGGACGACGGCGCTCCCCGCCCCGGACCCCGACGCGTCCTCGGCGGCCCGCCGTCACTCCCAGCTCCACGCGCGGCTCGTCGGCGTCGCGGCGCCGTGGCTCCCGTTCGTCGCGCTCGCGATGGTCGTCGGCGCACCCTTCCACGCCGCGTTCCGGCTGCTCGTCAAGCAGCCGGGGCAGGCCCGGGACGAGCTGCTCGCGCCGCTGTGGGCACTCGTGCGGGTCGGGCCCGTCGTGCGGGCGCGCCGCGTGGCGCGCCGGACCCGGACGCTCCCGCGCCGGGCGCTGCGCCCGCTGCGCGGCACGTGGCGCGAGGTGCTCGTCGAGCGGCGCGACCGCCGCCTCGCGCGTGCCGAGCAGCGGCGCACCGCGTGGGCGCCGACCGACATCGAGCGGCGCGAGCTGCGCGCCCTCGCGGTGCGGCGTCGGGCCGGGCTCGCCGGAGCCGCCGTGGGGCTGGCGGGGTTCACCGCCGTCGTGTTCGGGCCGCTGGCAGGGGCTCTCCTCGCGGGCGGTCGGCTCGTGGGGGGCTCGCTGCTCCCGGCCACCGGGACGCTCGGGGACGTGTGGCGCGCGGCGACGACCGGCTGGGTCACCACGGGGCTCGGCGCACCCGCGCCGGCGGACCCGTTCGTGTCCGCGCTGGTCCCGGCGTCCCTGCTCGCCGGCGGCGCCACGCAGACCGCCGTGAACCTGCTCGTCCCCGCGTGCTTCCTCGCGGCCGGCCTGGGCGCGTGGTTCGCCGCGGGCGCGGTCACGCGCTCCGTGCCGCTCCGCGCCTGGGCGACGCTCGTCTGGGTCGCCGCTCCCGCGCTCCTCACCGCCGTGGGTGCCGGCCGGGTCGGCGCCGTCCTCGTGCACGCGACGCTCCCGTGGCTCGCGCTCGCGGTCGTCCGCGCGCTCGGTCTCCAGCGGCTCGACGTCGTCGCGCCCCCGACGAAGGACGTCGTCCGTCGGGCTGCGCGCCGCGAGCCGGGGTCGCTCGCGGCCGCCGCCACCGCGGGCCTGCTGTTCGCGGTCGCCGTCGCCGGGGCGCCCGTGCTCCTGCCCGTCGGCGTGGTCGTGCTCGTCGTCGTGGCGCTCGGGGTCCGGGCGCACCGCCGCTACCTCGCCCTCGTCCCCGTGCCGGCCCTCGTGCTCTTCGCCCCGTTCCTCGTGCACGTGGCCCGCACCGCGGGCGACGGCGGGTGGCGGCTGCTGCTCGCCGACCCGGGCGCGCCGGTCGCGGCCACGCCCGCCGCGCCGTGGCAGCAGCTCCTGGGGCTGCCGACCGCGCCCGAGGCGTGGTTCGGGCTCGACGGGAGCGGCGCGGGCGAGCTCCTCGCGCGCTGGGCTCCGTTCGCCGCCGGCGCGGTCGTCGTGGTGCTCGCCGTGCTCGCCGTGCTGCGCGGCCGGCGTCTGGCCGTGGGGGCGTGGTTCGTGGCGGCGCTCGGGCTGGCCGCCGCCGTCCTCGCCGGGTCGACCGTCGTGGCCGCCGGGGTGTCGCCCGACGCCCCGGTCACGGGGTGGCCCGGCGCCGGGCTGTCGCTCGCGCTGCTCGCCCTGCTTGGCGCCGCCCTCGTCGGCGTCCCGCGATGGCCCGGTGCCGGCGCCCCGGCCTGGCGCTCGGGCGCCGTCGTCGCGCTCGCCCTGGTCGTCACCCTGCTGCCCCTGGGGGCCGCCGCGTCGTGGACCGTGGGCGTGCTCGACCGGGACGACGCCCGGGTCGGCTCGGTCGTGGCCACGACCGAGCCGGTCGTGCCGCCGGTCGGCCGCCAGATGCAGTCCTCGCCGCGCCAGGCGCGCGTGCTCACCCTGGAGCACGGGCCGGGTGGCGTCGTCGAGTACGCGGCGCTGCGCTCGGACGGTCCGCAGGCGGTCGACTCGTCGGCCGTCGTGCACGCGTGGCAGGCGGCCGACCCCGCGGTGACCGAGGGAGAGCTGCCCCGGCTCGTCGCGGAGCTCGTCTCCGGGACCTCGGCGGACGTCGCCGGCGGCCTGGGCCGTCTGGGCGTCGGGGCGGTGCTCCTGCCGGCGTCCGCGCCGGAGGACCAGGCGCGGGCCGAGCTCGTCGCCCGGCTCGACATGGTGCCCGGGCTCGAGCGCATGACGGAGGGCCGGGCAGCGCTGCTCTGGCGCGTCGTGCCCGAGGGCGGCGAGCCGTCGTGGGCGCGCGTCGAGTCCGCTGCGGGGGTCGAGCCGCTGGCCGCGGACCGCGAGGCGCTGCGCCCGGTCGTCGCGACCGTGCCGGAGGGGGCCGAGGACCGGCAGGTCGTGCTCGCGGAGGACGCGTCGTCCGGGTGGCGCGCCACGCTCGACGGCCGCCCGCTGGAGGCGGTCGACCCGGCGACGACCGGCGGGCTGCAGGCTTTCGCCCTCGGGGCCGACGCCGGGCGGCTCGAGGTGTACCACGCCGCGGACCACCGGTCGGGCTGGATGGCGGCGGCGGGCGTGACCCTGGTCGTGTACGTGCTGCTCGCGGTGCCGGTCCGGCGCCGTCGCGCGGGAACGAGGTAGGAACGGTGACGACGACGAACGGGACGAGCCCCGACGAGGCTCCGGAGACGGACGCGCGCCCCGGGCGCGCCCGGGCGGTGGTGCGCCGCGTCACGACGACGGGCGCCGGGCTGGTCGGCATCCTGGCGGTGGGTGCGGTCGTCGTGCTCGGGGGCACGGGCGCGGCGCTCCTGCCCGCGGCCCCGGCCCCGGCGGACGCGGTCGAGGAGGTCACGGTCGAGCCCGCCCGAGAGGTCTCGGTCTGCCCGGGACCGGCGCGGCTCACCGACCCGGAGACGGTGGGTGACGCGCAGTTCGGTCCCGCCCCGGTCGGCACGTCCAGCCGGCTGCGCGCGGTGGTCGAGGGCGAGGGGGCCGCCGGGCTCGGCGTTCTCGACGGCGGCGACCTCGAGGAGCAGGAGCTCGCGCCCGGGTCGGGCGCCGACGTCACCGTGGGCGATGTCCAGGACCCCGCGCACGGCACCGTCCTGACCGTGCGCCCCGCCCAGGACTCGTCGCCGCGCGTGGCCGCGTCCGTCGGCTCCGTGACGACCGACGGCGACCTGCGCGGGCTCGCCGCGGCGAGCTGCACGCGGCCGGGCATCAGCCAGTGGCTCGTCGGCGGGAGCACCCAGATCGGCAGCAGCTCCCAGCTCGTGCTCCAGAACCCCGGCCTCACGCCCGCGGTCGTCCAGGTGCAGGTCTGGGGGCAGGGGGGCGAGGTCGCGCTCTCCGGGGGCGGGCAGCAGCTGGTCGGTCCGGGGCAGGAGGTCGTGACCCTGGTCGAGGCAGCGGCTCCCGAGCAGCGCCGCCTCGTCGTCCACGTGGCCGCGTCGGGCGGACTCGTGTCGGCGTACCTGCAGCACTCGACGCTCGACGGCCTGGTGCCGCTCGGCGTCGACCACGTCGTCCCGGGCGGGGAGCCGACGACGGACCTCGCGCTGGCCGGCGTCACGAGCGTCGGGGAGGCGGTCGACGACCCGCACGCGCCGCAGCTGCGCCTGCTCGCCCCCGGCGAGCAGGCCGGGACCGCGCGCGTCACGGTGTACGGGGAGGACGGCGCCGTGCCCCTGCGCGGGGCCGAGGAGGTCGCGCTCGCGCCCGGCGTCGTCACGGACGTGTCGCTCGGCGGCCTGCCCGCGGGCGCGTACGCCGTCTCCGTGCACGCCGACGTCCCCGTCGTCGGCGGTGCGTCCGTCGACCGCCGCGGTGAGCCGGATCCCGACCTGCTCCACGAGGAGCGGCAGTACGACCGCGCCTGGGTCGCGGCGCGACCGCTGCCGTCCCTGACGGACGCGGAGGGCGCCGACGAGAGCGCCGGGTCCACCGACGACACGTCTCCCGCCGGTCAGGTGGCGCTCGTCCCGGGCACGTCCTCCGCGCTCACGCTCGCCGCCGTCCCTGCGGCGCGTGCCGACGAGGACGAGCCGACGGGCTCGCTCGAGCTCCTCGTGCGCGTCTACGACGAGAGCGGCGCGGAGGCGGGCACGACGACCCTGACCCTCCGCGCGGGCACGACGCAGACGCTCGACCCGGCGACGGTGCGGGCGGAGGGGTCCGAGGCCGTCCCCGCGGCGGTGACGGTCGACGTCGTCGGGGAGGACGACGGCCTGCTCCCCGTCTGGTCGCTCACGGCGAGCGCCGGCCCGACGAGCGGCGACGAGGGCGACGGCCTGCCGAGCCTCGTGTCGGTGCTCCTGCCGGTCACGGACGCGCCCGCCGCGCACGAGGTCGCGGTCCGCGCGTCGGACACGGCCGGGCTGGGACGCTAGGCGACGGTCAGCGGTCGCCCGTGTAGCGCGGGTCGATCTCCTCGGGGGTGCGGGCCAGCAGGTGCGCGACCTGCTCGACGAGCACGTCGCGGACGAGGTCCTCGAGGTCCTCGGCGTCGAACGCGCGCGCCTCGACGGGCCGCCGGTAGACCACGATGCGGGCGGGCTGGCCCGACTCGGCCGGGAAGCACCGGCCGAGCGGCACGCCGCCGTCCTCCCAGGGCGCCGGGTCCGACGGCGGGACGTCCTCCACCGCGAACTCCGTCCCGCGCAGCTGCTTCGCCCACGAGCGCTGCACGCGCTCCACGACGTCGAGCACGACGTCGTCGAACTTCTCCGCGCGGGTGCGGCTCGCGGGCGCGGTCGGCGGGAGGAGAGGACCTCGGATGCCGCGTCCCCGGCGGTCGCGCCGTCGTGGCACCGGTCCGTGGCCGCCCGGCCCGGGGGCGCGCGGCGGGATGAGGAGCTCGTCGAACGAGACCGGGGGAGGGGTGACGGCGCTGCGACGCGACCAGCGGTCGCGGGCCCGGCGCCCGGCGCCGGCCGGGTCGGGGCGCGAGCCGGGGGACGAAGAGTTGCCACGCACACCCCGACTCTAGTCGGCCTCCGCCGGAGGCGGGCGGCGTGTGCCGTCCCCAGGACCCCTCCGGAAGGCGTAAGGTCAGGCCGTGAGATCCGTCAGGCAGTGCTCGCGCACGGCGTGCGTCCGTGCCGCCGTCGCGACCCTCACCTACGTCTACGCCGACTCCACGGCGGTCCTGGGCCCGCTCGCGCACCTCGCCGAGCCGCACAGCTACGACCTGTGCGCCGAGCACGCGGAGCGGCTCACCGCCCCGCGCGGCTGGGAGGTCGTGCGCCTGTCGCCGCAGTTCGTCGAGACCGGTCCCAGCGACGACGACCTCTCGGCGCTCGCCGACGCCGTCCGGGAGGCGGGCAAGGTCCGCACCGAGCCGGAGCCGCCGGACGTCACCGAGGTCGGGCGCCGCGGGCACCTGCGGGTCCTGCGCGCCGAGGCCGACTGACCTACGCCTGCAGCGTCCGGACGAACGCGTCGACCTCGTCCGCACGGGGGAGGGCTCCCGCCGCGAGCGCCTCCCGTAGGGACGGCGCCGCCGCGTCCTTGGCGGAGAACGACGGCACGAGGGCGCGCCCGTCCGGGCCGGTGGCCGGCCACTCGATGGCAAGCTCGGGGTCGGTCGGGTCGACGCCGTGCTCCCGCTCGGGGGCGTACCCGCTCGAGCACAGGTAGACGACGGTCGCACCGTCCTCGAGCGCCATGAACGCGTGCCCGACGCCCTCGGGGAGGAACACGGCGCGGCGCTCGTGGGCGTCCAGCAGGACCGCGTCCCAGCGCCCGAAGGCGGGCGACCCGACGCGGAGGTCGACCACGACGTCGAGGACGGACCCCGCGACGCACGTCACGTACTTCGCCTGCCCGGGCGGGACGTCGGCGTAGTGGATCCCGCGCACGACGCCCGCCCTCGAGACCGAGGCGTTCGCCTGGGCGAGGTCGAGGTCGCGCCCTGTCGCCTCGCGCAGGGCTGCGGCCGTGAACCACTCGAGGAAGACCCCTCGGTCGTCGGCGTGCTGACGCGGCAGCAGCTCCCACGCGCCGGGGACGGTGAGCTCACGGACGTTCATGGTGCTCCTCGGTAGGGTGCCGTGCGGAGGTGGTCGTGGTGCGGTGGGCGGTGACAGGGGCCGGCGGGATGCTCGGGACCGAGGTGGTGGCGCTGCTGCGCGCCGGCGGGGAGCCCGTGCGCGCGCTCGACCGCGCGGCGCTCGACGTCACGGACGGGGACGCCGTCACGCGCGCGCTCGCCGGCGCGGACGTCGTGGTGAGCTGCGCGGCGTACACGGCCGTCGACGCCGCCGAGGCGGACGAGGCGACGGCCTTCGCCGTCAACGCCGTCGGGGCCCAGCACGTCGCCCGCGCGGCGGCTCGCCACGGGGCCCGGCTCGTGCACGTGTCGACGGACTACGTCTTCGACGGCGGGCCCGCCGCCGTCGGGGTCCCGTACGCCGAGGACGCGCCGCTGGCGCCCCGGTCCGCCTACGGCCGGACGAAGGCCGCCGGGGAGTGGGCCGTGCGGACCGAGCACCCGGACGCCCTCGTGGTCCGCACGGCGTGGCTCTATGGCGCGCACGGCGCGTGCTTCCCGCGGACGATCGCCCGGGTGGCGCGCGAGCGCGGAGCGCTCGAGGTCGTCGACGACCAGGTGGGGCAGCCGACGTGGGCCCGCGACCTCGCCGACCTCGTCGTGCGGCTCGTGCGGTCCTCCGCCCCGGGCGGCGTCTACCACGGCACGGCGCAGGGCCGGGCGTCCTGGTGGGACCTCGCCCGCGAGGTCGTCGCCGCGGCCGGGCTCGACCCGGCGATCGTCCGCCCCGTCCCCAGCGCCGCGTCCGCGCGCCCCGCGCCGCGGCCGGCGTGGTCCGTGCTCGGTCACGAGGCGCTGCGCCGGGCCGGCGTCGAGCCCGTCGGCGACTGGCGCGAGCGCTGGGTCGTCGCAGCGGCCGGCGTGCTCGCCGGAGCCTCGTCCCCGGGCGCTCACGCGTCGAGCAGCGACAGCAGGTAGGTGCCGTAGCGCGACCGGCCCAGCGCGGCCGCACGCTCGCGCAGGCCGTCGTCGTCGAGGAACCCGCGGCGCCACGCGACCTCCTCGGGGGCCCCGATCTTCAGGCCCTGCCGGTTCTCGATCGTGCGGACGAAGTCGCTCGCGTCGAGGAGCGAGTCGACCGTCCCGGTGTCGAGCCAGGCGGTCCCGCGCGGCAGGACCTCGACCTGGAGCCGGCCCTCGCGCAGGTAGTGCAGGTTCACGTCCGTGATCTCGTACTCGCCACGCGCCGAGGGCCGCAGCGAGCGGGCGACGTCGACGACGTCCGCCGAGTAGAAGTACAGGCCCGGCACCGCGTAGCTGCTCCGCGGGTGCGCGGGCTTCTCCTCGATGCTCAGGGCGCGTCCCGACCCGTCGAACTCGACCACGCCGTACGCCGTCGGGTCCGAGACGCGGTAGGCGAAGACGGCGCCGCCGTCGATCGCGGCGAACCGCTGGAGCCGGTCGCCGAGGCCGGGCCCGTAGAAGATGTTGTCGCCGAGGACGAGCGCGGCGGAGTCCCCGTCGAGGAAGTCCGCGCCGAGCACGAACGCCTGGGCGAGCCCGTTCGGCTCCGCCTGCACCGCGTAGGAGATGGAGATGCCGAACTGCGAGCCGTCGCCGAGCAGGCGCGTGAACGCGGCGGCGTCGTGCGGCGTCGTGATGACGAGCACGTCCCGCACCCCGGCCAGCAGCAGCGTGGAGAGCGGGTAGTACACCATCGGCTTGTCGTAGACGGGCAGGAGCTGCTTGCTCACCCCGAGCGTGATCGGGTGCAGGCGCGTGCCCGCTCCTCCTGCCAGGACGATCCCCTTCATCCCGGCAGGCTCTCACGACAGCCCCGTGCCGCGGCGGGTGAAATGCCGCCGCGGACCCCGGGGCCGGGGCCCGCCGTCGATAGACTCGCCGCGCCAGGAGGACGGATCGAGGAGGTCGGCTGTGCGGGTGCTCGTGACCGGCGGCGCCGGCTTCATCGGGGCGAACTTCGTGCATCGCACGGTCGAGACGCGGCCCGACGCCGCGGTGGTCGTGCTCGACGCCCTGACGTACGCGGGGGACGCGCGGTCCCTCGACCCGGTGCGCGACCGCGTCGAGCTCGTCGAGGGCGACGTCGCGGACGCCGACCTGGTGGACCGGCTCGTGGGCGAGGCCGACCTCGTGGTCCACTTCGCCGCGGAGTCGCACAACGACAACTCCCTGCGGGACCCGTCCCCGTTCGTCCGGACCAACGTGCTCGGCACGTTCACCCTGCTCGAGGCGGTGCGCCGCCACGACGTGCGGCTGCACCACGTCTCGACGGACGAGGTGTACGGCGACCTCGAGCTCGACGACGTCGCGCGCTTCACGGAGACGACCCCGTACAACCCGTCGTCGCCCTACTCCTCGACGAAGGCGTCGAGCGACCTGCTGGTGCGGGCGTGGGTGCGCTCGTTCGGCGTGCGCGCGACGATCTCGAACTGCTCGAACAACTACGGGCCGTACCAGCACGTCGAGAAGTTCATCCCGCGGCAGATCACCAACCTGCTCGACGGTGGGCGTCCCAAGGTCTACGGGGCGGGTGCGAACGTGCGGGACTGGATCCACGTCGACGACCACAACGACGCGGTGTGGGCGATCGTCGAGCGGGGTGCCGTGGGCGAGACCTACCTCGTCGGGGCGGACGGCGAGCGGTCCAACCTGCAGGTCGTCCAGGACCTGCTCGAGATCTTCGGCCGCGACCGCGACGACTACGAGCTCGTCGCCGACCGTGCGGGGCACGACCTGCGCTACGCGATCGACGCCACGCGACTGCGGACCGAGCTGGGGTGGGAGCCCGCCTTCACCTCGTTCGGCGACGGTCTCTCCCGGACGGTGGACTGGTACCGCGAGCACGAGGAGTGGTGGCGCCCGGCGAAGGCGCGGACCGAGGAGCGGTACGCGGCGGCCGGGCAGTAGCCCGCGCAGCAGCCGTCGCCGTCGCACGCGGTGCACCCGCGGATAGGGTGGGTCGCGTGAGCACCGACCTCTCCCACCTCATCAAGGCGTACGACGTCCGCGGTACCGTCCCGGACCAGCTGAACCCGGAGGTGGCCCGGGCCGTCGGCGCGGCGTTCGCGCGGGCCGTGGTGCTGCCGGAGGCCCCGGCGGGCACGCGGGCCAGCGCCGTGCTGGGGCACGACATGCGCGACTCGGGCCCGGAGCTCGTCGACGCGTTCGCCGCGGGGCTCACGGCCGCGGGGGTCGACGCGACGCGCATCGGGCTGTGCTCGACGGACGGTCTCTACCACGCGTCCGGGGTGCTGGGCGTCCCCGGGGCCATGTTCACCGCGAGCCACAACCCCGCCGTCTACAACGGCATCAAGCTGTGCCGCGCGGGCGCGCGCCCGGTCGGCCAGGACTCGGGCCTGATCGACGTACGGACCCTCGCGGAGGGGTACCTGGACGACGGCCTCCCGCCCGCCGCCGAGGAGCCCGGCACCGTCACGGACCGCGACATGCTCGCGGAGTACGCGGCGTTCCTGCGCGGTCTCGTCGACCTGTCGGGGATCCGGCCGCTCAAGGTCGTCGTCGACGCCGGCAACGGGATGGGCGGGCACACCGTGCCGGCCGTGCTGGGCACGGGGGCGGGACTGCCCGCCCTGCCGCTCGACGTCGTCCCGCTCTACTTCGAGCTCGACGGCACGTTCCCGAACCACGAGGCGAACCCGCTGGACCCGAAGAACCTCGTGGACCTGCAGGCGGCCGTGGTCGAGCACGGGGCCGACCTCGGGCTCGCGTTCGACGGCGACGCCGACCGCTGCTTCGTCGTGGACGAGCGCGGCGAGCCGGTCTCCCCGTCCGCCGTCACGGCGCTGGTCGGCCTGCGGGAGGTCGCGAAGGAGCTCGAGGCCGGGCGCACCCCCACCGTGATCCACAACCTCATCACCTCGCGCGCCGTCCCCGACTTCCTCGGGGCGGCCGGCGCGCGCACGGTCCGCACGCGCGTGGGCCACTCGTTCATCAAGGCGCAGATGGCGGAGCACGACGCCGTGTTCGGGGGCGAGCACAGCGCCCACTACTACTTCCGCGACTTCTTCTTCGCGGACACCGGGATGCTGGCGGCGATGCACGTCCTGGCCGCCCTCGGGTCGCAGCCGCACGCGCTGTCCGACCTCGCGGAGATGTACGAGCCCTACGTCGCCTCGGGGGAGATCAACTCGACCGTGGCCGACGTCCCGGCGGCGCGTGCGCGCGTCGTCGAGGCGTACGTGACGCAGCAGGGGGCCGGCCCCGTCGAGGTCGACGAGCTCGACGGCCTGACGGTCTCGCACTGGGGCTCCCACCCGCAGTGGTGGTTCAACCTGCGGGCGTCCAACACGGAGCCGCTCCTGCGGCTCAACGTCGAGGCCGCTGACGAGGACATCATGGAGAAGGTGCGCGACGACGTCCTGTCGCTCGTGCGCACGGACGACGACGAGGAGCGAGCATGAGCCTGCAGATCGACCCCTGGGTGCGCGAGGCGCTGCGGTGCCCGGTGACGGGCGCCCGCCTCGTGGACGGGACGAGCCCCTCCGGCGAGCCGGAGCTGCACTCGACCGACCCGGCGCGTCCGCTCGCGTACCCCGTGCGCGACGGCATCCCGGTGCTGCTGGAGGACGACGCGCGCGAGCTCTGAGGGCGCCGCGTCCCGCTGCACGACCGAAGGCCGGCCCCCGCGAGGGAGCCGGCCTTCGGCGTCGGGCACCGAGGGTGCCCGCACGGCTGCGGCGAACCGGGACCGCAGCCCGTCCGGGACGGGCCCTGCAGATCCCGTCGGCAGGGCCCGTCGGAGCGCGGGTGGTCGAGGCGTCAGACGCCCGCGGCCTCCTTGAGGTCGTCGACGAACGTCGGGTTCTCCTCGAGCCACGCCTCGACGGCGGCCTGCTCGTCGGCGTACTCGTCGGAGTTGAACATCATGTTCTCGAGCGAGAACAGCTGCTCGTCGTCGAGGGAGAACGCGCCGAGCAGCTTCGTCAGCGTCGGGTAGCGCTCCTCGAAGTCGGCCGAGCCCCACATGTGGATCTTCTCCGCCTCGCCGAGAGCGCCCTCGGGGTCCTCGAGGTCGCGGACGGGGAACTCGTCGTAGGCCCAGTGCGGGCGCCACAGCGTGACCGCGATGTTCTCGCCGGCGTCGGTCGCGCCCTTGAGCTCGGCGAGCATCGCGGGGGTGGAGGAGATGGAGTAGTCCATGTCCTCGAGGCCGTAGGTGGGGACGACCTGGTCCTGGGTGATCTCGGTCAGGCCGGCGCCCGCCTCGATGCCGACGAGCTTGTTGCCGTACTCGTCGGACATGGCCGCGAGGTCCTCGAGGGACTGCGCGGGCGAGTCCTCGTTCACCGCGATGGTGAGCTTGGCGTCGTCGTACCAGTAGCCGAGGTCGGTGATCTCGCCGCCGTACTTCTTCTCGTACGACGCGTGCGTGTAGGGCAGCCAGACGTCGAGCGTGAGGTCGAAGTCCCCGCCGACGAGGCCGGTGTACACGACGCCGACGTCGGCGGTCTGCGTCGACACGTCGTAGCCCTCGTCCTCGAGGATGGTGGTCCACAGGTGGGAGACGGCGATGCCCTCGTCCCAGCCGGACGGGATGCCGATGGAGACCGACGTCTCGTCCTCGCCGGTGGAGGAGGCGCCGTCGCCGGAGCCGCCCGAGCCGGAGTCGGACGCGCAGCCGGTGAGCGCGAGGCCGAGGACGGCGGTCGCGGCGACGGCGGCGGTGCGGGTGGTGCGCTTGCGTGCGGGGGTCATGCGTTCCTTCCGTGGGCCGTGAGGCCCGGTCGGGGTGCCCCACGACGGTGCGTGGGAGGGGGTCCCGGCATGCGGCCGGGGACGGTGGGTGGCGCGGTCAGACGCGCGCCGCGGCGAGGGCGCGCGCCACGGGGGCGCGGTCGCCGAGCGCGGAGGTCACGCGGTCGAGGAACATCGCGAGGATGACGACGGCGAGGCCTGCCTCGAACCCGAGCGCCACGTCGACGCGCTGGAGCGCGGCGACGACGTCCTCGCCCAGGCCGCCGGCGCCGACCATGCCGGCGATGACGACCATGGAGAGCGAGAGCATGATGACCTGGTTGACGCCCGCCATGATCGTGGGCAGGGCGAGCGGGAGCTGGATCTGGCGCAGGATGCGGCCGGGGGTCGAGCCGAACGCCTGGCCGGCCTCGACCACCTCCTTGTCGACCTGCCGGATGCCCAGCTCGGTGAACCGGACGCCGGGCGCCATGGCGAAGACGATCGTCGCGATGATCCCGGGCACGGGCCCGGTGAGGAAGATGACGACGGTCGGGATGAGGTAGACGAACGCCGGCATGGTCTGCATGAAGTCGAGCACGGGCCGCACGACGGCGGAGACGCGGTCGTTGCGCGCGGCCCAGATGCCGAGCGGGATCGCGATCGCGATCGCGAGGACGGCGGACAGCAGGACGAGCGCGAGGGTGTCCATCGCGTTGTCCCACTGGTTCACGCCCGCGATGAGGACGAAGCCGACGAGCGTGCCGACCGCGAGCCGCCAGCCCTTGACGAAGAACGCCAGCGCGGCGAGGGCGATCGCGACGACCCAGAACGGCGGGCCGGACAGCACGGCGTCGAGCCCGTCGTAGACGCCCACGAGGACGTCCTTGATGAACCGGAAGAGCGGGCGGAACGTGGTGGTGACCCAGCCGACGAAGGCGTCGACCCACTCGCCGAGCGGGATGCGGGGGACGAGGGTGTCGTTCACGCGGCACCGCCTTCCGTCGGGGCGGCCGCGAGCGGGGCGGAGCCCTCCGCCGCCGCGTCCTGGACGACGGGCGTCTGCCCGAGGTCGATCTCGCCGGTCTTCGGCTGGTCGCCGGGGACCATGGCCTCGAGGAGCGTGACGCGGGGGACGACGCCGACGAGGCGGCCCTGCTCGTCCGTGACCGCGACGGGCAGCGGCGACTCCGCGGCGGGGGCGAAGACCTCCGCGAGCGGGGTGTCGGGGGAGACGGGCGCGACGCCCTGGCGCACGAGCCCGTCGAGGCTGTCCTGGCCCTTCTTCAGTGCGGCGACCGCGTCCTCGTCGCGCACGACGCCCTGGAGGCGGCGCTGGCGGTCGACGACGTACGCGGCCGAGACCTGCGCCTCGCGCATCGTGCGGCTCGCCTGGCGGGGACCGCCGGAGAGCGGGACGACGACGGCGGGGCGCACCATGACGGACGAGGCCGTGAGGACGCGCGTGCGGTCCACGTCGGCGACGAACTGGGCGACGTAGTCGTTCGCGGGGTCGGACAGGATCTGCTCGGCGGTGCCGATCTGCACGATCCGGCCGTCGCGCATGACGGCGATCCGGTCCCCGAGGTGCATCGCCTCGTTGAGGTCGTGCGTGATGAAGACGATCGTCTTGCCGAGCGTCTGCTGGAGCTCGAGGAGCTGCTCCTGCATCTCGCGCCGGATGAGCGGGTCGAGCGCGGAGAACGCCTCGTCCATGAGCAGGACGTCGGTGTCGGCGGCGAGCGCGCGGGCGAGCCCGACGCGCTGGCGCATGCCGCCGGAGAGCTGCGAGGGCAGGGAGTCCTCCCAGCCGCCGAGCCCGACGAGGCCGAGCGCGGTGCGGGCCTTCTCGCGGCGCTCTGCCTTGCCGACGCCCTGGATCTCCAGGGGGTAGGCGGCGTTGTCGAGCACGGTGCGGTGGGGCAGGAGCGCGAAGTGCTGGAAGACCATCGACACGTGCTTGCGGCGCAGCGCGCGCATCTGCTTGGCGTCGGCCTGGGCGAGGTCGGTGCCGCCGAGCAGCACGTGCCCGGACGTCGGCTTCCACAGCCCGTTGAGCATGCGGATGAGCGTCGACTTGCCGGAGCCCGAGAGGCCCATGACGACGAAGATCTCGCCCTGCTTCACGTCGAACGACGCGTCGATGACCGCGGCGGTGCCGAGCGGCTTGACGTCGTCGCGGCTCGCGCCCTGCTCGAGGCGGCGGATCGCCTCGACGGGGCGGCGCCCGAAGACCTTGTAGACGTCGCGGACCGAGAGCGCGGTCGCGCGCTCGTCGGTGCCGACGGTCGCGGCGCCGGCGTGCGCGGCCGGCTCGGTCGGCACGGGTGTGCTGAGAGCTGTCATGCGGTGGGTGTCGCCACCTTCCGGTCGTGGACCAGCGTCACGCCCCTCCGGAGCACCCGGGTGCGGGCGCTCGACGAGAGGGCACGGCAGGAGGCCCCGGGTGCGAGGACGTCCTCCCTGGGGTGGCGCGTCCGGCCGGTTGCCCCCGCAGGGCCGGCGCACACAGGGCCTCACGCTGATCCGATGTCAATCGGTTCGCGCCCACCCTGCCTGATTCGAGGTTCAACTTCTACCCAGGACCCCCGCACCAGGGGCGATTCCAGGACGATTCTTGACCGAGCATCGTTGGAATGGCGCGGATGACGGTGGAACCGGGATCGTTATCCCTTCGTGATCTTGAGATGGTCAAGCGTTCGTGTTACGCGCGCGCCCGGGCGCGCGCGCCGGACGAACGGTGGTGCTGCGGGCGCGGGTGGTCCGCGCCCCGGCCGGACGGCGTCGTCCTCGGTAGGCTGGTGCCGGGCGGGCCGCGGTCCCGTCCCGCGCGGACGGGAGCCCCCAGCGCAGCAACCGACCAGTCATCGGGAGCCACCGCGGAGCCGGTACCACCGGCTCCGCCGGCACCGAGAACGCACAGGAGAACCATGTCCACCACAGCGCAGGCCCCGACCTCCGGCGCCACCCCCGGCTTCGACGAGATCCCCGGCCGGTACAAGGTCCGCGACCTGTCCCTGGCCGAGGCGGGCCGCCACCAGCTCCGCCTCGCCGAGCACGAGATGCCCGGCCTCATGGCGCTGCGCGCCGAGTACGGGGACTCGCAGCCGCTCGCGGGCGCCCGCATCGCCGGCTCCCTGCACATGACCGTGCAGACGGCCGTCCTCATCGAGACGCTCGTCGCGCTCGGCGCGCAGGTGCGCTGGGCGAGCTGCAACATCTTCTCGACGCAGGACGAGGCGGCGGCCGCCGTCGTCGTCGGGCCGCACGGGACGCCCGAGGACCCGCAGGGCGTCCCGGTGTTCGCGTGGAAGGGCGAGAGCCTCGAGGAGTACTGGGACTGCACCGAGCAGATCCTCGTGTGGCCGGGGGACGAGTCGCCCAACCTCATCCTCGACGACGGCGGCGACGCCACGATGCTCGTCCACCTGGGCCTGCAGTACGAGCGCGCGGGCGTCGTCCCGCCGGACACGCTCCCGGGCGAGCCCGACCACACCCACGAGATGAACGTCGTGCGCGGGGTGCTGCGCCGCGCGCTCGAGGCCGACCCGCTGCGCTGGACGACGATCGCGCAGGAGATCCAGGGCGTCACCGAGGAGACGACGACGGGCGTGCACCGCCTCTACCAGCTCGCCGAGTCGGGCGAGCTGCTCTTCCCGGCGATCAACGTCAACGACTCGGTCACCAAGTCGAAGTTCGACAACAAGTACGGCATCCGCCACTCGCTGCCCGACGGCATCAACCGCGCGACCGACGTCCTCATGGGCGGCAAGGTCGCGTTCGTCGCGGGCTACGGCGACGTCGGCAAGGGCGCGGCCGAGGCGTTCCGCGGCCAGGGCGCGCGCGTCATCGTGTCCGAGGTCGACCCGATCTGCGCGCTCCAGGCCGCGATGGACGGCTACCAGGTCGCCCGGATCGAGGACGTGCTCGGCGAGGCCGACTTCTTCATCACGACCACGGGCAACAAGGACGTCATCCGCGCCGAGCACCTCGTCGCGATGAAGGACAAGGCCGTCGTCGGCAACATCGGCCACTTCGACAACGAGATCGACATGGCCGGCCTCGCCGAGGTGCCCGGGGTGTCGCGCACCGAGATCAAGCCCCAGGTCCACGAGTGGACGTTCGCGGAGCCGGGCCCCGACGGCCAGCCCGCGGGCCGCTCGGTCGTCGTGCTGTCCGAGGGCCGCCTGCTCAACCTGGGGAACGCGACGGGCCACCCGTCGTTCGTCATGAGCAACTCGTTCTCGAACCAGGTGATCGGCCAGATCGAGCTCTACCAGGACGCGACGGCCGCCGCGCGCGAGGGGCGCGAGCGCGCCTACGCGCGCCAGGTCTACCGGCTGCCCAAGGTGCTCGACGAGAAGGTCGCGCGCCTGCACCTCGACGCGCTCGGCGTCCGGCTCACCGAGCTCTCGCCGTCTCAGGCGGACTACCTGGGCGTCCCCGTCGAGGGGCCGTACAAGCCGGAGCACTACCGCTACTGAGCACCGACCCGAGTCGTCCGGCACGCGCCGAGGAGGTCGTATGGACCCGTCGTCCGACGAGCGCACGCCGGTCGTGCCCTCGCCCCCCGCGGGCGAGGGCACGTCGGGGCCGGCCGACGAGGTGCGCGACGAGCCGCCGCCCGGCCGGGTGCGGCCGCTGTGGCACCGCGTGGGCGACCGCTGGGAGCGCGAGCCCCCGCACGACCTCCTGTACGGCGCGATCGTCGCGGGGTTCGTCATGGCGGTCTCCAGCG
The DNA here is from genome assembly GCF_900155925.1 of Cellulosimicrobium funkei. Taxonomy (NCBI): domain Bacteria; kingdom Bacillati; phylum Actinomycetota; class Actinomycetes; order Micrococcales; family Promicromonosporaceae; genus Cellulosimicrobium; species Cellulosimicrobium funkei. The sequence continues at coordinate 146,800 of NZ_FTMI01000006.1, forward strand.
TGCACGCGCCGACGGGCGACCGCGTCGTGCTCGCGACGACCCTCGTGGCGGTGGGCTACTGGCTCGCGCACTGCTACGTGGACGCGGTGAGCGGACGCTTCCACGACACGGGGCACTCGCTGTGGGGCCGCACGGTCGTCGCGCTGCGGTCCAACGTCGGGGTGCTCCTCGGCGCGCTCCCCGGGATCGTCGTGTACCTCGTGGCGCTCGCGGCCGGGCTCGACGCCGAGGGCGCCGCCCTCGTCGCGGTGTGGTTCACCGTCGTCCTGCTCGGTGTGGTGGGGTTCCTCGCCGCGTACCGCGCGGGGGCGCGCGGAGGCCTGCTGGTGGGAGAGACGCTGCTCGCCGCGGCGTTCGGCGGCGTGGTCATCGCGGTCAAGTACCTGCTGCACTGACGGCAGGCACGGGGGTTGTCCCCACCCGGGTGCGGCGGACGCCACCCTGTCGTCGCCGCACGCGCGCGCCCAGACTGGCACCATGACTGCCGTGACCCCTGACCAGCCGAGCGTCGTGCCCGCGGGCGAGCCCTCGCCGGGCGCGCCCGACGCGGTCGTGCCGACGCCGCACCCCTCCGCGGTGCCGTCGACGCCCGCCACGCCGTCGGACCCCTCGGCGTCCGCCGTGGCCGCCGCGCCCGGGGTCCCGGGCGCGTTCGCGGGCTCGCAGCCCGACCCGCGGTACGTGGACCACCGCGAGCGGGTCGGTTTCGCGCGCGCGCCGTTCGCGGGGCGCACGTGGCGCGAGTACGGGTACCTCTCGCTCGCGCTCCTGCTGGCGCCCTTCGCGTTCTCCTACGGGCTGTTCTCCGTGGTCTTCCTCGTCGCGATGATCGTGCCCGTCCTGGGCCTCGTCGTCGCGGGGTGGGTCGTGGTCGGCGGGCGCGGCTGGGGCTCGATGTACCGGTCGCTCGCGCGGTCCCTGCTCGGGGTCGACGTCGCCGCCCCCGCCCCGTACACGCGCCGCCGCGGCTTCTGGAGCACGCTGTGGAGCGGGATCGGTGACGGCACGGGGTGGCGGGCCGTGCTCTTCCTCCTCGTGACGTTCCCGCTCGCCATCCTGTCCTTCGTCGTGAGCACGGTCTTCCTCGCCGTCGGGCTGGGCGGCACGACGCACTGGATCTGGTCGCGCTGGCTCCCGCTGCAGCAGGCCGCCGACGGGACGTGGCACCGCGGGGCGCAGATCGGCGTCGACTGGTACGTCGACACCCCGGCGCGCCAGCTCGGCCTCGTGCTCGTCGGGGCGCTCTTCCTCTGGGTCTGGCCCCACGTCACGCGCGCGTTCGCCCACCTCTTCCGCGTGCTCACCGTCGCGCTGCTCGGCCCCACGCTGTCCAGCCTGCGCGTCGCCGACCTCGAGGAGTCGCGCGGCCGCACGGTCGAGGACGCCGACGCGAAGCTGCGCCGCATCGAGCGCGACCTGCACGACGGCACCCAGGCGCGCCTCGTCGCCGTCGCGATGCAGCTCGGCGAGGCCAAGGAGCAGCTCGCGGCGGGCGGTGACGCGGGCGACGCGCTCGAGCTCGTCGACCTCGCGCACTCGTCGACCAAGGAGGCGCTGGTCGAGCTGCGCGAGCTCGCGCGCGGCATCCACCCGCCGGCGCTCGACAACGGTCTCGCGGTCGCGCTCGAGACCCTCGCGGCGCGCTCGCCGCTGCCGGTGACGGTCGACGTCGACCCGGCCGTCGAGGCGTCCGGCCGGCTCGCCCCGGCGGTCGAGTCGATCGCCTACTTCTGCGTCGCGGAGCTCGTGACGAACGCGGTCAAGCACGCGCGCGCGTCGGGCGTGTACGTGCTCGTGGAGCGCCAGGGCAGCGGGCGCGGGGCGCGCCTGCGCCTGCGGGTGCGCGACGACGGCCAGGGCGGCGCGCGCGTCGTGCAGCCGGGCTCCGACGGTCACCGCTCGGGGCTCGCGGGCCTCGCGGAGCGCGTGCGCTCCGTGGACGGCTCGCTCGAGCTCACGAGCCCCGTCGGCGGGCCCACGGTGGTCACGGTCCTCCTGCCCGTCCGGGTCTGACGTGCTGCGCACGGACGGGACGGTCCTGCCCGGGTGGCGGGACGGCGTCGGGCAGGATGTCCCCGGGGCACCGCGCCCGCCCGGGCCGCCCGGCCCGCCCGACCGGAAGGACACCATGCGGCTCGTCATCGCCGAGGACTCCGCCATCCTGCGCGACGGTCTCGTCGCGCTCGTCACCCGCCGCGGCCACGAGGTCGCGGCGGCGGTCGCGGACGGCGACGAGCTCGTCGCGCAGGTCGCGCGGCTCGCGGCGCAGGACGCGCTGCCGGACGTCGCCGTCGTCGACATCCGGATGCCCCCGACGTTCACGGACGAGGGGCTGCGCGCCGCCCTCGCGCTGCGCGCGGCGCACCCCGACCTCGGGGTGCTGCTCTTCTCCCAGTACGTCGAGACGCGGTTCGCGAGCGAGCTGCTCACGGGCGGGGCGCGCGGCGTCGGCTACCTCCTCAAGGACCGGGTCGCGGACGTCGGCGAGTTCGTCGACGCGCTCACGCGCATCGCCGCGGGCCAGACCGTCCTCGACCCGGAGGTCGTGAGCCAGCTCATGGGCGCATCGCGGTCCGACGACGGTCTCGCGCGCCTCACGCCGCGCGAGACCGAGGTGCTCGAGCTCATGGCGCAGGGCCGGTCGAACTCCGCCATCGCGGAGGCCCTGTTCCTCTCCTACGGCGCGGTCGAGAAGAACGTCACCTCGATCTTCGGCAAGCTCGGGCTGCCGCAGGACGCCGGCGACCACCGCCGCGTCCTCGCGGTGCTGCGCTACCTCAAGGTCTGAGCGGCTCTCAGCGCCTCCAGGTCTCAGCGGCTGCAGGTCCGAGCGGCGGGGGACAACCCCCGGAACCTGGGTGGACGACCGCGACGCGGTCGGGGGACCGTCCCGTACCGGGACGAACGGGATGTTTCGAGACTGGTGAGCACCGGGAGACCTCCCGGGCCCGCCGACCGAGGAGCATCCCGTGGCCGTCCTGTCGCCACCCCCCGCCCGACCCCGCGCGTCGTCGCACGTCCTCCCGGCCTCGCGCCGGACCCGGGACGGCGGCCCGCCGGCCCCGCGCCCGGACCGGCCCGGCGCGGCGGCCGCGGCGGGCGAGGGACCGCGTCGCCCGTCGCGCGACGTGTTCGTCGACGCCGTGCGCGCCGTCGCGACCCTGAGCGTCCTCACGGTGCACTGGCTCATGGCGGACGCGACGTGGGACGGCGAGCAGCTCCGGATCGGGAACGCCCTCGCGCACGGCGCCGGGTGGGCCGTGACGTGGGTGCTCCAGGTGCTCGCCCTGCTGTTCTTCGCGGCGGGCGCCTCGGCGGCGTACGGGCTGCGGCGTGCCGGCAGCACCGGCGGGACCGCCGCCCGGGGCCGGGTCGCGACCCGCCCGAGCGTCGCCGCCGACCTGGCCGACGGCGTCCGCCTCGCGGGCGCCCGGCTGCCGCGCCTGCTGCGGCCGGTGGCCGTCTTCGTCGGGGCGTGGGTGGTCGCCGTCGGCGTCCTGCTGGCCGTCGGGCTCCCGGCCGACGCCGTCCGCTCGCTCGCGACGCTCGCGCCGCAGCTCCTGTGGTTCCTCGCGGTCTACCTCGGTCTCGTCGTGCTCACGCCGCTCCTGCGTCGCGCGCTGCACGCCGCCGGAACGTGGGCCGTCGCCGGGCTCGCCGCGGCCCCGCTCGCGGTCGAGGCCCTGCGGTTCGGCGCCGGGCTCGAGCGGCTCGCGCTCGTCAACGTGGTGCTCGTGTGGGCCGTGCCCTACGCGGTCGGGCTCCTCTATGCCGACGCCCGCTCGGGCCTGCGGGTCGTGCGCCGGGGCCGCATCGTCCCCGTCGCCGTCGTGCCGCGGCCCCGCGTGCTCGTGGCCGTCGGCCTCGCCGCGGCGGCCCTCGCCGCCCTGTTCGTCGCCGTCGGGCCCTACCCGGTCTCGCTCATCGGCATGCCGGGCGACGCCATCTCCAACCTCGGGCCGCCGACCGCGCCCGTCGTGCTGCACGCCGTCGCGCTCGTCGCGCTCGCGCTCGCCGCACGGGGACCGCTCGTGCGCTGGGCCGACGGCCGGGGGCGGTCCGTCGTCCGCGGTCTCGCGCGACGCTCGATGACCGTGTACCTGTGGCACCTCACCGCGATGGTGGTCGTGGTCGGGGTCGTCCTCGTGGTGCTCGGGCAGGAGCTCCCGGCCGTGGGCGGCGCCGACTGGTGGGCGAGCCGGCCCGTGTGGTTCGGCGCGTTCGCCCTCGTGCTCGTCGGGATCGCGCGCGCCGTCGGGCGGTTCGAGGACGCCCCGACGGGGCGCCGCGCGCGTCAGCGCGTCGGGTCGGGCACCGAGTAGGGGAGCCGGTGGAGCAGCTCGGCCTGCTCGCGCGCGGCGGCCTGCGCGCGGTGGGCCGTCGCGCGGTCCCGGTCGCGGCGCTCGGTGAGCACGGCGAGCAGGAACGTCTCGGGGTGGGTGCCGGGCGGCGGGCCCGGAGCGACGTACCGCTCGACCTGCCCCGCGAGCTCCTGGCCCAGCCGCGCGCGCGACGCCGGGTGCAGGCGGTCGGCGCGCCCGAGGAACTGCCGGGCGGCCAGCGCGAGGCCGTCCGGCAGCCGCCGCATGTCGGCGTGCGCGGCCCACGCGGCGAGGTAGGGCGGCATCGCGAGCGGGGCGAGCGTCGGTCGTCCGCCCCGTACCCGGATCGCGTACGTGCCCGCCGCCATGTCGCCGAGCCGCTTGCCCTTGTCGTTCGTCAGCGACGCGACGAGCGCGACCGAGCCGAACGTCAGCCAGATCTCGCCGACCCCGACGAGCGCCCGCAGGAACGCGTGCCGGAACCGGACCGGGCCGCCGTCGTCGCGCACGACCCGGATGCCGAGCGCGAGCTTGCCGAGCGAGCGGCCGCGCGAGAGCGTCTCGACCGTCGTCGGGATGACGACCATGACGAGGACCGAGAACGCGATGAGGATCGCGGTGACCAGGTCGAGCTCGAGCGAGCCCAGCGAGGCGCCGAGCACGAAGAGCGTCGCGACGAAGAACACGAGCACGACGAGCAGGTCGAGCGCGAGCGCCAGCCCGCGCGTCACGAACGACGCCGGTCGCGCGTCCAGGACCACGCCCTCGCCGATCACGATGCCCTCGCGCACGCCCGCTCCCGTCCTCGCCGTCGCGGGTCCTGCCCGCCGGTCGGTCGGCGCACCGGCGGCACGCCCCGTGTGGCAGGGTATCGGTCGTGGACCTCGACGCCTTCACCGACGTGCACGGCGCGGAGTGGGACCGCCTCGACGCGCTCGTCCGCCGCCGCACGCTCGACGGCGCGGAGGCCGACGAGCTCGTCCGGCTCTACCAGTCCGTCGCGACGCACCTGTCGACCGTGCGCTCCGTCGCGCCGGACCCGGTGCTCATCTCGCGCCTGTCCGTGCTCCTCGGGCGCGCCCGCACGCGCATCGCGGGGGCGCACGAACCCGCGTGGCGCGACGTCGTGCGGTTCCTCACGGTGTCCCTCCCGGCCGCGCTCTACCGGATCCGGTGGTGGTCGGTCGGCGTGACCGCCGCGTGCCTCCTCGTCGCGCTCGTCGCGGGCGTCTGGGTCGCGACCACGCCCGAGGGCCTCGCCTCCATGGGCCCGCCCAGCGTCCAGGAGGAGTACGTGAACGGCGCGTTCGCGTCCTACTACGACCCGGGCGTCGACTTCGCCGCCGTCGTGTGGACGAACAACGCGCGGATCGCGGCCTTCTGCGTGGGCCTCGGGATCACGGGGGTGTTCCCCGTGTGGGTCCTGTTCCAGAACGCGGTCGGCATCGGCTCGATCGGCGGCATGATGGCCGCGCACGGCGAGCTCGCGCTCTTCCTCCAGCTCATCGCGCCGCACGGGCTGCTCGAGCTCACGTCGATCTTCGTCGCCGGCGCCGCCGGGCTGCGGATCTTCTGGGCGTGGATCGACCCCGGGCCCCTGCCGCGCTCGCGCGCCCTCGCGCAGGAGGGCCGGGCGCTCGTCACCGTCGCGATCGGCCTCGCGATCGCGCTCGCGGTCTCCGGCGTCATCGAGGGGTTCGTCACCGGGTCGGAGCTGCCGTGGTGGCTCAAGATCGTGATCGGGGCGGTCGCGCTCGCGGCGTTCTGGGTCTACACGATCGTGCTCGGTCGCCGCGCGGTCCGGGCCGGGGAGACGGGCGACCTCACGGCCGACCACGCGGGCGACACCGCGCCCGTCGCGGCCTGACCCCCGACGCCTCAGCCGTCGACGACGACGCGCGCCCGCGCGTCCGGCCACCCGCACCGCACCCAGTCCTCGGCGCGCGCGACGACCTCGTCGCGCACCGCGGGGTCGCGCAGTCGGTCGGCGAGGCTCGGTGCCTCGCCGCCGGACGCGCCGGGGCCGCTCCGTGCGCGCAGGGGTCGCACCTCGACGTGCACGACGACGTCCGTCCCGTCGACCGGGCGCGTCCCGTCGGCCGGGGCCGCTGCTCGGGCGCTAGGGGTGTTCGCGGTCGCTGCTCGGGCGCTGCGCGCCGCCGGTGCCGCCGGGCGGGCCGTCCAGGCGCCCGCGACGCGGCCGTCGACGAGGACCGCCGCCGCGACCTGACCGTTGACGCTCACGACGCTCGTGACCGGCAGGTCCCCGAGGACGCGCGTGCGGTCGTCGTGGGACAGGAGCAGGTTGTCGAAGTCACCCGCGAGAACCACGGGCACGGGCTCGTCGCCCGGCGGGCGCGGCGCGTCGGGCAGGTCGAGAAGCTCGGTGCCGGCCGGGCCGGTGAACGTCACGAGCTCCGGTCGCAGCACGTCGACCGCGGCGCGCAGCCGGGTCAGGCCCGCCCAGCGCTGCGCGTCGGCCACCGACGCCGGGCCGAACGCCGCGAGGTACCGGCGCACGAGCCGGACGCGCGCCGCGAGCGTCGCGTCCGGGTCCGTGCCGTGCGCGACGGCGTCGAGGGCGTCGTTGGACCGCCCGAGCCAGGCCTGCGCCGTCGTCCAGGTGGTCGTCGTGCCCGTGCCGCTCGCGCCCCACAGGCCGCGGGGCGGGACCTGCACGAGCGGGAGCAGGCAGCGCGCCGCGTACGCGAGGTGCTTCGGGTCGACGTCGGGCCAGCGCTCCGCGAGGCGCCGCCCCAGCTCGACCGACGTCAGCGGGTCCGCGAGCAGGTCGCGCGCCGCGCGCTCGAGGTCGTCGAGGTCGACATGGGCGAGCGCCGTCCCGTGCTGGTTCCGCGACCGCAGGTAGGTCGCCAGACCGGGGCGGGCGAGTGCCGTCAGCTCGAGCGCGTCGTCGGCCGCGACGAGGTGCACCGTGCCGCGCAGCGTCGCGACGCGCACCACCTGGCGGTCGAGCAGGCGGTCGCCCAGGTCGTCCGGCGCGAAGCCCACCAGGCGCGACCAGAGCGCCGGGTACGGCGACGACGGGACCTGCGACTGCAGGCCGACGAGGTGGCGCACCTCGTCCAGCACGGTCGCGTCGCGCGGGGCCGCGAGGTGCTGGCGCGCGAGCAGCGCCCGATTGAGGTCGTCGTGGCTCAGCCGCGGCCCGAACCGCTCGTCGGCCATCGGCCCGTCAGGACAGGACGATCGCGAGCGCCGGGACGAGGAACGTCGCGAGCAGCGCCACCACGACGATGATCGCGACGCGACGGTTGCGCCGGACGCGCTGCCGGGGGTCGGTCGGCTGCCAGGCCACGGGAGTCTCCTGAGGTCGGGATGGACGTGCTGGACGACCCTACCTCCCGCCCCTGACGGCCGGGGGAGAGGGCCCCGGAACCACCTCCCGCAAGGTAGAGGCCTGGTCTCCCGAGGTAGAGCCGTAGTTCCGCGACGTAGAGGCGTGGTTGCGTGAGGTAGAGCGGTGGTTTGCGCGAGGTAGAGCGGTGGTTCCGCCAGGTAGAGCCGTGGTCGCCCGGGGTGGGCCTGCCCACGCTCGAGGGGACGACGACGTCGGCCCACCCCGGACGGGTTGCGCGCCGACCGGATGGTCGTGGCGCCCGACCGGGCGCTTCAGGTGGCCCGGCGCCGCAGACGGAGCCGGGATCCCTGCTCGGCGAACCCGGGGAACCTCAACTCGTGAGACCAGGCCTCTACCTCGCGCGGCCTCGGCTCTACCTCGTGGGACCGGGCCTCTACCTCGTGCGACCGCGGCTCTACCTCGCGCGACCACCGGCTCCGGCTCGGTGGCCCCCGGCGGGGGCTCAGAGGCGGCCGGCCGCCTTGAGCGCGAGATAGGTGTCGGCGAGCCGGGGGGCGAGGTCGTCGGGGAGGGCGTCGACGACCTCGACGCCGCGCTGGCGCAGGACCGTCGTCACGGCGGCGCGCTCGATCTCGCCGCGCGCGGCGGCCGCGGCGTCGTACACCTCGGCGGTCCCTGTGCGGTCGCCGCGCAGGGCGGCGACCTCCGGATCGCCCGCCGCGGCGAGCACGACCTGGTGCTTGGCCGTGAGCTGCCCGACGACGGGCAGCAGCCCGGACTCGACGGCGGCGGCGTCGAGCGTCGACAGGAGCACGACGAGCGCGCGCTGCGACAGGCGCTCGTGGACGGTGCCGACGAGGCCGGGCCAGTCGGTCTCGAGGAGCGCGGGCTCGAGCGGCGCGAGGGCGTCCGCCATGGCGGGCATGAGGCGCGGCCCGGCGGCCCCTGCGACGCGCGAGCGCACGGTGCGGTCGTACGCGACGAGCTCGACGCGGTCCCCGGCGCGCCCCGCAAGAGCGGCGAGCAGCAGCGCCGCCTCGATGCTCGCGTCGAGGCGCGGCGCGTCCCCGACGCGCGCCGCGGACGTGCGGGACGTGTCGACGACGATGAGCACGCGGCGGTCGCGCTCGGGCCGCCACGTGCGCACGACCATGTCCCGGCCGCGCGCCGACGCGCGCCAGTCGATGGAGCGGACGTCGTCGCCGAGCACGTACTCGCGCAGCGAGTCGAACTCGGTGCCCTCGCCGCGCACCTGCACCGCGGCGCGCCCGTCCATCTCGCGCAGGCGCGCGAGGCGGCTCGGGAGGTGGCGTCGCGACGCGAACTCGGGGAGCACGCGCAGCCGCCCGGGCACGGGGATCGACGCCTGGCGCGCGGCGAGCCGCAGCGGGCCGAACGAGCGGATCGTCACGCGGTCCGCGATGCGCTCGCCGCGGCGCGTCGGGACGAGCACGGTCGTCACGCGCGTCGCCTCGCCGGGCGGCAGGTCGACGGCGTGCCGGTTGACCTGCGTCCCCGCGGACGGCGGCCACGCGTCGCGCACGAGCGCGCGCAACCGCCGCGGGGCGAGGTTCGTCAGCGTGAGCCGGGACGCCGTCGCGTCGGTGAGCCGCACGGAGCCCGCGACGCGCCGCTCGATCGCGACGCGCCGCGGGGACGCCGCGAGGGCCGCGTCGAGCGCGCACAGCGCGACGACGAGCAGCGTCCACACGAGCACCGTCCCCGGCACGGGGACGAGCAGCACGGGGACGATCCCGAGCGCCGCCAGCACGACGGCGCGCCACGTCAGGGCCACGAGCGACGCCTCAGCGGGGGACGGGGACGGACGCGAGCACGGTGTCCAGCACGCTCTCGGCCGTCACGCCCTCCAGCTCGGCCTCGGGCCGCAGCTGCACGCGGTGGCGCAGCGTGGGGTGCGCGAGCGCCTTGACGTCGTCCGGCGTCACGTAGGAGCGGCCCGAGAGCCACGCCCACGCGCGCGACGTGGCGAGCAGCGCCGTCGCACCGCGCGGGGACACGCCGAGGGACAGCGAGGGGGAGTGGCGCGTCGCGCGGCACACGTCGACGGCGTAGCCGAGCACCTCGCGCGCGACCTGGACGCGCGCGACCTCCGCGCGGGCGCGGTCGAGCACGTCGCGCCCGGCGACGGCGCGCACCCCGGCGCCCGCGAGGTCGCGCGGGTTGAAGCCGGCGGCGTGCCGTGCGAGCACCTCGACCTCCTGCTCGCGCTCCGGCAGCGGCAGTACGACCTTGAGCAGGAAGCGGTCGAGCTGCGCCTCGGGCAGCGGGTACGTGCCCTCGTACTCGACGGGGTTCTGCGTCGCGATGACGAGGAAGGGGTCGGGCAGCGGGCGCGGCGTCCCGTCGACCGAGACCTGCCGCTCCTCCATGGCCTCCAGGAGCGACGCCTGGGTCTTGGGGGGTGTGCGGTTGATCTCGTCGGCGAGCAGCAGGTTCGTGAAGACCGGCCCCTCGCGGAACGAGAACTCGGCGGTCCGCGCGTCGTACACGAGCGAGCCCGTGACGTCGCCGGGCATGAGGTCGGGCGTGAACTGCACGCGCTTCGTGCCGAGGTCGAGCGACGCGGCGAGCGTGCGCACGAGCAGCGTCTTGGCGACGCCGGGCACGCCCTCGAGCAGCACGTGGCCCTTGCAGAGCAGCGCGATGAGCAGGCTCGTCACGGCGCCGTCCTGCCCGACGACGGCCTTGCCGACCTCGCTGCGGACGGCGGCGAGCGCCTGCCGCAGCTCGGGCGACGGCGCGGGCGGGGCGTCGTGCACCGGTGCGGGGGTCGCGGTCGGGGTCGGCGCGGCGGGCGCGTGGCCCTGGCCGTACGGCGTCTGCGGGGCGGGTGCCTGCGGTCCGGGCCGGTGCGCGGGCTGGCCGGCGGCCGCGCTCACGCGGTCGGCGACGCCCGGGTCCTGGGCGGGCGGCGCGTAGCGGTCGGGCTGCGGCACGGAGCCGTCGGGGTGGTGCGTCACGAGTGGTAGACCTCGCTCTCGATCCGGTCAAGGTGACGCGCGAGCTCGAGCAGCGCCGCGTCGTCGGCGGGTGGTGGTCCGTACAGGAGCTGGGCGACCTGGTCGCCCGGCCGACCCGTCGCGCGGGCGACGGCGTCGACGACGGTGGGGGCGTCGGCCGAGCGGGGCAGGCCGAGGCGGTGCGCGAGACGGTCGGCGGCGCTCGCGCGCAGCCCTGCGGCGGCGTGGCCGCGCGCCCCGGCGCGTCGGTAGAGGCGGCCGCGGCCGCGCGTCGTCTCGGCGGCGCGCACGATCACCGGCAGGTCCTCCGTGACGAGGGGGCCCAGCCGGCGGCCGCGCCACAGCACGACCACGAGCAGCACGACGAGCGCCTGCAGGGCGACGACGCCGAACCACGGCGGCAGGGACAGCCCGGGGGTCGTGCTCCCGTCGTCGGCGAGCGACGTGTCGAACGGGTCGGGCACGAGCCACACGAGACGGTCGTGCGCGCCGAGCGTCCAGAGCGCGAGCGCGGCGTTGCCGTCCTCGGTGACCGAGTCGTTGCGCAGGACTGCGGGCGTGTCCACCGCGCGCACCGTGCGCCCGTCGGCCTCGTGCACGAGGTAGGCGCCCAGGGACGGGTCGTCGGGGGAGGGGAAGCAGAGGACGGTCGCGTCGTCGAGCGCGACGAAGCCGACGCCGTCGGAGCGGATCGAGCCCGCGGCCTGCGCGGCCGGGTCCGCGCAGCGCGCCGGTCGTGCCGATCCGCCGGAGCCCCAGTCGTACGCGAGCTCCGTGCCGCCGTCGGTCGCGGCGGCGAGCAGGTGGTCGGGCGGCGCGACGAGCACGAGGTCCGCGGGGGTCCCGACGAGCGCTTCCACCTGCTCGTCGAGCAGGTAGTCGCCCTGCGCGACGAGGAGCGTGCCGCCCTCCTCGGCGGCGCGCACCGCGTCGGCGACCGTGCGCACGTAGGTGACCTGCACGCCCTGGTCGCCCAGCACCTGCGCGACCGCGCGCGCCCCGGCGGGGCCCGGGTTGTCGGGTGCGAGCGGCGTGGCCGACGTCGCGGGCCGCGCGAGCGCCGTCAGCCCGGCGAGCAGCAGCAGCGCGCCGACGACGGCGACGGGCCAGCGCGCCCGGCGCCAGCGGCTGCGGGCCCGCGAGCGGGCGGTCGTGCCGTCGCCGACGACGGGCACGTAGGCGGTCGTCACGGCTCGCGGGTCGCCCGACGCGCCCGCGGAGGGCGGTGCGGAGGACGTCGTCGGGGCGCTCATGCGCCGTCACCGGGCGCGGAGGCGGCGAGCTCCGCACGGAGCGCGGGGCGCGTCGCGAGCGTCCGCTCGTCGAGCGCGCGCAGGAAGGCGTCCGCCTCCGGGCCGACGGTCACGGCGCCGTACGCGACGTCGTCGAACAGGTGCGCGCCGCGCTCGAGCCCGTCCGCGACGTCGGGCAGGCGCTCGCCCGCCGTCCGTGCGGCCTCCCACGCGGTCCGTCCGGGACGCGGGTCGAGGACCGCGCGCTCCTCCAGCGAGCGCACGACGCCGCGGAAGCGTTCGAGCGCGGCGGTCGCCCAGTCGGCGCGCGCCGCGGCGGCGTCGGCCGCGGCCCGCATCTCGGCCGCGGTGCGCGCGTCGTCGTCGAGCACGACCACCGAGGCCTTCGCCCGGCGCGACAGGCGCACCGGACCGGCGACCCAGTAGGCCACCGCCGCGACCACGGCGACCGCCACGACGACGACCACCGCCGTCAGCGGGCCGCCGAGGTCGAGCGTGGGCGCGCCGTCGAACAGTCCCTGGAGCCACTCGAGGAACCGCTGCAGGAGCGACGGGTCCGTGCGGTACTCCGGCCCGGCGAGCTCGCCGACGAGCCACCGCCGGGCCTCGTCGGCGCCGGGCTGCACGGGCACGTCGGCCGCGAGCGACCGCACGGTCATGCGGGCGGCTGCTCGCTCGCCGCCGCGGCGAGCTCGACGTCCAGGCCCTCGCGGCGCATGCGCACGTCGATGTAGAGCAGGGCGACGATGCAGCCCAGGAAGACCGAGGTGAGGATCATCGAGAGCGCGACGCCGATCGCCTGCACGAGGTGGTACAGGAAGGTCTGGCCCGCCATGAGCAGGAACGACGCGGCGAGGCTCGCGGGGTACGCGACGATGCCGGAGACGAAGCTCATCGCCACGAGGGCGAGCAGGTAGATGCCGAACAGCCGCCAGAAGCTGCCGCGGGTGAGCAGCCACGCCCGCTTGACGGTCTGCCAGAACGGCTGCCCCTCCAGCGCCAGGGCGGGAGGCACGAGGCCGGTCCGCGTCCCGACCCAGACGAGGAGCACGGGCCAGGCGAGCAGGGCGACGACGATGAGGAACGCGCCGAGCCCCTCGGAGACCGCGAAGCCCGCGACGACGAGGAGCGTGGCCAGGCCGAGCGCCACGGACGCGGCCAGGCCGGTCAGCAGGGGGAACGCGATGAGGAACCACGTGCGCCGTCCGACCTGCGACCAGACCTCGCCGACGCCGGCCTTGCGCCCGATCGCGGACTGGCCGACGGAGACCGTGAGGAGACCCGCGATGATCGGCGCGGCGAAGAACGTGGTCACCTGGATGCCGAGGGAGCTCGCGAGCGTCGTGGCGAAGCTCTCGTCGAAGCCGGGGAAGGTGGCCTCGTCCAGCACGACGTCGAAGTACTGGGCGACGTAGCCGGAGAACGCCCAGCCGAGAAAGGTGCCGAGCAGCGTCGCCACCACGACGACGAGCGCGCTCATGCCGAGCACGACCCGGGGGTTGTGGCGGATCGCGCCGAACGCGCCGTCGAAGATCTCGCCGAGCGACAGCGGGCGCAGCGGGATGATGCCGGGCTTCGCCGCGGCCGGCGCGTAGGGCGCGCCCACGAGGCCGGGCGGCGGGCCGTAGCCCGGCGCGCCGTACTGCTGCTGCCCGTACTGGCCCTGCCCGAACTGCTGCTGGCCGTAACCGGGCTGCTGGCCGTAACCCGGCTGCTGCTGGCCGTAGCCGGGCTGCTGACCGTAGCCGGGCTGGCCGTACCCCGGCTGCTGCTGGCCGTAGCCGGGCTGCTGGCCGTAGCCCGGCTGGCCGTACCCCGGCTGTCCCGGTGCGGCGCCGGGCGTACCCCACGCGCCGGGTGCGGGCGGCTGGTCCGTCGGCGGGTGCTGACCGGGCTCCTGGCCGGGCGCGTACTGGCCGTACCGCGGCTGGGGCGCCGACGAGCCGGGCGCACCGTAGCCGGGGGCGCCGTACGAGGGCGCGCCCCAGCCGCTCGCGTCGCCGCCCGGACCGGGCGCGGCGGGCGGCGTAGGGCCGGTGGTCGCCGTCGGGTCGGGCGTGGCACCGTCCGGCGTGCCGGAGGTGTCGGGTGTGCTCATGTGCTCGTGGTCCCCCGCGGTCGGCTCGGGCGTCGGTCCAGGCCGCCGGGCGAGGATCGGCAACGGCGGCGAGGCCACCCTAGTACGCGGCCCTGCGCGGCGGCCGACCGGGCTCGCGCCGCCGGGTGCGCCCGTCCGCGGGTTCACCCTCGCCGCGGGGCCCGGCCGCCCCGACGTCGGGCCCGTCGATGGCAAGATGTCCGCATGAAGGTTCGTGTGCTCGTGGTGGACGACGACACCGCCCTGGCCGAGATGATCGGCATCGTCCTGCGCTCCGAGGGCTTCGAACCGGTGTTCTGCGCGGACGGCGACCTCGCGCTCGAGACGTTCCGCACCACGCAGCCGGACCTGGTCCTGCTCGACCTCATGCTCCCGGGCAAGGACGGCACGGAGGTGTGCCGCCTCATCCGGGCGGAGTCGGGCGTCCCGATCATCATGCTCACCGCGAAGAGCGACACGGTCGACGTCGTGCTCGGCCTCGAGTCGGGTGCCGACGACTACATCTCCAAGCCGTTCAAGCCCAAGGAGCTCGTCGCCCGCATCCGGGCGCGCCTGCGCCGCACCGAGGAGCCCGCACCCGAGCACCTGTCCATCGGCGACGTCGAGATCGACGTCACGGGGCACCGCGTGTCGCGCGGCGGCGAGCAGGTGTCCCTGACCCCGCTCGAGTTCGACCTCCTCGTCGCGCTCGCGCGCAAGCCGTGGCAGGTCTTCACGCGCGAGGTGCTCCTCGAGAAGGTCTGGGGCTACCGGCACGCGGCGGACACGCGGCTCGTCAACGTCCACGTGCAGCGCCTGCGCTCGAAGATCGAGCACGACCCGGAGAACCCGGAGATCGTCCTCACGGTGCGCGGCGTCGGCTACAAGGCGGGCGCGACCCGCACGTGAGCACGACGGCCGGCTCCGCCGACGGGCGTGGGCGAGGGCTCTGGCGCCGCGTCCGGCGCCGGGCGCGCGCGACCGTCCGCCGGGTGGTGTGGCGCTGGCGCTCGTCGATGCAGCTGCGCGTCGTCACGTCGGCGCTCGTCGTCGGCGTGCTGACCGTCGGGGCGCTCGGCGCCTACCTCACCGACGCCATGCGCGACGGCCTCTACGAGCGGCGTGCCGCCGAGCTCGACCAGGAGAGCGCCCAGTCCACGCAGCAGGCGCGCCGCACGCTCGACGCGTCGCCCGCGTCGACGCCGACCGAGGCCCAGTCGCTCCTCTTCGACCTCTTCTCCATGCTCCAGACCACCGGGTCGTCGCGCGACGTCTTCCTCTGGCAGTCCGGCGGGTCGGGCACGGTCGGCTTCCTCGACCAGTCGACCGACCAGCAGCTCGACGGCCTCGTGTCGCCCGAGATGCGCGCGGCGACCGTCGCGGCGGACGGCGAGCAGTACCTCCAGTCGGTGGCGATCCCGGTCGACCCGGCGCACCCGGAGTCGTCGGGGGCGGTGCCCGGCATCGTCGTGGGCTCGACCGTCGAGGTGCCGGTCGCGGGCACGTACGAGCTCTACTACCTCTACGACCTCGAGGCGGACCAGGAGACGCTGCGCTTCCTCCAGTCGGTCCTGCTCGTCGGGGCGCTCGTGCTGCTCGCCCTGCTCGTCGGGATCACGGCGCTCGTCACGCGCCAGGCGGTGCTCCCGGTGCGTCAGGCCGCGAGCGTCGCGGAACGGCTCGCGGACGGCCGGCTCGACGAGCGGCTCCCGGTCAAGGGGCACGACGAGATGGCGTCCCTCGCGCACTCGTTCAACGAGATGGCGCAGAGCCTCCAGGAGCAGATCGGGCGCATGGAGGAGCTGTCGATGCTCCAGCGCCGGTTCGTCTCGGACGTGTCCCACGAGCTGCGCACGCCGCTCACCACGATCCGCATGGCCTCCGAGGTGCTGCACGCGTCGCGCGAGGACTTCGACCCGGTCTCGCGGCGCTCGACCGAGCTCCTGCAGGCCCAGCTCGACCGGTTCGAGGACCTGCTCGCCGACCTGCTCGAGATCAGCCGGTTCGACGCCGGCGCCGCGGTCCTCGACGCCGAGCGGCGCGACCTGCGCGACGTGGTGAACGCCGCCGTCGACCACGCCGCCCCGCTCGCCGAGCGCAAGGGCGTGTGGCTGTCGGTCCACCTCGGCGACGAGCCCGTCACGGCCGACATCGACCCGCGGCGCGTCGAGCGCATCGTGCGCAACCTCGTCGTCAACGCGATCGAGCACGCCGAGGAGCGGCCGGTCGAGATCACGGTCGACGGCGACGGGCACGCCGTCGCGGTGACGGTCCGCGACCACGGGGTCGGGATGACGACCGACGAGGTCCAGCACGTGTTCGACCGCTTCTGGCGTGCGGACCCGGCACGCGCCCGCACGACCGGCGGCACGGGCCTCGGGCTCGCGATCTCCCTGGAGGACGCGCACCTGCACGGCGGGTGGCTCGAGGCGTGGGGCCGCCCCGGCCGGGGCGCGAGCTTCCGGCTCACGCTCCCGCGGCGCGCCGGGATCCGGCTCCAGTCGTCCCCCCTGCCGCTCGTCTCCGAGGCGGCCACCGGCCGCGGGCTGCCCGCCGAGTGGAGCGTGCGGACGCCGGTCGTCGAGGACGTCGAGGGCACGGCGGGCCCCGCCGACCTGCCGTCCGTCACGGGCGGCATCCCCGTCGTCATCCCGCGCGACCACGCGCCCCAGCCCGGCCGGGCGACGGTGCCCGGCTCCGGCGGCGGTCCGACCGCCGGCCCCGACGACGTCCAGGAGGGGCGATGACCACGACGGGGACCGTACGGCGTCCGACCGCGGGGCAGGCGGACCTGCGGCGCCGGGTCGGGCGCGCGCTCGCCGCTGGGCTCGCGGCCGTGGGGGTCGCCGCCCTCGCCGCGTGCGCCTCGATCCCCACGTCCGGGCCCGTCGTCGAGGGCGAGGCGACGCCGGAGGACCCGGGCCAGCCGTTCGTCAGCGCCGCCTCGCCCCGCCGCGACGCCTCGCCGGACCAGATCGTCCGCGGCTTCCTGGCCGCCCAGGCCCAGGGCGCGCGCGGCTCGTTCGACGTCGCGTCCGAGTTCCTCACGCGCGACGCGCAGGACGACTGGTCGCCCGTCTCCCAGGTCGCGATCCTCGAGGACGTGCCGCAGCTCGAGGTCGACGAGGCCGCGATCGAGGGCGGCACGACGACGGTCCGCGCCACCGCCGACGTCGTGGGCACCGTCGACGAGCGCGGCGTCTACACGGAGCAGGCGCCCGGCCGCACCACCGAGGTCTCCTACGGCCTCGTCCGCGACGCCGACGACCAGTGGCGCATCGACGTGGTCGACGACGGGCTGACGATCACGGCCACCAACTTCGCGCGCACCTTCAAGCAGGCCAACCTCTACTTCCCGACCCTCGACCGGGCCTACCTCGTGCCCGACGCCCGCTGGTTCCCGAGCCGGAACTGGCAGGCGCTCGCGGTCCGCGAGACGCTGCGCGGACCGGCGGACTGGCTCGCAGGGTCCGTCGCGACGGTCGCGCCCGAGGGCACCTCGCTGAGCATCGACTCCGTGCCGCCGGTGGAGGGCAGGGTCGCGGTGCCCCTCACCGACCCGGTGACCGCGGCGTCGCCGGCCGACCGCGCGATGCTCATCGCGCAGCTCCAGGCCTCGCTCGGCGTGCCCGTCGACATCACGGTGGGCGTCGGCGGCTCGGAGCTCTCGGCCGACGACGTCCCGACCATCGGCGTCGCCACCACGCCCGACGAGCCGGTCGTGCTCTCGGGAGACCAGATCATGAGCCTGGAGGGGCGCACGACGCGCGCGGTGACGTCGGCCGCCCCGCTCGCCGGGCTCCAGCCCACCGCGCTCGCGTTCCGCGGCCGGGCCGACGACGCCACGTACGTCGTGCGGGACGGTGCCGGGCGGCTCGTCACGGCGCCGACGGCCGAGGCCGGGCCCGTCACGCTCCTCACCGGGACGAGCCTCGTCGCGCCGTCGATCGACCGGTTCCAGTACGTGTGGAGCGGCCCGCAGGTGCAGGCAGGGTCGTTGCAGGTCGTGGACCTGCGGGAGGCCGGCAGCGACGCCGCGGTCTCCGAGGTGGCCGCGCCGTGGCTCGACGGGCGCACCGTGATGTCGCTGCGGGTCGCGCCCGACGGCGCCCGGGTGGCCGTCGTCAGCGACTCGGGCTCCGGGGCGCAGGTCCACGTCGCGGGCATCGTCCGTGACGAGGCCGGCCGGCCGACCCAGCTCTCCGCACCGGTCCGGGTCGGGCAGCCGATCGCCGCCGCGACGCAGGTGACGTGGGCCGACCGCACGCTTCTCGGGGTCCTCGGCCGGGCGTCCGGGGAGTCCGAGGTCGTCGTCCAGCGGGTGCCCGTCGGGGGACCGACGGTCGCCGCCTCGCCCGTCGAGGGCGCCGTCTCGCTCGCGTCGGCCACGGGCGTCGGCACCACGCTCGTCGGGACGAGCGACAGCAGCCTGTACGCCGCGGGCACGTCGAGCCTCTGGACCAAGATCGCCACCGAGGTCCGGCTGCCCACGTATCCCGGCTGAGGCGCCGCGCGCCCGGCGGCGCGCGGCGCGCCGGGCGACCACAGGCCCCCGGACGGCGCGGGTCGGGAGCCAGCGGCGCGTGCGTCGTCCACAGGTGGCCGGTTCGCCGGTGCCGGACGCCCGCGCCACCGGGCACGCTGGCCCGGTGCTCCTCGCCGCCCTCGACGACGTCGCCCGCCTTGTCCTGCCCGTCGCGTGCCCCGGCTGCGACGCGTCCGACGTCCGGTGGTGCGAACCCTGCCTCGCGCCGCTGCGCGCCCCGCTCCGGCGGCGCGAACGTGGGGCGCCCCGCCTCGACCGGCTCGACGGCGTCGCGCCCCTGCCGGTGTGGGCGCCGGCGGCGTACAAGGGGCCCGTGCGCGGCGTCGTCGTCGCCTGGAAGGACCGCGGCCGGGCGGACCTCGACCGGCCGCTCGCGGACGCCGCGTGGCGCGCGGGCACCGCGCTGGGGCCGGTGCTCGGAGCCGTGCTCGGGCCGGGGCGCGGCCCCGCGCTCGGTCCCGCGCTCGGGTCCGGGTTCGGGGCGGTGCGGGGGGAGGGGTCCCGGGGTGGCCCGGTGCTCGTCGTCCCGGCACCGACGACGCGGGCCGCGCGTCGCGCCCGCGGGCGCGACCCCGTCGCTCTGCTCGCGCGTGCGGTCGCCGCCGGCCTCGACACCTCGGGGACCCCCGCCCGGAGCGCCGCGCTCCTCGTGCACCGCGGGCGCGCCCGGGACCAGGTCGGGCTCGGCTCGCGGGCGCGCGGGGCCCGTCTCGGCACGGTCGCCGTCGCCCCCGGGAAACTTCTCGGGGCCGGTGCCGGAAGGCTCGTCGGACCGTCCGCCGGAGCGCGTCGAGGACCGCCCGGGCGGCGCCCGTCGACCGGCGCGCCGGCACCGGTCGTGGCGTGCCTCCTCGTCGACGACGTCGTCACCACGGGAGCGACCCTCGCCGCGTGCGAGAGGGCGCTGACCAGCGCCGGCGCTCTCGTGCTGGGCGCCGTCGCGCTCGCCGCGACCCCGTCGCCGGGCGAACGACGGCGGTCCGCCGGGCAGCCTCCGTGAGGTGCGCGCCGCGGGGGCCGAAGGTCCCCTCGTTCACCTCCCGTTGGTGCTGCCGACACCCCGGACCGGGGGTTAGGCTGAGGGCCAGTCGCCGCGGACGACGGACGTGCAGGACACGTGCGCCGCCGCGCGAGCGTACCGAGCGCGCGGCCCTGCGCCGCAAGGAGGTGGTAGCCCACCGCACCCGGCAGCGGGTGCTCCTACCGAATCCGAACGAGGCGCCCGGACGCACCGGGCCGGGCGTCGCACTAGATCCTCGCGGAGGCTCACATGGAGATCGTCGTCGTCGGCAGGCACACGGAAGTGGCAGACCGCTTCCGCCGGCACGTGGAGGACAAGCTCGCCAAGGTCCAGCAGCTCGCGCCCACGGCGCAGCGCGTGGACGTCGAGGTCACCCACGAGAACAACCCGAGGCTCTCGGGGGTCCGCGAACGCGTCGAGCTCACCGTGCGGGCCAAGGGACCCGTCGTCCGCGCCGAGGCCGCGGCCGACGACCGGTTCGGCGCCCTCGACCTCGCGATGGACAAGCTCGCGGAACGGCTGCGCCGCGCCCGCGACCGTCGCAAGGACCACCGCAACCACACCGTCGTGCCGCCCGTCGACGTGCGTCCCTACGACCCGGCCACGCACGAGGCACCCCCGCCGCCGGCGCCGACCGCGCCGACCACGCCCGGGGAGGCCGTCGAGACGACGCTCGGCGACTCGCCCGTCGTCATCCGGCAGAAGCTGCACACGGCGGAGCCCATGACGGTGGACGACGCGCTGTACGAGATGGAGATGGTCGGCCACGACTTCTTCCTCTTCGTCGACATCGAGACGTCGCGCCCGTCCGTCGCCTACCGCCGCCGCGGCTGGACGTACGGCGTCGTCGCGCTCGACACGTCCTGCGACTGCGCCGACGCCACGGTCGAGAAGAGCGCCTGACCGCACCCGACGCGCCCGGACCCTCGAGGGTCCGGGCGCGTCGTGCTGTCCGGACCCGTCGCCCGCTGACCGACCCCGCCGCCCGCCGTCCGCCGTCCGCCGTCCGCCGCCGACCAGGCGATCCCGGTCGGCCGAGCAGGTGGTCGTGGTGGGTCCGGCGGCCGGGACGCGCCAGGACCGCCTGCTCGGCGGGGGCGGGTGGGTGGGCGGGCGACGGGTCGGCGTGTGGGTGGGGGCGGGCAGGATCGGAGGGTGGTCGCCACGCCGTCGAGGTCCGAGTCGATGTCCCTGTCCCAGGCGCGCCGTGTCGCGCTCGCCGCGCAAGGGCTGCACCGGGAGCGCCCGGACGTCGCCGCGCGTGCCGGGTCCGGCGGCCGCGCCCCGACGATGCGGCAGGTCCAGGGGGTCATCGACCGCCTGGGGCTCCTCCAGATCGACTCGGTCAACGTGCTCGCGCGGGCGCACCTCATGCCGCTGTACGCGCGGCTCGGCCCGTACGACACGGCGCTGCTCGACCGCGCGGCGGGCCGTGCGCCGCGTCGGCTCGTGGAGACGTGGGCGCACGTCGCGTCCTACGTGCCGCCCAGCACGTGGCCGCTGCTCGAGTGGCGCCGCCGCCGGTACCGCACGGAGGCGTGGGGCACGATCAGCGCGGTCGAGATGAGCCACTCCGAGGCGGTCCAGGACGTGCGGCGGCTCGTCACGGAGCGCGGCCCGATCACCGCGAGCGAGGTGCACGAGATCCTCGAGGCCGAGGGGCGCGCGCACCCGCGCGACCGCTCGCAGTGGGGCTGGAACTGGACGGTCGCGAAGCGCGCGCTCGAGTTCCTCTTCTTCACGGGCGAGATCACGTCCGCGCGGCGCAACGGCGCGTTCGAGCGCTGCTACGACCTCACGGAGCGCGTGCTCCCGCCGGAGGTCGTGGCGGCGCCGCCGGTCGCGGACGCCGACGCCCTCCGGGCGCTGCTCGAGATCGGCGCCCGCGCGCACGGCGTCGGGACGCTGCGCTGCTTCCGCGACTACTTCCGGCTCAAGGGGCCCGCGGTGCGGACGGCGCTCGACGAGCTCGTCGAGGCGGGCACCCTGCGCCCGGTGACCGTGCGGGGATGGGACGAGCCGACCTACCTGCACGCGGACGCGGCACTCCCGCGGCGCGCGACGGGGACGACGCTGCTCAACCCGTTCGACCCGCTCGTGTTCGAGCGGACGCGCCTCGAGCGGCTGTTCGACGTGCACTACCGGATCGAGATCTACGTGCCCGCGGCGAAGCGGGTGCACGGCTACTACGTCCTGCCCTTCCTCGAGGGCGAGGCGCTCACCGCGCGCGTCGACCTCAAGGCCGACCGTCGGGCCGGGGTGCTGCGCGTGCAGTCGGCGCACCGCGAGCAGGCGGCCGGGCCGCAGACGGCGGCGCGCCTCGCCGCCGAGCTGCACGTGCTGGGCCGGTGGCTGGGGGTGCCGGAGGTCGACGTCGCCCCGGTGGGGGACCTGGCGCCCGCGCTCGCCGCCGAGGTCGCGGCGCACTGACGTCGTCGCTGCCGTCGTCGCTGGCGGCGCCGCCGCCGCGATCGTCCCGACGGCCGCGTCGGCGGTGGACGAGGCGCCCGGCCCGGGTGGCCCTCGCCGTAGGCTGGCGGACGACGTCGCGGTGGAGAGGTTCGTCGTCGGCGAAACCCGGACGGGACCGGCGCGGCCCCGACTCCCCTACGATGTTGTGTGACGTTGCCGACGTCCGCTGCCGTGCGCGCCCGCGCGGCAGAGCGTCGGCTCTGCTCCCGGACCACCCGGCCCGGGCACCGATCGATACGGGAGTCCTGCGTGCCTTCGATCCTCGACAAGGTCCTTCGCATCGGCGAGGGCCGGATCCTCAAGAAGCTGTCCGGCATCGCCGACCAGGTGAACAAGCTCGAGCCCGGCTTCGAGGATCTCACCGACGAGGAGCTGCGGGAGGAGACCGACCGCTTCAAGGCGCGCCTCGAGGCGGGCGAGACCCTCGACGACCTGCTCCCCGAGGCGTTCGCCGCGGTGCGCGAGGCGTCGCGGCGCACGCTCGGCCAGCGGCACTTCGACGTCCAGCTCATGGGCGGCGCGGCGCTGCACCTCGGCAACATCGCCGAGATGAAGACCGGTGAGGGCAAGACCCTCGTCGCGACGACGGCCGCGTACCTCAACGCGCTCGAGGGCAAGGGCGTCCACGTCGTCACGGTGAACGACTACCTGGCGAAGTACCAGTCCGAGCTCATGGGCCGCGTGTACCGCTTCCTGGGCCTGTCGACCGGCGTCATCCTGTCCGGCCAGACGCCGGCGCAGCGGCGCGAGCAGTACGCCGCCGACATCACGTACGGGACGAACAACGAGTTCGGCTTCGACTACCTGCGCGACAACATGGCGTGGTCCACGGACGACCTCGTGCAGCGCGGCCACAACTTCGCGATCGTCGACGAGGTCGACTCGATCCTCATCGACGAGGCGCGCACGCCGCTCATCATCTCGGGCCCGGCCTCGGGCGACACGAACCGCTGGTTCGGTGAGTTCGCCAAGGTCGTGCGCCGTCTGAACCCCGGGACGGACTACGAGGTCGACGAGAAGAAGCGCACGGTCGGCGTGCTCGAGCCCGGCATCGAGAAGGTCGAGGACTACCTCGGCATCGACAACCTGTACGAGTCGCTCAACACGCCGCTCATCGGGTTCCTCAACAACGCCATCAAGGCGAAGGAGCTCTTCAAGCGCGACAAGGACTACGTCGTGCTCAACGGCGAGGTCATGATCGTCGACGAGCACACGGGCCGCATCCTGCCCGGCCGCCGGTACAACGAGGGCATGCACCAGGCCATCGAGGCCAAGGAGGGCGTGCAGATCAAGGCGGAGAACCAGACGCTCGCCACGATCACGCTCCAGAACTACTTCCGCCTGTACTCCAAGCTCGCGGGCATGACCGGTACCGCCGACACCGAGGCGGCCGAGTTCCAGGGCACCTACAAGCTCGGCGTCGTGCCGATCCCGACGAACCGCCCGATGCAGCGCGTCGACCAGCCCGACCTCGTCTACAAGAACGAGGAGGGCAAGTTCGACGCCGTCGTCGCGGACATCGTCGAGCGCCACGCGCAGGGCCAGCCGGTGCTCGTCGGCACGACGAGCGTCGAGAAGTCGGAGCTCCTGTCGTCCAAGCTGAAGAAGCAGGGCGTCCCGCACGAGGTCCTCAACGCGAAGCAGCACGAGCGCGAGGCGGCGATCGTCGCGCTCGCGGGCCGCAAGGGTGCCGTGACGGTCGCGACGAACATGGCCGGCCGCGGTACGGACATCATGCTCGGCGGCAACGCGGAGTTCATGGCGGTCGCGGACCTCGCGGCGCGCGGCCTGGACGCGGCGGAGAACCCGGAGGAGTACGAGGCCGCCTGGCCCGACGCGCTGGAGAAGGCGAAGGCCGCGGTCGCCGCGGAGCACGACGAGGTCCGCGAGCTCGGCGGTCTCTACGTCCTCGGCACGGAGCGGCACGAGTCGCGCCGCATCGACAACCAGCTCCGTGGTCGTTCCGGCCGTCAGGGCGACCCGGGCGAGTCCCGGTTCTACCTGTCCATGCAGGACGACCTCATGCGCCTGTTCAACTCGACGCTCGCCGAGTCGATGATGAACCGCGCCGGGTTCCCCGACGACGTGCCGCTCGAGTCGAAGATGGTGACGCGCGGCATCGCGAGCGCGCAGGGCCAGGTCGAGTCGCGCAACTTCGAGATCCGCAAGAACGTCCTCAAGTACGACGACGTCCTGTCGCGCCAGCGCACCGTCATCTACGACGAGCGCCGCCGCGTGCTCGAGGGCGAGGACCTGCAGGAGCAGGTGCAGCACTTCCTCACCGACGTGGTCACCGCGTACGTCGAGGGCGCCACGGCCGAGGGCAACCCGGAGAGCTGGGACCTCGAGGGGCTGTGGACCGCGCTCAAGGCGGTGTTCCCCATCTCCATCACGGTGGACGAGGTCGTGGAGCAGGCCGGCGGCGAGACGCGACTCACGAGCGAGATGCTGCTCGAGGAGATCCTCTCGGACGCCCGCATCGCCTACCAGAACCGCGAGGAGCAGCTCGGCGCGGCGAACATGCGCCAGCTCGAGCGTCGCGTGACGCTCTCGGTCCTCGACCGCAAGTGGCGCGAGCACCTCTACGAGATGGACTACCTCAAGGAGGGCATCGGGCTGCGCGCGATGGCGCAGCGCGACCCGCTGGTCGAGTACCAGCGCGAGGGCTTCCAGCTCTTCCAGGCGATGACCGAGGCCATCAAGGAGGAGACGGTCGGGTACCTCTTCAACCTCGAAGTCAAGGTCGCGGAGCCGGGCGCGGCCACGGGCCAGGCGCCGGCGATCTCCGTCGCGGGTGCGGCGCAGGCCGCGCAGTCGGCCGCGGGCCAGGCGCTCGGCGGCGCGGCGGGTGCCGCGTCGGCCGGTGCGGCGGCCGGTCTCGCGGCGGCGGCGCAGCGCGACGCGGCGCCGACGCAGGACTCGCCCGTCGCGGACGAGCCGGTCGAGGACGCCTCCGTGGAGGACGCGCCCGTCGAGGACGCGCCGGTCGCGCCGGAGCCGGTGGCGGCACGTGCCGCGGCCGAGGGCCCGGGCGGCGACCGCCCCGGCACGCTCATCGCGAAGGGCCTCGACGGCCCCGACCGCCAGGTCCCGCTGTCGTACACCGCCCCGAGCGAGGACGGCACGGGCCAGGCCGTGGTGTCGGGCGACGCGGGCCGACGCTCGCGCCGCGCGCTGCACGGCGAGGCGACGGCGGTCGAGAGCGACGGCCGGACCTTCCCGGGCACGCCCCGCAACGCGCAGTGCCCGTGCGGCTCCGGCAAGAAGTACAAGGTCTGCCACGGCCAGAACGAGGCCTGACCGGGTGCCCGTCCGCCGGGCACCCTGACGACGACGGCGAGGCGTCCACCTGCGGGTGGGCGCCTCGCCGTCGTGGTGCCCAGCCAGGAAGGCCGCCGGGGATGTCGGGTCCGGGAAGGGCGTCGTCGTGCCCGGACCAGGAAGGGCGTCGTCGTGCCCGGTCCGGGAAGGGCTCAGCCGATCTCGAGCGCGACCACGCGCCAGGCTCCGCGGCGCGCCTCCAGCCGCGCCGCGGCGGCGCGGACCCGGTCCCCGTCCTGGACGACGACCGTCCCCTCGGCGACGCCGTCGCCGATGCGCAGGACGCGCGCGCGGCGGACGGCGACCGGGCGGGCCGGGGTCTCGCCCGGCCCGTCGGCCACGAGCCGAGCGCGCCGGGCGAGCGCCTCGTAGATCTCCGGCGACACCCACCGCGCGAGCTGTCCCACCGTGCGCTCGCCCCGCACGACCTCGACCGCAGCCCGGACCACGGCGCAGCACAGCGCGGTCGGGTCCGGCGGGGGCACAGGCGTCGTCGGGCGCCCGAGGGGACGACCCCGGACGACGTGCTGCGGCACGCGGGCCGCCGTCGGGTCGGTCACGTCGACCGTGGCGACGGTCGGGTCGCCGAGGCAGCGGAGCAGCCGCGCCGGCGGGGCGGACGGGACGCTCGTCGAGCGGAGCGGGCGGACCGTGGCCCCGCTCGTGGGAGGGGCCGTCGGTGCGGCCGCAGGTGTCACGGTGGTGACCGGGGCGTGCGCGCCGGCCAGCAGGGGAGCGGTCATGGTGGGGCTCCTTCGAGGTCGGCGGTGGTCAGGCGGACGGTGCGACGAGGACCTGGCCCGGCCGGACGAGGTCGGGGTCCGCGCCCACGACGTGGGCGTTCGCCGCGTGCCAGCGCTCCACCGCCTCCGCGACCTGCGCGTCGGTGGACCCTGCGGGCAGGTGCCGGGCGGCGATCGACCACAGCGAGTCGCCGCGCACGACGACCACCTCCGGCGCGGTCTCCGGGCCGGGCACATCGCGCGTCACGGCCAGCGCCGCGTCGCGCTGGCGGGCGGCGTCCGACGAGGTCCCCTCCGCGGCGACCGTCGGTCCCGCGGCGCCGGAGGCCTCTGCCCCCTGGCCGACGACGCCCGCCCCGGCGGCGTGCTTCCCTCCAGAGCCCGCGGCGTCTCCCGCACCAGCACTCTCGGTGCTGGTCGACGGCGGCGCGTCGGTCGCTGCGGAGGTGGCACCGTGCGAGCGGTGGGGGTCCTGCGACGTGCCGGCGTCCCCCGGCACCCCGGAGGGCGGCACCGAAGGCGCCGGCACGGACGATGTCGGCACCGAAGACGGCGGCACCGAGGTGACCGGCGCGGGTTGGCCCGGCGCGGCGTCCGCCCGGATGCTCGACGGACCGTCGGAACCCGCCATGGAGCCGTCCGCCGTGGCGGACGAGGCGCCGGGGGTCGTCCGGGACGTCGAAGCGGCGCTCTCCGGTGCGCCGTTCCCCGACACCGTGCCCTCGTCCGCTGCGACGGCACCGCTGGGTCGCCACCCGAGATCGACGGCGACGACGCCCGGGTCGTCCGCCGGGGCGGCCGCGTGCGCCGCCCCGCCGGCGACGAGCAGACCCGCGCCGACGGTGGCGCCGACGGCGGCGCGCGCCGCGTGCCGGACGACGGCCGGCGCCGCACGGCGCAGGAGTCGTTCTCCCGTCGTCCAGGACCGCCCGGCGGCACCGGCAGCCACGCAGGCCAGCGCGACGAGCGCGCTGAGCGCGACCCAGAGGGCGGCCAGCGCGCCCACCGACACCGCGGCGAGCTCCACCCAGGGCTCGACGCGGTGCGTCGGGAGCGCGGCGACGAGGTGCAGCGCCCGGAGCGACAGGACGGTCGTCGCGCCGCCCAGGGCGAGGACGAGCGCAAGGAGGGCGAGCAGACCCCCGGCTCGTCGGGATGCAGCAGTACCCCGGTCCATCGTTGCCCCCTGCCTGCCGTCGCGCACTCGACGGCTTTTGATGTCGTTTGGTGTCGTTTGATGACGACACATCGATCTAAGCGCGCAGGATCGACGCCTGTCCAGGCCCGTCCCGTGATGTGGACGACGGAGGGTCGGGTGCGGTGGTACCCCGCTACGGTGTGCCGATGCGATGGGACGCCCTGTTCGACGACCTCGCGGCGCAGCTCGCCGCGGCGGAGTCGCAGGACCGCGTCGCCGCGGTCGCCGACCTGACCCGGGCGGAGCACGCGACGGTGCTCCTCACCGAGCGGCTGCGCGCCGCGCCGGGGCCCGTGACGCTCGAGCTCCGCGACGCGTCGGCGGTGACCGGCGAGGTGCGGGAGGTCGCGCAGGAGTGGGCGCTGGTCGTCGACGGCCGCCGGCAGCACCTCGTCCCGCTGGACGCCGTGGTCGCGGTGCGAGGTCTCGGGCGGCACGCCGACCCGCCGCGCTCGTCCCGGTCGGCGACGCTCGGCCTCGGGCACGTGCTGCGGGCGCTCCAGCGGGACCGGAGACCGGTCCAGGTGCGGACGACCGCCGGGTCCTGGTCCGGGTGGGTCGCCCGGGTGGGGAAGGACCATCTCGACCTCGAGCCGTCGCCCGGCAGCGCACACGGCGCGCGGGTGGTCCCCTGGTCGGCCCTCGTGTGCGTCAGCGAGGCGGAGACGGGGTACGTACCGAGGTGAGCGCGCGGCAGGGGGAGCCGAGGGAGCGGAGACGTCGTCGTGCTACGGCGTGGGGACGCGGTACAGGACCGCGGAGGTGCGACGGCGTGCCGTCAGCCGTCGAAGTCGCCCGCCTCGATGCGCTGGCGCGTCTGCGCGTACATGCGCTGGATGTACGCCTCGAGCTCGCTCACCTCGACCCGCCACTGGCCGCGACCGCCCACCTGGATCGCGGGCAGCTCTCCCGACCGGACGAGCGCGTACGCCTGGGCCGCCGAGATGTTGAGCTCGTCCGTGACGTCGGCGAGGGTGAGGAACCGCTGGGGCATGGCGTCAGTCTGGCACGCCCACACCCCACCGCGGTGCTCGTCCACAGGCCCTGCCACGCGCCCCGCCGACCGGGGATCATGAAGCCGCGGCACGGGCGACGTGCCGACCACCGAGGGGGAGATGGATGACGACGACCGTGGAACGACCCGTCCCGGGGGCCGCGACGCCCCCGCCCGCCGCGCGGCTGCGGCGGCCGGGCTGGAAGGACCCGCGGCTGCTCGTGGGGGTCGTCGTGGTGGCGCTGTCCGTCGCGCTGGGGTCCTGGGCCGTGAGCAGCGCGAGCCGGACCGTCGCGGTGTACGCGGCCGGGACGCCGCTGACGCCCGGCACCACCGTCGGTGCGGCCGAGCTGCGTACGGTCGAGGTGCGGCTCGGCGCGCAGACCGACCGCTACCTGCTCGTCGAGGACGGGCTCCCGGACGAGGCGGTCGTCCTGCGGACGGTGGCCGCGGGCGAGCTCGTCCCGGCGACGGCGCTCGGTGCCGCCACCGACCTCGCGGTGCGGGCGGTCGCGGTGCCCGTGACGTCGGGCCTCTCGGAGCGGATCGTGGCCGGCGCCGACGTCGACCTCTGGCACGTCCCGGAGGCCGCCGCCGCACCGTCCCCGGACGTCGCGCAGGACGTCCCGGACGGGCCGGGTGCCGTGCCGGAGATGCTCGTCGGCGGCGTCACGGTCGCCCAGGTCGACGAGGGCGAGGGCACGCTCGTGGTCGGCGGGCCGACGACGGTGCACCTGCTCGTCGAGGTCGACGACCTCCCCGCCGTGCTCGCCGCCGTCGCGGGGGAGGGGACCCTCGCGCTGGTCCCGGTCGGCGGTGCGGGGTGAGCGGCGCGACCACGGTCACGACGGTCCTGTGCGCGGTCCGCGGGGCGCGCGAGGCGGAGGTCGTCACGACGCTCGACGCGTCGGGGCTGCGGGTGACGCGGCGCTGCGCGGACGTCGTCGAGCTGCTCGCCGCGGCGGCCGCGGGGGCCGGGCGGGTCGCCGTCGTCTCGCACGACCTCCCGGCGCTGGACCGGCAGGCCGTGGCCGACCTGCACGCGCACGACGTCCGGGTCGTCGCGCTCGCCCCCGGGGGCACGTGGGAGGAGGACCGGCTGCGGGCCCACGGGGTGGACACCGTGGTGGACGTGGACCGGTCGCCGGGCACCCTGTGCGACGCCGTCCGGGCGGTCGTGCCGGCGCGCACCGCGCACGCGGGCCCGCCCGGAGCGCCCGCCCGCGTCCCGGCGCCCGTGCCGGCCGACGACGAGGGCGACCGGCGCGACGGCCGGACCGTCGCCGTCTGGGGCCCGACCGGGGCGCCGGGCCGCACGACCGTCGCGACGAACCTCGCGGCCGAGCTCGCGGGCCCGGCACCCGCGGGACGGCCGCGGCGGCGCCGCGCCGCACGCCGGGCGCAAGAGGTCGACGCGGCTGCCACGGCCACCGTCGGGCCTCCGGCCGAGGTGCTGCTCGTCGACGCGGACACGTACGGCGGGACGGTCGCGCAGCGCCTCGGGCTGCTCGACGAGTCCCCGGGGCTCGCCGCCGCGGCCCGCAGCGCCGGTCAGGGCGTGCTCGACGCCGCGGGCCTCCGCGCGCTGGCCCCGGTGCTCGTGCCCCGTGTCCGCGTCCTCACGGGCCTCGCCCGCGCGGCGCGCTGGCCCGAGCTGCCGGGCCCGTCGCTCGACGCGGTGTGGCAGGTGGCGCGGTCGGTCGCGGACTGGACCGTCGTCGACTGCGGCTTCGGCATCGAGCAGGACGAGCTGCTCAGCTACGACACCCGCGCCCCGCAGCGCCACGACGCGACGCTCAGCGCGCTGGGCGCCGCGGACGTCGTCGTGGTCGTGGGCGGCGGAGACCCGGTCGGGCTGCAGCGCCTCGTCCGCGCGCTCGACGAGCTGCGAGACTCCGGGGCGGCGGTCGCCGCGGTCCGGGTCGTCGTCGCGAACCGGGTGCGGGCGAGCGTCGTCGGGCCACGGCCCGAGCGCGCGGTGCGCGACGCGATGGCGCGGTACGCCGGCGTCGAGGACCTGCACGTCGTGCCGGAGGACACCGCCGTCGACGTGGCCCTCCGGGAGGGAAGGACGCTCGGCGAGACCGCCCCGGCGAGCCCTGCCCGGCGCGCGCTGGCCCGGCTCGCGGAGGCAGTGCGGGAGGCCGCCCCGTCCGGGCGTGGTGCGGCGCCCGGTCCGGTGCTCGAGGCGGCACACTGAACCCATGCGCATCTATCTCCCCGCGACGCTCGACGAGCTCGACGCCGTCACCGTGACCGCCGACGCCGCCCGGTGGACCGTCGCCCCGCGCGGCGCCCACGCCGTGACCGCCGCGCTGACGCGTGCGCTGCCCGACGAGGACGAGGAGGGCCTCGAGTACGCGGCCGCGCTCGAGGCGGCGGACGACTCGCTCGCGCTCGTCGCGTCGCGCCCGGACGCGCCGCGGCAGCGGCTCGTCGTCACGCTCGAGGTGCCCGACGGCGCGGTCCAGGTCGTGGGGGCCGAGGACTCCGACGACGAGGACGCGCCCGCCCCGAGCGCCGTCGAGGTGCTGCGCACGGTGCCCGACGTCGCGATCGTGTGCGTGCACGTCGACGAGCCGGAGGCGGTCGCGGACGTCGAGGCCGTGCTCGCCGCGGCGGACGACGACGGTCCCGACGCGGACGCGGCGCTCGACGCGGCCATCGAGCGCGTGGGCGAGCGCGACCTGCTCTGGTACGACTGGTCCGAGCTCAAGGACGTGCCGCGCGGCTGAGGCCGGGGCGAACCCGGGGCGGACCGAATCTGGGAGGCCGCCGGGGTGACGAGCCCCGTCAGGCTAGGCGGCCCAGCACCTCGTCGTGCAGCAGGCCGTTCGTCGCGACGGCGTTGCCGCCCCACGGGCCGTCGGCGCCGTCGAGCGACGTGAACCGCCCGCCCGCCTCGGTGACGATCGGCACGAGCGCGGCCATGTCGTAGAGCTCGAGCTCGGGCTCCGCGGCCGCGTCGACCGCGCCCTCGGCGACGAGCATGTACGACCAGAAGTCGCCGTAGCCGCGCGTGCGCCACGCGCCGCGCATGAGGTCGAGGAACGGCTCGAGCTTCCCGCGCTCCTCCCAGCCGTCGAGCGACGCGTAGGCGAGCGACGCGTCGGACCACGACGAGACGCCCGAGACGCGCAGGCGCGACGCGGCGGCGAGCGACTTGCCCGTCCACGCGCCGGTGCCCTTCGAGGCCCACCAGCGCCGGCCGAGCGCGGGCGCGGACACCAGCCCGACGACGACCTCGTCGCCGTCGGCGAGCGCGATGAGCGTGGCCCACACGGGGACGCCGCGCACGAAGTTCTTCGTCCCGTCGATCGGGTCGACGATCCAGCGGCGGGCGCCGTGGCCCGTCTCGCCGTACTCCTCGCCCACGATCGCGTCGCGGCCGCGGGCCCGGCCGAGCTGGCCGCGGATGATCTCCTCGGCGGTCCGGTCGGCGTCGCTCACGGGCGTCGAGTCGGGCTTGGACTCGACGTGCAGGTCGAGCGCCTTGAAGCGCGACAGGGTGTGGGCGTCGACCTGGTCGGCGATCACGTGGGCGAGGCGCAGGTCGTCGTCGTAGCCGCGCGTCGAGGGGGGCGTCATGGCTCACACCGTAGCGGTGCGCGCACGGGCCGGGGGAGGCGCCGCGCGGGGTGCGGGCTCAGGCGGCGCCGGTGCGCGAGGCGAGCACGCGCCGGAACGACTCGAGCCGCGCCGCGCGGGCGTCGCGGGTGGCGTCGTCGGGGGAGTCCGCCACCCAGTCGTCGAGCGCGCAGTCCGGGGCGTCGTCGAGGTGGGTGCACCCGCGCGGGCACGCGGCGGCGACGGCGTCGAGGTCCTCGAACGCGCGCAGCAGGTGGTCAACCTGCACGTGCGCGAGCCCGAACGACCGCACGCCCGGGGTGTCGATGACCCACCCGCCGCCCGGCAGGCGCAGCGCGACCGCCGACGTCGACGTGTGCCGGCCGCGCCCCGTGACGTCGTTGACGTGCCCCGTCGCGCGCCGGGCGTCGGGCACGAGCGCGTTGACGAGCGTCGACTTCCCCACACCCGAGTGCCCGACGAACACCGACGTGCGCCCGGCCAGCGCCTCGCGGACCGCGTCGAGCGGCTCGATGGCCCAGCCGTCCGGCGCGAGGCCGTCGGGCGCGCGCCGCGTGACGACGACGGAGACGCCGAGCGGCTCGTACAGCGCGCGCAGCGGCGCCGGGTCGGCGAGGTCCGCCTTGGTGAGGCACAGCAGGACGTCCATGCCGGCGTCGTACGCGGCGACGACGCACCGGTCGATCATGCGCGTGCGCGGCTCGGGCTCGGCGAGGGCGGTGACGACGACGAGCTGGTCCGCGTTCGCGACGATGACGCGCTCGTACGGGTCGGTGTCGTCGGCGGTGCGGCGCAGCACCGACGACCGCTCCTGGATGCGGACGATGCGCGCGAGCGAGCCGTCGTCCCCGGTGACGTCGCCGACGAGGTCGACGCGGTCCCCGCACACGATCCGCGTGCGCCCGAGCTCGCGCGCCTTCATGGCGAGGACGGTGCGCTCGTCCTCGGCGCCGACGACCGTCCCGTCGTCGGTCCCGCCCACGAGCAGCGTGTACCGGCCCCGGTCCACGCCCGTGACGAACCCGGTCACCGCGTCCGCGTGCTCGGGGCGCTGCTTGGTGCGCGGGCGGCTGCCGCGCTTGCCGGGGCGCGAGCGGAAGTCGGACTCGTCCGGGACGCGGGCCATCAGCGGGCCGCCGCCCCCGAGCCGCCGAGCATCCGCTCCCACATGCCCGCGAAGCCGGGGAGCGTCTTGGCCGTCGTCGCGACGTTCTCGACGCCGACGCCCGGCACGCGCAGCCCGATCACGGCGGCCGAGGTCGCCATGCGGTGGTCGTGGTAGGTGCGGAAGACGGCGCCGTGCAGGGGGCGCGGCGTGATGACGAGCCCGTCGCGCGTCTCCTCGGCCTGCCCGCCGAGGCGCGTGATCTCGGCCGCGAGCGCGGCCAGGCGGTCGGTCTCGTGCCCGCGCAGGTGCGCGATGCCGCGCAGGCGGCTGGGCCCGTCGGCGAGGGCCGCGAGCGCGGCGATCGTGGGGGCGAGCTCGCCGGCGGCGTGGAGGTCCACGTCGACGCCGCGCACCTCGCCCGTGCCCGTCACGGTGAGCACGTCGCCGTCCAGGGACGACGTGGCGCCCATGGCCTCGAGCAGCTCGGGGACCATCGCGCCGGGCTGCGTGGTCGCCGTCGGCCAGCCCGTGACGCGCACGGTGCCCCCGGCGACGAGCGCGGCCGCGAGGAACGGCGCGGCGTTCGACAGGTCGGGCTCGACCTGCACGTCACGCGCCGCGATCGCCCCCGGCTCGACGCGCCAGATCGCCGGGCGCGAGTCGTCGACGACGACCCCGACCTCCCGCAGGACCTCCACCGTCATCTCGATGTGGGGCATGCTCGGCAGCGTGTGCCCGACGTGCCGGACCGTGAGGCCCTGGTCGTAGCGCGCCGCCGCGAGGAGCAGCCCGGAGACGAACTGGCTCGACGCCGACGCGTCGATGTCGACGGACCCGCCGCGGACCCGGCCGCGCCCGCCCACGGTGAACGGGAGCGTCGTGGGCAGGCTGCCGCCGTCGTCGCCCGCGACCGGGACGTCCAGCGCGCTGAGCGCCGCCACCACCGGGCCCATGGGCCGCACCCGCGCACCCTCGTCGCCGTCGAACCGCACCGCGTCGTCCGCCAGCGCCGCGACCGGCGGGAGGAAGCGCATGACCGTCCCGGCGAGCCCGCAGTCGACGTCGACCGGTCCGCGCAGGGTGCCGGGTGTCACGTGCAGCTCGGTCGGCGACGCGCCCTCCTCGATCCCCACGCCCAGCGCGCGCAGCGCCGCGATCATGAGGTCGGCGTCGCGGCTGCGCAGCGCGCCGCGCAGCGTCCCGGGGCCGTCGGCGAGCGCCGCGAGCACGAGCAGCCGGTTCGTCAGCGACTTCGACCCCGGGACCTCGACCGTCGCGTCGAGCGGCCCGCCCGCCGTGGGCGCGACCCAGGCGTCGGCCGGGGCGGGGGACGGTGCGTCGGTGGGCGCGGGGGGCTGCGTCGTCATGGCGTCCAGGCTAGTGGAGCGTCGCCGCCCGACGGCGGCCGGTCCCGCCCCGCGGACGGGCGCGGCCGCGCGGTGCGACGCGTCAGGCGACCTTGGCGCGGACGGCGGCCCCGGCGTCGTGCACGGCGCCCGCGGTGCTGCTCGCGGCGTGCTGCGCGGCGTCCTGGGCGGCCTTCGCGGCGCGGCGAGCCGAGCGTGACACGTCCTTCGCGGTGCTCTTCGCCCCCGCGACGACGGCCTCCTGCTTCGCCTGCTTGGCGAGCGCGAGGTCGTGCCGCGCCCGCTCGAGACGCCACTGGACGCCCGGGCGGCCCTCGTAGTCGGCGCCCGCGATGAGCGCGGCCCCGATCGCCCCGACGTTCGCGACGAACTTCCGCGTCCGCTCGGTGCGCGTGGCCTCGCCGCCCGTGAACGGCTGGTTGACGACGGCGAGCGGGACCGTGAGCGCGGCGAGCGCGAGCGCGGCGGTCCGGGGCGCCTTGCCGACGGCGAGGCACAGGCCAGCGACCGCCGTCGCCGCGCCGTGGGCGCGGACGAGCGTCGTCACCTGCCGCTCGCTGAGCGGGGCCTCGATGCCGACGCGCTTCTCGACGAGCTCGACGCCCGCGCGCGCGGCCCGCACGTGCTCCGCCGGCTTGAGCGCGGCCTGGACCCCGTCGTAGACGAACCACGAGGCCAGCATGGGCCTCGCGAGGTGACGCAGCAGCATCGGTTCTCTCCTCATCGCTGGTGACTCGCCGGTGCCCTGGGCGGGCGTCCTCCGGTGGGTCCCAGCCTGCCGCGCCCCCCGGGACGGCGCCACCCGCGGCGGTGCCCGGGCCGGGAATGCCTGGGGGCGCTCGCGGGTTGCACCCCTCGTGACCGCCCTGCTCCAGACTCCCGCACCCGCCGCCCGGGTCGCGTCGACGACCCCGGCGCCGGACGCCGCGTTCGCCGCCGCGTGGTCGGTGCCGAGCCGTGCGCGGGACGCCTCATCGAACACCCAGACGAACGGGGGACTAGGCTCGTTGTTGATGACAGAGCGAATCTCCGGCAGCGACGTCTCCGGCAGCCCTGCGACGACGTCGGGAACGACGCCGGACGACGGTGCGCCCGCCGGTACGACGCCGCCCGCCGACGCGACGGACGCCGAGGACACGAACCGCGCCCCGGAGGCCGAGAGCGACGCCGCGCGCGCCGCCCGGTTCGAGCGGGACGCCCTGCAGTACCTCGACCAGCTGTACTCCGCCGCGCTGCGGATGACGCGCAACCCCTCGGACGCCGAGGACCTGGTGCAGGAGACGTTCGCGAAGGCGTTCGCGGCGTTCCACCAGTACCGCCCGGGCACGAACCTCAAGGCGTGGCTGTACCGGATCCTCACGAACACGTTCATCAACACGTACCGCAAGAAGCAGCGCGAGCCGCAGCAGGCGCAGACGGACGACGTCGAGGACTGGCAGATCGCGCGCGCGGCGTCGCACACGTCGCAGGGCCTGCGCTCGGCCGAGGCGGAGGCGCTCGACCGCCTGCCGGACTCGGACGTCAAGCGCGCGCTCCAGGAGCTCCCCGAGGACCGGCGCATGGTCGTGTACTACGCCGACGTCGAGGGCTTCCCGTACAAGGAGATCGCGGAGATCATGGGGACACCGATCGGCACGGTCATGTCCCGCCTGCACCGAGGCAGGCGCCAGCTGCGCGAGCTGCTGGCCGACTACGCCGCGAGGCGAGGACTGGTGGGCGCGAAGAGCCCCGGAGGTGAGTCGTGAGCACGTCAGAGACCCGTGAGCCCGGACGGGGTTCGGTCGAGGAGCCGGTGACCCCGATCCCGCACTCGACCGCGGGCGAGTCCGAGTGCGAGCACGCGCTCACGCACCTGTACGAGTACCTGGACTCCGAGATGACGCCCGACGACGAGCTGCGCATGCGCCAGCACGTCGCGCACTGCTCGCCGTGCCTGGCCGAGCTGAGCGTCGAGGAGCTCGTCAAGCAGCTCGTGCGCCGCTCGTGCCACGAGAAGGCGCCGGCGGGGCTGCGGGAGCGCATCCACACGCAGCTCACCGTGATGGTCTCGACGACGACGGTCGTCGAGACCCGCTGACCCGGGCCCCGGGGCCAGCCCGAGGGCCCGCGCGCACGAGAGAGGGCCCGGACCGACGACGTCGGTCCGGGCCCTCTTCCGTGCTCCCGCTCGCGGGGGCTGCGCCGTCTCAGGCGTTGGGGCGCTTGCCGTGGTTCGCGGCGTTGCCCTTGCGGCTGCGACGCTTGCGTCCGCGCTTGCTCATGGTGTTCTCCTGACGGTCGGGGAGTGCTGCCGGTCTCGGCGGTTCTCGACGGGTGTCGACGTGGAACGACCGGTCTCGGCGTGTCCAGTCCGTCTCCCATGGTCCCACACGCGACCCCTTGTCACGGTCGAGCACGCGATATATCGTGTCTGGCGGAACGAGATATATCGCGAGTGCCTGCCCGGCCGTCCTGGTCGACCCGGCGCGCGCGGCGACCAGGACGGAGCGCGGGATGACGCAGGAGCTCTGGACCCTCACCGGTCCGCAGGCCATCGACCTCGCGCTCGTGCGCCGGCTCGACGCGACGATGATCGGCGGGCGCATCGACGTCGTCGCGCACGAGGACCCGGCACGGACCGACGCGCGCGTCGAGGTGCACTCGGTGAGCGGGCGCGCGCTCGAGGTGCGGCTCGACGGGACGACGCTCCGGGTGGGCTACGGCCCGTTCGAGGCGGGCTGGAAGGGCTTCCTCGAGCGCTTCCGCACGTACACCGGCAAGGACGCCGCGGAGGTCCACGTCGCCGTCCCGGCGGGCGCGCAGGTCGAGGTCGCGACCGTGCAGGGCGAGGCGCTCATCGCGGGCGCCCGCGAGGGCGTGCGGCTCGCGACCGTGTCCGGCGCCGTCATGACGAGCCGGACGCGCGGCCCGCTGCGCGTCGACACCGTCTCCGGCGAGGTCGCCGCGAGCGAGCACGACGGCCCGGTCCGGATGGAGTCCGTCTCCGGCGGCCTCACCGCGACGGGTGCCCTGCGCTCGCTGCGGCTCGACTCGGTCTCCGGCTCCGTGACCGTGGACACGCGCACGACGCCGGACGAGATCACGGTGAGCGCCGTCTCCGCCGACGTGCTCGTGCGCCTGCCCGACCCGGACGCGATGGACTACGCCGTGCGCTGCCTCAGCGGCCGGCTCGTCGTCGACGGGGAGGAGCAGCGCGGGTCCGCGCGCTCCTTCCACCGCGCGGCGCGGCTCGGCGCGGGCGCGCCCGTCCGCGTCTCGGCCGTCTCGGGCGACGTCACCGTGCTGCGGGGGACGGCCGGGACGTCGTCCGCCCCGGCCGACGCGCCCCCGGTGCAGGACGCGGCCCCGGACGCCCCGGCGTGGGGCAGCCCCGGTGCTCCCGCCGGGCGACCGGCCCCCGCGAGCGGCCCGGTGGACCGCTGATGGCCACCGTCTTCGCCCACGGCCAGCTCCGGCTCTACCTGCTCGCGCTCCTCGCGTCCGGGCCCAAGCACGGGTACGAGCTCATCACCGAGCTCTCCGAGCGGTTCGGGGGCACCTACCGCCCGAGCGCCGGGACGATCTACCCGCGCCTCGCGCGGCTCGAGGACGAGGGCCTGGTCCACCGCAGCGCCGACGGGCGCAAGACGACGTACGAGCTGACCCCCGCGGGGCGCGCCGAGATCGAGGCGCGGCGCGCGGACGTCGCGGCGCTCGAGCACGGCATCGCCGAGACGGTGCGCCAGCGCGCCGAGGCGCTGCGCGCCGACGTGCAGGGCTCGCTGCGGGGCCTGCGCGCCGAGCTCGCCGCCGCCGCCCAGACGGCGCGCGCCCGCCCGCGCGACGGCGAGCACGACACCCGGCGTCGCGAGTCGACCGCGCGCCGTGCCGAGGCGGAGGCCGTGCTCCAGCGCTTCCGCGACGAGCTCCGCGCGGACCTGCGCCGGGCGGACGCGACCGGCGGCGTGCCCGAGCTGACGGTCGACACGCTGCGCACCGTGCTCGACAGCGCGCGCCGGGCCGTGCGGTCCACCCTGCCCTGACGTCCCGAGACCACCGACCACGCACCAGAGAACCGAACGAGGAGAAGCGCATGAGCACCGAGTCCTGGGTCATCAACGCCCCCCGGAGCGTCGACGTCGCGGACGTCCGGCGCGTCGTCGTCCAGCTCACGGACGGGTCGGTCGACGTCGTCGCCGACCCCGGCCGCGAGAGCGGGGCGCACCTCGACGTGAGCGAGGTGTCCGAGCGCCCGCTGCAGGTGAGCGTGCACGACGGCGAGCTGCGCGTCGGGTACGACTTCGCCGGCATCGAGGGCCTCGTCGACCGCGCGAAGGGCCTGCGCGACAAGGACCGCGCCGTCGTGCGGGTCACCGTGCCCGCGAGCGTCCCGCTCAAGGTGACGACCGCGCGCGCCGCGGCGACCGTCGTCGGGACGCGGGCGGACGTGTCCGTCACGACCGGGACCGGCGCCGTCCGCGTCCAGGGCGTCTCGGGCACGGCGTCGGTCCGCACGGCCACCGGCTCCGTCGACGTCGGCGAGCACGTCGGCGACGTCCACGTGACCACCGCGTCCGGCACCGTCACGCTCGGCGGCACGCTCGGGCGCGTGTCGGTCAGCACCGTCACGAGCGGCGTCGAGGTCGTCGCGCGCGAGAGCACCCCGCTCGTCGACGCGCGCACGGTCTCGGGCGACGTGGCCGTGCGCCTCGGCGCCGGCTCGGCCGTGAACCTCAAGGCCCGCAGCGTCACCGGCAAGGCCGTGCTCGACGGCGTGCGGCTCGACTCCAGCGCGCAGCGCACCACGTCCGTCGACCACGTCGACCAGCACGGCGCGGGCGGCGCCTACGTGTCGGCGAGCACCGTCTCGGGCGACCTCACGGTCTCGCGCGGCTGAGCGGTACCGCCCCGACGCCGAGGGGGAGGCGTGGTCCGCGACCACGCCTCCCCCTCGTGCATCCCCGCGGGCTCAGACGGTGTCGTCGGGCAGGCCGAGCCACGCGTGCCAGCCGGTGTGCAGCACGAGCCACGCCATGAGCCCGTAGCCCGCCTGGCCGGGGAAGCCGTTGCCGCTCTGCGCGAGGTCGGCGAGCCACTGCTCGTGCGTGACGAGCGGGCTGAACGTGTCGACGTAGGGGACGCGGCGCCGGTTCGCGACGTCCGAGAACGCGTGGGACAGCTCCGCGAGGCGCTCCGCGTCCTGCGCGTGGCCCGGCGGCGGCCCGACGACAAACGTGGGCAGGCGGTGGGACTCCGCGACGTCGAGCACGTTCGCGAGGTTGAGGCGCGAGCGCGCGACCGACAGCCCCGCGTCGAGGTCGTGGCGGCCGAGGCCGATGACGAGGCGGTTGTCGACGTCCGGCTCGGGGGAGAACCGGCGCGCGGTCTCCGCCTCCCAGCGCTGGCTGAGCGCCGTCGTCGTCTCGCCGGGGATGGCGAGCGGGAACACGTACGCCGGCTGGGGGAAGCGCGTGCGCGCGACGACGCGCCCCGCCCACCCCAGGGCCTTCGCGTCGCCGACGCCGGCGCTCAGCTCGTCGCCGACGACGCAGATCCGTACCTCACGACTCACCGCGTCTTCCACGAGCGCCATTCTCCCCGACGCGGGCCGCGCGGGTCGATCCGAGCCGGTGCGGACGGCGTGTCGACCCGCGCGGGGGGCCGCCGCGGCGGCCGGACGCCTCAGGCCAGCGTCGCTCCCCAGGTCACCTCGTGGGACGCGCCGGGCTCGAGCCGGACGAGGCGCTCGCCCGTGCGGAACGCGTCCGCGACGCAGCTCATCGGCTCGGCGGCGACGCCGGTGCGGCGGAAGGCGACGTCGCCGACGTGGTCGCCCGTACAGACCTGCCACGTGTCCATCGAGCCGTCCATCCACACGGCGGCCGTGCGGCCGTCGGGCGCGGTGAGGCGGATCCAGGACAGCCCGTCCTCGTCGCGCAGCACGTCCACGTACGCGTCGTCGAGGTCGACGCCCGCGAGCAGGCGCGGCTCGCGCAGGTCGAAGGTGCCGGTGACGGGCTCGGTGCCGGTCGGCAGGAGCCGCTCGTCGGTCGTGACGCGGCTCGCCGCGTCCAGGCGCAGCGTGCACGCGTCGAGGTCCGCGCCGTCCGCCGAGAGCCACGGGTGGAAGCCGACGCCGTACGGGGCGGTCGCCGCGCCGACGTTCGTCGTGCGGACGTGGACGCGCAGCCCCGCGTCGTCGAGCGAGTACGTCACGCGCGCGACGAGGTCGAACGGGTAGCCCGGCGACGGCGGCAGGTGCAGCTCGAGCGTCGCGCGCGCGGCCACGTGCTCGACGACCGTCCAGCGCTGCCAGCACGCGAGGCCGTGCAGCGCGGTCCCGCGGTCCGGCTCCGAGATCGGGACCTGGTACGTCGTGCCGTCGACCGTGTACTGCCCGTCGCGCAGCCGGTTGGGCCAGGGGAGCAGGACGGCGCCGTTGAACGCGGGCGACACCTCGTCCTCGCCGAAGGGCGTGAAGACCGGCCGGCCCCCCACCGCGTACTCGCGGACGGCCGCTCCGACCTCGGTGATCGTCGCTGCGTGGTCGCCGTGGGCGATGCGGACCTGGGCTCCTGAGGGGGCATGGGTGTTCACGCTCACATACGGTACTCGGCGTGCGCGGGTGCGCGATGCGCCCACGCCCGTCAGACTCGGTGCCCGGGTGTGTCTTCCGGCGCACCCGACGCAGCACGAGGAGGAACGATGGAACGACAGGTGCTCGGGCGGACGGGACGGCTCGTCTCGGTCGTCGGACTGGGAACCTGGCAGCTCGGCGCCGACTGGGGCGACGTGAGCGAGGACGACGCGCGCGCCGTCCTCGACGCCTCCGCGCAGGCCGGCGTGACGTTCTTCGACACCGCGGACGTCTACGGCGACGGGCGCAGCGAGCAGATCATCGGCTCCTACCTCGCCGACAACCCCGGCCACGGGATCACGGTCGCCACGAAGATGGGCCGCCGGGAGCCGCAGGACGCCGACAACTACACGCTCGCGAAGTTCCGCGAGTGGGTCGACCGCTCGCGCCGCAACCTGCGGACCGACCGGCTCGACCTCGTGCAGCTCCACTGCCCGCCGACCGCCGTCTACTCGCGCGACGAGGTCTACGACGGTCTCGACACGCTCGTCGCCGAGGGCGCGATCGCGAGCTACGGCGTGAGCGTCGAGACGGTGGACGAGGCCCTCACGGCCATCGCGCGCCCCCACGTCGCCACGGTGCAGATCATTCTCAACGCGTTCCGGCTCAAGCCGCTCGACGCGGTGCTGCCCGCGGCGTCCGACGCCGGCGTCGGCGTCATCGCTCGCGTCCCGCTCGCGTCCGGGCTGCTGTCCGGGAAGTACACGAAGGACACGACGTTCGCCGCGGACGACCACCGCACGTACAACCGCGACGGCAGCGCGTTCGACGTCGGCGAGACGTTCTCCGGCGTCGACTTCGAGACCGGCGTGCAGGCGGCGGCCGAGTTCACCACGCTCGTGCACGACGTCGTCGGGCAGGACCTCACCCCGGCCCAGGTGGCCATCGCGTGGGTCTGGCAGCAGCCGGGCGTGTCGACCGTCATCCCCGGCGCGCGCAACGTCGAGCAGGCGCGGTCGAACGCCGCCGCGGGCGACGCGGACGTCCTCGGCCCGCTCTTCACCTCGGGCGTGCGCGAGATCTACGACCGCTACCTGCGCGAGAAGATCCACGACCGCTGGTAGGTCGGCACGACCGACCCCCCGGTGCGGCGGCGACGGCGCACCGACGACGAAGGCCCCCTCCGCGCGGAGGGGGCCTTCGTCGTGCGCGGGTCGTGCGGGCCGGTCAGCGGGCGAACGCCTGCTCCAGCAGCACGGCCTGCTGCGCCTGGTGCTTCTTCGCCGTGCCGGCGGCCGTGGAGGCCGACGCCGGTCGGGAGACGACGCTCACGCGCGGCAGGTCCTCGGGCAGGTTGATGTGCACGAACGACCAGGCACCCTGGTTCTCGGGCTCGTCCTGGACCCACACGACCTCGGCGCCCGGGTACTTGGCGAGCTCGGCCCGGATGCCGTCGACGTCGAGCGGGTAGAGCTGCTCGAGGCGGACGAGCGCCACGCCCTCGTCGCCGCGCTTGGTGCGCTCGGCGAGGAGGTCGTAGTACACGCGGCCCGTGCAGAGGAGCACGCGGTCGACCTTCGCCGGGTCGGCCGTCGCGTCCGCGATGACGGGCTGGAACGTACCGGTCGTGAAGTCCTCGACGCTCGACGCGGCGGCCTTGAGGCGCAGGAGCTGCTTCGGCGTGAACACGATGAGCGGACGACGCGGGCGGGCGTACGCCTGCCGGCGCAGCAGGTGGAAGTACGACGCGGGCGTCGACGGCTGCGCGATCGTCATGTTGTCCTCGGCGGCGAGCTGGAGGAAGCGCTCGATGCGCGCGGACGAGTGGTCCGGCCCCTGGCCCTCGTAGCCGTGGGGGAGGAGCATGA
This sequence comes from Cellulosimicrobium funkei, assembly GCF_900155925.1. Classification (NCBI taxonomy): domain Bacteria; kingdom Bacillati; phylum Actinomycetota; class Actinomycetes; order Micrococcales; family Promicromonosporaceae; genus Cellulosimicrobium; species Cellulosimicrobium funkei. Next base: position 189,537 of record NZ_FTMI01000006.1, read on the forward strand.
CGACCGAGGAGTACTGGCCCCACTTCTGCTCGGCGGACGAGATGAACTCGTCGATCACCGTCTGGGCGCCGTTGACGAAGTCGCCGAACTGCGCCTCCCACAGCACGAGCGCGTCGGGGCGCTCGACCGAGTAGCCGTACTCGAACCCGAGCGCGGCGTACTCCGAGAGCGACGAGTCGTAGACCCAGAACTTCGCCTGGTCCGCCGACAGGTACAGCAGCGGCGTCCACTCGGCGCCCGTCTCGCGGTCGTGCAGGACGGCGTGACGCTGCACGAACGTGCCGCGGCGCGAGTCCTGGCCGGCGAGGCGCACCGGGGTTCCCTCGACGAGGAGCGAGCCGAACGCGGCGAGCTCGCCGAAGCCCCAGTCGATGTTGCCCTCGACGGACATCTGCCGGCGCTTCTCGAGGAGCTGCGCGAGCTTCGGGTGGACGGTGAAGCCCTCCGGCGGCGCGACGTGCACCTGGCCGACGCGCTCGAGGACCGAGCGGTCGATCGCCGTCTTCCAGCCGACCATCGTGCCGGCGTCCTCGAGCTGGGACTCCGGGCGCTCGAGACCGGCGACCGGCTCGCGGTCCGCGGCGGGCGTGAAGCCGCCCTCCTTGGTCTCGGTGAAGACGCGCTCGAGCTGGGCCTGGTAGTCCTGGAGGACGTGCTCGGCCTCCTCGAGCGTGATGTCCCCGCGCGCGACGAGGTTCTCGGTGTACAGCTTGCGCACCGAGCGCTTCGCCTCGATGAGGTTGTACATGAGCGGCTGCGTCATCGAGGGGTCGTCGCCCTCGTTGTGACCGCGGCGGCGGTAGCAGATCATGTCGATGATCACGTCGCGGTCGAACTGCTCGCGGAACGCGAAGGCGAGCTCGGCGACGCGCACGCACGCCTCGGGGTCGTCGCCGTTCACGTGGAAGATCGGGACCTGGTAGCCCTTGGCGACGTCGGTCGCGTACGTCGTCGAGCGCGACGACGACGGGCCCGTGGTGAAGCCGACCTGGTTGTTGATGATGACGTGCACGGTGCCGCCGGTGCGGTACCCGCGCAGCTGGGCGAGGTTGAGCACCTCGGGCACGACGCCCTGGCCCGCGAAGGCCGCGTCGCCGTGGATGAGGATCGGCAGCACGGAGAAGCCGTCGCCGCCCAGGTCGATGCGGTCCTGCTTGGCGCGCACGATGCCCTCGAGGACCGGGTCGACCGCCTCGAGGTGCGAGGGGTTCGCCGCGAGGTAGACCTTCGTCGTCGCGCCGGTCTCGGCGGTGAAGACGCCCTCGGTGCCGAGGTGATACTTCACGTCGCCCGAGCCCTGGACGCTCTTCGGGTCGAGGTTGCCCTCGAACTCCGCGAAGATCTGCGCGTAGCTCTTGCCCGCGATGTTGGCGAGGACGTTGAGCCGCCCGCGGTGCGCCATGCCGATGCCGACCTCGTCGAGGCCGTTCTCCGCGGCCTTCGACAGGATCGCGTCGAGCAGCGGGATGAGCGCCTCGCCGCCCTCGAGCGAGAAGCGCTTCTGCCCGACGAACTTCGTCTGCAGGAACGTCTCGAACGCCTCGGCGGAGTTGAGGCGGCGCAGGATGCGGAGCTGGTCCTCGCGCGGCGTGCGCGCGTACCCGGACTCGAGGCGCTCCTGGAGCCACTTGCGCTGCGTGCGGTCGGCGAGGTGCATGTACTCCACACCGACGGTGCGGCAGTAGGAGTCGCGCAGCAGGCCGAGGATGTCGCGCAGCGTCGACTTGGTGCGGCCGCCGAACCCGCCCGTGGGGAACGTGCGGTCGAGGTCCCACAGCGTCATGCCGTGGTTCTGGATGTCGAGGTCGCCGTGCTTGCGCTGGCGGTACGCGAGCGGGTCGGTGTCGGCCATGAGGTGGCCGCGCGAGCGGTAGGAGTGCACCAGCTCGGCGATCTTGGCGGGCTTGGCCGCCTCGATCTCGGCGTCCGTCGTGTTGTCGCGGACCCAGCGCACCGGCTCGTAGGGGATGCGCAGCGCGGCGAAGACGCGGTCGTAGAAGCCGTCCTCGCCGAGGAGCTTCTGCGACAGGATGCGCAGGAACTCGCCCGACTGCGCCCCCTGGATGATGCGGTGGTCGTAGGTCGACGTGATCGTCAGGACCTTCGAGATGCCCAGGCGGGCGAGCCGCTCGGTCGAGGCGCCCGCGAACTCCGCGGGGTAGTCCATCGCGCCGACGCCGATGATCGTGCCCTGGCCCTGCATGAGGCGGGGCACCGAGTGCACGGTGCCGATGCCGCCCGGGTTGGTGAGCGAGATCGTGGTGCCCGCGAAGTCGTCGACGCCGAGCTTGCCGCCGCGCGCACGGCGCACGAGGTCCTCGTAGGCTGCCCAGAACTGGGCGAAGTCCATCGTCTCGGCCTTCTTGATGCTCGGCACGAGGAGCTGGCGCGAGCCGTCCGGCTTCGCCAGGTCGATCGCGAGCCCGAAGTTCACGTGCGCGGGCTGGTTGACCGCGGGCTTGCCCTCGATCTGCGTGTAGCTCGCGTTCATCACCGGCATGTCGGCCAGCGCCTCGACGAGCGCGAACCCGATGAGGTGCGTGAACGAGATCTTGCCGCCGCGACCGCGCGCGAGGTGGTTGTTGATGACGATGCGGTTGTCGACCATGAGCTTGGCCGGCACCGCGCGCACCGACGTCGCCGTCGGCACCTGGATGCTGGCCTCCATGTTCGTCACGACGCGCGCGGCCGGGCCGCGGAGCTTCTGCACGTCGTCCGTGGCCTGGTCCTCGGGCGCGGGGGCGCCGGCGACCTTGCGCGCGGGCACCTGGGCGTACGGCGCCGTCGCGGGCTGGGCGGTCGCGACGGGGCGCGACGCGTGCACGGCCTCGACCGCGGCGTTGACCGCCGGGTCGGCCGGGAGCTTCGGCGGCTTGACGCGCTGCGCGGCCTCGGCGGCGGCCGAGCCGTCCGTCACGGCGGTCGGCGCTGCAGGTGCCGGCGCGGCGGGTGCCGCCGGAGCGGGCGAGCCGTTCACCGGCGCCGCGGCCGGGCGGGACCCGTTCGCGGGTGCCGCGGCCGGGACGGACCCGTTCGCGGGCGCCGCCGGGGCGTCGCTCGTGGTGTCGGCGTCCGAGCGCTCCGCAGGGCGGTAGTCCTCGAAGAAGTCCCACCACGCGGGGTCTACCGCGTTCTTGTCCTGGAGGTACTGCTCGTACAGCTCGTCGACGAGCCACTCGTTCGCTCCGAACACGGAGCTTGCGTCGCTGATCGCCTCTGACTCAGCCTTCGGGGACACGCGAGGATCGCCCACTTTCACACACAGGTCGCTGTCGGTCACAGCCCGCGACCGTGGTACGACGGCGCACCGCTGCTGCGGCGCCCCCGACGTCGGCACGGGCTCGTCCGGGTTCCGGACCACTCCAGCCTAGGCCCTCGTCGTCGGCCTCGGGCGTCGGGCCGAGCGTTCCGGCGCGGCCTGTTCGCGGGTTCTTCACGCCGTGTCTGGGCCAGGCAAACATGACCCCACGCGCACCTCGTCGGAGGGCAAGATCGCGGAATTCCACGCCATCCCGAGGTATCTCCGCGCGGCGGTGTGACGCATCTCACGTCCGAGCGCGGGCGGGTGCGCGCGCTGTCAGGACGGAGTCACCGCACGTCGGGGTGCGCCGGGTACGACGCGTCGCCGTCCTCGGGCGGGAGCGGCGCGGAGCCCGCGTGCGCGGGCAGCGTGACGCGCATCGTCGCCCCCCGGCGCGAGTCCGCGACCTCGATCCGGCCGCCGTGCAGGTCCACCGCCCAGCGCACGATCGCGAGCCCGATCCCCGTGCCGCCCGTCGACCCGCCCGTCGTCGTGTGCGCGCCCGTCGCGCTGGCCCGGGCGAAGCGCTCGAAGATCCGCTCGCGGTCCTCCTTGGCGATCCCGGGGCCCTCGTCGACGACCTCCAGCACGACGTCCTCGTCCACCGGGTACGCCTCGAGCCGGATCTCCCCGCCCTGCGGCGAGTGCCGGATCGCGTTCTGCAGGAGGTTGGTCACGACCTGGTGCAGCCGCTCGCGGTCCGCCTCGAGCACGAGGTCCGGGGGCGTGACGTCCACGACGTAGCGCAGCTGCTTGCCCGCCTCGACCATCGACACGGCCTCGGCGTTCTCCTCGAGGAAGTCGCCGACGTCGATCTGGGTGATGTTGAGCGCCGCCGCGCCCGCCTCGATGCGCGACAGGTCCAGGAGGTACGCGACGAGCCGCGTGAGGCGCTCGGTCTGCGCGAGCGACATCTCCATCGTCGCGGGCGTCGGGGGCGTCACCCCGTCCACGACGTTCTCGAGCTGGGCCTGGAGCGCCGCGATCGGCGTGCGCAGCTCGTGCGAGACGTTCGCGATGAGCTCCCGGCGCACCTGGTCGCTCGTCGCGAGGTCCTCCGCCATGACGTTGAACGCCACCGCGAGCTGGCCCACCTCGTCGCGGCTCGTGGCGCGCACGCGCCGCGTGTAGTCGCCGTCGGCCATCGCCCGGGCGGCGGCGGTCATCTCCCGCAGGGGCGACGTCATGCCGCGCGCGAGGAGCTGCGTGAGCAGCAGCGACAGCACGATCGCGAGCGGGAACGTGCGCGACGGCCCGAGCTGGTTCTGCAGCCCGATCCACGTGATGAGGACGGCGAGCGTCACCGTCGCGGCGACCAGCACGCCGAGCTTGATCTTCAGCGAGCGGAACGAGTCGAGCGGCCGGACGTCCGGGAGGTGCGGGCGGATCGTGTGGGCCCGGTGCGGTCCCGGCCGCGCCGGGCCGGGAGCCTGCGCCTGCCCCGGGTCCGTGCCGCCGGCGGGGTCGGCGGGGGAGGAGGTCATCCGGCGGGCGGCTCGAACGCGTAGCCGACGCCGTGGACCGTGCGGATGAGGTCCGCACCGAGCTTGCGGCGCAGCGCCTTGATGTGGGAGTCGACGGTGCGCGTCCCGCTGGCGTCGGCCCAGTCCCACACCTCGGCGAGCAGGCGCTCGCGCGTGAGGACCGTCTTCGGCGAGCTCGCGAGCATGACGAGCAGCTCGAACTCGGTGGGCGTGAGGTGGACCTCCTCGCCCGCGCGGTAGACGCGGCGCTGGGCCTTGTCGATCGTCACGTCGCCCACCGTCATGGGCGGGTCGCTCGGGGCGGAGCTCGCGGCCTGCGTGGCGCGGTCGACGCGCCGCAGCAGCGCCTTGATGCGCGCGACGAGCTCGCGCATGGAGAACGGCTTGGTCATGTAGTCGTCCGCGCCGACGCCGAGCCCGATGAGCATGTCGGTCTCGTCGTCGCGCGCGGTGAGCATGAGGATCGGGACGGGCTGCTCCGCCTGGATGCGGCGCGTGACCTCGAGACCGTCGATGCCGGGGAGCATGACGTCGAGGACGATCGCGTCCGGGCGCAGGCGCGCCGCGGCGTCGACGGCGGACAGGCCGTCGCGCGCGACCTCGACGCGCCAGCCCTCCGCGCTCAGCCGCTGCGCGATGGCGGTCGCGATCGCGGGCTCGTCCTCGACGACGAGGACCGTGGCCGCCTGCTGCGGGGTGCCGCCGCCGGCCACCGGGGCGGTCGTGGGCACGGGCCCGCGGCCGGGGACGGGACCGGCCCCCGCGCCGGTCGGTGCTGCGCTCGCTGCCCTCGGATCTGCCATGGGATACAGCGTGGCACACGTCGGCCCAGGTCGGCCGGATTTCGTCGCCGTCCGGCCACCAGGTCGCACGGCGGGGCGGCCCCTCCTGGGCGCCGCCGAGCCGTCCCTCCCGGGCGCCGGGCGAGGGGCGAGCGCTAACATCGTCGGCACGATGAAGAGCACCTCCCGATATCGGTGGAGCACTCCGTGGTAGGCGACTGGGTCATGGTCGCGCTCGGGGTGCTCCTCACCGCAGGTACCGCCGTCTTCGTGGCCAGCGAGTTCTCCCTGGTCACCCTCGACCCCGCCGTCCTCCCCGCCGGGGACGACGCCGACCAGGAGGGCGACAGACGCGGCTCCCCGCCGTCGGGCGGGACGGGCGGCCCCGACCGCCGCGACCGCAGCGTCCGGGCCGGGCTCAAGCACCTGTCGACCGAGCTCTCCTCGGCGCAGGTCGGCATCACCCTCACGACCATCCTCCTCGGGTACACCGCGCAGCCCGCGCTCCTCGCGCTCTTCGGGGACGCCCTGAGCTCGACGCCGCTCGGCCACGCGGCCTCCGCGGTCCTCGCGGGCGTGCTCGCGCTGCTCGTCGTGAACTTCGTCTCGATGCTCTTCGGCGAGCTCATCCCCAAGAACTTCGCGCTCAGCGCGCCCTACGCGACCGCGCGGCAGGTCGTGCCCGTGCAGCGGCAGTTCACCAAGCTGTTCCGGCCGGTCATCGCCGTGCTCAACGGCTCGGCGAACGCGATCCTGCGCCGCGTCGGCGTCGAGCCGCGCGAGGAGCTGTCGGGCGCCCGATCGGCGTCCGAGCTCGCCGCCCTCGTGCGCCGCTCCGCGCAGGAGGGCACGCTCGACGTCTCCGTCGCGACCCTCCTCACCAACTCGATCGAGCTCGACGAGCTGAGCGCCGTCGACGTCATGACCGACCGCATGCGCATGGTCGTCGTGGACCGGGACGCGACCGCCGCGGACGTCGTCGACGCCGCCCGGCGCACGGGGCACTCGCGGTTCCCCGTCATCGGCGAGGACCGCGACGACGTCGTCGGCCTCGTCCACCTGCGCCGCGCCGTCGCCGTCCCCTACGAGCGGCGCCACGAGGTGCCGGCGGCGGCCCTCATGGCCGACGCCCCGCGCGTGCCCGAGACGGTGCGGCTCGGCCCGCTCCTCGTCGAGCTCCGCGGCTTCGGCCTCCAGATGGCGGTCGTGGTCGACGAGTACGGCGGCACCTCGGGCGTCGTCACGCTCGAGGACGTCGTCGAGGAGCTCGTGGGCGACGTCGCGGACGAGCACGACCCCCGGCGCTCCGGCGCGGCCCGCCGCGCGGACGGCTCCTGGCTCGTGCCCGGCGTCATGCGGCCCGACGAGCTCACGGAGGTCACCGGGCTGCGCGTCCCCGAGGACGGCGCCTACGAGACGCTCGGCGGCCTCGTCATGGCCCGCCTCGGCCGCGTCCCCGAGCCCGGCGACGAGATCGCCGCGGGCGAGGGACGGTACCGCGTGGTGCTGCGCGTGGAGGCGATGGAGGGGCGGCGCGTCGAGCGGCTCTCGGTCCGCGCGACACCGACGGAGGGGGACGCATGAGCTCGACCACCGCGCTCCTCGTCGCGCTCCTCCTGCTCGCCGGCAACGCGTTCTTCGTCGGCGCCGAGTTCGCGGTGATCTCCGCGCGCCGCTCGGCGATCGAGCCGCTCGCCGCGCAGGGCAACCGCCGCGCCCAGACGGTCCTGTGGGCGATGGAGCACGTGTCGCTCATGCTCGCGTGCGCCCAGCTCGGCGTGACCGTCTGCTCCACGGGTCTCGGCGTCGTCGCGGAGCCGGCCATCGCGCACCTCATCGAGGACCCGCTGCACGCGCTCGGCGTGAGCACCGCGCTCGCGCACCCGATCGCGTTCGTCGTGGCGCTCGCGATCGTCGTCTACCTGCACGTGGTGCTGGGCGAGATGGTCCCGAAGAACCTCGCGGTCTCCGGGCCGGAGACGGCCGTCATGTGGTTCGGTCCGCCGCTCGTGTGGATCGGGCGCGTGCTGCGCCCCGTCATCGTCGCGCTCAACTGGCTCGCGAACCACGCGGTGCGCGCCACGGGCGTCGAGCCGAAGGACGAGGTGGCGTCGGCGTTCACCGCCGAGGAGGTGCAGTCCATCGTCGAGCACTCCCAGGCCGAGGGGGTGCTGCGCGACGAGCAGGGGCTGCTCTCGGGAGCCATCGAGTTCTCCGAGCGCACCGCGCAGGACGTCATGGTCCCCGTCGCGGACCTCGTCACCGTCACCGAAGGGTGCACGCCCGACGAGGTCGAGCGCCTGGTCGCCAAGACCGGCTTCTCGCGGTTCGCCGTCGCGGACGTCACGGGCGACCTCGTGGGCTACCTGCACGTCAAGGACGTGCTCTACGCGGACGAGACGACGCGCGAGGCCCCGGTCCCGTCGTGGCGCGTTCGGGCGCTCGCGGCCGCCGCGCCCGACGACGAGGTGGAGGACGCGCTGCGCGCCATGCAGCGCTCGGGGGCGCACCTGGCGCGCGTCGACGGTCCCGAGGGCGGGGGCGCGCTCGGGGTGGTCTTCCTCGAGGACATCCTCGAGGAGCTCGTCGGCGAGGTGCGCGACGCGATGCAGCGTCGGCCGTAGGCCGGCGGCCCGGTCGGCGCGAGGTCCCCGAAGGTGCTCCGCCGAGGCTCTGAGCAGGGGACTTGGCATCGCCGGAGCCCTTCGTTACTGTTCCGTGATTGATCGGTCATCGGTGGCTCGGAGCCACCCCGACGACGTGAGAGGCAGGTGGCGGGTGGAGTCGCAGCACGGCGCACCCGCCCTCGACTCACGACGGGCCCGGCGCGAGGCGGAGCAGGGCTCCCGGCGTCGCCGCCCCCAGGCACAGGTCTCCAGCCAGCACCGCTGGGTGCCGCGCGTCGCCGTCCTCGGGACGCTCGCCGCCGCGACCATCGCGATGCCGCTCTCCGCGGGCGCCGACGACGCGCTCGGCAGCGGGTCGCCCTTCGAGCCGGAGACCCGCCCCGTCGGCCCGAGCGCGCTCGACCTCGCGACCGCCGCCGCGACCGCACCCGCCGTCTCCCCGAGCGTCGCCGCCGCGCCCCGCGTCGAGGTGCGCCGCGAGGCGGCCTCCCGCTCCGCCGCCCGCGACCCGCTGCCGGGCTGCGACCCGACCGTCCGGCCCGAGGGCACGAACGGCAACCTCGACGAGCACGCCCTGTGCGAGCTGTGGCAGGCGGACGAGCACCTGCGACCCGACGCGGCCGTCGCGCTCTCCGCGATGAACGAGGCCTTCCGGGCCACCTTCGGCCGGGACCTCTGCCTCGTGTCGTCGTACCGCACGCTCTCGACGCAGGTCTCGCTCAAGTCCTCCCGCGGCGCCTTCGCGGCGCCCCCCGGCTGGTCCATGCACGGGTGGGGGCTCGCGATCGACCTCTGCTCCGTGGAGACCGGCTCGCGTGAGGTCTACGCGTGGATCAACCAGAACGGCGCCACGTACGGCTGGGCGAACCCGGCGTGGGCCAAGCGCGGCGGCAGCGGCGCCTACGAGCCCTGGCACTTCGAGTTCGTCCAGGGCGTCGAGGAGATCCAGAACTCCTGACGCGCCCCCGGCCGGTCGCCCCGCGCGCGGCCGCCCCGCGCCGTATCGTCGGACCGTGGCCGACCTGCTCCTCGCCGCGGTCGTCCTGCGCCGTCCCGAGCACGCGCTCGCCGCGCAGGTGCTGAGCCTCGCCGTGGGCGGCCTCGTCCGCGTGGAGCCGACGGCGCCCGGCGAGCCTCCCGTCCTCGTCCTCCTCGACGCGTCGCGTGCCTCCGAGCGCGAGCACCTCGCGCTGTCGACCCTCTTCGGCGGGACGGCGGGCGAGGGCGCGCGCGTCGCGCTCGACCCGGCCGACGACGCCCTGCGCCACCGGGTGCACGACGCCGCGCGCCAGGTCGTGCGCAGCGCCCGCCATGACGGCTACCTGGAGGCGGGGCGGTCGCGCCGGCTCACGGAGAAGGGCGACGCGGTGCGGGCCGACCTCGTCGCGCTGGAGGACGCCGTCGAGCGCGAGGTCGCGGAGGCGCGCGCGCACGACCGGGCGCGCGAGCACGTGTCGCCCGGCGCGCTGCCGTGGGCGGTCCTGTTCGGGCACGAGCCCGGGTGGGTGCCGGTCGACGGGCGCACGGTCCGGTTCGACGTCGCCGCGGTGTGCGCCGCGGCGGACGCGCTGCGCTGACCCGAGGGCCCGCGTCCGGGCGCGTGCCCGCGCGGTGCCTACGGGCCGGAGAGCCGCTCGTTGCGGCCGAAGTCCTGGAGGAACCGCGGGCCGGACGCGGCGAGCTCGGCCTCGAACTCCTCGCGCCACGCGCCGTAGGGGCGGCCCGCGAGCGCGTCGTTGGAGAACCGGGGGTCGTCCGTGAGCTCGGTGACGCAGAACGCGGGGATCTGCAGGTCCGTGACGGGACCGGTCCGCTCGCACTCCGCGACGACGAGGGGGTGGTTCGCCCCGCCGAACACGTCGACGACCCAGCCGTCGGCCCCGACCCACACGGAGTAGCGGGTCTTGACGACGCGCGCACCGCCGCGGCGGATCATCTGGACGCCCACCGCCACGTCGACCTCGCGCTCCGCCTCGTAGCGCGTGCCGCCGGCCATCGGACCCTTGACGGTGAGCGTGCACAGGTCGACGGCGGGGGCGTAGCGGTCGAGGAGCCGGACCGGGTCGGTCGTGGCGTCCATCGTCGCGTCGACCGTGGGCACCTTGGCGCGCAGCCGCAGCGCGTAGCCCTCGTCGGCCAGGTAGTAGCTCTGCACGATGAGCGCGGGCGCGTCGCGCAGGTCCTCGGGCAGCTCGCGCACGAGGAACCGGCGCTCGAACTCGAAGTCCCCGTAGCCGCCGTCGGTCATGGCCCCACCGTAGCGGGAGCGCGCGGGTCGTGGCGGACCTCGCGCAGCGGGCCCGGAGACGGTGCGAGCCCGGCCGCGCGAGGCGGGCCGGGCTCGTCGGAGCGGATCGGGTGCCCTCGATAGGATTCGAACCTACGACCTTCTGCTCCGGAGGCAGACGCTCTATCCACTGAGCTACGAGGGCGAGCGCCGACGGTGACCGCCGACGCGATGCACGAGACTACCAGCCCGCAGGGGGTGCGCGGACCCGGCGCGGCCGGCTGCCGACCGGGTGCGCCGACCGGGTGCACTTCCCCGGCGTTCCGGCTTGGCGCGGAGACGCGGGGGAGCGGACCCGGCCGTCGGCGCGGCGGGACGGGCGGCGGCGAAATGGCGCGACGGACGACCCCCGCGCCTCGGTAGAATCGCCCGGTGACCCCCGACGAGCTCTCCGAAGCGCTGAGCGCTGCCCTGGCCGCCGCCGTCGCCGACGGCACCCTCGCCCTGGACCCGACCGCGGTCCCCGAGCGCGTCCACGTGGAGCGACCCCGCCAGCGCGAGCACGGCGACTGGGCCACGAACGTCGCGCTGCAGCTCGCGAAGAAGGCGGGCACGACGCCGCGCGCGCTCGCCGAGGACCTCGCGCGCCGCCTCGCCGCGCACCCGGGCATCCGGGCCGTGGACGTCGCCGGCCCCGGCTTCCTCAACATCTCGCTCGACGCGGCCGCCGCGGGCGAGCTCGCGCGCACGATCGTCGAGGCCGGCCCGGCGTACGGGCGCGGCGACTCCGAGGCGGGCAAGAAGGTCAACCTCGAGTTCGTCTCCGCGAACCCGACCGGGCCCATCCACATCGGCGGCGTCCGCTGGGCCGCCGTCGGCGACTCGCTCGCGCGCGTGCTCGAGGCGAGCGGCGCGGACGTGACGCGGGAGTACTACTTCAACGACCACGGGGCCCAGATCGACCGCTTCGCGCGCTCGCTGCTCGCGCGCTCGCGCGGCCTGGAGGCGCCGGAGGACGGGTACGGCGGCGAGTACGTCACCGAGATCGCCGACGCGGTCGTCGCCGACGCCGTCGCCGCGGGCGACCCCGACCCGCGCACGCTCCCGGACGCCGAGGCGCAGGAGGTCTTCCGCGCGCGCGGCGTCGAGCGCATGTTCGGCGAGATCAAGGCGTCGCTGCACGACTTCGGCGTCGACTTCGACGTCTACTTCCACGAGGACTCGCTGCACGAGTCGGGCGCCGTCGAGCGCGCCGTCGAGCGCCTGCGCGCGTCCGGTCACATGTTCGAGAAGGACGGCGCGACCTGGCTGCGCACGACCGACTTCGGCGACGACAAGGACCGCGTCGTCATCAAGTCCGACGGCGAGGCGGCCTACATCGCGGGCGACATCGCCTACTACCTCGACAAGCGCGAGCGCGGCTTCGACGAGGTCATCATCATGCTCGGCGCCGACCACCACGGGTACGTCGGCCGCATGATGGCGGTCTGCGCGGCCTTCGGCGACACCCCGGGGAAGAACCTGCAGCTCCTCATCGGGCAGATGGTCAACCTCGTCAAGGACGGCCAGCCCGTGCGCATGTCGAAGCGCGCCGGGACGGTCGTGACGCTGGAGGACCTGGTGGACGCCGTCGGGGTCGACGCCGCGCGCTACTCGCTCGCGCGCTCGTCCGCGGACCAGAACATCGACCTCGACCTCGACCTGCTCGCGCGGGCGACGAACGAGAACCCCGTCTACTACGTGCAGTACGCGCACTCGCGCACCGCGGCGGTGGACCGCAACGCGGCCGACCGCGGCGTCGCGCGGGCCGACGGGTTCGAGCCCGCGCTGCTCGACCACCCGAGCGAGGCGGCGCTCGTCGGGCGTCTCACCGAGTTCCCGCGCATCGTCGCCCAGGCGGCCGAGCTGCGCGAGCCGCACCGCGTCGCGCGCTACCTCGAGGCCCTGGCCGGCGACTACCACACGTGGTACCAGCAGAAGTCGCAGCGCGTGCTGCCGTACCCGGACGAGGAGGTCACGGACACGCACCGCACGCGCCTGTGGCTCAACGACGCGGTGCGCCAGGTCCTCGCCAACGGCCTGGGGCTGCTCGGCGTGAGCGCGCCGGAGCGCATGTGAGCACGGGCCTGCCGGGACACCCCGGCGAGCCGTGGTCGCGCGGCGTGCGGCGCCGGGACGACGGCGTGGTCGAGGTCGCGGGCGTCGACGTCCACGACCTCGTGGCGGAGCACGGGACGCCCGCGTACGTGCTCGACGAGGCGGACTTCCGCGCCCGGGCGCGCGCGTACCGGACGGCGTTCGAGACGGCGTTCCGCGCCGTCGGCTCGGACGTCGACGTGTACTACGCGGGCAAGGCGCTGCTCACCGTGGCCGTCGCGCGCTGGGCGCGCGAGGAGGGCCTGCGCGTCGACACCGCGAGCGGGGGAGAGCTCGCCGTCGCGCTGCGCGCGGGCGTCCCCGGCCCGGAGATCGGCCTGCACGGCAACAACAAGTCCGACGCCGAGATCGGCCGGGCGCTCGACGAGGGCGTGGGCCGGATCATCGTCGACTCGCTCGTCGAGGTCGAGCGCGTCGCGCGGCTCGCGAGCGAGCGCGGCGTGGTCGCGCCCGTCATGGTCCGCGTGACGACGGGCGTCCACGCGGGCGGGCACGAGTACATCTCGACCGCGCACGAGGACCAGAAGTTCGGGCTGTCGATCGCGGCGCCGCGGCCCACGGACGGCGGCGCGGCCGGCGACTCCCCGGCGATGACGGCGCTGCTCGACGTCGTCGCCCGCCCCGAGCTGCACCTGCTCGGGATCCACTCGCACATCGGGTCCCAGATCCTCGACCCCTCGGGTTTCGAGGTCGCGGCGCGCGCCGTGCTGGAGCTGCGGGCGCGGCTCGCGGCCCGCTCCGGCGTCCTCGTCGACGAGGTCGACATCGGCGGTGGCTACGGCATCGCGTACCTCCCGGGCGACGTCGCGCTCGACCCGGAGCGCGTCGCGAAGGACGTCGCGCGCGCGGTCGAGGCGGTGGCCGCGGAGCTCGGCACGCCGCTGCCGCGGTTCTCGATCGAGCCGGGGCGCGCGATCGTCGGGCCGGCCGGCCTCACGCTCTACACGGTCGGCACGGTGAAGCCCGTGGCCCTCGACGACGGGCGCGTGCGCACGTACGTGTCGGTGGACGGCGGCATGAGCGACAACATCCGTCCCGCGCTCTACGCGGCGCAGTACCACGCCGAGGTCGTCGGCCGGGCGTCCGAGGCCGGGCCCGTGCTCGCGCGCGTCGTGGGCAAGCACTGCGAGAGCGGCGACATCGTCGTCCACGAGGTGCAGCTCCCCGGGGACGTGCGCGCGGGCGACCTGCTCGCGGTGCCCGCCACGGGGGCCTACGGCCGCTCGATGGCGTCGAACTACAACCTGCTGACGCGTCCTCCCGTGGTCGCCGTGCACGACGGCGCGAGCCGCGTGCTCGTGCGGCGCGAGACCGTCGAGGACCTGCTGGCGCTCGACGAGGGCTGACCCGACGGCGCGTCCACAGGTCGGCATCCGACCTGTGGGCACGCCCGGGGCGGGCGCGCGCGTCGCCGTATCCTGTGCCTGCGGCTCCCGAGCCACCCGGGCACGACCCGGGCCGCGCCCGGCGCCGCACCCGTCCTGACCACCCGAGGAAGGTCCGTCGTGCCGTCTGCCGCCGAGTCCCACCCGCCCCTGCGCGTCGCCCTGCTGGGGTGCGGCGTCGTCGGCACCCAGGTCGCGCGGCTGCTCACGGAGCAGGCCGACGACCTCGCGTCCCGGGTCGGTGCGCCCCTGGAGCTCGTCGGGATCGCGGTTCGCGACGCGTCCGCCCCGCGCGACGCCGCGGTGGACCGGTCGCTGCTCACGGAGGACGCGGCGAGCCTCGTCGAGCGCGCGGACATCGTCGTCGAGGTGATGGGCGGCACCGAGCCCGCGAGGTCGTTGCTGCTGCGCGCGATCGAGGCGGGCGCCGCCGTCGTGACTGCGAACAAGGCCCTCCTCGCCGAGGACGGCCCCACGCTCTACAAGGCGGCCGACGCCGCCGGCGTGGACATCTACTTCGAGGCCGCCGTCGCGGGCGCCATCCCGATCGTGCGCCCGGTGCGCGAGTCGCTCGCGGGCGACCGCGTGCGCCGCGTGCTCGGCATCGTCAACGGGACGACCAACTACGTGCTCGACCAGATGGCCACGACGGGCCGGGGCCTCGACGAGGCCGTCCGGGAGGCCCAGGTCCTCGGCTACGCGGAGGCCGACCCGACGGCCGACGTCGAGGGGTACGACGCCGCGGCGAAGGCGGCGATCCTCGCGAGCCTCGCGTTCCACACGCGCGTGTCGCTCGACGACGTCGCGCGCGAGGGCATCCTCGCCGTCACGGCAGACGACGTCGCGTGGGCCGCGCAGACGGGCCACGTCATCAAGCTGCTCGCCATCGCCGAGCGGCGCGACGGCGGCGCGACCGGGGAGGCGGGCGTGTCCGTGCGCGTGCACCCGGCGCTCGTGCCGACCTCGCACCCGCTCGCGAACGTGCGCGGCTCGTTCAACGCCGTGTTCGTCGAGGCCGAGTCCGCGGGCGAGCTCATGTTCTACGGGCGCGGCGCGGGCGGCGCCCCGACGGCGTCCGCCGTCCTGGGCGACGTCGTCTCCGCCGCCCGCCACCGCGTGCTGGGGGGCAAGGGGCCGCAGGAGTCCACGTACGCCGAGCTCCCGATCCTCCCGGCGAGCGCCGCGGTCACGCGCTACCAGGTGCGGCTCGACGTCGAGGACCGCCCCGGCGTGCTCGCGCAGGTCGCGCACGCGCTCGCCGAGCACGGCGTGTCCATCGAGGCGGTCCGCCAGCCGACGGCGCGCGGCGCTGCCGACGTCGCCGAGCCCGGCGTCGCGGAGCTCCTCATCACCACGCACGCGGCGCCCGAGTCGGCGCTGTCGGCCACCGTCGCGGCGGTCGCCGAGCTCGAGCCCGTCCGCACGATCACGTCCGTCCTGAGAGTCGAGGGAGCCTGATGGCCCACCAGTGGAGAGGCATCATCTCCGAGTACCGCGACCGGCTGCCGGCGCACGTCGCCGAGCGGATCGTCACGCTCGGCGAGGGCGGCACGCCGCTCGTCGAGGCACCGGCGCTCTCCGCGCGCACGGGCGCGCAGGTGTTCGTCAAGGTCGAGGGCATGAACCCCACGGGGTCGTTCAAGGACCGCGGCATGACGACGGCGATCTCGGCGGCCGCGGGGCGCGGCGCGCAGGCGGTCGTGTGCGCGTCCACGGGCAACACGTCGGCGTCGGCGGCCGCCTACGCGGTGCGCGCGGGGATGACGTGCGCGGTGCTCGTCCCGGACGGCAAGATCGCGATGGGCAAGCTGAGCCAGGCGATCGCGCACGGCGCGCGGCTGCTCCAGGTCGACGGCAACTTCGACGACTGCCTCGTCGCGGCGCGCAAGCTCGCCGAGGCGTACCCGGTCGAGCTCGTGAACTCGGTCAACCCCGACCGCATCGAGGGCCAGAAGACGGGCGCGTTCGAGATCGTCGACGCGCTCGGCGACGCCCCGGACATCCACGCGCTGCCCGTCGGCAACGCGGGGAACATCACCGCGTACTGGAAGGGCTTCCGCGAGTACGCGGGCCAGGGCGCCGCCGGGCACGCGGGGGAGGGCCTGCCGGCCGTCGCGACGCGCACGCCGCAGATGTGGGGCTTCCAGGCGGCGGGCGCCGCGCCGATCGTCGCGGGCCACCCGATCACGGAGCCCGAGACCGTCGCGACCGCCATCCGCATCGGCAACCCCGCGTCGTGGGAGCTCGCCGAGGCCGCGCGCGACGAGTCGGGCGGCGTCATCGAGGCCGTCTCCGACGAGCAGATCCTCGCGGCGCACCGCGTCCTGTCGAGCGAGGTCGGCGTGTTCGTCGAGCCCGCGTCGGCCGCCGGCGTCGCCGGGATCCTCGCGCGCGCCGAGCGCGGGCTCGTGCCCGCGGGCGCGCGGATCGTCGTCACGGTCACCGGTCACGGGCTCAAGGACCCGCAGTGGGCTCTGCGCACGCTCGACGGCACCGAGGTCGAGCCGACGCGCGTGACCGCCGACGTCGTGTCCATCGCCGACGCCCTCGGGCTCGACTGATGCAGCTCGGCGCGGACCACGTACGGGTGCGCGTCCCCGCGACGAGCGCGAACCTCGGCCCCGGCTTCGACGCGCTGGGCCTCGCGCTCGCGCTGCACGACGTGCTCGAGGTGCGCGCGCTCGCGAGCGACGACGTCGTGGTCGACGTCGAGGGCGAGGGCGCCGGAGAGGTGCCCGGCGACGAGTCCCACCTGGTGGTGCGGGCCCTGCGGGCCGCGCTCGACGTGGCGGGTGCGCCGCAGACGGGCCTGCACCTGACGTGCGTCAACCGCGTCCCGCACGGGCGGGGCCTCGGCTCGTCCGCCGCGGCCGTCGTCGCGGGCATCGTGGCGGCGCGCGCGCTCGTCGCCGACCCGTCGGTCCTCGACGACGACGTCGCGCTCGGCCTCGCGACCGCGATCGAGGGCCACCCGGACAACGCGGCGCCCGCGCTGCTCGGCGGCGCGACCGTCGCGTGGGAGAGCGGGACGCCCGGGGCCGGGGCGCGTGCCGTCCGGCTCGACGTGCACCCCGACCTGCGGGCGACGGTGCTGGTCCCCTCGGCGCGGCTCGCGACGAGCCGCGCGCGCGGGGTGCTCCCGGCGCACGTGCCGCACGCCGACGCGGCGTTCAACGTGGGTCGGTCCGCCCTGCTGGTCGAGGCGCTCACGCGACGCCCCGACCTGCTCCTCGACGCGACCGACGACCGGCTCCACCAGGGGTACCGTGCCGGCGTCATGCCGACGACGTCCGAGCTCGTCCGCGCGCTGCGGGCACGGGGGCTCGCGGCGACGGTGTCGGGTGCCGGCCCCACGGTCCTCGTCCTGGCTGCGGCGGAGCGCCTCGACGAGGTCGCGGGCGTCGCGGACGAGCTCGTCGGGGGGAGCGCGGACTGGTCGGTACGCCGCCTCGACGTCGACACGCGCGGGGTCGTCGCCGAACGGCTCTGACCGCTGTCCTGCCGGTGCTAGGATGGCCTCAGCCTTCGGTCACCCTCTCGCATCAGCAGTCGAGCGTTCTCCAGCGCGGAAGTGCCGCGACAGAGCCCGTCCGAGAGAAGGCAATCCAGCCCGCGTCAGATGACGTCGTCGTACCACTGACGCGTGGTGACACCTGCGCGCCGGCCGTCACGGCCGGGCGTCGACCACCCGCGGTCCGCCCTCTGAGAGACGGACGCAAACGAGGGGGAAGGGTCCTTCGTGACAGACACCATCGACACCGCCACGAGCAGCGCGACCGCTGCCGGCGGTACCGCCCGGAACGGCGCGCTCTCCACCCTGCGCCTCCCGGAGCTGCAGGCGCTCGCCTCGCAGCTCGGGGTCAAGGGCACGTCCAAGATGCGCAAGGGCGATCTCGTGGACGTCATCCGCGCCCGCACGGGCGAGCAGGGCGCCTCCGAGCGCCCCGCCGCGTCGCGGCGCGACACGGACGCGGCGCCCGCCGCGTCGCGTGAGACGACCGAGGCGCCCGTCGCCTCGGGGCGCGGCCGCAGCCGTCGCGCCGAGCGGCCCGCGGCGAGCCCCGCGGCCGGCACCGACTCCCCGGCGACGCGTCAGGACGCGCCGTCGGCCGCGAGCCGCGAGGAGCGCACCGCCGCTCCCGTGCTCGACCTCCCGGTGCGCGCCGACGAGCAGCGCACGGAGCAGCGCGGCGAGCGCCGCGACGGCCGCCGCGACGCGCGCTCGGAGGCCGCGGCCGCGGTCGCCGAGGCCCTCGGCGAGGGCGTGCGCACGCGCGACATCGCGAACGAGTCGCCCGACGAGCGTGCTGCGCGCGCCGCGGCCGCCGTCGGCCTGGTCACGGGCGAGCGCGGCTCGCGTCGTGCGGGCCGCGGTGCCGGTGCCCCGCGCACGGGCGAGGGCGACGGCGACGCGCCGCGCGCCGACCGCCAGCGCGACGGGCAGGGCGGCGAGCGCCAGCGCGAGCAGCAGCCGGAGAAGCAGTCCGGCCAGCAGGGCCGGGGCGAGCGTCAGGGCGACCGCCGTGACGACCGCCAGCTCCTGGACGACGAGCGCGGCGGGCGCCGCCGTCGGGGCCGCGACCGTGGTCGCGACCGCGACCGCAAGCGTGGCCGCAACCGCCAGGGACCGGACCTCTCGGGCCTCGACGACATCGAGGTCAACGAGGACGACGTCCTGCTCCCCGTCGCGGGCATCCTCGACATCCTCGACAACTACGCGTTCGTCCGCACCAGCGGCTACCTGCCGGGCAACAACGACGTCTACGTGTCGCTCGGCCAGGTGAAGAAGGCCGGGCTGCGCCGCGGCGACGCCGTGACGGGCGCCGTGCGCCAGCCGCGCGAGGGCGAGAACCAGGGCAACACCGCGCGCCAGAAGTTCAACGCGCTCGTCCGCCTGGACACGGTCAACGGCATGTCGCCCGAGGAGGCGCGCGAGCGTCCGGAGTTCAACCGGCTCACGCCGCTGTACCCGCAGGAGCGTCTGCGCCTCGAGAACTCCGAGGCCACGCGTCTCACGCCGCGCGTCATCGACATCGTCGCGCCGATCGGCAAGGGCCAGCGCGGTCTCATCGTCGCGCCGCCCAAGGCCGGCAAGACGATCATCATGCAGCAGATCGCCAACGCGATCGCCGCGAACAACCCCGAGGTCCACCTCATGGTGGTGCTCGTGGACGAGCGGCCCGAAGAGGTGACCGACATGGAGCGGACGGTCCGCGGCGAGGTCATCGCCTCGACGTTCGACCGCCCCGCGTCGGACCACACGATCGTCGCCGAGCTCGCGATCGAGCGCGCGAAGCGCCTGGTCGAGCTCGGTCAGGACGTCGTGGTGCTCCTCGACTCGCTCACCCGCCTGTCGCGCGCGTACAACCTCGCGGCACCGGCCTCGGGCCGCATCCTGTCCGGTGGTGTGGACGCGTCCGCGCTCTACCCGCCGAAGCGGTTCTTCGGCGCGGCGCGCAACATCGAGAACGGCGGCTCCCTGACGATCCTCGCCTCGGCGCTCGTTGAGACGGGCTCGAAGATGGACGAGGTCATCTTCGAGGAGTTCAAGGGCACGGGGAACATGGAGCTCCGCCTGTCCCGCAACCTCGCGGACAAGCGCATCTTCCCGGCCGTGGACGTCAACGCGTCCGGCACGCGCCGCGAGGAGATCCTCATGTCGCAGGACGAGCTGAAGATCATCTACAAGCTCCGCCGCGTCATGGGCGCCCTCGACCAGCAGCAGGCGATCGAGCTGCTGCTCGGCCAGCTCAAGAAGACGCAGACGAACGTCGAGTTCCTGCTGCACGTCCAGAAGACGACGCCCGGCGGGCTGGCCGACGACGACAACGTCGGCCGCACGATCTGACGCGTCGCCCGGTCGCCGACGGCGGGTGGCCCCGGGAAGTTCTCGGGGCCCCCGCGCGTTCTGGCACAATGGTTCGTCGGCCTGCGCTCGTCAGGCCGCCTGTCGCCGGTTCACAGGTGCGGTAGCCGCACCTGACCCGGAGACGTCACCCCAAGGAGAAAACCGTGAAGTCTGGTATCCACCCCGAGTACGTCGTCACCGAGGTGACGTGCACCTGCGGGAACACGTTCGTGACGCGCAGCACCGAGGCGTCGGGCAAGATCAGCTCCGACGTCTGCAGCGCCTGCCACCCGTTCTACACGGGCAAGCAGAAGATCCTCGACACCGGTGGCCGCGTGGCCCGCTTCCAGGCGCGCTACGGCAAGAAGGACGCCGACAAGTAGCAGCACCGCAGCGCCGGTGGTCCGAGCCCGACAACCTCTCCAGGGGCAGTCGGTGCGCTCGGACCACCGGCGCTGTCGCGTTGTCGGGGGTCGGCCGGAGCGCCGGACCCGGTGACGCGCCCGCGTGCGACCGCACGCCCGGCGCCCGCGCGCCGCGCCGCGACCGCCGTCCCGCACCGCCGTACCGCCCGAGGAGCCGTCCGTGACCGAGTCGTTCGCCGCCGTCGTGCCGTTGCTGGCCGAGCACGCCGAGATCGAGGCGCAGCTCGCCGACCCGGCCGTCCACGCCGACGCGGGCCGCGCCCGCACGCTCGGGCGGCGCTACGCCGAGCTGAACCAGGTCGTGGGCGCGTACCGGGCGTGGCGCGAGGCGAGCGACGACGCCGAGGCCGCGGCCGAGCTCGCCGCGCTGGGCGGCGACGACGGCGACGCGTTCGCCGCCGAGCTCCCGGGCCTGCGCGCCACCGAGGAGGAGGCGCGCGAGCGCCTGCGCCGCGTGCTCGTCCCGCGCGACCCCGACGACGGCCGCGACGTCATCCTCGAGATCAAGGCGGGCGAGGGCGGCGAGGAGTCGGCCCTGTTCGCCGGCGACCTGCTGCGCATGTACCTGCGGTACGCCGAGCGCCGCGGCTGGAAGACGGAGGTCCTCGAGTCGACCGACTCCGACCTCGGCGGCTACAAGGACGTCCAGGTCGCGGTGAAGGCGCGCAGCACGCCGTCCGACCCGGCCGAGGGCGTCTGGGCCAACCTCAAGTACGAGGGCGGCGTGCACCGCGTCCAGCGCGTGCCCGTGACGGAGTCGCAGGGCCGCATCCACACGTCGGCCGCCGGGGTGCTCGTGTTCCCCGAGGTCGAGGACGCGGGCGAGGTCGAGATCGACCCGAACGACCTGCGGATCGACGTCTACCGCTCGTCGGGCCCGGGCGGGCAGTCGGTCAACACTACCGACTCGGCGGTGCGGATCACGCACCTGCCGACGGGGATCGTCGTGTCGATGCAGAACGAGAAGTCGCAGCTCCAGAACCGGGAGCAGGCGATGCGCGTGCTGCGCGCGCGCCTGCTCGCCGCGCAGCAGGAGGCGGCCGCCGCGGAGGCGGCGGACCTGCGCCGCTCCCAGGTGCGGACGGTCGACCGCTCCGAGCGCATCCGCACGTACAACTTCCCGGAGAACCGCATCGCGGACCACCGCACCGGGTACAAGGCGTACAACCTCGACCAGGTGCTCGACGGCGACCTCGACCCCGTCGTGCGCTCGGCGGTGGAGGCGGACGAGGCGGCCCGGCTCGCCGCCGCGGGCGAGGCCTGAGATGGGCGACGCGCGCACCGAGCGCTCCGTGCCCGCCGGCCCCGCCGCGCTCACCGCGGACGACCTGCGGCGCGCGGTGCGGGCCGCCGAGGGGATCCTCGTGGAGGCCGGCGTCCCGTCCGCGCGCCACGACGCGGAGGCCCTCGCGGCCTGGAGCCTCGGCCTGCCGCGCCTCGAGTGGTACCGGCTCCCCGCGGGCGACGCCCCGCTCGCCCCCGCGCTCCCGGCGGGCGCGACCGACCGCTTCCTCGCCGACTACGCGGGCGCGGTGGAGCGCCGACGGGGCCGCGAGCCGCTCCAGCGCATCGTCGGGCACACGGTGTTCCGCCACGTCACGGTCGAGGTGCTCGACGACGTCTTCGTACCCCGCCCGGAGACGGAGACGGTCGCGCAGGTCGCGGTCGACGAGGCGGCACGGCTCCTCGGGGACCCGGCGCGCGCGGACCGGCCGCCGCTCGTCGTGGACCTGTGCTGCGGGTCGGGCGTCATCGGGATCAGCGTCGACGTCGAGGTCCCGGGCTCGCGCGTCGTCGCGGTCGACCTCTCGCCCGACGCCGTCCGCGCGACGACGGCGAACGCCGCGCGCGTGGGGTCGGGCACCCAGCGCACGCTCGTCGGCGACGTGGGCGACCCGGCCCTGCTCGCCGAGCTCGACGGGACGGTCGACGTCGTCGTGTCGAACCCGCCGTACATCCCGCCGGACGCGGTGCCGGTCGACCCCGAGGTCCGCGACCACGACCCCGACCTCGCGCTCTACGGGCGCGGCGCCGACGGGCTGGAGGTGCCGCGCGCCGTCGTGCGCGCCGCCGTGCGCCTGCTGCGGCCCGGCGGCCTGTTCGTCATGGAGCACGCGGAGGTGCAGGCCGCCGACGTGCGCGCGGCCGCCCGCGCCGCGGACGCGTTCGTCGAGGTGCGCACCCTGACGGACCTCACGGGCCGCGACCGCATGGTCGTGGCACGACGAGCCGGTGCGGCCGGTGACCCGGGGTCGCCGCACGGGCGTGGAAGGATGGACCCGTGAGCTCCGTCCACCCCGTGACCGACCCGAACACCTGGGGCGCCGGCATCGACGAGGCGGTCAACGCGATCGCTCGCGGTGGCCTCGTCGTGCTGCCCACCGACACCGTCTACGGCATCGGCGCCGACGCGTTCGACGCCGAGGCGGTGTCCGCGCTGCTCGCCGCGAAGGGCCGCGGCCGGCACATGCCGCCCCCGGTCCTCGTCCCCGACGCGCGCACGCTCGACGGCCTCGCCACCGACGTGCCCGACGACGCCCGCCGTCTCGTCGAGGCGTTCTGGCCCGGCGGGTTCACGATCATCCTGCAGGCCCAGCCGTCGCTCGCGTGGGACCTCGGCGAGACGCACGGCACGGTCGCGCTGCGCATGCCCGACCACCCGGCCGCGCTCGCGCTCCTGCGCCGCACCGGGCCCCTCGCCGTGTCGTCCGCGAACGCGACGGGCCGCCCCGCGGCGCTGCACGTCGACGACGCGCGCGAGCAGCTCGGCAGCGCCGTCGGCGTCTACCTCGACGGCGGGACGGCGCCCGGGGGAGTGGCGTCCACGATCGTCGACGCGACGTCCGGCGCGCTGCGCGTCGTGCGGCAGGGGGCCGTGACGCTCGAGCAGCTGCGCGAGGTCGCGCCCGTCCTCGGCCCCGACGACGAGCCCGCGCCGGAAGCCGCCCCGGAGGCGCCGGAGACGGCGCCCGCCGAGGCGGCGAGCTCCACAGCGCCCGCCGCGACCCGAGGCTCCGGCGACGCCGGGGAGCCGGAGGCGAACGGCGGGTGAGGGTCTACCTGCTCGTGATGCTCGTCGCCGCCGCGGTGACGTTCCTCGCGACACCCTTCGCGCGCTGGGTCGCGCTGCGCACGGGCGCCATCACGGCGGTGCGCGACCGCGACGTCCACACCATCCCCACCCCCCGGCTCGGCGGTCTCGCGATGCTGCTCGGGCTGGTCGTGGCGGTCGTCTTCGCGTCGCAGATGCCCTTCCTCGAGAGCGTGTTCGTCGGCGAGGTCGCGGGACGGATGGTCGCCGACGCCCGGATCTGGGGGATCGTCGGCGCCGCGGCGATCGTCTGCCTGCTCGGCATCGCCGACGACATCTGGGACCTCGACTGGATGACCAAGCTCGCGGGCCAGGTGCTCGCGGCGGGCCTCATGGCGAGCCAGGGCGTCGTGCTGTTCACGCTGCCCATCCCCATCGGGGAGCAGCAGCTCATCTGGTCCTCGCGCCTCCAGCTCGTCGCCACGATCCTCGTGGTCGTGGTGGCCATGAACGCCGTGAACTTCGTGGACGGCCTCGACGGCCTCGCGGCCGGCCTCGTCGCGATCGGCGGCGCCGCGTTCTTCCTGTACTCGTACGTGCTCACCCAGAAGGCGAGCGCCGACGACTACTCGAGCCTCGCGACCCTCGTCATCGCCGCCCTCGTCGGCATCTGCGTCGGGTTCCTGCCGCACAACTTCCATCCAGCCAGGATCTTCATGGGGGACTCGGGCTCGATGGTCCTCGGCCTCGTGTTCTCCGCCGCGGCCATCGTCGTGACGGGCCGGGTCGACACGACCACCCTCTCCGGGGCGCAGCAGATCCCGGCGTTCATCCCGCTCCTCCTGCCGCTCGCGGTGATCCTCCTGCCGCTGCTCGACATGGCCATGGCGGTCGTGCGCCGCGTCGCGCGCGGCAAGTCCCCGTTCCACCCGGACCGCATGCACCTGCACCACCGGATGCTCGCGATCGGGCACTCGCACCGGCGCGCCGTGCTCATCCTCTACGTGTGGACGGCCGTGTTCGCGTTCGCCGCCGTCGCGCTGGTCCAGTGGCACTGGCACGGCGTCGCCGCAGGGCTCACGGCGGCCGTCGTCGCCGCGGCGCTCCTCACGCTCGGACCGCTGCGCACGCGCGGGCGCTTCCTCGACGACGACGCCGCCGCGGCGGTCGACGTCCCGCCGGTGCTCGCGCCCCCCACCTCCTCCGCGCCCGGGTCCAGCGACCCGGCCGCGTCGTCCGCCGTCCCCACCCCGCCGAAGGAAGCCCTGAGATGACGACGAGCCAGCCCGAGCCCGCCCGCCCGGACCACGGACCGGACGCCAGGCCGGAGGGCGCGACGGAAGACAGGTCGGGCAGCGCGGCGACCGAGGGCGCCGTCGAGCAGACGATCGGCGCGCACGGCCGCGCCGTGCGTGCGGTGTTCCGCACCGCCCTGCGCGACGTGCTGGTGCTGCTCGGCGCGCTGACCGTGCTCGGCGTCGCCGTCGGTGCGCTCGTCGCGGGGCTGCCGGGCGTCTGGGGCGCGCTCCTGGGCGTGGGCGTCGCCCTGATCTTCTCCGCGACCACGGTCTGGACGATGCTGCGCACCGTCGACTCCAGCCCGACGACCACGGCCGCGGTCGTCATGGCGAGCTGGCTCGGCAAGATGGTGGTGCTCATCGCCGTCCTCGTCGTGCTGCGTGGCATGGACTTCTACGACCGGTGGGTGTTCGCCGGGGTGCTGCTCGTCGGCGTGGTCGGCTCCGCCGCGCTCGACTACCGGGCCGTGAGCAGGGGACGGATCCCGTACGTCGACCCCGCGGCGCGCTGACGTACCACCGGCGCGCCGCCGACGTACCACGGGGCCGCCGCGCGGGGGGAGGGACCCTCGTCCCGCAGCATGAGCAAAATGTCACAAGCGGCCGGGAACGGCGAGAGCACGCGGATCCATACGTTAGGCTACTGGCGAATCCATGACGGCCAGGTCCGACGGCGTGCCCACCCACGGGTGACGGCTGCCCGGACCACACGACCATTGGGAGTCCACCCTGTCCACGCTTGCGACCCCCGTGCTCCTCGCTGCATCCGAGAGCGAAGGTGGCTTCCACGCGCCGTCCATCGCCGACTTCTTCCCGCCGGCGATCCTCTTCGAGGGCACCATCTTCCAGATCGACCGGATCTGGATCGTCCGGATCGTGGCCACGATCGTCCTTCTCGCGATCTTCGTCGTCGCCGCGCGTCGGGCGCGCCTGGTCCCCGGGCGCTTCCAGAACGCGATCGAGATGATGCTGGACTTCGTCCGGGTCCAGATCGTCGAGGAGATCATGGGCAAGGAGCACGCCAAGCGCTTCGTGCCGATGATCACGACGATCTTCTTCGCGGTCCTCGCCTTCAACCTCACGGGCATCATCCCCGGCCTCAACATGGCCGGTACCGCCCGCATGGGCCTGCCCTTCCTGCTCGCGCTGTGGGTGCTCGTCACCTACTGGGCCGTGGGCATCAAGGCGCACGGCCTCGGCGGCTACCTCAAGAACAGCCTCTTCCCCCCGGGGATCCCGGCGCCGATCTACCTGATCGTCACCCCGATCGAGCTGCTCCAGATCCTCATCATCCGGCCGGCCTCGCTCGCGATCCGTCTCGTCGCGAACATGGTCGCGGGCCACATCATGCTGGTCCTGTGCTTCGCCGCGACGCAGTACTTCGTCTTCGAGGCGGTCCCCGCGATGAAGGCCTTCGGCGTCCTGACGCTCGCCGGCGGGCTGATCTTCACGCTCTTCGAGCTCCTCGTCGCGGCCCTGCAGGCCTACATCTTCGCGCTCCTCGCGTCGGTGTACCTGAACATCGCGCTCGAAGAGGAGCACTGACCCGAGGCCGCACCGCGCGCCCCGACCGACCCTCTCCCACCACGCACCACTCAATGTGACGCCCGGCCGACCGGTCGGGCGCCCAACGGAAGGAACGAGCACACGTGGACGTCACCACCCTCGCCGAGGTCTCCGGCAGCATCAACACGATCGGTTACGGCATCGCCGCGATCGGCCCGGGCATCGGCCTCGGCATCCTCATCGGCAAGACCGTCGAGGGCATGGCCCGCCAGCCTGAGGTCGCCGGCCAGCTCCGCGCCACCATGTTCCTCGGTGTCGCGTTCGTCGAGCTGCTCGCGCTGCTCGGGCTCGTCGCCGGCTTCCTCTTCCAGTGATGACGGCGCTGGCTGACGCCGCGCTGACCCTCGCGGCGGAGTCCGGCGAGGAGCCGGCAGGCATCGACCTGTTCCTCCCCGCCGGCTACGACATCCTGTGGTCGGCCGTCGTCCTCGTCATCATCGCGGTCGTCTTCTACAAGGCGGTCCTGCCGAAGTTCCAGGCGGTACTGGACGAGCGCACCGCGAAGATCGAGGGCGGTCTGGCCAAGGCGGAGTCCGCCCAGGCCGAGGCCGCGGCGGCGCTGGCGGAGTACCACCAGCAGCTCCAGGAGGCACGCACCGAGGCGGCGAAGATCCGTGAGGAGGCGCGCGCCGAGGGCTCGGCGATCGTCTCCGACCTGCGGGCCAAGGCGTCCGACGACGCCGCGCGCATCGTCGAGACGGCGCACCGCCAGATCGAGGCCGAGCGCCAGCAGGCCGCGGTCTCGCTGCGCAACGACGTCGGTCTGCTCGCGACGGAGCTCGCCTCCAAGATCGTGGGCGAGTCGCTCGCCGACTCGGCACGCCAGAGCCGTGTCGTCGACCGCTTCCTCGACGAGCTCGAGGCCGCGGGTCCCGCGGCGGCGAGCGCGGCGGGCACCGGTCCCGGCACCGAGGAGCGCTGATGCGCGGAACGAGCGGCGAGTCCCTGACGCAGGCGCGGGACCGGTTCGAGCCGGTCCTGCGCTCGGCGGGCGAGAGCGCGCTCGCGCTCGGCGAGCAGCTCTTCGCGGTCACGGCGGCGCTCGACGAGTCGGCGCCGCTGCGGCGCTCGCTCGCGGACCCGTCCCGCTCCGGTGCGGACAAGGCGGCGCTGATCACGGCCGTCCTCGCGTCGGGCTTCGACGAGCGCGTCGTCGACCTCATGGCCGGCCTCGTCCGGTCGCGGTGGTCGCGCGAGAGCGACCTCGCGGACGCGACCGAGCGCCTCGGCCTGGAGGCGGTCCTCGCGTCCGCCCAGTCCCGTGGTGCGCTCGAGCAGGTCGAGGACGAGCTCTTCCGGACGTCGCGCGCGCTCGTCGGGCAGCGCGAGGCACGGCAGATCCTCTCCGACGACACGATCGACCCCGAGCGTCGCGCCGCCTTCGTGCACGCGCTGCTGGGCGGGAAGGCCGACCGTGCGACCGAGGTGCTCGCGGTCCACGCGACGCGCGCGCTGCGCGGGCGCCGGTTCGTCCCGACGCTGGGCTGGATCGGTGAGGTCGCGGCCGAGCGTCGGCAGCGGCTCGTCGCCTCCGTGACGTCGGCGACGGTGCTCACGCAGGCACAGCTCGACCGCCTCTCGGCGCTGCTCGAGCGGGCCTACGGGCGCGCCGTGCAGCTCAACGTCACGGTCGACCCCGCCGTCCTCGGCGGGATGCGCGTCCAGGTCGGTGCCGACGTCGTGGACTCCACGGTGCTGGCCCGGCTGGCCGACGCGCGCCGACGTCTCGTGAGCTGACCGGCCCACCCTTCCGACCGACGACCGTCCTGCCGGCCACCGGCCGCACAACCGACAAACGTTCGACCGCACCCGAACCACGAGGTGCGGCCACGACAGGAGAAGAGCAATGGCTGAGCTGACGATCCGGCCGGAGGAGATCCGGGCCGCTCTGGACAGCTTCGTGAAGTCCTACGAGCCCGAGGGCGCCGTGTCCGAGGAGGTGGGCCGGGTCACCCTGGCCGCCGACGGCATCGCCCAGGTCGAGGGTCTCCCGGGCGCGATGGCCAACGAGCTGCTGCGCTTCGAGGACGGGACCCTCGGTCTCGCCCTCAACCTCGACGTCCGCGAGATCGGTGTCGTCGTGCTCGGCGAGTTCACCGGCATCGAGGAGGGGCAGGAGGTCCGTCGCACGGGCGAGGTCCTCTCCGTCCCGGTCGGTGACGGCTACCTCGGTCGCGTCGTCGACCCGCTGGGCAACCCGATCGACGGCCTCGGCGAGGTCGCGACGGAGGGCCGCCGCGCCCTCGAGCTCCAGGCGCCCGGCGTCATGGCGCGCAAGTCGGTCCACGAGCCCCTCCAGACGGGCCTCAAGGCGATCGACTCGATGATCCCGATCGGCCGCGGTCAGCGTCAGCTGATCATCGGTGACCGCCAGACGGGCAAGACGGCGATCGCGATCGACACGATCATCAACCAGAAGGCGAACTGGGAGTCGGGCGACCCGACCAAGCAGGTCCGCTGCATCTACGTCGCCATCGGCCAGAAGGGCTCGACGATCGCGTCGGTCCGCGGCGCCCTCGAGGAGGCCGGCGCGCTCGAGTACACGACGATCGTCGCGGCCCCGGCGTCCGACCCGGCTGGCTTCAAGTACCTCGCCCCCTACACCGGCTCGGCCATCGGCCAGCACTGGATGTACGGCGGCAAGCACGTCCTCATCGTGTTCGACGACCTGTCGAAGCAGGCCGAGGCGTACCGCGCCGTGTCGCTGCTGCTGCGCCGCCCGCCGGGCCGCGAGGCGTACCCCGGTGACGTCTTCTACCTGCACTCCCGCCTCCTCGAGCGTTGCGCGAAGCTCTCGGACGAGCTGGGCGCGGGCTCGATGACGGGTCTGCCGGTCATCGAGACGAAGGCGAACGACGTCTCGGCGTACATCCCGACGAACGTCATCTCCATCACGGACGGGCAGATCTTCCTCCAGTCCGACCTCTTCAACGCGGACCAGCGTCCGGCCGTCGACGTCGGCATCTCGGTGTCCCGCGTCGGTGGTGACGCCCAGGTCAAGGCGATGAAGAAGGTCTCGGGCACGCTGAAGCTCGAGCTCGCGCAGTACCGCTCGCTCGAGGCGTTCGCGATGTTCGCGTCCGACCTCGACGCGGCGTCGCGCGGCCAGCTCCAGCGGGGTGCGGTCCTCATGGAGCTGCTCAAGCAGGGCCAGTACTCGCCGTTCCCGGTCGAGGAGCAGGTCGCGTCGATCTGGGCCGGCACCAAGGGCAAGCTCGACGACGTCCCCGTCGAGGACGTGCGCCGCTTCGAGTCCGAGATGCTCGACCACCTGCGCCGCAACACGGACGTCTTCTCGACGATCGTCGAGACGGGCAAGCTCGAGGACGCGACCGAGGCGCAGCTCTCGGAGGCGGTCGACGCCTTCCGTGCCGGCTTCCTCAAGGGTGACGGCACGCCGCTCGTCGGCGGCGACACCGAGGACGAGACCGAGACGGAGATCGAGCAGGAGCAGATCGTCCGGCAGAAGAGGGCCTGAGCATGGCCGGATCCCAGCGCGTCTACAAGCAGCGGATCAAGTCGACGCAGTCGCTCAAGAAGATGTTCCGCGCGCAGGAGCTCATCGCCGCGTCGCGCATCGGCAAGGCCCGCGACCGCACCGCGGCCGCGGCGCCGTACGCCCGGGCGATCACCCGGGCGGTGTCGGCCGTCGCGACGCACACGACGACGCAGCACCCGCTGACGAGCGAGCGCACGGACACCAACCGTGTCGCGGTGCTCGTCGTCGCGTCCGACCGCGGCATGGCCGGCGCCTACTCGGCGTCGATCATCCGCGAGACGGAGCGCCTCGTGGAGCGGCTCGCCGCCGAGGGCAAGGAGGTCGCGCTCTACGCGGCCGGCCGTCGGGCGATCCAGTACTACACGTTCCGCGGGCGCGAGCTCGCGGGCACGTGGTCGTACGGGTCGGACGCCCCGAACGCGGAGGTCGCGGGCGAGATCGCCGAGACCCTGCTCGGTGCGTTCCTCGCGCCGGCCGCCGAGGGCGGCGTGAGCGAGCTGCACATCGTCTACACGCAGTTCGTCAACATGGTCACGCAGCGCCCCCGCGTCGTGCGGATGCTCCCGCTCGAGGTCGTCGAGGGCGTCGCCCCCGCCGGCAAGCACGACGTGCTCCCGCTGTACGACTTCGAGCCCTCGCCGGAGGCGGTGCTCGACGCGCTGCTCCCGCGCTACGTCCGCAGCCGGATCTTCAGCTGCCTCCTCGAGGCGGCGGCGTCCGAGCTCGCGGCGCGGCAGCGGGCGATGCACACCGCGACGGACAACGCGGAGGACCTCATCCGCAACTACACGCGGCTCGCGAACCAGGCGCGCCAGGCGGACATCACCCAGGAGATCAGCGAGATCGTCTCGGGTGCCGACGCCCTGGCGGCGTCATGACGGGCCGCGAGGCCCGCGCGGCCAGCACCATCACCGACATCCTGACCGAACCCGCCGGGGACCACTCCGGCACTGCGAAGCGAGGCCAGCAATGACCGCCACCACCGTGGAAGCACAGGTCGAGCACTCCAGCGGTCCCGGCGTGGGCCGAGTCGCTCGTGTGATCGGCCCCGTCGTGGACATCGAGTTCCCGGCGGACGCCATCCCCGACATCTACAACGCGCTGACCGTCGACATCGACCTGTCGTCGCAGGGCGAGGGCGAGAAGTCGTTCACGCTCACGCTCGAGGTCGCCCAGCACCTGGGCGACTCGCTCATCCGTGCGATCGCCCTCAAGCCGACGGACGGCCTCGTCCGCGGCGCGCAGGTCACCGACACGGGCGCCCCGATCAGCGTCCCCGTCGGCGACGTCACCAAGGGCAAGGTCTTCAACGTCACGGGCGACGTCCTCAACGCCGAGCCCGGCGAGACGATCGAGATCACCGAGCGCTGGCCGATCCACCGCAAGCCCCCGGCGTTCGACCAGCTCGAGTCGAAGACCACGATGTTCGAGACGGGCATCAAGGTCATCGACCTCCTCACCCCGTACGTGCAGGGTGGCAAGATCGGCCTCTTCGGTGGTGCGGGCGTCGGCAAGACGGTCCTCATCCAGGAGATGATCCAGCGCGTCGCGCAGGACCACGGCGGTGTCTCGGTGTTCGCCGGCGTCGGTGAGCGCACGCGTGAGGGCAACGACCTCATCCACGAGATGGAGGACGCGGGCGTCTTCGACAAGACCGCCCTCGTCTTCGGCCAGATGGACGAGCCCCCGGGCACGCGTCTTCGCGTCGCGCTCTCCGCGCTGACCATGGCGGAGTACTTCCGCGACGTGAAGAAGCAGGACGTCCTCCTGTTCATCGACAACATCTTCCGCTTCACGCAGGCGGGTTCCGAGGTGTCGACGCTGCTCGGGCGCATGCCGTCCGCGGTCGGCTACCAGCCGAACCTCGCCGACGAGATGGGTCTGCTCCAGGAGCGCATCACCTCGACGCGTGGTCACTCGATCACGTCGCTCCAGGCGATCTACGTCCCGGCGGACGACTACACCGACCCGGCGCCGGCGACGACGTTCGCGCACCTCGACGCGACGACCGAGCTCTCCCGCGAGATCGCCTCGCGCGGTCTGTACCCCGCGGTGGACCCGCTCGCCTCGACGAGCCGCATCCTCGACCCGCGCTACGTGGGCCAGGAGCACTACGACGTCGCGACGCGCGTGAAGTCGATCCTGCAGCGCAACAAGGAGCTCCAGGACATCATCGCGATCCTCGGTGTGGACGAGCTCTCGGAGGAGGACAAGACGGTCGTCGCGCGTGCGCGCCGCATCCAGCAGTTCCTCTCCCAGAACACCTACATGGCCGAGAAGTTCACCGGCGTCGTGGGCTCGACGGTCCCGCTGAGCGAGACCATCGAGGCGTTCAAGAAGATCGCCGACGGCGAGTTCGACCACATCTCCGAGCAGGCCTTCTACAACATCGGTGGCCTCGAGGACCTCGAGCGCAACTGGGCCCGCATCCAGAAGGAGTACGGCGCCTGACCCGACGCTCGCACGGGGCCGGGCCGTACGGTCCGGCCCCGTGGGCGTCGCTCCCGACCCGGTCCGCCGTACGCGGACCGGGCGTCGTCCCGGACAGCACACCGGGCATGAACCGCCCATGAAGGAGTTCCCGTGGCACAGCTGAACGTCGACCTCGTGGCGGCGGACCGCAAGATCTGGTCGGGCCGCGCGCAGCGGGTCACGGCCCCCGCGGCGGACGGCGAGATCGGCATCCTCGCGGACCACTCGCCGCTGCTCTCCGTGCTGCAGGAGGGCTCGGTACGCATCGCGGGCGAGGGGGAGTCCCTCGAGGTCCGCGTCTCCGGCGGGTTCCTCTCCGTCGACTCGAACCAGGTCACGATCGTGGCGGACTCCGTCGAGTCCGTACCGGCCCGCTGACCTCCGCCCGACCATGACGCCCCTGGCCTGGATCGCGCTCGGACTGCTCGTCCTCGTCCTTGTCGCGATCGGGCTGGGGGTGTGGCGTCTGCGCGCCCTGTCGCACCGCGTCGGCTCGTTCGAGTGCGGCGCGCGGCGCGCGGGCGCCCCCGGGGCCCCCTGGGTCGCGGGCATCGCGCACTACGGCGTCGGCCGCATCGACTGGTGGCGGCTGTGGTCCGTGTCGCTGCGGCCCGCCCGTACCTGGTCCCGCTACGACCTCGTCATCGCGGGCCGTGAGCCGCTCGCCGGCGAGGCGTCCGACACCTACCTCGTCCGCTGCCGCTACCGCGGCCAGGACTTCGAGCTCACGATGTCGCGGGCCGCCTACGAGGGCCTCGCCTCCTGGCTGGAGGCCGCGCCTCCGGGGCGGCGCGACGTCGTCGTCTGAGGCGTCGCCCGGGGGCAGACGCCGTGACCGGACCGCCCACCACCGACCCGGAGGACCCGCCTCATGCGCCTCGTCGTCGCCCGCTGCTCCGCCCGCTACACGGGCCGCCTGTCCGCCCACCTGCCGCTCGCGACGCGCGTGCTCATCGTCAAGGCCGACGGGAGCGTGCTGCTGCACTCGGACGGCGGCTCTTACAAGCCGCTGAACTGGATGAGCCCGCCGTGCTCGCTCGCGGTGCGCGCGCCCTCCGACGAGGCGCGCGAGCGCGGCGTCACGGAGGTCTGGGCCGTCCAGCACGCGAAGAGCGACGACCGGCTGGAGATCGAGCTGCACGAGGTGCAGCACGACAGCTCGCACGAGCTCGGCGTCGACCCGGGGCTCGTCAAGGACGGCGTCGAGGCGCACCTCCAGGAGATGCTGGCCGCGCAGATCGAGCTGCTCGGCTCGGGCCACACCCTCGTGCGCCGCGAGTACCCGACGGCGATCGGTCCCGTCGACATCCTCGCCAAGGACCCGCTCGGCGCGACGGTCGCGGTCGAGATCAAGCGCCGGGGCGACATCGACGGCGTCGAGCAGCTCACGCGCTACCTCGAGCTGCTCAACCGCGACCCGTTGCTCGCGCCCGTGCGCGGCGTGTTCGCCGCGCAGGAGATCAAGCCGCAGGCGCGCGTGCTCGCGACGGACCGCGGCATCGGCTGCCTCGTGCTCGACTACGACGCGATGCGCGGCGTCGACGACGTCGACTCGCGTCTCTTCTGACGCCCGTCCCACCGCCGAGCAGGCGGTCGTGGTCCGTCCCGACCCCCGGACGAGCCACCACCGCCTGTTCGTCCCGCCAGGACGGCCTGCTCGGCGGCTGACAGCAGCAGCTGGCCTCTCGGAGCGCGCCGTCAGCGCACCGCGCGCCGGTCCTGCACCGCACAGGACGGGATCGTGCCGTGGTAGTTTTTGAACATGTTCAAAAAAGGCCTGGGCGCATGACCGCGACGCCGAAGTCCGAGCGGACCCGCGCGCACCTGCGCGAGGTCGCGATCCGGATGCTGCGCGACGTCGGCTACGAGCGCACGACGATGCGCGCCGTCGCGGCGGAGGCGGGCGTGAGCACGGGGAACGCGTACTACCACTTCCCGTCCAAGGACGCGCTCGTCCAGGAGCTCTACCTCGACGTGCAGCGCGAGCACGCCGCGCTCGCCGCCCCGGTCCTCGCGGCGGGCGGGTCGCTCGCCGACCGGCTGCGCGGCGTGTGGGGCGCGGCGATCGACGCGTTCGCCCCCTTCCACGCGTTCGGCGCGGAGTTCGTCTCGGTCGCGATCCGTCCGGGCTCCGACGCGAGCCCGTTCTCGGCCGCGTCGACCGACGCGCGCGACCTCTCGCGCGGTCTCTTCGAGGAGGTCGTGGCGGGGACGTCGTCGCGCGTCCCGGCGCACCTCCGGGCGCGCCTGCCGGAGCTGCTCTGGCTGGCACAGCTCGGCATCACGCTCTTCTGGGTCTACGACTCCTCGCCGGGGTTCGCGCGCACGCGCCGCCTCGTCGACGGCGGTGCGGCGCTCGTCGGCAACCTCGTCCGGCTGGCACGCCTCCCGGTCGCCCGCGGCGTGGTCGACGACGCCCTGCGCCTCGTCCAGGACGTCTCGGCGCCGGCCCCGAGCCGCGAGGCGTCGTCGTGAGCCCGGCGGGGGAGGTGGTCGTCGAGCTGCTCGTGGCGCTCGGCGCGGTGGTCGTGCTCCCGATCGGCCTCCGGCTCCTCGGGCCGCAGATCGTCCCGGCGCCGCGCAGCGCCGCGTGGCCGCTCGCCGGCGCCGCCGCCGTCGTGAGCCTCCTGCTGCCGCACAGCCGGCTGGCCGTCGTGCTGACGCTGCCCTTCGTCCTCGCGTCCGCCGTCCTGCTCGGGGCGGGCGTCCGCCTCGCCGTGCGCACGCTGCGCGACGTCACGATTCCCGCCCGCCCGGGGCGCGCGCACGCCGTCGGGCCCGGTGCCGACCTGGGCGACGTGGCGCCGCGCGTCGACCTCGCGAGCCGGCTCGCGACCGTGACCGCCCTCGTGCTGCCTGCGGTCGGGGCGAGCGCGCTCGTCGCCGAGCGCGCGGGGTGGGGTCTGCTCGGGTTCTCGGGCACGTACCTCGCCCTCACGGTGCCGCACATGCTCTACGCGGGCTTCGGAGCGGCGCTCGTCGCCGGCGCGGTCGCGCGGCTCGCCCCGGGCGACCGGCTCGCGACGGCGGGCGCGTGGGGCGTCCCGGCCGGGACGGCGCTCGTCGTCGTCGGGTACTTCGTGGGCGACGTCGCCGAGCTCGTCGGGGCGGTCGTCCTGACGCTCGCGCTGTGGGCGACGGCGGCCGCCGTCGTGCGGTCGCTCGCGCGCCCCGGCGGACGGCCGGCCGCGGCCCGGGCGCTGCTCGGCACGGCGGCCGTCGTCGTGAGCGCGTCGATGGTGCTCGCGCTGTGGTGGGCGGGGGGCGAGGCCTTCGGGTTCGCCCACCCGAGCCTCGACGTCATGGCCGCGACGCACGGGGTCGGGAACGCGCTCGGCTTCGTGCTGTGCGCGCTGCTCGGCGTCCGGCTGCTCGCGCGCGACGGCACGACCCCGTCCCCGGCAGGGGACCCGGACCCGACGAGCCCCCGCCCGGGGGCCGAGAGGAGCACGGCATGACGTTCACCTACCCCGAGGTCGGGGCGACGCGCACGGACCGCTGGCCCAGCGGGTACCGGCACCTGCACGTGCGGCGCCGCCTCACCGACCGCGCCCGGCCGCCCGAGGACCTCGCCCGGCTGGGCGAGCAGCTCCTCCGGTGGCAGGTGCACGCCGCGGCGCGCGTGCGGCTCGAGACGGACGCCCCGGTCGCCGCCCCGGGCGTGCGGGTCACGACCCTGCTGGGCGTCGGGCGCCTGCGGCTGCACGAGCCGTGCGAGGTCGTGTGGGTCGAGCGCACCGAGCGACGCGTGGGCTTCGCCTACGGGACGCTCCCGGGCCACGCTTTCGTGGGGGAGGAGCGGTTCGCCCTCGAGCGCGACGACGCCGGGGACCTGTGGTGGCGCATCGACGTCTTCAGCCGCCCCGTGCTGTGGTGGGTGCGGCCGTTCTCGTTCGCCGTGCCGACGTTCCAGCGGCTGTTCGCGCTGCACCTCGGACGGGGCGCGCGACGGCTCCTCGAGGCGTCCGACGGCTGACCCGAGAGGTTTGCACGCCGGGTGTACGAAGTGCGCCAGAATGGCCCCATGACCGACGCCGTCCGCAGCCCCCGTCCCGACCAGCAGCCTGGCACCACGCGCGTCCTCGCGGGCCGCGTCGTCACCCCGGACGGGGTGCTCGACGACGGCGTCGTGGCCGTCCGCGACGGACGGGTCGCGTGGGTCGGCCCGCGCGCGGAGGCGGCGGCGGCCGGGTTCCCCGACGTGCCCGCCGGGGACGGGGCGACCCTGCTCCCGGGCCTGGTGGACGTGCACGACCACGGCGGCGGCGGGTCGAGCTTCCCCGACGCGACGAGCGCGGCCGAGGCGCTCGGCGGGGCGCGCGAGCACCTGCGGCACGGCACCACGAGCCTCGTCGCGTCGCTCGTGACCGCGCCGCGTGACGTCCTGCTCGCCCGCGCGGCGACGCTCGCCGACCTCGCGGAGGCGGGCGAGATCGTCGGCATCCACCTCGAGGGCCCGTTCCTCTCGGAGGTGCGGTGCGGCGCCCAGAACCCGCACGACATGCTCGACGGCGACCCGGGGCTCGTCCGGGAGATCGCCGCCGCGGCGCGCGGGCACCTGCGCACCATGACGGTCGCGCCCGAGGTGCCGGGCGTCGTCGGGCCCGCTGGAGTGATCGAGACGCTCGTCGAGGTCGGCGCCGTGCCGTCGATCGGGCACACGGACGCGACCACCGAGCAGACCGAGGCGGCGATCGCCGCGGGCGTCGCGGCCTTCGCCGCGGCGGGACGGCCGGGCGCGCGGCTGACCGCGACGCACCTGTTCAACGGGATGCGCCCGCTGCACCACCGCGAGCCGGGGCCCGTGGCCGCGTGCCTCGCGGCGGCCGCGCGCGGCGAGATGGTCGTCGAGCTCGTCGCCGACGGCACCCACCTCGCGCACGGCACCATCCGCAGCGTCGTCGAGCTCGTCGGCCCGCACGTGGGGGCGGACGGCGCGGTCGCCGGGCCCGACGCCGTCGCGCTCGTCACGGACGCGATGGCCGCGGCGGGCATGGCCGACGGCGCGTACGAGCTCGGCCCGATGCGCGTCACCGTCGCGGACGGCGTCGCGCGACTCACCGAGGGCGGCTCCATCGCCGGCGGCACGTACCACCTGCTCGACGTCGTGCGCGAGACGGTCGAGGCGGGCGTGCCGCTCGTCGACGCGGTCCGCGCGGCGTCGTGGACGCCGGCCGGGGTGCTCGGCCTCGACGACCGCGGCGGGCTGGTCGCGGGGCTGCGTGCCGACGTCGTCGTGACGGACGGCGACCTGCGCGTGCGCGAGGTGCTGCGCGGCGGGGAGAGCGTCGACCTCTCCGCCTGACCTCGGGCCCGCCGGGGACCGGTCGAGCCGCCGGGCGGTGCTGCCGCCCGGCGGCTCGATCGCGTCCGGACGTCCTCGCAGGTCGGGGCGCCCGCGGAAACGAGAGAGCGTGCTCTCGCACGACGGACTTGACTCCACCCATTTGTTCAACCAATACTCGTAACATCGAAGCGCTTCGACGACGCGTTTCGACGAAGCGCTTCGACGGCCGAGGTGCGGGACCGGACCACAGGGGAGTGGTGAGGATGGCGACGATGCAGGACGTGGCGCGACGCGCGCAGGTCTCGCTGAGCACGGTCTCGTACGCGCTGTCCGGCACGCGCCCGGTCTCCGACGCCACGCGCCGGCGCATCGAGGACGCCATGGCCGAGCTCGGCTACCAGCCCAACGCGATGGCCCGCGGCCTCGCGTCCCGCCGCAGCCACGTGCTGGCCCTCATCTACCCCGCGATGGAGAAGGGTCTCGGCGGCACGGTCGCGGAGTTCGTCTCGTCGGCGGCGGAGACCGCGCGCGAGAACGGTTACCACCTGGTCCTGTGGCCCTTCCGCACGACCCAGGCGCCCGAGGTCCGCGACCTCGTGCGCCAGGGGATGGCGGACGGCGTCCTGCTCATGGAGGTCGCGCTCGACGACGCGCGGGTCGACGTGCTGCACGAGGCCGGGGTCCCGTACACGATGATCGGCCGGACGCGCGACGTGACCGACCGGCCGTCGGTCGACATCGACTTCGAGCGCACGACGGACGACGCGGTCCAGCACCTCGTCGACCTCGGGCACCGGCACGTGGCGCTCGTCAACCACTCGCAGGCGACGGCGGACGACGGCTACGCGCCGACGTTCCGTGCCGAGGAGGGCTTCGAGGCGGCGATGCGCCGTCGCGGGCTCGAGCCGGTCGCGCTGCGCGTCGACGAGTCGCCGAGCGCCGGCCGCGACGCCGTCGCGACGCTGCTCGCGCGCGAGCCCCGCCTCACGGCGTTCGTGACCATGAACGAGATCGCGACGTTCGGCGTCGTGGCCGAGCTCCAGCAGCGCGGCGTCGCGATCCCCGGCGACATGTCGATCCTGTCGATCGTCACGTCGCCCGGCGTCGGGGAGATGAGCAACCCGCCGCTCACCACCATGCACGCCCCCGGGGCCGAGCTCGGCCGCCTGGGCGTGCAGAAGCTGCTGTCCCTCGTGGACGGCTCCCGTCCGAGCACACCGAACGTGCTCATCCCGTGCGTCCTCGAGCCCGGCAGCAGCGTCGCCCCCGCGGCCGGCCGGGCACCGGACGACGACCCCGAGCCCGCGGCTCGCTGAAACACCGACCGGCCGGGCGACGCCCGGCCGCCCTCCGGCCCTCGCCGGAACTCGATGAGGAGGACACGCACATGCTGCGATCCCGGAAGATCTCGCTCGTCGCTGCCGTGGCAGCGCTCCCACTCGCCCTCGGGGCGTGCGGGAGCTCCGGCGGCAGCGGCGGGTCCGACGACCAGACCCTGACGATCTGGCACTACGAGAACGAGGACTCGGCCATGGGCCAGGCCTGGGCCAAGGCGATCGAGATCTTCGAGGAGGAGAACCCGGACGTCGACGTCGTCGTCGAGAAGCAGACGTTCGAGCAGATCCAGAAGAACGCCAAGATCGTCCTCACCGGCGACGACGTGCCGGACGTCATGGAGTACAACAAGGGCAACGCGACCGCCGGCCAGCTCGCCGCGCAGGGTCTGCTGACCCCGCTCACCGACGCGGCGACCGAGCGCGGCTGGGACGAGAAGCTCAGCGGCTCGCTCCAGACGACCGCGACCTACGACGACCAGGGCCTCATGGGCTCGGGCGAGTGGTACGGCGTCCCGAACTACGGCGAGTTCGTGCAGGTCTACTACAACAAGGACATGTTCGCCCAGTACGGGCTCGAGGTGCCGACGACGCTCGAGGAGCTCGAGACCGTCATGCAGGCGTTCAAGGCCCAGGGCGTCACGCCGCTCGCCGAGGCCGGCGCCGAGTACCCGATGGGCCAGCTCTGGTACGAGCTCGTGCTCGCGAACTCCGATCGCGACTTCATCGACCAGTACCAGCTCTTCGACGGCGACCCCGACTTCCACGGTCCCGAGATGACGCAGGCGACCGAGAAGCTCGACTCCTGGATCAAGGACGGCTACGTCGCGTCCGACTCCGCGGCGCTCACCGCCGAGGACATGGGCGTCTCGTTCATCAACGGCACCTACCCGATGATGGTCTCCGGCTCGTGGTGGTTCGGCCGCATCGTCGAGGAGATGGACGCCGACTGGGGCCAGTTCAACTTCCCCGGCAACACGCTCCAGGTCGGCTCGTCCGGCAACCTGTGGGTCGTCCCCGCGAACGCGGACTCGCCCGACCTCGCCGAGGAGTTCATCGACGTCACGCTGCGCCCCGAGGTGCAGGACATCCTCGCGGAGAAGGGCGGCCTGCCCGTCGCCGGTGACGCGTCCGTCATCACGGACGAGCGCACGCAGCAGCTCACCGAGAACTTCCAGGCGATCCTCGACGACGACGGCCTCGCGTTCTACCCCGACTGGCCCGTGCCCGGCTACTACGACGTGATCGTCAGCGAGCTCCAGTCCCTCATCAACCAGTCGAAGTCGCCGACCGAGGTGCTCGACGGCCTCGAGTCCGCCTACGTGGACGGCAAGGCGGACCTGCTCGACAGCTGAGCGGAACCGCCCGTCCCGGGCGGCCGGCCGGCACCTGCGTCGGCCGGCCGCCCGGGCACCACCCGAGCACCGCCCGAGGACCTCCCGCGAAAGAGACCGTCATGACCACCCGCACCGACACCGTGCCCGAGGCCGGGCCCGGACCCGCGCGCGAGGCGTCGCGCGCGACCGCGGCACGCCGCCGCCGTCGCCGGCCCGCCTGGCTCCCGTACCTGCCCTACCTCCTGCCCGGCGCGGTGGCGTTCGTCGTCGTGATCGGCTACCCGTTCGCGATGAACGTCTACTACAGCCTGTTCAAGTGGCGCGGCGGCATGGCGCCGATGCGCTGGTACGGGCTGGGGAACTACGCCGACCTGATGCACGA
Organism: Cellulosimicrobium funkei; assembly: GCF_900155925.1. Lineage (NCBI taxonomy): Bacteria > Bacillati > Actinomycetota > Actinomycetes > Micrococcales > Promicromonosporaceae > Cellulosimicrobium > Cellulosimicrobium funkei. The sequence goes on from NZ_FTMI01000006.1 coordinate 229,979, forward strand.
CTCGGCGTTCTGGACCTCGTTCCAGAACTCCATCGCGATGATCCTCGCGATGGTCGTCGTGCCGACCCTCGTCGGACTCGTGCTCGCCGCCGTGCTGTTCGACTACCTCGGCCGCCGGTTCGGGCCTCGCGTCGCGGCGTTCCTGCGCGCGACGTACTACCTGCCGCAGATCCTCCCCGTCGCCGTGGCCGGCGTGCTGTGGAACTGGATCCTCAACGCCCAGACCGGCGCGCTCAACGTCATGCTGCGCGGGATCGGGGTCGAGAACCCGCCGAACTGGCTGGGCGACACCTCGACCGCGCTGCCGAGCGTCATGCTCGTGCTCATCTGGGTGCAGATCGGCTACCCCGTGGTCATCTTCATGTCCGCGCTCCAGCGCGTGGACCCCGAGCTCTACGAGGCCGCCGAGCTCGACGGCGCCGGCTGGTGGCGGCGCTTCGGGGCCATCACGATCCCGCAGATCCGTCCCGAGACGTTCGTCGTCACGCTCACCTGCACCGTCGCGGCGCTCAAGGTCTTCGGGCCCATCTACGTGCTCACGCGCGGCGGTCCCGAGAGCTCCACGCTCGTCCCGAGCTACTACTCGTACCTGAACTTCTTCGACAAGTCGAAGGTCGGCTACGGCGCCGCGGTGGCGACCGTGCTCACCCTCGTCATCATCGTCGTCGCCGTCGTGATCCTCGCGCTGCAGAGCCGCGCCGAGCGTCGTGAGCAGGAGGGCCGCTGATGTCCACCGTCACCACCACCCCCGCGGACGCCGTGGCGCCGGGCGCCGGCGCGTCCCGCCCCCGCCGCGCCCTGCGCGCCACGCGGCAGGACGAGCGCTACCGCCGCGGGATCGGCCGCTGGTTCGTGCTCGCCGCGGCGGTGCTCGTCGCGCTCCTCATGCTGTCGCCGTTCGTCATCATGGTGCTCAACGCGTTCAAGTCCCCGGCCGAGTACTCCCAGGACGGGCCGCTGAGCCTCCCGAGCGAGCTCTACCTCGACGGCGTGCAGAACTTCTGGACGCGCACGAACTTCCCGCAGAAGCTCTGGAACTCCGTCTTCATCTCGGCGCTCGTCGCCGTGTTCGGCACGCTCCTGTCGCTCCTCAGCGCGTACGCGATCGGCGTCGGCCGCATCAAGGGCCGGCTGTGGATCGTCACGCTGTTCCTCGTGGCGAACATGCTGCCGCAGGAGGCGCTCATCTACCCGCTGTTCGACATGGCGCAGAAGGTCGGCCTGTCGAACTCGCAGTGGTCGATCATCATCATCTTCACGGTCATCCAGGCGGCGTTCGGCACCTACCTGCTCTCGTCCGTGCTCGGGACGTTCCCGCCCGCGCTCCTCGAGGCGGCGCAGCTCGACGGCGCCGGCCGCTGGCGCATCCTGTGGCAGGTCGTGTACCCGATCGTCCGGCCGACGCTCGGCGTCCTCATGATCTTCTTCTTCATCTGGACGTGGAACGAGTTCTTCATCCCGCTGGTCATGCTGACGACCAACGACACCCAGACGATCCCCATCGCGCTCGCGTCGCTCCAGGGCGACCGGATGATGGACGCCCCGACGACCAACGCGGGCGCGCTCGTCTCGCTGATCCCCGCGCTGATCTTCTTCCTCATCTTCCAGCGCACCCTCACCCGCGGCGTGACGGCCGGCGCCGTCAAGTGAGGCCTCCGGCCTGACGCCCCGAGACACCGATACGCACCGACGAAGGAAGCACCACCCATGAAGTTCACCGACGGGTACTGGCAGGTCCGACCGGGCATGCACCCGCTCTACGCGGTCGAGGTCGACGACGTCCGCGCGGACGAGGCGGCCGGCACGCTCACCGTGTACGCGCCGACGGCGAAGATCCGCGGCCGGGGCGACACGCTCAACCGCCCGATGCTCACGACGACGTACTCCTCGCCCGCACCCGGCGTGATCCGCGTGCGCGTCGAGCACCACCAGGGCGCGGTGCGCCGGGGCCCGGCGTTCCAGGTGACCGGCGAGCCGGGGTTCCGGCCCGAGGTCGAGGTGCACGACGACGTCGCCGTCCTGCGGTCGAAGGACCTCGCCGTGCGCGTGCACCGGGGCGACCGCTGGCGCGTGGACTTCGAGGCGGACGGCGAGGTGCTGACCTCCTCGCTGCCGAAGTCGGTCGGGCACGTCACGTCGGACGACGGCGGCACGTGGACGCACGAGCAGCTCGCGCTCGAGCCGGGCGAGCTCGTCTACGGCCTGGGGGAGCGGTTCGGCCCGTTCGTCAAGAACGGCCAGGTCGTGGACATCTGGAACGAGGACGGCGGGACGTCGAGCGAGCAGGCGTACAAGTCCGTGCCGCTCTACCTCACGACCAAGGGCTACGGGGTGTTCGTCGAGCACCCGGAGAAGGTCTCGTTCGAGGTCGCCTCCGAGGTGAACACGCGCGTCCAGTTCTCCGTCGAGGGGCAGTCGCTGGAGTACCTGGTCATCCAGGGCCCGACGCCCAAGGACGTGCTGCGCCGGTACACGGCGCTGACGGGCCGCCCCGCGCGCGTGCCGGCGTGGTCGTTCGGCCTGTGGCTCACGACGTCGTTCACGACGAGCTACGACGAGCAGACCGTGAACGGCTTCATCGACGGCATGGCCGCGCGCGACCTGCCGCTGTCGGTGTTCCACTTCGACTGCTTCTGGATGCGCGAGTACCAGTGGGTCGACTTCGAGTGGGACCCGCGCACGTTCCCCGACCCCGAGGGCATGCTCCGGCGTCTGCACGACCGCGGGCTCAAGGTGTGCGTGTGGATCAACCCGTACGTCGCGCAGCGCTCGCCCCTCTTCGCGGAGGCCGCGGAGCAGGGCTTCCTCGTGCAGCGCGAGGACGGGTCCGTGTGGCAGTGGGACCTGTGGCAGGCGGGCATGGGGCTGGTGGACTTCACCAACCCCGACGCGACCGCGTGGTACGTCGGCAAGCTCGAGGGCCTGCTCGACCAGGGCGTCGACTGCTTCAAGACCGACTTCGGCGAGCGGATCCCCGTCGACGGCATCGCGTGGCACGACGGCTCCGACCCGCGCAAGATGCACAACTACTACGCCCAGCTCTACAACGAGGCGGTCTTCCGGCTGCTCGAGCGCAAGCGCGGCGCGGGCGAGGCGGTGCTGTTCGCGCGGTCCGCGACGGCGGGCGGCCAGCAGTTCCCCGTGCACTGGGGCGGCGACTGCGACTCGACGTACGCGTCGATGGCCGAGTCGCTGCGCGGCGGCCTGTCGATGTCGATGTCGGGCTTCGGCTACTGGAGCCACGACATGGGCGGCTTCGAGGGCACGCCGGACCCGGGCGTGTTCAAGCGCTGGACGGCGTTCGGCCTGCTGTCGTCGCACTCGCGCCTGCACGGCTCGGGCTCGGTCCGGGTCCCGTGGGCGTTCGACGACGAGGCCGTCGACGTGACGCGCAAGTTCACGCACCTCAAGCTCTCGCTCATGCCGTACCTCGGGCGGGTGGCCGAGGAGGCGCACACCGACGGCGTGCCGATGATGCGGCCGCTCGTGCTCGAGCTCCCGCACGACCGCGCCGGGTACACCGCGGACACGCAGTACCTGCTGGGCGACGCGCTCCTCGTCGCGCCGGTGTTCCGCGCGGACGGCCGCGTGGAGTACTACGTGCCGGAGGGCACGTGGACGCGTCTCGTCCAGCCCGACGACGGCCCTGCCCTGAGCGAGACCGTGACCGGCCCGCGCTGGGTCACCGAGACCCACGGGTTCGACTCGCTCCCGGTGCTCGTGCGCCCGGGCACCGTCCTGCCGGTCGGCGCCCGCACCGACCGGCCGGACTACGCCTGGGCCGACGGCGTCACGCTGCACGCGTTCGAGCTGCCCGACGGGTACGACGAGCTCGTGGTCGTCCCGCCGTCGGACGGCGCGGACCGGGCCACGTTCCGCGTGCGCCGGTCGGGCGCGACCCTCACCGTCTCGTCCGACGACGCCCCCGCAGCCTGGTCCGTGCGGGCCGGTGCGGCGACGGCCGAGGCGCACGGCGCGACGAGCGTGACTCTCGACCTCGGCTGAGGACGTATCCTGGGCGGACGCACCATGGAAGCGCTCCCATGGCGCGTCCGCCCGGCGTCGTCGCGCCGGCCACCGACCCGACCACCGTCGCGGACCACGTCGTCCGACGACCGACCAGCGAGGACCCTCGTGACCACCGACACCACCGCCCCCGTCGCCGTCGACGCGCAGGCCGCGCCCGCGTCGTCGGGCCGCCGCACGTTCCCGACCGACTTCCTCTGGGGCTCCGCGACCGCCGCCTACCAGATCGAGGGCGCCGCCGCCGAGGGCGGCCGCACGCCGTCCATCTGGGACACGTACTCCCACACCCCGGGCCGCACGCTCAACGGCGACACGGGCGACGTCGCGGACGACCACTACCACCGGTGGCAGGAGGACGTGCAGCACATCGCCGACCTCGGCCTCGGCGCGTACCGGTTCTCCATCTCGTGGTCGCGTGTGCAGCCGGGCGGCACCGGCCCGCTCAACCCCGAGGGCGTCGCGTTCTACTCGCGCCTCGTCGACGCGCTGCTCGAGAAGGGCGTCAAGCCCGTCGTCACGCTCTACCACTGGGACCTCCCGCAGGAGCTGGAGGACGCCGGGGGCTGGGCGAACCGCGACACCGCGTACGCGTTCGCCGAGTACGCCCGCCACATGGCGCGCGAGCTCGGGGACCGGATCGACACCTGGACGACCCTCAACGAGCCGTGGTGCTCCGCCTACCTCGGCTACGGCTCCGGCGTGCACGCGCCCGGCCGCACCGAGCCCGCCGCGGCGCTCGCGGCCGTGCACCACCTCAACCTCGCGCACGGCCTCGCCGTCCAGGCGATCCGCGACGAGCTCGGCGAGGACGCGAAGACGTCCGTCACGCTCAACCTGCACGTCATCCGGCCCGACGACCCGTCGTCGGCCGCGGACCTCGACGCGGTGCGCAAGATCGACGCGCTCGCCAACCGCGCGTTCCTCGCGCCCATGCTCGACGGCGAGTACCCCGCCGACCTGCTCGCCGACACCGCGCACGTGAGCGACTGGTCGTTCGTGCGGGAGGGCGACCTCGAGACGGTGCGCCAGCCGCTGTCGATCCTCGGCGTCAACTACTACTCGACCGTGCGCGTGCGCCACTTCTCCGGCGAGGGCGAGCGGTCCGAGAACGACGGCCACGGCGCGTCGAGCCACAGCCCGTGGATCGGCGTCGACGACGTGGAGTTCGTCCAGCAGCCCGGCCCGTACACCGCGATGGGCTGGAACATCGAACCTGCCGGCATGACCGAGCTGCTCGTGTCCGTGGCGACGACGTACCCGCACCAGCCGATGATGGTCACCGAGAACGGCGCCGCGTTCGCCGACGAGGTCACGGTCGACGCCGACGGGACCCCCCGCGTGCACGACGACCGCCGCGTCGCCTACCTGCACGACCACGTCGACGCCGTGGGTGCCGCGATCGACGCGGGCGCCGACGTGCGCGGGTACTTCGCGTGGTCCCTGCTCGACAACTTCGAGTGGGGCTACGGGTACGAGCGCCGCTTCGGGATCATCCGCGTCGACTACGACACTCTCGAGCGCACGTGGAAGGACTCCGCGCACTGGTACCGCCGGCTCGCGACGTCGAACGCGCTCCCCACGGTCGACGAGACCGCCTGAGCCGTCTCGCCCCTCACAGGCCCGCCCGGTCCGCCGGGCGGGCCTTCGTGCGCTCGTCCGCGACCACGGCTCCGGTCGAGCGCGGTCGTCGGGGGGCCGTCACCGAGGGGTGACCTTTGTCGCACGGGCGCGGCGCGCGGTGCGACACGCCGAAGAAGCACGACACGCCGACGAGTTCACCGACCGTCTTGTCCGGAGTGGGCTGATTCGCGCGGGTCGTGGCGCGTCCTCAGGAGGGTGGGTGCAGGCCGCGGGAAGGGCCTCGACGGCTCCGCACAGGGTGTGGACCGACGTCGTCCCCACCCTGTGGACGGCGTCTCGCCGTCCGCGGGAAGACGCCGTTCCGGGCCGGTCGGATCGGTGGACGACGGGCTGTGGACGAGCGCTCCGGGGGAGTGTCAGAGGGGGCTGGGACCATGGATCCATGGCGCCTAGCACACCCGCCAGGGTGAAGTTCCACCACGACATCTAGTGCAGTGGCACGGTCTCGACCACTAGGTATAGTGGTTGCACACCCAGGGGGCCGGAGGCCTCCTGGCGAATCACACAGACGTAGTTCCACCGGTGTCCTTCGAGGTCAGAGATGTTTCTCCCTCCCCGAGGACCGTCCCGGACGAGAGCGCGAGACGAGGAGCCACCCCCATGAGCGTCACGGTCTACAGCAAGCCGGCCTGCGTCCAGTGCGACGCGACGTACCGCGCTCTCGACAAGAAGGGCATCGAGTACTCCGTCGTGGACATCACCCAGGACGCCGAGGCGCTCGAGCTCGTGCGCGGGCTCGGCTACCTGCAGGCTCCCGTGGTCGTCGCGGGGGACGAGCACTGGTCCGGGTTCCGCCCCGACCAGATCACCGCCCTCGCGCAGAAGGTCTCGCCGGTCGTCGCCTGACCGGCCTCCCCGGAGCGTCGCGAGGCGCCCGGAAACCCGTACGGAAGCAGGCGGAGCAGGGCAGGACGGAGGTGCGTCCCCGTGGGGTCGCTCGTGTACTTCTCCAGCGTCAGCGAGAACACGCACCGGTTCGTCCAGCGGCTCGACCTGCCGGCCCTCGGCATGGACGTCCAGCGCATCCCGCTGCGTCCGACCGAGGGCTTCCTGCGCGTCGAGGAACCGTACGTGCTCATGGTCCCGACCTACGGGGGCGGCAACGAGGGCGGTGCCGTCCCGCGCCAGGTCGTGAAGTTCCTCAACGACGTGCACAACCGGTCGTTGATCCGCGGCGTCATCGCCGCCGGCAACACCAACTTCGGCGAGGCGTACTGCATCGCCGGCGACATCATCTCCGCGAAGTGCCAGGTGCCCTACCTGTACGCCTTCGAACTCCTGGGAACAGCCGAGGACGCCGCGCGCGTCCGCGACGGATTGGGACGATTTTGGCAACGACAGTCACGGATTCCGGCGTGAGCGTGGCAGGTGGTGGCACGGTCACCGAGGTGCCGCTCGCGAGCACCCAGCTCGACTTCCACGCGCTCAACGCGATGCTCAACCTCTACGGCCCGAACGGCGAGATCCAGTTCGACAAGGACCGTGAGGCCGCGCGGCAGTACTTCCTGCAGCACGTCAACCAGAACACCGTCTTCTTCCACGACCTCGCGGAGAAGCTGGACTACCTCGTCGAGAACAAGTACTACGACCCGGCCGTCCTCGCGAAGTACGACCGCGAGTTCGTGAAGTCGCTGTTCGAGTTCGCCTACGCGAAGAAGTTCCGCTTCGAGACGTTCCTCGGCGCCTTCAAGTACTACACGTCGTACACGCTCAAGACGTTCGACGGGAAGCGCTACCTCGAGCGCTTCGAGGACCGCGTCTGCATGGTCGCGCTCGGCCTCGCCGACGGCAACGAGCAGGCCGCGCTGGACATCGTCGAAGAGGTCATCTCGGGCCGCTTCCAGCCCGCGACCCCCACGTTCCTCAACGTCGGCAAGGCGCAGCGCGGCGAGCCCGTGTCCTGCTTCCTGCTGCGCATCGAGGACAACATGGAGTCCATCGCGCGCGGCATCAACTCCGCGCTGCAGCTCTCCAAGCGCGGCGGCGGCGTCGCCCTGCTCCTGTCGAACATCCGCGAGCACGGCGCGCCCATCAAGCACATCGAGAACCAGTCGTCCGGCGTCATCCCCGTGATGAAGCTGCTCGAGGACTCGTTCTCCTACGCGAACCAGCTCGGCGCGCGCCAGGGCGCCGGTGCCGTGTACCTGCACGCGCACCACCCCGACATCATGCGGTTCCTCGACACCAAGCGTGAGAACGCGGACGAGAAGATCCGCATCAAGACGCTGTCGCTCGGCGTCGTGATCCCGGACATCACGTTCGAGCTCGCGAAGAAGAACGAGGACATGTACCTCTTCTCGCCGTACGACGTCGAGCGCGTCTACGGCAAGCCGTTCGCCGACATCTCGATCACCGAGAAGTACGACGAGATGGTCGACGACTCGCGCATCCGCAAGACGAAGATCAAGGCGCGCGACTTCTTCCAGACGATCGCCGAGCTCCAGTTCGAGTCCGGCTACCCGTACATCATGTTCGAGGACACGGTGAACAAGGCGAACCCGATCAAGGGCCGCATCACCCACTCGAACCTGTGCTCGGAGATCCTCCAGGTCTCGACGCCGTCGACGTTCAACGAGGACCTCTCGTACGACCACGTCGGCCGCGACATCTCCTGCAACCTCGGCTCGCTGAACATCGCCAAGACGATGGACTCGCCCGACTTCGCGAAGACGATCGACACCGCGATCCGCGCGCTCACCGCGGTCTCCGACCAGACGAGCATCGAGTCGGTGCCCTCGGTCAAGCGGGCCAACGAGTCCGGCCACGCGATCGGTCTCGGCCAGATGAACCTCCACGGCTACCTCGCGCGCGAGCGGATCCACTACGGGTCCGAGGAGGGCATCGACTTCACGAACATCTACTTCTACACGGTCGCCTACCACGCGATCGCGGCGTCGAACCGCCTCGCGATCGAGCGCGGGCGTGCGTTCGGCGGCTTCGAGGACTCGAAGTACGCGACGGGGGAGTACTTCGACAAGTACACCGACCGCGTGTGGGAGCCCGCGACCGAGCGCGTGCGCCGGCTCTTCGCCGACGCCGGCGTGCACATCCCGACCCAGGACGACTGGGCGGCCCTCAAGGCCTCGGTCATGGAGCACGGGATCTACAACCAGAACCTCCAGGCCGTCCCGCCGACGGGCTCGATCTCCTACATCAACAACTCGACGTCCTCGATCCACCCGGTGCCGTCGAAGATCGAGATCCGCAAGGAGGGCAAGATCGGGCGCGTCTACTACCCGGCGCCCTACCTGACGAACGACAACCTCGAGTACTACGAGGACGCGTACGAGATCGGCTACGAGAAGATCATCGACACGTACGCCGCCGCGACGCAGCACGTCGACCAGGGTCTGAGCCTCACGCTGTTCTTCAAGGACACGGTCACGACGCGCGACGTCAACCGCGCGCAGATCTACGCGTGGCGCAAGGGCATCAAGACGCTCTACTACATCCGCCTCCGTCAGATGGCCTTGGAGGGCACGGAGGTCGAGGGTTGCGTCAGCTGCATGCTGTAGTCGCCTGAGGCAGCCACCGGTTGCCTCGATGCCCGGTGCCGTCGGCCACCCTCCCGGAGAGGCGTGGCCGACGGCGCGGGGTCCGGTCCCACGAAGTCGTCCCGGTCGGTCCGGGGTCAGCAGGAGAGAAGAAGGCAGATGTCGCCCACGGGGAAGCTCAAGCTCATCGATCGCGTGAGCGCGATCAACTGGAACCGTCTCGAGGACGAGAAGGACCTCGAGGTGTGGGACCGCCTCGTCGGGAACTTCTGGCTGCCCGAGAAGGTGCCGGTGTCGAACGACATCCAGTCGTGGAACACGCTCACCGCGCAGGAGCAGGAGCTCACGATGCGCGTGTTCACCGGCCTGACGCTGCTGGACACGATCCAGGGCACGGTCGGCGCGGTCTCGCTCATCCCCGACGCGATCACGCCGCACGAGGAGGCGGTGTACACCAACATCGCGTTCATGGAGTCGGTGCACGCCAAGAGCTACTCGTCGATCTTCTCGACGCTGTGCTCCACGCGCGAGATCGACGACGCGTTCCGCTGGTCGGAGGAGAACCCGAACCTCCAGCGCAAGGCCGAGATCGTCATGGAGTACTACAAGGGCGACTCGCCGCTCAAGCGCAAGGTCGCGAGCACGCTGCTCGAGTCGTTCCTCTTCTACTCCGGCTTCTACCTGCCGATGTACTGGTCGTCGCGCGCCAAGCTGACGAACACGGCCGACCTCATCCGCCTCATCATCCGCGACGAGGCCGTGCACGGGTACTACATCGGCTACAAGTTCCAGAAGGGTCTCGAGAAGCTCTCCCCGGAGGAGCGCGACGAGCTCAAGGCGTACACGTTCGAGCTGCTCTTCGAGCTGTACGAGAACGAGGTGCAGTACACGGAGGACCTCTACGACGGCGTCGGGCTGACCGAGGACGTCAAGAAGTTCCTGCGGTACAACGCCAACAAGGCGCTCATGAACCTCGGCTACGAGGCGCTCTTCCCCAAGGACGAGACCGACGTCAACCCGGCGATCCTCTCGGCGCTCTCGCCGAACGCCGACGAGAACCACGACTTCTTCTCCGGGTCCGGCTCGTCGTACGTCATCGGCAAGGCCGTGAACACCGAAGACGACGACTGGGACTTCTGACCCTCGTCCGCCTTCGCGCCGAGGGCCCGGGTCCGCGCAGAGCCGCGGGTCCGGGCCCTCGGCGTCTGGCATAGTCCCGCCATGGGCATGCTCAGGGAGCGGCTGCGCGCCGCAGGGCTCGACGACGTGACCTCGGTCGAGCCGGTGAGCGGCGGGCTCGCCGCGACGGCCGGGCTGGCCCGGCGCGTCGACGGCGTGCCGCTGTTCGTCAAGGCGTTCGACACGGACGCACCGGGCGACGACGTCTTCACGGTCGAGGCCGAGGGTCTGGCTGCGCTCCGCGCCGCCGGGCTGGAGACCCCGGACGTCGTCCACGCAGGCCCGGACCTGCTCGTGCTGTCCGCGCTCGCCCCGCGGCCCTCGACGTCGGCCTTCTGGGAAGACCTCGCGCGTTCGCTGGCGCACGTGCACACCACGACCCGCAGCGAGCGCTTCGGCTGGCACCGGGACGGCTGGCTCGGCCGCCGTCGGCAGGTGAACACCTGGACGGAGGACGGCTTCGACTTCTTCGCGCAGCACCGCCTGCTGCGCTGGCTCGACGAACCCCGGGTCCACGCCGCGCTCGACGCCGCGGACCGCGCCGCGCTCGAGCGTCTGTGCGCGCGGCTCCCGGAGGTGCTGCCGGGAGGTCCGGCCTGCCTGACGCACGGCGACCTGTGGGCGTCGAACGTCATGGCGACCGCCGACGGACGCCCGGCCTTGATCGACCCGGCCGTCTCCTACACGTGGCCGGAGGTCGACCTGGCCCACGTGTGGACGACCGCGCCGCCACCCGAGGCCGGTGCCTTCTTCGGGCTCTACGCGGAGCTCACCGGCCTCGACGACGACTGGCGGGAGCGCCTGCCCGTCGTCCAGCTCCGGCAGCACCTGGCCGTCGTCGCGCAGTTCGACCCCGACTGGGGGGCGGCGGACGCCGTCCGCGCGACGCTCGCGCCCTTCCGGACCCGCTGACCGACGACGGCCTCCCGCTCAGTCGTTCGGCCGGGACTGCGCTCCCTCGACGGGCGGGTCGGCCGACCACGGGAACGTGATCCAGAGGTCGGTGTCCTTCCACGAGTAGTCCGGCTGGATGATCGTGCGCGGCTTCGTGTAGAGCACCGCGGAGCGGGCCTCGGCCCCGTGGGTGCTGAGCATGTCCATGACCAGGGCGAGCGTCCGGCCGGAGTCGGCGACGTCGTCGACCACGAGCACGTGCGCGCCCGGCAGGTCGGACGTGTCCATGAGGGGCGGCAGCACCCGCGGGTCGGTGAGGGTCTGGCCGATGTCGGTGTAGAACTCCACGTTGAGCGTGCCCACGCCCTTGGTCCCGAGCGCGTACGCGACCGCGCCGCCGGGCAGGAGTCCCCCGCGGGCGACCGCGACGACGACCTCCGGGCGGAATCCGCTCGCGACGACCTGCTCGGCGAGCTCGCGCGCGGCGACGCCGAAGGTCTCCCACGTGAGGACCTCGCGCTCGGGCGGGGCGGCCGCGGGGGGCGTGGGGGCGTCGTCGGGCACGGGTGGGACCGAGGTCGTGGAGGCGTCCGTCATGCGTCGAGCCTACGACCCGCCCACGCCCCGCTCGACACGCCCCGGACGCACGGAGGGCCGCACCCCGAGCGGGGTGCGGCCCTCCGTGATGCGGCGGCAGGTCAGTAGGCCGCGAGGATGTCCACGACGAAGACGAGCGTCTCGCCCGCGAGCTCGTGCGTGTTCGTGTCGCTCTTCTCGCCGTAGCCGAGCGACGGCGGGATGACGAGGAGCACCTGGCTCCCGACGGTCTGGCCGGAGAGGCCCTGGGTCCAGCCGGCGACGACGCCGCTCAGCGGGAAGGTGGAGGGCTCACCACGGTCCCACGACGAGTCGAACTGCTCGCCGTCGAGCTTCCAGCCCGTGTAGTGCGCGATGACCGTCTGGTCCTCGGTGACCTCGGGGCCGCTGCCCTTGATGAGCGGCTGCACGACGAGCTCGGTCGGTGCGGTGTAGCCCGCGGGGATCTCGACCGACGGCTTGCCCGTGTCGTCGAGCGTGACGACGGGCAGCCCCTCGGCCGGGGTCACGGCCTCGCCCTCCGCGCGGTCCGGCACGTCGGCGGGGTCGGGCGCGACGGGGGCGTCCCGGACCTCGGTGACCTCCGCGACGGTGAGGACGGCGCTGCCGTCCTGCCCCGGGGCGGCGAACAGGAAGCGTGTGCCGACCTTCTTGCCGACCAGCGCCTCGAGCAGCTGGGGGTACACCTGGTCGTCGAGGACGATCTGCTGCGCCGAGTCGTCCTCCCACGTGGAGCCGAGCTTGGACGCGTCCGTGCCGGAGTACGCGGCCTGGTGCAGCGTCACCTCCTGGCCCTTCGCGATCTCGTCGCCGTCGCCGTCCCCGAGCGAGAGCGCGACCGGGCCCGAGACCTCGAGCGGGGCCTCGAACTCGACGGTCGGCTCGCTGCCGGGGTCGCCCGTGACCGTCACGGCCTCGAGCGCCGCGACGTCCTCGGGCGACGACGTCGCGCCGTCGGAGGCGGACGGGCTCGCCGACGTCTCGTCGTCGGAACCGCCGCCCTCCGACGAGCAGCCGGAGAGGACGAGGGCGGCGCCCAGGGTGAGCGCGGCGACGCCGCGCAGGGTGCGGTGCTTCACGAGGAGGGTCCTTCGGTCGGGGGGACGGCGGGGCCGTCGGGTCTGGGCCGCACCCGCACGACGGCGGTCGTCGGCGCCCGGGGTCGGGTCACCTCGCGGTCGGACGCCGGGTGCAGCACCGGCGCGGACACTCTAGCGGTCGAGACTGGACGCCCGCTGGGAGGTCCCCGGCGGGCCGCGGGGGAGAATGGGCCCATGCCGTCCCGTCGACCGTCCCGCAAGCGACCCTGGGGCGCGGAGCCCGCGCCCCTCGACCTGGAGCGCGCCCTCGGCGGTGCGCGCCGGGAGTCGGGAGCCGACGGCGAGTGGCAGGTCCGCACGGTGCGCGGCGGCGCGAAGACCTACCTCTGCCCGGGCTGCCAGCAGGAGATTCCGCCCGGCACCGGGCACGTCGTGGCGTGGCAGGAGGACTCCTTCTTCGGGGCCGAGACGGCGCTCGACCACCGTCGCCACTGGCACAGGTCGTGCTGGGAGGCGCGCGACCGCCGTCGGCCGCGGTAGACGCACTAGGCTCGGGACGATGAGCACCGCACCCGAGACCGCGCCCGATCCCGCCCGAGCCTCGACGGAGCCGACCCCCATCCGGTCGCTCAGCGTCCTGCCCGCGCGGCGCGAGGACGTCGAGCTGCACACCGCGGACGGCCTCACGCTCGTCGGCGAGCTGGCGCTCCCCGCGGACCGCGACCCGGTCGCGACCCTCGTCACGCTGCACCCGCTGCCGACGCACGGCGGGTACATGGACTCGCACGTCTACCGGAAGGCGGCGTGGCGTCTGCCGGCGCTCGCGGACCTCGCCGTGCTGCGGTTCAACACGCGCGGCACGTCGTCCCCGCGCGGGACGAGCGAGGGCGCGTTCGACGGCGGCGAGGCCGAGCGCTTCGACGTCGCGGCGGCGATCGAGTTCGCCGAGTTCCACGACCTGCCGAACCGGTGGCTCGTGGGGTGGTCGTTCGGCACGGAGCTCGCGCTCAAGCACGGCACGGACCCGGCGGTGGAGGGCGCGATCCTCCTCTCGCCCCCGCTGCACCGCGCGACGGACGCCGACCTCGACCGCTGGGACGCGTTCGGCAAGCCGCTCGTGGTCCTCGTGCCCGAGCTCGACGACTACCTGCGCCCCGACGAGGCGCGACGACGCTTCGCGCGCGTGCGGAACGCCGAGGTGATCGGCGTCGAGGGCGCCAAGCACCTGTGGGTGGGGGAGTCGTCCGTGCGGCGCGTGCTCGACGAGATCGTGGGGCACGTGCGTCCCGGCTTCCCGCTCCCGCTGCCGACCACGTGGGACGGCGACGCGAGCGGCACGGCCGACCGCGACACGGCCGACTCGGACCAGGCGAGCTACGACGCGAGCCGGTCCGACGGCGTCGTCGACTGACCCCGTTGCGGCGCGAGGCGCCCATGCACCCGACCGACCCCAGGAGGACCACGTGACGACGGCACCGCTCGAGACCTTCACGCTGCGCGAGGGGTACGGGACACCGCTCGTGCTGCTGCACGGCTTCCCGCTCGACCACCGGATGTGGGTGGACGTCGCGGAAGCCCTGCCGGGCGAGCCCACCGTCGTCGCGGTCGACCTCCCCGGCCTGGGCGCGAGCCCGCTGGGGGGCGAGCCGCCGTCGATCGAGGCGGCGGCCGACGCGACCGCGGACGCGCTCGCCGCGGCGGGGATCACGCGCGCGGTCGTCGCGGGCCTGTCGATGGGCGGCTACGTGGCCCTCGCGCTCGCGGAGCGCCGGCCGGAGCTGGTCGCGGGGCTCGGGCTGGTGGACACCAAGTCCACCGCGGACTCCGACGACGCGCGCGCGAACCGCCTGCGCATCGCCGACGAGGCGGCGAGCACGCAGACCGTCGAGCCGGTCCTCGGCATGCCGGGGGTGCTCCTCGGCGAGACGAGCAAGGCCGCGCGCCCGCACCTGACCGCGCGGCTCGAGGAGTGGATCCGCGCGCAGCGGCCCGACGGCGTCGCGTGGTCGCAGCGGGCGATGGCGGCCCGCCCCGACCGCACGTCCGTCCTCGCGGGCTTCGCGGGGCCGGTCGCGGTGGTCGTGGGCGAGGAGGACCAGGTCACGCCGGTGGCGGAGGCGGAGCACATGGTCGCCGCGGCGCCGACCGCGCAGCTCGTGCAGGTGACGGGCGCGGGCCACATGAGCGCGGTCGAGGACCCCGCCGCGGTGGCCGACGCGCTCGCGGACCTCCTGGCGCGGGCGACCGTCTGAACCGCTGACCGCGGGTCAGCGCCCGTCGAGCACGAGCGCGAGCGCGTCGGCGAGGTCGATGGACTCGCCGTCCCGGCCGCCCTTGCCCAGCACGAGCGGCGGGTCGGACGGTTCGACCGCGACGCCCCGCAGGCGCGCGCGCACGCCGCCGGGCACCGAGAGCACGTAGAACTCGCCGTCCTCGCCGACGGCGACGCTGTGGTTGCGGCGCAGGTACCACCCGCGGAGCGGGGTGCGGAACGTCGCGGTGCCGTCGAACGCGCGGGCGCGGAGCGGCTCGGGAGCGAGGCCCCGGTCGCGTGCCCGCGCGACGAAGTCGGCGAGCAGGACCCGGGCCGCGTCGCTCTCACGGGCGCGCTGCCGGTCGAGCTCGCGCTGCTGGTGCGCGGCGGCCTCGGTCCGCTGCCGACGCCAGTCGTCGGCAGCGGACCCCGAGGGACCCGACGGGCCCGCGGTGGCCGGCACGGCGTCAGGCCGAGGCGGGGGCGTCGGGCTTCGCGTCGGCCGTCTTCGTGCCGCTCGACTTCGGGCCGGCCTGCTTGGTGTCGGCCGTCTTCGTGTCGCTCGGCCGCGCGTCGGCGGACGCCGCGGAGCCACCCTTCGCCGGCGCCTCGACCGTCCCGACCCGCTGTCCGGACTCGTCCGGGACGACCGGGAACTCGGCCGTCATGAGCGTCGCGGCGCGCGCCTGCTGGGCGGGGGTCCCGGAGGGCACGGCCTTCTTCGCGGGAGCCTTCGCGGCCTCGTTCTCGCTGCCGAGCAGCCCGCGCAGCTCGTCGAGGTAGGTGTTGATCGAGTCGTGCTGACGCGTGAGGTCCTCGAGCTGGCGCTGGGCGACGTTGCGCTGCTGCTCGGCCTCGGCCTTCGCGTCGCTCACCGTCTGGTCGGCGAACGCCCGGGCCTCGGCGACGACCTGGTCGGCGTTCCGGCGCGCCGTCGACAGGAGGTCCTTCACGTACGCGTCGGACTCGCTGCGGACCTTCTCCGCCTGCTGGAGCGCGTGGGCGACACGCTTCTCCGCCTCCGCGGCGTGCTCCTCGGCCGTCGCGACGAGCTTCTCCGTCTCCGCCTTGGCGGCGGCGTGACGCTCGGCGTTCTCGCGCTCCGCCTCCTCGCGGCGACGCACGACCTCGAGCTCGGCGTCCGCGAGGGCGGTGCGGGCCTGGTCGCGCAGCGTCTCCATCTCGGACGTGACGGCGTTCGCCGCCTCGGTCGCCTTGCGCTGCGCCTCGTCCACCTGGCGCTGCGCCTCGCGACGGGCGTTCTCCAGCAGCTCGGCCGACTCGCGCTCGGCGGCCTCGCGCTGCGCCGCCGTCTCCGCCGCGACGCGCGCGCGGAGCTCCGCGGCCTCGCGCTCGGTCGTGACGCGCAGCTCCGTGGTCTCACGCTCCGCCGTCGCGCGCAGCGTGCCGAGCTCGCGCTCGAGCGACGCGCGGCGCTCGCTCTCCTCCGTGGCGAGCGCGCTGTGGATGCGCGCGGCCTCGCGCTCTGCGGAGCCCACGAGCTCCTCCGCGCGGCGCTGGGCGCTGAGCAGCGTGCCCTCGGCCTCGGACGCGCTCGTGGAGCGGATCTCCTCCGACTCCAGGCGTGCGCTGTTGAGCAGCTCGGCGACCTCGTTCTCGGCGCGGGACCGGACCTGGCCCGCCGAGAGCTTCGCGCGGGCCATGATGTCGGCCGCCTGGGCGTTGGCCTGCGACAGGATGTCCGCCGACTGCTCCTCCGCCGAGCGCAGGAGCTGCTCGATGCGGGACCCGAGCCCCGCGTACGACGGCCGGTCCGCCTCGCGGAGCTGGCGCTGCGCGTCGTTGAGCTCGCTCGTGAGCTGCATGGCGCGGGCGTCCGCCGCCTCGACGCGCGCCCGCGCGTCCTCCACGGCCTTCTCCAGCCTCGCGAGCTGGGCCTCGACCTGGACGCGGTCGTACCCGCGCATCGTGATGGGGAAGAGCGTGCGCTCGTCGGACACGTCGATGACCTCCGGTGCTGAGTCGTCGCGGCTTCCGCCGCCGGTCGGCGTCCCCTCCCGGGGAGGGAGGGCGCGGCGGTCGTGCCACGGCCCCGCCGTGCTCCGACCAGGATACGGGGATCACGCTGTCCTGAATACCCGGATTGGTGGGGGTGAGACGATGGTCGCAGTGCTGCGCGCGCGGTCGTCCCTCGTGGGAACGGCGGCCCTCTCGGCCGCCGGGCACGACGTTCCCTGGGAGCGGTGAGACCGTCCCGGGAGGGGCACGTGAACGGTTCGTGAGGATCCACAGGCGAGGCGTCTCGGTCGATCCACGAGGGGTTTCGCACCTATCCTTGAACGTCGATCGACGAAGGGAACCTCGGTGCTGCAACGAATCATCGCCGCCCTCCTGCTCGTGGGAGGGCTGGTCGCCGCCGGCCTCGGTGTCGCGACCGCCACGGTCTGGCGGGACAGCGACACGGTCGTGGCGACCACGGCGTACACCGGCGACGGCACGGTGCTCGTCACCGCGCCCGGGGTCCTCGACCTCGTCGCCGAGGACGTGACGATCCGCGCGACAGCACCCGGTGAGCAGCAGGTCACCCTCGCGATCGGCCGCGAGGCCGACGTGACCGGGTGGGTCGGCGAGGACCCGCACGGCGTGGTCACCGGCCTGTCCGACTGGGACGCGCTCGCGACGCGCGCCGTCGACGCGCCGGCCGCGGAGGACGAGCCCGCGGAGGGCGACGCGCCCGCCGACGGCGAGAGCCCGGCCGAGGGAGAGACGCCCGCCGAGGACGACGCGACCGCGGAGACGCCCGTGGCCGGCGTCGACCCCGCGGGCTCCGACATGTGGCTGGAGGAGGCGACGGGCGCCGGCTCGGCGAGCCTGCGCTGGTCCGACCAGCCCGGCCGCTGGCAGCTCCTCGCCGCCGGCGTGGGCGAGGACGCCGTCGCCCCGACCGTCGAGCTCTCGTGGCCGCGCCAGGTCGAGACGCCGTTCCTGTGGCCCGGCGTCATCGGCGGTGCCGTGCTCATCCTCCTCGGTCTCGGCATCGGGGCGGCGAGCCTGCGCCCGCGCCGCCGCGGGCCCTCGGGCGGCACCGCGACCTCCGCGACCCCGGCGGTCGCGCCGGCCGGCACGTCGTCGGACGACGACGGCGACGCGCGCGACGGCGAGGTGCCGACCGACACGGCCCAGGTGCGCATGCTCACGCGACGTGAGCTGCGCGAGCGCGAGGAGGCCGACCGCCTC
Source organism: Cellulosimicrobium funkei (assembly GCF_900155925.1). Taxonomy (NCBI): domain Bacteria; kingdom Bacillati; phylum Actinomycetota; class Actinomycetes; order Micrococcales; family Promicromonosporaceae; genus Cellulosimicrobium; species Cellulosimicrobium funkei. Next base: position 248,302 of record NZ_FTMI01000006.1, read on the forward strand.
GCGCAGCAGCAGGCTCGCGCCCAGAAGCCGCGCCGCGCGTGGCTCACCGGCCAGATCCCGATCGTCGCGCGCGGCGAGCGCCGCCCGCGGACCGCAGCCCAGCCGACCGTCGACGCGAGCGCGCACCCGACCACGGAGGACAGCGCGAGCACGCGCGCCGACGCCTGGCGCCGGGCGTGGGGCTTCACGCCCGGCAGCGACGAGAGCGCCCCGGCGCCCGCACCCGAGAGCGACCCGGACGAGACGAAGGACAGCACCCGATGACCAGCACCGCCCGCGACACGGCCCGCGCCCGCCGCGCCCGTCGTCACCTCGGCGGGGTGGCCGGGGGACTGGTCGGCGCGCTCCTGCTCGCCGCCTGCTCCGCACCCCTCCCGACGCCCGAGCCCGACCCCACGCAGGACCCGCCCGCGCCCGTCCTCACCGAGGCGCAGGAGACCGCCGTGCTCGACGCGGTCGCCGCCGCGCTCGCGGCGGCGAGCGAGACCAACGACGCGGCCCAGCTCGAGGGCCGTGTCACGGGCCCGGCGCTCGCGATCCGCACGAGCCAGCTCGCCGTCGCCGCCGCGCGCGGCAACGCCGACCTCGTGACCGAGCTCCCGACGGAGGCGCAGCAGGTCGTCATCCCGACGACGCAGACCTGGCCGCGCACGTCGTTCGCCGTGAGCGTGCAGCCCGAGAACCTGCAGACGCCGCGCCTCTCCGTGCTGGAGCAGGACACCGCGCGCGGCGACTACCAGCTCTGGGCCTGGGTCCGCCTCCTCCCGGGCGTCACCATGCCGAGCTTCGCGGACCCGAGCATCGGCAGCGAGGACGTCGCGCCCGACGACTCGAGCCTGCTCGTCACGCCGACGGACGCCGTCGCGCAGTACGCCGACGTGCTCAACCTCGGCACGGGCTCCGGGTTCGCGGGGTCCTTCGAGGAGGACTCGTTCCGCACCCTGCTCGCGAAGCGCGCGCAGGACTGGACGACGGCGCTCCAGCCTGCCGCGGGCGCCTACTCGCTGACCTTCACGCCCAACCCGGACGAGCCCGTGCGCGCGGTCCGCACCGCGGACGGCGGCGCGCTCGTGGTCGGTGCGATGACCTCGCAGGAGTCGATGACGGCCGAGGAGGGCGCGCAGGTGCCGCCGGACACGGAGTCGATCAAGGCGCTGTACGGGGGCGCGGCCCCGACGAACGTGCTCAAGGTCGGCTACGTCGACGTCGTCGCGCTCTACGTGCCGCCCGCGGGCTCGGAGGAGAAGATCCGCGTGGTGGGCAACGAGCACGTCGCGACGTCGGTCGCGAACTCCTGACGCTCCGTAGGATTGCGACCATGAGCGAACCCACCCAGCCCACGTTCGACGTGCGCGGCGCGGTCGACCTGTCCGCGCTGACCAGGCCGCAGTCACCCCCGCCCGGCGAGGAGGGCGGCGCGCCCGCCGCGGGCGGGTACGTCGTCGACGTCACGGACGAGACGTTCGGCCAGCTCGTCCAGGACTCGGCGCAGTACCCCGTCGTCGTGCTCCTGTGGATCCCGACGGACCAGGCGAACGCGCAGCTCGGCACCGACCTCGGCGCGCTGGCCGACGAGTACGCCGGCCGCTTCCTCCTGGCCCGCGTCGACGCCCAGGCGTACCCGCAGATCACGGCCGCGTTCCAGGTCCAGGGCGTGCCGACCGTCGTCGCGATCCTGCAGGGTCAGCCCGTGCCGCTGTTCCAGGGTGCCGCGCCCGTCGAGCAGGTGCGCGCCGTGCTCGACCAGGTGCTCCAGGCGGCCGAGGCGAACGGCGTGACCGGTCGTGCGCCCGCGCAGGGCGCCGACGGCGAGCCCGAGCGCCCCGCGGAGCCCGCCGCGGAGCCGGAGCCGGAGCTCCCGCCGCTGCACCAGGAGGCGTACGACGCGATCGAGCGCGACGACCTCGACGCCGCGGTCGCGGCCTACGAGAAGGCGATCAAGCAGGATCCGCGCGACGCGCTCGCCGTCGCGGGGCTCGCGCAGGTCCGCCTCCTCCAGCGCACCCGCGACGCCGACCTCGCGACGGTCCGCGCCGCGGCGGCCGCCGCACCGCAGGACGTCGACGCCCAGCTCGCCATCGCCGACCTCGACCTGCTCGGCGGGCACGTGGACGACGCCCTCGACCGGCTCCTCGACCTGCTGCCCGGCGCCGACGCGGACGGCAAGGAGAAGCTCCGCGTGCGTCTCCTCGACTACTTCGAGGTCGTGGGCCCCACCGACCCCCGCGTCGGCAAGGCCCGCCAGCGCCTCGCGATCAGCCTGTACTGACGCACCCGCGCTCTAGCGACGCACCCGCGCCACGAACGACGGCGGCCGGTCACCGTGAGGTGACCGGCCGCCGTCGTTCATGACCCCCGCATGAGGCGGGACGAAGCCGGGTGGGTGGGGCGGTGGCGCCGGGTCGTGGCGGGCCTGGCGGGAGCCGCGAGGAACGAGCGGCGGATGGTAGACCCGGCGCCACCGCCCCACCCACCACCCAGGGCGACCAGACCACGACCTCGGCGAAACCAGGCCTCTACCTCGGCGGACCAGGCCACTATCTCGGCGGACCGGGCCTCTACCTCGGCGACGGGACGAGGTACAGCGCGCCGAGCGGCGGGACGCGCAGGGCCGCGGAGTACGCGCGCCCCTTCCACGGGACGGGCTCCGCCTCGACCTCGCCGAGGTTGCCGACACCGGAGCCGCCGTAGACCTCCGCGTCGGTGTTGAGGACCTCGCGCCACGCGCCGCCCGACGGCAGCGCGACGCGGTAGCCCTCGTGCGGCGTCCCGGCGAAGTTCACGACGACGGCGACCTCGCTGCCGTCGCGCCCGCGGCGCACGTAGGCGAGGACGTTGTGGTCGGCGTCGTCGGCGTCGAGCCACTCGAACCCCGCGGGGTCGTGGTCGAGCTCCCACAGGGCCGGGGTCGCGCGGTACAGCGCGTTGAGGTCGCGCACGGCGCGCTGCACGCCCTGCCGGCCCGGGTCGGCGGCGAGGCCGTCCCAGTCGAGCGACCGGCCCTCGTTCCACTCGGAGTGCTGGCCGATCTCGCTGCCCATGAAGAGGAGCTGCTTGCCGGGGTGCGACCACTGGTAGGCGAGGAACGCGCGCACGCCGGCGCGCTTCTGCCAGTCGTCGCCGGGCATCTTCCCGTAGAGCGAGCCCTTGCCGTGCACGACCTCGTCGTGGCTGATGGGGAGCACGAACTGCTCGGAGTACGCGTAGACCATGGAGAACGTGATCTCGTGGTGGTGGTACCGGCGGTTGATCGGCTCCTCGGCGACGTAGCGCAGGGAGTCGTTCATCCAGCCCATGTTCCACTTGAGGCCGAACCCGAGGCCCCCCGCGGAGGTGGGCCGGGTGACGCCCGGCCACGCCGTCGACTCCTCGGCGATCATCATGACGCCGGGCGTGCGCCGGTACGCGGTGGCGTTGGCCTCCTGGAGGAACGCGATGGCCTCGAGGTTCTCGCGGCCCCCGTGCACGTTGGGGTGCCACTGGCCGGGGCCGCGCGAGTAGTCGAGGTAGAGCATGGACGCGACGGCGTCGACGCGCAGCGCGTCGACGTGGAACTCCTCGAGCCAGTAGGTGGCGTTGGCGACGAGGAAGTTGCGGACCTCGTTGCGGCCGAAGTCGAAGACGTACGTGCCCCAGTCGGGCTGCTCGCCGCGCAGCGGGTCGGCGTGCTCGTAGCAGGGCGTGCCGTCGAAGCGGGCGAGGGCCCACTCGTCGCGCGGGAAGTGCGCGGGGACCCAGTCGACGACCACGCCGATCCCTGCGGCGTGCAGGCGGTCGACGAGGTAGCGGAAGTCGTCGGGGTGGCCGAACCGGGACGTCGGGGCGTAGTAGCCCGTGACCTGGTAGCCCCACGACCCGCCGAACGGGTGCTCGGCGACGGGCAGGAGCTCGACGTGCGTGAACCCCTGCTCGACGACGTACGCCGTGAGCTGCTCCGCGAGGTCGCGGTAGGACAGGCCCTGGCGCCACGAGCCGAGGTGCACCTCGTAGATGCTGAGCGGCTGCGTGTGCGGGTCGTGCGCCGCGCGCTCGGCGAGCCACGCGTCGTCGGACCACTCGTACCGGGACTCGACGACGACGCTCGCCGTCGCCGGGGGCACCTCGGCCGCCTTGGCGAGCGGGTCGGCCTTCTGGCGCCACGAGCCGTCGGGCCCGAGGATCTCGTACTTGTAGCGCGCGCCCGCGACGACGCCGGGGACGAAGAGCTCCCACACCCCGGTGGACCCGAGCGAGCGCATCGGGTGCGTGGGTCCCCAGCCGTTGAAGTCGCCGATGACGCGGACCGCGCGCGCGTTGGGCGCCCAGACGGCGAACGCCGTGCCGGTCGTGTCGCCGAGCGCGCTCGGGTACGTGCGCACGTTCGCGCCGAGCACGCGCCACAGCTCCTCGTGCCGGCCCTCGCGGATCAGGTGCAGGTCGACGTCGCCGAGCGTGGGCAGGAACCGGTAGGGGTCGTCCACGGTCGTGGACTCGTGCCCGTAGCGGGCACGGACGCGGTAGTCGGGGGCGTGCCGGGTGCCGTCGGCGTCCTGGTGCACCGGCACGACGGCGGCCCACACCCCGTCCTGCTCGTGCACCGCCGGGTGCTCGCCGTCGGCGGTGACGACGACGACCTCGTCCGCGAGCGGGCGCAGGACGCGGACGACGGCCCGCGCGTCCGCGGCGTCGTCCGCGAGGTGCGGGCCGAGCACGGCGTGCGGGTCGAACGTGCGCCCGCCCGCGGCCGCGGCGAGCGCGTCCTGCGGCACGACGACGGGGGGCGGGGTGGCGGAAGCGGCGGGCCCGGTCATGGGGCAACCTTTCCACGTCCCGCGCACCCTCACAGGACGGGCTCGCCGGACGGTCCGGTGCGCGCGGCCGGGCGACCGCGCACGTCAGGCGTTGCCCGCGAGGAGGCGGTCCACGGCGGCGAGGGGGATGGGCTCCCAGTCGGGACGGTTGCGCGACTCGTAGACGACCTCGTAGAGCGCCTTGTCGAGCGTGAGCGCGCGGACGAGCGCCTCCGAGGTCGCGTGGTCGACGCCCGCGGTGTCCGCGCGCTCGTACGCGTCGAGGAACGCGGCGCGCGCCTGGACGGCCCACGCGGCGTCGGGAGCGCGCCCGACGGCGGCCGCGTAGTCGAACGAGCGCACGATCCCGGCGACGTCGCGCAGGGCGAGGTCGGGGCGGGTGCGCTCCGCGACCGGCCGCAGCGGCTCGCCCTCGAAGTCGAGCACCTTCCAGCCGAACCGGCGGGCGTGCAGCACCTGCCCGAGGTGCAGGTCGCCGTGGACGGTCTGGAGCCGTGGGAGGGCGTCGGGGACGCGCGTGACGGACGCGAGCCGCACGGCCGTGCGGTCCCAGAACGTGGCGATCTCGGTCGCGCGCCGGCCGAGCGCGCTCGACGACGCGACGGCCTCGTCCGAGCGGCGCCGCAGGTCGGCGACGAGCCAGCGCGCGTCGACGGGTGAGCCCACGTCGAACGCGCGCCGGAGCGCGGCGTGCAGGTCGGCGAGGACCCGGCCGAGGTCTGCGGCGAGGTCGGCGAACGACGACCCCTGCCCGGCGTAGGCGCACGCCAGGTCGAAGCCGTCGCGCGCGCCGTCGACGAACTCGCTGAGGATGGCGAGGTGCGCCGACCGGGGGGACGCCGGGTCGGGCGCGTGCCCGGGACCGGCGGGGTCGTCGGTCGCGTCCCAGCCCACCTCGAGCCACGCGAGCGGTCGCGGGACACCCGCCCACCCCTGGGCGGCGAGCGCGCGCGGGATCGTCACGTCCGGGTTGGGGCCGATCGCGATGGCCCGCAGGACCTTGAGCATCGTGCCGCCGGCGACGCCGGGCAGCAGCACCGAGCTGTTCGACTGCTCGACGCTCAGCGCCCGCCCGCCCGCGAGGTCGAGCGGGGCGGCGTCCGCAGTCCCGGCCGCGGGGGACGTCTCCCAGTCGGCGACGGCCAGGAGCGCCGCCCAGCACGCGGGGTGCGCGGCGCCGTCGTGCACGAGCCAGGCCGTCCCGGCGGTCACGCCGCCCCCGGCGTCGTGCACCGTCCCGAGCGGCGCGGCGGGCGCGCGCCCCGGACCGGTGGACGGGGCCGTGCCGCCCGGGGTGCGCACGTCGCCCGGGGCCGCGGGCGTCGCGTCGACCGGCTCGAGGACGAGCGGCACCTGGACGACGAGGTCGACGCCGTCCCCGAGCAGCCGCAGCAGGTGGAGGACGACGCGCGGGGCCCGCGCCGGGTCCTGCCCGGCCGTCGCCGGGACGTCGAGCGCGAACGACAGCCACGGCACGTGCCGCACCGCGACGCCCTTGACGGGGTACCACCGGCGCTCCGGCAGCCACGCGTCGAGGAGCGTCATGAGCTCCGAGGAGGGAAGGTCCGTCCGTCGGAGCGTCATGCGCGCCTCCCTGTGGCTGGGTCGTCGGGTCGTCGGCAGGTCGTGCCCCGGGGTGCCCGGGGCCCCGCCGTCGGGTCACGACGGCGGCAGGCTCCATCCGACCACGACGCGCCCGATCTCGCCGGGCGTCAGGGGGTCGTGCCCTCGGGGCCCCCGACGACGAGCCAGTAGAAGTCGCGCGAGCCCCACGTCATGACGACGCGCCCGTCGTCCCCGACCGCCGGGAAGTGCGCGCCGCCGAACACGTCGGTGAGCGTCGCGCCCGCGTGCCCCGGCAGGTGCACCGCCGCGGACCGGGCGGTCGCGGAGAGGTTCGCCACGCACAGGATCGTCTCCGTGGGCGTGCGCCGCAGGAACGCGAGGATCGACTCGTTGTCGCACTCGAGCGCCACGAAGTCGCCCGTGCCGAACGCCTTGTGGCGGCGCCGGACCTTGAGCATGCCGTGCACCCAGTGCAGCAGCGACGTCGACTGCTCGAGCTGCGCCTCGACGTTGACGTAGCCGTAGTGGTGCACGAGCGACTGCACGAGCGGCAGGTACACCTTGCCCGGGTCCGCGGTGGAGAACCCGGCGTTGCGGTCGGGCGTCCACTGCATGGGGGTGCGCACGGCGTCGCGGTCGGGCAGCCAGATGTTGTCGCCCATGCCGATCTCGTCGCCGTAGTACAGGCACGGGCTGCCCGGGAGCGAGAGCAGGAGGGCGTGCGCGAGCTCGACCTCCTTGCGCGAGTTGTCGAGCAGGGGAGCCAGCCGACGGCGGATCCCGACGTTGGCGCGCATGCGCGGGTCGGGCGCGTACCACCCGTACATCGACGCGCGCTCCTCCGTCGAGACCATCTCGAGCGTGAGCTCGTCGTGGTTGCGCAGGAACGTGCTCCACTGCGCGCCCGCGGGGATGTCGGGCGTGTCGGCGAGGATCTCCAGGACCTGGTTCGCGCGCTGGTCGCGGATCGCGTAGAAGATGCGCGGCATGACGGGGAAGTGGAAGCACATGTGGCACTCCGGCTCCTCCTCGGTGCCGAAGTAGTCCACGACGTCGCGCGGCCACTGGTTCGCCTCGGCGAGGAGGATGCGACCCGGGAACTCGGTGTCCACCATGCGCCGCACGCGGCGCAGGAACTCGTGCGTCTGCGGGAGGTTCTCGCAGTTGGTGCCCTCGGCCTCGTAGAGGTACGGCACCGCGTCGAGACGGAACCCGTCGACCCCCATCTGCAGCCAGAACCGCGCGACGTCGAGCATCGCGTCGGCGACGCGCGGGTTCTCGAAGTTGAGGTCGGGCTGGTGGGAGAAGAAGCGGTGCCAGAAGAACTGGCGCCGCACCGGGTCGAACGTCCAGTTGGACGTCTCCGTGTCGACGAAGATGATGCGCGCGTCCTGGTAGCGCGTGTCGTCGTCGCTCCACACGTAGAAGTCGCCGTACGGGCCCTCCGGGTCGGCGCGCGACGCCTGGAACCACGGGTGCTGGTCGCTCGTGTGGTTCATGACGAGGTCGATGACGACACGCATCCCGCGCGCGTGCGCCTCGCTCACGAGCTCGGCGAAGTCCGACGTCGAGCCGTACTGCGGCGCGATCGCGGTGTAGTCGGACACGTCGTAGCCGCCGTCGCGCAGGGGCGACGGGTAGAACGGCGGCAGCCACAGCGCGTCGATGCCGAGCCACTGGAGGTAGTCGAGGCGGTCGATGAGCCCGCGCAGGTCGCCCGTCCCGCTGCCGTCGGAGTCGGAGAACGCGCGGACGATCACCTCGTAGAACACCGCCGTGCGGTACCAGTCCGGGTCGTCGGACAGCCCCGGGCGCGTCTCGACGGGCGGCGCCGGCTGGCGGCGCGGCGGGAGGGCCGCGACGGGGACGGGCGCGGTGAGCGGGGGCACGGGAGCGGGACCGGCGGCGGGTCCGCGCACGGGGACCGGGGCCGCGTCCCGGGGGAGCGTCACGAGGCCCTCACGTGGATGACGTGCGCGACCTGGCGCAGCGGCTCGAGCCGCACGTACACGTCCTGCCCCCAGCCGTAGCTCTCGCCGGTCAGCTCGTCGTGCGCGACGAACGACGGCGCCCAGGGGTCCTGGCCGTCCGCGAGCGGGGGGAGGCCGAGGGCCGCGAGGTCCAGGTGCACGTTCGACTCCTGCGGGGAGTGGGGGTCGAGGTTCACCACGACGACGACCGTGTCCGCCTCGCCGGTCGGCGAGTGCTCGGCCGGCAGGTGGCGCGAGAACGCGAGCACCTGGTCGTTCGTCGTCGGGTGCACCGTGAGGTTGCGGAGCTGGCGCAGCGCGGGGTGGTCGCGACGGATCTCGTTGAGCCGCGCGAGCAGCGTCGAGATCCCGATCTCGTCGGCGAGCGCCCAGTCGCGCGGCTTGTACTCGTACTTCTCGTTGTCGATCTGCTCCTCGACGCCCGGGCGCGGCACGTTCTCGACGAGCTCGTACCCGGAGTAGATCCCCCAGGTGGGGGCGCCGAGGGCGGCGAGCACCGCGCGCACGGCGAAGCCCGCCACGCCGCCGTGCTGCAGGTACGGCGGGAGGATGTCGTGGGTCGTGGGCCAGAAGCTCGGGCGCATGTACGCGCCGGCCTCGCCCGAGACCTCGGTGAGGTACTCCGCGAGCTCGTCGCGCGTGTTGCGCCACGTGAAGTAGGTGTACGACTGGTGGAACCCGATGCGCGCGAGGGTGTGCATCATCGCGGGCTTCGTGAACGCCTCGGAGAGGAACACGACCTCGGGGTTCGTCGCGCGGACCTCGGCGAGCAGCCACTCCCAGAAGTCGAGCGGCTTGGTGTGCGGGTTGTCGACGCGGAACGCGGTGACGCCGCGGTCGATCCACACGCGCACGACGCGCAGCACCTCGGCGTAGATGCCCTCGGGGTCGTTGTCGAAGTTGAGCGGGTAGATGTCCTGGTACTTCTTCGGCGGGTTCTCGGCGTAGGCGATGGAGCCGTCGGCGCGCGTCGTGAACCACTCGGGGTGCTCGGCGACCCACGGGTGGTCGGGCGAGCACTGCAGCGCGAGGTCGATCGCGACCTCCAGCCCGTGCCGCCGGGCCTCCTTGACGAACGCGCGGAACGTGCGCTCGCTGCCGAGCTCGGGGTGGATCGCGTCGTGGCCGCCGTCCTTCGAGCCGATGGCGTACGGGCTGCCCGGGTCGCCGGGGAGCGCGGTGAGGGAGTTGTTGCGGCCCTTGCGGTGCGTCGTGCCGATGGGGTGGACGGGGGTCAAGTAGACGACGTCGAAGCCCATCTCCGCGATCGCGGGCAGACGGCGCGCGGCCGCGGTGAACGTGCCCGAGCGCCAGCGCCCGTCCTTGAGCCGCCGGGCGCCCTCGGAGCGCGGGAACATCTCGTACCACGCGCCCGCGAGCGCGAGCGGGCGCTCGACGCGCAGCGGGTACGTGGCCGACGCCGTGACGTGGTCGCGCAGGGGGGCGCGCTCCAGGACGTCGCGCACCTCGGGCGACGTCGCGGCGACGAGCCGGGCCTCGGCGGGGCGGGTCGCGTCGGCGAGCGCGGCGAGCGCGTCGGCGAGCGTGCGCTCGTCCGCGGGGGTCCGGCGGCCTGGCGTGCCGTCGCGCGCGGGGAGGGGGACGGCGTCGGCGAGGACGCGCTCGAAGAGCCGCACGCCCTCGGCGAGCATGAGCTCGACGTCGACGCCCGCCGCGACCTTGACCGTCGCGTCGTGCGCCCACGTGCCGTACGGGTCGCTCCACGCCTCGACGCGCAGGGACCAGTCGCCGACCGCGTCCGGGTGGAGCGTGGCGCGGAACCGGTCCAGCCCGGGGGCGACGTCGACCATGGGCGCCGTGCGCTCGGAGCCGTCGGGCGCGACGAGGACGGCGGTCGCGGCGACGGCGTCGTGGCCTTCCCGGAAGACGGTCGCCTCGATCGGCACCATCTCGCCGACGACGGCCTTGGCGGGCCACCGGCCGCCCTCGACGACGGGCGACACCTCGAGCACGGGGATGCGTCCGACGGGTGCGGCGGGGGCGGGGGCGGGGGCGCCGCCTCGGGGGCGAGGGGCACCGGTGGCGCGGGGGCGGCGCGGCGCGAGGGCCGGAGGGGTCGACGTCACACGCACAACGTATCGAGGGGCACGGGGCCAGGCACCTGGGGGAGGGGTCGGCGCGTCGCGCACGGGTCGCGCACGATAGCCGGGTGAAATTTCATGCAAGCGTTACACACAGGTTGCGGCGCGGGGGTGTGCACCGGCGCCAGGCTGCGTAGTCTCGTCCCCGTGAGAGCCATCCGACGGTTCACCGTCCGCACCCTGCTGCCCGCCGAGCTGCGCGACCTGGACGAGCTCGCGCACAACCTGCGCTGGTCCTGGCACGCGCCCACGCGCGACCTGTTCGCCGGTATCGACCCCGAGACGTGGGCGGCGGTCCACGGCGACCCCGTCGCGCTGCTCGGTGCGCTCGGTCCCGAGCGTCTCGCGGAGCTCGCCGCCGACGGCGCGTTCGTCGAGCGCGTGCGGGCCGCGGCGGCCGACCTGCGCCACTACCTCGACGACGCGCTGTGGTACCAGCAGCGTGCCGCGGAGGCGTCGGAGGCGTCGGAGGGTGGCGGCTCCCTCCCGGCCGCGATCGCGTACTTCTCGCCCGAGTTCGGCATCACGTCCGTGCTGCCCCAGTACTCCGGCGGCCTCGGCATCCTCGCCGGCGACCACCTCAAGAGCGCGAGCGACCTCGGCGTGCCGATCGTCGGCGTCGGGCTCCTCTACGGCGCCGGATACTTCAAGCAGTCGCTCACGCGCGACGGCTGGCAGGTCGAGACGTACCCGCTCCTCGACCCGGACGGCCTGCCGCTCACCCTCCTGCGCGACGACGACGGCACGCCCGCGCGCGTCTCGCTCGCCCTGCCCGGGGGCCGCACACTCCACGCGCACGTGTGGGTCGCGGCCGTCGGCCGCGTGCCGCTGCTCCTGCTCGACTCGAACGTGCCCGGCAACGACGAGGCCGCGCGCAAGGTGACCGACCGCCTCTACGGCGGCGGCGGCGAGCACCGCCTCCAGCAGGAGCTGCTGCTCGGCGTGGGCGGCGTGCGCGCGCTGCGCCTGTGGTCGCGCCTCACCGGCGCGCCCGAGCCGGAGGTCTACCACACCAACGAGGGCCACGCGGGGTTCCTCGGCGTCGAGCGCATCCGCGAGCTCGTCGAGCAGGGCCTCACGTTCGACGCGGCGCTCGAGGCCGTCCGCGCCGCGACCGTCTTCACGACGCACACGCCCGTGCCCGCCGGCATCGACCGGTTCGGCCGCGACCTCGTCACCCAGTACTTCGGCGGCGACATGGCGGTCGACGGCCTGCCCGTCGAGCGCGTCCTCGCCCTCGGGGCCGAGGACTACGACGGCGGCGACCCGACCGTGTTCAACATGGCCGTCATGGGCCTGCGCCTCGGCGGGCGGGCGAACGGCGTCTCCCTCCTGCACGGCGAGGTGTCGCGCGGGATGTTCGAGGGCCTGTGGCCGGGCTTCGACGCCCGCGAGGTCCCGATCACCTCGGTGACGAACGGTGTCCACTCGCCCACGTGGGTCGACCCGGCGCTCGCGGCCCTCGAGGCCGAGCGGCTCGGGCTCGACGAGCTCACGGCCGAGCACGCGTCGTCGCGCTGGCTGCGCGGCGACGGGGAGGGCGCCGTCGGCGACGGCGAGCTCTGGGCGATCCGCCGCGAGATGCGCGGCCGGCTCGTCGACGAGGCGCGCCGCCGCGTGCGCAAGTCCTGGCGCGAGCGCGGCGCGACCCCGGCGGAGCTCGGCTGGGTCGACGACGTCCTCTCGCCCGACGTCCTCACCATCGGGTTCGCGCGCCGCGTCCCCACGTACAAGCGGCTCACGCTCATGCTCCGCGACCCGGAGCGGCTCAAGGCGCTGCTGCTGCACCCCGAGCGACCGGTCCAGCTCGTCGTGGCGGGCAAGTCGCACCCCGCCGACGACCAGGGCAAGCGGCTCATCCAGCAGCTCGTGCGCTTCACGGACGACCCCGAGGTGCGGCACCGCATCGTCTTCCTGCCGAACTACGACATCGCCATGGCGCAGTCGCTCTACCCGGGCTGCGACGTCTGGCTCAACAACCCGCTGCGCCCGCTCGAGGCGTCCGGGACGTCGGGCATGAAGTCGGCGCTCAACGGCGGCCTCAACCTGTCGATCCTCGACGGGTGGTGGGACGAGTGGTACGACGGCGAGAACGGCTGGGCCATCCCGACCGCCGACGGCGTCGAGGACGCGGACCGTCGCGACGACCTCGAGGCCGCCGCGCTCTACGACCTCGTCGAGCAGCAGGTCGCGCCCCGCTTCTACGACCGCGACGCCGACGGCGTGCCCGGCCGGTGGCTCGAGATGGTGCGGCACACGCTCGCGACGCTCGGCCCCAAGGTCCAGGCGACGCGCATGGTCGGCGAGTACGTCACGCGCCTGTACGCCCCGGCCGCCGCGGCCGGGCGCGCGCTGGCCGCCGACGGGCTCGCACCCGCCCGAGAGCTCGCGCAATGGAAGCACGCCGTGCGCGACGGCTGGTCGCGCGTGCGCGTCGACCACGTCGACTCGGCCGGCATCGGCGAGGTGCCGCAGGTCGGCGACCGCCTCACGGTCCGCGCGTACGTGTCGCTCGGCGACCTGCGCCCCGAGGACGTCCAGGTGCAGGTCGTGCACGGGCGCGTCAGCGAGGCCGACGTCATCGAGGAGTTCACGGCCGAGCCGCTCGCGCTGGCCGAGACGTACGAGGCCGGCCGCTACGCGTTCGCGGGCGAGGTCGTGCTCGACGCGTCCGGACCGTTCGGCTACACCGTCCGCGTCGTCCCGACCCACGACGGCCTCCCGAGCGTCGCCGAGCTGGGCCTCGTCACCAACGCCTGACGCCCTCCGCCGAGGTAGAGCCTCCGCTCGCGAGGTAGAGCCCTGGTCGCGCGAGGTAGAGCCGAGGTCACGCGAAGTAGAGGCATGGTCGCGTGAGGTTGCGCCGAGGTAGCGCCCTGGTCGCGCGAGGTAGAGGTGCGGTCGCGTGAGGCGGCTGCGTCATGCGATGGCGAGAGGGCCTGGCCGTCGTCGGCCAGGCCCTCTCGGCTCGCCCGTCCATGGACGGAGGTCGACGGCGGCGGACCGTCGTGCAGGGGCGGCGCCTTCGTCATCCACAGATCTGCCGTACTCGCCCCGCGACGGGGTGACGACCGGCACGCTGGGCCGATGGACGAGACGACGGGCAGCTTCCCGACCAGCCACGACCCAGCAGCACGGCGCAGGCTCGGGGCCGGTCTGGTCCCGACCCGCCCCTCCGGTCGCTACACCGCGGACAGCAACGGGCCTCGGAGGGTTCCGCCTGCTGTGCCCTACGTCCGTCGACGCCGCGCGGAGCTGGCAGCGCGAGCACGCGCCGGTGAGCTCGTGCGGGTACGGCGCGGCGTCTACCTCCCCTCGGCGCACTCCGCGCCGTCGGAGCGCGAGGAGTGGCTGCTCGGCGAGGTGCGCGGACTGGTCGACCGGCTCGTGACGCCGTTCTGGGTGAGCCACGACACCGCGGCTCTGCTCTGGGGCTGCTGGACCTGGCGGCTCCCGCCGTTCGCGCACCTGACCCAGCTCGGCCACCCGAACGTGACGAGGGAACGGGACGCAGCCGTGCGTCGGCACTGGACCGATCTACCGGTCCGTGACCGCGCGGTCCTCGACGGCGTCCCTGTCACCAGCCTCGAGCGCACCTTGGTCGACTGTGCGCGGTCGCTGCCGCTCGAGCGCAGCCTCGTCGTGGTGGACTCCGCGTTGCGCCTGGGTGCGGACCGGGACGTGGTCGACTCGATCGTCGAGGAGTCGCGCGGCAAGCGCGGCGTCGTACGGGCGCGGCGCGCTCTCGAGCTCGCGGACTCGAGGTCGGAGTCCCCGGGCGAGACGCTCGTGCGGCTCGCGGCCGTGCTCGGCGGTCTGCCCGCGCCTCGCCCGCAGGTACCGGTCCTGACGTCGCGCGGGACGTACGTCGTCGACCTGGCCTGGCTCGACGCCCGGCTGGTGATCGAGTTCGACGGGGCGGTGAAGTACTCCGGCGGGGAGTACGGGGACCCGGCAGAGGTCCGGCGCGCACAGGACGTCCGCGAGGCGGCGCTCGTGGCAGCGGGCTGGACGGTCGTGCGCTTCACCTGGGAGGACCTGGGCGACCCGGTGGCGGTCGGCTGTCGTCTCGCGGAGTCGCGTCGCCTCGCGCTCCGACGCCGCGCAGACAGCTCGCGACCTTCCTCGCCGAGGTAGAGCCCTGGTCCGTCGTGGGAGAGGAGTGGTCGTGAACCTGGCCTCTACTCCGGCGTACCTGGCCTCTATCTCGGACTACCTGGCCTCTATCTCGCGGGCGGGGGTGGGGCGAGGAGGTCGAGGTAGCGCGAGCGCGCGCGCAGCACGTCGGCGAGCTGGGTCTCGATGCCGTCCACGAACTCCTCCCGGTACACGGCGTCGACCTGCACGGAGATCGCGTAGTAGAGGCCGGTGAAGGTCGCGATCGCGACGGAGACGCGCAGCAGGGTCTGCGTCACGACGAGGTCCGCGCCGCCGACGCCACCCCCGCCGACGAGCGAGAGCGTGCGCTGCCAGGTGCCGCCGTCGACGTCCCACAGCGCCATGACCTCGGGGGTCACCGTGAGCGTGCCGAGCGCCATGAAGAACACGCCCATGCCGAGGCTCACGACGAGGACCTGGAGGAGCTGGCTCGTCGCGATCATCGTCGCGAGGTTCGCCGTCTGGCCGCGGCTGAAGCGCGCCGCGCGCTCGTGCCCGGGGTGGCGGGCGGCGGTCTCCGCGAGCGCCTCGCGCGCCTCCGCGGGCGAGCGCAGCCCGACGAACAGCACGACGAGCAGCGCGAAGAACGCGCCGAGCACGAGGTCGGCGACGCCGTGCGTGCGGTCGAACACCTGCCACACCTCGGCGTTGTAGAAGAGCACGAGGGAGAACACGAGCAGCAGCGGCAGCAGGCGCACGAGCCGCAGCAGGGCGGCGCCGAGCTCGTCGGTGACGCGCGCGAGCCCCCACCACAGCGACGACAGCACGCCGTACCCGACGACGACCCGCACGACCCCGAGCAGCACGAGGTTGCCGACGACGGTGAGCAGGGCGTCGCCCCACTGCCCGCCGAACACGACCGGCAGGAGGGCGGGCACGAGCACGAAGAACGCGAGCTCAGGGACGCCGACGGACTGGGGGAGCGTGGACCACGGCCGACCGCGCACCACGTTGAGCCCCGCGTACGCGGCCGCGACGAGGGCCGCTGCGCCGAGGAGCGCGAGCGCGTTCGCCCACGCGGGCCAGCCCGAGCGCACCGCGCCGGAGAGCTCGGCGAGCAGCACGACGAGCAGGAACGGCGCCGACCGCCCGAACACGTCGCGGTCGAGCGAGTGCCCCTCGACGAGCAGCGGGAGACCGTTGCGGCGGAACAGGCGCTCGCACGCGGGGACGTCGAGGTGGTCGACCGCCGCGGGGGCGCCGGGCGCGGGGGCCGGGGACGCGTCGTCGGGCACGGTCATGGTCGCCGACCCTACCTGGGTCAGCCCAGGTCGGCGGCGACCGCGCGGCCCGCGACACGGCCGGAGTAGAGGCACCCGCCGAGGAACGTCCCCTCGAGCGCGCGGTGGCCGTGCACGCCGCCCCCGCCGAACCCGGCCGCCTCGCCCGCGGCCCAGAGCCCGGGCAGCACGGACCCGTCCGCGCGCAGGACCCGCGCGGAGGTGTCCGTCCACAGGCCGCCGAGCGTCTTGCGCGTCAGCACGGAGAGGCGGACGGCGAGCAGCGGCCCGTCCTTCGGCGTCGTCAGGGGTCGTGGCGGCGACACGCGGATGAGCCGGTCGACGCGGTAGCGGCGCGCCATCGCCGTCGCGACGACCTGCGGGTCCTTGCCCAGCCCCGTGCGGACCTGCTCGTCGCGCAGGCGGACGACGCGCGCCAGGGCCGCCGGGTCGACGTGCCCGCGCGAGCCCGGCGTCGCCTCGACGAGCGCGTTCATCCGGGCGGCGAGCTCCTCGGGGGTGTCCGCCCACACGAACTCCGGCGACTGCTCGGCGAACCGTGCGACCGGCCCGACGGCGCCGGGCAGCACCCGCTGGGCGAGGAGCCGCACGTCCTTGCCCGTGAGGTCGGGGTTCTGCTCCGATCCGGACAGCGCGAACTCCGACTCCATGATCGCCTTGTTGAGCACGAACCAGGAGTGGTCGTCGCCGCGCTCGGTGACGTGCTGGAGCGCGCCGAGGGCGTCGAAGCCGGGGAACAGCGGGGCGGGCAGCCGGTTGCCGTCGGCGTCGAGCCACAGCGAGCTCGGCCCGGGGAGGATGCGGATCCCGTGGTCCGTCCACACGGGCGAGTGGTTCGCGATCCCCTCCGGGTAGTGCCACATGCGGTCCTCGTGCACGAGGGCCGCGCCCGCGTCGGCGGCGACGCCGATCATGAGCCCGTCGGTCGAGTCGGGGACGCCGGACAGCATGCGGGCGGGGAGCCGGCCCGCCGTCTGCGGCCAGCGGGAGCGCACGAGCTCGTGGTTCGCGCCGATGCCTCCCGAGGTCACGACGACGGCGCTCGCCGCGATCTCGACCTCCCCGACGACGTCGCGCGACGACGGCACCCCGCGCCCGGCGTCCGACGGCGCGAGCACCTCCGCACGCACGCCCGTCACCGCGCCGTCGGTCACGACGAGCGACGTGACCCGGTGCCGGAACCGGACGTCGAGCAGGCCCGCGGCGCGCGCGTCCAGGGCGGCGCGGACGAACGGCTCGAGGATGCCCGGGCCGGTGCCCCACGTGACGTGGAAGCGGGGCACGGAGTTGCCGTGCGCGCCGGCGGCGTACCCGTCGGCGCCCGATCGCACCGGGTACCCGCCGCGCTCCGCCCACTGCACGAGCGGGAACCACCGCACGCCCTTGTCGTGCAGCCAGCCGCGCATCTCCCCGGCGGCGAAGTCGACGAAGCCCTGCGCCCACGCGTAGCCGTGGCGGTCGGGTCCCTCGCCGCGGTCCGCGCCGGGCGCGAACTGCGCGGACCCGAGCCAGTCGTCGAACGCGAGCTCGGCGGAGTCCGTGACGCCCATGCGCCGCTGCTCGGGCGAGCCGACGAGGAAGAGACCGCCGAACGACCACCACGCCTGGCCGCCCAGGCTCGCCGCCGGCTCCTGGTCGAGCAGGACGACCCGGCGACCCGCGGCCGTGAGCTCGGTCGCCGCGACGAGACCGGAGAGCCCGGCCCCCACGACGACGACCTCGGGGTCCTCGATCGTGGGCGGGGTGGGGGAGGAGTCGACCGCGCTGTCACTCATGCGGGAAGAGTAGAGCACGTGTCCAGACCTCGGCGGGCAGGGGCGACCACGGCTCTACCTCGGCGACCTCGGCTCTACCTCGCGAGACCTCGGCTCTACCTCTGCGGGGTGTGGGAGACGTACACGCGCAGGCTCAGCGCCTCGAGCCCGACGACGTCGCCCGGGCGGGCGGCGCTCTCGCCCGGGACGCGGTCCGGGTCGTCCGGGTGCTCCCAGTCGGAGTCCCACACGAGCTCCCAGCGCTCGGGCTCGCCGCCTGCGGCGGCCCGCAGCCCGGGGAGGGTCACGTCGACCGGGTCGAGCGCCCCGGTGAGCACGACGAGCACGTCGGCGTCGCCCGGTTCCGGGGCGGTGCGCAGCATCTGGAGCGTCCGGACGCCCGGGTCGTGCCACGCCCCGTGGTCGAGCGGTTCGCCGTCGGCGTCGAACCACGCCAGGTCGGGCACCGTCGTCGGGCGGGGGCTTTGGCCGCTGTCGGCCCCCGTGCCGCTGTCCCCACCGGCCCCCGTGCCGGCTGCCGCGCCGGCCCTCGCACCGGACACGGCGCCGGTAAGGCCGTCCGGCGCCGCCGGGCGCGGGCGGCCGGTGAAGAACGCGTCGGGGCGCAGCGCGGGGTGCTCGCGCCGCAGCGCGAGGAGGTGGCGCGCGGTGGCGAGCAGGTCCTTGCGCCACGGGGACAGGTCCCACGACACCCACGACGTCTCGTCGTCCTGCACGTAGGCGTTGTTGTTGCCGCGCTGGGTGCGGCCCATCTCGTCGCCCGCGGTGATCATCGGGGTGCCCGCGGCGAGCACGAGCGTCGCGAGGAGGTTGCGGATCGAGCGGCGCCGCAGCGGGGCGATCTCGACGCCGAGCCCGTCGAGCACGCCGCCCGCGGTGGCGTCCGGGGTGACGGGGCCCTCGAGCCCGTGGTTCCAGGACCGGTTGTCGTCCGTGCCGTCGCGGTTGTTCTCGCCGTTCGCGAGGTTGTGCTTGTGGTCGTAGGCGACCAGGTCGGCGAGCGTGAAGCCGTCGTGCGCGGTCACGTAGCTCACCGACGCGACCGGCCCGCGCACGAGCGGCGGGTCCGAGTGGCCGAACAGGTCGGCCGACCCCGCGAGCCGCGTCGCGAGGTCGCGCACGCCGTGCCCCGGGCGCCCGTGCGACGCCTCGCGCGCGTCCGCGAGCCAGAACTGGCGGGCCGCGTCGCGGAACCGGTCGTTCCACTCGGCGAGCGGCGGCGGGAACTGGCCGGTGCGCCAGCCACCGGGGCCCACGTCCCACGGCTCGGCGACGAGCTTGAGCCCGCACAGCACCGGGTCGGTCTGGAGCGCGACGAGGAACGGGTGGTCCGGGTCGAACCCGGTCGCGCCGCGGCCCAGCGTCACCGCGAGGTCGAACCGGAAGCCGTCGACCCCGACGACCTCGGCCCAGTACCGCAGCGAGTCGAGCGCGGCCCGCACGACCGCGGGGCGCCGGTAGTCGAGCGAGTTGCCCGTCCCGGTGACGTCCGCGAGGCGCGCGGGCGTGCCGCCGTCGTGCAGGTAGTACCCGGCGTTGTCGAGGCCGCGCCACGACAGGTGGTACCCGTCGGCGCCGCCCTCGCACGTGTGGTTGTGCACGACGTCGAGCAGGACCTCGATCCCCGCCTCGTGCAGCAGGTGCACCATGCCGCGCACCTCGTCGAGGACGGCGGCCGGCCCGGCGTCCTGCGCGGCGCGTGTCGCGTACCCGGCGTGGGGCGCGAAGAACCCGAGCGTCGAGTAGCCCCAGTAGTTCGTGCGGCCGCTCGCGAGCAGGTGCGGCTCCGGCACGTTCGCGTGCACGGGGAGCAGCTCGACGGTGGTCACGCCGAGGCTCCGCAGGTGCTCGATCGTCACCGGGTGCGCGACGCCCGCGTACGTGCCGCGCAGGTGCTCGGGCAGCGCCTCCAGGCGCTGCGTGAGGCCGCGCACGTGCGCCTCGTAGACCACCGTGTCGCGCCACGGGACGCGGGGGCGGGCAGCGAGCGTCCCGGTCGGCTCGGCGACCACGACCGAGTGCGGGACGAACGGCAGCGAGTCGCGCGGGTCGGGCGGGCCGTACGGGTCGTCGCCGACCTGGCCGCGGATCGCCGGGTCGTCGACGAGCTCGCCCACGAGGCCCCGCGCGTACGGGTCGACGAGCAGCTTCGCGGGGTTGTGGCGCAGCCCGGCTGCGGGCTCCCACGGGCCGTGGACGCGGAAGCCGTAGCGCTGGCCGGGGCCGACGCCCGGGACGTGCGTGTGCCAGACGCCGTAGGCCGGCCCGGCGAGCGGGACCCGGCGCTCGCGGTAGCGCGCCGGGTCGTGCGCGGGCAGCGCCGGGTCGACGACGTCCACGAGGCACAGCTCGACGGCGGTCGCGTGCGACGCGAGCACGGCGACGTCGACGCCGTCCCCGGCGGGGCGAACCCCGAGGGGCGGGACGAGGGCGTGCCGGTCGACGCTCCCAAGCGTGGTCGGCGGGGCGGGTCTCGGGTCGGGCGACGGCTCGTGCACCCGTCCATTGTGGCGGGTGTCACCGGCTCCTCCGGTCGCCCGCCGGTAGGCTTCGGCGGAGCGGGCCGGGTACCTCTCCGGCCGACCGCCCAGCGCACAGGGAGAGCAGCCGATGCGGATCGTCGTCGCCGTGAAGTACGTCCCGGACATCCACGCCGACCGGGGCTTCGAGGACGGCCGCGTGGTGCGCCGGGCCGACGAGGGCACGCTCAACGAGCTCGACGAGAACGCGGTCGAGGCCGCGCTGCGCCTCAAGGAGGCGCTGCCGGAGGCGGAGCGCCAGACCAGCGAGGTGGTCGTGCTCACCGTCGCGGGGCCGGACGCCGACGGCGCCGTGCGCCGCTCCTTCCAGCTCGGCGCGGACCGCGGCGTGCGCGTGAGCGACGACGCGATCGCGGGCTCCGACTACTTCGGCACCGCGCGCGTGCTCGCCGCCGCGGTGCGCCGGCTCGCGGACGAGGCCCCGGTGGACGTCGTCGTGACGGGCATGGCCGCGCTCGACGGCCTGGGCTCCGTCGTCCCGACGCTCCTGTCGGCCGAGCTCGGCCTGCCGCAGCTCACGCTGGCCGGGAAGCTCGAGGTCGAGGGCGAGCCGGGCGCGCGCACCGCGCGCGTCACGCGCGAGCTCGGCGGCGTCGAGGAGGTCCTCGAGGCGCCGCTGCCCGCCGTCGTGTCGGTCACCGACCACGCGAACGACCCGCGCATGCCCAACTTCAAGCTCATCATGGCGGCGCGCACGCGCCCCGTGGAGGCGTGGAGCCTCGCCGACCTCGGCGTCGACGCGGCGCTCGTCGGCGACGCCGGAGCCCGCACGCGCGTGCTCGACGCGTCGCCGCGGCCGCCGCGCCCCGACGCCGAGATCGTCGTCGACAAGGGCGAGGGCGGCCGCGCCCTCGCCGAGTTCCTCATCCGCAACGACCTGGTCTGAGAGGCGTCCGCACATGAGCACCCCCGGGGCCCGTACCGTCCTCGTCCTCCTCGACTCCGCGGCCACCGAGCTGCGGACGCCCGTGCTGGAGCTGATCACCCTCGGCCGCGCGCTGGGTCGCGTGGAGGCCGTCGCGCTCGAGGCGCCGAGCGTCGGCGTCCTCGCCCAGCTCGGCGCGCACGGCGTCGCGCTCGTGCGCCAGGCCGAGCCGTCGTCGGGCGGGGAGGTCGTCACCGGCGACGCGCTGCACCTGACGCCCGTCGTCGCCGAGGTCCTCGCCGCCGCCGCGCGCGCGTCGCACGCCGACGCCGTCCTGCTGACGTCGTCGTTCCCGAACAAGGAGGCCGCGGCGCGCCTCGCGTTCCTCACGGGCGCCGGCCTCGTCGTCGACGCCTCCGCGCTGCACGACGACGGCACCCACCTCGTGGCGGACAAGCGCGTCTTCGCGGGCTCGTGGGACGTGCGCAGCGAGATCCTCACCGACCCGGCGGTGCTGACGCTCCGCGCGAACTCGGTCGTGCCGCAGCCGGCGGACGCCGCCGTCGCGACCGAGGTCGAGGCGCTGCGCGTCGAGCTGACCCCGGCGGCGACCGCGGCGCGCGTCGTGTCCCGCACGGTCGACGCGTCCGCGGGCGCGGGGCGCCCCGCGCTCGGGGAGGCCGCGATCGTCGTGGCCGGGGGCCGCGGCACGAACGGCGACTTCGGCCCCGTGGTCGAGCTCGCCGACGCGCTCGGCGCCGCCGTGGGCGCGACGCGCGACGCCGTCTACGAGGGCTGGCACGACCAGTTCGTCGGGCAGACGGGCGTCACCGTGGCGCCGCGCCTGTACATCGGCGCGGGCATCTCGGGCGCTCCGCACCACCGCGGCGGCATGCAGGCCTCGCAGGTGATCGTCGCGGTGAACAACGACCCGGAGTGCCCGCTGTTCGAGATCTCGGACTTCGCGGTCGTCGGCGACCTCGCGGACGTGCTGCCGCAGGCGGCCGAGGTGCTGCGCGAGCACCGGGCGTCGAAGGGCTGAGCACCCGGCCGGCGCCGAGAGTTCACCCGGTGTCCTCCGGGCGGTGGCCGGCCGGTCATCGATCGTTCCTAGCGTCGGGCCGACTCCCCGGTGACGGGGAGGCCCCCCGACCCGTGGAGACGACCGATGACGATCACGCCTGCCCCTGAGCATCGCCCCCTGCTCTCCGTCGCGCCGCACGCGCGCGGCAAGCGCAGCCCCGTCACCTGCCGGCTGAAGTGCGCGGACGCGTGCTCGCACCCGGTCCCCAACGAGAGCGCGAACGAGACGTTCCGCGACGTGGTCGCGGGCGCGCTGTCGCGCCGCGCGCTGCTCGGCGGGCTCGCGGTGGGAGCCGCGGCCGTCGTGCTCGGCGCCCAGACCGTCGCCGCGCCGTCCGCCGCCGCCCAGGGCGTCGTGGCGCACGGCGGCCACGGCGGTGGCCGCCCGCAGAAGGGCCTCGCGTTCGGCGCGATCTCGCCCCAGCCCGCGACGCGCGACGCGCTCGTCGTCCCCGAGGGCTACCGGTGGCGCCCGGTGATCCGCTGGGGCGACCCGATCCTGCGCGGCGGGGCGCCGTTCGACGTCTCGCGCCAGACCCCGGAGCAGCAGGCGCGGCAGTTCGGCTACAACAACGACTACCTCGACATCCTGCCGTTCGAGCGCCAGCACGCCCTCGCCGGCGGCCGTGGCGCGGGCAAGGGGCCGGGCCGGGGGACGCGCGGGCTGCTCGTCGCGAACCACGAGTACACGAACCCCGCCATCATGTTCGACGCCTCGTACGACGCCCCGACGCGCCGGGCGATCGAGCGCGCGGCGCACGGCATGTCCGTCGTCGAGGTGCGTCGTCGTCGGACCGGGACGCCGTGGGACTACGTGGCCGACAGCCGGTACAACCGCCGCGTGCACCTGACGACCGAGTTCCGCCTCACCGGGCCCGTCGCGGGGTCGGACCTCGTCAAGACGGTCGCCGACCCGTCGGGGACGCGCGTGCTGGGCACGCTCAACAACTGCGCGGGCGGCACGACCCCGTGGGGCACCGTGCTCTCGGGCGAGGAAAACTACAACGGCTACTTCCGCACGTCGGGCACGGGCCACGACGCGCGCTACGGCCTGCGCGACGCCGCGACCGGGTACGGGTGGGAGCTCGACGACCCGCGGTTCGACGCCCGCAACCCCGGGTACGAGAACGAGCCGAACCGGTTCGGCTGGATCGTCGAGATCGACCCGTACGCGCCCGACGAGCCGCCGGTGAAGCACACCGCGCTCGGCCGGTTCAAGCACGAGGGCGCCAACGTGATCCTCTCGCGCCGGGGGAACGCGGTCGCGTACATGGGCGACGACGAGCGCTTCGACTACGTGTACAAGTTCGTCTCGTCGCGCACGATGCGTCCGGGGAACAGCGAGGGCGCGCGCCGCCACAACAAGACTCTGCTCACCGAGGGCTCGCTGTACGTCGCGCGGTTCCGCGGCGACTCGCCGGCGTCCGAGATCGACGGGTCGGGCGCGGTGCCGTCCGACGGCGCGTTCGACGGCTGGGGCGAGTGGGTCCCGCTCGTCGTCGACGGGCGCAGCGAGGTCGAGGGCATGAGCCTCGAGGAGGTGCTCGTCTACACGCGCGTCGCGGCCGACAAGGTCGGGGCGACGAAGATGGACCGCCCCGAGGACGTCGAGCCCAACCCGGTCACGGGTCGCGTCTACGTCGCGTGCACCAACAACACCGCGCGCGGGCCGGCGGCGGCCGAGGCCGCGACCGAGCCGAACCCGCGCAACACGAACCGTGACGGGCACGTCGTGGAGATCGTCGAGGACCGCGACGACGCCGCGTCGCTGACCTTCCGCTGGAACCTGCTGCTCGTCGCGGGCGACCCCGCGACGAACACCTCCACCTACTTCTCGGGCTACCCGAAGGACAAGGTCTCCCCGATCTCGTGCCCGGACAACCTCGCGTTCGACGCCGAGGGCGACCTGTGGATCTCGACCGACGGCCAGCCGAGCACGATCCAGAAGTGCGACGGCCTGTTCAAGGTCACGCTCGACGGCCGCGAGCGCGGGCGGGTCGAGCAGTTCCTCTCGGTGCCGCGCGGCGCCGAGACGTGCGGGCCCGTCGTGGACTCGGCGGACCGCATGGTCTACGTCGCGGTGCAGCACCCCGGCGAGGACGGGACGTTCGACGCGCAGGTGTCGCACTTCCCGGACTACCTCACGCCGGGCGCCCCGGTGCCGCCGGGAGCCTTCGCCGGGCCGCGGCCCGCGGTCGTGCAGGTCTGGCAGGACTGACGCCCGGGCCCTGACGCCACGACGGCCCCGGCGCCACGACGGCGCCGGGGCCCGCCCGCGCTCAGAGCCCGAGCTGCTCCAGCCACGCGACGGCCGCGACGCCCTGGGCGCGCTGGAACGGTCGCAGGCGGGGGATGGTCGGGATCGCGGGCTGCCGCGCGGAGTGCAGGAAGTACCCGGCGATCCCGGCGACGACGGCGCGCAGGTCCGTGGGGTGCACGTCCTGGCCGAGCGGGTGCGCGGCGAACGTCGCAGCCGCCCAGGCGCCCCCGCGCGCGCGTCGCGCCGGGTCGGCGCTCACCGTGACGGGCTCGCACACGTCCCGGACGCCCTGCATGACGACGCTCGGCAGGAGCATCGCGAGGTCGAGCCACGCGGCGCCGCGCGACGCGTACGGCCAGTCCACGAGGTACACCTTCTCCGGGGTCAGCAGCACGTTGTCGGCGCGCAGGTCGCCGTGCACGAACGACTCGCCCTCGCACGCGACGAGCGCCCCGCGCTCAGCCTCGGCGAGCGCGTCGAGGTGCTCCGCGGCCCAGGGCACGAGCGTGGCGAGTCCGGCGTCGGGGTGCGCGCGCAGAGCCCGCCAGCCGGTCGCCATGTCGGCGAAGTCGGGGCCGGTCGGCGGCAGGCGCATCGCCCGGGCGCCGGGCACGGACGCGACGCGGACGAGCGCCGCGAGCACGCGGTCGAGCTCGTGCGGGTCCCACGGCGTGCCGGGCGAGCGCCCGTCGACCGCCTCGTACGCGAGCGCGACCCAGTCGCCGTCGCCGTGGCCCCACGCGAAGCGCGGCGCCGGGACCGCGCGGGGCAGCCGCGTCGCGACCTTCGCCTCGGCGCGGTGCAGGTCGGCGGCCACGGGCTCGTCGGCGGTCCGAGCGGCCTTGACGAAGAGGCGGCTGCCGTCGTCGAGCGTGAGGACGGACGCGAGCCCCGGGCTGAACCCCGCCGGGACCGACCGCTCGTGCACGACCCTGCCCCCGGCGACCGCCTCCAGCTCGTCGCGCAGCGCGAGCGGCAGGTCGGCCCAGCGCAGGCGTCGGCCGCCCGAGGCGACCGGGACGTCCCCGGCGGCCTCGACGGCGGGCGGCGCGACGTCGTCGGGCATCGAGAGGCCACTTCCCCTGTCGGTGGCTGGACGGTCCCGCCCGCGGCACGTTCCCGTCCCGCGGCGACGTGTGGCGCGCGACGGCGGTCCTGCGACCAGGGCGAGCACCCGGCGACGGCCGGGCGTAGATGCCCACAACCTAGCGGTTTCCGCCGGGATGTCCAGCGCCGCCCACCCCTCGGACCGCGAGTGTCGCCCCGCGGTTCGTAGACTGGGTGACCGTGACCCCTGCTCCCGGCCCCGTGACCGGCGCCTGCCCCGGCGCGCACGGCGGGCCGACCCCCGTCCCCGTGACGGCGTACCTCGACCACGCCGCCACGACGCCGCTGTCCCCGGCGGCGCGCGACGCGTTCGTCGACGAGCTGACCCGCACGGGCAACCCGTCGTCGCTGCACGCCGCGGGGCGCGCCGCGCGGCGCACGGTCGAGGAGGCGCGCGAGTCGGTCGCCGCCGCGCTCGGCGCGCGACCGAGCGAGGTCGTCTTCACGGCGGGAGGCACGGAGGCCGACAACCTCGCGGTCAAGGGCCTGTTCTGGGGCCGCCGCACGACCGACCCGCGCCGGCGGCGCATCGTCGTGTCCGCCGTCGAGCACCACGCGGTGCTCGACCCCGCGTTCTGGATGGCGGAGCACGCGGGCGCCGAGATCGTCCTGCTGCCCGTGGACGCCGAGGGGCGCGTGGACCTCGCCGCCCTGCGCGCCGAGATCGCGGAGCGCGCGGACGAGATCGCCCTGATCTCCGTCATGTGGGCCAACAACGAGGTGGGGACGTTGCAGCCCGTGCCGGAGGTCGTGCAGCTCGCGCGCCCGCACGGCATCCCGGTGCACTCCGACGCCGTGCAGGCCGTCGGGCAGGTGCCGGTCGACTTCGCCGCGATCGGTCTCGACGCGATGACCGTCTCCGGGCACAAGCTCGGCGGCCCGGTCGGCGTCGGCGCGCTCGTCGCCCGGCGCGACGCCCCGCTCACGCCCGTGCTGCACGGCGGCGGCCAGGAGCGCGGCGTGCGCTCGGGGACGCTCGACGCCCCCGCGATCCGCGCGTTCGGCGTCGCGGTCACCGAGGCGGTCGCGCACCGGGCCGAGCGGGCCGCGCACCTCGCCGCGCTGCGCGACGAGCTCGTCGCGGGCGTGCGCGAGCGCGTCCCGGACGCCGTGCTCAGCGGACCCGAGCCCGGCGCGCACGACGACGTCGACCGCCTTCCCGGCAACGCGCACTTCACCTTCCCCGGGGCCGAGGGCGACTCCCTGCTCTACCTGCTCGACTCCGCGGGCGTGCAGGCCTCGACCGGCTCGGCGTGCCAGGCCGGCGTGCCGCAGCCGTCGCACGTCCTGCTCGCCATGGGCGTCCCCGAGGCGGACGCGCGGGGTGCGCTCCGCTTCTCGCTCGGCGTGACGTCGACGCGCGACGACGTCGCGCGCCTCCTCGACGCCCTGCCCCGAGCCGTCGAGCGCGCCCGCGCCGCGGGCCTCGCGTCGAGCCCGGCGCGCACGCGCGTCACGAGCCGCCCGGGAGGCGCCGCGTGAGGGTCCTGGCCGCCATGTCGGGCGGCGTCGACTCGGCCGTCGCCGCGGCGCTCGCGGTCGAGGCCGGGCACGAGGTGGTCGGCGTGCACATGGCGCTCTCGCGCGACCGGGACCAGTTCCGCACCGGCTCGCGCGGGTGCTGCTCGATCGAGGACGCGGGGGACGCGCGCCGCGCGGCCGACGTGCTCGGCATCCCGTACTACGTGTGGGACCTCTCCGAGCGGTTCGAGGACACGGTGGTCGCCGACTTCCTCGCCGAGTACGAGGCCGGGCGCACGCCCAACCCGTGCGTGCGCTGCAACGAGCACATCAAGTTCGAGGCGCTGCTCGACAAGGCGACCGCGCTCGGGTTCGACGCCGTCGCGACGGGCCACTACGCGCGCGTCGAGACGCGCGAGGTCCCCGACGCGTCCGCGCCGGACGGGGTGCGCACGGTGCGCGAGCTGCACCGCTCCCCGAACACGGCGAAGGACCAGTCCTACGTCCTCGCGGTCATGGGTCCCGAGCGGCTCGCGCGGGCGGTCTTCCCGCTCGGCGGCTTCGCGTCCAAGGACGAGGTCCGCGCCGAGGCGGCGCGGCGCGGCCTGTCGGTCTCCGCGAAGCCCGACTCCTACGACATCTGCTTCGTCGCCGACGGCGACACCCAGGGCTTCCTGCGCGCGCGCCTCGGCGCGCGGCCGGGCGAGATCGTCGACGCGGAGGGCACGGTGCTCGGCGAGCACGACGGCGCCTACGCGTACACGGTCGGGCAGCGCAAGGGGCTCGGGATCGACCGGCCCGCGCCCGACGGCCGCCCGCGCTACGTGCTCGACGTCCAGCCCGCGAGCAACCGGGTGGTCGTCGGCCCGGCCGAGCTGCTGAGCGTCGACCGGATCGAGGCGGGGTCCGCCGTCTGGTTCGACGACGCGCGCCCGCCCGCGGGCGAGGCGGCCGACGTCGAGGTGCAGGTGCGCGCGCACGGCGCGCCCGTCCCCGCGCGCGTGCGCGCCGTCCCCGGCGGGTCGATCGAGGTCGAGCTCGCGGGCACGCCGCTCCGGGGTGTCGCGGCCGGTCAGTCGCTCGTCGTCTACGCCGGCACGCGCGTGCTCGGGCAGGGCACGGTCGACCGGGCGTACCGGGCCGGCCGAGGCTCCGGCGCCCCGCGCGAGCCGGAGGCTCAGCCGACGCCGACGGCCGCCGGGTGAGCGAGCGCCCGCACGAGCGCCGACTCGTCGCGCACGCACCAGTGCTCGGCCGCGCGTCCCTCGGTGAAGCGGAGCACGTGCATCTCGCGGACGCGGAACCGGCGGCCCGTCGGCGCGACGCCGCGGAAGTAGCCGGTGTGCCGCGCGCTGAGCTCGACGTGCAGCGCCACGAGGTCGCCCTCCGCGACCGCGTGCAGCACCTCGACGCGCTGGTCCTCGAACGCGTCCGCGTACCAGTGCATGGTCGCGACGAGGCCCTCGTCGCCCCCGTCGCCGCCCGGTGCCGCGTCGTGGTTGCGGAAGCCCGGCGCGAGCAGCGCCGCGACGGCGTCGGCGTGGTTGCCCGGGATCGCGTGCGTGTGCACGGCGACGGCGGCGGCCTTGTTCTCGTGCGTGCCCATGGCGGGGTCCTTCCGCGGGACGGCCGTGCGGCCCCCGGACCCCGGCGGGGTCACGGCACGGCTCGGTGTTCCGGTGTGCTCCTGGAGAGAGGTGGACGGCTCGTGGTTCGTGACGAGGTGCGTGGCACGTGTGCACGCGAGGGCGCGGCGTGACGGCGGTGAGCGGCCTCGGGCCGTGGCCCGGGGGCGAGGGCGCGGACGTCCTGGAAGCACAGCTCACGGTGCTCGGCGACCTCGCCGCCGTGCCGTCGGGCGTGCGGGGGGTGCCGTTCCTCCTCCAGCTCCCGGGCCGCGGGCCCGGCGCCGACGCGACGGGGCGGACGGCGGCGCTGCTGCCCGGGCTGCCCGTCGAGCTCGGCCCCCACGGCTGGAAGCTCGCGGACCACGGCGGCGCGGACCTGCGCCGCGCGGAGGCGTACCTGCGCGAGGACGTGGAGGCGCTCACCATCGCGGGCGCCGGGTACGCGGGGCCGCTCGCCGTGACGGTCACCGGGCCGTGGACGCTCGCCGCCGAGGTGTACCTCGCGCGCGGCGACCGCGTGCTGTCCGACCGCGGCGCGGTGCGCGAGGTCGTCGAGGCGCTCGCCGCGGGCGTGGCCGAGCACGTCGCGCAGGTGCGCCGTCAGGTCCCGGGGGCGGACGTCGTCGTGCAGGTGGACGAGCCGCTGCTCGCGCAGGTGGGCGCGGGCGTGCTGCCCACGTTCTCGGGCTACTCGCGCCTGCGCGCCGTCCCCGGCCCGGACCTCGTGGACGGGCTGCGCCCGGTGCTCGACGCCGCGCGCGCCGCGTCCGCGTCGACGGTCGTCCACGTCGGCCCCGCCTGGGTGGGCGTCGCGCCGGTCGTCCTCGCGGGCGCCGACGCGGTCGGTCTGACGCTCGGCGCGTGGGACGAGCGGTCCTGGGAGACGGTCGCGCGCGCGGTCGAGCGCGGCGTGCGCCTCTGGGCCGCGCTGCCGCCCGCGAAGGTCTCGCAGTGCGCGGGGCCGGCGCTGGGCGAGCTCGCCGACCTCGTCAGCGTGCCGTGGCGCCGCATCGGGCTCGGGCTGCCCGCGCTCGACGACGTGACGCTCCTCGGCGCGCCGCGGTCCGGCGTCGGGGGTGACCTCGGTGGCGGGGTCGCCGGCACGCCCGACGAGCACCGTGCGCTGCTCGCGAACCTCGGCCGCGTCGCCGACGTCCTGGCCGAGCGCGCGCACGCCTGAGCGTCGCCCGGACACGCCCTGAGCGCTTTCCGCGCACGGCTCCGGGTGCGTACGCTTGACCTCGCGCGACGGTCACGACGGCGACGTGCGGACGGCCGTCCCGCGGCCTCCGGACGGCGCGGGAACGGCCGGGCGCAGACCCTCGTCCCCCACCGCGAAGGATCTCCATGCCCGTCCTGCGAGCCGTGCTGTTCGACCTCGACGGCGTCCTCACGCCGACCGCCGAGCTCCACATGCGCGCCTGGGAACGGCTGTTCGCGCCCTACTGCGCCGCGCACGGCCTCGCCCCGTACACCGCCGCGGACTACTTCGCGTCGATCGACGGGAAGCCCCGGTACGACGGCGTCGCGACGTTCCTCGCGTCGCGGGGCGTCTCGCTGCCGCGCGGCGAGGTCACGGACGCGCCGGGGGAGTCCACCGTGTGCGCGCTCGGCAACCGCAAGGACGAGATCGTCAACCGCATGTTCGCCGAGGAGGGCATCGCGCCGTACCCGGGCTCGGTCCGGTTCCTCGACGCCGTGACCGCGGCGGGCGCGTCGGTCGCCGTCGTGTCGTCGTCGCGCAACACGCCCGCCGTCCTCGCGGCGGCCGGGCTCACGCACCGGTTCGCGGTCGTCGTGGACGGGAACGTCGCGGCGCGCGAGCACGTCGCCGGCAAGCCCGCACCGGACACGTACCTGTACGCGGCCCAGCTCCTCGACGTCCCCGCCGCGGAGGCCGTCGTCGTGGAGGACGCGCTGTCGGGCGTGCAGGCCGGCGCGGCCGGTGGGTTCGGGCTCGTGCTCGGCGTCGACCGCGGGGTGGGCGCGGACGCGCTGCTCGCGCACGGGGCCGACGTCGTCGTGGCCGACCTCGGCGAGCTCGACGCGACGGTCCTCGACCGTCCTCGCGCGGCGACCGCCGACGCCGTCCGTCCCGCCGTGACCGCCCCCGCCGACGAGGAGGCGGGCGCGTGATCCGCCGGACCGCCGACGAGCGCGGCACCGTGGACCGCCTGCGCTTCCCGGCCGACCCGTGGCGGCTCGTCGAGTCGCAGTTCTCCGCGGAGGACCTCGGCGTCACCGAGACGCTGTTCGCCGTCGCGAACGGCTACCTCGGCATGCGCGGCAACGTCGAGGAGGGCCGCGAGTCCCACTCGCACGGCACGTTCGTCAACGGCTTCCACGAGACGTGGCCCATCCGGCACGCGGAGGAGGCGTACGGCTTCGCGCGCGTCGGGCAGACGATCGTCAACGTGCCGGACGCCAAGGTCATCCGCCTCTACGTGGACGACGAGCCCCTCCTGCTGCCCGTCGCGGACCTCATCGACTACGAGCGCTCGCTCGACCTCCAGGACGGCGTCCTGCGGCGCGAGCTGCTGTGGCGCACGCCGTCGGGCAAGCGCGTGCAGATCCGCTCGCAGCGCATGGTGTCGTTCGTCGAGCGCCACCTCGCCGTCATGACGTTCGAGGTCACGCTCCTCGACGCGGCCGCGCCCGTCGCGATCTCGTCCCAGATCCTCAACCGCCAGGACGGCCAGGACGAGTACCACGTGCGGTCCGCGTCGCTGGGGGAGGGCTTCGACCCGCGCAAGACGAACCAGTTCACCGGCCGGGTGCTGCAGCCGCAGACGCAGTTCGGCGACGACGAGCGCCTCGTGCTGTCCTACCGCTGCACCAACTCCGGCATGACGCTCGCCGTCGCGGCCGACGACCTGCTCGAGACCGAGAACGAGTGGGACGTGCGCACGCTCGCCGAGGACGACCTCGCGAAGCACGTGTTCCGCGTGCACGCCGAGCCCGGGCGGCCGATCCGGCTCACCAAGCTCGTCGCGTACCACACGTCGCGCGGCGTGCCGTCGCGCGAGCTCGTCGACCGCTGCCGGCGCACGCTCGACCGGGCGCGCGAGACCGGCGTCGAGGCCCAGCTCGCGCTCCAGCGCGAGTGGCTCGACGACTTCTGGGCCCGCTCCGACGTCGAGATCCCCGGCCAGCCGGGCGTCCAGCAGGCCGTGCGCTGGAACCTGTTCCAGCTCGCGCAGGCCACGGCGCGCGCCGAGGGCAACGGCGTCCCCGCGAAGGGCCTCACCGGCTCCGGGTACAGCGGGCACTACTTCTGGGACACCGAGATCTACGTCCTGCCGTTCCTCACGTACACGAGCCCGCGGTACGCGCGCAACGCGCTGCGCTTCCGCTACCAGATGCTCGACGCCGCCCGGCGCCGCGCCGCGGAGCTGTCGCAGAAGGGCGCGCTCTTCCCCTGGCGCACGATCAACGGCGAGGAGGCGTCCGCCTACTACGCGGCCGGGACGGCGCAGTACCACATCGACGCCGACGTGAGCTACGCGCTCGTGCAGTACGTGCGTGCGACGGGCGACGAGGACTTCCTGCGCCGCGAGGCCGCGGACATCCTCGTCGAGACGGCGCGCATGTGGGAGGACCTCGGCTTCTGGCGCGCCAACGGCGACGACAACTTCCACATCCACGGCGTCACCGGGCCGGACGAGTACACGACCGTCGTCAACGACAACCTCTTCACGAACGTCATGGCGCGCTTCAACCTGCGCGCCGCGGCGTACGTCGTCGAGCGCATGAAGGCCGACCACCCCGAGGACTACGCGCGTCTCGTGGACCGGCTCTCGCTCGGCGCGTACGAGGCCGCGGAGTGGGTCCGCGCGGCCGACCACATGTCGATCCCGTACGCCGAGAGCATCGGCATCCACCCGCAGGACTCGCACTTCCTCGAGCGCGAGATCTGGGACCTCGCGCACACGCCCGAGGACAAGCGGCCCCTCCTGCTGCACTACCACCCGCTCGTCATCTACCGCTACCAGGTGCTCAAGCAGGCCGACGTCGTGCTCGCGCTGTTCCTCCAGGGGCAGCACTTCAGCGCCGAGGAGAAGCTCGCCGACTTCGAGTACTACGACCCGTTGACGACGGGCGACTCGACGCTCTCGGGCGTCGTGCAGTCCATCGTCGCGGCCGAGGTGGGGTACCACGAGCTCGCGCTCGAGTACTTCGTGTCGTCGATCTTCGTCGACCTCGCGAACCTGCACGCCAACGCGTCCGACGGCGTGCACGTCGCGTCCGCGGGCGGCACGTGGTCCGCGCTCGCGTACGGGTTCGGCGGCATGCGCGACTCGGAGGGCGACCTCACGTTCGACCCGCGCCTGCCCCAGGAGTGGGAGTCGCTCACGTTCCGCGTGCAGTGGCGCGGCTCGCGGCTGCGCGTCACCGTGCTGCCCGACGCGATCGAGCTCGACGCCGAGACCGGCGACGGCGCGCAGGTCGTCGTGCGGGGCGAGCAGGTGAAGGTCGTCCCGGGCGAGGTCGCGCGCGTCGCGCTCGACGGCCAGGGCCCGGTCAGGCCGGGCCGCCCGAGCCTGCGCGCCCTCTCCGGCAACCGCCGCGAGGACGGCACCCTCATCACCGCGACGGTGCCGCACTCCTGAGGCCGGCCCGCACCTCGCCGACCAGGTGGTCCTGGCGCGTCCGGTCTCGCGGACGCGCCAGGACCGCCTGCTCGGCCCGGCGGGAGCGCCCGGTCAGCCGAGGCGCTCGGCGAGGAAGCGGTAGTGCACCGCGGCCATGTGCGCGGCCTGGGCGTTGTTCGCGGCGCCGCCGTGGCCGCCCTCGATGTTCTCGTAGTACGTGACGTCCTTGCCCTCGCCGAG
Organism: Cellulosimicrobium funkei; assembly: GCF_900155925.1. Taxonomy (NCBI): domain Bacteria; kingdom Bacillati; phylum Actinomycetota; class Actinomycetes; order Micrococcales; family Promicromonosporaceae; genus Cellulosimicrobium; species Cellulosimicrobium funkei. The sequence continues at coordinate 281,701 of NZ_FTMI01000006.1, forward strand.
CATCTTCGCGGCGAGCTTGCGCGCGTGGCCCGGGTGGACGCGGTCGTCCTTCGTCGACGTCGTGAACAGCACGGGCGGGTACTCGCGCTCGGCGTCGAACAGGTGGTACGGCGAGAACGTGCGGATGAACTCCCACTGCTCGGGGTCGTCCGGGTCGCCGTACTCCGCGGCCCACGACGCCCCGGCGAGCAGCTTCGTGTAGCGGCGCATGTCGAGCAGCGGCACGCCGACGATGACGGCGCCGAACAGCTCGGGGTACTGCGTGAGCATGTTGCCGGCGAGCAGGCCGCCGTTGGAGCGGCCCTCCATCCCGAGGTGCTCGGGCGTGGTGATCCCGCGGACCACGAGGTCGCGCGCGACGGCGGCGAAGTCCTCGTAGGCGCGGTGCCGGTTCGCCTTGAGCGCGGCCTGGTGCCAGGCGGGCCCGTACTCGCCGCCGCCACGGATGTTCGCGACGACGTAGACGCCGCCCTGCGACAGCCACGCGCGGCCGAGCGCGCCGGAGTACGCGGGCGTGAGCGAGATCTCGAAGCCGCCGTACCCGTACAGGAGCGTGGGCGCGGTGCCGGTGCCGATGCCGGTTCCGGTACCGCCGTCGCCCGCCCCCGCGACGAGGTCCGCGCGGCCCACGACGAAGTACGGCACGCGCGTGCCGTCGTCGGACGTGGCGAAGTGCTGCGCGACCGTCATGCCGTCGGCGTCGAAGAAGGCGGGGTTGGACTTGACGACCTCGGGCGCGCCCGCGTCGCCCGGGTGCTCGCCGAGCGACAGCAGCGAGAGGGTCGTCGGCGTGAGGTAGTCGGTCGTGACGAGCCAGAGGTCGTCGGTGTCGACGGGGTCGACGGCCCCGACGGCGACCGTGCCCAGCGCGGGCAGGCCCGGGATCTCCGAGCGCACCCACGGCGCGTCCGCGGCCTCCTGCCCGACGGCGCCACCGGCGTCCGGCGGCGTCAGCACGTGCAGCCGGTTCTTCACGTCGTCGAGCACGTTGACGACGAGGTGGTGGCGCGTCCACGTGGCGCCGGCGAGGGAGGTCGTCGCCGTCGGCTCGAAGAGCACGGTGAAGCCGCGGTCGCCCGCGAGGAAGTCGTCGAACCGGGCCGCGAGGAGCGACCCGGCGCGGTACGTCGCGCCGCCGACGGTCCAGTCGTCGCGCAGCTCGACGAGCAGCCACTCGCGCCGCACGCCGACCTCGGCGGAGTCGGGGACGTCGATCTTCGTCAGGCGCTGCTCGGGCGTGCCGGTGCGCTCGGCGAGGTAGAGCTCGTCGGAGTAGAACGCCTTGGAGCGGTGCACGAAGTCGCGCTCGAACCCGGGCGCGTGCGAGCGCCAGGCCGAGATGTACATGTCGTCGTCGGTGCCCTCGTAGACGGTCACCGCGGCGTCGAGCGGGGTGCCGCGCGTCCAGCGCTTGACCACGCGCGGGTACCCGGACGGCGTGAGCGTGCCCTGGCCGAAGTCGGTGAAGACGTAGACGGTGTCGGCGTCGATCCAGCCGAGCGAGCCCTTGGCCTCGGCGCGGTGGAAGCCGCCGTCCTCCGGCGCGACGAACCGCTTCTCCACGAGGTCGAACTCGCGCGTGACGTCGGCGTCGGAGCCGCCGGGGGAGAGCTCGACGAGCGCGTGCCGCCACGGCTCGCCCGCGGCGAGCTGCTCCGGCGTCGGGCGCAGGACGCTCGCGCCGTGCCAGACCCACGACTCGCCCTCGGCCGCGGCGAGCGCGTCGAGGTCGAGGACGGTCTCCCACTCCGGGTCGTCGGTGCGGTAGGACTCGAGCGTCGTGCGCCGCCAGACGCCGCGCTCGTGCTGCGCGTCGCGCCAGAAGTTGTAGTACCGGTCGCCGATCTTCGAGACCTCGGGGATCTTCGCGTCGGAGTCGAGCACCTCGCGGATCGCGCGCTCGGTCGCGGCGAACTCGTCGGCGGTCTCGAGCGTGTCGGCGACCTCGGCGTTGCGGGCGCGGACCCAGGCCAGCGCCTCGTCGCCCTCGACCTCCTCGAGCCAGAGGTACGGGTCGTGGGGGGTGCCGTCGGGTCGGTCGGTCGCGGCGCGGCTCTCGGTCGCGGGCGAGGGGCTCGTCGTCTGCTCGGCGGTCATGGTCACCCACCCTACGGCGCGCGGCCCGTGGTGCGGAGGTCACGAGGAGGCGGGGACCTTCGGCCCGCATCGGGGCTCGACCCTTGTGGGCACGAGCGCCTTGTGAAAACCTTCACAAGTAGAGAGACCGCCGAAGGAGCCGGGGCATCCCGGCCCCGGCACACCCGCGGCCGACGCCCGGCGAGGTCGGGCACCGGAGGGGACGCATGAGCGCGAAGAGCGCCAGCACGAAGGTCGAGAACCGCACCGAGGACACCCGCACGACGCACGAGATCGACGTCCTCGTCGAGCGGGCCCGCAAGGCGCTCGACCAGTACATGAGCCTCACGCAGGAGGACGTCGACCGGATCGTCCTCAAGGCGTCCGTCGCCGGCCTGCACCAGCACGGCCACCTCGCGCAGATGGCCGTCGCCGAGACCGGGCGCGGCGTCTTCGAGGACAAGGCGACCAAGAACATCTTCGCGTGCGAGCACGTGCCCAACTCGATGGCGAACCTGAAGACGGTCGGCATCATCGGGCGCGACGAGCTCACGGGCGTCGTCGAGATCGCCGAGCCCGTCGGCGTCGTGTGCGCCGTGACGCCGGTGACGAACCCGACGTCGACCACGATCTTCAAGTCGCTCATCGCGCTCAAGACGCGCAACCCCGTGGTGTTCGCGTTCCACCCGAGCGCGCAGCGCTCGTCGGTCGAGGCGGCCCGCATCGTGCGCGACGCCGCGGTCGCGGCCGGCGCGCCCGACGACTGCATCCAGTGGGTCGAGCACCCGTCGATCGAGGCGACCAGCACGCTCATGCACCACCCCGGCGTCGCGCTCATCCTCGCCACGGGCGGCAACGGCATGGTCCGCGCGGCCTACTCGGCCGGCAAGCCGGCGCTCGGCGTCGGGGCCGGCAACGTCCCCGCCTACGTCGAGAAGAGCGCCGACCTCGGCCGCGCGATCAACGACGTCGTCATGTCGAAGGCGTTCGACAACGGCATGGTGTGCGCCTCGGAGCAGGCGCTGATCCTCGACGACGTGATCTACGACGACGCGATGCGCGAGCTCGCCCGCCTGCACGCCTACCGGGTGACGCCCGCCGAGAAGGCGATGCTCGAGCGCCTCATCTTCGGGGTCGAGGCGAACGGCACGAACTGCGCCGGGGCGAAGCTCAACCCGAAGGTCGTGGGCAAGTCGCCCGTGTGGATCGCGCGCGAGGCGGGGTTCGAGGTCCCCGACGACACGTCGATCATCCTTGCCGAGATCGACGACGTCGGCCCCGACGAGCCGCTGAGCCGCGAGAAGCTCACGCCCGTCCTCGCCGTGCTGCGCGCGCGTGACACCGAGCACGGCGTCCGCATGGCCGAGCGCATGGTCGAGCTCGACGGCCTGGGCCACTCGGCCGCCATCCACACGTCCGACGAGGCGCTCGTCGAGCGTTACGGGTCGCGCGTGAAGGCCGTGCGCGTGCTGTGGAACAGCCCGACGTCGCTCGGCGGCATCGGCGACATCTACAACGCGCTGCTCCCGTCGCTCACGCTCGGCTGCGGCAGCTACGGCGCGAACTCGGTGTCGAACAACGTGTCGGCGGTCAACCTCATCAACGTCAAGCGGATCGGGCGGCGCAACAACAACATGCAGTGGTTCAAGGTGCCCGCCAAGACGTACTTCGAGCCGAACTCGATCCAGTACCTCGCGCAGATGCGCGACGTGCACCGCGTCACGATCGTCACCGACAAGGTCATGAGCCGCATCGGCGTCGTCGACCGCGTGCTCGACGTCCTCGCCCGCCGCGAGGAGAAGGTCGCGATCCAGATCATCGACGCGGTCGAGCCGGAGCCGAGCGTCGGCACGGTGAACCGCGGCGCGGAGTCGATGCGCGACTTCGAGCCCGACACGATCATCGCGATCGGCGGCGGGTCGCCGATGGACGCTGCCAAGGTCATGTGGCTGCGCTACGAGCACCCGGAGATCGAGTTCTCCGACATGCGCGAGAAGTTCTTCGACGTGCGCAAGCGCGCGTACAAGTTCCCCGAGCTCGGGGGCAGGGCGAAGCTCGTGTGCATCCCGACGTCGTCGGGCACCGGCGCGGAGGTGACGCCGTTCGCGGTCATCACCGACCCGGAGACGGGCTTCAAGTACCCGCTCGCCGACTACGCGCTCACCCCGACCGTCGCCATCGTCGACCCCGTGCTCACGGACACCATGCCGGCGAAGCTCGCGGCCGACTCGGGCTTCGACGCCCTCACGCACGCGACCGAGGCGTTCGTCTCCGTCTACGCGAACGACTTCACCGACGGGTTGTGCCTGCAGGCGATCAAGATGGTCTTCGAGCACATCGAGGACTCGGTCACGCAGGGCGCGGCGGCCCCGAAGGCCCGCGAGAAGATGCACAACGCGGCGACCATCGCGGGCATGGCGTTCGGCTCGGCGATGCTCGGCATCGTGCACGCCATGGCGCACACCGTGGGCTCGACCTTCCACCTCGTGCACGGGCGCACCAACGCGGTGCTCCTGCCGCACGTGATCCGCTACAACGGCCAGGTGCCCACGAAGCTCACGAGCTGGCCCAAGTACGAGCGCTACGTGGCCCCGGAGCGGTTCCAGGAGATCGCGAAGCACCTCGGGCTGCCGGCCTCCACCCCGGAGGAGGGCGTCGAGTCGTACGCGAGGGCGGTCGAGGAGCTGCGCGCCAAGGTGGGCATCGAGGCGACGTTCGCCGCGCAGGGCGTCGACGAGCGGGCGTTCATGAGCCGCCTGGACGACCTCGCGCTCCGGTCGTTCGAGGACCAGTGCGCCCCGGCGAACCCGCGGATGCCGGTCCTGGAGGACATGCGCGACATCCTCGTCGCGGCCTACCGCGGCAGCAGCCGCGAGGTCGTGCGGGCAGAGCGTCTCGCGGCCCACGAGGGCGCGAGCACCGAGGACGGGCAGGCGGCGACCCCGCCTGCCGGGAGCGTGGCGGCCGGCTGACCCTTCCCGGCCCCACGAAACCCGGAGCCCGACGGCGCGAGTCCCCTTCCGCCGTCGGGCTCCGTCGTGTGACGAGAGGGCCCGCGATGTGCTATCTATGAGTAGCACGCGTCGCGCGGGCGCCCCTCGCGGAGCGGGGGAGGGGGTCGTTCGAGAACGGGGTGATACCGATAAGTCTGTAGACCGAGGAGTAGCGCTGGGTGACGGTTGCACGCGTGCAAGGAGATCTGCAGCGCGCGCTGGGTGAGAACCTGCGGACCCTCCGGGTCGGCCGCGGGATGAGCCAGGAGGACTTCGCCGAGTTCCTCGGCGTCCACCGGACGTACATGGGCGGGGTCGAGCGCGGGGAGCGCAACCTGACCCTCCGCTCGGTCGAGAAGCTCGCCGAGCGGCTCGACGTCGACCCCGTCTCGCTCCTCCGTCCACCGCCTTCGTAACGGCGCGGTCCGGCGTGTCGGACGCCCCCGGCATCATGGTCCCGTCGCCGGGGAGGTGATCGGCATGACCGACGTGCTCGACAGCACGACAGGGGGATCAGCAGTGTGGGCTTCGCCGCTCGGGAGGCCGTCCTGGCAGGTGGACGACTGCCCGCCGTGGTGCGTGGCCGTCCACGAGGAGGGCGACCACCCGCACGACCGCAAGCACCTCGGCCCGGAGCTCACGGTGCCCGCCACGACCCTCGCGGCGCACGCGTCGCCGGACGGCGTGCACCGGGACGAGCGGTCGGCGTCGGAGCTCGTGGTGTCGCTCCACCGCAGGGACGGGTCGCACGACACGTGGGTCTACGTGGGCGACGGGTTCGAGCAGCGCCTCGAGGTGCTGCTCGGCGACATGTGGCGCATCGTCGAGGCGTTCGGGCGCACGGTCGAGGGCCTGCCCCCGGAGGCGTGAGCCGGGCTCAGGCCGTGCCGCCCGGCCGCACGAACCCGGCCTCGTACGCGAGGATCACGAGCTGCACCCGGTTCGTCAGCCCGACCTTGGTGAGCAGCGACCGCACGTGGCTCTTCACGGTCGCCTCGGTGAGGTGCAGCTCCGCCCCGATCTCGCGGTTCGACAGGCCGCGCGCGACCGCGAGGAGGACCTCGCGCTCGCGCGGGGTCGCCGCGTCGAGGCCGGTGACCGCGGACCCGGTCTCGACGGCGTCGGAGGCCGCGAGCGGCGCCTGCCGGGCGAGCTCGACGTAGGTCGAGATGATGCGGCCCGTGACCGCCGGGTCGAGCAGTGAGTCGCCGGCGTGGACGCGGTGCACGGCGTCGACGAGCGACTGCGGGTCCGCGTCCTTGAGGAGGAACCCGGCGGCGCCCGCGCGCAGCGCGCCGTAGACGTACTCGTCGTCGTCGAACGTCGTGAGGACGAGCGTGCGCACCGCCGCGAGCTCGGGGTCGGCCACGATGCGCGCGGTCGCCTCGATGCCGTCCAGCCGGGGCATGCGCACGTCCATGAGCAGGACGTCGGGGCGCAGGGCGCGCGCCATGGCGACCGCCGTCTCCCCGTCCCCGGCCTCGCCGACGACCGTGACGTCCGGCTCGTTGTCGAGGATCATGCGCAGGCCCAGGCGGATGGTCGCCTGGTCGTCCACGACGACGACGCGGACCGGCGTCGTGCCCGTGCCGGGGGCGCTCACGCCGCCGCCCGGGGGACTCGCGCCTCGACCGTCCAGCCGCCGCGCCCGTCCGGCCCGGCGGACAGCGCGCCCCCGGCCGCGAGCGCCCGCTCGCGCATGGAGGTCAGGCCGTGGCCCTGCCGCCCGTCGGTGCTCGGCAGCGGCGGTCCGGCGTCGTGGACGCGCAGGCGCAGGTCGCCCGCACGGTCGGTCAGCGTCACGGTCACGTCGTGGGCGAGGGAGTGCAGCAGCACGTTGGTCAGGGCCTCCTGGGCGATGCGGACGACGGCGAGGCCGGACTCGGCGCTCGTCGCGGGCCACGGGTCGGGGAGCGTGAGGTCGACGGCGCGCCCGGCGTCGCGCAGGCGGCGGGCGGCCGCGCGCAGCTCGTCCGCAGCCCGGTCGCCGTCGGGCGTCGGGGCGAGGGCCGCGGTGCCGCCGTCGGCCTCGGTGCCGCGGCGCAGCACCTGCACGACGGACCGCATCGCGGTGAGCGCCTGCTTGCCCTCGTCGGCGATCCACCGCACGGCCTCGGCCGGCGCGTCCGGGCGGTTCGCCGCGACGCGGTCCGCCGCCTGGGCGCGCACGACGATCGCCGACATGTGGTGCGCGACGACGTCGTGCAGCTCGCGCGCGATCCGCGTGCGCTCGGCGAGCACGGCGCGCTCCGCGAGCTCGGCCTGGAGCGCCTGGAGCTCCGCGTTGCGCTCGCGCAGGCTCTCGGACGTGAGGGCGAGGCGGCGAAAGAAGTACCCGGCGGCGACCGCGACCAGCACGAGGGCGAGCGCGAGGACGACGTCGGAGGGGGAGTTCGCGACCCAGAGCTCCTCGACGAAGAAGGGCCGGGGCGGCAGGACGAGGCCCGGGCGCCCCGCGAGCTGCAGCGCGAACGCCGCGAGGCCGGCGCCGACGGTCGCCAGGACCGGCGGCACCGCCCCGGACCGGGTCGCCGCGAAGGCCGCGATCATGAGCGGCACGAGCTCGAACGGGGTCTGCATGATCCAGGGGATCGCGAGCGGGTAGAGCGTGACGGTGCCCCAGAACAGCGGGCCGGGCGCGACGCGCCGCAGCGCGAGCGCGAGCACGATCCCCAGCCCGGCGACCCGGTACGAGTCGGGGAAGCGCGGGTACCAGTAGTCGCCGCGCTCCATGACCATGACCACGCTGAACCACACGGCGCCCGCGACGAGCGCGGTCGCGAGGTCCTGCGCCCACACGGGCAGGCGGGTCGTCGGGGGCACGCGTCCACGGTAGCCGGGGCGGGTCGTGCGCGGCACCGCCCCGGGTGGGAACCCGGCCCGTGCGGCCTCCGCCCCAGGGCGGAACGACGTCGGGCCGGGGGCGGACGCTCCCCGCCCGGGTGCACCGCACGGCGGGGTCGAGGAGTCGCCGTCGGGTCGATGTGGCGCGAGGTCCCCGCGGGCGAGCCTCGTCCCATGACCACGACACCCCTGCGCCCCACCCCGCCCGCCCGCCACGTCCCGGGGCCTCGCGGCCCGCGGCGCGTCGCCCGGACCGTGCTCGGCGTCCTCGCCGTCGGCGCGCTCGGCGCGGCAGGCGCGCTCACGTACCTCACCGTGACGACGCACGACGGCGACGCCGTCGCCGACCCGTCGCCCACGTTGCGCCCCCAGACCGCGACCGGGCTGGACCCCGAGCTCGAGCGGCGCTTCGACGAGGCGCGGGCCGCCGCAGACGCCGAGGGGGTCGAGCTGACGCTCACCTCGGGGTGGCGCACCGCGGCGGAGCAGGAGCAGCTCGTCGAGGCGGCGCTCGAGCGCTACGGGTCGCCCGAGGAGGCCCACCGGTGGGTGCTCCCGCCCGAGGCCTCCGAGCACGTCGCGGGCCTCGCGATCGACGTCGGGCCGACGGACGGCGCGCTGTGGCTCGGCGAGCACGGCCCCCGGTTCGGCCTGTGCCGCACGTACGCGAACGAGATGTGGCACTTCGAGGCCGCGACGGAGCCGGGCGGGACGTGCCCGCCGATGCACGAGGACGCCTCGCACGGCTGGGGGTGAGGGCCCGCCGGGGTGCGGTCCGGGGGCGGCGGATGTGGGCGGTCCGCGCGATGATGTGCGGGTGAGCGAGAGCACCCCCGCGACGTCAGCGCCGACCCCCCCGACCCCGACGGACGAGGACGTGCCCGCGGCGTCGTCCGCCGCCGAGCTCGACGAAGCCGCGGCGCAGCGGCGCTGGGCCGAGCTCGTCGCCCAGGTCGAGGCCGACCAGCGGGCCTACTACGAGGAGGACCAGCCGGTCTCGTCCGACGCGGAGTACGACGCGCGGATGCACGAGCTGCAGGCGCTCGAGGCCGCGCACCCCGCCCTCCAGACGCCCGAGTCACCGACGCAGCGCGTGGGCGGCCGGGCCGCGGCCGGCTTCGCGACCGTCCAGCACCTCGAGCCCATGCTCTCGCTCGACAACGCCTTCAGCGCCGAGGACCTCGCCGCGTGGGCGGCACGCGTGCACCGCGACCTGGGCGTGGCCGCGGACGCCGAGGTGGACTACCTGTGCGAGGTCAAGATCGACGGCCTCGCGATCGCGCTGCTCTACGAGAAGGGCCGTCTGGTGCGGGCCGCCACGCGCGGCGACGGGCGCACGGGCGAGGACGTGTCCGCCAACGTGCGGACGATCCCGAGCATCCCGCAGCGCCTCGCCGGCGACCCCGCGACGCACCCCGACGTCATCGAGATCCGCGGCGAGGTGTTCATGGGTGTCGCGGACTTCGCCGCGCTCAACGAGAAGCTCGTCGCCGCGGGCCAGGCGCCGTACGCGAACCCGCGCAACACCGCGGCCGGGTCGCTGCGCCAGAAGGACCCGGCCGTCACCGCGAGCCGCAACCTGCGCATGTACGCGCACGGCGTCGGCGCGCTCCAGTGGGAGGCCGGCGAGCACGCCGAGCTCGCGCGGCAGTCCGACGCCTACGCCCTGTTCGAGCAGTGGGGCGTGCCGGTGTCGCCGCACAACCGGGTCGTGCACGGCCTCGACGAGGTCATGGAGCGCATCGCCTACTTCGGCGAGCACCGGCACGACATCGAGCACGAGCTCGACGGGATCGTCGTCAAGGTCGACGAGCTCGCGCTCCAGAGGCGGCTCGGCGCCACGAGCCGCGCGCCCCGGTGGGCCATCGCCTACAAGTACCCGCCCGAGGAGGTCAACACGCGCCTCCTCGCGATCCAGGTCGGTGTCGGCCGCACGGGCCGCGCGACCCCGTACGCCGTCATGGAGCCGGTCAAGGTCGCGGGCAGCACGGTGCGCCAGGCGACCCTGCACAACCAGGACGTCGTCCGCGCGAAGGGCGTGCGCATCGGCGACATGGTCGTGCTGCGCAAGGCGGGCGACGTCATCCCCGAGATCCTGGGCCCGGTCGCGGCGCTCGCGGACGACGGCTACCCGCGCGAGGACTTCGTCATGCCCGCGGACTGCCCGGAGTGCGGCACGCCGCTGCGCCCCATGAAGGAGGGCGACGTCGACCTGCGCTGCCCCAACGCCGAGTCGTGCCCCGCCCAGGTGCGCGGCCGGGTCGAGCACATCGGGTCGCGCGGGGGGCTCGACGTCGAGGTGCTCGGCGAGGTGACGGCGGCCGCGCTCACGCAGCCGCTCGAGCCGGCCGAGCCGCCGCTGCGCACGGAGGCCGGGCTGTTCGAGCTGAGCGTCGAGCAGCTCGTCCCGATCCGGGTCGTCGTGCGCGACTCCGAGACCGGGCTGCCGCGCGAGTACGACGGCACGGGCGAGCCGGCCGAGATCACCATGCCCGACGGCTCGACCGCGACCGTCAAGTCCGTGTGGCCGTTCCGGAAGAAGCGCAAGCTGTCGAAGGCCGCGGAGCGTGAGGCGATCGAGGCGGGGGAGCCGCTCTTCGAGGCGTCGACCAACGCGACGAAGCTCGTGGAGGAGCTCGAGCTCGCGAAGACGAAGGACCTCTGGCGCATCCTCGTCAGCCTGAACATCCGGCACGTGGGCCCGGTCGCGGCGCGTGCCCTCGCGGACTGGTTCGGCTCGCTCGACGCGATCCGGGCCGCGACGCGCGACGAGCTCGCCGCGGTCGAGGGCGTCGGGCCCGTGATCGCCGACCAGGTCGTCGAGTGGTTCACCGTCGGCTGGCACGTCGAGATCGTCGACCGCTGGCGGGCGGCCGGGGTGCGCTTCGAGATCCCCGACCACCCCGGCCCCGGCGCGCGCCAGGAGCCGACCGGTCCGCTCGCCGGGCTGACGGTCGTCGTGACGGGATCGCTCGAGGGGTTCAGCCGCGACGGCGCCAAGGAAGCCGTCATCGCGGCGGGCGGCAAGGCGTCCGGGTCGGTCTCGAAGAAGACGGACTACGTCGTCGTCGGGGCGAGCGCCGGCTCCAAGGAGACGAAGGCCCGCGACCTCGGGCTGCCGATCCTCGACGAGGAGGGCTTCGTCGCGCTCCTCGCCGGAGGGCCCGACGCCGTGGCCGACCGCCTCGGTGCGGGCCCGGCGTCGGACGACGCGGGCGACGCCCCGGCCACGGACGGCGGGGGAGAGCCCGGCGCGGACGGCTGAGCCGCGCGTCGGGCCGGGCGCCTACGATGCTCCGGTGCTCGACGCCACCACCGCCCCGTCCCGGACCCTCCCGACCCTGCGTGGCGCCCACCTCGTGGGCTCCGTGAACCTGCCGACCGCGCGCGAGACCTTCCGGGCGGTGGGGGAGCGCCTCGGCGACCACGTGCGCCGCGTCCCCGACGGGGAGGTCGGCGAGCGGTTCCACTGGATCCTCTTCCAGGGCGAGCGGTTCTCCGCCGTAGACGGCCTCGCACGCGTCCCGGTGGACCCGGTCGTCGTCGCGGGGTTCGATGTGCGCCCGCACGTCCTCGACGGCTCCGTCGACGCGGCGGACCTGCGGTTCGGCCCGCTCGGCTACGCTGACGCGGCCCTCGCCTCGTTCGCCGACTTCGTCGCGCTGCGCGAGGAGGGGGCACTCCCGGCCGGGGCCCGCTTCCAGGTGTGCCTGCCCTCGCCGCTCGCGCCGGTGACGGCGTTCGTCGCGCCCCAGGACCGCGCGGCGGTGCACCCGGCGTACGAGGCCGCGCTCGTCCGCGAGCTCGCGGCGATCACCGCCGCGATCCCCGCGGAGGACCTCGCGGTCCAGGTCGACCTCGCGACCGAGTTCGCGTTCGTCGAGGGCGCGAACCTCGGCGGCGGGGCCGCGCGCGCGTGGTTCGACGCCGAGGCCGGGGGAGACGAGGACGTCGTCGCGGGGTGCGCGCACCGGGCCGCGGCGTTCGCGCGGCACGTGCCCGCCGGGGCCGAGCTGGGGTTCCACCTCTGCTACGGCGACGTCGCGGAGAAGCACTTCGTCGAGCCGACGGACACCGCGAACCTCGTCCGCGTCGCGAACGCCCTCGTGGAGCACCTCGACCGGCCGGTCCAGTGGGTCCACCTGCCCGTCCCGATCGCGCGCGACGACGTCGCGTACGTCGCGCCGCTGGCGGACCTGCGCCTGGACCCGGCGACGGAGCTCTACCTCGGGCTCCTGCACCACGAGGACGGTGTCGAGGGCGCCCGCCGTCGGCTCGCCGCGGCGGCGTCGGTGCTCGGCGACCGTCCGGTCGGCGTCGCGACGGAGTGCGGCTTCGGCCGCGGCCCGAGCGAGCGCACCACCGGCCTGCTCGACCTGCACGCCGCGGTGCTCGCGGCGGTCTGACGCCTCAGCCCCCAGGCCGCCGGGCGACGACCTCGCGCAGCCGCGCGACGCCGTCGGGCGGGACGGGGAGCGACGGCCCGCGCGGGGGAGCGGTCGGCATGCCGAGCAGGGTGGCGAGAGCGTGGAACCCGCTCACCGGGCGCAGGTCGGCGAGCGCGGCGGTCAGGTCGTGCAGCCAGCGGGCGACCCGCGCGTCGGGCACCGCGCGCGCGGTGCGGGCGCGGCGGAGCGCGACGTACTCCGCCGGGACGAGCGCGGCGAGCCCGGTGTGCCAGGCGTCGGCCGGCTCGGCGCCGCGCACGAGAGGGACGTCGCCGCTCAGCCCGACGCTCACGCCGAGGCCGTCGGTCGCGGCCCGCAGCTCGGCGACCCGCCCTCCGGGTCGCGCGGGCGTCGACGCCGCGTCCTTGACCGCGACGACGTTCGTCGTGCGGGCGAGGTGCGCCAGGGCGCCCGGCGTGAGGTCGTACGCGGTCTGGACGCTGCGGTTGTAGAAGCACACCGGCAGGTCGACGTCCGCCGCGACCGCCTCGAACAGCGCCACGACCTCCGCCTCGTCGAGCGGGAGGTAGGAGAACGGCGCGAGCACGAGCCCGTCGGCGCCCGCGTCGCGCGCGGCACGGGACCGTGCGAGGACCTCGCGCGTCGACGCGCCGCTCACGGCGACGTGGACGGGTACGGCTGTGGGGCCCGTCGACCCCGCGGCCACGGCCGCCCGCACGACGGCGTCACGCTCGTCCGGGTCGAACGTGACCCCGGCGCCCGACGACGCGAGCACCACGACGCCGTCGACCCCGGCCCCGGCGGCGTCCCGGACCAGGCGGCCGAGAGCGTCGAGGTCGGGGGCGTCGTCGTCGGTGAGGGGCGTGATCGGGTAGGCGAGCAGGCCGCGGAACGCGGTCATGCGCGCGGGCTCAGCGGCTCGCCCAGAGGATGCCGCGCTCGACGATCGTGCGGATCGGAGGCACCTCGAGGTCGGCGAGCTGGTGCCCCGCCGCGCACACGAAGATGCGCCCGGCGCCCCAGCGTCGCGTCCACACGGCGGGGGAGACGACGGGCTCGTGCCACGGGTCGCCGTCGCGCGGGAGGATCGTCGTCGTCGCGAGGACGTCGTTGTACGAGTCGGCGAGCACCCAGTACTGCTCCGAGTGCAGCGCGATCGAGTCGATCCCCGCGACGATCGGGTGGTCCCCGCGCTCGGGCACGATCTCGATCGTGTGGTCCACGAGGTCGTGCGCGTGGGCGGCGAACTGCCCGCCCACCATCTGCAGGTAGTCGGTGGCGAGCCGGAACGAGTCGACGATGCCGCCGTGCCAGCCCGCGAACCCGGTGCCGTTCGCGATGGCCGTGCGCAGGCCGCGCATCTCGTCCGGGAGGATCTCGCCCATCGTCCAGCACTGCACGACGAGGTCGAGGCTCGTCATGAACTCCTCGTCGGCGTACGCCTCGAGCGACCCCTCGAGCGTCACGTCGTAGCCGGACGCCTCGAGGAACGGGATGAACAGCTCGGCGGCCTCCTCGGGTGCGTGCCCGGGCCACCCGCCCCGGACCACGAGCGCTCGACGGTTCCGCTCGGTCATGACTCCTCCTCGTGCTTCGTCACACTCGTCGCGCCCGCGCGCGCGGGCAGCGGCCCCCGTCGACCGCGCTCAGGCGATGAGCGCGTCGATCGCTGCGGGCGAGAGTACGTGATCGACGGCCATGGCGCTCGCACCGAGCACGCCGGCCTGACCTCGTGCCTGCGAGGTGACGATGCGCAGGTGCTGCGTCGCGAGGGGCAGCGAGCGCTGGTAGACGATCTCGCGGATGCCCGCGATGAGGTGCTCGCCCGCCTCGGCGACGATGCCACCGATGACGATGAGCGAGGGGTTGAGCAGGCTGACGCACGCCGCGAGCACGGAGCCGATGTCGCGCCCGGCCTGGCGCACGGCCTGGCTCGCGGCGAGGTCGCCGCCGCGCACGAGCGCGACGACGTCGGAGCTGGTGGTCGCGTCGAGGCCCGCGGCGGCGAGGGCTGCGGCGACTGCCTGGCCGCTCGCGACGGCCTCGAGGCAGCCCACGTTCCCGCAGCGGCACGGGACGTCGGCGGCGCTCGGGACGGCGACGTGCCCGATGTCGCCCGCGGCGCCCTGCGCGCCGCGCCGGAGCTCGCCGTCGGCGATGATGCCCGAGCCGATGCCCGTCGCGACCTTGACGAAGAGCATGTCGGTGACCGCGGGCCACGCGGTGCGGTGCTCGCCGAGCGCCATGATGTTCACGTCGTTGTCGACGAGCACGGAGGCGTCGAACCGCTTCTGCAGGATCCCGGGGACGTCGACGTCGTCCCACGCGGGCATGATCGGCGGGTTGATGGGCCGCCCGGAGGAGTGCTCGACGGGGCCGGGGAGGCCGACGCCGACGCTGACCAGGTCGTCGATGCTGCGCCCCGTGGTCGCGACGAGCTTCTCGCCGGTGTCCGCGACCCACGACAGGACGACGTCGGGACCGTCCGCGATCGCGAGGGCCGCGTCGGTCTCGGCGAGCACGTTGGACGCGAGGTCCGTGACGGCGAGGCGGGCGTGGGTCGCGCCGAGGTCCACGGCGAGCACGATGCGCGCCTCAGGGCTGAAGGCGAAGGTCACGGGCGGGCGCCCGCCGGTCGAGCTGGCCTCGCCCGCGGGGGCGATGAGGCCGGCCGACATGAGGAGGTCGATCCGCGCGGCGATGGTGGACCGCGCCTGTCCCGTGATCGCTGCGAGGTCCGCACGGGTGCGCGGCTGACCGTCCCGGAGCAGCTGGAACATGTCGCCGGCACCGGTCGGGCGCGGCGCGAACTTCAGCAGTTCCTCCATGGGCACAGTGAATCACGGAGCCTCTCGTCGGTCGTCCGTACCAGGCGGACGAGTCATCGGCTTTTGCTTGACGATCGCCAAAAGGTACCCTACTGTCCCCTCCCAAGGCGACATGGACGTCGTCGAAAGGTGTGGAGGTCCGACGGTGGGCCTCCGGTCCGGGCGACGACCGCCCCACGAGCTCCCCCTGGTCCCCGATCGCACGTCGCATCTTCGGCATCCCTGCTCGTGCAGGGCTTGCCGGACACTATCGCCTCCGCAGCACCCCGTGGCACCCCGGGAGCCGCGGGAGCGTTCCCATTCGGCGATCAGGGCGCGCACACTTTTGTCGGTCACGGAGTGGTAACAGTGGCAAAAGACGACAACCTTATGATTGACGCTCGTCAAAAGGTTCGCTAGGTTCACCGCATGGTCACCGCAGACCCTCCCCAGCCGCTCCTGCAGATGCAGGGCATCGTCAAGGTCTTCCCCGGGGCTCGTGCGCTCGACGGCGTCGATCTCGAGATCCTCCCGGGCGAGGTCCACTGTCTCCTCGGCCAGAACGGGGCCGGCAAGTCCACGCTCATCAAGGTGCTCGCCGGTGCTCACCAGCCCACCGAGGGCCAGATCCTCCTCGACGGCGAGCCCATCACCATCTCCGACCCCGTGGCAGCGCTGAAGCACGGCGTCGCGACGATGTACCAGGAGCTCGACGTCGTCGACGGCCTGACCGTCGCGGAGAACGTCTACCTCGGGCACGAGCTCGCGACCATGGGGTTCTCCCAGCGTCGCGAGGCGGTGCGCAAGACGCGCGAGCTGCTCCAGCGGCTCGGGCACTCGGAGGTCTCGCCGAGCACGGAGGTCGGACGGCTGTCGGCCGCCGGCAAGCAGATCGTCTCCATGGCCCGGGCGCTGTCCCACGACGCGCGCGTCATCATCATGGACGAGCCCTCGGCGGTGCTCGACTCCGAGGAGGTGGGCAACCTTTTCCGTGTCGTCAAGGAGCTGACCAAGGCGGGGGTCGCCGTCGTCTACATCTCCCACCGGCTCGAGGAGATCCGCGAGATCGGCGACCGCATCACCGTCCTCAAGGACGGCCGGACCGTCGCGCAGAACCTCCCGGTGTCCGAGACCCCGACGGCGAAGCTCATCACGCTCATGACCGGCCGCTCGGTCGAGTACGTCTTCCCGGACTCCGACGGCCCGGTGGACGCCGCTCCCGTCGTGCTCGACGTCGCGGGACTGAGCCTGCGCGGCGTGTTCGCGGACGTGTCGTTCCAGGTGCGCGCCGGGGAGATCGTCGGTCTCGCCGGGCTCGTGGGCGCGGGCCGCTCGGAGATCATCGAGACGGTCTACGGGGCGCGCAAGGCGACCGCGGGCACCGTGACCGTCGACTCCACGAGGCTGCGGTCCGGGTCCGTCGCCTCCGCCGTCGGTGCCGGGATCGGGCTCGCGCCCGAGGAGCGCAAGAGCCAGGGCCTGCTCCTCGACGAGCCCGTCTACCGCAACGTCACGCTCTCGACGTTCTCGCGCTTCGCGCGCTTCGGTCTCCTCGACGAGAGCGCCGAGCGCAAGGCGGCCAAGGAGCAGGCCGACTCGCTCGAGCTGCGCCCCACCGGCGTCGACCGGGCCATCCGCACGCTGTCGGGCGGCAACCAGCAGAAGGCGATGCTCGCCCGCTGGCTCGTCCACGGCTGCCGCGTGCTGCTCCTCGACGAGCCCACGCGCGGCGTCGACGTCGGCGCGCGCGCCGAGATCTACGCCCTCATCCGCAGGCTCGCCGACGAGGGTGCCGCCGTCGTCGTCGTGTCCAGCGAGATCCCCGAAGTCCTCGGCCTCGCCGACCGCGTCCTCGTCGTCTCCGAGGGTCGCGTCGTCCACGAGGGGCCCTCGAGCTCCATCGACGAGCACCAGGTGCTCGACATGGTCATGGAAGGAAGTGTCGCGTGAGCGAGCAGCAGGTGTCGGCGTCGATGCCGACGAAGAAGCCGGAGGCCGACGAGTCGGCCCGGGTCGAGAAGGCCGCGGGCGAACGCCGCAGGAGCGGGTTCATGTCCGGCGCCGCGGGGCGGAACATCGGCCTCGTCGTCGCTCTGCTCCTCCTGTGCGTCGTGGGCTTCGCGACGGGCGGCGAGCGGTTCCTGAGCGTCAGCAACCTCATGACCATCCTCAGCCTCGGGTCGGTCGTCGGCGTCGTGGCCATCGGGATGACCTTCGTCATCACGACGGGCGGCATCGACCTCTCCGTCGGCTCGGTGCTCGGCCTGGCGTCCGTCTGGGCGACGACGCTCGCGACGCAGTCGTACGGCTGGGTCGTCATGGTGATCTGCGCGCTCGCGGTGGGCATCGGCGCCGGCCTCCTCAACGGCCTGATCGTCGCCTACGGGAAGGTCGTCGCGTTCATCGCGACGCTCGCGATGCTCGTCGCCGCGCGCGGCCTCGCCGAGCTCATCGCGCAGAAGCGCACGCAGATCGTCCAGGTCGACGCGTTCAACGACGTCTTCCGCGGCAACCTCCTCGGGGTCCCGAAGATCGTGTGGATCTTCGCGGTCGTCGCCGTGCTCGGCTGGTTCCTCTTCAACCGCACGACGTTCGGCCGCCGGACCGTCGCCGTCGGCGGCAACGCCGAGGCTGCGCGCCTCGCAGGCATCAAGGTCAAGCGCCACCTCCTGTACGTGTACGCGCTGTCCGGCCTGACCGCGGGCATCGCCGGCGTCATGATCCTCGCCCGCACGAGCGCCGGCTCCTCGACCAACGGCCTGCTCATGGAGCTCGACACCATCGCGGCGGTCGTCGTCGGCGGCACGCTCCTCGCGGGCGGCCGGGGCACGATCGTCGGCACCGTCCTCGGCGTCCTGATCTTCACGACGCTCACGAACGTCTTCATCATCAACAACATCGACAGCTCGGTGCAGCAGATCGCCAAGGGCGCGATCATCGTCGGCGCGGTCCTGCTCCAGCAGCGCCTCTCCCGGCGCACCACCTAGCGACCCCGAGCCCCGCGGCACCCCCGCACCCCGCCGCAGCCGGACGAGTCCCGCACCACCCACACCCCGCCAGTTCCCCTGAGGTTCCACCCGCAGGACAGCATCGAAGGAGATCCCATGTCCGCACGCACCACCCTCCGCCGCCGCATCACGCTCGCGACGGTCTCGGCCGCCTCGATCGCGCTGATCGCGACGGCGTGCACCTCCAACACGCCGCAGGACGAGGGCACGGCCGAGGGCGACGGCGGGGGCAGCGCCAACCAGGCCGTCTCCGACAACGACGCCCCGGGCGACCCGATCGTCATCGGCTTCTCGGCCCCCGCCGCCGACCACGGCTGGATGGGCGCCATCACGACCGCCGCCGAGGCGGAGGCCGCGGAGTACGAGGACGTCGAGCTCCGTGTCGCCGACGGCACGAACGACGTGAACGTCCAGATCAGCCAGATCGAGGGCTTCATCAACGACGGCGTCGACGCGATCGTGCTGCTGCCGTTCGACGGCGCCGCGCTCACCGAGGTCGCGACCAAGGCGATGGAGGCGGGGATCCCCGTCATCAACGTCGACCGTGAGTTCTCCAGCCCCTTCGCCGCCCGGACGACGGTGCTCGGCGACAACTACGGCATGGGCGTGAGCGCCGGCCAGTACATCTGCGAGCAGCTGGGCGACAACCCGGACGCCGTGGTCGCCGAGATCGCCGGCATCGACTCGCTGCCGCTCACGCAGGACCGCAGCCAGGGCTTCGAGGACGCGCTGTCCGACTGCGGCCTCGACGTCGACAACCGCGTCGCCGCGGACTTCACGGTGCAGGGTGGCGAGGCCGCGACGGCCAACCTCCTCCAGGCCGCGCCGCAGATCGACGCCATCTGGAACCACGACGACGACCAGGGCGTCGGCGTGCTCTCCGCGATCGAGAACGCGGGCCGCGACGAGTTCTTCATGGTCGGCGGCGCCGGCTCGAAGCAGGTCATGGAGCACATCCAGGCCGGTGACTCCGTCCTCCAGGCGACGGTCGTCTACCCGTCGACGCAGGCCGCGGACGGCATCAAGCTCGCTCGCCTCGTGGCGCACGAGAAGAACCTCAGCGACCTCGCGTCGTCCGACGTGCCGCGCACGGTCCAGCTCTTCGCGCCCGTCGTGACGAAGGACAACGTCGACCAGTACCTGCCCACCGCGTTCCAGTCCTGACGGACCCGCTGACACCCGTCAGCACGCAGCAGGAAGCACGCGGACCACGCCCACGGTCCGCCCGGGTACCGCCCGGCCGGACCGTGGGCGTGCGCCGTGAGAAGCACGGAAGGAACGTCATGGCAGGAAACGACGGCGCGCAGCTCGGCGTCGGCATGGTCGGGTACTCGTTCATGGGGGCAGCGCACTCGCAGGCCTGGCGGACCGCCCCCCGGTTCTTCGACCTCCCCCTCGACCCGCGGATGCGGGTCCTCGGCGGCCGCAACCCGGAGGCGGTCGCCGCCGCCGCGCAGCGGCTCGGCTGGGAGTCCACGGAGACGAGCTGGCAGGCGCTCGTCGGCCGGGACGACGTCGACCTCGTCGACGTGTGCACGCCCGGCGACACCCACGCCGAGATCGCGATCGCCGCGCTCGAGGCCGGCAAGCACGTGCTCTGCGAGAAGCCGCTCGCGAACACGGTCGCCGAGGCCGAGAAGATGGTCGCGGCAGCCGAGGCCGCCGCGCGGCGCGGGCAGGTCGCGATGGTGGGCTTCACCTACCGCCGCGTGCCGGCGATCCAGCTCGCCCGCCAGCTCGTGGCCGACGGCCGCATCGGCACCGTGCGGCACGTGCGCGCGCAGTACCTCCAGGACTGGATCGCGGACGAGGACGCGCCCCTGTCGTGGCGTCTGGACAAGACCAAGGCGGGCAGCGGCGCGCTCGGCGACATCGGCGCGCACGTGATCGACCTCGCCCAGTTCATCACCGGCGAGCGGATCACGAGCGTCTCCGGCCTGCTCGAGACGTTCGTCAAGGAGCGACCCGTCGCGACGGAGTTCGCCGGTCTCTCAGGACAGGGCGGCACCGAGCGCGGCCCCGTCACCGTGGACGACGCCGCGATCTTCCTCGCCCGCATGTCCGGCGGCGCGATCGGCACGTTCGAGGCGACCCGGTTCGCCTACGGCCGCAAGAACGCGATCCGGCTGGAGATCAACGGGTCGAAGGGCTCGGTCGCGTTCGACTTCGAGGACATGAACGTCCTGCACTACTTCGACGCCGCCGACGACCCGGCCGTCGCGGGCTTCCGCCGCATCGTCGTGACGGAGCCGCAGCACGCGTACGTCGGGCACTGGTGGCCCGCGGGCCACGGCCTCGGCTACGAGCACGCCTTCACGCACCAGGTCGTCGACCTGGTCGAGGGCATCGCCGCGGGGACGCACCCGGCGCCGACCTTCGCGGACGGCCTGGTGGTCCAGCGCGTGCTCGACGCGGTCGAGCGCAGCGCGGCGTCGGGCGGCTGGGTCGAGCCCTAGGTCTCGACCCGCCGTACGGACGGCAGACCGGTCGTCGGCCGCGCGCAGGTGCACGGCCGACGACCGGGACGACGAGAGGAGGTACGACCGCCGCGCTGGCGGCGAGGAAGGTGCCCGGCGGAGCACCGAGACAGTCCGCCGACGAGCCCGGGACGGACGGCAGGCCGATGGCGCCGACCCGGCGGAGCGCAGCACAGTTCCCCATCTCGACGAGGAGACCTTGTGAGAAACGTGCTTGGAGGATCGCTCGCCATGAGGCGCACGGTCGCGGCAGCAGCCGCGGCGGCGATCGCTCTCCCCCTGACCATCGCGACGGCGGTGTCGGCCACGGCGGCCCCCGCCGCCGGGAGCGTCGCCCCGGCGGCTCCGGTCGCAGCCGCCGCCGACACCGCACCGTTCGACGTGCTCGTCTTCAGCAAGACCGCCGGGTTCCGGCACGGGTCGATCCCCGCGGGCATCGCGGCGATCCAGCAGCTCGGCGCGGAGAACGACTTCGACGTGACCACGACCGAGGACGCGGGAGCGTTCACGGACGAGAACCTGGCGCAGTACGACGCCGTCGTGTGGCTGTCCACGACGGGCGACGTCCTCAACGACGACCAGCAGGCCGCGTTCGAGCGCTACATCCAGAACGGCGGCGGGTACGCGGGCATCCACGCGGCGTCCGACACCGAGTACGACTGGCCGTGGTACGGCGAGCTGGTCGGCGCGTACTTCAGCAGCCACCCGCAGAACCAGGACGCGACCGTCAAGGTCGAGGACCACGCCCACGAGTCGACGGCGCACCTGCCGTCGCGCTGGGACCGCTACGACGAGTGGTACAACTACCGCACCAACCCGCGCGACACCGTGCACGTGCTCGCGAGCCTGGACGAGACGTCCTACACCGCGGGGTCGGGCGCGATGGGCGCCGACCACCCGATCGCCTGGTGCCAGGCGTACGACGGCGGCCGCTCGTGGTACACCGGTGGCGGCCACACGAACGAGTCCTACGCGGAGCCGGAGTTCCTCCAGCACCTGCTCGGCGGCATCCAGACCGCCGCGGGCGTCGTGCCGTCGGACTGCGCCGCGTCGCAGTCGGACAGCTACGAGGTCGTCTCGCTCGACGAGGAGACGTCCAACCCGATGATGCTCGACGTCGCCCCCGACGGGACGGTCTTCTACGTCGAGCGCGACGGGCGCGTCCGCCTCATCGACCCGGAGAGCAACCAGACCACGACGGCGATGACCCTCGCGGTCACGCAGGCCAACGAGGACGGGCTCACGGGCGTCGTCCTGGACCCGGACTTCGGGGAGAACGGCTGGGTCTACCTCTTCTGGTCGCCGCAGGACGTCGGGACGGACGGGCCGCACAACCGCGTCTCGCGCTTCACGTACGACGAGGCGACCCGGACGATCTCGGCCGCGAGCGAGGAGAAGGTCCTCGTCATCCCGACGCAGCGCGAGACGTGCTGCCACGCGGGTGGTGACATGGTCTTCGACGGCGACGACAACCTCGTGATCGTGACGGGCGACAACACCAACCCGTTCGAGTCGGCCGGCTACGCGCCGCTCGACGAGCGCGCGGGCCGCACGTCGTACGACGCGCAGCGCACGTCGGCGAACACGAACGACCTCCGCGGCAAGGTGCTGCGCATCCACCCGGAGGACGACGGCACGTACACGATCCCCGAGGGGAACATGTTCGCCCCGGGGACGGACAAGACGAAGCCCGAGATCTTCGCGATGGGCTTCCGCAACCCCTTCCGCATCGGTGTGGACCAGAAGACGGGCAACGTGCTCGTCGGCGACTACGGCCCCGACGCGCAGAACGCCAACCCGAGCCGCGGCCCGGGGAACACGGTCGAGTGGAACATCGTCGCGGAGCCGGGCTTCTACGGGTGGCCGTACTGCACCGGTGACAACGCGGCGTACATCGACTACAACTTCGCGACCGGCCAGTCGGGCCAGGCGTACGACTGCGCCAACGGGCCCGTGAACGACTCGCCGAACAACACCGGCCTGACCCAGCTCCCGCCGGCCGTCGCGGCCGACGTCTGGTACAACTACGCCGGCAACCCGCTCTTCCCGGAGATCGGCGGCGGCGGTGCGCCCATGGGCGGCCCCGTCTACGACTACGACCCGGAGCTCGACTCGGACGTCAAGTGGCCCGAGTACTGGGACGGCAAGGCGATCTTCGGCGAGTGGAACCAGGGCAAGATGTACTCGTTCCAGCTCGACGGGGAGAACCGCGACGAGCTCGTCGACATCAACCGGATCCTGCCGAAGCACTTCGACCCCGCGGCGGGCTTCTACCGCGCGATGGACTTCGACTTCGGTCCGGACGGCTCGCTCTACGTCATCGACTGGGGCCAGGGCTTCGGCGGCAACAACACGACGTCGGGCATCTACAAGGTCAACTACGTGCAGGGCGACCCGACGCCGATCGCCCGCGCCAGCGCGGACGTGACCAGCGGCGCCGCGCCCCTCACGGTGCAGTTCTCCTCGGAGGGCACCCGCCACCCGGCGGGCGACCCGATCTCGCTGCAGTGGACGTTCGGCGACGGGTCCGACCCGTCGACCGAGGCGAACCCGGTGCACACCTACACCGAGAACGGCAGCTACACCGCGCAGCTCGTGGCGACCGACGCGAACGGCCAGACGGGCTTCGCGAACGTCAGCATCGTCGTCGGGAACCAGGCGCCGAGCGTGACGATCACGTTCCCGGACAACGGTGGCGTGTTCGAGTGGGGCGACCAGGTGCGCTACGTCGTCGAGGTCGAGGACCCCGACGGCGAGGTGGACTGCTCCAACCTCCAGATGATGACCGCGCTCGGGCACGACGCCCACGCGCACCCGATGGAGGAGCTGACCGGCTGCGAGGGCGTCATGCAGACGGCCCGCGACGAGGGCCACGGGCTCGAGGCCAACATCTTCTGGGTGCTCGAGGCGTTCTACACCGACGACGGCGGCGAGGTGGGCGTCCCGCTCACGACGAACTCGCTCCAGATCCTGCAGCCGAAGCTGCTCCAGGCCGAGTACTACACCTCGACGGGCCGGCTCCCCGGCTCGGCGAGCACCGGTGACCCGGGCGTCCAGACGGAGCAGACCAGCGACAGCGCGGGGGGCGGCCAGAACCTCGGCTACATCGAGGTGGACGACTGGTGGGCCTACGAGCCCATGTCGCTCTACAACGTCGAGGGTCTCGGCATGCGCGTCGCGTCGCCCTCGGGCGGCACGGTGTCCGTGCGCTGGGACGCGCCCGACGGTCCGGAGATCGGCCGGGTGACCGTGCCGAACACCGGTGACTGGCAGGCGTACACGATGGCGACGACGGAGATCACCGACGTGCCCGAGGGCACGGGGACGCTCTACTTCGTCAACGTGGCCGGCCAGATGAACGTCAACTGGCTCGAGTTCGACGGCCGCGGCGTCACGGACAACGTGCGCCCGACCATCGACACGTTCGAGGTCACGCCGACGGAGGGCACCGCTCCTCTGGAGGTCACGGCGTCGGTCACGGCGACCGACCCCGAGGACGAGGCCGTCACGTTCGCGTGGGACGCGGGCCTCGGCGACGGTTTCGTCGACGGCACCGACTCGTTCGCGGTCACGTACGACCAGCCGGGCACCTACCGGCTCCAGGTGCGGGCCACCGACGAGCGCGGCGCGTACTCGGTCGAGTACACGACGGTGACCGTCAAGGCGCCCGAGACCGGTCCGGGGCTCTGCTTCTCCGGCCGCTCGGACGACTTCCTCGGCACCGACCTGGACGAGGACCGCTGGACCGTGACGAACCGCGACCAGAACCTCGTCGTGCGCGACGGGCGCCTGGTGGTCCCCACGGCGACGCGGGACTTCTACGGCACGGACAACACCGTCGTGCCGAACCTGGTGCTCCAGGACCTCCCGGACGGACCGTTCACGGCCACCGCGAAGGTGACCCTGCCGGCCCGCCAGCAGTACCAGCAGGCCGGTCTGCTGATCTGGGAGGACCAGGACAACTACGCGAAGATGGTCCTCCAGGGCCGGTCGGCCACGGCGGACCCGGCGACGCGGATCTTCCAGTTCATCCGTGAGGAGAACGCCCAGCCGAACGAGGTCAACGAGTCCAACTCGGCCGCGCTCGGTGCCGACTACCCCGACACGGTCTACGTGCGGTTCGTCAGCGACGGCGCGAGCCTCCAGGCGGCCTACTCGGCCGACGGCATCGACTTCACGACGATGCCGCAGACCAAGTCGATCGCCGACCTGGAGAACGCGAAGATCGGGCTCGTGGCCCTCAAGGGCAACAACACGACCACCCCGGTCGTCGACGCCGAGTTCGACTGGTTCCACATCACGCCCGACGACACGGCGGCGGCCCCCGGGCCGGACGACGAGTTCGACGGCGACGCCCTCGACACGTGCCGCTGGTCGATCGTCCGCGAGGACCCGACCGGCTACCGCGTGACGGACGGCTCCCTGCAGATCGACACGACGCCCACGGACATCTACGGGACGGACAACCGCCCGGTGCCGAACATCGTGCTGCAGGACCAGCCGGGTGACGAGTGGACGATCGAGACCGTCGTCGACGGCTCCGCGTTCGACCGTCAGTACCAGCAGGGCGGTCTGATCGTCTACGGCGGCGACGACGACTACGTGAAGCTCGACTACGTGGTCGACAACCAGGCCGGCCAGGCGCGCAACGCCCGGATCGAGCTGCGCAGCGAGGTCGGCGGAGTGGTGCAGAACCCGCAGCCGCAGACGGGGAGCCTCGCCGAGTCGGTGTGGCACCTGCGCCTCACGCGCTCCGGTGACACGTTCACCGGCGCGTACAGCGCGGACGGCGAGACGTGGACCACGTTCGACGAGAGCGTGACCAACGCGCCCGCCGCGGACGCCAAGGTCGGGCTCTTCGCCCTCGGGGCGTCGGCCGACACCGGTGCTCCGGCGTCCTTCGGCCACTTCCGGGTGGTCGAGGACGAGGCCGAGCCGATCGCCGTCACCATCACCGCGGAGACGCGCTGCATGGCCGGCAAGGTGTTCGTCGCGGTCCGCGCGGCGAACGACGACTCGGTCCCGCTCGCGATCACGCTCGAGACCCCGTACGGGTCGAAGCAGGTCGCGGACGTCGCGCCCGGTGCGAACGCGTACCAGTCGTTCGCGTCGCGCGCCGTCGCGGTCGACGCGGGCACCGTGACCGTGACCGCCACGGACGCCGAGGGGAGGACGTTCTCCGGGACCGCGGACTACGCGGCCCGGTCCTGCTCCTGACGAGCTCCGGCGGGTCGGTGCGCTGAGCACCGGCCCGCCGGGCACCGCGCTCGGCGCGCGGGCGCTCGGGCGTCCGGGCGGCCCATCGGCCGGGCCGACCGTACGCTGCCCGCACGACGAGCACGACGGGGACCTCCGGGTCTCCGGCCCCGGCGCCCGGGAACGGGCGCTCCGGCCCGGCGCCGGGGCACCCCGGGGGACCGGCGACGACCGCCGCCCCCACCGCACACGGACCCACGACGAGGTGATGACCCGATGTCCCGTACGCCCCGCCAGCGCACCAGCCCCCGGCCTCCGGGCGGCACGCGGCTCCTGCCGCTCCGCCGGACGGCCGCCCCCGTGCGGCACCGCGCCCGCGCGCTCCTCACCGCGGCGCTGGGCCTCCTGCTCGGCGGCGTGCTCGCGCTCGTCGGCGCGGCCCCGGCCGGCGCCCACGGCGGCGACGTCGTCATCTCGCTCGGCACGGACGGCCAGGGCGGCGTGTCCGCGAACCTCACCTGGAAGGTCGACGGCCACCCCGTCGAGGAGGCGGCCGACGTCTCGGTGACGGGGGAGTCCGCGGCCGGCGAGACCGTCGGCCCCCTCACGCTCCGGTCGGCGTCCGAGGGCGTCGGCTGGTACACGTCCGACCCCGGCGTCCTCGCCGACGGCAACTGGACGCTCACCGCCACGATCACCCATCCCGCCGAGGCCACCGCGTCGGCGCAGGTCGACGTCGTGCCGCTGCCGGAGCCCGCCCCGCGCGAGGGCGACGACGCGGCGGCGCAGGAGGGCGGCGACGCCGCCGGCGCGGAGGGTGAGGCGGCAGGCGCCGACGCGGCCGGCGACGACGCCGCCGCGGGCGACGACGCCGCCGGAGAGGGCACCGCGGCCGACGGCACCGCCACGGACGAGGGCTCGACGAGCGCGCTCGTGTGGGTCGCCGTCGCCGTGGTCGCCGCGCTGCTGCTCGCCGCGGGCTACGTCGTCGTGCGGCGCCGCGCGCGCGCGTCGGGCACCGACGAGGCCGCGGGGGACACGCCCCGCCCCCTGACCAAGACGTCCGCCCGGTGACCCCGGGCACGAACCGAGAACGACCGAAGGAGACACGACCATGGCACGACCGATCACCCTCTTCACCGGGCAGTGGGCCGACCTGCCGTTCGAGGAGGTGGCACGCCTCGCGTCCGGCTGGGGCTACGACGGCCTGGAGATCGCGTGCTGGGGCGACCACCTCGACCCCTGGCGCTGGGACGACGACGAGTACGTCCAGGGCAAGCTCGACCTGCTGGCCAAGTACGACCTCGAGGTCTACGCGATCTCGAACCACCTCAAGGGCCAGGCGGTGTGCGACGACCCGATCGACCAGCGCCACCGCGACATCCTGCCGGACGTCGTGTGGGGCGACGGCGACCCCGAGGGCGTGCGCCAGCGCGCCGCGGAGGAGATGAAGCACACCGCGCGCCTCGCGGCGAAGCTGGGCGTGAAGACCGTCGTGGGCTTCACGGGCTCGGCGATCTGGAAGTACGTCGCGATGTTCCCGCCGGTCTCCCAGGAGGCGATCGACGCCGGGTACCAGGACTTCGCGGACCGCTGGAACCCGATCCTCGACGTGTTCGACGAGGTCGGGGTGCGGTTCGCGCACGAGGTGCACCCGAGCGAGATCGCGTACGACTACTGGACGACGGTCCGCACGCTCGAGGCGATCGGGCACCGCGAGGCGTTCGGGCTCAACTGGGACCCGAGCCACATGGTGTGGCAGGACCTCGACCCGGTGAGCTTCCTGTGGGACTTCAAGGACCGCATCTACCACGTGGACTGCAAGGACACGAAGAAGCGGATGCACAACGGCCGCAACGGCCGCATGGGCTCGCACCTGGCCTGGGCGGACCCGCGCCGCGGCTGGGACTTCATCTCCACGGGCCACGGCGACGTGCCGTGGGAGGACGCGTTCCGGATGCTCAACACGATCGGCTACGAGGGCCCGATCTCGGTCGAGTGGGAGGACGCCGGCATGGACCGTCTCGTCGGTGCCCCCGAGGCCCTGGAGTTCGTCAAGAAGTACGCGTTCGACGCGCCCGACGCGGCCTTCGACGCCGCGTTCTCGACCAAGTAGCACCACGCAGCACCGCAGTCTCCCCGTCGGTCGGCGTCGCCGACCGACGGGTGGGGGCAGTCCGACACGCCACCGCCCCCGGCCGTCCCGACGGCCGGGGGCGGTGGCGTGCCCGCGTCCGGCGACGCCGATGTGATCCTTCACATTTGTTTTGCGGACAGGGTTATCTAAACGTGACGATTGATGTTCGGCTTTTGCTTGACCCTCGACATAAGTGCCCCTACGTTGTCATCCATGCGAGCCGACGACGTCGCGCAGGACGTGCGTACCCCGGTGCTGGAGCCGGGGACGCCCCTCCCGGGAGCGACCACGCCAGGGGCCTCGACCGCCCGAAGCACCTTCCCCGCCAGCAACCCCGACGAGCTCGGGCTGCCCGCCGCCGGGTACCGCGCCGGGATCCTCGGCACCGGGTTCATGGGCGGGGTCCACGCCCGGGCCGTGCGCACGGGCGGAGGCCGCGTCGTGAGCGTCGCCGCCGCCGACCTCGACATCGCGCGCGCCGCCGCGCCGGGCCTCGGCGCCGAGCGCGCCGTCGCGACGGTCGAGGAGCTGCTCACCGACCCCGAGGTCGACGTGGTGCACGTGTGCACGCCCAACCACCTGCACGTCCCCCTCGCGCGCGCGGCGCTCGCCGCCGGCAAGCACGTGGTGTGCGAGAAGCCGCTCGCGACCGACGTCGCGGGCGCGGTCGAGCTCGCCGGCCTCGCGGCCGCGGCGCGCGAGCGGGACGGGCGCGTCGCCGTCGTGCCGTTCACCTACCGCTTCCACGCCATGGTCCGCGAGGCGCGCGAGCGCGTGCGCCGCGGCGAGGTGGGCACCGTCTCGCTCGTGCACGGCTCGTACCTGCAGGACTGGCTCCTGCGCGACTCCGACGACAACTGGCGCGTCGACCCCGCGCTGGGCGGCGCGAGCCGCGCGTTCGGCGACATCGGCTCCCACTTCTGCGACCTGCTGGAGTTCACGACGGGCCAGCGCATCGTGCGCCTCGTCGCGCAGTCGGCCACGGTGAACCCGCACCGCCGGGGCGCCGACGGCGTCGTGCACGAGGTCGCGACCGAGGACGCCGTGACGCTCCAGTACGCGACGGACGGCGGCGCGCTCGGCTCGGCCGTGATCTCGCAGGTGTCGGCCGGTCGCAAGAACCGGCTCTACCTCGAGATCTCCGGCTCGGAGTCCACCCTCGCGTTCGACCAGGAGCAGCCCGAGACGCTCTGGGAGGGCCGGCGCACGACGTCGCGCCTCCTCGTGCGCGACCCCGAGACGCTCTCCCCGGCGGCGACCCGGTACTCGCGCCTCCCCGCCGGGCACGCGCAGGGCTACCAGGACTGCTTCGACGCGCTCGTCGCCGACACCGCCGCGGCCATCGGGGGCGCCGTCCCGGACGGACTGCCCACGTTCGACGACGGCCTGCGCGCCGCGCGGCTCGCCGACGCCGTGGCCACGTCGGTGCGCACGGGCGGCTGGGTCGAGGTCGCGTCGTGACCGCGACGACGACGCGCGAGCCGCGTCCCGCCGCGGGGGAGGGCGACGACCGGCCGCTCCTGCGCCTGCGCGGCATCGGCAAGGAGTTCTTCGGGAACTCCGTGCTGCGCGGGATCGACCTCGACGTGCGGCCCGGCGAGGTCCACGCGCTCGTCGGCGAGAACGGCGCCGGCAAGTCGACGCTCATGAAGATCATCGCCGGCGTGCACCGCCCCGACGCGGGCACGCTCGAGCTCGACGGCGAGACGACGACGTTCGCCTCGCCGCTCGCCGCGCAGCACGCGGGCGTGTCGACGGTGTTCCAGGAGTTCAACCTCCTGCCCGAGCGGTCCGTCGCGGAGAACGTCTACCTCGGCCGCGAGCCGCGCCGCGCGGGCCTCGTCGACCGGCGGCGCATGCACGCGGACACGACCGCCCTGCTCACCGAGCTCGGCCTGACGGGGCTCGCGTCGTGGACGCGCGTCGGCTCGCTGTCCGTGGCGCAGCAGCAGATCGTCGAGATCGTCAAGGCCGTCTCCTACGACGCGCGGATCATCTCCATGGACGAGCCGACGGCGGCGCTCGCCGACCAGGAGGTCGAGCTCCTCTACGAGCTCGTGCACCGGCTCAAGGAGCGCGGCGTCGCGATCCTCTACGTCTCGCACCGCCTCAAGGAGATCTTCGACCTCTGCGACACCATCACGGTGCTCAAGGACGGCAACCACGTGCTGACGACGCCGACGGCGGACATCGACGCGGACCGCCTCGTGCGCACGATGGTCGGCCGCGACTTCGCGGGCTACTTCCCGGACAAGGACCCCGCGATCGTCCCGGGCGAGGTGCGGCTCGCGCTCGAGGGCGTCGGCAACACGCAGGTCGACGACGTGTCGTTCGAGGTCCGCGCGGGCGAGATCGTCGCGCTCGCCGGGCTCCAGGGCTCGGGACGCACGGAGATCGCGCACGGCGTCTTCGGCATCGCGGGCTTCACGCGCGGCCGCGTCCTCGTCGGTGGGAAGCCGGTCGACGTGCGCTCGCCGCGCCAGGCGGTCCGCGCCGGCCTCGCGCTCGTCACCGAGGACCGCAAGGCCGAGGGGCTCGCGCTGGGCCAGTCGATCCTCGCCAACGCGCGCCTCGTGCTCGACGCCGTCGTGCCCGGCCAGGCCGACCGGCGCGCGAAGCGCATCCCGGGCATCCTGTCCTCGCTCGAGCTCGTCGCGAGCTCGCAGGAGGCCGA
The DNA here is from genome assembly GCF_900155925.1 of Cellulosimicrobium funkei. NCBI lineage: Bacteria > Bacillati > Actinomycetota > Actinomycetes > Micrococcales > Promicromonosporaceae > Cellulosimicrobium > Cellulosimicrobium funkei. Next base: position 312,322 of record NZ_FTMI01000006.1, read on the forward strand.
GGTCCAGTACCTGTCGGGCGGCAACCAGCAGAAGGTCGTCCTCGCGAAGTGGCTCGTCACGGACCCGCAGGTCATCGTGCTCGACGAGCCGACGCGCGGCATCGACGTGGGCGCCAAGCGCGCGGTCTACGACCTCATGCGCGAGCTCACGGCGAACGGCGTCGCCGTCCTGTTCATCTCGTCCGAGCTCCCCGAGGTGGTCGCCATGGCCGACCGCGTGCTGGTCATGCGCGACGGCCGCCTCGCGGGCGAGCTCCCCGCGGGCAGCGACGAGGAGACCGTCATGGCGCTCGCCACGGGCGCGGGCGAGGACACCTCCGGCGAGCACGTCCAGGTCGACCTCGGCGCCCTCGCCGACGCCGACGACCTCCCGGGCGCCGACCCCGGCACCACGCCCCGCAGCGCCCCGCACGCCCCCGACGGCCCGAAGGAGCACCGATGAGCACCGCGGTCGCGACCGCCGCCCCCACCGCGAGCCGCGCCCCCGCGCGCCGTCGCCGGCTGGGCTCGACGGAGATCGTCTACCTCGCCCTCGTCGGGATCCTCGTGATCGCCGGCGTGCTCGTGGCCGTGGGCGGCGGCAACCTGTTCAGCACGGCGAACACGGCGTACATGCTCACGCAGACGAGCCTGCTCGGCTTCGTCGCGATCGGGCAGACGTTCGCCGTCCTGTGCAAGTCGCTCGACCTGTCCGTCGGCTACGTCGTCGCGCTCAGCTCGATCGTCGGCGCGACGACCATGGCGGGCGACCCGTCGCGCGTCTGGCTCGGCGTGCTCGCGGCGGTGGGCGTCGCGGCGGTCGTCGGCCTCGTCAACGGGCTCGTCATCGCGAAGCTGCGGGTCAACGCGTTCATCGCGACGCTCGGCGTCGGGCTCATCATCAAGGGCTACCTCGACACGCAGTTCAAGGGCCCGGCGGGGGAGGTGCCCGCCTCGTTCCAGATGTTCGGGTACACGCGCGTCGGCCCGGTGCCGGTCTCGACGGTCGTCATGCTGCTCGTCGCGGCCGTGGGCGTCGTGCTCCTGACGCGCACCCGCCCCGGGTACCACATGTTCGCCGTCGGGGGGAACACCGACGTCGCGCGGCTCTCGGGCATCCGGACGGACCGGACGCTGGTCCTCGCGCACGTGCTGTGCTCGGTCTGCGCGGGCGTCGCCGGCCTGCTCATCGCCGCGCGCTTCGGCACCGGCAACGCGCTCGTCTACTCCTACGGCCTCGACCTCGACTCGATCGCCGCCGTCGTGCTCGGCGGGACGCTCCTCATGGGCGGGCGCGGCTCGGTCGTCGGGACGGTGGGCGGCGTGCTGATCCTCGCCGTGCTCGACACGGTGTTCAACGTGCTCGACGTCGACCCGTTCTTCAAGGACGTGCTGCGCGGCGTCATCATCATCGCCGCCGTCGCCCTGTACGCCCGGCGCCAGATCGACCCGGCGAGCAGCCGGGCCCGCTTCCGCCCGACCCGCACCGGAGGTGCGTCCGCATGACCACCGACACCACGCGCCGGACCATCCCGGCGCGCGCGCCGCGGGCCGGCTGGCTCGAGCGCCTCACCGCGGGCGGCAGCTGGACCGTGTTCGCGCTGCTCGTGCTCGTCTTCGCGGTCATCCTCGTGATGAACCCGTCGTTCGGCGAGCCGATGTCGCTCATGGCGTTCGTCAAGAAGGCCGCACCGCTGGTCATCCTCGCGATCGGGCAGTACTTCGTCATCGTCTCGGGCGAGTTCGACCTGTCGGTCGGCTCGCTCGTGGGCGCCCAGGTCGTCATCGCCGCGAAGCTCATGGACGGCGAGGACTCGATGACCTGGCCCGTCATGGCCCTCATGATCGTCTTCGGCCTCGCGGTCGGGCTCGTCAACGGCCTCGTGACGACGCTGCTCAAGGTGCCGTCGTTCATCACGACGCTCGGCATGATGCTCGTGCTCTACGGCGCGATCCGGCTCTGGACGGGCGGCGCCCCGACGGGCGCCCTCACCGACGGGTTCCGGCAGTGGGGACGCGGGGGCATCCCCGACACCCCGGGCCAGTTCCAGGTGCCGTACGCGCTGCTCGTCGTCGTCGTGCTCGGCGTGGCCGCAGCCCTGCTCATGCGCCGCCCGTTCGGCCGCACGCTCGTCGCCACGGGCGACAACGACGTCGCGGCGGGCTACGCGGGCGGCTCGGTGTGGTGGGTGCGCACGCGCGCCTTCCTCCTCTCGGGCTTCCTGGCGACCGTCGCGGCGATCCTCATCGGCGGGTACGCCGGCGTCACCGCCCAGGTCGGGCAGGGCCTGGAGTTCATGGCGATCACCGCCGTCGTGCTCGGGGGCGTCGTCCTCGGCGGCGGGCGGGGGACCGTGATCGCCGCGATGGCGGGCGCGCTCACGCTCGAGGCGCTGTTCACCCTCTTCAACCAGCTGAGCCTGCCGTCGACGATCCGCCCCGCCGTGCAGGGCGTCATCATCATCGCGGCCGTCGCCTACGCCGCGCTGCCGCGCCGGTCGCGGCGCCGCGCGTCCACCCCCGACGCCCCGCCGGCGGCGGGGCCGACCCCCGCACCGAAGGAGCCCGCCCCCGCGAACGCCTGAGCCCCGCGCGCCCGGCGACGACGCCCGCGCCCCTCCCCGCGCACGACCCCTGCCGGACCCCCGCGCACGGCCGTGCGGCAGCACCCGAGCTGTACCCCCTTCCCCGCACGTTGCGGGACGACGACGTCTCACCAAGGAGAAGAAGGACATGCGACGTACACGAGCACTCCTGGCCGGCACGGCGGTGGCCACGCTGTTCCTCGCGGCCGCCTGCACGACCGACACCCCCACCGACACGGGCGGGGAGACCTCGGCCGAGGAGAGCCCCGCGGGCGAGGAGTCCGGCGGCGCCGACTCCGAGTGGTTCGTCCAGGCGGACTACGACCGCCAGCTCGCCCAGCGCGAGGTCGTGCCCGAGGGCCCGGCCGACCAGCCGTGGCTCCAGGCCATCGAGCCCGAGTACGTGGACACGGCCGAGTTCGCGAGCGCCGAGGGCGGCAACACGCTGTGCTTCTCGAACGCGTCGGTGTCCAACCCGTGGCGCGTCACCGGGTTCATCACCATGCAGCAGCAGGTCGACGTCCTCACCGAGGAGGGCGTGATCGGCGAGTTCCGCGTCTCCGACGCCGCCGACGACGACAACAAGCAGATCTCCGACATCCAGGCGTTCGTCGCGGCGGGCGACTGCGACGCGATCATCATCTCGCCGTCGACCACCGCGACCCTCACGCCCGCCGTCGAGGCGGCGTGCGAGTCGGGCAAGCCCGTCATCGTGTTCGACCGCGGCGTCAACACCGACTGCATGGTGACGTTCATCCACCCGATCGGCGGCTACGCGTACGGCGCCGACGGCGCCGAGTTCCTCGTCGAGAACCTCGAGCCCGGCTCGAAGGTCCTCGCGCTGCGCATCCTGCCCGGCGTCGACGTGCTCGAGAACCGCTGGGCCGCGGCCGACAAGATCTTCTCCGAGTCGGAGCTCGAGGTCGTGGGCGCCGAGTTCACCGGCGGCGACGGGGCGAAGATCAAGGACATCGTCACGCAGTACCTCCAGCGCGGGGACGTGGACGGCATCTGGATGGACGCCGGCGACGGCGCCGTCGCGGCCGTCGAGGCGTTCGAGGACGCGGGCAAGCCGTACCCCGTCTTCATGGGCGAGGACGAGATGAGCTTCCTGCGCAAGTGGAAGGACACGGACATGACCGCCATCGGCGCCGTGTACTCCAACTTCCAGTGGCGCACGCCGATCCTCGCGGCGCAGATGATCTGGGCCGGCGAGCAGGTGCCGTCCGAGTGGGTCCTGCCGCAGTCGCCGGTCGTCGCCGAGGACCTCGACGCCTACCTCGAGGCGAACAAGGACATGCCGTCCCTGCACTACGCGAAGTTCGGCGGCGAGGACCTGCCCGGGTTCCCGGAGGCCTGGACCGACCGCTGACGCCAGCACCACCCCGGTCCGGCCGCGCGGCCGGACCACCTGGGGCCGCCCGGTCGCCGTCCGACCGGCCGGGCGCCCCGCCCGCCCGCCCGACGGCGCGGCGCACCTCCCGCACGGGGGCGCGCCGCGGCGTCGGGCACGCGGGCGGGACGGCCGAGTGCTCGGACCCGACGAGAGAGAGCGACGTGGCTCTTCCCGGCCCGACCCCCGCGCACCGCGCGACCGACCTGCTCCCACCCGACGACGCGCCCGTCCCGGTGCGCCGGCGCGCGATCGGCGTCAACACGTGGGTGTGGACGTCGCCCCTGACCGACGGCGCGCTGCGCGGCATCGCCCCGCGCGTCGCGGGGTGGGGCTTCGACGTGCTCGAGCTGCCCGTCGAGAACCCGGGGGACTGGGACCCGGCGACGGCGGCCGCCGTCCTCGCCGACCACGGCCTCGCCGCGAGCGTCTCGCTCGTCATGGGCGAGGGACGCGAGCTCGTCGCCACGGACGCCGCGACGGTGCGCGCCACGCAGGACTACCTGCGCCACGTCGTCGACGTCGCGCGGACCGTCGGCGCCCCGGTGATCGGCGGCCCGGCGTACGCGTCCGTCGGGCGCACGTGGCGGCTCGGCCCGGCCGAGCGCGAGGCCGCCTACGAGGAGCTCGCCGAGCACCTCGCCCCGGTCGTCGAGCACGCCATGGCGGCGGGCGTCGTCGTCGGGCTCGAGCCGCTCAACCGCTACGAGACGAGCCTCGTCAACACCGTCGACCAGGGGCTGGAGGTCGTACGGCGCCTGCCCACGGCCGGCATCGGCCTCATGCTCGACGTCTACCACATGAACATCGAGGAGACGGACCTGCCCGGCGCGGTGACGCGCGCGGGCGAGCGCATCGCGCACGTCCAGGTGTGCGGCAACGACCGCGGCGCACCGGGCACCGACCACCTCGACTGGCGCGGCCTGCTCGCCGCGCTCGACGCGACCGGCTACGACGGACCGCTCGTCATCGAGTCCTTCACCGCCGAGAACGCGACGATCGCCACGGCCGCCTCGATCTGGCGCCCGCTGGCGCCGACCCAGGACGCCATCGCCGTCGATGGCCTCGCCTACCTGAAGGGACTGATGCCCGAGCCGGAGAGCACGTAGCCGTAGTCGCACACGACCGCCGGCGCCGGCACGCCGCGGGATGACGACCACCCTGCCCGGACGACGACGTCCGGGCCCGCACGTCATGCCCCTGGAGGCACCACGATGACTGCACGACGCCCACGCAGGGCGAGATCGGTCGCCGCCGCACTGACCGTCGGGGCGCTCGCGTTCACGCTTGCGCCCGTCACGACGGCCGTTGCCGCGGACGACCCCGTCCCCGCGGACGAAGAGCACAAGGTGCTCATCTTCACCAAGACGACCCAGTTCCGGCACACCGAGGCGATCACGCAGGGCACGCCCGTGCTCGAGGCCGCGTTCGCCGAGGTCGGCATCGAGTCCGACCACACCGAGGACTCCTCGGTGTTCACCGACGAGAACCTCGCGCAGTACGACGCCCTGGTCATGTTCCAGACGTCGGGCGACCCGTGGAACGCGGACGAGAAGGCCGCGCTCGAGCGCTACCAGCAGGCGGGCGGCGGCATCGTCGCGATCCACAACGCGACCGACATGCGCGGTAGCTACCAGTGGTGGGACGACATGATCGGCGCGCTCATGCCCGGTCACGCCGCCACGGGCAACAGCCCCGGCCTGCCCGGCACGGTCCGCGTCGAGGACCGCACGCACCCGTCGACCGAGCACCTGTCCCAGCGCTGGACGCGCGCGGACGAGTGGTACAACTTCTCGGCCAACGTCCGCGGCAGCGCGCACGTCCTCGCCACGATGGACGAGACGACGTACGACGCCGGCGGCAACAAGATGGGCTACGACCACCCGATCTCCTGGTGCAAGCCGTACGACGGCGGTCGTGCCTGGATGACGGGCATGGGCCACTTCGGGGCGCACTACACGCAGGAGCCCGACTTCGTGCAGCACGTCGTCGGCGGCGTGCAGTGGGCGGCGGGCCTCGTCGAGGGCGACTGCGGCGGAACCGACTGGGGCTCGTTCGAGAAGGTCGCGCTCGACTCCAACACGAGCGCCCCCTTCGGCATGGACGTCGCGCCCGACGGCCGCGTGTTCTACACCGAGCTCGTGCGCGGCCAGGTCCGCGTCTACGACCCGCGGACGCAGAACACGACGACTGCGCTCACGCTCCCCGTGTACTCGGGCGGCGAGGACGGCCTGCTCGGGATCGCGCTCGACAAGGACTTCGCGGAGAACGGGTACCTGTACCAGTACTACTCGCCCGCGAGCGCGAACGACTCCGACCCGGCGAACTTCTTCAACCGCGTCTCGCGGTTCACGGTGTCGTCGGACGGCCCGGGCGCGACCGTGATCGACCCGGCGTCGGAGAAGGTCCTCCTGGAGATCCCGGCCGGGCGCCTGCCCGACGAGCCGGGTCACACGGGCGGCGGCCTGCTCGTCGACCACGAGACCGGTGACCTGTACATCGGCGTGGGCGACGACGTGAACCCGCACTCCGAGCCGTCGGGCGGCTACGCGCCGATCTCCGAGCGCGACGGCACGTTCCACGACGCGCGCGCGACGTCGGCGAACACGAACGACCTGCGCGGCAAGGTGCTGCGGGTCCACCCCGAGGACGACGGCACGTACTCGATCCCCGAGGGCAACCTCTTCGCGCCGGGCACCGAGAAGACGCTGCCCGAGATCTACGCGATGGGCTTCCGCAACCCGTTCCGGTTCACCATCGACCCGAAGACGGGCAACCTCGGCGTCGCCGACTACTCGCCCGACAACGGGTCGGACAACCCGGCGAACCGCGGCCCGGCCGGCATCGCCGAGTGGAACCTCATCAAGGAGCCCGGCTTCTTCGGCTGGCCCCTGTGCATGGGGAACAACGAGCCGTTCCGCGACGTCGACTACCGCACGAACCCGGTCACGGTCGGTGACTTCTTCGACTGCGACGCCCCGGTCAACGACTCGGTGAAGAACACCGGTCTCACCGAGCTCCCCGCCGCGCAGCCGGCGGACCTCTGGTACGGCTACCAGCGCTCGTCGGTGCCCGGCGTCATCAACGCCGGCGGCGGCCTCGCGCCCATGGGCGGCCCGTTCTACGAGTACGACCCGGAGCTCGACTCCGACACGAAGTTCCCGTCGTCCTACGACGGCAAGGCCTTCTTCTACGAGTGGGCCCGGAACAAGATGTACACGATCGACCTCAAGGACCCCGAGGCCGCTCCCGGCGTGACCGACGTCGAGAAGGTCAACCCGTTCCTCCCGCAGGAGCAGTTCCTGGCGCCGATCGACTCGAAGTTCGGCCCCGACGGCGCTATGTACGTGCTCGACTGGGGCGGCGGCTTCGGCCGCGACAACCCCAACTCGGGCCTGCACCGCATCGACTACCTGTCGGGCTCGCGCTCGCCGGTGTCGAAGCCGGTCGCGACGCCCGACTCCGGCATCGCGCCGCTCGAGGTGTCGTTCGACGGGACCGGGAGCACCGACCCCGAGGGCGAGGCGCTCACGTACGCGTGGGACTTCGACGGTGACGGCACGACGGACTCGACGTCCGCCGCCCCGAGCCACACCTACACGGAGAACGGCGTCTACGACGCCCGCCTCACGGTGACCGACCCGGCCGGGAAGGTGGGCACGGCGACCGTGCCGATCACGGTCGGCAACACGCGGCCCGAGGTCGACTTCGGCCTGCCGCCCACCGGCTCGTTCTTCACCTTCGGCGACGACATCACGTGGGACGTGGCCGTGACGGACGCCGAGGACTCGCCGGACGGCGAGACCATCGACGACGAGCAGGTCATCATCCAGCCCGCGCTCGGCCACGACGCGCACGCGCACCCCTCCGAGCCGCTGCACGGCCGGACGGGCACGGTCGCGACGAGCCTCGGCGGCGGCCACGGCGAGGACATGAACGTCTTCTACGTGATCGACGCGCGCTACACCGACCGCGGCGGCGTGGACGACGTCCCGGCCCTCACCGGCTCGGACACCACGCTCATCTTCCCGAAGAAGCGCGAGGCGGAGTTCCACGCCGACTCCGACGGCACCACGACGATCCCGAGCCGGGACGTCGAGGGCGGCGGCTCGGTCATCACCGGGTCGAACGGGGCCTGGGCGTCGTACGACCCGGTGAGCCTGTACGGCGTGCAGGCGCTCACGCTGCGCGTCGCCGCGGCGGCCGAGGGCACGATCGAGCTGCGGCGCGACGCCGCGGACGGCGAGCTCCTCGGTACGGCCCAGGTCCCGCAGACGGGTCTCGGCACGTTCACCGACGTGACCGTGGACGTCATCGACCCCCGGGAGCCGTTCACGCTCTACGTCGTGTTCCCCGGCGCGGGTGAGCGTCGCCTGAACTTCGTCGAGGCCGACGGCAAGGGCGTCTCCGCCACGACGCGGCCGAAGGTGCGCATCACCGCGCCCGAGGCGGGCGTGCGCCTGGAGCAGGGCGAGATCACGGTCACGGCCGAGGCCGACGACACGGAGAACACGGTCACCGAGGTCGAGTTCTTCGTCGACGGCGAGTCGATCGGGACCGACACCGAGGCACCGTACGAGGCCACGTGGGAGGTGACGGCGGACAACAACTACGAGCTGACCGCGGTCGCGACCAACGACAAGGGCCTCTACACGCGGTCCCGCGTCGTCGTGGCGCAGGTCGGCGACCTCTTCGGGGGCATGAAGACCTTCACCAACGCGAACGGGACGTTCGAGCAGCTCGCCGAGGGCAAGTACCTCATCACGTCGGGCGGCGCGAACATGTGGCAGGGCACCAACGAGTACTCGACCATCTACCGCGAGCAGGGCGCCGACGAGAACTGGTCGGCGACGGTGAAGATCACCAGCCAGGGCAACTCGAACGGTTCCGCCAAGGCCGGGATCATCGTCCGCAACGACGTGACGCAGACGGCGAACTCGCCGGGCTACGCCGCACTGGGCATGCGCCCGAGCGGCGGCTTCGAGTGGCTCCGCGGCAACGCGGCCGGTCAGCTCGTCACGTCGTCCGCCGCGAGCTCGACGAGCTACCCCGCGTGGGTGCGGATCGTGCGCGACGGCGACCTGTACACGGCCTCCTGGAGCAAGGACGGCGAGAGCTTCACGCAGATCGGGGAGCCCCAGGCCCTCCCGGGTGCGGCGTCCGTGCAGGACGTGGGTCTCTTCGTCACCGCGCACAACACGTCGGCCACGAGCGCCGTCGAGTTCCAGGACTTCGCGTTCGACGACGACCCGCAGACCGGGGGACCCGGTGAGGAGACCCCGCCGCAGTGCCTCGCGGACTCGTCCGACGAGTTCGACGGCGACACCCTCGACCCGCGGTGGACGGTCGTCCGCCAGGCAGACGGCAAGCCGATCACCGTCGCCGACGGCCACGCCGTCCTGCCGGTCGTGCAGGGCGACATCAACGAGGCGCAGACCGGGCCGATCAGCTACCTCGGTCAGCCCGCACCCGCCGGCGCGTGGACGCTCGAGACGAAGCTCGACGTCCCGCTCGCCCGGCACTGGCAGCACGCCGGCCTCCTGGTCCACGTGACCGACGACGAGTACACCAAGCTCGCGTTCACGAAGAACCAGAACGGCAACCGGTTCCTCGAGTTCCAGACCGAGACCGGCGGCGCCCGCACGTGGCACGGCCAGACGAACGTCGCCGGGGACTTCCCGACGGCGATCCACCTGCGCCTCGTCTCGGACGGCTCCGCCATCACGGCCGCGTACTCTGCGGACGGCCAGACGTGGACGGCGCTCGCGGGCTCGGCGCCCGTGAAGCCGGGCGCGACGTTCGGCGTGATGGCCGGCGGCGACACCGCGGCCGCCGACTCGGTCGCCAAGGTCGACCACGTGCGCGTCACGGGCGACGGGTCGGACGACGGCGAGCGCGAGCCGAGCGACGAGTTCGAGGGCGACGCCCTCGACGGCTGCCGCTGGGACGCGGTCGTGCGCTACGACGGGTCGAAGGTCGCCGTCGCCGACGGCGAGCTGCGCATCACGACCCAGCCGGGCGACATCAACGCCGGCAACAACGACGACCCGCGCAACTTCGTCCTCCAGACGGCACCGGAGGGCGACTGGGTCGTCGAGACGCGGTTCAAGGCGCCGCTCGTGCACCGGTGGCAGCTCGCGGGCCTCATCGCGTACGGCGACGACGACAACTACGTCAAGGCCGACGTGCTCGCGAAGAACGCCCCGGGCGCGGCTCTGAACCTCGGCGCCGAGCTCGTCTCGGAGAAGGGCGGCCAGTTCGGCAACGGCGGCAACCGTCAGCTCGAGCTCGCCGACTCGACCGAGTCGGGCTACTGGTACCTGCGGCTCGAGAAGGTGGGCAGCACGTACCAGGGCTGGGTCAGCGACGGCGGGGTGAACTGGACGCCGCTGGGCGACCCGGTCACCAACGACGCGGCGCTGACGAAGGTCGGCCTCATGGCGATCGGCCCGGAGCAGGAGACGCCGGTCACGGTGGCGTTCGACTGGTTCCGTCTCACGACGGACTCCGAGCCCGAGCCCACGGTCGACGTCGAGGTCACCGCCTCGGCCCGCTGCCTCGCGGGCAAGGCGTACCTCGCCCTGCGCGCGACGAACGCCGACGAGGCGCCCGTCGCGGTCACCCTCACCACGCCGTTCGGCTCCAAGGAGTTCGGCGCGGTCGAGGTGGGCGCCAACGCGTACCAGTCGTTCGCGTCGCGCGCGACGGCGTTCGAGGCGGGCACGGCGACGGTCACGGCGACGCTCGGCGACGTCACGACCGAGATCGAGGTGCCGTACGACGCCGTGAGCTGCGGCTGACGGCGGGCCGGTGACGGGCGACCCGCTCCCGTCACCGGCCACCACCTGCGCCGGCCCGGCCCGCGGGCCGGGCCGGCGCGCCCGGCGGGACGACCACAGGACAGGAGCGACAGGTGGCACAGCGCACCTCGGCACGGACGCCGACGACCCGGACCCCGGCGGGAGGAGCCCGGGCGGGCTCCGGCCGCACCGGCGGCCCGACGACGCCCGCACGCTCCCGCCCTGCCGACCGGGGCGGTGCCGGCCGCCCCGAACCCCGGCCACCGGCGCGCGTCCGCGCGCGCCGGTGGTTCGTGGGCCTCGACCCGTGGCGCCGCGTCCTGCTCGTCGTCGGCGCGCTCGCGCTCGTGGCCGTCGTGGTCGCGGCGGTCGTCGCGCTCACGCGCGGCGGCTCAGCACCTGACGAGGAGGGCTTCACCGTCGACCCGGCGCGCGTCGCGGAGCTGGAAGCGGCCGAGGAGGCGCGCGACGCCGAGAACCTCGTCGCCTCGATCGACCACGCCCGGTACCTCCAGACCGAGCTCGTCCCCGTCCTGCACGGCCTCCACGCGGTGCTCCCCGTCGACGGGTCGAGCGCCGTCCCCGCGGACCCGGCGGACCTCACCGCGTGGCGCGCGACCGTCGACGGCCTCGTCGCCGAGACGGAGGCGCTCGCGAGCGGTTCCTCCGAGCACAACATCGTCCGCAACGGGATGCTCACGTCGCTCGAGCTCGTCGGGGACGCGCTCGACGCCGTCGGGCTCGCCGCGAGCGCCGACCCCGCCGCGGCCCCAGACCTGTACGCCCTCGCGGGCGACCTGCGCACGCGCGCCGTCGAGACGTGGGGCCTCGCCGCCGTCCAGCTCGACCTGCGCTCGACCGCCGGCGGCCAGGGCCACGTCCACGTCTTCCTGCCCGTCCACCCCGACGACTCGCTCGACGGGGGCCTCGGCCTCGGCCACACGGGCGGTGACGAGGGCGGCCACGAGGGCGCCGACGGCGAGGACGCGCACGACCACTGAGCCGACCGACCGACCACCGTCCACCGGACGACCGCGGCCCGCACGGGCCGCCCACCGACCTCCCGGTCGGGCGCCCTCCGGGGTGCAGGCCGAGCCCGACCGGGACCTCCCGTCCGTCAGCGGCGGGGCAGGGCCATGACGACGTCCGCATGGGTCTCCCCGCCGACGACGTACGTCCGGCCCCCGACCACGGCGAACCCGTGCTTGCGGTAGAAGGCCTGGGCGCGCGCGTTGTGCCCGTTCGTGCCGAGCCAGAGGGGGAGCCCGGGGCCGAGCAGCGCCGCGGCCCCCGTCGTCGCGGTCATGAGCACGCTCGCGACGCCGGTGCTCTGCGCGGCGGGGTGCACGTAGATCTTCGACAGCTCCACCGCCTCGCCCGGCCCGACGGCGGCCGCCACGTCCGGGTCCTCGGGGACGCCTCGGGCCAGCAGCGCGTAGCCGAGCGGGCCGGTCGGGGCCTCGGGCGACCCGGCGTCCGTCTCCACGGTGCCTGCCGACGTGCCTGCCGACGTGCTTGGCGACGTGTCTCCCGACGCGCCCGCCGACGTTCCTGCTGAGGCGCCGGGCGACGTCGCCTCGACGAGCAGCAGCGCGTGCGCGGCGCTCGCGGCCCACGCGCGGAACCGGTCGGGCGAGAGCTGCGTCGCGACGTGCTCCGCGATCGCGTCCGGCGACGTGCCGGGCGGGCACGCGAGCGGGAACGTGAGCGCGGCCAGGTCCGCGAGCGCGACGGCGTCGGCGGTCGTCGCGCGGCGCACGGCCGTCGTGGCGGTGGTGGTGTGGTCCGGCATGCCAGGAAATCTACGCCCGTGGGCCCCGCCCGCGGCGCGGTGGGCACCGCGGCGGCCCCGCGGTGGGGCTCGCGGCGGAGCCCGCCGGGCGCGCGTCCCGGGCATGATGGACGCGTGACGCGCATCGACCTCAACGCCGACCTCGGCGAAGGCTTCGGCCGCTGGACCCTCGGCGACGACCAGGCCTTGCTCGGCCTCGTGACCAGCGCGAACGTCGCGTGCGGGTTCCACGCGGGCGACGCGACGACCATGCGGACCGTGACGCGGGACGCCGCCGCGCGCGGGGTGCGGGTGGGCGCGCACGTGAGCTACCGGGACCGGGCGGGCTTCGGACGGCGGTTCATGGACGTGGACCCCGGCGAGCTCGCCGACGAGGTGCTCTACCAGCTCGCCGCCCTCGACGGGTTCGCCCGGCTCGCCGGGGACCGCGTGCGGTACGTCAAGCCGCACGGCGCGCTCTACAACGCGATCGTCCACCACGAGGCGCAGGCCCGGGCCGTCGTCGACGCGGTGCGCGCCTACGACCCCACGCTGCCCGTCGTCGGGCTGCCCGGCTCGGCCGTGCTGCGGCTCGCGGACGCGGCGGGCCAGCCCACCGTCCGCGAGGCCTTCGCCGACCGCGGCTACCTGCCGTCGGGCGAGCTGGTCCCGCGCGGGCGGCCGGGCGCCGTCGTGCACGACGGCGACGAGGTCGCCCGGCGCGTCGTCCGGCTCGTGACGACCGGCACGGTCGAGGCTGCGGACGGCACGTCGCTGCGCGTCGAGGCGGACTCGGTGTGCGTCCACTCGGACACCCCCGGGGCGGTCGGGCTGCTCGGGGCGCTGCGGACCGCGCTCCAGGAGGCCGGGGTCGTCGTGCGGCCCTTCGTCGACGCCCCGCACGGCGGGTCGGGCGCGGACGCCGTGCCGTGACGGCCGGAGGTTCGCCCGTTCCCGGGTCGCCGGTCCGCGACGTGGCCGACGGCCTCGACAGCGAGGTGACGGTGCACGCGTTCGGCGAGGCCGCGCTGCTCGTCGACCTGCCGGACCTCACCGCCGTGCGCGCGCTGCACCGGGCCCTGGGCGACGCGCCGCCCGGCGTGGTCGACGTCGTCCCGGCCGCCCGCACGGTGCTCGTGCGCTGCGCGACGCCCGCGGACGTCCCCGCCGCCCGGGCGTGGCTGCGCGCGGCGGTGCGGCGCGCGTCGACGACCGGCCCCACCACCCACGTCGGGGCGCTCGTCGAGATCCCCGTGCGCTACGACGGCCCCGACCTGGACGACGTCGCCCGCTGGGCGGGCGTGAGCGTCGAGGAGGTCGTCGCGCGGCACCACGGCCGCGAGTACGACGCCGCGTTCGGCGGGTTCGCGCCGGGCTTCACGTACCTCTCGGGCGTCGATCCGGTGATCGCCGCCCCGCGCCTGGCGACCCCGCGCACCCGCGTCCCCGCCGGCTCGGTGGCGCTCGCGGGCGGGTTCACCGCCGTCTACCCGGGGGAGTCCCCGGGCGGGTGGCGCCTCCTCGGCCGCACGGACGCGCGGATGTTCGACGTCGACCGCGACCCGCCCGCGCTCGTCGCGCCCGGCGCGCGCGTGCGGTTCGTGCCGGTCCGCGCGGCCGCGGTCGCGGTCAGCGTCCCGCCCGGGCCGGCGCGGACGGAGCAGCGGCACGGGAGTGCGGCGGCGCCGCGCGAGCAAGCCGCGCAGGACCGGGTCACCACCCCCTCGCCGTCGGGCCCGCGCGCCCTGGAGGTGCTCGCGACGGGTCCTCTCGCGCTCGTCGAGGACGCGGGACGTCCGGGGCTCGCCGCTGTCGGCGTCGGGCCGTCGGGAGCGGCCGACCGCGCGTCGTACGCGCTCGCGAACCGGCTCGTGGGCAACCCGGACGGTGCGGCGGCGATCGAGGTCACCCTCGGCGGTCTCGCCGTGCGGTTCGCCGGCGGGGCGGTCGTCGCGCTGGCCGGGGCGGCGGTCCCCGCCAGCGTGGACGGGAGCCCGGTCGGCATGCACGCGGCCGTCCGGGTGCCCGACGGCGGGACCCTCCGCCTCGGGCTGGCGGCGCGCGGTCTGCGGACCTACGTCGCGGTGCGTGGCGGGCTCCGACCACCCGCGGTCCTCGGGTCGCGCTCGCGGGACGTGCTCGCCGGGCTCGGCCCAGGACCCCTGCAGCCGGGCGACGCCGTCGCGCTGGGGGCCGCGCCGTCGGGCACGTGGCCGTGGCCCGACGTCGTCCCTGTGCAGTTCCCGCCCGGCGAGCCGCGTCCCGGCGAGCGGGCGGGCGCGGTGCTCGAGGTGCTGCCCGGGCCGCGCTCCGACTGGTTCCTCCCCGGTGCGGCGCACGCGCTGCGCGCGCTGCGGACCGTGACGCCCGACAGCGACCGCGTCGCGCTGCGGCTCGACGGCCAGACGGTGCCCCGCAGGCCGGGGGAGCTGGCGTCCGAGGGGCTCGTCCGCGGCGCGGTCCAGGTCCCGCCCGACGGGCGTCCCGTCGTCTTCCTGGCGGACCGCCCCGTCACCGGGGGATACCCCGTCATCGGGGTGCTCCGCGAGCGGGACGTCGACCGCGCGGCCCAGCTCCGACCGGGGGACCGCGCGATCCTGCGGCTCGCGACGACGGTCTGAGCGCGGCGCCGGGGGAGCGCGGAAGAGCGGGGCCGACGGCCGCACGCCGTGCCAGGCGGGGAGCGGCAGCGTCCCTGTGGGCCGGGTCACCGGGCAGCGGCTTGACCATGTCGCGCGAGGCCGCGTAATGTTCTGGATGTCGGCCCGACAGGGAGGAACAGACACCGCCTCGAACGATCGAGGGTGGCTGGTCCCGGGGTCGAAACCCTTCCACCGCATGGCGTAGAGTGTTCTCTGCCCGCGACGAGGAAGACCACGGTGACTGGATCACGGCGAACAGCCGGGGTTGAGGAGCCGGGGAAGACCTGGTAAGGTTGAAGGGTTGCCCCAAGCGAGGTTCCACCCAGTCGGGTGGTGCTGAGTTGGTGTGTGTCGGTTGTTTGAGAACTCAACAGTGTGCTTGTTAGTCAATGCCAAATTTTTTGTCCCTGTGGCATGGCTGGCCTGGTTGCCCGTCTGGGTGGTTGGGTTGGTTGTGTCTGGGATTCCTTTGGTTGATTTCGGAAGATGATGTCATC
>NZ_FTMI01000010.1:0-45034 GCF_900155925.1 Cellulosimicrobium funkei
GTGACGTAGGCCTGGTGGTGCTTGGAGTGGTGCAGCTCCATGATCCGCCCGGAGATGTGCGGCTCGAGCGCACCGTAGTCGTAGGACAGCTCGGGGAGAGTGTAGACAGGCATGGTTCCTCAGGTTCCTTCCGTCGGTATGCAGCCACGCTAGGACCTCGACCACGGTTGAGGTCAAGGACGGCGCGCTGTGATCTTGCAGGTCGGACGGGTCGTCCCGCGCGTCGAACGGCTGCGCCGAGCACGCGGTCCGCGACCGGAAGGGCGCCTTTCCGGTCGCTCGTCCCGTGCTCGACGGACGGTGGTCGGTCAGGGGGCCGGGGTCCGAATCCGTTGGGCTGGGGGGTCCTCGTCGGGCACGATGGACGGATGCCCGACGACGCCCGCCCCGGCCTGCGCGTGACGACCGCACTGGTCGTCCCCGAGGCGGAGCTGTCGTGGCGGTTCTCGCGCTCGTCCGGCCCCGGCGGGCAGGGCGTCAACACGACGGACTCGCGCGTCGAGCTGTCGTGGGACGTCGCGCGGTCGGCGGTCCTCACCGACGCCCAGCGCGCGCGCCTGCTGGACCGGCTGGGTCGCCGCGTCGTCGGGGGCGTCGTCACGGTCGCGGCGTCCGAGCACCGGGAGCAGCGGCGCAACCGCGAGGCGGCGCGCACCCGGCTCGCCGCCCTGCTGGCCGCGGCCGTCGCGCCGCCCGGGCCGTCGCGGCGGGCGACGCGGCCCACGCGCGGGTCCGTCGAGCGGCGGATCGCCGCCAAGAAGCGGCGGACGGACGTCAAGCGCCTGCGCCGCCCGCCGCAGGACTGACCCGGCTGGCACGCCTCACCGACCACGACCCTGCGCACGGTCGAGCACGGGCCTCCTGTCGTTCTCGACGCGAGAGCGACGGCAACCTCGTGGTCGGCGGGGTCAGAGGCGGCGCGCGAGCTCCGGGTAGTCCACCACGAGGCCGTCGGCGTCGACGGTGAGGTCGGCCGTGAAGTCCCGCGTCGCGCTCGTGTACGTGACGACAGCCTGCCCGGTCGCGGGGTCGAGCGGCGTGCGGGCCGCGTAGACCTGGTCGCTGCGCAGGACCCGCAGCGACGGCACCTCGACCCAGGCCATGACGAGGTGCGTCTCGTGCGCCGGCGGGTCGTCCCCGAGCAGGCCGAGCCGCAGGATCGGCATCGTGTTCGTCACCGGGCAGAGCGCGATGTCGCAGTCCAGCGCCCCGTCGAGCGTGGCCGGGTCCTGCACCCCGGGCACGGCGAGGCCCGACGGCGGCGTCCCCGCCTCGCGCACGTCGGCCCGCCACGCGCCGTCGGGCATCCGGGCGAGGTCGAGGTGCCGCGACCACCCGAGGCCCCGCACCGACACGTCGAGGTGCTCCGTGACCCAGCCCGGCCCGGTGCGCAGCGCCCACGCCGTCGCGTAGGTGGTGGCACGCGACGTGCCGAGCGCAGCCAGGCGGTCGCCGCGGACGGTGACCGTCGCCGCCTCGAGGCGGTCGGGGTCGTCGTCCCAGCCGGTCCATGCGACGTGCCTCGTCCGTGGGCTCACGCCGGTCAGTGTGGGCCGAAAAGCCGGTGCCCGCGCGGCGAGCGCGTGGCAGGGTCGCGCCATGACCTCTCGCATCTCCCACACCACGTTCGACGCGCGGGACGCCTACGCGCAGTCCGTCTTCTGGGCCCAGGTCCTCGGGTACACCGACGTGCCCGGCGACCCGAACCTCCCCGGCCACGAGGAGTGCATGATCGTCCCGCCGGCCGACGCGACGACGCCCGCCGAGAGCCGCGGGCACGTCCTGTTCGTCGAGGTGCCCGACGACAAGCAGCTGAAGAACCGCGTCCACCTCGACCTGCGGCCCACCGACAGGTCGCGCGAGGAAGAGGTCGAGCGCCTGCTCGCGCTCGGCGCGACCCAGGTCGCCGACCGCCGCACGCCCGACGGGATGGGCTGGGTCGTGCTCGCCGACCCGGAGGGCAACGAGTTCTGCATCCTGCGCAGCGACGCCCAGGTCGCGGCGGACGCGGCGCGCTAGCGGTCGGTCATCCGGATCCAGCCGCGCTGCGCGGCCCGGACGCCGGCCTCGAACCGGCTGGTGGCGCCGAGCCGTCCCATGAGGCCGGCGGCGTGACGGCGCACGGTGCGGGGCGAGACGCCGAGCCGGACGGCGACGGCGGTGTCGGTCTTGCCCTCGGCGAGCAGCCGCAGCAGCGTGTCCTCGCTCGGGGCGAGGGCGTCGCCGTCGGGCCGTGCGCGGTCCCACTCGGACTCGGCGAGGGCGCGGAGCGCGGCGACGGCGTCGCGGTCCGTCACCGCGCGCGTGCGCCCGGGGCGTGCCACGAGCACGACGGTGTCGTCGAGGGCGACGAGCGACACCGGGAGGGAGGTCGCGACCCGTCGCTCGACCGCGGGGGTGCCGCCGCTCGTCTCACCGGGCCGACCCGCCGCACGGTGGGGGCCGCGGTCCTGCGCGGGTGCGCCGTCCGTGCCCTCGCCGCGACCCGCACCGACGGCGCCGGTGCCGAGCGTCACGACGCGGAGGCGTGCGGCGTGGCGGACGCGCTCGCGGACCCGGAGCCACAGGGGCTCCGGGCAGGCCTCGCTGCCGTCGTCGAGGACGAGCACGTCGTGCGCGCGGCGCAGCGCGAGGGCCCGCGCGGAACGGCGGGCCCCGAGGACCGGGTCCCGCTCCGTCGAGGTCACGCCGTGTGACTGTAGTCGACCCCGGCAACGGTCCCGGGCCGTCCCGCGGTGCTGACCGACGTGACGGGTTGCGGTCGAGAGAAGGCATTTGTCCTCTTCCGGCCACGTGAATTTGTTTACACCGCGAGCAACCGCTGCGAGGCTTCCCCCGGACCGCCGGGGTGGGGCGTGTGCTTCCTGGCGTCCGCGTGCGTCGGGACGGTCCCGGCGCCGGTGAGCAGGGGGCGACGTGGGCGTGCAGCCGGACGACCGGACTCTCGTGGACCTCGTCCGCGACCACATGCGCGAGCGCCCGGACCACCCCGCGGTCGTCGTCGTGCCGGAGGTGGGGGAGCGGCGGACGCTCACCTACGCCGAGCTCGACGCGCAGGCGGCGGCGCTCGCGGCCCGCCTCGCCGCCCGGCACGAGCCCGGCGACCGCGCGCTGGTGCTCTACTCCGCCACCGCGTCGTTCGTCGTCGGGCTCCTCGCGTGCTTCTCCGCCGGGCTGGTGCCCGTCCCGTCCCCCCTCCCGGGCGGGCAGGCGTACCAGCGCGAGCGCGTGCGCGGCATGCTCGCGGACTGCGACGCCGCCGTCGTGCTCGTCGACCCGACCGCCGCGATCGAGACGACGGAGTGGGCCGTGCCGCTGCGGCGCGCCGACGGCGGACCGGTCGCCGTCACCGTGGTCGACGGCGCGACGGACGGCCCGGCGCGGCGGGACCGCCCGGGCCCGCAGGACGTCGCGTTCCTCCAGTACACCTCCGGGTCCACGAGCAGCCCCAAGGGCGTCGTGGTCACGCACGCGAACGTGCTGCACCACCACGACGCCTTCACCACGACGCTCGGCCTCGTCCCGGACGACGTCTTCTGCAGCTGGCTCCCGGGGTACCACGACTTCGGCCTCGTCGGGATGCTGCTCGTGCCGCTCGGCCTCGGGGCGACGGCGGTGGTCGTGCCCTCGACGTCGTTCCTCAAGCGCCCCGTCCGCTGGCTCTCCGCCATCACCGAGACGGGGGCGACCGTCACGGCGTCGCCGAACTTCGGCTACGACCAGTGCGCGCGGCGCGTGCGCGACGACCAGCTCGCCGATCTCGACCTGTCCCGTCTGCGCTGGGCGCTCGGCGGCGCCGAGCCGGTCGACCCGGCCGTCCTCGACGCGTTCACGCGCCGGTTCGAGCCCGTGGGCTTCCGCGGGTCAGCGCACGGCCCGGGGTACGGCCTCGCGGAGGCGACGTTGACGGCCACGTACCCCGACAGGCGCCTCCCGCTCGTCGTGACGGCGGACGAGACGGCGCTCGCCGACGGCCGCCTGGTCGTGACGGAGGAGGCTTCCTCTCTGTCCGCCCTCCCCGACGCCGCGACGGTCGAGGGACCGGGCGCGCGCCTGGTGTGCTGCGGCGTGCCGAGCGGGGTGGAGCTGCGGGTCGTGGACGGCGAGGGCGGCACCGTGCCGGACGGCGCGGTCGGCGAGGTCTGGCTGCGTGGCGACAGCGTCGCGGCCGGGTACTGGGGCGAGGCGGCGGCGACCGCGACGGCGGAGACCTTCGGCGCCGTCGCCGCGGACGGCACGGGACCGTGGCTGCGGACCGGCGACCTGGGGGCCCTGCACGGCGGCCAGCTCGTCGTCACGGGCCGCATCAAGGAGCTGCTCATCGTCGCGGGCCGCAACCTCTACCCGTACGACCTGGAGCGCGAGCTGCGCCGCCTGCACCCCGGGGCCGAGGGCCGCCCGGGCGCGGTGTTCGAGGCGGACGGCCGACCGGGAGCGCTGTGCGCGGTCCAGGAGTTCCGCCCCACGACGGGCGCCCGGGCGGGCGGGGCGGCGAGCGCCGAGGAGGAGCTGGACGCCGTCGTCCGGCAGATGGCGGCCCACCTCGCGACGGTCTCGGGCGCCGCGGTGCACGACGTCGTCCTCGTGCGTCCTGGCCAGGTGCCGCGGACCACGAGCGGCAAGATCCAGCGCGGCCGGGCGCGCGACCTGCACGGCCGGGGCGACCTGGCTGCGCTCCACTCCCTGCGCGCTGCCCGGGACCGCGCGCACCCCGAGCTCGCAGGGACCCGACCATGACCGCACCCCGCCCCGACGCCTTCGACGACCTCGTGCTGCGCCACGTCGCCACCGCGCTCGGCGTCGCCCCCGCCGACGTGGACGCGGGGGCCGACCTCGCCGGGCTCGGCCTCGGCTCGGTCCAGGTGCTGGCGCTGCTCGGCGACCTGGAGGACGCCCTCGGCGTCGACCTCGACCCGGAGGCCGTCGTCGACAACCCGACGCCCCGCGCGCTCGCGACGCACCTGCGCAGCGTCGTCGACGTCCCAGGGACGGCGGCATGACGACCCTCGTCGACGTCGGCGCGCACGTGCCCGCGACGCGCGTGCCGATCCGGGACCTCGCCGACGAGCTCGGCCTCGACCACCTCGAGCTCGGCGTGTTCGAGCGGTTCTTCGGGCTGCGCGAGGTGTGCACGGCGCCGGGGCAGACCCTCACCGACCTGCTCGTCGCCGCGGCGCGCGCGGTGCCCGGGCTCGCGGGCAACGAGCACCGCGTCCGGTACGTGCTGGGGGCGCGGACCATCGCGACGGTCGCCCCGGTCGGGGTGAACCCCCTGCACGACGCCGCGACGCGCCTCGGCCTGGACCACGCGGTCGTGTGGACGCTCACCCAGCACGCGTGCGCGTCGGCGCTGCTCGCGGTCGACCTCGCGGGGCGTCTCCTCGCGTCGGACGGCGACCCGGACGCGCTCGCGCTGGTGCTCACGGGGGAGAAGGCGTTCAGCCCGGGCTCCCGGCTCATCGAGGGCACGACGATCATGGGCGAGGGCACGGCGGCGTGCCTCGTCGCGGCGTCGCGCCCCGCAGGCTCGTGCGCCGACGGGGCCGCGCCGGGCAGCCCCGTCCTCGCCTACGCGACCCGCACGCTGGGCGAGTACCACCAGGTGCCGCTCCCCGAGGACCTCGCAGGCCCCTTCGGCGTCGCGTACACCGAGGTGCTCGCCGAGGTCGTGCTGGAGGCCGTCGGGCGCGCGGGCCTCACGCTGGACGACCTCGCGCTCGTCCTGCCGCACAACGTCAACCGCGTGTCCTGGCGTCGGCTGTGCACGCGCCTCGGCCTCCCGCTCGCGCGCGTCCGGCTCGACGACGTCCCGGTGACCGGCCACTGCTTCGGGGCGGACTCGTTCATCGGCTACGCCGCCGCGCGCGCCGAGGGTCGGCTGCGGCCCGGCGACCCGTTCCTCATGGTCGCCGTCGGGCTGGGCGCCACGTTCTCCGCCATGGTCCTGCGCCACGAGGGCTCCGAAGGCGCCACGGTCCACGACACGAAGGAGCAGGCATGACGGTCGAGCTGGTGACGGGGACCGCCCCGCACACCACCACGACGGCCGGCCGCGAGCCGTTCCTCGCGCGGACGAAGCGCGCGCTCGCGGGCGCGCCCGACGCGCCGCTCGTGCTGCTGGGGAACGTCGAGGTCGAGGACGCGTGGGCGGTCGGGGAGGTCGGCCTGCCCGCCGTCGGCGGCGCGTCGGCGACGGCCGCGCTCGTCCACCGCATGGACGAGCTCGCGCTGCTCCTCGCGGGCCCGCACGACCACGTCGTGCTCAAGGCCGAGCCGGACCCCGACCACCTCGCGCACCTGGACGCGCTCGGCGTCGGGCTCCCCACGGTGCACGTCGCGGGATCGAGCGACCCGCTGCGCACGGTGACGCTCGACGCGCTCGACTCGCCCGCGCTGCTCGCGCGCCTGGCGGAGCTCGCGGCGGACGGCGTGCGGCTCCTCGCGCACGGGACGTCGTCGGCCGAGGAGGACCTCGCGACGGCGACGGGCCTGCGCTCGGTGCTCCCCGACGCGGCGACGACCAAGACCGTCAACAGCAAGGTCTACAGCCGCGGTCTGTGCGACGAGCTGGGCGTCGAGCAGGCGCGCGGCTGGGCGTGCCGCACCGTCGAGGACTTCGAGCATGCGTGCGCCGAGGCCGCGCGGCTCGTCGCGGACGGCGCGACCGTCGGCGTCAAGGACGCGTACGGCGTCTCCGGGAAGGGGATCCTCGTCGTCGACGACCCGCGCCGGCTCGACCAGCTCGTGCGCATGGTCGCGCGCCGGGCCGCGCGCTCGGGCGACGACCGCCTCGCCGTCGTCGTGGAGGTCTGGGCCGACAAGGCGACGGACCTCAACTACCACTTCACCGTCGGGCGGGACGGCTCGGTCGCGTTCGACTTCGTCAAGGAGGCGATCACGGAGGGAGGCGTCCACAAGGGCCACCGCATCCCGTCGCGCCTGCCGGCGGACCAGGTCGAGGCGCTGGCCGAGCTGTCGGGCCGCCTCGGCGCGCGGCTCGCGGCCGACGGCTTCCACGGCCTCGTCGGGGTCGACGCGCTCGTGCGCACCGACGGCCGGCTCCTGCCCGTGCTCGAGATCAACGCGCGCAGCAACATGTCGACGTACACCGTCCCGCTCCAGGAACGGTTCCAGCCCGACGGGTGGGTCGCGCTCGCGCGCCAGTACCCGCTGGTGCTCGACGCGCCGCTCCCGTTCGCGGCGCTCCACGACCTGCTCGGCGACCTGCTGCCCGGCGCCCCCGGCGAGGCGGGCCTCGTGGTCCAGGGGACCGGGACGGTCAACGCGGGCGCGTCCGGGCCGACGTCGGGCGCGACGTTCGCGGGACGGCTCCACGGCCTCCTCGTCGCGCCCGACGACGACACCCTGACCCGCCTCGACCGCGCCGTCACGGAGCGGCTGGCCTCGCGGCCCACCGGCCGCCCCACCGAAGGAGACGCCCGATGACCACGACCCCGACCCGGCCGACGACGCCCGGGAGCGCGGACCTCGCCGCGGTCGCGGAGCGGTACGGCACCCCCGTGTACGTGTACGACGGCGACGTGCTCGCCGCGAACTACCGGGCGCTGCGCGAGCGGCTGCACCCTGCGCTGGGGATCTTCTACTCGCTCAAGGCGAACCCGAACGTCAGCGTCTGCGGGCTGCTGCACGCGCTCGGCGCGAACGCCGAGGTGTCGTCGCTCGCCGAGCTGCGCACCGCGCTCGCCGCGGGCGTCGCGCCGCAGGACGTCCTGTTCCTCGGCCCCGGCAAGAGCCGGGACGAGCTCGTCTCGTGCCTCAACACGGGCGTGCGCGCGATCATCGTCGAGTCGCTCCCCGAGCTCGCGCTCGTGGACGAGCTCGCGCAGGCGGTGGGACGGCCCGCGCGCGTCGTGCTGCGCGTCAACCCGTCGTTCTCGGTCAAGGGCTCCGGGCTCACCATGGGCGGCAAGCCGCGCCAGTTCGGCATCGACGAGCAGCAGCTCCTCGACGCGCCCGGCCTGTGCGACGGCCTCACCGCGTCCCGCGTCGTGGGCGTCCAGGTGTACATGGGGACGCGGATCCTCGACGAGGGCACGATCGTCGAGAACACGACGCGGATCTTCGATCTCGCCGAACGGCTCGCGGAGCGCCTGCGGTTCCCGCTGGAGCTCGTCGACGTCGGCGGCGGCCTGGGCGTCGCGTACTTCGAGCGCGAGCGCGACCTCGACGTCGAGGTCCTCACCGCGGCGCTCAACCCCGTCGTCGAGGCGTTCGTGCAGCGCCACCCCCGGACCGACCTCGTCATGGAGCTCGGCCGCTACCTCGTGGCGCTGTGCGGCACGTACGTCGCGCGCGTGCGGTACGTCAAGGAGTCGATGGGCGAGCGGTTCGCGGTGGCCGACGGGGGCACGAACCACCACATGGCGGCCGTCGGCATCGGGTCGTTCGTCAAGCGCAACTTCCCGATGCGCCGCGTGGGGCCCGCCTCGACCGCCGAGGACGTCGCGTGGAACGTGACGGGCCCGCTCTGCACCCCCAACGACACGATCGGCAAGGCCGTGTCGCTCCCGGCCGACCTCGCGCCGGGCGACCTCGTCGCGGTGGACCGCTCCGGCGCGTACGGCGCGACGGCGTCGCCGGTGCACTTCCTCAGCCACGGGTACCCGGCCGAGGTGCTCACCCTGGGCGACGAGACGTTCCTCGTCCGGCACGTGGACACGCCCGACGACCTCCTCGCGCGACAGGTGTTCCACGACCTCGGCGCGCGGGTCGAGCCCGTCGCCGTCGGCGCCGTCCCCTGACCCACCGCCCGTCCGCCCTCGTCCAGCCACCGCCCGCCCCGCGGGCGCCGACCCACCACCCGGAGGAACCATCGTGAGCACCAGCACCGAGCCGCAGGAGGCCCTCGGCCGCGAGCGCGTCGTCGGGGCCGTCGTCGAGGCCCTGTCGAGCGTCCTCGGGCGACCGCTGCCTGACGTGACTGCGGCGACGCGCCTGTTCGACGACCTCGACCTCGACTCCACGAGCGTCCTCGGCCTGCTCATGGCCCTCGAGGACTCGCTCGACATGGAGGTCGACCCGGAGTCGCTCGAGCAGCACCACCTCGAGACGGTCGGCTCGCTGACGGACTTCGTCGTCGAGCACTCGACCCGGAACTGACGTGCCGCTCGGGGGCAGCGGTGCGGGGCCCGGAGCCTCGCCGGTGTCGGGTCCGCGCGAGGACGCGCTGCGGGTGCGGGCCGTCGTGGACGTGCCGGTAGACGACCTCGCGCCCGTCGGGGACGGGACGCGGCGGTCGGTCGCGGAGGACCTGCGGTACGTCTACGGCGAGGACCAGCCGACGGACTGGCTCGAGGACGGGCCGGGCCGCGACTACCCGACGATGATCCGGGCGGCGCGCGCGGCGCTCGGCGGGCGCGGCCTGCTCGACGACGTGCGCCTCGTCGTGCTCGTCGTGACGACTCCCGACCTCCAGCACGAACGGCTCCTCGGCGGGTTCGTCGCGGACCTGTTCGACGGCGGCCCGTCCACCTTCTGCGTCACGGAGCAGGGGCTCGCGGGCCCGTTCACCGCGCTGCGCCTCGCGGGCGAGCTGCTCGCCGACGGCGGGCCGGGTGTCGGGCCGGCCGGCCGGCCGGGGGATGCCGGGCGCGCGGGGACGGCCGTCGTGCTCGTCCTCGAGCAGTGCACGCTCCCGCCCACCGCGACGCGCGTCCCGGCGCGGGACCGCGTGGTGGCGCTCGTCGTCGCGCGCGACGGCGCGGGTCGGCCCGTCGAGGAGCTGACGGTTGCGCGCGCCGCGCGGGGTCCGCGACCCGCGGGTCCCACCGCGCCGGCGGGTTCGTCCGACGCACCCCGCGGGGCGCGCCCGGACGTCCGGCGCGTCGTCCTCGGTGTCGACGTGGACCCGGCCGACGTGCCCCTGCTCGATAGCGACGTCGTGCGGCACGCCGACCCCGGGGCCGCGGCGACGGGCGTCTGGGAGGTGCTCGCGGACGACGACGCCCCGGACGCGCCCGTCGTGCTGCACGAGCGGTGCGTCGAGCTCGGCTACCGCTGCTCGCTCGCCCTCGGTCCGCGGTCGGCCGCGACGGCGCCGGAGGCCGGCGGCCGCGCCCGCGAGGCGGTGCTCGCATGAGCGCGGGGATCGTCTCGCGGGACGCGGGCACGGTGAGCGCCGGCGTCGCGGCGCCGGGCGCTGCGGGGGGTGCAGCGACCTCGGGGGCCGGGGTCGCCCGGGTCACCGGGGTCCCCGGGGCACGCGACGTCGCGCGCGAGCAGGGCGCGGTCGCGGCGCTCGTCGCGCTCGCCGCGGTGCTGCCTGTCGCGGTGCTGCCGGGGGAGTGCGTCCTGCTTCCCGACGACGTCGCCCCGCCGCCCGGGTCGGCGCTGCTGGGCGAGGTGCTGTCGGACGCGGGCCCGCTGCTCGCCTGGCGCGCGGCGGCGTCCGGGCCGGTGGACGACCGGCGCGACCGTGCCGCGGACGCCGCGTGGCGCGTCGGGGTCGCGTGGGCGCGGACCGGCCTGTGCGAACGGCTGGCCGACCGTGCGGTCGACCGGCTGCGCGGCCGGAGCATCGGCGGCACGGCGACGGTGAACCTGCCGCCGGTCCGCCTCGTCCTCGCGGACGCCGCGCTCGCGCACCTGGAGGCGCAAGCGCTGCTGGCGCGCGTGACCGCGGAGCCCGAGGAGCGGGCGGACGACCGACCGGTGCCCGCCACGACGCTCGCGCGCGTCACCGCGGTGCTCGACCGCACGTCGCGCACCGTCCACAACCTGTTCGGCGCCTCCGGGTTCGTCGACGGCGACGCGGCCCGGCTGGCCCGCACGATCGACCTGCTCGGCCATGCGAGCGGGACGCTGCCGACCGGGGCGACCCGCGGCGGGGAAGGGCAGGACGCATGACCACCGTCGACCTCCTCGCGCTGCGGGACCACCTGCGCCCCGTGGCCGTCGCGCTCCGCGAGCGCGCGCTCGCGGTCGACGCCGACCCGGGCGCCCTGCACACGCTCCTCGACGCCGGCGTGCTGCCGTACCGGCAGCTGGGCGGCTTCCCGCCGGGCTATCTCGACGACCCGCTGCGCGTGCGGGGCGTGCCCGTGCTCGTGCGGACGTGCGTCGAGCGCGCCGTCGTCGCGGAGACGCTCGCGTGGGGCGACGCGTCCGTCGTCGTCGGGGCGCCGGGGCCGTCGATGTCCGGGGTCGTCGTGGACGACCTCGCGGACGACGAGCAGCGCGACCGCTTCTACCGGCACGTCGCGCAGCCGCGCACCTGGACGTTCTTCGGGCTCACCGAGCCCGACCGCGGCTCGGACGCCGCCGCGCTCGAGACCGCGGTGGTTGCGGGAGGCGTGCCCACGGGCGCCGTCCTGCGCGGCCACAAGAAGTACGTCGGCAACGTCGCCCGGGCGAGCCTCGGCGTCGTGTTCGCGCGGCACCGCCCCGGCCCGCTCGGGGTCGGGGTCTACCTCGTCGACACCGCGCGCCCGGGCTTCGACGCCGCGCCGCTCGTGACGACGGGCATGCGGGCCGTGCAGCTCGGCGAGGTCCGGCTCCGCGACGTGCCGCTCCGCCCGGAGGACACCCTGGGCCGGCACCTCTCGCCGTCGCGCCGTGGCCTCCTCGGGGCGGTCCGCACGTTCAACCGGCTGCGGCCCGTCGTCGCGGCGCTCGCCGTGGGTGTCACGCAGGCGGCCCTCGACTACGTGCGGGCCGCGCGGTCGTCGTTCCTGGCCGACGAGCGCCTGCTGCTCGAGACGTTCGACGACCGTCTCCACGCGGCCCGGGCCCTCGTGCTCCAGGCGGCGCGCGGCGCCGACGCCGACCCGGCGGACGGGACGCTGCCCGCGGCGGCGAAGGCCACGGCGCTGGACCTCGCGGAGGAGGTCACGCGCGCGGTGCCCGCGCTGCTCGGCCCCGGCGCGCGGTGGGAGCACCCGTACCTCGACAAGCTCGTCCGCGACGTGCCCGGCCTGGAGATGATGGAGGGCACGCGGACCGTCCAGCGGCTCACGCTCGCCCAGGGCTGGCTGCAGGGCAGGGCACGGCATGTCGAGCTCGTCTAGGGAGGCGGGAACGGCACCGGCCCTGCCCGTCCCCGGGCCCGATCCTGACGCCGCGCCGCCGGGCGGGCCGGGGCTGCCGGGCGCGTCGGCGCCGTCGGTCGCGGAGCTGCGCCGACGCGTCCTGCGGCTCGCGGGCCCGATCTGCGCCGCGCTCGTCGTCGGGGCGCTCGCGCAGCTCGTCGTCGCGGCGCTCCTCGGGCACATGGGCGACGACGCCCTGTACGTGCGCTCGCTGTTCATCCCGGTGACGTTCCTCGTCCTCGCCGTCCAGGAGGGTCTCGACGTCTCGACGCAGGTCGGGTTCGCGCGCCTGCGCGGCGCGCGCGGCCGGGACGACGTACTGGCGTCCGCGACGACGGCGCTCCTGGGGCGGTTCGTCGCCGCGGGCGGTGCGGTGCTCGGCGCCGTGGCGCTCCTCGTCGTCCTCGCCGCCCCGGCGCTCGCGACCGTGCTCTCCGTGCCGGGCCCGCTCGTCGCGGAGTTCGTGGCGTTCGCGCGCTGGACGGTGCTCGCGAGCGTCCTGTCCGTGCCGACGGCGGTGGCGGCCGCCGCGCTGCGCGGCTGGGGCCGCACGGGCGCGTCGGCGACCGTGGCGCTGCTCGTCGCGGGGCTCCAGGTGCTCGTCGTGTGGCTCGTCGGGCTGGTCGGCGGGTTCGGCGTCCTCGCCGTCCCGGTCGCGATCGCCGGGTCGACCCTCGTGGGCGCGGGCGTCGCGTGGGCCCTCCTCGTGCGCGCGCGCCTCCTCCCGCGCCCGGGGCGGCGGACGCGCGGCGCCTCGCGACCGGGCGCGGCGGACGGCCGGGGCGTCGACGTGCGCGCGCTCCTCCTCGGCGTCGGCCTGCCGGTCGGTCTGTCCTACCTCCTGCTCACCGTGACGAACCTCGTGATGGTGTGGGTGCTCGGGCCGTCGGGGACCGACGTCGTCGCCGGGTTTGGCGGCGCCGCGACGGTGCAGACGCTCGTCGTCGTGCCGGCCATCGGCCTCGCGGCCGCGGTGAGCATCGTCATGAACCAGCAGTGGGGCGCAGGTGCGCTCGGCCTCCTCCCGCGCACGTTCCGTGCCGGGACGGTCGTGGTCGCGGGGACGTACGTCGTCGTGGGCGCCCTCGTCCTCGCGGCGGCGCCCCTGCTCGCCGGGCAGCTCTCCGCCGACCCGGAGGTCGCCGCGCAGGCGGCGCTGTACCTGCGGGTCGTCGGGCCGTCGTACGCGGGGGTCGGCCTCGTGCTGTACCTCGTGACGCTGCTGGAGCAGCTCGGGTACGGGCGCGTGGCGGTGACGCTCAACGTGCTGTACCACGCGGTGTCGCTCGGGGTCGGCGGGGCGCTCGCCCGGGCGGGGGGCGGGCCGACCGCGCTGTACGCGACGATCGCGGTGGCGAACGTCGTCGGGCTGGCCGTCCTGCTCCCCGTCGCGGTGCGTCTCGTGCGACGACGCGCGGGCGGCGGCCGGGCGCGGCAGGTCACGTCGTGACGGCCGGACCGGTGGTCGTGCGCGCCGGGGAGCCGGGGCCGGGACCGGTGACCGCGGCGCGGGGCGAGGTCCGCGACCTGGTGCTGAGCGTCGTCGTCATGCACCACCCGGCGCGGGGCGACGTGTCCGCCCTCGTGCGCGCGTGCGCGCCGCTGGACGTCCGCGTCGTGGAGGACCCCGACCCGGACGGTCCGCCCAGCCCGCTGCGCACCGCGAAGCGCGCCTGGGCCGCCGTCGCGCCCGGTGCGACGCACCACCTCGTGCTCCAGGACGACGTCACGCCCGTCGCGGGCTTCGCGGAGCTCGTCCGGCGCGCGGTGCGGGCCCGGCCGCGGCACGCCGTCGCGCTGTACTCGAACTGGAACAGCCCGCGCAACGCCTACCTCGTGCGCGCCGCCGCGGCGGCGGGCCAGGCCTGGGCGCCGCTCGGTCACGACGAGTGGGTGCCGACGCTCGGCCTCGTGCTCCCCGCCGACGGCGCCCGACGGCTCGCCGCGCACCTCGCGACCCTGCCCGACGACGCGCGCGACGACGACGAGGCCGTCGTGACCTTCTGCGCGCGCGAGCGGTACCCCGTCGTCGCGACGCTGCCACACCTGCTGGAGCACGGCGACAGCCCCAGCCTCGCGGGCAACGACGCGCACGGCGCCCGGCACGCCACCGTCCCGGCGGGCGACGTCGTCGACCCGGACGCGTGGGACCGGCCCGGGCCGGAGCGCACGCCGGCGCGCGTCCCGGCGACCCTGCGGCCGGTCGCCGTCACGCTCGAGCGGTCGCGCTGCACGCTGCGCGTCCTGCGGCCCGCCGCGGGCGAGCCGCTCGAGCACCCCTTCGGGTGGGCCTGGGACGCCTGGGCGGGGTGGCTCGGCGTCGACCCGGCGGTCGTCGCGCACGACGTCGCGGCGCTCGCCGCGGGGGTCTGCCCGCGGCTGGGGGACGTCGGGCCCGCCGCGCTCGTCGAGCTCGGCGCGGCGTGCTGGCTGCTCGGGTCCGACGTCGCGCGGACCGCCTGGCCACCGGCTGCCGGCCCCGGCACGACGGCGCACCGGGCGGCCGCGGTGCGGACGTGGGTGCTCTCGGGGCTGCTCCCCGCCGACCGCCCCGAGGACCGCGTCGACGAGCTCGTCGCGTTCGGTCTCGACGCGCTCGCCGCGGGCGCGGCCTGGGCGACCACGGCGCAGGACGCCACGGCGGGCGGCGCGTACCCCGCGGGGCCCGCCCGGCCGGATCTGGCCGCGCACGACGACCGGCTCGACCCGGCCGCGCCCGACGCGGTGCGACTCCTGGCCGAGCGGGACGCGGCCGTCGTCTGCCGCGCGGCCGGTCCCGCGGTGCCGGTGCGGGTCGTCGTGCACGACTGCGCGTCGTGCGGCGCGCAGGCCGCGGACGCCGTCGCCGACCTCGCCGCGCACGGCGACCTCGACGGCGCGGCCGAGCACCTCGTGGCGGACGAGCAGGACGTCGTGGACGAGCACGGCGTAGCGGCGACCGCCGTCGGGTCGGACGACACCGCGTCCCCCGCGGTCGACGGGACGGGTCGCCCTCGCCCGGCGCCTGGCGGCCCCGACCCCGTGCACGGCGACGGACGGACCGCGGACGCTCGGGCGACGGTGGAGGTCCTCGCGTGCGAGCGGCTGGAGGTGCGCGGGCTCCTCGGCCTCGTGCCGGGCGGACGGCACGTCTCGCGCGGGCTGTGGGCGGCACGCCGGGCGTCGGCCGCGGGTGAGGAGCGGCTCGACGCCGCCGACCTCCTCGCGGCGCTCGCGGACGAGGCGGCCGGCCTGCCCGTTGTGGCCCGCGCGGTGGGCGAGCCGCTCGGCCGCCCGAGCCGCGCGCCGCTCGGCCTCCAGCATGCGACGGGTGCCGCGCAGGAGTACGCCGACCGGTACGCCGCGGCGCGGTCCGCGCGCGCGGCGGAGCTGCTGTGAGCGGCGGCCCTGCGGGCGTGTGGCGGTGGCGCGGCGACGCGCTGCTGCTCGACCTCGACGGCACGCTCGTCGACTCGTCCGCCGCGATCGAGCGCCACACGCTCGCGTGGGCCGCCCGCCTCGGGCTCGACGGCGAGGCCGTCGTCGCCGCGTCGCACGGACGGCGTGACGTCGAGGTCGTCCGCCTCGTCGCGCCGGGTGCCGACGTCGTGCGCGAGGTCGCGTGGCTGCATCGCCTCTCGTGCGACGACACCGAGGGCGTCGTCGCCGTGCCGGGCGCGGCCGAGCTGCTCGCCGGTCTGGACCCGCGCACGTGGACCGTCGTGACGTCGGCGGCGCGCGAGGTCGCGCTCGCGCGCCTCACCGCGGCGGGGCTGCCGGTGCCGGGGCGCCTCGTGTGCTCGGAGGACGTGACGCGCGGGAAGCCCGACCCCGAGGGCTTCCGCGCCGGGGCCCGGCTGCTCGGCGTCGACCCGCGGCGGTGCCTCGTGCTCGAGGACTCGGCGGCGGGCGTCGCGGCGGGGCGCGAGGCGACGGCGGCCGTGCTCGCCGTCGGGCCCGAGCCCGTGCCGGGGGCGCACCACCGCGTGCCGGACCTGCGGCCGGTGGCGGCACGACCCCTGCGCGGCGGGCTGGAGGTCCTCGTGCGGGCCGACCGCCCCCTGCGCGTCGCGAGCCTGGAGGTCGTGGCATGAGCGGAGCCCTCGACGTCGAGGCCTGGTACGTCGACACGACGGTCCCCGTGCTCGGCGGCGACACCCTGCTGGGCGCGGCGGAACGGGCGCGGTCCCGGCGGTTCGCGGTCGCCGCCGACGCCTCCCGGTACGTGCACGCCCACGTCGCCGCCCGCGTGATCCTCGCGCGGCGCGCGGGTCTGGCGCCCGCGGACGTCCGGTGGGAGGTGGGGCCGCACGGGAAGCCGGGGCCCGTCGTCGGGCAGCGGTGGAACCTCTCCCGGAGCGGGGGGCACGCGCTCGTCGCGCTCGCGGCCGACGACGTGGGTGTCGACGTGCAGGTGCGCGACCCCCGCGTGGACGTCGCCCGCGTCGCGGCGCGCTACCTCGCCCCTGCGGCACGGACCGCGGGAGCCGCCGACGACTGGCGTCGCCTCGCGCGCCTGGAGGCGTGCGCCAAGGCGGTCGGCGGGCGCCTGCTCGACGTGCTCGGGCTCGACGTCACCACCCCCGGGGTCGTGCGAGCCGACGACGGCGCGTGGCGCGGGCAGGAGTGGTGGGTGTCCGACGTGCCGGCCCCGGACGGAGCCGTCGCCGCGTGCGCGACGCCGGGCGCGCGCCCGCACGTGTGCCGCGTCCGGGCGTGGCCGGGGGAGCAGCGCGACCGCCCGGTCCGCGTGCCACGACCGGTCGCCGCAGGGGAGGGGGCCCGATGAGGGTCGTGCACCGGGTCGAGGTCCGCGGGAGCGCGGGCGAGGGGCCCGCCACGTGGGGGCAGACCGCCATCCGGCGGGCCCTCGTGGCGCTCGCGCCGCAGGACCACCAGTTCAACCTCGTGTGGGGCGGTCCGCTCGACCGACCGCTGCCCACCGCCGCGGCGGTCGAGGTGGTGCGGGCGCTCGTCGAGCGCCACGACTCCCTGCGGACGCGGATCCACGCGCGGGGCGACGGCTTCGCCCAGGAGCTCTGCGGCGCCGGGACGGTCGAGGTGGTCGAGGAGCGCGTCGACGACCTCGCCGCCGTCGCCGTGCGCGGCGCACGGATGCGCCACGAGCTCTGGGGCCGGGCGTTCGACTACGCGGCGGACCTGCCGGTGCGCGCCGGTCTCGTGACCGTCGACGGCGCGGTGCACCACACGGTGCTCGTCGTCGCGCACACGGCCCTCGACGGCTGGGGCCTGCCCGTGCTCGACGCCGACCTCACGGCCCTCGCCGCGGGGAGCGCCCCGCCGGAGCGGGCCGCGTGGACGCCGCTCGACGAGGCGGCCTGGCAGACGTCGCACGACGGCCGCCGGCACGACGCCGCCGCCCGAGCCCGCACCCTGCGCACGATGCGGGCGGCGCCCGTCGTCGTCTTCCCGCGAGGCAGCGCCGACGCCGAGGGCCCGGACGGCGGGGACGCAGACCGCGGGAGCACCGTCCGCAAGGGCACAGGAGGCGTAGGCGAGGAGGCCGGGGGCGCGGGCGAGGCGGTGGCCGCCGCGCGGCCGCGCTACCGGCAGACCGTCCTGCGCTCGCTCCGCCTCGTGCCCGCCGCGGAGCGCGTGGCCGCGCGGTGGCGCACGAGCACGTCCGGCGTGCTGCTCGCGGCGTCGTGCCGGGCGCTGGCCGCCGCCGCGGGCCGCGACGACCTCGCCCTCCAGGTCATGGTGAGCAACCGGTTCCGGCCGGCGCTCGCGGACGCCGTCGTGACGACGGCGATGGAGGGGCTGCTCCACGTCGACGGCCTCGACGCCCCGTTCGAGGAGGTCGGGCCGCGCGTCTGGCGGGCCGCGATGACCGCGTACCGCTCGGCGTACTACGACAAGGACCTGCTCCGACGCGAGGCCGCCGCCGACCCGACGACCGCGCACGACGGGACGTGCTGGTACAACGACCGGCGCGGCACCGGGCCCGACCGGACGCTGCGCGCACGACCCACGCGGTCGCGGCGGCTGGCGTGCGCCGACGCGTCCGACGAGCAGGGCGGCGTCACGCTCACGCTGCACCTCGTGGACGCGCCGGACGGCGGGGTCGACGTCGTGCTCACGGCGGACGCGGCGCGCCTCGACGACGCGACCGCGGCGTCCGTGGTGCGGGACGTCGAGCGCACGGTCCTGACGGCGTCCCGGGCCCCGACCCCGTCGTCGCCCCGACGCGGCCCTCGGCCTACCCGCCTGACCGGGGCAGCGAGGGCCACGCCCGCGCGTCGGGCGGTGTGACGTCCGCAACGGGGTGCGGGTGAGGCGGCGCCAGCGCGTGCGAGGAGTGCCGGAGCCTGGGAGTGTTCACGTCCGCAGGGAAACCGACGTATCGGAGGAGTACTCATGGGTTGGATCGCGTACATCGTCCTCGGCCTCGTGGCCGGTCTCATCGCCCGTGCCGTCCTGCCGGGCAAGCAGACCGGTTCGGTGATCATCACCATCCTGCTGGGCATCCTGGGCGCGCTGCTCGGTGGGTGGCTCGGCTCGGTGTTCTTCGGGACCTCGCTGGGCGACCTGGGCGACTTCCGCACCTGGCTCCTCGCCATCCTGGGTTCGCTCATCACCCTCGGCGTGTACGGTGCGGTCACCCGGAACAACCGGGGCTGACCGTGCGCACGGCGCACCGTCGGTGACGTCGGGGACGGGAGCGTCGTGGGGAGCAGTGGCACCGGGGGAGTCCGCGTCGAGGACGGCGGCCGTCGCTGGGTGATGTGGGGCCAGATCGACTTCGCGGTCACCCACGCCGTCAAGGCTCGGCTCGCCGCCACGATCGACGGCCGCCCCAAGACGGTCGACCTCTCGGCCGTGACGTTCATGGACTCGTCGGGGCTGCACCTGCTCCTCATGAAGGTGACCGAGGAGTCGCGACCGCGGCTCCTCGGTGTCCCGCCCCAGGTGCTCGAGATCCTGGAGTTCAGCCACGCCCTCGACCTCGTCGAGATCGTCGGCCCCGACGAGGTGCCCCCTCCCGACGAACCGGCCGGTGCGCTGGCCGGCTGACCGACGCCCGCGGCGCGCGACGTGCTACCCCAGCGCGTCGCGCGCCGCGCGTGCGACCGCCGCCGCGAGCCGGTCGAGCGAGGCGGAGTGCAGCCGCCACTGCTGCCAGTGCTGCGGCACCTCCACCGCCCGCTCGTCGTCGAAGCCGACGAGGCGCCCGGCCCGCTCGGCCCGGGCGCTCTGCAGGTCGGGCAGCATCGCCCACGCCATGCCGAGCTCGACGGCCCGGCGGAACTCGTGCGACGCGGGGACGTAGTGGCGCGGCGGGTCGAGCGCGGTGCCCGCCTCCTGCGCCCGCAGCCGCAGGTAGCGCTCCTGGAGGTCGTCCTTGCGGTCGAACGCGAGGACGGGCGCCCGGGACAGCGCGGCGGCCGTCGGGCCGTCGGGGAACCAGCGCTCGACGAACGCCGGGCTCGCGCACGGCCGGTACCGCATCCGGCCCAGGAGGGTCGACCGGCAGCCCGGCACCGCGTCCGCGACCGACGTCACGGCCGCGACCGCCGTCCCGTCGCGCAGGAGCCCGATCGAGTGCTCCTCGTCCTCGCGGAGCACCTCCAGCCGCGCCCACCCCGCCGCCTCGGCGAGCGCGGGCAGCGCCCACGTCGTCAGGGCGTCCCCGGAGACGACGAGCGTGATCTCGGGCAGCGCCGCCGGGTCGCCCGCGTCCTGGCCGTCCCGCCCGATGCCCAGCTCGGCGAGCACGTCCGCCTGCTGGAGCGCGAGGTGGCGTGCGTGCCGCACGAGCACGCGCCCGGGCGGGGTCAGCTCTGCGGGCTTGCCCCGCCGCACCAGCACCTGCCCGACGGTGGACTCCAGCGCGCGCATGCGCTGGCTCACCGCGGACGGCGTGACGCCGAGCCGGCGCGCCGCGGCGTCGAACGTGCCGGTCGCGGCGATCGCCTCGAGCGCACGGAGCTGGTCCGGCTGCAGGTCCACCATGAGCGGATCTTACGGTTCAGCAGAATCTGTCGCTGTACTTCACCGAGCGGCGTCCCTACCGTCGAGGGGTGCTCGCCCTCCTCGCGCCCCTTGCCGCTGGCCTCGCCGCCGGGCTGTCTCTCATCGTCGCGATCGGCGCGCAGAACGCGTTCGTGCTGCGCCAGGGGCTCCGGCGCGAGCACGTGGTGCCCGTCGTCCTCGTCTGCGCGCTCTCGGACCTCGTGCTCATCGCGGCCGGGACGGCCGGCCTCGGCGCGCTCGTCACGGGTGCGCCCGTGCTCCTCACCGTCGTGCGCTGGGGTGGCGCCGCGTTCCTCCTGACGCTCGCGGCGCTCGCCGCCCGGCGGGCGCTGCGCCCCGGAGGGCTCGACCCGGCGTCGGGCGCGGGGGCGACGTCGGCGCGGTCGGCCGTGGGCACGTCGCTGGCCCTCACGTGGCTCAACCCGCACGTGTACCTCGACACGGTCCTGCTGCTGGGGTCGCTCGCCGCGGGCTACGCCGCCGCCCACGCGGGCGGGGCGGGGGCCGGAGGCGCCGACACCGCCCGGTGGCTGTTCGGCACCGGGGCGATGGTGGCGAGCGTCGTCTGGTTCACCGCGCTCGGCTTCGGCGCGCGGCTGCTCGCGCCGGTCTTCGCCCGGCCCGGGGCGTGGCGCGTGCTCGACGGCGTGATCGCCCTCGTCATGGCGACGATCGGGGTGTCCCTGCTGCTGGGTGGCTGAGAGGCTGGGGGCAGGTCACCGCGCGCGGTCACGCGGGGGTACGGGGCGGTGGGGCCGCGGCGTCAGGGCGTCGCGTCGAGCTGGTAGAACGTGCGGATGCGCTGCTGGGTCGCCGGGTCGATGCGGCGGCGAGGGCTCGTCGAGCCGCCGGCGTGCACCGCGATCCACGAGCGCAGCACCGTCGGCTGGACGTCGACGACGCGCGCGAACTCGTCGACGGTCGGCCATGCGGGCTGCGGCGTCCGGACGCGCGGGCCGCTCGCGGCGAGGTGCAGGTCGTCGCCCCAGGCCATGGCCTCGGCGGCCGACGGGAAACCGCCGATGCGGCCCGGCGTCGGGAACGGCTTCTCGAGGCACCATTCCGTGCCGCGCGTGACGATGCGGTAGACGCCCTCGGGCGCGCGCGCCTCGTACTCGTCCGGTCCGGTGTTCCCCCAGTTCAGCCCCATGGGCCACATCCTCAGCGGAAAGCGCTGTCAGCGGAAGGGACCTTCGTCAACTTCACCCGCTTCGACTACTGGACGCTTGTCCAGTTCGCGTCTAGCGTGAGGGGCAGCCGGTGCCGCATCTCTGCCCCCTGCTGGTGCGGCACCGGCAACCACCCCGGACGCGGCGTCAGCCCGCCGCGTCGACCGCGGCGAGGAAGCGGCGGACGTCGAGGACGACCTCCGGCTCGTCCCCGTAGGAGTCACCCGTCCGGACGAATCCCAGGCGGTCGTAGAAGGCCTCCGGGCTCCCGGCCCCCTCGCCGAAGCTCGTGAAGAGCTCCGTCCGGCCCGAGGCGAGCACGTCACGTGCCACGAGCTCCACGACACGCCGGCCGAAACCCATCCCCTGGTACGGCCGCGCGACCATGAGCCGCCACAGGTACACGCCGGGGCACTCGATGTCGTCGTCCCAGTCGTATCCGGTGTGCGTCATGACGAAGCCCACCGGTGTCCCGCCCGCGTAGACGGCCCGGAACCAGGCGGAACCGGAGCAGAAACCGACCGCGAGGGAGCGGGCGTTGTCGGCGACCATCTCCTGCTGCTCCGCCGTCAGCGTGTCGCTGAGGTCGCAGACCTCCTCGACGTTCAGCGCGGTGACCTGTCGCAGGGAGAGGTCGGACCGGGCGTCGACGTTCATGGGACTCCTGAGAGGTGGGGCACCGGCGGCGCCCTGGGTGGGTGGTCTCGTGCGACCGGCGCGGACGCCGGTCGAGGTCATGGCCGGGGCAGGCGTCCGACGTCCCGGCGGTAGAGCGCGGCGTGCTCCCGCAGGTCGTCGCGGCCCGTCGTCCGGGCACGCTCCTCGGTCCAGTCCGCGAGGTCGAGCAGGCGCTCGCGCATCGTGCGGAGCACGTCGGCGGCCCCCGGCGCCGCGTCCGGCCCGTAGGCCTCCAGCAGGTGCGCGAGCCGTTCTTCGGGCCGGGCGTCCGCGGGAGCGGGCATGTCCTCGCACCACCCGCACATCCGGTAGGCCAGGTAGGCGAGGTCCCACGCGCGCGGCCCAGGTGCCGCCATGTCGACGTCGATGAACCCGACGACCCGTTCGCCGTCGTGCACCATGTTGTACGGCGCGACGTCGTTGAGGCACACGACCTCCGCGGGCTCGCGCTCCGGCGAGCGCCACACGGCTCCCGGGGGAGCGAAGCCGACCGAGGCGTCGTGCACCGCGCGCAGCATCCGGGCGGCCTGCTCGCGCGCCGCGGCTGTCCACACCCAGTCCGGGACGGGCCAGCCGCCCGTCTCGCCGGGGATCCAGCCGAGCACCTCGCGGCCCTGCTCGTCGAGCCCGAGCGGGGCGGGCACGAACGAGACGCCCTGCGCACGCACCCACGCCAGCAGCGCCTGGACCGTCGGGGTCCACGGACCCGCCGAGCGCCGCACCGTGTCCCCGCGCCGCACGACGTCGTTCACGTTGCCGCCGGTGAGCTCCTGCTCCGTCGTGTCGTCCACGGCCCCGATCCTGCTCGGTGCGCGGACCGTGGAACAGCGATTAACGGCCCGTCTCAGCACGCCCAGGTGCCGTCCCGAGGGCCCGGAGCCCACTACGATGCGGAGGTGAACGCGGACGCGAGCTGGTTTGACGAGGCGACGTCGGGCAGCGACGTCGGTCGCCTCGCTCGCGAGGTCGTGTGGGCGGACACCCCGCTGGGAGAGCCCGCGACCTGGCCGGTCGCCCTCCGCCACGCGGTGCGGCTGTGCTTCTCCACCCGGTTCCCCGCGATGATCGTGTGGGGCCCGGAGCTGACGCTCCTCTACAACGACGGGTACCGGGACATGCTCGGCACCGACAAGCACCCGAGCGCGCTCGGCGCGCCGGTCCGTGCGGTGTGGCCGGAGATCTGGGACGACATCGGGCCGCTGTTCGACGCCGTGCTCACCGAGGGCCGCGCGACGTGGAGCGAGGACATGCCCCTCGTCATGCACCGGTCGGGCTTCGACGAGGAGACCTACTTCACCTTCTCCTACAGCCCGCTGCGCGACGACGAGGGCCGGATCGCCGGCGTCCTCGACATCGCGACGGAGACGACGCGCGAGGTCGTGAACCAGCGTCGCCTGCTCACGCTCGGCGAGCTGCACGCCGTCCTGCCGACGACGGCCGGCAGCCTGGCCGCGTTCGCCCGCCCGGTCGTCGAGGTGCTCGCCCGCAGCGCCGACGTCGCGCGCGTCGCGTTCTACGCCATCGACGGTCCGCGCCCCCGCGTGCTCCTGGAGGCGGGCCACGCGGCAGACGGCACGGAGGCCGAGGCCGTCGGGCGTACCCTCGCGACCGGTCAGCGCGAGGTCGCGCGGGGCCGCGTCGTCAAGCCCCTGCGGGACGCGAGCCCGCGGGGTGCTGCGGGCGTCCTGGTCCTCCAGGCGGCGACCGGCCGCCCGTGGGACGACGACTACGCGCGCTACCTGACGGGTCTCGCCACGACCATCGGTGCGGCGCTGCGCGACGCCGCGCGGATGCGGACGACCCTGGACGAGCTGCGCCGTCGGGCCGAGCGGTCGGAGGAGGAGACGGCGCGCGCCCGCGAGCTCGCGCTCGTGCTCCAGCAGGCCGTGCTCACCGAGCCGCCGCAGCCCGAGGACCTCGAGGTCGCGGTGCACTACCAGCCTGCGACCCACGACCGCGACATCGGCGGTGACTGGTACGACGCGTTCGTGGCGTCCGACGGCGTGACGACCCTCGTCATCGGGGACGTCGTCGGGCACGACCTCGGCGCCGCCGCGACGATGGGCCAGCTCCGCGGCCTGGTGCGCGCCATCGGCTACGACAGCGGCGCGACCCCGGCCCGCCTGCTCGAGCGCGTGGACGCCGCGATCGACGGCCTCGCCCTGGGGATCAACGCCGTGGCGACCGCGGTCGTCGCCCGCATCGAGCAGAGCGACGACGAGCGCTCCCGCGGCGTGCGCACCGTCCGCTGGTCCAGCGCGGGCCACCTGCCCCCGGTCGTCGTCCGCGCGGACGGCGCGGTCGAGGTGCTCACCGTGCGCAACGACCTCCCGCTCGGGTTGCGCCCCGGTGCGGGCCGGCACGACCACACGGTCGAGCTCGGCACCGACGACACCCTCGTCCTGTACACGGACGGCCTCGTGGAGCGCCGCGGGCACAGCATCCGCGACGACGTCGCCGCGCTCGCCGACGCGCTGCGGGGCCTGGCGGGCGCGAGCCTGGACGACGTGGTGCGGACGGCGCTCTCCCAGGTCCTCCCCGGCGACGGGGAGGACGACGTCGCGCTCGTCGCGCTCCGCACCGGCCCGCAGGCGGCGGTCGTGCGGCGCGACGTGCCCGGCACCCCGGTGACCGTCTCGGTCTGAGCCACACCCTGCCGCCGGGCCCTCCTGGCCGGGGCCTGGGCCGACGCGTGCGGTCAGGGGCGCACGATCTCGAACCAGAGCGGGAAGTCGTCGAACAGCGCGAAGAGGTCGGCGAGCGGAGCGACGTCGCCCGTGACGGCGAGATCGCCCGCGGTGACGAGCTCGTCGAGGGACCTGTCGCCGAACAGCGCCTGGGCGAGCACGACCTTCGTGGACCGGACGGCGACGTCCGGCGAGTCGTGGTGCGCACCGGCGGTGTAGACGAGCACGCCGTTGCGCACCTCGACGACGTAGTCGGTCGATCCGCCGTCGGCCTCCTCGACCGTCCACGTCACGGTGAGCGAGAGCTCCTCGGCGCGCGTCGCGTCGAGCCGGATGCCCGCGTAGTCGAGCAGCATGTCGGGCGTCATCGCGGCGAACACGTCCGGGGTGGCGAGCTGGATGCTGCCCAGGTCGCGCACTCCCTGGCGCAGCTCGAGCGCCGCCATGAGGTACTCGTTGCGCCAGGTGGCGTTCTCGGCCTGGTAGCCGAGCTGCTCGAGCGCGTCCGCCTGGAGCTCCGCGGCGGCCCTGTTCCCGGGGTCGGCGAAGACGACGTGGGTCAGCACCTCGGCGACCCAGCGGTAGTCCCCGTCGTCGTACGACGCGCGCGCCTTCTCCAGCACCGCGTCGGCTCCGCCCATGTACTCGACGTAGCGCGGTCCGACCTGCGTGGGTGGGAGGGTGTGCAGGTGGGCGGGGTGCGAGTCGTACCAGCCGAGGTAGCGCTGGTACACGGCCTTGGCGTTGTGGTTGAGCGACCCGTAGTAGCCGTGGCTGTACCACTGCCGGTCGAGCGACGCCGGGAGCCGGAGCTCCTCAGCGATCTCCGTCATCGTCCCGCCGAGGTTCGCCCGCCGGAGCGTCTGGTCGTGGATGAACTTGTACAGGTCTCGCTGGTCGCGCAGGTACTCCCGCACGTCCTCCGCGCCCCACCGCGGCCAGCCGTGCTGCCCCACGACGACGTCCGTCGTGTCCCCGAAGAGCCGGACCGTCTCGTTGAGCGTCTTCCACCAGGTCGCGGCGTCGCGCACCTGCGCGCCGCGCAGCGTGTACAGGTTGTGCATGAGGTGGTTGACGTCCTCGGCCGCGCAGAGCACGCGCCGCGCGGGCAGGTGGACCAGGAACTCGGCCGGTGCCTCCGTGCCCGGAGCCATCTGGAAGACCATCTCGACGCCATCGACCGTGCGGGTCTCGCCGGTGCGTGTGACCAGGTCTGTGGGCGGGACGAGCGTGCTGCTCCCGCCGCTCGCGAGGGCGTTCGCGAGGCCGGCGTCGA
Source organism: Cellulosimicrobium funkei (assembly GCF_900155925.1). NCBI lineage: Bacteria > Bacillati > Actinomycetota > Actinomycetes > Micrococcales > Promicromonosporaceae > Cellulosimicrobium > Cellulosimicrobium funkei. Next base: position 25,832 of record NZ_FTMI01000010.1, read on the forward strand.
CCTGCCCCTGCGGGCCGACCGGGAGCATGGGTCCGTACATGTAGATGCCGCGCCGGGCCATCGCGGTCCCGGCGAAGACGTTCTCCGCGACGGCCTCGTACACCATGCCCTCGGGTGCGATGACCGGGATGTCGCCGGCGCCCTCGACCACGGCGCGCGACCCGCCGTAGTGGTCGCCGTGGCTGTGGGTGTAGACGACGCCGACGACAGGGCGGTCGCCACGGTGCGCGCGGTAGAGGCGGAGCGCGGCAGCCGCCGTCTCGGTGAACGACAGCGGGTCGACGACGACGACGCCGGTGTCACCCTCGATCAGCGTCATGTTCGCGAGGTCGAGGCCGCGTACCTGGTAGACGCCGTCCACCACCTCGAAGAGGCCGTGGTGCGCGTTGACGCGCGCATGCCGCCACAAGCTCGGGTGGACCGTGTCGGGTGCGTCCTCCGACACCCCGAGGAACGCGTGCGAGGACACGTCGATCACCGGCTGCCCGTCCGCGCGGCGGATCACCGGGTCGTCGATCGTCCCCACGAGACCGCGGGCCGCGTCCTCGACGTCCCGTCGGTCCGCGAGGGGGAGGGTGTCGCGCGCTGCGCGGTTGGCCGCCCGCGTGTGCTCCGTGGCCGGCTTCGAAGCCGGACCTGCCGTACCCGCCATCGTGGTCTCCCGTCCGGCGCGCGCAGGGGGCACGCCCTCAACGGCAACGTAGTGAGCAGACCCTCGGAGCGCACGACGACGGACGCGCGCCGGCACGGAGGCCAACCCCCGACGGTGGTCCGGCCCGGGAGGCCGGTCGCGGCGGGCGCCGTGACGACCACCGGGAGCTCGCCCTCACGGCCGCGGGTCGACCCGGCGCCACGGCTTCTCGTCGCGCCGGGCGCCGGTCCCGGCGGCGCAGCGGCGGCAGACGGACGTGACGGCGTCGGCGTCCCGCCCGGTCGCGGGCTGGACGTCGGCCCACGTCACGTGGGGGAACCGCACGAGACCCTGGCGGCTGAGCTGCAGGCGGCACACCGTCGCGTTGGTGCCGCGCTCCCACGCGTGGACCTCGCCTGCGGGCATGCGGACGCCGTCCGGGTCGACCCACGTCCCCGTCGCAGCCACCGCGGCCCCTGAGACACGTCTCGGCATCGTCGTCACCTCCCGCTCCCATCCTCGGCCGGGCCGCGCGCGGTCGCAGCCCTGGCCGGTGGTGCGGTCAGGTGAGGTGGTCGAAGTCGCCGCGGACCCAGGCGGCGTGCCGCTGGGCGGAGCGGAGCACGACCGCACGGGCGTCGGCGGGGATCACGCCCTCGAAGTTGTTGTAGAGCCGCTCGAACGGGCGCCGCGCCACACGCTCGGCGACGCGCAGCACGACGGCCGCCGAGAGCGGGATGCGGTTCGGGTAGGACCGCATGAAGCTCACGGAGGTGCGGTCGGGGTTGGCGAAGATCGTGTCGCCCGAGAGCAGCACGCCCCGACCGTCGGCGCCTGCGGCCCAGTGCACGACGGCGCTCCCGGGGAAGTGGCCGCCCGGCTGCGAGAGCACGACGCCGGGCAGCACCTCGCGCTCGCCGGTCCAGGTCTCGATGACCGGGTCCGGTCGCGCGACCCAGTGCGCGTCCGCCTCGGCGACGAGCACGGGGACGTCGCCGAGCGCACGGCTCCACTCGACCTGGACGCCGAACATGTGGGGGTGGCTCGCGGCGATCGCGACGACCGGGCCGAGCGCGCGCACCTGCTCGACGGCGGCGTCGTCCACGTAGCCCGGCGGGTCCCACAGCAGGGTGCCTGCCGGGGTGCGCACGATCTTGGCCTGCTGCCCGATGCCGACGGTCGGCTCGCTCGTCAGGCCGAACAGGTCGGGCTCGAGCTCCTCCAGCACGAGGCGCTCGCCCGCCGCGGCGAGCTCGGCGAGCGTGGTCCACGCCTGGCCCGTCGCGGGCACCCACTGGCGCTCGTCGGCGCAGATCGCGCACACCGCGGGGCGCTCGGCGTGCTCGACGGCGCACGTGCGGCAGATCCACCAGCCCGCGTCCGGGGTCGGGACGGGGGAGGGTGCAGGCGTCGTCGTCATGGCACAGGTCTACCGTGCCCCGCCGACACGCGTCTCCTGAGAGACTGTCGCCCCCATGATCTCCACGCTCCTCGTCGCGCACCCCTGGATGTCGCCGCTCGCGCTCGCGGCCCTCGTCGTCGTCGGCCCGTTCGCGGGCGCGTGGCTCTCCGGGCGCCGTCGGCTCACCGGCGCGCTGCTCGCCCTGTCCCTCGTGCCGCTGCTCCTGCTGACGCTCGTGCCGGTCGACCGCGAGCTGTACGCCGTCTGCACGGTGGGGTGGGCCGTGCCGACGCCGGCCCGGGTCGAGCTGTTCGCGAACGTCGTGCTGTTCGTGCCACCGGTCATGCTCGCGGCACTGCTGCTCCGCCGCCCGCTCGTCGCGCTGCTGGGCGGGGTCGTCGCGTCGGCGCTCGTCGAGGCGTTCCAGGCGCTCGTCCCGGCGCTGGGCCGGTCGTGCGACACGAACGACTGGCTCTCCAACTCGATCGGCGCGCTCGTCGGTGCGGGGGTCGCCGTCGTCGCGCTGCGCCTCGCCGCCCGGCAGGCGCGCACGACGGACGACGACCGCGTGACCGCGAGCCGCGCCTCCTGACGACGCGGCCGCGCGCCCGACCTCGGCCGGGGAACTCCAGCGCGGACACGGGAACTCCAGCGCGGACACGGTGTGGGAACGCTTCCACGGAGCGTGCTCACCGGGTTAGCGTGGTGGTCCGGGCGCGTCGCCCGTCAACGCCGACACGACCCCGCCCAGGAGAACGCCATGCCGACCACCACGCTCGACGACGTCGCGGCCGCCGCGCGCGTCTCGCGGTCGACGGCGTCGCGCGTCGTGCGCGGGGCGGGCCGCGTGTCGGACGAGGCGCGCCGCGCCGTCCTCGCGGCGGTCGACGAGCTGGGCTACGTGCCGCACCCGGGCGCGCGGGCGCTCGCGAGCGGGCGGGGCGAGCGCGTCGTGGTCGCGGTCGGGTCGCCGTCGGCGGACCTGCTCGCCGACCCCTACGTCGCGCGCGTCGTCGCGGCGGCGAGCCGCACCGCGGACACCCAGGGCGTCGGGGTGGCGCTGCGCTGGCTCGGCCGCGACCCCGGCGAGGAGCTGCGACGCCTCGCGCGCGACCCCGGCGTGGGCGGCGTGCTGCTCGTCGACTACTCGGCCGACGTGCTCGCGAGCGTGCCGCGCGAGCTGGTGGCGCGCGTCGCGGCGATCGGCCCCGCGGACGGCCGCGTCCCCTCGTACGACGTCGACGCTGCCGCCGGGATCGCCGCGCTCGTCGAGCACGTGCTCGCGGCCGGGCGGCGCGACGTCGTCATGCTCACCGGTCCGGGCTGGCTGCCCGGCTCGCGGCGCGCCGTCGAGGCGTACGAGGACGTGGTCCGGGAGGCGGGGGTCCCGGCGCGCGTCGTCGCGGCCGACCTGTCGTGGCTCGCGGGCGCCGAGGCCGCGCGCGAGGCGCGGCGGCGCTGGCCCGGCGTCGACGCGCTCGTCGCGATGAGCGACACCCTCGCCGTGGGCGCGATGCGCGCGCTCGCGGAGGACGGCGTCCGCGTGCCCGACGACGTCGCGGTCACCGGGTTCGACGACCAGCCGTTCGCGGAGCAGGCCGGGCCCGGCCTGACGACGGCCACGCACCCGGTGGAGCGCATCGCGGCCGCCGCGACCACGGCCCTGCTCGGGCGGCGGCACGACGACGAGCGGACGTTCCCGTCCGTCGTCGTGCGGCGCACGAGCGCCTGACCCGGCCGTCGGGACTGCGCTCGCCCGCTCGCCAGGGGGTGGCGCCTCAGGCGGGGAGGTCGTGCGCGAGCAGGTCCTCGCGCAGGTGCCGGGCGTACCCGCCGGGCGTGCGTCCGACGAGTCGCGCCGACGTCAGGACCTCCCCGGCCGCGTCGGCGACGACGCGCGCCCCCGCGGCCCGGGCGCGCTCCACGAGCCCTACGTCCTCGTGCTCCGCGACGGGCGCGAACCCGCCCGCGGCGTCGTACGCCGTGAGGCGGACGCCCAGGTTGGCGCCGTGCACGTGCCCGTTGGCCGTGCCCGGCCGGTGCGTCGCGAGCCACGCGCGCGCCCGGTCCGGCGAGAGCGCGGCCAGCTCGGGGCGGACCGTCCCGACCACGACGTCCGCCCCCGCGTCGGCCAGGTCGAGCTGACGCGTCAGCCAGTGCTCGGGCACCGCGGAGTCGGCGTCGGTGCACGCGAGCCACGTGCGCGACGCGGCGCCGTCCCGGCGCACCTGCAGGTCGGCCACGCCGGCGCGCACCCCCGCCCGACGGGCGCGCCCGACGTTGCCGTACGCGACCTCCACCACGCGCACGCCCGCGGCCCGGGCGACGCGCGCGCTCCCGTCCGTGCAGCCGTCGAGCACGACGCCGACCCCGACCCGCACGTCCGGCCGGTCCCGCCCGACGACGGCCGTCGCCCGCCCGAGCGCCGCGAGGCAGCGCGGCAGCAGCTCTTCCTCGTCGCGGGCGGGGACCACCACGACGACGCGCTCGACTGCACCCACCGGCCGGCTCCCCGGGGCGCTCACAGCAGCCCCGTCGCGTGCGCGACCGACACCGCCGGACGGCGGACGAGCACGTCGAGGACGAAGTCCTCCTCGACGTGGTGCGCGAGCCGGTCGAGCTCCGGGCGGGCGGCGAGACGCGCGTGCACGTCGTCGCCGCCCAGCGGGTACTCGACGACGTCGTGGCGCCAGTGGCACGCGACGAGCACGCCGTCGGCGGCGAGCGACGCCGTCGCCCGGTCCAGCGCGCGGTCGAGGTCGTCGCGACCGTAGTAGTAGAGGACCTCCGAGAGCACGACGAGGTCGAACGTGCCGTCGGGCCACTCGCCCGGGGTGTCGAGACGCAGCAGCTCGACCTCCGGCCCGAGGCGGCGCCGCGCCTCCGCCAGCGGAGCCTCGGCGACGTCCACGCCGACCACGCGGTCGCAGCGCGCGGCGAGCTCGGCCGTGAGCACGCCCGTCGAGCACCCGAGCTCGAGCGCGGCCCGGAACCGCGGCCGCGGGAGGCTCGCGAGGAGGACGGCCCGCTTGCGCTGCTCGTACCAGCGCGTCTCGAACCCCCACGGGTCGCGTCGGCCCGCGTAGAAGCGCTCGAAGAACCCCGCGTCGAGGCTCGCGCCCGGGTCCGCGGGCTCCTTCGCGACCCGGCGGCCCGACGCGTCGACGAGCACCTCGACCCCGCGGTCCGCGTGCCGGAGCATCTCCGGGCCGAGCGTCGCCTCGTCGCCGGGCGCCGCCGACAGCGGCTCGACCTGCGTCACGTGGGCGGCGAGGGCGCGTCGCTTGGCCTCCCTGGCCTCCGCGCCCAGCGGCAGCGCGCGCAGGGTCGGCCACGGCACCGCGTCGTCGCCCGGGTCCGCCCAGTGCCACAGCCACACCGGGTACTCCAGGAGGCGCAGGCCGAGGCGGTCGGCGACCTCCGCCGCCACCTCGCCCGCGATCCGGTGGTCGCGGTGCCCGTCGCCGCGCCACGGCGCGCACAGCACCACCGACGACGGCGGCACGCCCTCGCCGCCCGGCCCGGCGAGCACGGCGTCCAGCACGTCACCGAGTACCCGGGCGAGGTCGTCGCGGTGCTCGCGCAGACCGCCGTCGGGCAGGCCGGGCAGCACGAGCCGGGCCGCAGGGGCCAGGACGCCCACCGCCTCGGCCACCTCCGCGCGGCGGACGGCGCGGAGCCGCTCGGGCGAGATCGTCGCCGAGCCCGCGTGCGACGCCTCGCCGTCCGACGCGACCACCACGGTGACCGCGGCGCCGCGGCCGGCCAGCTCGTGCACGAGCCCCGCCGCGCCGAACGACTCGTCGTCGGGGTGCGCGGCGAGCACCACGAGGTGCGCGACCTCGCCCACGTCGAGGCGCGGCACGTCCAGGATCCCGGCGCGCACCCACGCGTCCTCCGACGTGCCGGGCTCGCGGTGGTCGAACGTCACCACGCCGCCGTCCCGTGCGCGAGGAGGGCGCGGCCGAGCGACGCGTCGTCGCGCTCCGCGTGGTGCTGGCGCACGTACAGGCCGAGGTCCGCGACGCGTCGCGCGAAGCGCTCGTCCGTGGTCAGCGGGCCCGGGCCGAGCGCGTGGGCGCAGCGGCGCTGCACCTCCTCGACGACCTCCGCGACGACCCCGCGCACGCGGCGCGCGAGCAGGGAGGCGTCGGGGCCCTCGACGCCCGCGTCGACGGCGCTCGCGGCCTCCGCGAGGACCGCCCGGCCGGCGGCGAGCGCGCGGTCCGTCGCGCCGAGGTGCGCGAGCGCGAGCTGGTCGGGCTCGCGCGCGGCGAGCGCGTCGCGCTGCGTCCGCGCCAGCCCGACGGCGCCGCCCCACCAGCACGCCGCGACGCCGATGCCGCCCCACGCGAACCCCGGCCGCTCCAGGTACCAGCCGGGCGCCCCGACCGGTACGGCCGGGACGTCGTCGAACCGGACCGCGGCGCTCACGACCTGGGCGAGCCCGCGCGCGACCCACGGCCCGTCGGCGGGGACGACGCCCGGCGACCGCAGCCCGACCGCGAACAGCCGCCGACCGGCGTCGGTCCACGCCGTGACGAGCGCGTGCGAGAGGTCGGCGGCGAGGGAGCACCACGGCTTCGTGCCCGACAGCACCCACGCGCCGTCGTGCTCGTGCGCCTCCAGCCGGACGCCGGGCCCCTCCGCCGCGTACACGCCCCACGTGCTGTCCGGACCCGCCCCGACGGCGTCGAGCGCCACGGGGACCGGGACCTGCCCGAGGATCGCGAGGGCGTCGAGGTGCGGCTCGACGATGCGCGCGGCGCCCACGTCCGTCGCCGCGAGCGAGGCGAGCGCGCCCCAGAGCTCGGCCGTCCGCCCGTCGCCGGGGAACGGTGCCCGGGCGCCGATCGTGCGCGCGTGGTCGAGGAGGGCCGCGACGTCGGTCCCGGCGGCGTCGATCGCGGCAAGCTCGTCGGGCCCGACGAGCGCGGGCCGGTCGGCGGGCGGGGTCGACGGCGGGCCTAGGTACAGCGGGACGAGGCCGGGGGTGGTGGGTCGAGCGAGGTCGGGCACGTCGCGGCTCCGGGGGATCGAGGACGGGCCTCGTCTCGACCCGGCACGACCGTAACCGCGGGCGCGTCGCCGGGCGCGCCCAACCCGGGTCGGGCCGTGTGGGAAGACGAACAGGGCGCGCAGGCAGCCGGGCGGAGCGGGCCGACGACGGGCCGCCGGGCGCGGCGGCCCGTCGTCGCCGGTGAGCTCAGTCGCGGCGCGGCGTCGTGCCCGGGTCGGTGGCGTCGTCGTCCGCGCTCGTGCGCCCGGTGCCGGGAGAGTCGGTGTCGGTGTCCGTCGACCGGCCGTTCGACTCGCGGAGGGCGCGCGCCTGCTCGACGGCCTCCTCGCGCTTGGCGGCCTTCTTCTCGCTCGCGCGCGTGTCGCGCGGCGGGAGCTGGATGCGCTCCTCCGCGGGCATGCCGCTCTGCAGCTCGCGGCTGCGCTCGACCTCCGCGTCGAGCTCGGCGCCGAGCAGGAGCGCGAGGTTCGTCAGCCAGAGCCACAGGAGGAAGATGATGACGCCCGCGAGGGTGCCGTAGGTCGCGCCGTAGTTGCTCAGCCCGCTGCCGAGGTAGAGGCCGAACGCCGCCGAGGCGACGACCCAGACGAGGATCGCCAGGATCGCGCCCGGGCTGACCCAGCGGAACTTGGGCTGCTTGATGTTCGGCGTGAGGTGGTAGAGCAGCGCGACGAGGATGACGACGAGCAGGAGCGCGACCGGCCACTTCGCGACCTGCCAGACGGCGATCGCGGTGTCCCCGAGGCCGACGAGCTCGCCCACCTGGCGCGCGATCGGCCCGGACAGGACGAGGCTCCCCACGACCAGGCCCGCGAGCAGCACGGTGATGACGGTGACGCCCAGCATCACGGGGCGCAGCTTCCAGATCGGGCGTCCCTCCTCGATCTCGTAGATGCGGTTCATCGACCGCGAGAACGCGCCCACGTAGCCGGACGCCGACCACAGGGCCAGCACGACACCGATGACGAGCGCGAACCCGGCCTTGTCCGTGTTGGCGGCGTTCTCGACGAGCGGCTTGATCATGTCGAGGGTGGTCTGCGGCACGACGCCCTCGACGCTCTTGAGCACCGACTCGACGGCCTTCTCGCCGTCGCCCACGAGCCCGAGGATCGACACGAGCGCCAGCAGCGCGGGCGCCGACGCCAGCACCGCGTAGTACGTCAGCGCGGCGGCCAGGTCGGTGCACTGGTCGTCCATGAACTCGCGCACCGCGCCCTTGACGGCGAAGCCCCACGACGGCTTGCGCAGGTCCGTGGGGGAGTCGGGCTTGTGGTCGGCGTCGGGGGCGGGCCGCGACTCCTCGTCCCGTGCGGTGCCGGACGCGTGGCGTCCGCTGCTGTCGGTCATGGCGGCCTCCTCGGTGGGCGTCGCCTCGGCGCACGACGCTCGCGTCGGTGGACGGCCTCACGGCGCGTCCCGGACGAGCACCACGCTCCGTGCGCCGGGCTCCACCCGCAAGCGGAGCGCCCCCGGACGCGCGGCGAGGCTCAGTCGAGCGTGCTGCTCGCCGCCAGCACGACCTTCCGGGCCTGGTCGTGATGGGCGTCGAGGCGACGCCGCAGCTCGGCGAGCCAGCCGGGGTCGTCCGGGGCGTCGCCCGCGTCGAGCACGCCGTGGCCGTGCACGAGCGAGCGTGCCGCGACGACAGGACCGCTCAGGGCCAGGGCGTGCCGTTCCGCGTCGAGCACCGGACGCGTGCGGCCGTACCCCTCCAGGAAGGCGGCGAGCAGCGCGGGGTACCGGGGATCGTCGACCGTGCCGGTCCCCACGAGGTCGCGGACGGCGACCGCGACGTCGAGCACGTACGGCCCGACGCACGTCTCGTCGACGTCGAACGCGACCATGTGCCGGCCCTCGCCGCGCACGTTGTCCAGCTCGAAGTCGCCGTGGAGGACGCCGCCGGGGAGCCTCTGGGTGACCTGGCCCCACGGGGCGCTCAGCCGGACCGCGGCCTCGGCGAGAGCGTCGTCGCCGGCCTCGGCCGAGCGGAGGGCGAGCGTGGCCCAGGGGTCGCCGCCGTTCCGGCTCCCCGTCGCGGCGGCCCCTGCGACGTCGGACACGAGCGCCGCGTGCGGGGCCGCGGCGAGGTGGAACCGCGCCAGCGCAGCGCCCCAGTCGCTCGCGCCCTGGGGGGTCAGGTCGTCCACGTCGTGCTCCCGCCCCGGTGCCTCGGGCACGACGACCGCGTGCGCGTCCCCCGACGGCGTCCGGACGGTCTCCACGAGCGCGCCGTCGAGCGAGGGCAGCGGCTCGACGACGCCACCCTGCGCGCCGACGGCGGCGAGCAGCGCCGCCGGTGCCTCGACGGATCGTCGCGACCGGAGCGCCGCCGGGACGAAGCGGACGTACAGCACACCGCGGTCGTCGACGCCCGGAGGGACGACGAAGACGTGCGACGCGCTCGACCGCCAGTACCGCGCCGCACCGGGCGGGATCCCCCACCGGGCGGCGACGGCGTCCGCGACGGGACTGCGCCACTCGTCGTCGACGGTCGTGCGGACGGCATGGATCTCGGAGAGCGGGAGCATGGCGACGATCCTGGGCGTCGTCGTGGCGCCGAGGCGAGAGATTTCCCGACGACGCCGCGCCGTCGTCCGCGCGCGGACGAACCCGTGCGGGGAGGGCCGCGGTGGCCCGGCGCGGGCTGCTACTCCAGCCCGAGGTCCTGCTGCGCGGCGTGCAGGGCCTCGGCGGACGCGCGGAGCTGACGCTCCTCGGCCGCGGACATCGTGAGGTCGAGGACCTGCTGGATGCCACCGGACGCGACGACGCTCGGTACGGAGAACGCGACGCCGCCGATGCCGCGGTAGTCGTCGTGCACCGTGCCGACGGGCAGCACGGCGTGCTGGTCGCTGACGACCGCCTCGACGATCCGGGCCCCCGCGAGCCCGATCGCGTAGTTCGTCGCGCCCTTGCCCTCGATCACCCGGTACGCGGCCTGGCGCACCTGGTCGGTGATCTCGTCGAGCTCGCCGTGCGTGAAGTGGTGGCCGTCGGGCGAGACCCAGTCGAGGATCGGCACCGGCCCGATGCGCGCCTGCGACCACAGCGCGAACCCGGTGTCTCCGTGCTCGCCCACGATGTCCGCGTGCACGCTCGTCGCCGCGACGCGAGCCTTGTCGGCGATGAGGCGCCGCAGCCGGGAGGTGTCGAGCACCGTGCCGGACGAGAACACGCGCGACGTCGGCAGGCCGCTGATCTGCTGCGCCGCGACGGTCAGCACGTCGCACGGGTTGGTGACGATGCAGTAGACGGCGTCCGGCGCGTGCTCGAGGAGCTGCGGCAGCAGCGTCTCGAGGATGCGGACGTTCGTGCCCGCGAGGTCCAGGCGGCTCTGGCCCGGGTCCTGCTTCGCACCGGCGGTGATGACGACGACGTGCGACCCCTGCGCGACCGACGGGTCCGCACCGCCGACGACCTGGCTCGCCCCCGTGAACTGCGTGCCGTGCGCGAGGTCGAGCACCTCGGCCTCGACCTTCGCGCGGTTGATGTCGTAGAGCGCCACCGTCCGTGCGGAGCCGCGGATCAGCGCGGCGTACGCCAGGCTGGTCCCCACGCTCCCGGCGCCCACCACCGTGACCTTCGAGCTCTCGACGCGTGTCATGGGCACCACGCTACGCAGACGGCGCCGCTGCGGCTCGTGCGCGGCGTCCGGGGGCGGTGCCGGAGGGCCTGGGGCATCATCGGCAGTGCTCCTCGGGCCGCCCGGGGAGGCCGGGCCGCCAGGTCGGGCAGGGTGCGAGGCGAGGACGGTCATGAGAGCTCTGCGGTCCCGGGTCGCGGCGGTCGCCGCGGCGGGTGTGGTGCTGGTGTCGGCAGGAGCCTGCTCGGCGGACGAGCCGAGCTTCTGCGACGCCGCCCGGTCCTACGAGGAGACGGTCAGGGCCAGCACGGAGTCGCTCACGCGCGACGAGGCCGCGGACGCGTTCGCGCAGGACGCCGAGGCGATGCGCGAGGTCACCGCGCCCGACGCGCTCAGCGCGGACTGGGACCGCGTGACGACGACGGCCTCGGACGTGGCGGACGCCCTGGCCGACGGCGACGACGGGACCGAGCTCCTGCTCGACGACGACTACCAGGCCTCGTTCAGCGCGGTCACCGAGCACGTCGAGAACAGCTGCGACTGAGGGGGCCTTCCCTGAGCGGCCGAGCCATCTCATCCCTCGGGAAACGGAGGAGAGCGCCCCCGGTCGTCGCACGACTCCGACGGCCTTGCCATCGCCCCACGACTCCGCGCCAGGGGCGGCGCGTTTCAACCTCTCGGCGCGCTCGTGCGTTGTCGTGGGTGACAGGAAGGTCGGTGGCGGAGGTGCGGGTGGAGCAGGGGGTCGGGTCGAGCGGCGTCGAGGTCGAGGCGTCGCTCCCGCTCGCGGTGGGCGACCGGTCGTCGTCGGTCGAGTTCGAGGCGTTCGTGCGCGACTCGGCGAGAGCGCTGGCCACGACGGCCTACCTGCTGGTCGGCGAGCGGCACCGGGCCGAGGAGCTGACGCAGCAGGCGTACGAGCGCGTGTGGCGGGCGTGGCCGCGGGCACGCCAGGACCCGCTGCCGTACGCGCGACGCGTGCTGGTGAACCTCCGGGTCGACCACTGGCGACGACGGCGCCGCGAACGGCTCGTCGACGTCGTGCCCGAGCGCGCGCACGCGGCGGGCGACGACGCGGTGGTGCTCCGTGACGAGCTCGTGCGGGCGTTGATGACCCTGCCGCCGCGCCAGCGCCGGGTCGTCTGCTGCGTCACCTGCTGGACCTGTCGGTCGAGCAGGTCAGCGTCGAGCTGGGCGTCACGCCCGGCACCGTCAAGGCCTCGGCGTCGCGCGGACTCGCCGCGTTGCGTGTCGTGCTGGGAGAGGAGCACCCGTGAACGACGACGACCTCGCCGCCGCGCTGCGCGACCGGTTGCGCGCCGCGCCGTTCGACCCCGACCTCGACCCCGCTGAGGTCCTGACCCGCGCGCGGCGGGTCCGCACGCGCCGTCGTCTCGGCGCCGTCGCCGGGTCCGCGGTCGCGTTGATCGCCGCGGTGGCGTTCGTGGTGCCGGCCGCGCTCGGGACCGCGGGCACCGAGCCCAGCACCCGGCTGGGCCGGGTCGTGCCGGCGGGCCCGAGCGACGCGCCGCGCACCGACGCCACGACGAGCGCGCCCGAGCCGTCCACGCCCGAGCGCGACACGAACGGCGTCCGGATCTGCGCGAGCTACGTGGCGCAACCGGGCGGGAACACGGCGACCCAGTACCAGCCCGACGGCACGACGGACGAGATCGGCGGGCTCGAGGGCTGGTGGAACGCGAACCCCGCCGACACCGACGGCGGCTACCTGCCCGTCGAGGAATGGCCCCAGCAGATCCTCGACCACCCCGCCACCGCCACGGTCGAGACCGTCAGCGGCACCGTCCTGGAGTCCTTCGACCGGCGCACCTGCGGTCCCGTCGAGGGCTACGTGCCCCCGCCGCCCGAGACGCTGCCCGCCGACGCGATCGTCGTCCTCGACGCCCGGACCGGCGAGGTCCTGGCCGAGCAGGCGCTCAACACCCCCACCGCTCCGTAGACCGACACCCCGCGCCGATCCGTTCGGGACGACACCGATCTCTGCCAGACTCCTCAGGCATGGACGACGGACGAGCCTGGACGTGGGGCTTTCGCGCTGCGCGCCCGGCCGTCGAGCTGTTCGCGTTCGCGACCGTCCTGCTCTGCGTCGCCGGCGCGCTGCCCGGCCTGGTCGTCGCCGCGGCGGTGACGGAGTACCGCGACGAGGCGCCCCGTGCGGCAGCGGCGTCACCGGAGCTCCTCGCGGAAGTGCAGCAGCTCGTCACGCTCGTCGGCGGTGTCGGGGCGGTCCTCACCCTGGGGTGCGGGGTCCTCGGCTGGCGCCTGGTCCGGGGCTGGGCCCGCGGCTCGTCCGACGTCGAGGCGCCCCGAGCCGTCGCGACAGCGGCGACCCTGAGCGCCGCCGCGATCGTGGGGGCGCTCCTCAACGCTGCGACGGGGTCGGGCGTGGCCGAGGTGTGTGCGGCCGGGGCGGCTCTGCTCGTCGTCACGTCGCTCGCCGTGCTCGGGTCCACGCAGGTGCGCGCTGCACGGCGCGCGCCGGCTGGCTGATCGGGCGGCGGCAGGGCACGCGGACGACGCTCGGGCCCTACGGGTGGCCGTCGACGGCCGGTCCGTGCTCGGGGGTGATCAGAGCGTCCAGCCCACCCGGGCTTCCATCGGGCCGCCGCACGCTTCCGACCCCCTGACGCGGACCCAGTTCACGGACTTCTCGGTCTCGGCGAGGACCGCTCCGGTCTCGTCGAGGGCGCGCAGCCCGACCGGGTCGGTCCGCGAGAAGAGCGTGAAGGACCAGGTGTCACCGTCCCGCGAGGTCGCGACGGCCGACTCCGGGGGGTCGGGACCCGTTGGCAGCGGTGGTTGCCACACGTCGCCTCCGCCGTCGCGCACCTGAAGATGGTGCACCTCCTCGGTGTCGCCGGTCAGCACCACCTCGAGGAGATCGGCGTACCCGATCGCGGGGCAGGCCTCTGCGCCGCCGGAGAGCCGCGAGACGAGGAGCGCCACGACGACCAGCGCCCCGACGACCACGAGGCTCGTCCCCGCCCAGACGGGCAGGCGCACGCGCCGAGGTCTCGTCGGCCGGTGCGCCCGGTCGACGTCCTGCTCCTCCATGAGTGCCCCCTCGTCGCGGACCGGTTCCGTGCCGTGCACGTCGCGGGCGACGACCCTGGCCGCGCGCGACGCCGAGGACCATCATGGCCGATCTGCCGCCCGGTCGAGCGGTGCGCACCCGTCCCCGCAGGTCCACCCAGGTCTCCTCGCGGAGGTCGGGTGTGGCGGCGGCGTCGACCGCGCCCGGGCGGGCCACGGCGCCGGGTCCGCACGGCCCGGGACGGACGGGAGGACGGACGAGCATCGAGCCACGCTGCACGGCCGTGAGGCCGGTTTCGCGCGTGTACGCGGACCGGATGCCGTTCGCGCTCGACGGGCGCATCGACGGCGTGCACGTCGCGTACCTGTGACGCGACTTCACACTTCCCGGGTGAGGACGCGGACGGCGCCCGGGAGCGAGCCTGGGGGACGGAGCCCGTGCGCCGCGCGGGACGGACGCGGGGAGGACGCCACGATGACGCAGGAACTCAGCGACGGGCCCGGTGACGGGCTCGACGACCTCCGGGAGAGCGGGCCCGTCGACTTCCTCGTCGTCGAGCTCCCCACCGACCGCGCGACGGGCGACGCCGCGTTCCCCTACCTCGTCGACCTCGTGGACCGCGGCATCATCCGCGTGCTCGACCTGGTGGTCGTGCGCCGCGAGGACGACGGCGGCGTGACGGCCGTCGGGCTCGAGGAGCTCGACGACGGGTCGACGGAGCTCGCGGTGTTCGAGGGCGCGCGGTCGGGGCTGCTCGACGACGACGACCTCGCGCAGGCGGTGGACGCCGTCGAGCCCGGCATGACGGCCGTCGTGCTGGTGTACGAGAACGTGTGGGCGGCGCCGTTCGCGACCGCCCTGCGCCGCAACGGTGCCCAGCTCGTCGCGAGCGGGCGCATCCCGGTCCAGGCGCTCATCGCGTCGCTGGACGCCACCGAGCCGGTCGGCTGACCGGCGCCAGGAAGGAGACCACCGTGCCAGGACTGCTCCGCGGCGTGGCCCGCACCGCCGTCGTCGCCGGGACGGCGACCGCCGTCTCGAACCGTGTCTCGCGCCGCCAGGCGGGCCGCTGGGCCGCCCAGGAGTCGGCGCAGGCGCCGCAGTACGCGGACCCGCCGCAGCAGCCGCAGTACGCGGCCCCGCCACCGCAGTACGCCGCGCCGGCTCCGGCGGCCACGGACGCGCGCATCGAGCAGCTCACGCAGCTCGCCGCGCTCCGCGACCAGGGCGTGCTCACGCCGGCCGAGTTCGAGGCCCAGAAGGCCCGCATCCTCGCCTGACACGGCCGGTCCGCCGTCGCGCGGGCCGGCCCGGCACGGCGGAAGGACGAGCATGACCCGCACCCGCACCGCCGACCCGGGGCGTCGCCTGCGGCGCGAGGCGTGGGGGTTCGCGGCGGGGTCGCTGTGCTTCCTCGTCGGCGCGCTCCCGCCGTACGCGGGCGCGGTGGGCGCCGTGGCGACCGGGGTGACGTTCGTCGTCGGCTCGGTCTTCTTCACGGCCGCGGCGTTCGTCCAGCTCGGCCTGAGCGGGCGCCGCACGCCCCGGACGGGCACGCTGCCCGCCGACCGCTGGGACTGGTGGTCCGCGGCCGTGCAGCTCGTCGGGACGCTGTGCTTCAACGTGAGCACGACGGCGGCCCTCGTCGCGGCCGTGAAGGCCCCGACCGCGCTGTGGGTGGGGTGGAGGCCGGACGCCTACGGCTCGGTCGCGTTCCTCGTGTCGTCGGCGCTCGCGGTCCTCGCGACGCGCGACCGGGGCCACCTGTGGGACACCGACGCGCGCACGTGGCACGGCACGTGGCTGAACATGATCGGCTCCGTCGCCTTCGCGGCGTCCGCCGTCGGGGCGTACGTCGACCCGTCCACGGGCACGTACCTGAGCGCGTGGTGGGACGACGCCGGGACGCTCCTCGGCGCCGTCTGCTTCCTCGCCGCCGCGCTGCTCTCGCGCCGGTCGGCCGGCACCCCGGCCCGCACAGACGCCGTCCCGGCCGGGTGACGCCCCCGCGTCACCCGGCCCGGCGCTCCCGGTGTCAGGAGCAGTCGGCCGCCGCGTAGTCGGCGTCCACGGCCGCCGTGGCCGTCCCGGCGCTCGCACTCCCGGCGTCGACCGACGCCGCGCGGACCGCGAACGACTGGTACGCCGCCCGGCCCGGCTGGACGTCCGCCACCGTGCGCTCGCCGTACGGCGTGCGCAGCGTGACGTCGGCGGGCTCGTCGCCGGTGTTGCGCGCCGTGACCGCGACGTACGCGCCGCCGGCGAGGCAGCGGCTCGTCGCCTGGACCGCGAGCGCGGCAGGGGCGGCGGCGAGCTCGACCGTCGGACCGTCGAGCTCGACGACCGTCACGCTCGACCCGGAGGTCGAGGTCCACGTCGTGGCGGGCGTGAACGACCCGCGGTCGAGGTCGGCCTGCGTGACGACGTGGTGCGCGAACGTGCACGTGTACGACCCCTCGGCCGGGAGGTTCCGGTACCGGCAGTTCTGCGCGGCGTTCGCGGGGTCGAGCCCGGCGAGGTTGCCCGTCGGCACGACCTGGGTCGCGGCCGTCGAGAGGTTGCGCACGTCGAACGTGAAGCTCAGGCGGTCGCCCACGGCGTACGACTGCTGCGGGTTCGCGTGCGTCCCGCGCACGCTGATGTTCCCGGGCGCGCCGAAGTACACGCCGGGACCCTCGTGCTCCACGGTGGTGACGGTCGTGCCGGACGTCGACGTCCACGTGGTGCGCGGGGCGAAGAAGCCCGCGTCGAGGTCGGCCTGCGTGATCGTGTGCCGGGCGGACGTGCACGTGTACGCCGCGCGCGCCCCGAGGTTGCGGTAGCGGCAGTTCGGCGCGCCCTGCGCGGGGTCGAACCGCTCGAGGTTCCCCGTCGGCGAGACGGTCGTCACGGCGTCGGACAGGTTGGTCATCGTGAACGAGTAGGTGACGATGTCGCCGACCTTCCAGCCGCCGGCCGGGGTCGCGCTCGTGACGCTCGCCGCGGTGACCTCGACCTCGCCCGGCGTGCTGCTCGGGGCCGCGAGGAGCCAGTCGTGGTCGAGCTTGGCGAACCGGATGCCGCCCCCGCCACCGCCGGGCTCGTAGAGCAGGCCGACGGTCCCGTCCGCGAGCGTGGCGAGCGTCGAGTACGCCATGCCGCCCGGCTGGAAGACGCGCGCGACGGGCCACGTCTCGCCGTCGTCGTAGCTGACGCGGACGGTGCCGTTGACGCGCCCGGTCTGCGACGCGGCGTTCGAGAAGAGGAGCACCTTCGCCTCGGCCGACCCCTGCGGTGCGTTCGGGTACGCGCGCACGATCGACGCGTTGTTGGTCGGGTCGGGCAGCTCGGTGTCGATGGTGACCGGCCCGTACGTCACGCCGCCGTCGGTCGAGTACGCGACCTTGCGGTACTTCGACCCGGCGGAGTCGCGCGAGTTGAGCATGACGCGCCCGTCCGAGAGCTCGACGGTCTTGTTCTCGTCCATGCCCGTGCCGACGGGCTGCCCGACCTGCCACGTCGCGCCGTGGTCGTCGGAGTAGACGGACACGGCCTGGAACTGGCCGGAGCCGTTGATGATCGTGTACTGCTGCACGAGCCGGCCCGCGTGGGGGCCGTAGCGGAGCTGGATGCCCTGGCCCGACGCGGCGAAGCGCGAGCGCCACCCGAGGTCCGCCGTGACGTCGGCGGTGATGGTGCGGTGGGTCCACGTGCGGCCGTCGTCCGTGGAGGCGGAGACGTTGGCGTGGACGACGTCGCGCGCGGTCGGGTCGACGCCCGGCCGGGAGCCGCCGAAGCCCTGGTCGTAGGACTTCACGTGGAAGTTGTAGATCGTCCCCGTCTCCCGGTCGACGACGTAGCTCGGGTCGGAGTAGCCCTCGATCGGCGCGGTGGTCTTCCCGGCGGCGACGACCTCCTGCGGCCCCCAGGTGACGCCGTCGTCGGTGGAGCGGCGCTGGAGGATCGAGTTCGGCCCGGGGGAGTCGGCCGCGGTGGGACGGCCGTCGTACGAGGCGAGGACGTCGCCGTTCGGCGCCACGGTGAGCGCGGGGATGCGGTAGTTGGGGAAGCCGCCCTGGCCGTTCGTCGCGAGCTGCTGCTCGGTGTACGAGCCCGGTCCGCCGGTGGCGGGCGCGAGGTCGAAGTCCGGGGCGAGGGTCGTGTGGTGGGCCGACGCCGTCGTGACGGGGGCGACGACGCCGCCCACCGCGAGCGCGAGCGTCGCGGCGACGGTCACCGCGCGGTGCGCGGGTCTGCGGAGGTGTCCGATCATGCCGTTCCTTCCGGTCGGTGCTCGGCGCGGGCGGACGGTCACGGGGGAACGCGGCGACGCTGCCGAGAACGCTTGAACAGATGATGTCAGATGTCTGACGTCAGGAAGGTAGCCCGGCGGATCGGCAGGGTCAAGGGCGGCGCGCGGACAGCACGACGCCCGCCGGCCGCGCGGGGTGCGCGGCCGACGGGCGTCGGTGGGGGTCGGAGCTCTCCGGCGGCTCAGCCGCGGCGGGTCCGGCGGGACGCGATCACGACGGCGGTGCCCGCGGCGGCGAGCACCGCGGCGATCCCGGCGTACAGCGCCGCGCTCACGCCGGTCTCCGCGAGGCCCGGGTTCGCCGCGGAGGCGCTGACCGTGCTCGAGACGGGGACGACGCCGGCCGGGTCGCCCAGCCCGGGCGGGTTCGTCGCGCAGTCGGGGGACGCCGGCGGGTAGACGGTCGTCACGACGACGTGGGGGTTGACCTCGAAGCGGACGTCGACGGAGGGGCGCACCCAGTCGTACTCGTCGCCCTCGACCCACCGGCCGTCCTCGAGGCGCCAGCCGGGCCAGTCGACCCCGCGGCCGGAGTCGTCGACGACCGCACCGGGCCACAGGAGGCGGCCCGAGAGCGGGAGCCCGCTCTGCACGACGCTCTCGCCGTCGGGGTTGATCCACGTGACCGTCGCGGTGTCGTGGTCGGTGCCCTCCACCTCGATCGCGTAGTCGAGGTACGCGGCGTCGCTCTCGCACACGGGTGCGAGGGTCGTCAGGCGCATCGAGGGCTCGGTCGGCACGTAGGTGTCACCCTCCGCCGCGTGGGCCGGCCCCGCGAGGAGCGCGGCGGTGGCAGCGAGGGCGGCGGCGGCGGTGGCCCGCCCGGCGGCGCGGCGCCCGGTCGAGGTGCTCATGGTGGTTCCCGTCGGGTCGTGGTCGGTCGGGTCTCGGCGGTCGTCGTCCACGGGCGCCGCCGTACCCCCGCGGACCAGCGGGACCGGAGCAGCAGGGGCACGGGCGTGTCGGACACGATGAGGCGGCACCGCCGTCGTCGCCGATGCCCGCACCTGCAGGGGGCTGTGGTGCGGGCATCGGCTGGGCCTCAACCTAGACACCCAACTGGACAGGCGTCCAGTTCTCGAGCGGGTGAAGTCCGGACGGTGTCGAGCCGCCCGGGCGGCGGGCTAGAGGCCCTGCCAGTCGGGCTTGGACGCGTACGTCTGGCGGTAGTAGTCGCCCAGCTGCAGGCGCGAGGCCGCCGCGTCGTCGACCAGGACCGTG